>CAWIYD010000022.1:0-84568 GCA_963840195.1 uncultured Actinomycetes bacterium
GCGCCATCCGGTTGTGGAACGCGTGCCCCGCGTCTTCTTCCACGTACAGCGTGACGTTGGGATACCGGGCGGCCGCCTGCTCGACGGCCCGGACCCGGTCCCGGGGGATGTAGGGGTCGCTGCCGCCGAAGTGGAACAGCAGCGGCGCGCTGATCTGGCTGAGCAGGTCAAGGTTGTCCGGCACGGCCGACCCGTAGAAGGAGACCACCACGTCCAGCGGGGTCTGCGCCGCGATCAGGTAGGCAATGGACCCGCCGAGGCAGAACCCGAGGACGCCGATGCGCCCGTCCACCTCGGGCAGCGCGGCCAGCCGGCCCAGCGCGGCGATGCAGTCCCGGACCCCCTGGGCGGCGTCGAACCGGGCCCCGAGCTCCAGCGACTCCCTGAGCCCCGCCTCGTCGTGGGCCGCCTGGTGCCGCGGCTTGATCCGCCAGAACAGGTCGGGCGCCGCGACCACGTAGCCGAGCCGGGCCAGGTCCTCGCCGACGGCCCGGATGTAATCGCTGACCCCGTAGATCTCCTGGAGGAGCAGCAGGCCGGGCCCGCGGCCGGCGTCCGGGACCCAGACCGTCAGGTCAAAGGACCCGTCCGGGACCGGTACCTGCTCGACGCGCTGCTCCATGGTTCCCCTCCAGGGGTGATCGAGGCCTTCCGGGCCTCGGGGCGGTTACACGGTGATGACCGCGAAGGATACGGGCGGCAGGGCCGCGTCGGTGCCGACCAGCGCGGCCCCGGGCCGGGACGCGGCCAGCACCTCGGCGCCCGGCGCGCCCAGCGGCACCACGGCCTCGTCCTCGCCGAGGTTGACCGCGATCCGCAGCCGGCCCCGGGTCAGCACCAGCCAGCGCTCCCGCTCGCTGTAGTCCGCCTGGACCCGGTCCAGCCGCGGGTCGGTCAGCTCGGGACGGCGGCGGCGCAGCGCGATCAGCTCGGTGTACCAGGCCAGGACCCCGGCGTGCTCCGGGTCATCCAGCTCCGACCAGTCCAGCTTGGACCGCAGGAAGGTGCCCTGGTCCTGCGGGTCGGGCACGTCGGCCGGGCCCCAGCCGTGCGCCGCGAACTCGGCCCGCCGGCCGACGGCGACCGCCTTGGCCAGCTCCGGGTCCACGTGGTCGGTGAAGTACTGCCACGGGGTGCCCGCGGCCCACTCCTCCCCCATGAACAGCATCGGGGTGAACGGCGCGGTCAGCACCAGCCCCGCGCCCACCTTCACCAGCTCGGCGGGGCGCCCGGCGGAGATCCGGTCACCGACGGCCCGGTTGCCGACCTGGTCGTGGTCCTGCAGGTAGCCGAGGAACCGGAAGGACGGGATGCGCAGCAGGTCAACCGGCCGCCCGTGGCTGCGGCCGCGGAACGCCGACCACGTGCCGTCGTGGAGGAACACCCGGGTGAGCGTCTTCACCAGGGCCCGCATCGAGCCGAAGTCGCAGTAGTAGCCCTGCCGCTCCCCGGTGATCGCGGCGTGCACCGCGTGGTGGAAGTCATCGCTCCACTGGCCGGTCAGGCCGTACCCGCCGGCCTCCCGCGAGCTGACCAGCCGCGGGTCGTTCAGGTCGGACTCGGCGATCAGCACCAGCTCCCGGTTCAGCCGGGCGCCGAGCGCCTGCACCTCCACCGCGAGTTCCTCCAGGAAGTGCAGGGCCCGGTGGTCCTCGAAGGCGTGCACCGCGTCCAGCCGGAGCCCGTCCACGTGGAAGTCACGCAGCCACATCAGCGCGTTGCCGATCAGGAAGCGGCGCACCTCGTCCGACCCGGGCTGGTCCAGGTTGACCGCCGGTCCCCACGGGGTGACGTGCGCCTCGGTGAAGTAGGGCCCGAACTCGGTCAGCCGGTTGCCGATCCCGACATGGTTGTAGACCACGTCGAGCAGCACCGCCAGGCGGCGGGCGTGGCAGGCGTCCACGAACCGCTTCAGCCCGTCCGGCCCGCCGTAGGGCTCATGCACCGCCCACAGGTGGATGCCGTCGTAGCCCCAGCCGTGCTGGCCCGGGAACGCGGCCACCGGCATCAGCTCGATCGTGTCCACGCCGAGGTCGCGGAGGTGGTCCAGCCGCTCGATGGCGGCGTCGAAGGTGCCCGGCCCGGTGAACGTGCCGATGTGCATCTCGTAGATGACCGCGCCGCGCAGCGGGCCGCCGCGCCAGCCCCGGTCGGTCCAGCGGAACGCGCCGTGGTCGTAACTGCGGCTGGCCCCCCGGATGCCGTACGGCTGCCGGGGGGAGCGCGGGTCGGCCAGCGGCTCGACCGCCGTCCAGCCGGTAGGCGTAATCCACCCCGTCCGCGGCCTGCGGCACGTCGGCTTCCCACCAGCCGTCCGGCGCGGCCTGGCGCATCGGCAGCACCTGCGGGCCGGTGTGGGTCCCGACCTCCAGCTCGACCCGCTCGGCGGCGGGGGCCCATACCCGGAACATGCTCACCCCGGCCCCCGCGACTCATCCTGGCCGGCCTCCGCGGCGGGGCCGGGAGACCCGGCCGGGACCAGCAGGGCCACCGGGAGGCGCCGGGTCAGCGCGGCCAGCGGCACCCGCGGGCCCGGATGCACGGCCCCGGTGAGCAGATCCCGCCACGGGCCGCCGTCCAGCGGCAGCGCCGTGCCCTCCCAGCCACCCCGGCCGCGCAGCCCGGCCGGCAGCCGGGTCGCCACGGTCACCGCCTGGCCGCCGCGGGCGAACGCCACGGCATGACCCGCCGCGGGGCCCTCGGCGGCCAGCGGCTGGTAGTCCCCGGTGAACCAGTCGGGGTGCCTGCGGCGCAGCCGCAGGGCGGCCGAGGTGACCAGCAGCTTCTCCGCATCCAGCCCGGCCGCCGCCTCCCCGGCGTCCAGCGCGGCGAGCAGCTGGCGGCGCCGGCCGAAGTCCACCGGCCGGCGGTTGTCCGGGTCCACCAGGGACAGGCCGGCCAGCTCGCAGCCCTGGTAGACGTCGGCCACGCCGGGCATGGTCAGCTGGACCAGCTTCATGCCGAGTGAGTTCACCCGCGCGTCGGCCGCCAGGCTGGTCACGAAGCCGGCGATGGCGCGGCTGAGCTCCCCGTCCCCCAGCACCCGGTCCGCGAGCCCGAGCACGGCCGCCTCGTAGTCCTCGTCCGGGTCGGTCCAGGAGGTGGCCGTCTTGGCCTCGCGCATCGCCTTGCGCAGGTAGCCGGAGAGCCGGCCGGTGCCGATGGGCCACGCCCCGGCCAGGGTCTGCCAGAGCAGGTACTCGGTGTCCGGCTCCGGCATGACCCCGCCGCTGAGCTCGGCCGCCCGGTCATGCCAGCCCGCTACCCGCGCCGCCCAGTCCTCCGGGATCTCGGCCAGGACCGCGAGCCGGGCCCGCACATCCTCCTGCCGCTTGGTGTCGTGGGTGGACAGCGTGGTCATGCTGGCCGGCCAGTGGCGGGCCAGGTCCGCCGCGAAGCCGTGGAAGGCGCCCGGGCCGGGCGGGAAGTCGTCCGGCTCACCGCCCACCTCGTTCAGCGCGAGCAGCCGGGACCAGCGGTAGAACGCGGTGTCCTCCACCCCTTTGGCCATCACCGGCCCGCAGACCTGCTGGAACAGCGTGATGAAGCTAGCCCGGGCCTGATCAGGCCCGCTCGCGGGCCGGTCGGCGATTCGCGCGGGGTTCCGGGGGGTCGCCCCCCGGGCTGGCACGGCCAAGGACAAGGTCGGCAACGGTGGAGACCACGGGATGCAGCCTGCCGGGCAGATGCTTGCGGGCGGCGGCCGCGGCCTCGTCCACCAGGGCCGCGGACGCCGCCGGGGCCGGCTCACCCGGCACCACGTAGGCGCGGTACACCGGCATGGCGGTGAGCAGCTCGACCAGGACGGCCCTGAGGTCGCCGGGCCCGGCGCCGGCCAGCGCCGGGTGGCCGGCCGCCGCCAGCAGCCGGGCCAGCCGGGACACCTCGGCGGCCAGCGCCTGCCCGGCCTCCTCCCGCTTGGCGTTCTCGGCCACCCCGGCGAAGGAGGCCGGGCCGCCGGTGAACCGCTGGTAGACGGCGGCCAGCGGGGCACCGCCCGCGGGGTCGAGGAACAGGCCGCCGACGGCGCGGAGCGCGTCGTAACCCGTGGTCCCGGCGCACCGCCAGTCCTGCGGCAGCCGCTCCGAGCCGGTGAGGATCTTCTCGGTGGCCACCCAGCCGCCCCCGGTGCGCCGGGCCAGCCGGTCCAGGTAGCCGCGCGGGTCGGCCAGGCCGTCCGGATGGTCTACCCGCAGGCCGTCGAACACGCCGTCGGCCAGCAGGCGCAGCAGGACCTCGTGGGTGGCCTCGAACACGCCGGGGTCCTCCACCCGGACCGCGATCAGCGAGGTGACATCGAAGAACCGGCGCCAGTTCAGCTCGGTGGCGGCGGCACGCCAGCCGCTGAGCCGGTAATGCTGGGCGCCGAGCAGGTCCGGCAGGGGCAGCCCGGCGCTGCCCGGCCGGACCGGGAAGACATGGTCGAAGTAGCGCAGCACCGGCTCCGCCCCCGCACGGTCGAGCCGCAGGTCGCCGAGGCATTCGGCGACCGGGCCGGCCAGCACGGGCATGAGCAGCCGGCCGTCCTGCGCGGCCCAGTCCACGTCGAACCAGTGCGCGAACTCCGAGCCCGGGCCGTCCCGGAGCACCGACCACAACTGCTGGTTCAGCGACTCGGGCACCGGGATGGCCATGTGGTTGGGCACGATGTCGGCGATCACGCCCAGGCCGTGGGCCTGGAACGTGCCGGCCGCCGCGCGCAGCGCCGCCTCGCCGCCCAGGTCGGCCGATACCCGGGAGTGGTCCACCACGTCATAGCCGTGCATGGAGCCGGGGGCGGCCTGCAGGACCGGCGACAGGTAGACGTGGCTGGCACCCAGGTCCGCGAGATAGCCGGCCAGCGCGCCGGCCTGGGCGAAACCGAACCCGGCGTGCAGCTGCAAACGGTAGGTGGAGACCGGCGCGCGACCGGTCTCAGGCACGGCTGAGCACCTGGAGGCACCGGCTGGGCACAGTGACCTTGTCTCCGGGCTTGGCCGCCGGGGCGTCCGGCAGCGCACTGAGCAGCAGCGCCGTGTCCAGCACCTTCAGCCACTGCTCCCCGTAGCGCTCGGGCGGCACGGTGAAGTCCAGGTCCAGCTCGCTCGCGTTGAACAGGAGCAGGAAGGAGTCGTCGCGGATCCGCTCACCGCGCGGGTCCGGCTCGCTGATCGCGTTGCCGTTCAGGAACACGGTGAGCGACTTGGCGAAGCCGGCCGACCAGTCGTCGTCGGTCATCTCGTCACCGCCGGGGGTGAACCAGGCGATGTCGGCCAGCTGGCCGGCGCCGCTGCTCTTGCCGCGGACCGCCTCGCCGCGGAAGAACCGGCGGCGGCGGAACACCGGGTGCTCGGCGCGCAGCCGGATCAGCGCCTGGACGAAATCGAGCAGCTCCTGGTCGCCCAGGTAGCCGTCCGGCATCGGGGCGTCCTCGTCCGGCGGCCAGTGCACCCAGGAGATCTCGGTGTCCTGGCAGTAGGCGTTGTTGTTGCCATGCTGGGTCCGGCTCATCTCGTCCCCGGCGACCAGCATCGGGACGCCCTGGGACAGCAGCAGGGTGGCCAGGAAGTTGCGCTGCTGGCGCTGGCGCAGCGCGCGGATCCCCGGGTCGTCGGTGGGCCCCTCGGCGCCGCAGTTCCAGGACCGGTTGTCGTCGCTGCCGTCCCGGCCGTCCTCGCCGTTGGCCTCGTTGTGCTTGTGGTTGTAGGAGACCAGGTCGGCCAGGGTGAAGCCGTCGTGCGCGGTGACGAAGTTGACCGAGGCGACCGGCCGCCGGCCGTCGCTCAGGTACAGGTCGCTGGAGCCGGTCAGCCGGCTGGCGAACTCAGGCAGGGTGGCGTGCTCGCCCCGCCAGAAGTCGCGCACCGTGTCCCGGTACTTGCCGTTCCACTCGCTCCACAGCGGCGGGAAGTTCCCCACCTGGTAACCGCCCTCGCCCACGTCCCATGGCTCGGCGATGAGCTTGACCTGGGAGACGACGGGGTCCTGCTGCACCATGTCGAAGAAGGCGGACAGCCGGTCCACCTCGTGGAACTGGCGGGCCAGCGCGGCGGCCAGGTCGAACCGGAAGCCGTCCACGTGCATCTCGGTCACCCAGTAGCGCAGCGAGTCCATGATCATCTGGAGCACGTGCGGGTGGCGCATCAGCAGGCTGTTCCCGGTGCCCGTGGTGTCCATGTAGAACCGGGGGTCGTCGCCGACCAGCCGGTAATAGGAGGCGTTGTCGATGCCCCGGAAGGACAGGGTCGGCCCCAGGTGGTTGCCCTCGGCGGTGTGGTTGTAGACAACGTCCAGGATCACCTCGATGCCGGCCTGGTGCAAGGTCCGCACCATCGACTTGAACTCCTGGACCTGCTCGCCCCGGCCGCCGCTGGCGGCGTAGTCGTTGTGCGGGGCGAAGAAGCCGATCGTGTTGTAGCCCCAGTAGTTCGCCAGCCCGCGCTCCTCCAGGACCGCGTCGCTGACGAACTGGTGCACCGGCATCAGCTCGACGGCGGTCACGCCCAGCCGGTGCAGGTGGTCGATGACGGCCGGGTGGGCCAGCCCCTGGTAGCTGCCGCGCTGCAGATCCGGGACCTCCGGGTGCAGCTTGGTCAGCCCGCGGACGTGGGCCTCGTAGATCACGGTGTCGTGGTACGGGGTGCGGGGGTGCCGGTCGCTGTCCCAGCTGAAGAAGGGATTGATCACCACGGACCGGGGCACGTACGGCGCCGAGTCGGTGTCGTTGCTGTCGTCCGGGCGGCCGAACGGGTAGGCGAAGACGGCCGGGTCCCAGGTCACGCTGCCCTCGACCGCCTTGGCGTACGGGTCGAGCAGCAGCTTGGCCGGGTTGCAGCGCTGGCCCACGGCCGGGTCATAGGGGCCGTGCACCCGGTACCCGTAGCGCTGCCCGGGCCCGATGCCGGGCAGGTAGCCGTGCCAGACGAACCCGTCAACCTCCGGGAGGCCGAACCGCGTCTCGGTGCCGTCCTCGGCGAACAGGCACAGTTCGACGCGCTCGGCGACCTCTGAGAACAATGCGAAGTTGGTGCCCACGCCATCGTAGGTAGCGCCGAGCGGGTAACTCGTGCCCGGCCAGATCGAAGCCTGCTGCGCCAACGGTCCCATCCCTGAGTGGTGTGCTGACTGCCCGTGCCGCCGGGCTCCCGCCCGGGTGGCGCCTCAGCCGGCATCCGGCCTGGACAACGACCCTAATGCCTGGCCTCAGCCGGCGGTCATCTGCCCGGGGCCGGGGGCGTCAAACCCCTGGCTGGACAGGGCGGCCCTGGCCAGGCACGCACCCAACGGGCCTGGCTCAGGTTTCCTTCATGATGTCGTTGAGCAGGCGGGTGGTCTTGGCCGGGGTGAGCGCCTCGGCGCTCAGCCGGTTCATGATCTCCATGTAGTGGTCCACGTCCGCCCGGCGCTCCAAGTACAGGGCGCTGGTGAGCTGCTCGATGTAGACCACGTCCGGGAGGTCCGGCTCGCCGAACCGCAGCACGCTGAACGAGCCGCCCGCCGCCGCGTGGCCGCCGCGGCGGAACGGCACCACCTGCAAGGTCACCTGGGGCAGGTCGGCCGCCGCGATGAGCCGGGCCAGCTGGCCCCGCATCACGTCCCGGCCGCCGACCGGCCGCCGCAGCGCGGCCTCGTCCATCACCGACCAGACCCGCGGCGGCTGTGCCGTGGTGAGCAGCTGCTGCCGGGCCATCCGCAGGCTGACCCGGCGGTCCACCTCGGACGCGGGGGCCGCCCGGTGCCCGAGCACGGTGACCGCCCGGGCATAGTCCTCGGTCTGGAACAGGCCGTGCACGAACTGCAGCTCGAACGTCCTGATCAGCGAGGCTGCCGCCTCCAGGCCGAGGTAGGTCTCGAACCAGTCCGGCAGGATGTCGCCGAACCGGCTCCACCAGCCCTGGGCGTTGGCCTGCTGGGCCAGGGACAGCAGCCCGGCCCGCATCTGCTCGTCGGTCACCCCATACAGGGTGAGCAGGTCCTCCACGTCACGGAGCTTGCAGCCGACCCGGCCGTGCTCCAGCCGGCTGATCTTGGACCGGGAGGCGCGGATCTCATACCCGGCCTGCTCCGGCGTGATCGCGGCGGCTTCCCGGAACCGCCGCAGCTGCGCGCCCAGCATCATCCGGACGACGGTGGCACCGGCTCGCGCCCCGGCGACGGCGCCGGCGGGGGCGCCATCCGCCGGGTGGGCGGCGGTCATCGCTGCTCCTGGCTCAACCCAGCTCCCGACCCAATGAACGAACGGCCCATCACACAATCCCCCCGGCCGAGGCCAGACGCCAGGCCCTGCCATTCCCCCAGGGCACCGGACATCCGCCAGCAGCGCGGTCCGCCAGCATGGCGGCACACAGAGTGCACGATATCACCGGCGGCCGTCCCTGTCCCAGGGCCAATTGCGGGCTTGACGGCCACCCGGCGGCGTGCTCACAAGTCGTCGAATTCGCCCTGCTTGACGCCCTCCAGGAAGGCGGCCAGTTCCGCCGGGGTGTAGATCAGGGCCGGGCCGGCCGGGAACCGGGAATTGCGGACCGCGATCGAGCCATCCGGCACCCGGGCCACCTCGACGCAGCTGCCGCTGGGATTGCTGGCACTGCTCTTGCGCCAGCGAACCGTGAGGTCGCCGGCAGGCATTCCGTTCGTGGCGTGCAACTTTCCTCCTCGTGCGAGCGGGGGGCGCACCAGGCTTGACCTTGCACAGAGCAGCGTAACAGATCAAATGCACGTGCATTTGGGTTTGCAGAAGGCGTTGCAAACGGTCCGTGCGTCGGGCAAGATACCGCTGCAGGACGCCTTTCCCCTCACGACGATGGGATCACCCGGTAGGAATGACAGCGCACCCATTACGACGGGCGGTCACCGTGGCCGATGACGTGCGCTGGCACTGGCTGGCCCGGGCGGTCGCCATGGCCGGGACGGCCACGGCGGTGCACCCGCTTGCGGCGGGCCGGGCCCAGCCGGACTGGGCCTGCTGCCCCCGCGTGGCCACCCGCACGCCAGCTCCCGATACCCGCTCTGTCGGGGTGGCCCGCGACTTCTGCCTGGCCACCCTGCACCGCTGGGGCATCGCGGAGCGGGCCGACGACATCGCGGTCGTGGTGTCGGAACTGCTCACCAACGCGCTCCGGCACGGGCTGCCGCCCGCCCGGGGCACCCGGCCGGGCTGGCCGGTGCGGGTGGGCCTGGCCTGGCCGGCCCGCTTCGTGCTCTGCGCGGTGGCCGACCCGGGTACTACCGTGCCCCGGCCCAAGGAGCCGGACTACTTCGCCGAGAGTGGCCGCGGGCTGCATGTCATCAGCGCGCTCAGTGACGCCTGGGGCTGCACGGCCCCGACCGACGCCGGGAAGACGGTCTGGGCCGCGTTCGCCGTCGGTTCCGCCCCGCCCCCGGTGGCCCGCCGCCGCCCGCCCCGCGCGCCGCCTCGGTGCCGTGGCTGACGCCGGCCGGCCGCCCCGCAGGCCCGCACCTGGTGTGAGCGCACCCAACCACGCCGGGGCGTCGCCGGCTCAGGGCCCGGGCAGGACCGGGCGTGGCCCGGGCGGGCCGCCACGGCGCCGCCACTCCCGCGGGTAGCCCAGCGAGGCCTCCACGAACGGCACCCCGTCATGCCAGGTGGTCCGGGGAATGTGCAGGTGCCCGTAGACGACCGCGGCGGCCCGGTACCGCAGGTGCCAGCCCGCGGTGCGGGTGGTGCCGCACCACTGGGCGAACTCCGGGAAGCGCAGGATCGCGGTCGGCTCCCTGATCAGCGGGAAGTGGTTGACCAGCACGGTCGCCGCGTCCGGGTCCAGGCTGGCCAGCCGCCGCTGCGTCTGCGCCACCCGGGCCTGGCACCACGCCTCCCGGCTCGGGTACGGATCCGGCTGCAGCCACTTCTCGTCGTTGCAGACCACCCCGGTCGCGTACGCGCGGGCCAGCCCGTCCGCCTTGGTCCGCGCGCCCTCGGGCCGGAACGAGTAGTCGTAGAGCAGGAACAGCGGGACGATCGTGACCGGGCCGCCGGGGCCGTGCCACTGCGGGAACGGGTCCTCCGGGGTGAGCACGCCCAGGCTGCGGCAGTACTCGACCAGGTGCAGGTACCGCTGCTCGCCGCCGATCTGCACCGGGTCCCGCGGGTGGGTCCACAGGTCGTGGTTGCCCGGGACCCAGATCACCCGGGCGTACCGCTGGCTGAGCAGGCGCAGCGACCACTCGATGTCGGGCAGGAACTCCCCCACGTCCCCGGCCACCAGCAGCCAGTCCGCGGCCGAGTCCGGCCGCAGCGCCGCCACGATCTCACGGTTCTCCGGGTAGCCGACGTGCAGGTCGCTGAGGGCGAGCAGCCGGCCGCCGGGTGCGGCGGAGGCGGGCATGGCGACATGATCGCACGCGGCCGGCCCGGCCGGCAGGGCGTCCCCGGGTCAGCGGACGGCGGCCAGCTCCGAGGTCCACATGACGATCCGGGTCCGGTCGCCGCGGAACAGGTCCCGGGCGAACTCCACCGGCCTGCCCTCGCCGTCGTAGGCCACCCGCTCGACCAGCAGCAGCGGCGCGCCGTCGGCGACCTCCAGCGCCTCGGCCTCGCGGACCCCGGCCACGACCGGCTCCAGGCTCTCCCGGGCGCGGCGCGGGCGGCGCTGGTACTTCTCGTCCAGCAGGTCGTAGAGGGATCCGTCGAGCCGGCACCCGAGCAGGCCGGGGAAGCTGGCCGCCGGGAACATCGAGCGCTCCATGGCCAGGGGGCGGCCGTCGCCGAGCCGGACCCGCCGGATCTCGCACACCGGGTCCCCGTCGGCCAGGCCCAGGGCCGCGGCGGCAGCCGGGCCGGCCGGGCGGCACGCCGCGGACAGCACCCGCGCCCCGGCGACCATGCCGTGCCGCCGCAACTGCTCGGACAGGCCGGCCAGCGTGGTCCGGTCCTGGTCCAGCTTGCCCGCGGCCACGAACGTGCCGCCGTTCCGGCCCACCGCGCGCTGCACCAGGCCGCGCCGGGCCAGGGTGGCCAGCGCGTGCCGCAGCGTCATCCGGCTGACCCCCAGCCAGGCGGCCAGGTCCTGCTCGGCCGGGCATCCGGTCGCCGGGCCGCAGCCGCCCGGCCGCGATCGCCTCGGCCAGCCAGTCCTCGATCTGCGCGTGCATGGTGGCCCCCGGCCCGCGCCCGATGACGGGCGGGGCCGGGGCCAGGGATTCCAGCGGGACCCTGTTCACTCCGGGGCGGCGGCCGTCCCCTGGACCAGCGGGGCGTCGTCGCCGGCCGGGCTGATGACCGGGGCGAACTGCTTGCGCCGCCCGACGGCCAGGTAGTAGATCAGCGCCGATCAGGGTGATGACCACCGCCACGGTCCACAGGATCGGGATCCGGTTCACGAACCCGATCCCGAAGCTGAGCAGCCCGCCGGTCTGCCTGGGCTCCGGGTTGCTGGCCACCCGCGGCCAGGCGAAGTTGACCAGCATGGCCCCGCCGTAGGCCAGCGCGAGGACGTTGACCACCGGGCCCCAGCGGCGCAGGCTGAACGGCGCGCTGACCTTCGGCCAGCCGCGCAGCCGGGCCCGCATGATCACCAGGTTGCCGAGGAAGTAGCTGAGGTAGATCATGCCGGTCGCGGCGATGGCGATGATCCCGGCCCCGGAGTACTTCAGGAACGGCACCGCGGCCAGCACCGCGACGATGATGCAGGCCCACACCGGGGTGTGCAAGCGTCGGCGAGACCTTGGACCACGCCCCGGAGAACGGCAGCTGGTTGTCCCGGGCCATGCCGAAGCACAGCCGGATCGTGGCGGCCAGGATGGACAGGCAGCAGACGAAGATCGCCGCCGACACGACCAGCAGGTAGACGGTGGCCAGCCCGGACGGGAAGTTGGCCTCGATCACGTTGGCCGGGTTCCAGCCCAGGCCGCCGTTCCCGGTGATCGCGGTGTGCAGGTTCGGGATGGCCATCAGGACGGCCGAGCAGGAACACGCCGCCGATGATGAACGCGCCGATCACCGAGTAGAGCACGGCCTTGGGCGCGGCCCGGCGCGGGTCCCTGGTCTCCTCGGCCAGGGTGGAGGCGGTGTCGAAGCCGTAGATGACGAACAGGCTCATGAACATGGCGGCCAGGAACGTGTTCGGCCCGACGTGCAGGCCGCCGCTGTCGGTGACCACGCCGAGGCCCTGGTGGTTGTGGAAGATCAGCAGCACGATCGCGAACACGAACATGCCGAGGATCTCGAAGATCACCCCGGTGTTGTTGATCAGCGCGACCAGCCGGACGCCGTAGATGTTCAGCACGGTAATGACGACCAGGATGATCAGCGCCACGACCAGCTGGGTGTGCAGGCTGCCCGCGTTCAGGCTGTGCCAGCCCAGCCCGTTGAGTGCCGGGATGAGCGCGATCGGGATGGTCGCCACTACCGCGGTCACGGTCAGGATCCCGGCGAACAGGTAGATCCAGCCGGTGAACCACGAGTACGGCCGGCTGGCCAGGTACTTGGTCCACTGGAACACCGACCCGGCCACCGGGTAGTGGCTGGACACCTCGGCGAAGTTCAGCGCGACCAGGAACTGGCCGGCCGCCACCACCGGCCAGGTCCAGATGAACACCCCGCCGATGGTGGTCAGGCCCAGCGCGAACAGGGTGAAGATGCCGGTCGAGGGCGAGATGTAGCTGAACGCGACCGCGAACGAGCTGCCCAGCCCGAGCGAGCGTTTCAGCTCCTGCTTGTACCCGAACTGGGCCAGGTCGGCGGCGTCCCGGTGTTGTTCGGCACTGTGGTGGTCGGCACTGTGGTGGTCGGCGGAGAGATCGGGGCTGCTCATCGCTGGTCCTCCCTTGGCCTGGGAGCCGCACGGGTTGACGCGTAGCGTAAAGTCCCGCCGAACTAACTGTCTAGACCTTTTGCGCCCCGGGCTCTACCCTGCGGTGCCATGGACGACGTGGCTGCTCGCGCCGCCCGCCGACCCGGCCGCCCTGTTCGACCGGGTGCCCGCGCTGGCCGCGGCACCGCGCGCGATCACCCCCCTGCCGGGCGGCCTGACCAACCGGAACTACAAGGTCACCACCCCGGACGGCACGTTCGTGGCCCGGGTCTGGACGCCGGGTGACCTGCTCGCCATCGACCGGGACGCCGAGCACCACAACTCGGTGGCCGCGGCGGCGGCCGGGGTGGGCGCCCCGGTGGTGGCCTACCAGCCGGCCGACTGCATCCTGGTGCTCGGCTACCTCGACGGCCGCACGCTGCGCAACGAGGACGTCCGCGACCCGGCCATGCTGCCGCGGATCGCCCGCGCCTGCCGGGCGCTGCACGCCGGGCCCCGGTTCGCCGGCGAGTTCGACATGTTCGAGGTGCAGCGGCGCTACCTGGCCGCCGCCCGGGCGCACGGCATCGCCGTCCCGGACGGCTACCTGGACCTGATGCCCGGCGTGGACGCGGCCCGCACCGCCCTGGCCGTGCGGGCCACGCCGACCGTGCCGTGCAACAACGACCTGCTGGCCGCCAACTTCATCGACGACGGCAACCGGATCTGGCTGATCGACTACGAGTACTCCGGCAACAACGACCCCTGCTTCGAGCTGGGCAACATCGGCGCCGAATGCGGGCTGCCCCCGGACGGCCTCGCTGAGCTGGTGCGGGAGTACTACGGGGGGCCGTTGAGAAATAAGGTGGCCCGGGCCCGCATCCTCGGCCTGATAGGCGCCTACGGATGGACGCTGTGGGGGGCGATCCAGCAGGCGGCCAGCCCGCTCGACTTCGACTTCGGCGGCTGGGCGATGGCGCGCTACGAATTCGCGGCGGCCGGCCTGGCCGGCCCGGGCTTCCGGCGGCTGCTGGACGACGTGGTGCGCGATGACTGACCCGGCGCAAGCCTCGGCGCGGAGCGGCGAGCGGGGGGATCCGGGGGGTCGCCCCCCCGGGCCAGCACGCTTTCGCGTGGTCATCATCGGCGGCGGCGTGATCGGCACCAGCACCGCCTACCACCTGGCCGAGCTGGGCTGCACCGACGTGCTGCTGCTGGAGCAGGGGCAGCTGTCCTGCGGCACCACCTGGCACGCGGCCGGGCTGGTCGGCCAGCTGCGCGCCTCGGAGAGCGGCACCCGGCTGGTGCAGTACTCCACCGAGCTGTACTCCGGGCTGGAGGCGGAGACCGGGCTGTCCGCCGGGTTCCGCCGCTGTGGCGGGCTCATCGTGGCCCGCACCCCGGAGCGGCTCACCCAGCTGCGCCGGACCGCGGCGGCCGCGGCCGCGTTCGGCCTGCAGGCCGAGCTGCTCACCCCGGCGCAGGCCGGGGCCCGGTACCCGCTCATGGAGACGGCCGACCTGACCGGGGCGATCTGGCTGCCGGACGACGGCAAGGCCAACCCGACCGACCTGACCTACGCGCTGGCCAAGGGCGCCCGCAACCGGGGCGTCGACGATCCGGGAGCGGGCCCGGGTGACCGGGATCCTGGCCGCCGGGCGGGCGGCGGGCGGCCGGGTGGTGACCGGGGTGCGCACCGACGAGGGCGACATCGAGGCGGAGATCGTGGTCAACTGCGCCGGGCAGTGGGCCAAGCAGGTCGGCGGCTGGGCCGGGGTGACCGTGCCGCTGCACTCCTGCGAGCACTTCTACGTGGTCACCGACCAGATCGACGGGGTGCACCGGGACCTGCCGGTGCTGCGCGACCCGGACGGGTACACCTACCTCAAGGAGGAGGTGGGCGGCCTGCTGGTCGGCGGCTTCGAGCCGGAGGCCAAGCCGTGGGTCGACCCCGGGCAGATCCCGTACCCGTTCGAGTTCCAGCTGCTCGGCGAGGACTGGGAGCACTTCGCGATCCTGATGGAGCAGGCCCAGCTGCGCATCCCGGCGCTGCGCGAGGCCGGCATCAAGAAGTTCTACAACGGCCCGGAGAGCTTCACCCCGGACAACCAGTTCATCATCGGCGAGGCCCCGGAGCTGCGGGGCTTCTTCGTGGCGGCCGGCTTCAACTCGGTCGGCATCGCCTCGGCGGGCGGGGCGGGCCGGGCGCTCGCGCAGTGGATCCTGTCCGGGGATCCCGGGCTGGACCTGACCAGCGCGGACATCCGGCGGTTCGCCCGGTTCCACGGCAACACCAGCTGGCTGCGCGACCGGGTCGGCGAGGTGCTCGGGCTGCACTACGCGGTGCCGTGGCCGAACCGGGAACTGCGCAGCGCCCGGCCGCTGCGCCGCTCCCCCGTGCACCACCTGCTGGAGCAGGCGGGCGCGTGCTTCGGCAGCCGGATGGGCTGGGAGCGGCCCAACGTGTTCGCCCCGCCCGGGGTGACGCCGGAGATCGGCTACTCCTGGGACGCCCCCAACTGGCTGCCCTGGTCCGCGGCCGAGCAGCGGGCCGCCCGCCGGGACGTGGCCCTGTTCGACCAGACCTCGTTCTCCAAGTACCTGCTGACCGGGCCGGGCGCCGAGCAGGCGCTGCAGTGGCTGTGCACCGCGGACGTCGCGGTGCCGCCCGGCCGGGTGGTGTACACCGGGCTGCTCAACGAGGCCGGCCGGTACGAGTCCGACCTGACCGTGACCCGGCTGTCCGCCGGGGAATTCCTGCTGGTCAGCAGCTCGGCCACCACCGAGCGGGACAAAGATCTCATTACTGGGCGGATGCCCGCGGGCACGTCACGCCAGCCTGGTCGACGTGACCTCGGCCTATGCCGTGTTCGGCCTGATGGGGCCCCGGTCGCGGGAACTGCTGGGGGCCGTGTCCCCCGATGACTTCAGCGATGCCGCGTTCCCCTTCGGCACCAGCCGGGAGATCAGCCTGGGCTACTTCACGGTGCGGGCCACCCGGATCACCTACGTGGGCGAGCTGGGCTGGGAGCTGTACGTGCCGGCCGAGTGCGCGGTCGGCGTGTTCGAGGTGCTGGCCGCGTCCGGTGCGGCCGCCGGGCTGGTGAACGCGGGCTATTACACGATCGAGTCGATGCGCCTGGAGAAGGGCTACCGGGCCTTCGGCCGGGAGCTGACCCCGGAGTACGGCCCGGTGGAGGCGGGCCTGCTGTTCGCCTGCAAGCTGGCGTCCGGTATCCCGTTCCTGGGCGCCGGCGCGGTGCAGCGGGCCCGCGCCGAGGGGCCGCGGCGGCGGCTGGTCTCGGTCCTGGCCGGCCCGGACGCCCCGCTGCTGTGGGGCGGTGAGCTGCTGCTCCGCGACGGGGTGCCGGCCGGCCAGCTCACCTCGGGGGCCTGGGGGGCGGCCGTCGGCGGCCCGGTCGGCCTGGGTTACCTCTGGGATCCGTCCGGCGGGGTGGTCGGCCGGGACTTCGTCGCGTCCGGGCGGTACGAGGTGAACGCCGGCGGCGTGATCGTCCCGGCCCAGGTGAGCCTGCGGCCGCCCTTCGACCCGGACGGCGCGCGGGTCCGCCGCCGCTGACCCGGGCGCCGCCGTGCCGCGCGCCCGCGAACTACATGGCGGGCCCAGTCATGTAGTGCAGACTGCAGCAAAGCTTCAATCACCGATTCGGGATCCGGCACGGAACAGCCCGCGATGGGGGGCATGAGGTGACCACGGCGCCGCGGTGGGCCCGGCCCCAGGGCTGGCCGGTGCTCGGCGGCATCCGGCCGGTCCAGCGGGCCCAGCTGGGCGGGGACCTGCTGGCCGGGCTCACCCTCGCCGCGCTGGGCATCCCGGAGGTGCTCGGCTACGCCCGGATCGCTGGCATGCCGGTGGTGACCGGGCTGTACACGCTGCTGCTGCCGATGGCCCTGTTCGCCGTGCTGGGCGGGTCACGGCACCTGGTGGTCGCGGCGGACTCGGCCACCGCGGCGCTGCTGGCCGGCGCGCTGGTCCGGCTGGCCGTGCCGCAGTCCCCGGGCTATGTCCGGCTGGCCGGGCTGGCCGCCCTGCTCACCGGCGTGCTGCTGCTGCTGGCCCGGCTGGCCCGGCTCGGCTTCCTGGCCAGCTTCCTGTCCCGCACCGTGCTGCTCGGGTTCCTCACCGGGGTTGGCATCCAGGTCGCGGTCGGCCAGCTGCCGGACATGCTGGGCATCACCGCGCCCAGCCCGCACACGCTGGTCAAGCTGGCCCAGACGGTCACCGCGCTGGGCACCGCGCAGCCGGCCACCGTGGCGGTGTCCGTCTCGGTGATCGCGGTGGTGCTGGCCGCCCGGCGGATCACCCGGCGGATCCCCGGCGCGCTGATCGCGGTGACCGGGGCCATCCTGGCCAGCTGGGCGATCGGCCTGCAGGCCCATGGCGTGCGGGTGCTCGGCCCGGTGCCGCGCGGACTGCCCCGGCTGACCCTGCCCGCCCTCGGGGTGCACGACGCGGTGGCGCTGCTGGGCACGTCCGCGTCGATCTTCATCGTCATCCTGGCCCAGAGCGCCGCCACGGCGCGCGCCTACGCGGCCAAGCACGACGAGCCGTTCAGCACCGACGCCGACCTGGTCGGGCTGGGCGCCGGCAACATCGCCGCCGCGTTCACCGGCACCTTCGTGGTCAACGGCAGCCCGACCAAGACCCAGATCGTGGACGACGCGGGCGGCCGGAGCCAGCTGGCCTCGCTGACCACCTGCGCGCTGGCCGTCGGTCGTCCTGCTGGTGGCCACCGGCCCGCTGCGGTACCTGCCCATCGCGGCGCTGGCCGCGGTGGTCTTCCTCATCGGCGCCGAACTGGTCGACGTGCGCGGGATGCGGCGCCTCCGGGCCGTGCGGGGCGGCGAGTTCGCCGTCGCCCTGGTGACGGCGGCGGCCGTGGTGGCGCTCGGCATCCAGTGGGGCATCGGCGTGGCGGTGGTCGCGTCCATCATCGACCATCTGCGGCACAGCTACCGGCCCCGCAGCTACGTGCTGGTGAAGTCGGCCGCCGGGCACTGGCAGCCGGCCCCGGTGGCACCGGGAGCGCGGACCGAGCCGGGGCTGGTGGTCTACCGGTTCGGCACCAGCCTGTATTACGCGAACGCGGCCCGGTTCGCCGAGGACCTGCTCAGCCTGACCACGCACGGCGACCCGCTGCGCTGGCTGGTGCTGGACGGCGCGGCCATCGGGGACGTGGACTACACCGCATCGGCGAATCCTGGCCACGGTCATCCGGCGGCTGCACGCGGCGCACATCGAGGTGATCGTGACCAGCATGGCCGACCCGGTCCGGGCCCAGCTCCAGCACTACGGGATCAGCGGCCGCGATGGCCCGGATGCGTTCTTCGACACCCCCGGCGAGGCCCTCGAGGCCTTCCGCGCCCGGGGTTAAGTCCCGGGGGGTTCGGGGGGGTCATCGCCTGGGGCTAGCACCGTACCGCCGGCGCAGCCGAACTCGATCCGGGACCCGGCCGGGCCGGGCGCCGAGCCGCACAGGGTGACGGTGTCGCCGTCGGCCAGGTAGCCGAGCGACTGCCCGCTGGGCAGCCGGAGCGGGTCCCGGCCGCCCGAGGTCAGCTCCAGCAGCGAGCCCTGCTCGTCCCGGCGGAAACTGGACACCGTCCCGGACCCGTAGAGGTCCCCGGTCCGCACCGGGGCGCCGTTCACGGTGAGGTGCGCGAGCTGCTGCGCGGCGGTCCAGTACATGCTGGCGAACCGTGGCCGGGAGACGACCTGGCCGTTCACGGTCACCGCGAGGTCGATGTCCAGCCCCCACGGCTGGCTGGAGCGCAGGTACTCGAGGGGCACCGGGTCCTGGGCGGGCGGCATCACCCTGGCCTGCTCCAGCGCGGCCAGCGGGACGACCCAGGGGGAGATCGTGGTGGCGAACGACTTGCTGAGGAACGGGCCGAGCGGGCGTGACTCGAACGCCTGGATGTCCCGGGCGCTCCAGTCGATCAGCAGCACGACGCCGAAGACGTGGGCCGCGAACTCGTCCACCGGTACCGGCTGGCCGGGGCGGGAGGCCGCCCCGACCACGAACCCGACTTCCGCCTCGAAATCCAGCCGCCGGGTGGCAGCCAGGTTGGGCCGCCCGTGGCCGGGGGCGATCGGGCCCTGCGGGCGCCGTACCGGGGTGCCGCTGACCACCACGGTTCCGGCCCGGCCGTGGTAGCCGACCGGCATCTCCCGCCAGTTGCGGGCGAGCGACGGGTCGGCCGGGCGGAGGATCCGCGCGGCGTTGGTGGCGTGCTCCAGCGACGAGTAGAAGTCCGTGTAGTCGGCCACCTCGAAGGGCAGGTGCAGGGTGGCCTCGGCGATCGGCACCGTGCCGGTGATCTGGCCGCCGCGGATGAAGCCGAGCAGCCGTTCCCGGGTGCGCTGCCAGGCTCGCGGGCCACGGGCCATGAAGGCGTTCAGCGAGGGGACGGCGAACGTGGGGTCGCCGAAGGCCCGCTCCAGGTCGATGATGTGCGTGCCGAGGGCCGCCCCGACCCGGGGACGGTCGGTGCCGCGGGAGAACACGCAGTACGGCAGGGCGTGCTCGGTGAAGGTCAGCAAGGTCAAGGAAGGTCCAGGGAGATCGCGAATGTGAAGCGATCGCCACGGTAGTAGATCCTGGCCACATCCACCGGGCCCGATGCCCCGGCATAGGTCACATTTTCCGATACCAGTACCGGGCTGAACGCCTCCATCTCCAGCAGCGCGGCCAGGTCCGCGGGGGCGCTCCGGGCGGACACCTGGTTGTCGATCCGGCTCAGCGGCAGCCCCAGCTCATCCCGGAGCAGCGCGGTGACCGGGGCCCGGCCCAGCGCGGCGTCGCTGATCCGGTCGGCGTGCTCGGGGCGCAGGTAGTTCTCCGCGTAGCTGACCGGGACACCCGCGTCCAGCCGGAGCCGCCGGATCAGCACGGCTTCGGCCGGCGCCAGCAGCAGGTCCGCGGGCGGGCGGGCCGCCGGGACCCGGCTGCGGCCGAGCACCCGGACCTCGTCGCTGGCCTGCTGCGCCGCCACCGCGTCAGCGGAGCCGACGACCCGCAGCGTCCTGGTGCGCACCGCATCCGGGTTGACGAACGTGCCGCGGCGCCGCTGCCGGGTGATCAGCCCGTCGGCGGCCAGCGAGGCCAGGGCCTGGCGCACGGTGGCCAGGCTGACCCCGAAGTGCCGGGCCAGCTCGATCTCGGTGGGCAGCCGGGTGCCGCCGTCCTGGTCCGGGCCGAGGATGGCGGCCCGCAGGCTCTGCGCCAGCTGGTACCACAGCGGCAGCGAGCCGCTGAACCGCGGTGGTGCCGCGGGCAGCAGGACGCCGCGTCCGCGGGCCGGGGGCGGCCGGGGTGCCTCCGGTCACCGGGCCAGGCCGGGCTCGCGGAAGCCAGGGGCCAGCCCGGCCCACACGGCGTCGTAGCGGGGCTGGCGGTGCGGCGCCTCCATGGCCTGCCGGGTCGGGATGATCATCCACCGGCTCTCGACCATGAAGGCCAGGGTGCCGGCCAGCTTCTCCGGGGCCAGGTCCACCGCGCTGGCCCGGGCGAACGTCTCGGCATCCGGCCCGTGCGAGGTGAACGTGTTGTGCAGGCTCGCCCCGCCGGGCAGGAAGCCCTCGGCCTTGGCGTCGTAGGCACCATGAACCAGGCCCATGAACTCGGACATGATGTTGCGGTGGAACCAGGGCGGCCGGAAGGTGTCCTCGCCGACCAGCCAGCGCGGCGGGAAGATGACGAAGTCGGCGTTGGCCAGCCCGGGCGTCTCGCTCGGTGACGTGAGCACGGTGTAGATGGACGGGTCCGGATGGTCGAAGCTGACCGTGCCGAGGACCATGAAGCTGGCGGTGTCGTACTTGACCGGCACGTAGTTGCCGTGCCAGGCGACCACGTCGAGCGGGGAGTGGTCGTAGTCCGCGGCCCACAGGTTGCCGCCGAACTTCTGCACCACCTGGGCGGCCGCGCGCTCTTCCCAGGCGGCCACGGGGGCCAGGAAGTCGCGCTCGCTGGCCAGGCCGTTCGCCCCGATCGGGCCGCGCTCGGGGAGGGTGAACGGCGCGCCGTAGTTCTCGCACAGGTAGCCGCGGACCGGGCCGCCCGGCAGCTCGACGCGGAACCTGATGCCGCGGGGCAGCACGGCGATCTCGCCCGGCGCGACCCGGAGCCGGCCCAGCTCGGTGTGCAGCAGCACGGTGCCGAGTTGCGGCACGACCAGCAGCTCACCGTCGGAGTCCACGAAATACCGGTCGGTCATCGAGGCGGTGGCCGCGTACAGGTGGACGGCCATCCCGCTGCGGGTGCGGACGTCCCCGTTGCCGCCCACGGTGTACAGGCCGCCGACGAAGTCCACGTCGCCTCCGGGCAGCGGCAGCGGGTCCCAGCGCAGCCGGTTCGGGTCCGGCTCGACCTCGTCGAACGGCGCGGAGCGGAGCGCCCCGTTGCCGATACGGGCGAACGGCGGGTGCGCCGCGGACGGCATGATCCGGTAGACCCAGGTCCGCCGGTTCACCGCCCGGGGCTGGGTGAACGCGGTCCCGCTGAGCTGCTCGGCGTACAGGCCGAGCGGGGCCCGCTGCGGTGAGTTGCGGCCCGCGGGCAGCGCCCCCGGCACCGCCTCGCTGACGAACTCGTTTCCGAAACCAGGCTGGTAGCGCTCATCACCCGGGTCCACGGTGACACCGGTCATGACCCCTCCCAAATACGGCGATTCCTCCGCTCAATCAGATCATTGAAGCGGAAGGCCGGTCAACCGGGACGGCGCTTCAACCGGGACGGCGCGTTCAACCGGGACGGCGCTCAGCCTGGCGCCTGCGACCGGGCCGGGAGCCGGGGCAGCAGGCTCCGGCCCGCACGGGCCATCTTCCCTGCCTCCGCCGCGCCCACCGGCGCGGACAGCAGGTACCCCTGGCCGTACCGGCACCCCATGGTCAGCAGCAGCTCCCGCTGCTCCTCGGTCTCGATTCCCTCGGCCACCACGGCCAGGCCGAGCGTCTTGGCGATGCGTATGATCACCTCGACCAGGGCGAGCCGCTGCGGGGACACCGCGATGCCGTCCACAAAGGACTTGTCGATCTTGAGTACCCCGATCGGCAGTTCCCGCAGGTAGCTCAGGGACGAGTAGCCGGTGCCGAAGTCGTCGATGGCCAGCCGCATCCCCATGCCCCGCAGCTCGGCCAGGTCGGCGCGGATCCGCTGATCCGGCTGGAGCAGCACGCTTTCGGTGAGCTCCAGCAGCAGGGCCGACGGGGCGAGGCCGGACACGGCGAGGGCATGGCGCACGCCCCGCACGAAGCCGGGATCCCGGAGCTGGCGGGCCGACACGTTCACGCTGATGTACAGGCTGGGCAGGTCATGCTGCCAGCGGACCCCGTCGGCCAGGGCCTGGCGCAGCACCCATGAGCCGAGTGGCACGATGTGCCCGGTCTCCTCGGCCAGCGAGATGAACTGGTCGGGGTTGATCATCCCCCAGTCCGGGTGCGGCCAGCGGACCAGCGCCTCGAAGCCGACCAGGCCGCCCTCGGCCAGCTCGACTATCGGCTGGTACACCAGCGTGAACGCGGACTCCGCCACGGCCACGTCCAGTGCCGCCTGCAGTTCCCGGCGGCGCTTCATGCCCGCGCTGAGCACCGGCTGGTAGCGGCGCCACTGCCGCTTGCCGGCCGCCTTCGCCGCATACAGCGCCAGGTCCGCGTGCCGGACCAGGTCGCCGGGGCTGGCGCTGTCCTGGGACGTGGCCATGCCCACCGTCGCGGTGGCGATGGCGGACCCCACGGCCAGCGGGAAGGGGTCGGCGAACGCCTTGACGATCGCCTCTGCGGTGGCCTCCACTGCCCGGCGGCCGGCCATGTCCTCGACCAGCAGGGCGAACTCATCGCCGGCCAGCCGGGCCACGACTCCCTGCGGCCCGGCCAGCCGGGTCAGCCGGTGGGCCGCCGCCACCAGCAGCTCGTCGCCGACGCTGTGACCGAGGCCGTCGTTGATGACCTTGAAGTCGTCCAGGTCGACGAAGAGCACGCCGACCACGGTGTCCCGGTGCGAGGCGCGGGCCAGCGCCCGGACCACCCGGTCAGAGAACAGCACCCGGTTGGGCAGCCCGGTCAGGGAGTCGTGGAAGGCCCGGTAGCTGAGCTCGCGTTCCAGCTGGCGCTGCTGGGTGACATCCCGGAGGGTGAGCACCAGGCCGCCGACCGTCGGCTCCTGGCGCAGGTCGCTGCAGCGGACCTCGACCTCGACGTAGCTGCCGCTGCGGGAGGTGATCCGCCAGTCCTCGTCCAGGCCCCGGCCGCCACCGTCACGCAGGTCCGCGAGCGCGCGGGCTATCTCGCCGCGCTCCTCCGGCTGCACCAGGTCCCACAGCCGGGCCCCTTCGATCCGCGCGTCGCCGAACAGGCTGGCCGCCGACGGCGTCGCGTACCGGATCCGGCCGTCGTCGTCGACGATCAGGATGACGTCCGAGGTGTCGTGCACCAGCGTGCGGAAGTAGGCCTCGCTGTTGCGCTGGATGACCTCCCGGCTCAGCACCACCCGCTCGACCACCAGGGCGGCCTGGCGGGCCAGCACCTCCAGCGTGCCCGCGACACCAGCCAGGACGGCCTGCGGGCCGAAGACAGCGAGCAGGCCGATCAGCGGATCGCCGGAGGGCCGGTCCCGCAGCGCCAGCGGGCACACCAGGATGGTGTCGCCGCCGTCGTCCGGGCCGGCCGGCAGCAGCCGCGGCGATGTCCCGCCGTCCGCCATCGGCCAGCTCGCGGCCAGCGCCGGGGGCAGGTCCATCCGGACCGGGGGGTCTCCCGGCGGGGCGCCGACGACCCGCGGCCTGCCGTCGTCGCGCACGGCGAGCAGCGGCGGACGCGCCTGGACCGGGCCGGTCAGCGCGGCCACGCCGGCCCGGATCGCGCTGGCCGCCTCCTCCACGGTGGACGCCGCGGCCAGGGCCGCGCCGGTCACCCGCAGCACCTCGGCCCGGGCCAGCGCCCGGCGCAGCGCCGCGGCCACCTCCGCGAGCTGGGCCAGGACGAGCACGTACAGCAGCGCCGAGCAGACCGCGATGACACCGGGGTCCCGGACATCGTGGCCCAGCGCCTGGGCCAGCAGGACGCTCGGCGCGACCAGGGAGGCGAGCAGCAGCAAGGCCAGCCGGAACGGGGTGCTGCGGCGCGCCGGGCCGCCGGCCGGCTCGGTCGAGCGTGGTCATGCTCGGGTGCAGCGCGGCCGCGCCCCAGGCCAGGTAGAACACGACCAGGCCGAGGTCGGTGAGGGTCCCCGCGCTGAAGCTGCTGTACAGCTGCAGGATGCTGATCAGGATGTCCGAGGCCAGCAGGGCGACCGTGCCCGCCGTGAGCAGCTGGACCGACCGGGTCCGCCAGATTCCGGGGGTCAGCAGCTGGGTCAGCAGGGCCAGCACGGCGGCGTCGCCGATCGGGTAAGCGATGGCGACCGCCTTGGCCGCCCAGGACAGGCCAGGGTCGTGCACGTACGGCAGGATCAGGTAGATCCAGGCCAGCAGGGTCAGTCCGATCAGCAGGGTCAGCGCGTCAAGCAGGCTGCGCCGGTGCCGCCCGGCGGACCGGGACCGGATGAAGATCAGTAGCCCGGCCACGTACAGGGGATAGGTGGCCAGGTAGAAGATGTCGAGAACCGACGGGAACGGCACGGTTTCGTGCCAGATCCCCGTTCTGAGCAGGAAGCCGAACTGGCCCACGGCGAAGCTCAGGTTGGCCGCCGCCAGCAGCAGCCAGGGCAGCGGCCGGGCCGGCCGGTGGACCAGGACGCCAGCCACCATGGCCACCACGCTGGTCAGCGTGAAAAGCCCCCAGGTGAACACCCGGCCGCCGGGAGCCAGGAAGTACGCGACGGCGAGCAGCGTCATCCAGGCGACGTAGGCCGCCATCCAGCTACGTCGCCACGCCACTGGCCGCACCCCCCGGTGTGGCCCGGCTTGCCCGGGCCAGCCCCTCCCCATCCCGGACCGCCCCGGTCCGGGACCTTCCTGGCGCCGCCCCTCCCGTGAGCCCCGGGCTGCCCGGTCCGGCAGCCCGGAATCATCACATCTGTCCCAACGGGCCCACGACCAGCTCGTGACACCACTTTAAACAGGACTTCGCGCAACGCGACACCGGGCTCGCGCCGGTCGCGGGCACCGGGACCGGCGCCGCGGGGAACGGTTACTGGCCGGGCTCGCCCAGGAGCCCGGCGCGGCGCAGCGCATCGGCCATCGCCCCGTCCGGGGCGGGCTGTCCCCGCCCGGGCGTGGCCGCTCCCCCGGACCGCCGGGTCCCGCTGCTCCGGCGCCCTTCGCCGCCCGGCCGCCCTTCGCCGCCCGGCCGCCCTTCGCCGCCCGGCCGCCCTTCGCCGCCCGGCCGCCCCGCCCCATCCGGGCGCGCGCCGCCGCGGCCAGGCCGCCCCGCGGCCGGGCCGGGCCGCTCCGCCGGCCGCGCCTCCCGATCCGGCTCACGCCGCGGCGGCCGGCCTGGCTGCGCGGGATCCTCATCGAGCCGCATGCTCAGCGAGATCCGCTTGCGGGCCAGGTCGACGCCGAGCACCCGGACCCGGACGACATCGCCGGACTTCGCCACCTGCCGCGGGTCGCTGATGAACTGCCGCGACATCGCCGACACGTGCACCAGCCCGTCGGTGTGCACGCCGATGTCCACGAAGGCGCCGAACCCGGCCACGTTGGTGACGACGCCCTCCAGCACCATGCCGGGGACCAGGTCCTCCAGGGTCTCCACGCCCTCGGCGAACGACGCGGTGGTGAAGGCCGGCCGCGGGTCACGGCCCGGCTTCTCCAGTTCGCGCAGGATGTCGGTGACGGTGGGCAGGCCGAACCGGTCATCGGTGAAATCCTGCGGCCGCAGCGTGCGCAGCAGCGCGGAGTTGCCGATCAGCGCCGGCATGCCGGTGCCCGCCCGCTGCAGGATGCGGCGCACCACCGGGTAGGCCTCCGGGTGCACGCTGGAGGCATCGAGCGGGTCATCGCCGCCGCGGATGCGCAGGAAGCCGGCGCACTGCTCGAACGCCTTGGGGCCCAGCCGGGGCACCTCGCGCAGCGCCTGGCGGCTGCGGAACGGGCCGCCCTCGTCGCGGCGGGCCACCACGGCGGTGGCCAGCGCCTCGCTGATCCCGGACACCCGGGCCAGCAGCGGCACGGAGGCGGTGTTGACGTCCACGCCGACCGCGTTCACGGCGTCCTCGACGACCGCGTCCAGCGAGCGGGACAGCTTCAGCTCGGCCACGTCATGCTGGTACTGGCCGACCCCGATGGACTTCGGGTCGATCTTGACCAGTTCGGCCAGCGGGTCCTGGAGACGGCGCGCGATCGAGACCGCGCCGCGCAGCGACACGTCCATGTCCGGCAGTTCCCGGGAGGCGTAGGCCGAGGCCGAGTACACCGACGCGCCGGCCTCGGACACCACCACCCTGGTCAGCCCCAGTTCCGGGCGGGCGGAGATCAGGTCCGCCGCCAGCCGGTCGGTCTCCCGGGACGCCGTGCCGTTGCCGATCGCGATCAGCTCCACCCGGTGCTGGGCCGCCAGCCGGGCCAGCACCTCGAGGGACTCCGCCCAGCGGCGCCTCGGCTCGTGCGGGTAGATCGTCTCGGTGGCGACCGGCTTGCCGGTCGCGTCCAGCACCGCCACCTTCACCCCGGTGCGGAACCCCGGGTCCAGGCCCATGGTGGGCCGGGCCCCCGCGGGCGCGGCGAGCAGCAGGTCGCGCAGGTTGGCCGCGAACACCGCGACCGCCTCGTCCTCGGCCCGCTGCCACAGCCGGGTCCGCAGGTCCACGCTGAGATGCACCGAGATGCGGGTGCGCCAGGCCCAGCGGACCGTCTCCGCCAGCCAGCGGTCTGCCGCCCGTGCCTGGTCGGCCAGGCCGAACCGGCGGGCGATCGCCGCCTCGTACTCACTCTCCCCGTCGCCCTCGGCCGGGTCCATGGTGAGCTCGAGGATGCCCTCCTTCTCGCCGCGCATCACGGCCAGGATCCGGTGCGACGGGAGCGCGGTGAACGGCTCGCGGAACTCGAAGTAGTCGGCGAACTTCGCGCCCGCCTCGCGCTGGCCGTCCCGGACCCGCGACGCCAGCCGCGCCGCGCGCCCACATCTGCTCCCGCAGTTCGCCGATGAGGTCGGCGTCTTCGGCGAACCGCTCGACCAGGATGGCGCGCGCCCCGTCCAGCGCGGCGGTCACGTCGGGAACGCCCCGCTCCGGGTCGACGTACGCCGCGGCCGCCTGCCGCGGGTCGCTGTCCGGGCGGTCAAGCAGGCCGGCTGCCAGCGGCTCCAGGCCCGCTTCCCGGGCGATCTGCGCCTTGGTCCGCCGCTTGGGCTTGTACGGCAGGTAGATGTCCTCCAGCCGCGCCTTGGACTCGGCGGCCATGATCCGGGCGGTGAGCCCGGCGTCGAGCTTGCCCTGGGACCGGATCGACTCCAGGATGGCCGCCCGCCGCTCATCCAGTTCCCGCAGGTAGTGCAGGCGCTCCTCCAGGGTGCGGAGCTGGGCGTCGTCCAGGCCGTCGGTCGCCTCCTTGCGGTAGCGGGCGACGAATGGCACGGTGGCGCCGCCGTCGAGCAGGCCGACGGCGGCGGCCACCTGCCCTTCCCGGACACCGAGCTCGTCGGCGATGCGGCGGGTGGCGGGGGGCACGGCAGGCGCGCCGGAAGGAGCGGTTACGGTCACCAGGGCATTGTGCCGCGCGGGCGGGCACGGCGCATGATGAGTGGTAGCGGGTTCCGTTACCAAGGGAGATAGCGATGGCACGCACGCCGCAGGAAGTCTTCGCCCATCACGCCCAGGCGCTCGGCGCCGGCGACCTGGACGAGATCGTCGCCGACTACTCCGACGACGCCGTGTTCATCTCGCCCGCCGGGGTCCTGCGGGGCAAGGACGGCGTCCGGGCCGCGTTCACCCGGCTGCTGGCCGACGTCCCGGACGCGCAGTGGGACCTGAAGACCCAGCTCTACGAGGGCGACGTGCTCTTCCTGGAGTGGACCGCGGACGCCGGCGCCACCCGGGTGGACGACGGCATCGACACGTTCGTGTTCTCGGGCGGGATGATCCGGGTGCAGACGGTCCGGTACACCCTGCAGCACACCGGGTGACCGTTTAGCCCGGGACCTCCCGGGCAGCGGCACCAGGGTGATCCTTGCCACGCTCGTGGGAATGCCATGACCACGCCCGGAAGCGGCGCCGCCAGCGGGCCGGCTGACGGGGCAGCCAGCGGGACGGCCGGCCAGCCCGCGGGCGGGGGCCACGGCGCGGCCGCCGGCGCCACGCTGCGCACGGTGGTCATCGCGGGCACCGCCAACCTGGTGGTCATGCTGGCCAAGCTGGTCGCGGGCCTGCTCACCGGGTCGAGCGCCATGCTCGCCGAGGCCGCCCACTCCTTCGCCGACACCCTGAACCAGGTCTTCCTGTTCACCTCGGTGCGCCAGGGGGCCCGCCCCGCCGACCCGGAGCACCCGTTCGGCTACGGGCAGGCCCGCTACTTCTGGTCGCTGCTGGCCGCGTTCGGCATCTTCGTCGCGGGCGCCGGGTTCTCGGTCTTCGAGGGCGTGCTGTCCCTGCACAGCCGGACGAGCAATTTCCCGATCGCCTACGTGGTGCTGGCCGTCTGCGCGGTCGCCGAGGGCGCCTCGTTCTACCGCGCCACCAGCCAGTTGCGCGGCGAGGCCAGGGAATCGCAGACCGAGTTGCTGGAGCACGTGAAGACCAGCCGGGACACCACCGTCAAGGCGGCGCTGTTCGAGGACACCGCGGCCCTGATCGGGCTGGCCCTGGCCGCCCTCGGGCTGGTCCTGGAGCAGCTGACCGGCTCGCCGGTGTACGACGGCGCCGCGTCCATCGCGATCGGCGTGCTGCTGGTGGTCGTCGCGGTCCGGCTCGGCCTGGACAGCCGCAACCTCCTCATCGGCGAGGCGGCCGACCCCCGGGTGCAGGAGGTGATCCGGGACGAGATCGAGCGCACCCCGGGCGTGGACCGGCTGCTCCAGCTGCAGACCATGCATGTCGGCCCGGACAGCATCATCGTCGCGGCCCGGGTCGCGCTGGCCGACGGCTCCAACTCAGACCAGGTCGAGGACCTCGCGGACGACATCGACCGGCGGCTGGCCGAGCGGCTCCCGGTGACGCCCTACGTGTTCATCGACCCGACGCAGACCGCGGCCGGCCGGGACCTGCTCACCCGGCCGGCGGACCGCCGCCGGCCAGCGTCCTGACGATGTCGTGCGTGACGCCCAGGCCGGGGAAGGCGGCCAGGGTGGACAGCGGGAAATTGCCGATGATCTTCAGTAGTTCCGGGTTGCCGAGGATGCCCTGCGGGCGGCCATCCGGGCCGGTCCCGATGGCGGCCCGCAGCGCGGGGCCGCCGTCGGCGTCGGCCAGCCATTCCTCCAGGGTGGCCAGGCCGGACAGGGCCGGGCGCAGCGGTGGCGCGCTGACCTGGATGACCTGGGTGAGCCGGATGTCCCGGGAGGACGCGCCGACGTCGATGCGGAACTCCCCCGGCTCCAGCACCCAGCCTTCCCGGCGCACCGACCAGTAGGACAGGTCCCGCGCCGTCAGCGTGAAGCGGACCTCCCGGGCGGCGCCGGGCTCCAGGGTGATCTTGGTGAAGCCCTTGAGCTCGCGGGGCGGCCGGGCCACGCTGGCCGCCCGGGCGCCGGCGTAGCACTGCACCACCTCCTGGCCGGCCCGGCGGCCGGTGTTGCGGATCTCGGCCGTCACGGTGACGGCCAGGTCCCCGCCGGCGGCCGAGCCCGCCTGGCTGACCCGGAGGCCGGAGTAGCCGAACGTGGTGTAGCCCAGCCCGTGGCCGAACGGGTAGCTGACCGGCCGGCCGGCCGCATCGTAGCCGCGATAGCCGACGAACACGCCCTCGCCGTACCGGACGTGCCCTTCCTCGCCCGGGAAATTGAGGTAGGACGGGCAGTCCGGCAGGCGCCGCGGGATCGTCTCGGCCAGCCGGCCGGAGGGGCTGACCGCGCCGCTGAGCACGTCCGCGATGGCCCCGCCGGCCCCCTGCCCGGCCAGCCAGCATTCCAGCACCGCGGCGGCCGCGTGGTCCCAGCCGGACGTGCGGACCGCGGACCCGTTGGCCAGCACGACCACGACGGGTGTGCCGGGCACCTCGGCCGCGAGCCGCCCGAGCAGGCTGGTCTGCGCGGCGGGCAGGTCGATGTGCACCCGGTCGAATCCTTCGGACTCCGCGTCCGGGGGCAGGCCGAGGAAGCAGACGGCCACGTCGGCGCCGGCCGCGGCCCGTAGCGCCTCCTGCGCCAGGGCCTCAGCCCGGGCCGGGTCCTCCGGGCCGGCGCCCAGGGGTGAACCCGGGGGCGAACCGGAGCGCCGCCGACGGCAGCGCCCGGGCCAGCTCGTCCAGCGGCATATCCACCTGGGTGGGGCTGACCTGGGAGCTGCCGGCGCCCTGGAACCGCGGCACCCGGGCGAACTCGCCGAGCACCGCGACGGTCAGGCCGGGCGCGTCCTGCAGCGGCAGCACGCCGCCGTCGTTCTTCAGCAGCACGAGGCTCTCCGCGGCCGCGCGGCGGGCCAGCGCATGGTGCGCCCGCGGGTCGGGATCTGCCGGGCGCCGGGCCCGGGCCCGCAGCACCAGCCCGAGCACCCGGGACGCCGCCTGGTCGAGCACCGCCTCCGCGAGCCGCCCGGCGGTCACCGCGGCCACGATGGCCCGGTCGCTGAACCCGAGGTCGGGTGGCATCTCCAGGTCCAGCCCGGCGGCCAGGGCGGCGACCCGGTCGTGCACCGCGCCCCAGTCCGACATGACCAGCCCGTCGAAGCCCCACTCGTCCCGGAGCACCTCGGTCAGCAGCCACCGGTGCTGCGACGCGTACTCGCCGTTGATCTTGTTGTAGGCGCACATCACCGACCACGGCCGGGCCTGCGTGACCACGTGCTCGAAGGCGGGCAGGTAGATCTCGCGCAGGGTGCGCTCGTCCACGTCGGCGCTGACCCGGAGCCGGTCGGTCTCCTGGTTGTTCGCCGCGAAGTGCTTCACGCACGCCCCGACCTGCTGCGACTGCAGGCCGTCCACCAGCCCGGCGGCGAGCCGGCCGGCCAGGAACGGGTCCTCGGACAGGTACTCGAAGTTGCGCCCGCACAGCGGCGAGCGCTTGATGTTGACCCCCGGGCCGAGGACGACCGCGATGTCCTGGGCGCGCGCCTCGGCGCCCAGCGCCGCGCCCACCTCACGGGCCAGCCCGGGGTCCCAGGAGCAGGCGAGCGCGGAGGCGGTCGGGAAGCAGGTGGCCGGCACGCTCCCGCCGGTACCCGCATGGTCGGCGCGGCCGGGCTGCTTGCGCAGACCGTGCGGCCCGTCGGACAGCATGACCGGCTCGATGCCGGCCGCCGGGACCGGCGCGGTGTGCCAGAAGTCCGAGCCCAGGCACAGCGCGGCCTTCTGATCCAGGGTGAGCCTGGCCGAGAAGTCCCGCTGTCGCGTCCTGGTCCGTCATGCCACCATCCTGGCGCAGCCTGACCCGCGGCCGCGGGTCAGGGCTGCGCGGGCGCCAGGGTGGACAGCAGGTGGCTGAACCCGTGCGGGGCGCGGGCGTGGCGGCGGGCCGAGGTCACCACGCTGACCGCCGTCGTGCGCAGGATCTTGCCCCCGGCCGCGCTGAGCGCGTTGACCAGGCCGTGGTCCTCGGCGGTGGGCAGCGCGGCGAAGCCGCCCGCGGCCAGGTAGGCCCGGGCCGTGCAGCCCAGGTTGGCCCCGTGCACATGCGGGTGGCTGGCCCCCGCGGCCGCGTAACGGGCCAGGAACCGCGGCGGCACCGCGGCGGGCTGCCCGGCCCAGTCGGCCACGGTGACCGTGCCCACCACCGCATCCCAGCCCGCCCCGGCGTAACGCACCTGCCGGGCCAGCCAGCACGGCGGCACGATGGTGTCCGCGTCGGTGCTGGCCAGCCACACCTGGGCCGGGTCGAGGTGCGCGGTCCGGCGGAGCACCTCCCGCATGCCCGCCGCGCGGGCCGCCCCGACGCTGCGGGCGCCGATCTCCACCACCGCGGCGCCCGGCGGCCCGGGCCAGCGCGGCGGTCTGGTCGGTGCAGGCGTCCGCCACCACCACCAGGTGCACCGGCACCGGGGCCAGCGGCCCGGCCGCCAGCCGGACCGCGGCCAGGCAGGAGGGCAGCAGGTCCGCCTCGTCGTGCGCTGGTATGACCACCCCGGCGGCGGCGATCACACCAGGCCCTCGGCCCGGGCCACCGAGAACGGCGGGCCGCCGCCCCGCCGGTAGACCTCGGCGGTGAAGTCCGGCTCGTGGTGCGCCACCAGCCGGGACAGTCCCGGGCGGCGGGCCAGGACCCGGTGCACGTCGTCGCCGTCCCGCGGGTACTCGGGCACCGGGTGCCGCCAGTGCACGGCGAGCAGCCGCCCGCCCGGCCGCAGCGCCGCCTCCGCGCGGTCCAGCACGCGGTCCAGGTCAGCGCCGCCGAAGTAGTACAGCACCTCGGAGAAGACGATCAGGTCGAACTGCCCGGCCGGCCAGTCCGCCGGGATGGCCCGGCACTCCACCTGGACGTTGGCCAGCCCGTCCGTCTGGTTCCGGGCCGAACGAACCGCCTCGGCGGAACCGTCCCAGGCCAGCAGGCGGCCGCACCGGGCGGCGAGCATCCGGGTCAGCACGCCCACCGAGCAGCCGGGCTCGAAGGCGTCCTGGTACTGCCGGTCCGGCAGCAGCGCCAGGCTGAGCGCGTACTTCCGGGCCTCGTACCACCGGCTGGCCAGCCCCCATGGGTCCGCCGCGGCCGCGTACATCCGGTCGAAGTATCCGGGCCCCAGCGTCGCCGGGCCGGTCACGTGAACAGCACTTCCAGCGTCCGGGTGAAGTGCGCCACGGTGCCCGGGGGGAGCACCGGGGGCATCCCGTCCCGCGGCTCCAGCTGGCTGGTGAAGCAGCCGATGGCGGCGCGCTTGCGGCGGGCCATCCCGGGCGGCAGCGGGACCGCGACGGCGCGCTGCCAGGGCAGCCGGGGATCGCCGGGCCGGGCCCAGTGCCAGGCCCACACCGGGTAGCACAGGGTGCGCGGGACGGCCTGGCGGGCCGCCCGGCCGGCCGCCTCGTGATCGGCGTGGACGTCACCGTCCCAGGGGGCCAGGCAGGTGCCGAACCCGGCCGCCAGCGTGCGCAGCCGCCCGGCCAGCTCCGCTTCGTGCCTGGCGACCCGGGTGTCCGGCAGCTGGAGCCGGATCACCTCGGCCGACTGCGCGCCGAGCAGGCGCAGCGCGGCGGCCGTCTCGGCGGCGCGGCGCGCCGCGAGCCCGCCCGGGTCGGCGCAGCCCGGATGGGAGGCCTCCCCGTCGGTCACCGAGACCAGCCGCAGCCGGGCCCCGGCCGCGGCCAGCAGGCCCAGGGTGCCGCCCGCGCCGAGCACCTCGTCGTCAGGGTGGGCGGCCACCACCACGACGCTGCCCCACCCGGCCGGGTCCGCGGGCGGCAGCGCGGCCAGCCCGGGCCAGGCCCGCCAGTCCGCCTCGGCCGTGCCCGGCGCCTCGATCGGGTCGGCCGGGGCCCGGCCGGGCGGCCCCGTGACGGCCGTCGTCACCATGCGGTGCCGCGCTCGGCGGCCAGCGAGCCGAGCTGGGCCAGGTCCCGCTCGGCATGCTGCTGGCGCAGGTAGACGGTGAGGTCGGCGACCCGCCGGGAGTGCGCCTCGTCATGGCTGAGCGGCCCGGCGCCGAGGGCCCGCCCGGTCCGGTCCAGCACCTCGGTGGCGGACCGCTCGACCAGCGCGCGGACCCGGAGGGCGCGGGCCGGCCCGGCGCCGTCCAGGTCGTAGGGGTCGGCGTCGATCTCGTCGGCCGCCTGGTCCAGCGCGGTCCGGGCGGCGTGCAGCGCGACGTCCACCGCGCCCAGGTGGGCCAGCGCGTGCGGGCCGACGTCGCGGCCTCGCGCGGCATCCAGCAGGGCGGCCCCCACCGCGCGGGCCCCGCCGTGCCAGCAGGCGGCGACGCCGACCCCGCCGTGGCTGAACCCGGGGCGCCCGGTGTAGCCGCCGGGCGGCCCGACCGGCTCGGCGGCCACGTCATCGAACCCGACGTCGAGCGTGTCGCTGCCGGCCATGCCGGTGGCCGGCCAGCTGCCCGGGACGGGGGCGAGATCGCCGGTGGTGAGGGCGAACAGCCGTATCCCGTCCGGGGCGGCCGCGGTGACCAGGGCATGGGTGCAGACCCGGGCGCCGGAGCAGTACCGCTTGGTGCCGGTCAGCCGCCAGCCACGGGCCGCGTGGCTGGCCGTCAGGCCCGGCCCGGGTGGCTGCGCCGCCCAGACGCCCCACCGGCTGCCCGGCGGGGGCGGCGGGCCGTCGAGCTCGGCCAGGATGGCCACCGCGTCGGCGTGCCCCTCGGCCAGCCGGGCCAGCGACAGGTCCTCGGCGGCCAGGCCGGCCAGCGCGGCCCAGCGCTGCCGGGTCTGCCCGCCCCCGGGCCGGGGCAGGTCGAGCCGGCCGTCCGCGGCGGCGGCGGCGAACGCCGCCGCCGCCTGCTGCCAGGCGGGCGGGCGGCCCAGGTCCACGTCGCCCCGCCCGGCTTCCGGGTGATTCAGCCAGGGGGCCTGGTCAGTGATAGCGGTCACGCACGTCAACGCCTCTCCGGTGGGGTCAAGGCTCCAGCAGCTACCCGGGAGCGTTCCGTTCACACCGGTTTGACCTGGGCGGTGGCGGAAAGCAGCCGCCGCATGAGCCTTATCTCCGCACTCGAACAGGCCGACGCGCTGGACGGCGCGGTCGGCACCGGCCAGCGGGCGGCCCGGCGCATCCCCCGCGGCCCCGTGCGTGACGTACTGCACGGGGTCTGGCTGGGGCACCCGCTGCATCCCGTGCTGGTCCAGGCACCGGTGGGGGCCTGGCTGTCCGCGTGCGTCCTCGATGCCTGGCCCGGCGGCACCCGGGCGGCCCGGCGGCTGACCGCCTTCGGGCTGGCCGCCGCGGTGCCGGCCGCGCTGGCCGGCGCGGCCGACTGGTCGGAGCAGCATGAGCAGCAGATGCGCGTCGGGGTGGTGCACGCGGCCGCGAACGCGGCCGCGGCCGGCCTGTACGGCGCCTCGCTGCTGGCCCGCAGGCCGGCCGCCGGGCGGCTGCTGCGGCTGGCCGGCCTGGCCGCGGCCGGCCTGGGCGGCCTGCTCGGCGGGCACCTGTCGTTCCGGCTGGCCGCCGGGGCGAACCATGCCGAGCCGGTCCCGCACCTGGTCGAGCCGGGATGGCACGACCTCATGCCGGCGGTCCGCGCTGGCGGACGGGAAGCCGGCCCGGACGCTGCTCGGGGAGGTCCCGGTGCTGCTCATCCGCCAGGGCGACGAGGTGCACGCGCTGGCCGACCGGTGCAGTCACCTGTCCGGGCCGCTGTCCGATGGTGAGCTGGCCGGCGGGTGCGTGACCTGCCCCTGGCACGGCAGCACGTTCCGGGTCTCCGACGGCGCGGTGGTGCATGGCCCGGCGACCGCGCCGCAGCCCGTGTTCCGGACCCGGGTCCGGGGCGGCATCGTGCAGGTCTGCCTGCCCGGACGCGGGTTGACGGGCGCCAGCCTGGCGGCCGGCCCGGGCCGAGGGTGACCTGGAACACCGTTTATCGCGCTACTGGCGGGTAGCGGCAGGCTCGACGCACGACGAGGTAGTACCGGAGAACCTGATGACCCTGCCAGCCCGCCAGCAGCGTGACCTGAATGCCATCGACGAAGTGCTGCGGCGCGCTGATCCCCGCCTGGCCACCATGTTCGGCGTGTTCACCAAGCTGACCGCGCAGGAGGGCATGCCGACCGTGGAGACGCTCCCGCCGGGCCGCCGGTGGGGCCGGTCCGCCCGCTGGATGCCTGACCAGCGGGGGCGGATCGCGAACCGGCTGGGTCCCCTGGTCATCCTGCCGTTGCTGATCATGGCGACGCTGAGCGTGCTGATCCTGGCCATCGTGACCACCCCGGCGGCCGGCCAGCGCCGGTGCAGCCAGGTGGTCGCCCTCATGGGCCCGGTCCGGCAGAACTCCGTGTCCGGCTGCGCCGGGACCGGCGGGCACTCCGCCCGGCCCGGCAAGGCCCGCGGCTGACCCGGCCCCGGCTGACCGGGGCCGCCGACGGCATCACCAGGGCCGCTCGTGCTCCGCCCCGCGATCCCCCGCGGGCTCGCCGCTCATGTGTGAAGGCGGGGCGGGCGGGCAGCTAGAGGGCCGAGCGTGCCGCCCCCGCCGGGCCCCCCGCCTGCGCGGCAGTGCTCCCGGGAGGGCGGGCGAGATCGAGATGATGCCGGGCGAGCTGGAGCAGGCGCGGCCAGCGATCCCCGGGCCGGTGAGCCGCGCGCCAGCGCGACCCGGACCGGTGACCCGCACCCCAGTGACCCCGGCCTGCCGAGCCTTCCGGAGGAACACGGCCGCGACCATCTGCAGGCCGCGGTGGACGCGGCGGCGGCCATCGCCGAGGAGACCGGCGGGCTGGGCCGGCTCGGCCGGCCGATGAACCGGCGGTCGCCCTTCTTCATCGGGATGGCCGCTGCGGCCGGCGTCGCGGTCACCTACGGGCTGGTGGAACTGCTGATCCGGGCGCGCTCGGTGCTGGTCCTGATCGGCCTGGCGCTGTTCATCGCGGCGGGCCTCGATCCCGCGGTGAGCTGGCTGACCCGGCGCCGCCTGCCCCGCTGGGCGGCCGTCGTCGTGATCCTGCTGGTCGTGGCGGCCGTGGTCGCGGGGTTCGTCATGTCGGCCATCCCGCCGCTGACCACCCAGGTCACCGCGCTCGTCAAGGCCCTGCCGCACTACATCACGACGCTGCAGAACCACAACTCCGAGCTGGGCAAGCTGAACGCGCGGTTCCACGTCGAGCAGCGGCTGTCCAGCCTGCTGTCGGCCAAGGGCACCGCCCTGGTGGGCGGCGTGCTGGGCGCGGGCCAGCTGGTGCTCAGCGCGTTCGGCTCGATGATGGTGGTCATCGTCCTGGTCATCTACTTCCTGGCCGCCATGCCGCAGATCAAGCTGTTCGCCTGGCGGCTGGCCCCGCAGTCCCGCCGGGCCCGGGTCATCCTGATCGGTGACGAGGTCTTCGACAAGGTCGGCGGGTACATGCTGGGGAACTTCCTCACCTCGCTGATCGCCGGGGTGGGCACGTATGTCTGGCTGGTGGCGTTCAGCGTGCCCTACCCGCTGCTGCTGTCGCTGCTGGTCGCGCTGCTCGACCTGATCCCGGTCATCGGCTCGACGATCGGCGGGGCGGCCGTCTCGCTGGTAGCGCTGACCGTCTCGCTGCCGGTGGCCATCGCCACGCTAGGCTTTTACATTGCGTACCGGCTGGCCGAGGATTACCTCATCGTGCCCCGGATCATGGGCCGGACGGTGGAGGTGCCCGCGGTGGTAACGGTGGTGGCAGTGCTGCTCGGCGGGACGCTGATGGGCCTGATCGGTGCCCTGGTGGCCATCCCGGCGGCGGCGACGCTGCGGCTGGTGCTGCGCGAGGTGACGTTCCGCCGCCTGGACGCGAGCTGAACGGGCAGCAGGACGGGCCGGAGCCCGGCGAAGTCCACGGGTACCAGCTGCCCGGGTGGATCCCGCGCTGGCTGCGCGCGGCCAAGCGGCCGCTGCGCCGGGTGGCGCTGCTGTTCATCCTGGCGCTGATCGTCGAGTACCTGGTCATCCCGGAACTGGTCGGCGCGAGCAAGGACACCTACCTGCTCGGCCAGGTCTCCGTCTACTGGGCGGTCGCCGGGCTGGTGCTGGAGGGGGCGTCGCTGTTCTGCTACGCGGTGCTGACCCGGGCCCTGCTGCCGCCCCTGGGCCGGCCGAACCTGTCCCGGCTGTTCCGCATCGACCTGGCCGCGGCGGCGGTGGCCCACATCCTGCCGGCCGGCACGATCGGCAGCGCGGGCATCGGCTACCAGCTGTTCACCTCCGAGGGCCTCGACGGCACCGACGTCGGGGTGATGATGGCGACCAAGGGCATGGGCTCCACCGTCGTGCTCAACGTGCTGCTGTGGCTGTCGCTGGTGATCTCCATCCCGCTGTCCGGGTTCCGGCCGGTCTACGCGACGGTGGCCATCGTGGGGGCCGTCCTGCTCGGCGCGTTCGCGGCCATGGTCATCGGCCTGATCCGCGGCGGGGACCGGGCCGCCCGCATCGTGCACGCGATCGGGGACAAGATCCCCGGCGTCGGCGGCGACCGGCTGGGCCGGATCGTGCTGCGGGCCAGCGCGTCGGTGCGCACGCTGGCCACCGACCGCCACGTCCTGCTCAGCGCGCTGACCTGGGCCTCGCTGAACTGGCTGCTGGACGCGGCGTCGCTGTGGTGCTTCATCGCCGCGTTCGGCCGGTTCGCCAATCCGGTCGGCCTGTTCGCCGCCTACGGGATCGCCAACGTGCTCGGCGCGCTCCCGGTGAGCCCGGCCGGGCTGGGCGTGATCGACTCGGTCACCCCGGTGCTGCTGGTCGGTTTCGGGCTGACCCGGAGCGTCGCGACCCTGGGCGTGCTGGCCTGGCGGCTGGTGAACTTCTGGCTGCCCATCCCGGCCGGGGCGGCCGCGTACATCTCGCTCAAGGTGCCACGGGGCGCCGGGCTGGCGGACATGCGCCGGGCGCTGGCCGACTTCGTCCGGCCGGGCCGCAGCGGCCGCGCCACCGAAGACGGGCCCCCGGGACGGCCAGCCCAGCGAAACGGGGCCCGGGCGACGGCCAGCCCGGTGACGGCCAGCCCGGCGACGGCCAGCCCGGCGACGGCCAGCCCGGCGACGGCCAGCCCGGCGGAAGCCAGCGCAGCGATGCCGGCGCCGGCAACCGGCCAGCCGACAGCGGCGGGGACCCTGGCCCAGCCGGCATGGCCCCCGCCGCCCGGATCACGCTGCGGCGCCGCGACCGCGGACAGTGACCGCCTGGCGCCATGGGCCCGGGCTACTGGCGGGGCAGCCGGACCACCGAGACGAAGAACTCGTCGATCTGCCGGACCGCGGCGATGAACTGGCTGACGTCCACCGGCTTGGTCACGTACGCGTTGGCGTGCAGCCGGTAGCTGCGCAGGATGTCCTCCTCGGAGGAGGACGTGGTCAGGACGACCACCGGGATGTGCGCCAGGCCCGGATCGGACTTGATCCGCTCCAGGATCTGCCGGCCGTCGTACTTGGGCAGGTTGAGGTCCAGCAGGATCAGGTCAACCCGGGGCGCGGCGGCGTGCTCGCCGCGGCGGTACAGGAAGTCGAGGGCTTCCTCGCCGTCCCGCGCGACGTGCAGCTGGTTGCCGATCTTGTTGTCCTCGAAGGCTTCCCGGGTCATCAGCTCGTCGCCCGGGTCGTCCTCCACCAGCAGGACCTCGATCGGGTGCAGTCCGGTCATGCAGGAATCCCTTCCGCGCTGCTGTCGGTGCCACCGGGGCGGGCCGCCGGGCCTGCCCCGTCCCCGGGAGATGCCGCGGCCCGGTCCGCCGCGGCGTCCCCGGCCGGGTCCGCGGCGGGTGCGGGCGGCAGGGTGAAGCAGATCCGGGTGCCCGCGGTGTGGCTGGTGTCCAGGTACATGTTCCCGCCGTGCTGCTCCACGATCCGCTTGCACAGCGCGAGGCCGATGCCGGTGCCGGGATAGGCGTCACGGCCGTGCAGCCGCTGGAAGATCACGAAGACCTTCTCGGCGAACTCGGGCGCGATGCCGATGCCGTTGTCGGTAACACAGCACTGCCACAGGCCGTCCGGCTGCCGGGCGGCGGTGACCGTCACCACCGGGGGCCGGGCCGGGGCGCGGAACTTGATCGCGTTGCCGACCAGGTTCTGCCAGAGCATCGCGAGCAGCGTGGGGTCGCCGATGACCTCCGGCAGCGGCCCGGGCCGCTCGATCACCGCCGACGACTCCTCGATCGCCGCGGACAGCGAGCTGAGCGCGGTCTGCAGCGGCTCGTCCAGCGGCAGCGGGACGCGGACGTCGCCGGCCCGGCCCACCCGGGAGAACGTCAGCAGGTCATTGATGAGGATCTGCATCCGCTTGGCGCCGTCCACCGCGAACGCGATGTACTGCAGGCCCCGCTCGTCCAGCTTGTCGCTGTAGCGCTTCTCCAGCAACTGGCAGAACGAGGCCACCTTGCGCAGCGGCTCTTGCAGGTCGTGCGAGGCGACGTAGGCGAACTGCTCGAGCTCGGCGTTGGACCGGCGCAGCTCGGCGGCCTGCGCATCGAGGTCGGCGGCCTGGCGGGCGGTCACCTCCTGCGCCGTCCGGCTGGCGTCCAGGGCGGCGACCAGGCCGCTCCGCATGGCCTCGACCGCGGCGGCCACCGCCCACAGGTCCGCCGGGCCGCCCGGCTCGATGTGGTGGCTGTAGTCGCCGTCGGCGACCAGCTGCGAGGCGCTGCGCAGCCGCCGGAGGGGCCGCCCCACCGCGTTGTGCAGCAGCACCGCCAGCAGCGCCGCGACCAGCACGAACGCGGCGAGGATGGCCGCGTAGGTCGCGTCCTCCGCGGTCCGGGCCCGGCTCAGCCGCTCCCGGTCGGCGGCGGCCGCGGCGGCCAGGTGGGCGTTCTGCCGGGCAAACAGCACGCGGAGCCGGTCGAAGGAGCGCTTGCTCGCCGTCAGCTGGGCCAGGTCGGAGCCGGTCAGCGGGCCGCGCCGGGCCCGCTGGATGAGCGGCACGGCGAAGTCACGCCGCCAGCCGGCGGCGGCGGTTTCCAGCGCCCGGAGGTCCCCGGCCATCGGCTGCCCGCCACCGACCAGGGCGCGGAGCTGCGCGGCCGCGCTCGCCTCCACCGCCCGGCCGCTCGTATACGGCTGCAGGAACCGGACGTCTCCGGTGATGGCGTAGCCGCGGACCCCGGTTTCCTGGTCCACCAGGGCACCCTGCAGCCGGTAGGCCTGGGCCTGGGCCGGCAGGATGGTCCCGGTCAGCTCGTTCGTGGCATGACGGGTCTGGGCCAGGATCGCCGCGACGCCGATGGTGGCCGCGACCACCAGCACCGCGATCACGGCGAAGACCACCCGGAACCAGCCTTCGACCGTCAGCCTGCGCAGCCGGGTCCGGGAGGGCAGCGGCCCGGTGCCCGGCCCGGCCGCGCCCACGGGAGCCCCGCTCATGCCGGCCCGGTCCAGGCCAGGTGGACCAGGGCCACGTCGTCGGCCAGCCCGCCGTACGGGCTGGCCGCCAGCTCGGTGCGTTCCAGCAGGGCGTCCGCGAAATCGGCGGCCGGCAGCGCGGCCACCTCGCGGGCCAGGGCGAGCAGGCCGTCCTCGCCGAGCCGCTGCCCGTGCGGCCCGGTACGGCCCTCGAACAGGCCGTCGGTGTACAGCAGCACGCCCGCCCCGGCGGGCAGCGGGACCTCGGTCTGGTGCCATCGCGGGCTGGGCACCAGCCCGACCGCGGGCCCGGCCGCCCCTTCCACGCGCCGCACTCCGTCGTCCCCGCGCAGCAGCAGTCCGGGATGACCGGCCTGGAGCATCCGGACCTGGCTGCGGTCCGCGCTGAACGCCAGGTGGGTCAGCGTGGCGAACACATGATCGTCGGCCCGCTCCGCCATCAGCAGCCGCTCCAGCAGCCCCACCAGCACGGGTGGCGCGGCGCCGGCCAGCACCAGGGACCGCCATGCGACCCGCAGGCAGACGCCGAGCGCCGCCTCTTCGGCCCCGTGGCCGCAGACGTCACCGATGACGGCGTGCACGGTGCCGTCGCCGGTCTCCACCACATCGTAGAAATCCCCGCCGAGCAGCGCGTAGGCGCGGCCAGGGCGGTACCGGGCCACCACGTCCAGGCCGCCGGTGCGGATCAGCGGGGTGGGCAGCAGGGCCCGCTCCAGCCGGGCGTTCTCCTCGGCCCGCAGCGCGCTGCGCTGCAGGGCCACCGAGGCCTGTTCCACCTGCTTGCGCTGGGCCGCATAACGGATGGCGCGGCCAAAGGTCTCCGGCGGCGCCTGGCCCTTGATCAGGTAGTCCTGCGCCCCGGCCGCGACGGCGGCCAGCCCGGCGCTTTCCTCGGCCAGCCCGGTCAGCACCACCACCGGGGCACCCGGTGCCGTGGCCAGCATCTGGGTGACCGCCTCCAGGCCCTGCACGTCTGGCAGGTGCAGGTCCAGCAGGACGCAGCCGGGCAGGGCACCGCGCCCCATCATGCTCTTGGCCTCGGCCAGCGACCGCGCCCAGGTCAGCGAGGCCCGCAGGCCGCTATCGGCGAGCAGTTCCTCGACCAGCAGGGCGTCGCCCGGGTCGTCCTCGACCAGCAGCACCGTTTCCGGGTCCGCCTGCCAGCCAGGCTGCTCCTCGTCGTGGCCATGGCCGGTGCCGCGCGGGCCAGCCGGGCCGCGCGGTACCGGCACGCTGGCCGGGGCCGACCCGATCACGGGCCGCCCGGGAGACGTGCAACCAACGACTACTCCTCTGACCGTCCACCAGGCCGGGGACCAGGGCTGGCGGCGCCGCGGTCCCGTCCGCGACAGACTAGTGTCGGGGATCTTCCGGGTCATCCGCTTCGCCCAGCCAGGTCGGTCACGGTGACGTCGCGCCGGCCGGGGCGCGGGTACGCGCCAGTCCCGTCAAGTTCCAGATTCCGGGCCGCCGAAACATGCCCGGCACCGGGCGGCGCGGCGAGCCGGTCAGCGGGTGAGCGGCGCGGGCCGCTGCGCGGCCCGGCGGGCCGCCCGGCGCTCTTCCTCGCTCAGGCCGCCCCACACGCCGTGGTCCTGGGCCGTGTCCAGGGCGTACTGCAGGCAGTCCTCGCGCACCAGGCAGCGTGCGCAGACGGCCTTGGCCGCGGCCACCTGGGCCAGCGCGGGACCGGCGGAGGACACCGGGAAGAAGAGCTCAGGCTCCGCTTCCCGGCATGCTCCCAGGTCCATCCACGCTGACCCGGCCGCAGTGGTGCTCGTCGTCATGGGTAGCCATGCCTCACGCGTGATCAAGCGGCCGCGCCGCTCCTCTTGCCGTCGTTGTCCTGCTCGTCCAGCCCGAGGATCCGCCCGCGCAGGAAGGTGAGCGCGTGGGCGAGCAGCCGGGACACGTGCATCTGGGAGATGCCCAGCGCACGGCCGATCTCGGCCTGGGTCATGTCGCCGTAGAAGCGCATCAGCAGGATGCGCTGCTCCCGCCGGGGCAGCTCGCCCCAGTGCACGGCCAGCGCCTCCATGGACAGGGTGTGCTCCATCCGCGGATCCTCCTCGCCGAGCAGGTCCGCGAGGCTGGCCGTCTCGGGCTGGCCCGCCAGTGGCGCGTCCAGCGAGGCCGGCTGGAGCAGCAGGTCGGCCAGCAGGGCCTCGCGCACTTCCGCCTCGGTGAAGCCGCAGTGCTCGGCGAGTTCCGCGTCGCTGGGGCCGCGGCCGAGCTGCTGGGTCAGCTGGCGCATGCCCTCCCGCAGCTCGAGCAGCCGCTCCTGCACCGGGCGCTCGACGTGAACCTGCCAGCGCTTGTCGCGGAAGTACCGCTTGATCTCGCCGGTGATGCAGGGCTGGGCATAGGCGGCCAGGCTGCGGCCCACGCCCGGGTCGAAGTTGTTGATCGCCTTGAGCAGGCCCACGTAGCCCACCTGGATCAGGTCCTCGGTCGACTCGGGGCTGCGGCGGTAACGGTTGGCGCAGGAGCGGACCAGCGTCCGGTACCGGGCGACCAGGACCTCGCAGGCGGCGGCACGGCGCGGGCTGCCGGGCAGCTCGGACCGGATCATCTCCAGCAGCTCGTCGTCACCAGACTGTTCCAGCACATCCAGCGCACCGATTGTTTCCATGAGGAAAGCGTGCCACGGACCCGGGTCATGCCACAAGTGTTTCCACAAGGAAAAAATTTCTGGGCTTCAAGTCAGCCGCGGCGGGCCCTCCTCCGGGGGACGGGGCGGCCCGGTGCGGCACGGCGGGACGGGCTGGCTGCCGAGGTGCCCTTCCCCGCGGGGCCGGGCTAGCCGCCGGGCCCGCCGGGCGGCTAGCCCGCCTGCAGGGCCAGTTCCCCCAGGCCCCGGAGCAGCGCGTCCCGCCCCTCCGGGGTCATCGCGGCCAGCAGCTCGGCCAGGGCCGCCCGGCGCTGCTCACGGACCCAGTCGGCGAGCCGCCGCCCGGACTCGGTGAGCGACAGGACGATCTCCCGGCGGCTGCCGACGGCACGGTCGCGGGTCAGCAGGCCGGCGATCTCCATCCGGTCGCAGAGCCGGCTGGTGGCGGACGCAGACGCCCCGACCTGGGCCGCAAGCCGGTTCAGGTTGAGCCCTCCGGCGCGGTCCACGATCAGCAGGGCCCGGAGCTGGGCGGGCGGGACCGAGGAGCTGATCTTCTCCACCGCCCGCTCGGCCGCCTCGACCAGGGCGGTCAGGCCGCGCTCGGCCGGTGCCGCATCGAGCTGCCGGCGCTCGGATCCGGGGACCATGTCAGCGCCCATCACGGATCACCGCCGGCCGGGCCGCCGGGCCCAGGCTGGGCCGGGCGGGCAGCGATCCTCGCCACGTGCCTGAGCCAGCACGTGTCACCTCCGGTATCCGTCCGCTGCGCCGTGCACGGCCGCGCCACCGCGGCCCGCCCCCACCCTGCCCGCCGGGGCAGCGGCGGGCCAGGGCCGGATGGCCCGTGCCGACGGCCGCCCAGGTCGGCCCGGCCGGGCCCGCGTGGTGCCGGGGCCCGGCCGGCCTCCCCAGAGCGGGCTGGCTGGCGCGGGCCGCCCGGGTGCACCCGGGCCGGCACGGTGAAACCGGCTTGGAGCCTATCAGCGCCGACATGGGGCCGCCCGGACCATGACCGCCCGCGGCGCCGGCGCGGCCGGTCATGGCGGGCATAAGGCACATAGTCGGCGGGTCCTTTCCCATTGGTCGGCGGTCCTGGCCACGCTCTCGGCTCCGGCGCTGCCGGACTACCCAGCGTTCCGCCGGCTACACCGGGGCCGGCCCGCCGCGGGCCGGGCCCGTTTACCCGGCCCGCTCACGGGCAGAGAAACAGGTCACGCCCTGGCGACCCCGAGGAACGTGACCCATGCGAATAGCCCTGATCACCGAGGTACCCGGCCCCCTGCGGGCGGCCCGGGAGGACCGCTATCCGGCTGGCCGGGCCGACCGGACCGGGGCCCTCGCCGCCGCGCTGGCCGGGCTGGGAGCCGAGGTCACCGTGCACGGGCCGGAGTCCGCCGGGACGGGGGACGGCATCCGGGCTTTCGCCGACCAGCTGGCCAGGCAGTGGCGGCGGGCGGCCCCTGACGTGGTGCACGCCCAGTCCTGGCTGGCCGGCCTGGCCGCGCGGGCCGCCGGCCGCGGCCTGGACCTGCCCGCCGTGCAGACCCTCCACCCGGTGCCGTCCGCCCAGGCCCGGCAGGGCCAGGCGCCGGACGCCGACCCGATCGGGGTGGAGCTCGCACTGGCCCGCACGGCCCGGGCGGTGCTCGTCGGCACCTCCGACGCGGGTTCCGCGCTGCGCCGCTTCGGCGTGCCGCGGGCATCCATCCGGATCGTCCCCGACGGCGTGGACACCACCCGGTTCACCCCCGCCGGGCCGGCCGCGCCGCGGGGCGGCCGCCCGCGGCTGCTGGTGGTGGGCGGGCTGGCCGATGACCCGGGCCCGGTCACGGCGGTGCGCGCGCTCCCCGAGGTACCCGAGGCGGAACTCGTCATCGCCGGCGGCCCGCCCGCCGGCCAGCTGGCCGCGGACCCTGGGTACCAGGCGCTCACCCGGCTGGCCGGCGAGCTGGGGGTGGCCGGCCGGGTCAGCTTCACCGGCCAGGTCGGCCTGGCCGGCATGCCCGCCCTGATGCGCTCGGCCGAGCTGCTGCTGAACCTCGGGACGGACGACGGGCAGGGCATGGTGACCGTGGAGGCGATGGCGTGCGGCGTCCCGGTGGTCGCGGCCGAGACGGGCGTGCACGCTGACGCGGTCATCAACGGCACCACCGGCCTGCTGCTCCCCCCGGGCCGGCCGGCGGTGCTCGCCCGCCGGGTCCGGCAGCTGCTGGCCAGCCCGATGCGGGAGGGCATGGCCATCGCCGCGGCGAGCCGGGCCGCGGAACGCTACTCGTGGGCCCGGATCGGCCAGGAGACGCTGGCCGTCTACGAGGGAGCGGCCCGCCAGGCCAGCATGGCCGGCGGCTAGCCGTGCGCAGGCCCCGGCGCCCGACGGCCTCCCCGGCCGCGGCCCCGATCGCGGCATGAGGCAAGTGTTTCGAAGTACACTATTGCGCTATGGAAAGACCGGGGCCAGGCGGGCCGCCCACGGCCGGCTCCGGGCCGTCGGAGCAGGTGACAGTGCTGCAGGAGGCCACCCGGGTGCTGACCGGCGTGGCCCTGCGCAGCCTGGACGTCCTCGACGGCGCCGTCACGCTGGCCCAGTTCCGGCTGCTGGCCGTGCTGGCCGACCTGGGCCGGGCCCGGTCGGCGCAGGTGGCCCGGGCGCTCGGGCTGGATGCCAGCACGGTGACCAGGCTGGCGGACCGCCTGGTGGCGGCCGGCCATGTGATCCGGGGCAGCGACCCGGCGCACCGCAGCGTGGTCACGCTGGAAATCACCCCCAGCGGGCAGGGCCTGGTCGCCGTGGTGGCGGCCGCGCGGGAGCGGGAGCTGGGGCGGCTGCTGGATCGCTGCCGCCGGACCGCCGCCAGGCGATCACCGTCGGCGCTGCGGCAGCTGGTGCAGGCGGCGGGCGACGGGTACGGCGTGCCCGCCGGGCGCACGGCGCCGCTGTAACGGCCGCGGGACGAGCGCAGGGCGGAGGGCCGCGATGAGCAGCCAGCACGGCCCCGGGGCCGCGGCCGGCTTCCCGCCGCACGTGCTGCGGGAGTACGCGCTCGTCGCGGACGGCGAGCGGGGCGCGCTGATCGGGCCGCGCGGGGACGTGGCCTGGCTGTGCGCGCCCGGGTGGGATAGCGACGCCGTGTTCTCCAGCCTCATCGGCGGGGCCGGGATCTACGCGGTGACCCCGGCGCAGGACCGCTTCGTCTGGGGCGGGTACTACGAGGAGGGCTCGCTGATCTGGCGCAGCCGCTGGGTGACCGGCGCCGGGGTGGTCGAGTGCCGGGAGGCCCTCGCCTACCCGGGCGACCCGGACCTGGCCGTGCTGCTGCGCCGGATCGTGGCGGTGGACGGCCCGGCCCAGGTCCGGGTGGTCCTGGATGTGCGGGCCGGGTTCGGGCGGAACCGCATGACGCAGGCCAGGCGGGCCGGCGGGCAGTGGACGGCCCGCAGCGGCCCGGTCCGGGTGCGCTGGTCGGGGGCGGCGGGCGCCCGGGCCCGCGCGGACGGGGCGCTGGAACTGCTGGTCACCCTGGACCCGGGCGAGCACCACGACCTGGTCCTGGAGCTATCCGCCCGGCCGCTGCCCCGGCGGCCGGCGCAGGCCACCGAGGCCTGGCAGGCCACCGAGGCCCGCTGGGCGGCCGCCATCCCCAGCCTCGGCGCCAGCCTGGCCCCCCGGGCCAGCCGGCACAGCTACGCGGTGCTCACCGGGCTGACCAGCCACAGCGGGGGGATGGTCGCCGCGGCCACCATGTCCCTGCCGGAACGCTCCGAGGCCGGGCGCAACTACGACTACCGCTACGTATGGATCCGGGACCAGTGCTACACCGGCCAGGCGGTGGCCGCGGACGGGCCGCACCGGCTGCTCGACGACGCGGTGTCCTTCGTGGCCGACCGGATCCTGGCCGACGGCCCGGACCTCAAGCCGGCCTACACCGTCGGCCGCGGGCCGGTCCCGGACGAGCGGGCACTGTCCCACCTGGCCGGCTACCCGGGCGGGTCGGACAAGGTGGGTAACTGGGTCAACCGCCAGTTCCAGCTGGACGCGCCTGGGCGAGTCGCTGCAGCTGTTCGCGGCCGCCGCCCGGCACGACCACCTGGACACCGAGCAGCTGGCGGGCCGCCGAGACGGCCGCGGCCGCCATCGAGAAGCGCTGGCGGGACCCGGACGCGGGTGTCTGGGAACTCAGCGACCGGCACTGGTCGCATTCACGGCTGATGTGCGTCGCGGGACTGCGGGCGATCGCCGCGGCCGGGGCGGCCCCGGCCCAGGCCGCCGCCTGGGAGGCGCTGGCCGACAGCGTGCTGGCCGATGTGGCCGCGGACAGCCTGCATCCCAGCGGCCGCTGGCAGCGCGCCCCGGACGACGACCGGGTCGACGCGGCGCTGCTGCTGGCCCCGGTGCGCGGGGCCGTCCCGCCGGATGACCCGCGCAGCCTGGCCACGCTGGAGGCCATCGCCGCGGACCTGGGCCGGGACGGGTACCTGTACCGGTTCCGGCACGATCAGCGGCCGCTGCAGGAGGCCGAGGGCGCGTTCGTGCTGTGCGGCTTCCTGATGGCGCTGGCCCTGCACCAGCAGGGCAGGCACAGTGAGGCGGTCGGCTGGTTCGAGCGCAACCGGGCGGCGTGCGGGCCGCCGATGCTGTTCACCGAGGAGTTCGACACCCACCAGCACCAGCTGCGCGGGAACCTGCCGCAGGCCTTCGTGCACGCCGTCATGTTCGAGTCCGCGGCCCGGCTGGCCCGGCCCTGGGACAGCGCGTAGCGCCGCGCGGCAACCGGCCGGGAGGCTCGGCACGTATTCCTCCGGGTACCCGGCAATCCCTACCCGGCCCGTGCCAGTATGCTGCCCGGACCGCCCAGGTGAGGGCCGGACGGCCACGAGTGCCCTCGCAGGCGCCGCCGGGACCCGCCGGCCAGGGTGCGAGGAGGTGATTCCGCGTGGGGGACAGCCCCGCCTACGACGATGGCGTGCTGCGGATCACCCGCACCGGGCCGCCTTCCGGGGTGGCCATCGCCGGCGAGATCGACGAATCCACGTACTCGGCGCTGGTGGCCACCCTGGACGAGCTGACCCGGGGCCAGCACGAGGTCCATGTGGACCTCGGCGATGTCGTCTACTGCGACCTGGCCGGGCTGCGGGCCATCGTGCGGCTGGCCGGGCCCGCCGGCGAGGGCCAGGCCGGCCGCCGGGTGGTGCTGCACCAGGTCCCGGCGCAGCTGCGCTCGGTGCTGGAAATCATCGGCTGGGACTCCGTTCCCGGGCTGTCCCTGGACCAGCAGGGCGCCTCCCCCGCCGGGTACTGACGCCTCAGCCTGGCCAGCCCGCCCCCGGGTAGGACCGGCGGCGCAGGTCGTCACGGATCTCCTGGCCCAGGCGGCGGGTCTCGCGGCGGTTGAGCATGGCCCCGGCGGCCGCGCCGGTCAGCAGCGGTCCCAGGGACAGCGCACTGCGGCCCGCGCGGGCGAGCAGCCGGCGCTGCAGCCGCCTGCGCAGCGGGGAGCCCACGGCCAGCGCGAGACCGCCCGGGACCAGGGACACGCCGCGCCGCTGGGCCCAGGCCGCCAGGTAGGCCAGCATCCGCTCGGCCGCCGAGCCCGGCGGCCCGCTGCCCGTACACCTCGTGCAGTTCCGCCACGAGCTTGATCTCGATGCCGACCAGGGCCAGCGTCTCGACCGCCACCTCGACCGGCGCGGCCGGCAGTGGCAGCAGCATGGCGGCGCCGACCGTGGCGCCGACCGACGCGGCGGCCCGGGACGCCCCCAGGATCAGCGCGTCGGCCAGCTCCTCCGGGCCGAGGCCGGGGAACTGCTCCCGGAGCCGCTGCTGGCTGCGCACCGGCAGCCGCGGCGCCATGGCGATGGCCTGCGCGGTCAGCCAGCGGCCGCTGAACTGGACACCGGCCCAGCCGGCCCGGCTGCCTGACCTCAGCCCGGCCCAGCCGGCCCGGCCACCGCGCGCCGCGCCGGTCCAGCCGGCCCGGCCGCCCCGGGTGGCCAGCCCGGTCATCCGGTCCAGCAGGCGGCGCCGCCGTGACGGGCTGGCCTCCTCGCTCAGCTCGCCGACCAGCTCCGCGAAGTCGTCCGGCAGCGCGGGCAGCGGGGCGTCGGGCACCCGGTGCCCGAGGCCGGATTCTCCTGGTGCGGGGCCGTCGGCGGCAGGATCGGACCGTGTCATGCGCTACAGCTGCCCTCCGGGAGCGGACCTACGCCACCTGGCCTCATCGTAAGCTCGCCCCGTCCCGCGGCCGGTCCGGCCATAGCTGCCGGTCCCCGGGTGCTCGAGTGCGGATGTGGTGGTGTGCCGCCCCGCCAGGCGGGAACGGGCAGGGCAGGCGGGTGGAGGTGACCGATGCCGGACAAGCTGACGTCCTACCGGCGCAAGCGGGACTTCGCGCGCAGCCCGGAGCCGGCCGGGCGGGCCGCCCCGGATGACGGGGCGGCCGGCCCGGGCCCGGCGCGCGGCGCTTCGTCGTCCAGCGGCACCGGGCCCGGCGGCTGCACTATGACCTCCGGTTCGAGATCGACGGGGTGCTGGCCAGCTGGGCCGTGCCCCGCGGGCCGACGCTGGACCCCGACGTGAAGCGGATCGCGGTGCACGTGGAGGATCACCCGATCGAGTACCTCGATTTCGAGGGCGTGATCCCGCGCGGCGAGTACGGCGGCGGGGACGTGATCGTGTGGGACCGGGGCAGCTGGGAGCCCCACGCCACCAGCGACCCGGCCGCGGCGGTGGCCGCCGGTGAGCTGCATGCCGACGTGTTCGGCGAGAAGCTGCGGGGCCGGCTCATCCTCATCCAGCGCGACGGCGGCCAGTGGCTGCTGGTGCATAAGCACGACGAGTACGCGGTACCGGGCTGGAACCCGGAGGAGCACCCCGCGTCGGTGCTGAGCGGCCGCACGAACGACGAGGTCAAGGCCGATCCGGACCGGGTGTGGAGGTCCGACCTGCCGCCCGCTCAGGCCTCCGTGTCGCTGCGGGAGCCGGCGGCGGGCGGCCGGGGACGGGGCAGCCGGGGACGGGGCGGCCCGGGGGCGGGCAGCGGCCCGGGGGCGGGCAGCGGCCCGGGGCGGCCGGAACCGGCCAGCCCGGAAGACCTGGAGCGCCTGGACCAGCTCGGGGCGGCCGGGACGTGGCCCGTGTTCGGCCGCGAGCTGCGGCTGACCAACCTGGACAAGGAGCTGTTCCCGGGGCGCCGCGGGGAGGCGGCGGTGACCAAGCGGGAACTGATCCGTTACACCGCGCAGGTGGCCCCGGTGGTGCTGCCCTACCTGGCTGGCCGGCCGCTCAACATGCACCGGTTCCCGGGCGGCGCCGCCACGGCGGGGTTCTGGCACAAGCAGCTGCCCGGCCACGCGCCGGACTGGCTGCCGCGCTGGGACGACCCGTCCGCGGGCCCCGGCAAGACCACGACCTACCTGGTGGCGGACGAGCCGGCCGCGCTGGTGTGGGCGGCCAATTTCGGCGCGCTGGAGTGGCATGCCTGGACCGCCCGCGCCAGCCAGCCGGGCCAGCCGAGTTACGCGCTGATCGACATCGACCCGGGGACGGCGACCTCCTGGGAGGACGTCCTGGTGCTGGCCCGGCTGCACCGCACCGCGCTGCAGCATCTCGGGGTGCGGGCCCAGCCCAAGCTCACCGGGCGGCGCGGGATCCAGATCTGGATCCCGGTCGCCCCCGGGCCCGGCTTCGCGGACACCCGGGCCTGGGTGGAACAGCTGTCCAAGGCCATCGGCGCGGTGGTGCCGCAGCTGGTCAGCTGGAAGTGGGATGTGCGCGAGCGGGGCGGGCTGGCCCGGCTGGACTACACGCAGAACACGCCCATCAAGACCCTGGTCGCGCCGTACAGCCCGCGCGCCGCGCCCGGCGCGCCGGTGTCCGCCCCTATCGACTGGGCCGAGCTGGACGACCCCGCGCTGCGGCCGGACGGGTTCACCATCCGCGACATGCCGGAGCGGCTGGCCCGGCGGGGCGACCTGTTCGCGACGGTGCTCGACACGGCCCAGGTGCTGCCGGAGATCACCTGACCGGCGGGCGGGAACCGGCGGGCACGGCACCGGGCGGGGCCGGTCCCTCTGGCCCGGCCGGGGCTGGGCCGGCCGGGGCGGGCCGTTGCCCGGCCGGGGCCAGCTCCGGGGACAGCCGGGCCGAGGCCACGTAGGACACCACCACGGCCACGATGGCCAGCGGCATCACGACCAGGCCGTCGGAGGACAGCAGCAGGGTGGCCAGCAGCACCGAGGTCATCGGCAGCCGGAGCATCACCGCGCTCATCGCGCCGATGCCCATGGCCGCCCCGGCCACCAGGGGCAGGCCGGGCAGGTGGGACAGGGCCATCCCGCCCGCGGCGCCGAGGAACATGGCCGGGAACGTGGGGCCGCCCCGGAATCCGCTCAGCGACAGGCCGTAGGCCAGCCCCTTGCACACCAGGAGCAGCACCAGGGCGCCGACCGACCAGGCCGCGCCGTTGTCGATCAGCGGGCCGAGCGCGTTCTCCCCGGAGAACAGGACCTCGCCGGAACCATGGTGGGTGACCTCCGCGAAGAGGATGGCCAGGGCGGCGATGGCCAGGCCCGCCGCCGGCAGGGCGAGCAGCAGCAGGCGGCTCTCCACCCGCGACCGCAGGGCCAGGCCGAGCCGGCGGATCCCGGAGCCGAGCAGCGCGGCGGCCAGGCCGATGCCGATCGCGTAGCCGAACTCCGCCGCCGTGGGGTGCCCCAGGTGCGGCAGGTTCGGGATGGACAGCGAGAACGTGCCCAGGCCGGTGAGGCTGCCCAGGCCGATGAAGGTGAGCGAGCCGATGCCCGCGGCGAGCAGCCCCGGCACCAGCACCAGTTCCAGCGTCGCGCCGCCCAGCCCGGACGCCTCCATCAGCAGGAACGCGCCGAGCAGCGGCGAGCCGAGCAGGGCGCTGACGGCCGCGAAACTGCCCGCGGCGGCCAGCATGGCCGTGACCCTGGGCCGGCGCGTCCTTCTTGGCCAGCCGCACCGCGATCACGCCCAGGCCGCCGCCCAGCGCGATCAGCGGGGCCTCCGGGCCGAGCACCACGCCCAGGCTCAGCGTGGCCAGGGCGGCCAGTACCACGCCGGGCAGCTCCGCGGGCCCGGGCGCCCCCTCCCCCGCCTTGAAGCCGTCGGCCGGCGAGTGGCCGCCCCGGCCGGGCAGGTAGCGGATGGCCAGCCCGACCAGGATCCCGGCGACGGCCAGCGGCAGCAGCGGCCACCACGGCGGCTCGCCCTGGAAGCCCACGGCCTTGGGCAGGTCGGTGAACACCCAGCCCTGCGCCTTGCTGGACAGGGCCAGGAAGCCCCAGGCGGCGGCCGAGACCGGCACGCCGAGCAGCGCGGCTATCACCAGCAGGACCAGGTACCCGCGGGTGCGCAATGCCGCTAGCGGGTTGGCGGGGGCCGCCGCCGCGCCGCCTGCTGGTGCACCCGCCATAACCAGCAACGATGCCCAGCCGCCCGGGCCGCCGCCTCACCCGCATGGGGTGAGGCGGCGGCCCGGGCCGGGATCCCGGGGGATCTGGACCGGCGACAGCCGGGCGGCCTAGTGGCCGCCGGCCACGCTGAACCCGCCGTGCAGCGGAAGCCCGGCCAGCGCCGACGAGTCGCCCACGTAGACGCTGAACCACCCGCCGGGCACCACCCACCGGTTGGCCGCGGTGTCCCAGTAGGACAGGTCGTGCCGGGTGAGCTGGAACCGCACCGTGGCCGACTGGCCCGGCTGCAGGGTGATCTTGGTGAATCCCTTCAGCTGCCGGGGCGGCTCGCCCGCCGCCGCGGGATCGCTCAGGTACAGCTGGGCCACCTCGGCCCCGGCCACCCGCCCGGTGTTGCTGACCGTGGCGGACACGGCCACCTGGCCGTCCCGACCCGGCGCCACCTGCAGGTGGCTGAACGAGAACCGGGTGTACGACAGCCCGTAGCCGAACGGGAACAGCGGGGTCTCGTTGTTCGCGTCGTAGTAGCGGTAGCCGACGTCGATGCCCTCCGAGTACTGCACCTGGCCGTTCACCCCCGGGAACTGGGCCGGGGTGGACGCGGGCACCTGGGACAGGCCGACCGGGAAGGTGACCGGCAGGTGGCCGCTCGGGTCGGTCTAGCCGAACAGCACGTCCGCCAGCGCGGTGCCGTTGCTCTCGCCCGGGTACCAGGCGTCCACCACGGCGGACACCTGGCTCAGCCAGGGCATGACCTCCGGGGCGCCCGCGTCGATCACCACGACCGTGTGCGGGTTGGCCGCGGCCACCGCCGAGATCAGCTCGTTCTGCGCGGACGGCAGGTTGAGGCTGGGCCGGTCCGCGGCCTCGGTCTGCGTGTCGTCGGACACCACGACCACCGCGGTGGACGCCGCCTTGGCCGCGCTGACCGCCTGGCTGAGGTAGGGCGCCAGCTCGGACGGGGTGGCCCAGCTCAGGCCGGAGGACGCCCCGGACCCGCTGAGCTGCAGCGTGTACGTCTGCCCCGCCACCAGGTTCACGCCCACCGAGTAGGTGGACACCGGCGGGGTGCCCGGGTTGGCGAGGATCTCCTTCCCGTCCAGCGAGAGGTAGGTGACGTTATACGGCGTGGGGTTGGTGAAGGCCAGCACGTAGGTGCCGGTCTCCGGGGCGGTCAGCGTGCCGGTGTAGGTCCCGCCGAAACCGGTCCCGGTGTAGGCCGGGCTCAGCGCGGACGCGGGGATGGGCGTCAGCGACGTGTCCGTGGGCAGGCCCTGGGTGTAGGACACCGAGGTGCCCGTCCCGGCCGCGGCCTGGATGCCCTGCAGCGGGGTGACGTGGAACGGAGCGGTGACGTACGCGCTGCCGCCGCCGGTGTACACCGGCGCGGCCGACGCGGCCGGGCCGATCACCGCCACCGACCCGCCGCCCGTGGCCCGGAGCGGGAGCGTGCCGCCCGCGTTCTTGAGCAGCACCGTCCCGTCCTCGGCCACCTGGGCCGACAGGGCCTGGTGCGCCGGGGTGGTCACGGTCGCGCTGGTCGACCCGGTGGGCGGGTTATCGAACTCGTTGAACCGGAACAGCTGGCCCAGGATGCGGGACACCATCTGGTTCAGGGTGGCCATGGTGACCTGGCCGGACTGGACGGCGGCCTGCAGCGCCGGGCCGTAGTACACCGGGCCGGGCATCTCCTGGTCCATCCCGGCGTCCGCGGAGGCGACCGTGGCGTGGGTGGCGTCGTAGTCGGACGTCACGAAGCCCGGGAAGTGCCAGCGCTGGTCCAGCGTGGTGTGCAGCAGGTAGTCGTTCTGGCATGCGTACTGGCCGTTGATGGTGGCGTAGGAGCACATCACCGAGGACGCCCTGGCCACCTTGGTCGCGGCCCAGAAGGCGGGCAGGTAGATCTCGTGCAGCGTCCGCTGGCTGATGATCACATTGTCGGCCGGGGTGTTCCTGTTGGTTTCCTGGTTGTAGACCGCGTAGTGCTTGACCTGGGACATCTCACCGGTGCTCTGCACGCCGTCGATCTCGCCGACGGCCAGCGCCGCGTTCAGGTAGGGGTCCTCGGTGAACGCCTCGAAGGACCGGCCCCAGCGCGGGTCGCGGTCGATGTTCACCGTCGGCCCCAGGTTGACCATGGCGCCCTTGCCGCGCTCCTCCGCGCCGATGACCTGGCCGTACTGGGTGGCCAGGGCGCGGTCCCAGGTCGCTGCCAGTGACACCCCGGCCGGCAGCTGGGTCACCCCGGTGAGCCCGTCGCCCACGCCGTTGGGGCCGTCCTCCTCGCCCATGGCCGGGATGCACAGGCTCGGGATGGCCTTGATGTAGAACACGTACGGCTCGCTGGTGCCCGCCCCGGTGACCATGTTGATCTTGTCCGCCAGGGACATCTGGGCCAGCAGCATCGCGGTGCGCTGCCGCACCGGCAGCGCGTCGTTGAGCCAGGGACAGGCCGGGTTGGTGGATGTGGCGGTGGGGGTGGCGGCCGCGGGCCGGGCGGCCGTGGCCGGCCCGGCCGGGCGGGCGGCGCTGGCCGCGGCCGCGCCGCCGGGCGCGAGCGCGGCTACCACCGCGGCGGCCAGTAACGCGGCCGGCGCCGCCATTCCCGGGGCCCGCCACCGGCGGCGATTACTGCTGGGGGAATTACTGCTAGCTGGCATAACACGGCCTCCGTTGCCCGCGGCGATAATGGCGGCCGGGCACCCCGGCGAGGCCGGGGACGCACTGCCCGCGCCGATGCGCACCAGTCAAACCCCACGGCACCGGATAAGCCAAGACCGCATTCCGGCAATAATTCGTAAACACGGCCACGCCGGGGCCGCGTTCATGATCAGGAATGGCGGGGGTACCATTGGCGGCCCGCCCGGGTCCCCCCCGCGGCGGCGGGCCGGGCGCCGGCGGCCGGTCAGCGCAGGCCGGCGAACAGGTCGTCCTCGGGCACGGGGGCACCGGTGGAATCGGCCGCCCGGATGAAGTGCTCCGCCCCGAAGACCCGGGTGGCGACGTCCTCCGGGATCTTGCTGAACCAGGACTCGCTGACCTGGCTGGAGTGCGCCAGCAGGGCGGCCCGCTTGCGCTCCAGCACCGGGCGGATGTCCACCGTGGTGGTGATCCGCTGCTCGGCCTGCTCCATCTGCCGCAGCATCTCCGGGCTGATGCCGCCGGCGTCCGGCACGTCCTCGCCGGCCGCGCGGAGCGCTTCCCAGATCTGCCGCCACTCGCTGAACCGCATCGCGGTCAGGTAGAACTTGGCCGGGATCCCGGTGGCGGAGACCGCGTCCGCCGCGCACCGGGCGGCGTGCACGTGGTCCGGGTGCTGGTAGCCGCCGTTCTCGTCGTAGGTGACGACGACCTGCGGGCGGTACCGCTCGATCAGCGCGGCGATCCGCGCCGACACCGTGGCCCGCGGCACGTTGCAGAACGCGTCCGGGCGGTCCTTGTAGTCCCATTCGAGCATGCCCGAGTCGTGGTAACCGAGCAGCTCGGTGTTGGTCACGCCGAGATGCTTGGCGGACTCCTGGAGCTCGGCCAGCCTGATCTGGGCGACCTCGCGCTCGTCGTGGCCGTCGCCGCCCGGCTTGACCCCGCCCGGGCTGTCGCCGAATTCCCCGTTCGTGCAGGTGACCACGACCGTCCGGACGCCCTCGGCCGAGTACTTGGCCAGGACTCCGCCGGTACTGGACGCCTCGTCGTCGGGGTGCGCGTGCACGGCCATCAGGGTCAGGTTCTCCGCCATGGGGCTAAGCCTGCCTGACCTCGCCGACAGTGCGCAGGCCGGCGTCCCGCTTCACCGGCTTCGCGGCCGTATGGGCCCGGGCGCGGCTATGGTGGTGCCCCGTGAGCCATGGCAGCACCCGCCGGCCGCGGCGGCGGTCCCGGGTCGTCGCCGGCGTGATCGCGGCGGTCCTGGTCGTGGCGGCCGCGGGCGGGGCGGCCGCGTACCTGCTGCTGCGGACCAAGGGCAGCCCGCAGCAGACCGCGGCCAGTTACCTGCGCGACTGGCAGCGGGGCGACTACGCGGCCATGGACGCCATCACCACGGGCCGGCCCGCGGGCGGCGTGGCCGGGCCGCTGCGCCAGGCCGCCGTGCAGCTGGGCCAGCGCAGCCTGGGCGCCCGGCTGGGCGCGGTGACCTCCGGCGGCGGCTCCGCCCAGGCCTCCTTCACCGCCACCGTCGCCCTGGCCAGCGGGCACACCTGGCGCTACCACGGGGAACTGCGGCTGGTGCAGCGCAGCCAGCGCTGGCTGGTGAGCTGGAGCCCGGCCGACATCTACCCGGCCCTGCGGGCCGGTGACCGGTTCACGCTGCACGCCACCTGGCCGCCGCGGGCACCGGTGCTGGCCGCCGACGGCACCGAGCTCAGCTCCCCCGCGGTGATCGCGTCCTCCGGTTCCATCGCCCTGCTCACCGGCAACGTGGTCGCCGCGACCGCGGCCCAGGCCAAGGCGCTGGGCGCGCCGTACCAGGCCGGTGACCCCATCGGCGAGGGCGGCGTCGAGCAGGCCTACCAGGCGCAGCTGGCCGGGCGCCCCGCGATGGCCATCGAGCTCACCGGGCCGGGTGCCACCAGCGCGGCCGTGGCCCGCTTCCCCGCGGTCCCGGGCACGCCCGTGCGGACCAGCATCGACATGGCCGACCAGCGGGCCGCCTCGGCCGCGGTATCCGCCGCGGCGACCGGCAAGCCGATCGACATGGTCGCCATCCAGCCGTCCACCGGGAAGGTGCTGGCCGTCGTGGAGCGCCCGGGCGGCTTCGACCGCGCGCTGTCCGGCATCTTCCCGCCCGGCTCCACCTTCAAGGTGGTCACGGCGTCGGCGCTGGCCCAGGCCGGGATGCGGCCGTCCAGCCCCGTGCAGTGCCCCAGCCAGGTCACGCATCGGCGGGCGCACCTTCCACAACGACAACAACGAGCAGCTCGGCGCGACCACGCTGCAGACCGCGTTCGCCGTGTCCTGCAACTCCACCTTCGCCATGCTCGCCTACCAGCGGCTGGACGGCTCCGCGCTGGCCTCGATGGCGGCCACGTTCGGATTCAACGCCAGCGCCAATCTCGGCATCCCGGCCACCCTCGGTCACTTCACCACGCCGCAGCAGCCGGTGGACCTGGCCGCGGACGCCTTCGGCCAGGGCACTGACCTGGTCAACCCGCTCAGCCAGGCCAGCGTGGCCGCCGCGGTCGACGACGGCACCTGGCGGCCGCCGGTCCTGGTGACCAGCCCGGCCCCCCGCCAGGCCAGCCCGCCGCACCCGATCAGCCCGGTCATCCTGGGCACGCTGCGGCCGATGATGCGGGCCGTGGTCACCAGCGGCACGGCGGCCGGGGTCGGCTTCCCGCCGGGCGTGTACGGCAAGACCGGGACGGCCCAGTTCGGGAACGGCCAGCAGTCCCACGGCTGGTTCATCGGCTACCGCGGGGACGTGGCCTTCGCGGTGCTGGTGGAGGGCGGCGGCTTCGGGGCCAGCAGCGCGGGCCCGGTGGTCAACGCGTTCCTGCGCAGGCTCTGACCGGCCCTTCTTAACGGCCCCCCGGGTGGGACTCAGCCTGCCTGGTGCGCGGGAGCCGTGGTGAAGGTCACGGTGACCCGCTGGAAGCCCAGCGACCGCAGCATCCCGGTGAGCATGCTGACCGTGTTCCGCTGCGCGTCCGCCAGCAGCTCGCTGTGCCGCGCCGCGGCCTGGATCTTCTGCTGGGCCACGATGTAGAGCTGCTGCTCGCTGTTGGGGTTGCCGGAGAAGAAGGTCCCGACCCGGTTCAGCAGCCCCTGCTGCTGGGCGAACACGTAGGACTGCCGCACGTTCAGCACCGCGGGCTCCAGCTGGGCCGGCGGCAGCTTGACGGTCACCGCGGTACGGTCCGCCGACACCTGCAGGTTCGGGCTCTTGAGCTGGGAGAAGTCCACGTAGGCGATCTCGCTGCCCTGGCCGATGAACAGCGTCTGGCTGCCCTCCAGGAAGGACGGCAGGTAGGCGGCCTTCCTGGTCAGGTCCACCACCACCTGGAACGACCCGCTGGCCGCCTGGTAGCGGCTCAGCGACGTGATCGACTTGAGCAGCACGGGCTGGCTGCTGCACCGAGGTGGACTCGCCGAACGGGTTGCGCAGCTGGGGCAGCAGGTGCACCGCGGCCAGCGCCACCACCAGCACGGCGACCGCCACCACCGCCGCCACCAGCCCCGGCCAGCCAGCCGAGCACGCCCGGGCCGCGCCTGATGCGTACCGTGGCGCCTTCTATCGTCCGTTCCTGACCGGTGCGCGCCATGTCGCCCTCCATCGTCGGCTCACTCCGAAGTACCCCGGAGGCGGCCGCGCGACTCATTCCCGGTCACCAGCCGTAGATCCGGGCCGGGAGTTCCTGGACGGGCGAGGTGTCCGGCCCGGGATACGTGATCATCACCACCATGCCGTCCGGGTCGTGGCCCTCCACCGCGGTCACCCGGCCATCCGGTGGGTGTCCCGGTAGGCGGACCGGTCGCGGAGCACCCGCTCGCACCGGCTGAGTTCCTCCGCCGCCGCCGCGGTCCAGGTCACGTACTGCAGGCCGACCCCGCCCAGCGGGTGCGCCGCATTGGCGCCCATGGCGCGCAGGATCAGCTGCGCCCCGCCCGGGCTGGTGAGCAGGGCGGCGGTCGGGCTCTCATCGGTGACCTCCAGCCCGAGCACGTCGCGGTAGAAGCTGACCGAGCGGCCGAGCTGCTGCACGAACATGACGGCGGAGCCGATCCGGATCGCGGGCGTCATCTGCTGGCCTTCCTCTCGCCACGGCGGGCGGGCCGGCACGGCCCGGCACCAAGTCTGGCGCGCCGTAGGGTCGGGGGATGGACTATCGCACCCTGGGGCGCAGCGGCTGCGCCGTGTCCAGCCTGTGCCTGGGCACCATGACGTTCGGCGTGGAGACCGACGAGGCGGGCGCGCACCGCCAGCTGGACCGGTTCACCGAGGCCGGCGGCACGTTCATCGATACCGCGGACGTGTACGGGCACGGCGCGTCCGAGGAGATCATCGGGCGCTGGCTGGCGGCGCGGCCGGCCGGCGTCACCGAGCCCGTGGTGCTGGCCACCAAGGGACGGTTCCCGCTGGGCAGCGACCCGAACAGCGCCGGGCTGTCCGCCCGCCACCTGACCCGGGCGCTGGACGCGTCGCTGCGCCGGCTGGGGGTGGACGCCGTGGACCTGTACCAGGTGCACGCGTTCGATCCGTGCACCCCGCTGGACGAGACGCTGCGCACCCTGGACGGCTTCGTCCGGGCCGGCCGGATCCGCTACTACGGGCTGTCCAACTTCACCGGGTGGCAGCTCACCAAGGCCGTGTGGCTGGCCCGCGAGCTTGGCCTGGCCGCCCCGGTCACCCTCCAGCCGCAGTACAGCCTGCTGGCCCGGGAGATCGAGTGGGAGATCGTGCCCGCCGCGCTCGACGCGGGCCTCGGGCTGCTGCCGTGGAGCCCGCTCGGCGGCGGCTGGCTGTCCGGCAAGTACCGGCCGGACCAGCGGCCGTCCGGGGCCACCCGGCTGGGCGAGGACCCGGGCCGCGGCATGGAGGCTTATGACCGCCGGGGCACGGACCGCACCTGGCGGGTCATCGCCGCGGTCCAGCAGGTCGCCACCGGCCGCGGGGTGTCCATGGCCGAGGTGGCACTGGCCTGGGTGAACGCCCGCCCGGGCGTCACCGCCACCATCCTCGGCGCGCGCACCGTGGAGCAGCTGGACGTCAACCTGCGCGCCGCGGGCCTGCGGCTGTCCGCCGCCGAGACCGCCGCGCTGGATGCGGCCAGCGACCCGCAGCCGCCCGACTACCCGTACGGCGAGCTGGGGGTGGAGCAGCGCGACCGCCGGCTCGGTGGCTGACCCGGCGGCGCTCAGCGAGCCGGCCATCCGCTCACGGCGGGTCGATACGGGTGCCGACCGGGGTGCCGAGCTCCACGGTGCGGCCGACCGTGCACAGCCGGTCGTGCGACCGGCGCACCGCGTCCGGCAGTACCGCCCGGGCGGCGTCCCCGGCCGGGCCGTCCGGGAAGCCGATCCGGAACGTGACCTCGATGCCGGCCAGGTGGTTCCCGTCCGCGTCGCGCACCTTCTCGGCCGCCACGGTCACGGTGAACGACTCCGGCTCGGCCCGCCGGGACGTCAGGATGTCCACGTCGATCGAGGTGCAGCCGCCGATCGCGGCGAGCAGCAGCTCGGTCGGGGTGAACTCCGTGTCGTCGCCGCGGCCCAGGGTGACCCGGCCGCCCCGGTCGTTGACTGCGGTGTAGCGGCCGGGCGCCGTCCGCTCGATGGTCACCGCCCGCTGCGCAGAACCAGTCGCCATGCGCCCCAGCCTGCCAGACCCAGACATGGCGTTCAGTTAAGTCTCGGCAGGCCGGGCCAGCAAGCGCAGCGCCGTGTCGGCGCTGGTGCGGCGCTGCCCGTGAACGATGCCGTTAACCCCCTGGTGGGCATGTCCATCGCCCTGGCCAGCTGGTACTGACTCACCCCGAGCGGCTCCAGGAAATCCGCCAGCAGGATCTCGCCGGGCCGTACCGGCGACATGAGCATGTCGGGCGCCATCGGTTCCTCCCAGCGATAGTCAACGATCCGGACGTTTTCCGGTCCAGCATCAGGCCAGGAGAAGGAGACCGGAGACTGCGCTCTTGGTCCGACTGCGGTCAGGAGACGATGGGCAGGCGCCGGACGCGCACCCATTCGTCGGTGAGGACCACCACGGCGCCGCTGTCCAGGTCTTCGGAGACGACATCGAGGTTAGCGAGGATGATGCCGGCTTGCTCGGCCGCGCGTCGCCCTGTCAGGCGGCGGATCAGCATGATCGAGGGACGATCGGCCCCTTCCCGGGCCAGCAGGGTACCGAAATTAGTGTCTGCTGAGACCAGGACACGGCTTTCGCCGCGCGCTTGTGCAAGCACAACCTGGTCTGTCGCCGTCTGGAGGCCATAATCCCGGACATGGACCGCGTCGTGCCCGGCCGTCTTCAGTTCTTCGGCGAGAACGGGCGAGAGGTTGTTGTCAATCAGGAATCTCATGCCGTGTGCCGCAGTGGCAGCTCACGTTCCCGGACAGCCTCGGCCGCGTAGAGGAGAGCCTCGCGCACATCCTCGGGAGTGAGGTCAGGATGCTCGGCGATGATCTCGCCGACCGCCATCCCGTCTGCCACCATGGCCACGACCGTCGCAACCGGCATCCGCAGGCCACGGATCGTCGGCTGGCCGCCCATAACATCTGGGTCGGTCGCGATCCGGCTGAAGGTCATGCCTCGATGGTACTCACCAGGGCGGTCAGCCGTCTGTCAGCGTAATTCCTCGCGGAGCGCCGCTACCTGGGACCTGTGTAGGGAACTGGCTGCCGATCACCGGGCCCGCCCCGTGGTGGTGCGAGGCCCGGGGCTTTCATGAGCGTAGACCTTGGGCTGAACTACATGACAGCCACGGCCATGCACTTGGAGCTGCAGCAAACCGCCAGCCATGCGGGTGGCTGCCGCGGCACTGGCCGTCGCCGGCGGCGGGCGGGGCCGCGGCGGGGATGGGACGTTCAGTATAAAGGTTGACTTATATAAGTAGTGGCTTTATTTTAGGGCGGTGCACGCCTTCGAGGTGCTGGGCGATCCGGTGCGGCGGCGGATCCTGGAGCTGATCGCGGGCGGTGAGCAGTCCTCGGGCGAGGTCTGCGCGGTGATCCGCCGGGAGTTCGGGATCTCCCAGCCCGCCGTGTCGCAGCATCTCAAGGTGCTGCGGGACAGCGGGTTCGCCACGGTGCGGCCGGCCGGGACCCGGCGGCTGTACGCGGTGAACCCGGGAGCGCTGCGCGAGGTGGACGACTGGCTGGAGCGGTTCCGCCGGTTCTGGGCGCCGCCGCTGATGGCGCTCGGCACCGAGCTGGCCCGGGGCAGGCGCGAAGCCGGCCGGGCCGCGCGGGCCCCGGACGATAGGAGCGAGCCATGATCGAGGTCACCGGGCAGGTCAACGCGGTGCGGCGCCAGGTCGGCCGCCGGACCCTGGAGGCGGGCGCGGCGCACACCGTCCTGATCAGCCAGGACTATGACGCGCCGGCCGAGGACGTGTGGGACGCGTGCACCAATCCGCTGCGCATCCCCCGGTGGTTCCTGCCCGTCTCCGGGGACCTGAGGCTGGGCGGCCGGTACCAGCTGGAGGGCAATGCCGGCGGGACCATCGAGCGCTGTGACCCGCCGCGCGCCTTCACCGCCACCTGGGAATTCGGCGGGCGGGTGAGCTGGATCGAGGTCCGGGTGACGGCCGGGGCGGACGGGCGGACCCGGCTGGAGATCGAGCACCTGGCGCCGCTCGACGCGGCGGGCTGGGCCGAGTTCGGGCCGGGCGCGGTCGGCGTGGGCTGGGACATGGCCCTGGTCGGGCTGGCGATCCAGCTGTCCTCCGGCGCGGAGGTGGACCCGCAGCGCAGTGCGGCCTGGGCCGCCTCCGCGGAGGGCCGGCGGTTCATCACGCTGAGCAGCACCCGGTGGGGCGAGGCCAGCATGGCCAGCGGTACCGATGCGGAGGCGGCCCGGGCCGCGGCGCAGCGGACCACGGCCTTCTACACCGGGGACCCGGCGCCGGGGGATGTCCGGCCCTGAGCCCGGCGCCGCGGGTCAGGCGGCGAGCTGGGAGTAGTGGCTGGCGTCGCCCTTGCGGACCACGCTGGTGTCGCCGTTGATGCCGACCGGGACGTCGCCCGCGATCGTGATCCGGTGCAGCCGCCGGGGCTGGTCGTCGTAGTCGGCCACCGCGTAGTGCTGGGTGGCCCGGTTGTCCCAGATGGCGATGTCCCCGGGCGCCCAGGTCCAGCGCACCGTGTTCTCCAGCCGGGTGATGTGCCGCTGCAGCAGCCCGAACAGGTCCTGGAAGTCGGTGCTGCTCAGCCCGGTGAAGGAGCGGACGAAGTGGCCGAGCAGCAGGCTGGGCTCCCCCGTCTCCGGGTGCCGCCGGACCACCGGGTGCTCGGTCTCGAAGTCCAGGTGGCGGAACTCCGCCCGGTACTCCTCCTCCCTGACGTCGATGCCGCCGATCTGCGGCCGGTCCGCGGCGTAGTCGTAGAGGTTGGAGTGCACCGCGCGCAGCTGCCCGGCCAGCGCCCGCAGCCCCGGGTGCAGCCGCCGGTAGGCCTCGACGGTGTTGGCCCAGACGGTGCTCCCGCCGTAGGGCGGCAGGGTGATGGCGCGCAGCACGCTGATGGCCGGCACCCGGTCCACGAACGTGACGTCGGTGTGCCAGCTGTTGGCCTTGCCCTGCTCGGCGTCGATCGGCAGGACCGCCGTGCCGTCGCCGGCCACGGTCGGGTGCGGCCTGGTCAGCGGGCCGAGCAGGGCGGCGAAGGCACGCTGGTCCGCGTCGGTCGCGTGCTGCTGGCCGCGGAGGAACACGACCCGGTGGCGGAGCAGGGCGGCGCGCAGCTCGGCGACCGCGGGCGGCGGGACGTCGCCGCCGGCCCGGATGCCGCTGACGACGGCGCCGATCACGCCGCCGACCTTGGTCACCTCGATGTGCTGGTACGGGTCATGAGCCCGGGCAGCGGTGGGATGGTCCTGGACGCTGGTCATGCGGGGCACCTTTCGGACGGGTGGCCCCGGCCGCGGCGGGTGCCCGGACCGGGCGCCCGCCGCGGCCGCGGCGGGTCTGCACCAGCAGACTGCGCCACCCCCGGACCATTGTCAAGTATTTCTATCGGTTTAGTATGAAATACCGTCCGGCAAGATACCCTTTCAGCACGGACCTCCCGGCCGCGGGCTCCCGGGTCAGCCGCCTGCGGCCTCCAGGACGAACACCGGTATCTGCCGCGAGGTTCGCTGCTGGTACTCGGCGTACGGCGGGTAGGCGGCCACCGCGCGTTCCCACCACTCGGCGCGCTCCGGCCCGGTCACCTCGCGGGCCACCATCTCCTGCGTGCGGGGGCCGTCCTGGAGGTCGACCCGGGGGTCGGCGCGGAAGTTGTAGTACCAGAACGGGTGGGTCGGCGCACCGCCCTGCGACGCCACCGCGGCGTACCGGCCCTCGTGCTCGACCCGCATCACGGGCGTCTTGCGCAGCTTGCCGCTGCGTGCCCCGCGGCTGGTGATGATCACGACCGGGAGGCCGGTGTCGAGCAGCGTGCTCCCCGCCGCCCCGCCGGTCTTCTCGTACAATTCCACCTGGTCACGAACCCATTGCTGCGGGCTCGGCTCGTACTCTCCCTTGATAGGCATACCGTTAGTCAACACCGTTGGCCGGCCGCGGTGCAGGCGCCCCCGGCCGGACGCGGCAGCTCATGCCGGGCTGGCCGGCGGTACCCCCGGGCGCCAGCGGGAAGGTGCAGGACGCCGTCATGAAGCCAGCCGGGCGTCGCCTTCTGGCCGAGATCCAGGCGGAACTGTCCCGCGTGGTCCGCTACGACGACGAGTCCATCGTGCACGAGAAGTGGATCAGGCAGCGTTACGACTGCGGCTGTGTCCCGAGCCTGGCGCCCGCGCGCCGGGCCACGGTGGAGACGGCCTGGCACGAGGCCGGTCACGCGGTCGCCGCGCTGGCGGTCGGGGCCCAGTTCAGCTCGGCCAGCATCCATCACGGCCGGTCCTCCGAGGGCCGGGTGCACGGCATCAGCGACGCGGGCGACCTGGACTTCGTGGTGGACGCGGCCGGCCAGGTGGCCCAGCGGCTGCGGACCTGGTCCATGCTGGACCGCGACGAGGACCTGCGCGCCTGGCTGCCGACCTGGCACAGCGACGGCGGGGATGCGCGGCGGTTCCGGGCGGCGATCGCGGCCCGCCTGGGCGGCAACGAGGTCGCGGCGTGGCGGCACAGCGAGGAGGTGCTGACCCCGCTGCGGCTGCAGATCCGCCAGGTGGCCCGGGCACTGCTGGTGCACCCCAGGTACCTGCCGTACGAGGTCATCGCCGCGGTCGCCGCGGCCGGCTGAGCCATGCTGGTCAGCAGCCGCCCGGGCGGGCCGGCGCGGTGGCTGGTCAGCCGGTGCTGGCGGTCACCTCGACCCGGTCCAGCACGTCGACCACCCCGTCGATGTCCCAGGTGAGCCGCACCGCCACCGGGATCAGGTCGGCCTGGTCACCGGGCCCGGCGTGGCCGGCCAGCGTCACGACGCCGTTGTGCACCCGCGCCGAGACGGTGTCCGGGTCGGCCTGCAGCACCTGGCTGAGCATCTCGCGCGCTTCCCGGGCGAGGTCCTCGTCCGGCCGCAGGAACACGCTCAGCAGGTCGCACCGGGTCACGATGCCGATCAGCGCGCCGTCCGGGTCCACGACCGGCAGCCGCTTGAGGTGATGGCTGTTCATCAGCCGGGCGGCCGCGGGCAGCGTCGCGTCCGGGTGGATGGTGACGGCCGGGGAGGTCATCAGCTCGTCCGCGGTGCGCCCCCAGTGCCTCTTGTCCGGGTTACGGAAGTGCAGGCGGCTGACCGGGCGCGCCTGCCCCTCCCGTTCCCGCTTGTCCTCGATGGCCAGCAGGTCACCCTCGGAGACGATGCCGGCCACGTGCCGCCCCATGGTCAGCACCGGGACCGCGCTCACCCTGTGCTCGAGCATCAGCGTGACGATCTCCTTGAACGGCGTGATCCGGTCCACCGTCACCACGTCGGTCGTCATCACGTCGCGCACCCGGTGGTGCCAGCGCCCATGGTGCTGCTTGGCCGGGCCGCGCGACGGGACATGGACCTTCCCGCCCCCGGCGGGCTTCCCGCCCGGCAGCGTCGCAGCGGGCTGCCCCCAGGCCCCAGACCTGGCCGCGTGCTCCTGCGTGTGGTCCTCAACGCTGTCCAGCGCCCGGGCCACGTCGGCCCACGTGGCCCGGCCATGCAGCGACTCGTAGTAGGCGGCCCCGAGGTGGCGGAGCATGGCGTCGAGGTAGATGTCGCGCCTTGTCATGTCTGCTGCCCTCACTCTCCTGCCGGCAGCCGGACTACTGACACTCCCGGCACCTTCAGTGTGCCTCCGGGAGCCCCGCCTGATCATGGCTGGATGGCCCGGGCCTCCGGGACCTCGGTCACAGATCCGCCGGCCCGGCTCTCAGGGCACCACGGTGACCGGCCAGCGGCTGGCCCGGACCAGGTGGACGGCGAGCGAGCCCACGAACCGGTGCCCCGCCTTGGTCGAGGCGCCGACGATCACCGCGTCGGCCCGGACCTCATCGGCCAGCCGGACGATCTCGGCGAACGGGTTGCCCGAGCGCTCGACGAACTCGGCCCGGATCCCGAGCCGGGCCCGCTGGGCCTCGACCGCCTGCCGCAGGTCGGCCGCGACCTCGTCGTGGGCCTCCTGCATGGAGATGACCGCGCCGGCGCCGATCCCGGCCACGGCGTTGAGCGGGCGGACATACAGGAAGATGAGCCGGGCCCCCTCGCGGCGCGCCATCCCGGCCGCGTAGGCGCCCGCCCGCAGCGAGGTGTCGGAGCCGTCCACCCCCACCAGCAGCACGGAAGGGCCGTCCCAATTGCTCTCGCTCACCAGGCAACCGTACCGAGCATGGCAAGGTGACCTCATGGGCGCCGAGGAGGTGCGAGACGGGGTCTCGCTGACGAACCTGGACCAGCCCCTGTTCGACGAGGCCGGGGCGGTCAAGCGCGACCTGGTGGACTACCTGGACACCGCCCGGGAGCACCTGCTCCCGGAACTGCGCGGGCGGCCGCTGTCGGTGATCCGGGTGCTGCGCGGCCAGCCGCCGTTCATGCAGAAGAATGTGCCCCGGTACACGCCGCCCTGGGTGCGGACGGTCACCCTGTGGGCGGAAAGCTCCCAGCGCCGGGTGTCCTACGCGCTCTGCGATGACCGCCGGACCCTGCTGTGGTTCGGCAACCAGCGCGCGGTGGAATACCACCCGGGGCTCACCCCGGCCGGCCAGGAGGACCACCCGGGCTTTCTGATCATGGACATCGACCCGCCGCCGGGCGCGGGCTTCCCGCCGGCGGTACGGGCCGCCCGGCTGGTCCGCCAGGTGCTGGCCGAGTCCGGGCTGGAGTCCGTGGTGAAGACCAGCGGCGCCAAAGGGGTGCACGTCTTCGCGCCGATCGGGCAGGCCAGCGCCGAGGAGGCGGCCGCCGCGACCCGGGCGGTGGCGGCCCGCGCGGAACGTCTCGACCCGGGCCTGGCCACCACCGCCTTCATCCGGGACGACCGCGGGGGGAAGGTCTTCCTGGACTCCACCCGGGCGGGCGGCGCCACCGTGGTGGCCGCGTTCAGCCCGCGGGTGCGGCCCGGTGTCCCGGTGTCCTGGCCGGTGCGCTGGGAGGACCTGGACGACGTGCGCCCGGCCGACTTCACCCTGCACACCGCCGCCCGGCTGCTGCCGCAGGCCGGGCCGTGGACCGCCGGGCTCCCCCCGCAGCGCCTGGACCCGGGGCTGGTCGCCGAGGGCCGGACCATCCCGGTCGCCCGGGTACAGGCCATGCACGAGGGCAAGCGCCGCGCCCGCGCCCGCCGCCAGGACGGCTAAGCCGGCCTGGCGGTCACGGTGCCGGCCGGAACGTGCCGCCCGGAACGTGCCGCCCCCGGGGCACGTTCCGGCCGGCGCCCCGGCCGCCTGCGCGGCTAGCGGCGATGGCGGCGGCCCCAGCGCAGCCAGACGAAGGCGAGCAGCGCGATCCACAGCCAGGGCAGCCCGAACCAGCCGCCCGGCCAGAACAGCGCCCACGGCCCGCCCCAGTGCACCAGGACCCGCCAGGCGAGCAGCACCAGCAGGACGGTGAGCACCACCGGGAGCACCCGCCGCCGCGGCCGCGCGGTGGCCGGGCCGCCCGGCCCGGCCGGCACCGGGACGCTGCCCGCGGGCCGCGTCCCCCGGGCCGGCCCGGGCGGCGGCCCCGCCTCGGGCAGGTCGGCCAGCAGCCCGTCCAGGTCGGCCTGGGTCTTGGCGCTCATCGCCCGGCCCAGCCGGTCGTCCAGTTCGGCCTGGTCGAGCCGGCCGTCCCCGTAGTGCTGGGACAGCTGGTCGGCCACGGCGTTGCGTTCGGCGTCGGAAACCCGCAGGTGGGCGGTGTCGGCATAGCGGGCCCGGCGGCGCGCGTCGGATCCCCGCATCCACGGCGTCGTCATCGGTATCCGGCCCCCCGTCTCAGCGCTGCCGCGCGGCGAACCAGTCGCCCGCGATGGACTGATCGCTGCCTTCCTCCGGGATGAGCAGCCAGCACGCCAGGTAGACGGGCACGGCGGCACCACCGAGGAAGGTGAGGAGGACGAACGCGATGCGCACCAGCGTCGCGTCCACGCCGAGGTAGTCGGCCAGCCCGGCGGCCACGCCGGCCAGCATGCGGCCGTTCTGCGGGCGGGACAGCGGATGGCTGGCCCCCCCGGGGCTGGTACTGGGTCTGGTCGCCGGTTCCTGGGTCGTTCATCGTGGTGTTCATGACTCCAGCGTGCGCCCGGGCCGGCCGCCGCGGCCATCGGGAACGCCCCGGATCCGACCCTGAGAAAGGCGGCCTCCCACCCTGAGAAGGGCCGGCGTCCGGATCAGGGATCTCCCGGATGGCGGCCCGGCCGGGTTGGCGGGATGATGGGGGCATGCGGGAACGCACCGGCCTTACCGCCCGGCGCCGGGCCGGCCGCCTGCGGGACGGCCGCCGGGCCGGGCCCTGGGCTGCGGATGCCCTGCCGCCGGTGCCCCCTCCCGCGGACGCCGCGCCGCCCTCCGGCGGCCAGCCCCGGGCACCGGACCGGTGGCCGCGCGGGCCACGGATCAGCGGCCCGCTGCGCCGCCGCCGGGAAGGGCCGGCTGGCCGGCGGGGTGGCCACCGGCCTGGCCGCCCGGGCCGGCCTGGACGTGCGCGTGGTGCGGGCGGCCTTCGTGATCACCGCGCTGCTCAGCGGGTTCGGCGCGGCCGCCTATGTGGTGATCTGGCTGCTGCTGCCCGCGGAGGACGCCACGGACGGCGCGATCGCGTCCCGGGCACTGGCCGACCGGCGGGGCATCGCCCTGGCCGCCGGGCTGGTGTCCGTGCTCGTGGTGATCCTGCTCATCGGCACCGCGCTGGGCGCGGCCTGGCTCGGCTCGCTGGCCTGGCCGGGCGTCACCACGCTGGCCGGGCTGGTGCTGATCTGGCGCAACGCCGACCCGGATGAGCAGGCGTCGCTGCGCCGGGTGGCCAAGCCCGCTCATCGACCTGGCCGCGGACTACCCGCGGTCCCGGATCTGGGCCCGGGCCGCGATCGCCGCGGCGCTGCTGGCGGGCGGGCTGGCATCCCTGGTGGCCGGCCACCCGCGGCGGGCCGCCCTGCTGCCGCTGGGCGGGCTGGTCCTGGTGGTCGCCGCGATCCTGCTGCTGCTCGGCCCCTGGTGGGTGCGGATCGCGCGCGACCTGGTGACGGAGCGGCAGGCCCGGATCCGGGCCGAGGAGCGGGCCGACATGGCCGCCCGGGTGCACGACTCGGTGCTGCAGACGCTCGCGCTGATCCAGCGCCGGGCCGACGATCCGCAGCAGGTGGTCCAGCTGGCCCGGGCCCAGGAGCGTGAGCTGCGCGGCTGGCTGTTCGGCGGGCGGTCCCCCGGGTCGCTGGAAGGCCAGGCCACGACGCTGGCCGACGGGGTACGGCTGATCCAGCAGGAGGTCGAGGCCCGGCACGGCATCCCCGTGGAGGCCATCACCGTGGGTGACTGCCCGCTGGACGATGGCGTCACGGCCCTGCTGGCCGCGGCCCGGGAGGCGACCGTCAACGCGGTCAAGTGGTCCGGCGCCCCGGTGGTGTCACTGTTCGCCGAGGTGGAGCCGGCCGAGGTGGCGGTGTTCGTCCGGGACCGCGGCCGCGGCTTCGATCCCGCCGCGGTGCCCGGCGACCGGAAGGGGCTCGCGGAGTCCATCCACGCCCGGATGGCCCGCCGCGGCGGCGTCGCCACCGTGCGCAGCAGCCCGGGCGAGGGCACCGAGGTCTCGCTCCGGATGCCCCGGCTGGCCGGCGAGCGCGCGGCCGGCGGGGTGCCGTCGTGACCGGGGTGCCCCGGGTGGTCATCGTCGATGACCATGGCCTGTTCCGGGCCGGGGTCCGGGCCGAACTCGGCACCGACGTCACCGTGCTCGGCGAGGCGGACGACGTGGCCCCCGCGATCACGCTGATCGGCGAGTGCCTCCCGGACGTGGTGCTGCTGGACGTGCACCTGCCCGGCGGCGGCGGGCAGGCGGTGGTCAGCGCGGTCCGGGCCGCGCACCCGCAGGTCAGGTTCCTCGCGCTGTCCGCGTCGGACGCGCCGGAAGACGTGATCGCGGTGATCCGCGCGGGCGCGCGCGGGTACGTGACCAAGACGATCAGCGGGCCGGACCTGGTGGACGCGGTCCGCCGGGTGGCGGCCGGGGACAGCGTGTTCTCGCCCCGGCTGGCCGGGTTCGTGCTGGACGCCTTCGCCGCGTCGGCGCCGCCCGGCGCCGCGCCCGGGACGCCGCGCCGTCGTTCGACCCGGAACTGGACCAGCTCACCCCCCGGGAGCGGGAGGTGCTGCGGCTCATCGCCCGCGGCTACACCTACAAGGAGATCGCCCGGGAGCTGTACATCTCGGCCAAGACCGTGGAGAGCCACGTGTCCTCGGTGCTGCGCAAGCTGCAGCTGTCCACGCGGCACCAGCTGACGCGATGGGCGACAGAGCGGCGGCTGGCCTAGTCTGCTGCTACGGTATTCGCCGCCGGCCGGGCCGCCAGAAGCGGCCGGCGAGCACACGGGGCCGAACGCTGGAGGAACGGTGGCTGACGAGTTTCCTTCGGGGTTAACCGATTTCGAGGGCTCGCAGATCGCCTACTACGAGCTGGCGGAGGAGATCGGCCGCGGCGGGATGGCCGTGGTCTACCGGGCGCGCGACGCCCGGCTCGACCGCTGGGTGGCACTCAAGGTGCTGTCCCCCCAGTTCGCCCGGGACGAGGCGTTCCGGCAGCGGTTCATCCGGGAGTCCCGCACCGCCGCGGCGGTGGATCACCCGAACATCATCCCCATCTTCGACGCCGGCGAGGCCGGCGGCGTGCTGTTCATCGCCATGCGCTACGTCGCCGGCCAGGACGTGCACAGCCTGCTGCACCGGGCCGGGCCGCTGCCCGCGGCGCGGGCCCTCGGCATCATCACCCAGGTGGCGGCGGCGCTGGACGCCGCGCACGCCTGCGGGCTGGTGCACCGGGACGTCAAGCCGGCCAACATGCTGCTCGGCGGGACAGCCGAGAACAGCACCGGCGACCATGTGTACCTGTCCGACTTCGGCATCAGCAAGGCCGTGCACGCCACGTCCAGCCTCACGCTGACCGGCCAGGTGCTGGGCACGCTCAACTACCTGGCCCCCGAGCAGGTGGAGGGGCGCACGGTGGACGGCCGGGCCGACGGTTACGCGCTGGCCTGCGCGGCCTTCGAAATGCTCGCGGGCTCCCCGCCGTTCCGCCGGGACGAGAACCTGGCGGTGATGTGGGCCCAGGTGTCCGCGCCACCGCCGCCGCTGACCCAGCAGCGCCCGGACCTCCCGCCCGCCGTCAACCGGGTGATGGCCAGGGCACTGGCCAAGTCCCCGGACGCCCGCTACCAGACCTGCCTGGCCTTCGCCGCGGCGCTGCAGGAGGCCTGCCGCACCACCGAGACCGCGACACCAAACGGCACGGTCCCGGCCGGTCCCAGCCGCCGCGGCGCGCCGCCCACCATGGCCGACGTGCCGGCGCCCCGTGGCGAGGCCGCCGGCCCCGGCCGCCGCGCCCGCCAGCGACGAGGCGGCCGCGGCGGGGGCCGCCGCCGAGGGGGCCAGGCTGGGCGCGGCCGCCGCCGGTGCCGCCGCGGCCGGTGCTGCCGCCGCGCCGGCTGCCGCGGATCCCGCCGCCCTCCGGGGCCGCGGCCCGGCCGGGCCGCGGGCACCCGCGGCCGGCGCACCGCGGCCCGCCTCCCCGGCACCCCGGGCCCGGCCAGCCGCCCCGGCGGCCCGGCGGCACCGTTCCGGCGGTCCCCGGCGGACCGGCCCCCGCCGTCCCCGCCGTCCCCGGCGGACCGGCCCCCGCCGTCCCCGCCGGGCCGCCGCGGCCCGGCCAGCCCGCGGGGACCGGTGACCAGCCAGCTCCCGGTCCCGCCACGGCCGCCGCGGCGGCACCGCGGGCTGGTCATCGTCCTCGTCTGCGTGCTGGCCGCGCTGATCGGGGGCGGCACGGTCGTGCTGATCCGCCGCGGCTCCCTGTTCGATTCGCTCAGCGGGACGCCCACCTCGCCGGCCGCGGCGGCCTCCACCGGGACGGCCGGGGCGCTCGGCCCCGCGGCCACGGTGCAGGCGTACTACGCGGCGATCACCGCCCACCACTACCTCGCGGCCTGGCAGCTGGGCGGCCGGAACGCGAACCCGGGGACCAGCTTCGCGCATTTCGAGGCCGGCTTCCGGGCGACCCAGCGCGACGTGATCACGCTTGATCCGGGCGGCCGGCGACGTGGTGACGGCCCGGTTCACCGCCGTGCAGACCGACGGCACGGTCCAGTACTTCGCGGGCACCTACGTGGTGCAGGGCGGCGAGATCGTGAGGTTCCAGGTCAATCAGGTCGGCTGACCGGGCGCCCGGTCAGCCCGGCCGGCAGGCGGCGGGTGACGCCCAGCGCGGCCACCGCCACCGCGGCACTGAGGCCGAACGCGGCGGTGATGCCCCAGCGCAGGCCGGGCCCGGTGGCCGCGGCCACGGCCGCTCCGCCGGTCCCGATGCCGATGGCCGTGCCGAGCACGTCCGCGAGGTTCAGGGACGCCGAGGCCCAGCCCTCCCGGCCCGGCGGCGCCTCCCGCAGCGCGAGCAGGGAGATCGGCGCGAAACCCAGCCCCATGCCCAGGCCGGCCACGGTCCAGGCGGCCAGGCCGGCCTCCACCGGCACGGCCGGCATCGTGACCAGGATCATCCCGCCGATGCCGGCCAGGATGATGACCAGCCCGGCCCGGACCAGGCGGCGGCCTTCCCAGGAGGTGCCCAGCCGGGCCTGCGTCCACGCGCCGGCCGTCCAGGCCAGGGTGGCCCCGGTGACCGCGAGCCCGGCCAGCACCGTGCTGCGCCCTCGCAGCACCGTGATGGTCAGCGTGACGTAGGCGTCCGCGCCGAAGAACGCGAACGTCAGCAGCCCCCGGGCCAGGATGGTGGCGGGCAGCCCGCGGCGCGCGGCCATCGTGCCGGGCGGTACCAGCCGGCGCAGCGCGGGCAGCCCGGCCGCCATCCCGGCCAGCACCGCGGCCGCCCCGGCGGCCGCCGCGCGCAGGCCCGCCGGGTCCGTCCCGGACCGGGCCAGCAGCGTCAGCCCGGCCAGGACCAGCGCGGTCCCGGCGGCCGCGGCGATCCCGTCGGTCACCCGGTGCTCAGCGCCCGGCCGGGATCCGGGCGGGCCGAGCCGGACCAGCGACGGCACCGCGATCGAGGCGGTCACGGCCACCACCGGAAGCAGCCCGAGGAACACCCAGCGCCAGCCGAACACCCGGGCCACCTCCGCGCTCAGCGCCGGCCCGGCCAGCCCGGGGACGACCCACGCGGTGGACAGCAGGGCCATCATCCGGGCCCGCAGCGGCCCGGGCAGGGTTCGCCCGATCGAGGCGTAGGCCACCGCCGGCACCGCCCCGGCGCCGAGGCCCTGCAGCGCCCGGCCCGCGACCAGGACCGGCATCGAGGGGGCCAGCCCGGCCACGGCCAGCCCGCCGCCGAAGACCACCACCCCGGCCACGAACGGGAGGGCCGGCCCGCGCCGGTCGGCCTCCCGGCCCGCGGCCACGATGCCGATCATGCTGCCCAGCATGAACGCGCTGAACACCCAGCCGTACAGCCGGAGCCCGCCCAGGTCCCGGGCCACGACCGGCATCACGGTGACGACGGCGAGGGCCTCCGAGGCGACCATCGTGACGGTCAGCACCAGCCCGGCGGTGAGCCCCCGGTACTCCGCCCCCCACAGCCCCCCTCCCCCCGCCTCGCGCACCCTTCGCCTCCCGCCGCTGGGACTCGTTAACCGGCAAACACTGACATAGCCCCCATCGAGGGGACGGAAGCGTGGCGGCGGTTAATGCGTTGAGAAGGAGGGCCCGATGGGGCCATCCTCGTTACTGCCAACCGGAGATCACTGCCTTGACGTCCACGCTTCCTGAGCTGCGCACCCAGCTGGACGGGCTGATGCTGCGCGACCAGTACCGGCTCGGCCGCCAGGCCGAGCGGGCCGCCGCGCTGCGGGACAGCGCGGCGCGTGAGCGTGCCCTCGGCGAGCTGCAGGGCGAGCTGGCGGCGGCCGCGGCGCGGGCCGCGGCCCGGCGGGACTCGGTGCCGGTCATCTCCTATCCGCCTGAGCTGCCGGTCAGCCAGGTCAAGGACCAGATCGCGGCGGCCATCGCCGGGCACCAGGTGGTGATCGTGGCGGGCGAGACCGGGTCCGGGAAGACCACCCAGCTGCCCAAGATCTGCCTGGAGCTGGGCCGCGGGGTCGCCGGCCAGATCGGGCACACCCAGCCACGGCGGATCGCGGCCCGGACCGTGGCCGAGCGGATCGGCAGCGAGCTCGGCACCGGGCTGGGCACCGCCGTCGGCTACAAGGTCCGGTTCGCCGATACCTCCAGCGACGCCACGCTGATCAAGGTGATGACCGACGGCATCCTGCTCACCGAGATGCAGCGGGACCGGCAGCTGCTGCGCTACGACACGCTGATCATCGACGAGGCGCACGAGCGCAGCCTGAACATCGACTTCATCCTCGGCTACCTCAAGCGGCTGCTGCCCCGCCGTCCCGACCTCAAGGTCATCATCACCTCGGCCACCATCGACCCGGAACGGTTCAGCGATCACTTCGCTGAGCTTCGGGCGCGCCCATCGTCGAGGTGTCCGGCCGCACCTACCCGGTCGAGCTGCGCTACCGGCCGCTGGCCGACCCCGACGACCCGGAGGATGAGCCCCGGGACCAGGTGCAGGGCATCCTCGACGCCGTCACCGAGCTGAAGGCCGCAGGGCCGGGCGACATCCTGGTCTTCCTCAGCGGCGAGCGGGAGATCCGGGATACCGCCGACGCGCTGTCCGGGCCGGACGACCTGGACGTGCTGCCGCTGTACGCCCGGCTATCCGCCGCCGAGCAGCACCGGGTGTTCGAGCCGTCCCGTGACACCGGGCGCTACCGGCGCCGGGTGGTGCTGGCCACCAACATCGCGGAGACCTCGCTGACCGTGCCCGGGATCCGGTACGTGATCGACCCGGGGACGGCGCGGATCTCCCGGTACAGCCAGCGGACCAAGGTGCAGCGGCTGCCCATCGAGCCCATCTCCCAGGCATCGGCGAGCCAGCGGGCGGGCCGTTGCGGCCGGACCGCGGACGGCGTCTGCATCCGGCTCTACAGCGAGGAAGACTTCGCCGCCCGGCCCGAGTTCACCGACCCGGAGATCGTGCGCACCAACCTGGCCTCGGTCATCCTGCAGATGGCCGCGCTGGACCTGGGCGACATGGCCGCGTTCCCGTTCGTCGACCCGCCGGACTCGCGGAATATCGCCGACGGCGTCCGCCTGCTGGAGGAACTGGGCGCCTTCGCCAGTGCTGGCCCGGGGGGCCCGCCCCCGGTGGCCCCCGGCTGGCCCGCGGCCGAGCGCGGCACGCCGCGCGAGGCTGGCCCGCGCCGGGCTGGCCCGCGGCTCACCGACCTGGGCCGCAAGCTGGCCCGCATCCCCGCCGACCCGCGGCTGGGCCGGATGATCCTGGAAGCCGGGCGGAACGGCTGCGCCCGGGAGGTGCTCATCATCGCCGCCGGGCTGTCGATCGTGGACCCACGGGAACGGCCCGCCGAGCATCGCGAGGCCGCCGACGCCATGCACGCGCGGTTCGCGGTGCCCGGGTCGGACTTCCTCGCCTTCCTCGCCCTGTGGGACTACCTCAGGGAGCGGCAGGGTGAGCTGTCCGCATCGGCGTTCAGGAGGATGTGCCGCCGGGAGTACCTGCACTACCTGCGCGCTCGCGAGTGGCAGGACGTGTACGCCCAGCTCCGGCAGGCCGCCGCCGAGGTCGGCATCGTGATCGGGCACGACCGGCGCACCGCCAAGCGCGGGGCCGCGGACGCCGCCCCGGAGGACCGGTTCCCGGCCGAGCTGGCCGACCGGGTGCACATGTCGCTGCTGGCCGGGCTGCTGTCGCAGATCGGGATGGCGGACACCCGGGCGCCGCAGGGCAAGCGGCGCGGGCCGGCCGAGTTCGCCGGCGCGCGGGGCGCGAGGTTCGCCATCTTCCCGGACTCGGCGCTGGCCCGGAAGCCCCCGGCCTGGGTGGTCGCGGCCGAGCTGGTGGAGACCTCCCGGCTGTGGGCCCGGGTGACCGCCCGGATCGAGCCGGAATGGGCCGAGCCGCTGGCCGGGCACCTGCTCCGGCGCAGCTACAGCGAGCCGCGCTGGGACGCCCGGCGCGGCGCGGTGCTGGCCACCGAGAAGGTCACCCTGTACGGGCTGCCGATCGTGGCCGCCCGCACGGTCAACTACGGCCGGATCGACCGGCCCTGGCCCGGGACCTGTTCATCTCCCATGCCCTGGTCGAGGGCGACTGGCAGACGCACCACCGGTTCTTCGACCGCAACCAGCGGGTGCGGGACGAGGCGGCCGAGACCGAGCGCAAGGCCCGCCGCCGTGGCCTCGTCGCGGACGACACCGCGCTGTTCGACTTCTACGACCGGCGCATCCCGGCCACGGTGACGTCGGCACGGCACTTCGACAGCTGGTGGAAGAAGGCGCGGGCCGCCGACCCGCACCTGCTCGACCTGCGGCTGGAAGACCTGCTCGGGCCGACCGCCGAGGGGGCCAGCCCGGCCGCCTACCCGGCCCGCTGGGGCGAGCTGCCGGTGTCGTACGAGTTCGCCCCGGGCCAGCCGGACGACGGGGTGACCGTGGACATCCCGCTGGCCCGGCTGAACCAGGTCGGCGAGGAGGAGTTCGGCTGGCAGGTCCCCGGGCTGCGCGAGGAACTGGTGACCGAGCTGATCCGCTCGCTGCCCAAGCAGCTGCGCACCATGTTCGTCCCGGCCCCGGACACGGCGCGGGCGGTGCTGCCCCGGCTCGGCCCGGCGCACGGTGACCTGCTGGCCGCGCTGGCCGCCGAGCTGACCCGGCGGGGCGGCACGCCGGTCCCCCGGTCGGCCTTCGACGTGTCCCGGCTGCCGGCCCACCTGCGGGTGACGTTCCGGGTGGTCGAGGACGGGCAGGTGCTGGCCACCGGGAAGGACCTGGCCGGGCTGCGCCAGGAGCTGCGGCCCCGGCTGCGGGAGACGCTGACCGAGGCGGCCCGCGGGCTGACCCGGTCCGGGCTGCGGGCCTGGGATCTTGGCACCCTGCCCCGGGTATTCAGCGCCGGCCAGGTGCGCGGCTACCCGGCGCTGGCCGACGCCGGTGACGCGGCCGACATCCGGCTGTTCGAGACCGAGGCGGAGGCGCAGGCGGCGATGCGCCAGGGCACCCGCCGCCTGCTGCTGCTGGCGGTGCCGTCGGGGGCCCGCGCGGTGGCCGCCGGCTGCCGGTCGGCGCCAAGCTGGCGATGAGCCGGCACCCTTACCGGAGCACCGAGGCGCTGCTGGACGACTGCGCGGCGGCCGCGGCCGACCAGGTCGTGGCGGACGCGGGCGGCCCGGCGTGGGACGCGCCGGGCTTCGCGAAGCTGCTGGACGCGGCCCGGGACCGGCTGGCCGCTGTCACCGCCGACGTGGTGTCCCGGGTGGCCCGGATCCTGGCCGAGACGCACGGGCTGGAGGCCAGCCTGTCCGGGAAGCCTGCTCCCGTCCTGGCGCCGGCCGTCGCCGACCTGCGCGGCCAGCTGTCCGGGCTGATCCATCCGGGGTTCATCGCCGAGACCGGCGCGGCGCGGCTGCCGGACCTGCTCCGCTACCTGCAGGGCATGAGCCGGCGGCTGGAGAAGATGCCGGAGTCACCGTCCCGGGACGCCGAGCGGATGGCCGTGGTGCAGCGGGTGGCCGAGGACTACCGGCAGGCCCTGGCCGACCTGCCGCCATCCCGGCGGCAGGCGCCGGAGGCCCAGGCGGTGCGGTGGATGATCGAGGAACTGCGGGTCAGCCTGTTCGCCCAGACCCTCGGCACCCGGGGCCCCGTCTCCGAGCAGCGCATCACCCGCGCCCTGGCCCAGCTCCGCGACGCCGCCGGTTATTCAGCCCGGTTAGTTCCCCGCTGGGCCGCCGTCTGAGACGGTGACTGCGACGGAAGGCGGACGGGATGAGCGGAGCTGCTGACGGCGGACGGGCTGCGGCGCTTCACCGAGGCAGCGGCCGCGCACGTGGGCGACGACACGGTGCCGGGACTGGTGGCCCTGGTCGGCGCGGGGTGACCAGGTGCACGCGGTGGCGGCCGGGTCGCTGTCCATCGGCGGGGCGCCGGTGCGGCGCGACTCGCTGTTCCGGATCGCCTCGGTGACCAAGCCGGTGACCGGCGCGGCCACCCTGGCGCTGGCCAGGGAGGGGCTGCTGCGGCTGGACGAGCCCGGTGGCGGGCTGCTGCCCGAACTGGCCGGGCCGCCGGGTGCTGCGCCGGCTGGACGGGCCGCTGGACGGACACGTCCCGGCCCGCCGCCCGATCACCGTGCGCGACCTGCTGACCTTCACGTTCGGGTTCGGCTTGGCGGTGGAGATGTTCGGCGCGGCGCGAGCCGTGGCCGGTGGTGGCGGCGGCGCACGCGCTGCACCTGTCCACGATCGGGCCGCCTGACCCGGCGGAGCAGCCCGGCCCGGACGCCTGGATCGCCGGGCTCGGCTCGCTGCCGCTGCTGGCCCAGCCGGGTGAGCGCTGGTTCTACAACACCGGCGCCTCGGTGCTCGGCGTGCTGCTCGCCCGGGCCGCGGGCGCATCCGTTCCCCGAGGTGCTGCGCAGCCGGGTCTTCGAGCCGCTGGGCATGCGGGACACCGGATTCTGGACGGCGCAGCCGGACCGGCTGGCGACCGCCTACCGCTGAGCCGGCCCGGGGGCGGGCTGGAAGCCTGGGATGAGCGGGCGGCCTGTGGAGCAAGCCGCAGGAGTTCGCGGACGGGGCCGCGGGCCTGGTGTCCACCGCCGACGAACTGCTGGCGTTCAGCCGGATGCTGCTGCGCGGCGGCGACCCGGTGCTGTCGCGCGAGGCGGCGCCGAGATGACCCGGGACCAGCTGACGCCGCCCAGAAGGCGCACGGCGGGCTGGGCGCGCCTTCTTCGACGAGCTCAGCTGGGGGTACTGCGTGTCGTGCGGACCGCCGGGCCGCGGGCCGGCAAGTCGGCTGGGACGGCGGGTTCGGCACGTCCTGGTATGCCGACCCGGCCTGCGACCTGACCGTGATCGTGCTCACCCAGCGGATGTTCGACGGCCCGGAGCCGCCGCCGGTGCACCGGGACCTCCAGGACGCAGCGTGGGCAGCGGCCCGCTGACCGGCTGGCGCGGGCCGGCGGCGGATCCCGCGGGCCGGGCAACCCTCCGCCGCGCTGGCGTGGCCTGTAGGGCGGAGGAGGCGAGCCCTGGATGGGCAGGCCGGAGCACGGTCGGCCACCAACCGCATGATCGGCTGCGGAGTCATTTACGGCACCGTATTCGGGGCGGCGCTATTCGTGTCCATCCCCGTGCTGCCGGTTATTTTCTCGGCCGCCCCGGACGTGCGGCAGAAGCTTGTGCCGTGCTGGTGGTAGCGGCGTTGCAGCAGCCCATCGCGGGAGTGGTTTTCGTGCTGGACGACGTCCTGATCGGGGCGGGGGACCAGGATTACCTGGCCCTCGCCGGCCTGGCGGCCGCGGCCGTGTTCGCCGTTGCCGCCGCGGTTGTGCTCGCCCGTCAGGGCGGCCTGGTGAGCCTGTGGCTGGCGTTCACGGTGTGGCTCGCAGCCCGTTTCGCCACCCTACGCTGCGGGCACGCGGCGCGCGATGGCTGGTCACCGGCGCGGTGCAGCCGTGACTCAGCCCCAGGTAATGAACGGTGAAAATCTGCCCGGGCGGGCACTGGGCGGGCTCCGCATGCGTTGAAAGTACAGCCAGCGGTACCAAGTACAGGGAAAGTAAATAGCCGATCATGTTATGGAACTTTTGCTGCTGTTCCCGAATGACTTGGCCCCGGTGGCAGCAGGCGGCATTTGCCGGAGTACCACCAGCCTGTGCGCTATTCTTTCGGTTCGTCGGCCGTCAGGTACGTAACGCCTGGCTTCCTCCCAGCGCAGCAGAATCAGAGACCGGGCAGAACACGAAACATGAGCAGTAATACCAGCGCGACCGAAGGAAGCCTGGCCGGGGCACCCGCGGTGTCCCGGGCCGCCGGCCAGCCCGGGACGCGCGCCCTGACCGTGATGGCGGCCACCGGGATCGGGGGCGCGATCCTGATCATGCTGGCGGCCACGCTGGTGCGGGGCGGCTGGATGGAACCCCGGGTGGCCATGCCATCCGTCGGGCCGCCATGGCAGATCCCGGTGCAGCATGTCCGCATCGATGTGGTGACCTACGGCCTGTGGGCGTCGGCCCTGCTGGCGGTCGGCGGGGTGGCCGCCGGGCTGCTCGCCGTGCGGCGCGGCGCCCGGTACCGGCCGCGGATCCTGATCATCGGCGGGCTGCTCATCGCCGCGGTGCTGACCGTGCTGCCGCCCGCCGGATCAACCGACCCGCTGGACTACGCGGCCTACGGCCGGATCCTGGCCATGGGGCACAGCCCGTACGTGCTGACGCCGGAGTACCTGCGCCAGATACATGACGCCTTCGCCCAGTCGGTCCCGCTCATGTGGTCGCACAACGTGAGCGTCTACGGGCCGCTGGCGACCGTCGAGCAGTACCTGGCGGCCAAGCTCGGCGGGGACTCCCCGGCCCGGGTGGTCTTCTGGCTGAAGCTCGGGAACGCGGTGGCCTTCGCCGGGGTCGCCCTGGTCGTGGACCGGCTGCTGCGGGGCGGCGACCCGGCGCGGCGGCTCCGCGCTCACCTGCTGTGGACGGTCAACCCCCTGCTGCTGTGGGACCTGCTGGCCGCGGGCCACCTCGACGTGCTGGCCGCCGCGGCCGGCCTGCTCGGGCTGCTGGTCCTGGGTGAGCAGCGGCCGGGCACCCGGCCGGCCATGGGACGGGTACTGGCGGCCGGCGCCCTGCTCGGCGTGGCCACGGACATCAAGATCAATTATGTGCTGTTCGGGCTCGGCCTGGCCTGGGCGCTGCGCCGCTCGCTGGCCGCGCTCGCCGCCGCCACGGCCGCCGCGCTCGTCATCCTCGTGCCCAGCTACGCCGCGTTCGGCATGCCTGCCGTGAAAGCCCTGGTCGCGCGGCGGAACCAGGCCAGCGCCGACAACTTCTACCGGACGCTGCTGCCGCACGGCTGGACGCCGCACCTCGCGCTGATCGCCACGGCGCTGGTCGTCGCCGTGGCCGCGCTGGCCCTGTGGCGGATGCCGCAGGCGCTGCCGGACCGGCCCGCGATCCGCCCGGCGCTGGCCATCAGCGCCGCCTGGCTGTTCTTCTGGCCGTACCAGCTGCCGTGGTACGACGCGATGATCATCTGCCTGCTGCTCCTCTACCCGGCCTCCCGGCTCGACTGGCTGGTGCTGGCCCGGCTGACCGCGGGCACCATCTCGAACATGCCCGGGGACCCGTACCTGCACCACGGGCACTTCCTCAACGTGGCCGACCACTGGGCGGTGCACGTGATCGCGCCGATCGTCATCCTGGCCGCCGCCGTCGGGCTGGTCGGCCTGTGCGTGACCGGCCGCTGGAACCTGCAGGAACCACCGGGCCCGCCGCCACCGGCCCGGGCCCCGCTGCTCCCGGCGGCCGGCCCGGTCTCGGCCGCCTGACCGGCCTCAGCCCGCTGACCAGCCTCAGCCGCCCGCGCCGTCACGGGGCAGCCGGAGGGTGACCACCGCGCCCCCGCCCGGCCGGTTGGCCGCGCTGGCCTGACCGCCATGGGCCCGCGCGATGGCGCTCACGATGGCCAGCCCCAGGCCGGCCCCGCCGTCGCTGCGGGCGCGGCCGGAGTCCGGGCGGGCGAAGCGCTCGAAGGCGTGCGGCAGGAACGACGGGGGGAAGCCGGGCCCGCGGTCCCGCACCTCGATCAGCACGTCGGGGCCGTCCGGCGCCGCGGCTACCTCGATCGCCGTGCCCGGCGGGGCGAACCGGAGCGCGTTGTCGATCAGGTTGTCCACCGCTTCCCGGATGCGGTCCGCGTCGACCTCGGCGCTCAGCCCGGGCGGCACGTCCACCTCGCAGCTCACCCCGGCCGCGCGGGCCCGGCCCGCGGCGTGCTGGACGCTGGCGGCGAGCAGCCCGGCCAGGCGGGTCGGGGACGGCCGGGCCGGGACCCGGTCCTCGTCGCTCCGGGCCAGGAACAGCAGCTGGTCGGTGATCCGGGCCAGCCGGGCCGCCTCCTCGGCGGCCTGCTGCACCGCGGCGGCCAGGTCCTCGCGGCTGCGGCCCGGCCGGCTGGCCAGCTCCAGCTCGCCGCGGAGCACCGCGAACGGGGTGCGCAGCTCGTGGCTGGCGTCGGCCACCAGGGCCCGCTGCCGGGCCAGCGCACCCTGGAGCCGGGCGAGCAGCTCATTCATGGTGGCGGCGAGCGCGGCGATCTCGTCCCGGGTCCGCGGCACCCTGATCCGCGGGGCCGGGTCCGCGGCCGAGACGGCGGCCACCTCGCGCCGCATCCGCTCGACCGGGGACAGCGCGGCGCGGGCGAGCCCGTACCCGCCCAGCCCGGCGGCGGCCACGAAGATGATGCCGCCGATCAGCAGTTCGATGGTGATATCGCGGCGGGTCCCGGTGTAGGACTCCAGCGAGACGCTGGCCGCGGCCACCCAGCCGGGATGCCCGGGCAGCGGCGCCGCCCTCACCCGCTCCAGTTCCCCCTCGTCATTGGTGGTGGCCACGAACTGGCCGTGCCGGGCCTGGCCGAGCTGGGCCGGGGTGAGCATCGGGGCGGAGCCCGCATCGGGGCTGGCCCCGCGGACCCGGCCGGCCGGGTCGATCACCTGCACCACGAACTGGCCGGGGAGCGGCGCGGCGGTCGCGTCCTCGCCTGGGTTCCGGCGGGCGGCCGTCAGGTACTGGCTGGCCCGGCCCAGCTGGGCCTGGAGCTGCGCGTCGATCGTGCCCAGCAGCGACGCCGACAGGGTCGCCGCGAAGAGCCAGCTGCCCAGGGCGAACAGGATCGCGGCCGCGAGGGTGAACACGGCGGCGAGCCGGAGCCGGATGGACACGGCTACGCGTCCTCGTGCCGCAGCCGGTACCCCATGCCGCGGACGGTCTCGATGTCGTGCCGCCCGAACGGCTCGTCCACTTTCCGGCGCAGGTACTTCACGTACTGGTCAACCACGTTCGAGGTGCCGTCGTAGGCGAAGTCCCAGACCGCCTCGATGATCTGGGACCGGCTGAGCACCGTGCCGGGATGCCGCAGGAAGAACTCCAGCAGCGAGAACTCCTTCGGCGACAGGACGATCTCGGCGTCCCCGCGCCAGGCCCGCTTGCTGGCCGGGTCCAGCCGCAGGTCGCCCTCGGCGAGCACCGCGGGGCGCTGGTGGTCCCCGCGCCGCGCCAGCGCGCGCAGCCGCGCTGCGAGTTCCAGCAGGCTGAACGGCTTGACCAGGTAATCATCCGCCCCGGCGTCGAGCCCGCGCACCCGGTCCCCGATCTCGTCCCGGGCGGTCAGCATGAGGACCGGGGCCCAGACACCCCCGGCGCGCAGCCGGCGGCACACCTCGAAGCCGTCCAGGCCGGGCAGCATGATGTCCAGGATGATGGCCGCATACGGATTCTCCGTGGCCAGCCACAGGCCATCCGGGCCGGTGCCGGCCACGTCCACCGCGTGGCCCTCTTCCTCCAGCGCACGCCGGAGCAGGCGCGCCATCCGCACCTCGTCCTCGACCACCAGCACCCGCATACCCCGGAGGCTACGCACCGTCAGATGTG
>CAWIYD010000023.1:0-111732 GCA_963840195.1 uncultured Actinomycetes bacterium
CCCCGATAATCGCTGCAATGGTTTGCGGCTGCCGCGGCCAGGCGAGCGCTCTCGGCGGAAGACGGGGAAACAGGGTCTCATGGTGCCTCTCGACGTGACCAAGCCAAACGTCGCCCGGATCTACGACTACTGGCTGGGCGGCAAGGACAACTACGAAGCCGACCGCGAAGCGGCCGAGGCGATCCGGCAGCGCCATCCCGAGGTGCCGGGGCAGGCCCTGGACAACAAGAAGTTCCAGACCCGTGCCATCAGCTACGTGGCCCGGCAGGGCGTGCGGCAGTACCTGGACATCGGTTCCGGGCTGCCCACGTCGCCGGTCCGGGCGGAGGGCGCGGACCCGCTGTGGCTGGTCACCCATGAGGCGGCCCGGGCCGTCGTCCCGGATGCGCTGGTCGCCTACGTGGATCACGACCCGGTGGCGGTGGCGCACTCGCAGGCGCTGCTGGCCAGTGGCAGCCCCCAGGTCGTGGCGGCCGCCGGGGACATGCGTGACCCGAAGGCGATACTCGGCGACGACAGGATCCGGGCCGCCGGGTTCAGCCTGTCCGAGCCGGCCTGCGTCATCCTGTGCTGCGTGCTGCACTTCCTCGACGCGGCGGAGGCGCACACCGTGGTGCAGACGTTCGCCCAGGCCCTGGCCCCGGGCTCGTTCGTGATCGTGTCGCTGGGCTTCGAGAAGCGGCGGCCCGGAGGAGACTTCGCCGGTGCCTACAACGCCCAGGACGGCCCCCGGATCTACGCCCATTCCTGGGAGCAGATCACCGCGTTCTTCGACGGCCTGGACCTGGTGGGGCCCGGCATCGTGGACTGCGCGACGTGGCTGCCGGAGCGGGCCGGCGGGCCGCCGGCGGACCAGGACTCCATGATCGCGGCCGGGGTCGCCCGCCGTCCCTGACCCGCCGGGACCGGGCCGCGCCCCGGGTGCCTGAGGCGGACCTGGAAGGTCAGGCAGTCGGCGGAACGCTCGGTCCGCGCCGGTGCCCAGTGCGCGGCGATCATGGCGAGGACCGGCTGGTTGCCGGGCAGCACATCCATCGTGAGCCAGGTTGCGCCGCGGGCCTGGGCTCCGGCGAGCAGCCCGCGCATCAGGGCCGCCCCTACCCCCTGCCCCTGCCAGGCGTCCGCGACCACCACGCCGATGTCGGTCATCCGCTCGCCGCTGCCCGCGGTCCGGTCCACGGCCATGGCATGCCCGACGATGACCCGGCCCGCCATGGCGACGATGACCTCGCTGCCGCTGCCGCTGCCGCTGCCGCTGCCGCTGCCGCTGCTGCGCGCGCCGCACCGGGGAGGGGACGCCGGACAGGCGGTCCAGCATGGCCCGGCTGGGCATGATGGCGGCGAAGAACCTCCGGACCCGGGTCTCCATGGACAGCCCGGCGAAGAAGTCACTGAGCCGGGCCCGGTCGGCCGGCGACGCGGCCCGGATCACCAGCCGCCCGGCAGGAGCCCCGCGTATCTGGGTTCGGTTCACAGACTCAGCATCGGCCCGGATTGCTGAGTCTGTCAACCAGACTTAGGATGTGATCATGGAAGGGCCCTCGATTCTGGACTACGACCCGGCCAGCTGCGCGATCGGCGCGGCCGTGGCGATCCTGGGGGAACGGCCGACGTTCCTGGTGTTGCGGGAGGCGTTCAACGGCGTGCGCCGGTTCGGCGACATGCAGCGGCGGACCGGGATTCCCCGCCAGGTGCTCAGCGACCGGCTGGCCCGGCTGGTCCGCGAGGATCTGCTGCGCAAGGTGCCCTACCAGGACGCCGGCCAGCGCCGCCGGTACGAGTACCGGCTCACCGCCAAGGGCCTGGACCTGTATCCCGTGCTGGTCGCCCTGATGCAGTGGGGTGATCAGTACGCCGTCGGCCCGGCCGGCCCGCCGGTCCTGCTCCGGCACCGTGACTGCGGCGAGCCGGTGCGGCTGCAGCTGGCCTGCGAGGCCGGGCACGTCCTCGGCTCGGCACGCGAGGTCACCCCGGAGCCGGGGCCCGGGGCGCGCAAGATCGCCTGACCGCCGGGCGGCGCCTCAGCCGGACCGGCCGGTGGCCTGCTGCCACTGCGCCCGGATGGACTGCACCTTGTCCTCGAAACCGGGTCGTCCTGGTCCGCCGTGACTAGCGGCGCGGGCAGGGTGACCGGGCGGCCAGTGGTGCGCGCGACCTGGACGGCGGCGACCTGGCGGGGCAGGCGGTTGCGCCGGGCGGCGGGCACGACGGTCCCAGACCGGTCGATGTTGCGCGCCGCGCGCGCTGACCACCGGGACGTCGGCCACTTTCTCGTGGCTGACCACCTCGATGGCCCGGATGTCCTCCCAGGCCACGACCGTGGTCCCGGGCCGGTGGACCTCGATGCCCTGGGGCGTGAGCCGGGTGAGCATCCGGCCCTGCGCCAGGTACGCGGTGAAACTGGCGGCGGCATAGAGAAGCGGGACCACCGCGATCCACTCCAGCGCCGGGGACCGCACCGCGGCGGCCGCGAAGAGGACCGCCGCGATCGCCAGGGCGGTGCTGCCGCGCCGTATCAGCCGGGCCCGGGAGCCGTGGCCCGGGCGGAACTCGACCTCACCCACCCAGTCACTATGGCACGGCCGGCGGCGCCGGGATATTCACGCGCCCGCCGGGGATGCCGAGCGCGCCGGCCGCGTGGGCGGGGGACGGTACTAGCGGGTAGTGTTACTGACTAGTAACATGCTCGGGAGACTGACAGCCTGGCCCAGGGAGGGTGACCCGTGCCCCGTACCGCACGTGACGTGGTCTTCGTAGACGGCGTCCGGACCCCGTTCGGAAAGGCGGGCCCCACGGGCCTGTATGCGGAAACCCGCGCCGACGACCTCGTCGTGCGGGTGATCCGCGAACTGCTGCGGCGCAATCCGGGCCTGCCGCCCGGGCGCATCGGTGACGTGGCCATCGCCGCCACCACCCAGATCGGTGACCAGGGCCTGACCATCGGCCGGTCCGCCGCGGTACTGGCCGGCCTGCCCAAGAGCGTTCCCGGCTACGCCATCGACCGGATGTGCGCGGGTGCCCTCACCGCCGCGACCACGGCGGCGGGCAGCATCGCGTTCGGCGCGACCGACGTGGCCATCGCGGGCGGCGTGGAGCACATGGGCCGCCACCCGATGGGGGAGGGCGTGGACCCCAACCCGCGGTTCCTGTCGGAGCGGCTGGTGGATACCTCCGCCCTGGTCATGGGCATGACCGCGGAAAACCTGCACGACCGCTTCCCGGAGATCACCAAGGAGCGCGCGGACGCCTACGCCGCGGCCAGCCAGCGCAAGGTGGCCGAGGCGTACGCCGCGGGCAAGATCCAGCCCGACCTGGTCCCGATGGCCATCCGCTCCGCCGAGCAGGGCTACGGCCTGGCCACGACGGACGAGCCGCCCCGGCCCGGCACCACGGTGGCGGGGCTGGCCACGCTGAAGACCCCGTTCCGCGCGCACGGCAACGTCACCGCGGGCAACTCCGCGGGCCTGAACGACGGTGCGACCGGCTGCATCCTCGCGGCCGAGGACGTCGCCGCCGAGCTGGGCCTGCCGGCCCGGATGCGGCTGACCGACTTCTCCTTCGCGGGGGTGGAGCCCGAGGTGATGGGCGCGGGCCCGATCCCGGCCACCGAGACGCTGCTCGCCCGCAACTCGCTGACCATGGACGACATCGGCCTGATCGAGATCAACGAGGCGTTCGCGGTCCAGGTGCTGGCCTTCCTCGACCATTTCAAGATCGCTGACGACGACCCCCGGGTGAACCCGTGGGGCGGCGCGATCGCCCTGGGCCACCCGCTCGCCTCCTCGGGCGTCCGGCTGATGATGCAGCTGGCCCGCGAGTTCGCCGAGCACCCCGAGGTCCGCTACGGCCTGACCACGATGTGCATCGGGATGGGCATGGGCGCGACCGTGCTGTGGGAGAACACGAGCTACGAGGGGGCCCGGTGAACACGCCAGCACCGCACCTGCCCGGCCACGACGAGCTGCGGGCACTGTTCCCGGACGAGGTGGTCACCCGGGCCAGGGTCCGGGACGTCGAGCTGCCGTACGGGGCGGGCACGCTCGCCCTCATCACCCTGGACAACGGCCACGACCACACTAAGCCGAGCACGTTCGGCCCGGCCGGGCTGCTGGAGCTGAACGCGGCCCTCGACGCGGTGGCCGCGCGCGACGACCTCGCCGCGGTCGGCGTCACCGGCAAGCCGTTCATCTTCGCGGTCGGCGCCGACCTCAAGGGCGTCGAAGTGATCGAGCGCCGGGACCAGGCCCGCGGGATCGCCCAGCTCGGCCACGCCGTGTTCCGGCGGCTCGGCGAGCTGCCCATCCCCGCGTTCGCATTCGTGAACGGTGCGGCGATGGGTGGCGGCCTGGAAGTGGCGCTGCACTGCACCTACCGAACGATTTCCGCCGGGGTGACCGCCGTCGCCCTGCCCGAGGCCTTCCTGGGCCTGGTGCCGGGCTGGGGTGGCACCTACCTGCTGCCCCGCCTCATCGGCCCGGCCAAGGCGCTGAAAGTCATCACCGAGAACGCGCTCAGCCAGAACCGGATGATCCGGGGCCAGGAGGCGTTGCAGCATGGGTATCGCGGATGCGATCTTCGAGCCCGCAGATTTCCTGGAAGAGTCGCTGCGCTGGGCGGCGCGGGTGCTCACCGGCGAGGTCACGGTGAGCCGGGCGGAGATCACCGAGGACTGGGCGCAGGCCGCCGCGGCGGCCCGGTTGTTCGCCGACGGGAAGCTGCACGGCGCCGCGCCCGCGCCGTACCGGGCGATCGACCTGGTGGCGGCGGCCGGCGGCCGGTCGCGGGACGAGGGGTTCGCGGCCGAGGACGAGGCGCTGGCCGACCTCATCATGAGCGACGAGCTGCGGGCCAGCCTGTATGCGTTCGACCTGACCCAGAAGCGGGCCCGCCGCCCGGCCGGCGCGCCGGATAAGGCCCTGGCCCGGCCGGTCACCAAGATCGGCATCGTCGGGGCCGGGCTGATGGCCGCGCAGATCGCGCTGCTGTTCGCCCGGCGGCTCCAGGTGCCGGTGGTGCTCACCGACCTGGACCAGGCCCGGATCGACTCGGGCGTGGGTTACGTGCACGGCGAGATCGGCAAGCTGGCGGACCGGAAGCGGATCTCGGCGGACCAGGCGTCCCGGCTGCGGCGGCTGGTCACCGGCTCGCTGACCAAGGACGCGTTCGCGGACGCGGACTTCGTGATCGAGGCCGTGTTCGAGGAGATGTCGGTCAAGCAGGAGGTATTCGCCGAGGTCGAGGCGGTGGTCGGGCCGGAGTGCGTGCTGGCCACCAACACCTCCTCGCTGTCGGTGACCACCATGGCGGCCGGCCTGGCGCACCCGGAGCGGGTGGTCGGGTTCCACTTCTTCAACCCGGTCGCGGTGCTGCCGCTGCTGGAGATCATCCGGGGGGCAGCCACCGGCGACGCGGCGCTCGCCACCGCGCTGGCGGTCGGCAAGGCGCTGCAGAAGTCCTGCGTGCTGGTGCAGGACGCCCCGGCGTTCGTGGTCAACCGGCTGCTCACCCGGCTGCTCGGTGAGGTCACCGCGGCCGTGGACGAGGGCACCCCGCTGGAGCGTGGCCGAGCACGCCCTCGACCCGCTGGGCCTGCCCATGTCGCCGTTCCTGCTGCTGCAACTGGTCGGCCCGGCGGTGGCGCTGCACGTGGCGGAGACGCTGCACGAGGCGTTCCCGTCCCGCTTCGCGGTCTCCGCCAAGCTGCGCCGGCTGGTCGAGGGCGGGAAGACCGCCGTCTACCGGCCGGACCTGACCATCGACCCGGAGGTGGCGGAACTGCTGTCCGGCGGCGACCGGCCGTCCACCGCCGACGAGGTCCGGCAGCGGGCCCTGGCCGGCCTGGCCGAGGAGATCCGGTTCATGCTCGACGAGGATGTGGTGACCGCCCCGCAGGACATCGACCTGTGCCTGCTGCTCGGCGCGGGCTGGCCGTTCCACCTCGGCGGCATCACGCCCTACCTGGACCGCACCGGCATCGCCGAGAAGGTCAACGGCGCCCCGTTCGGCGCCGTGGCCGCACGCCGGTAACCCGGCGGGCGAGGCCGGCTGCCTTGGCTGGCCCTGGATCCGGCCTGCCGGGGCCGCGGCGCCGACCCGGCCGCCGGCCCCGGCCGGCGGCCGCCTGCTGATCTGGCCGCCGGACCCAGCCTGCCGGGCGCCTAGGCGGGCGCCTACTCCGGCCGGTGGCAGACGGCCTCGACGTTGTTGCCGTCGGGGTCGCGGACGAACGCGCCGTAGTAGGTGGCGTGGTACTCCGGCCACAGCCGCGGCTCGTGCAGGACCTCGGCGCCGCCGGCCACGGCGGCGTCGAAGAAGGCCCGCACCGATGCCCGGTCCGCGGCGGTGAAGGCGAGGTGGGACTCGCGGAAGCCGTCCCCCGTGGTCTGGCGCCCGATCCAGAAATCGGGCTGCGGCGGCACCCCGTATCCGATGGCCTCGCCGAAGTCCATGACGCGCTCGCCGCCCAGCGGGGCGAGCACGGCGTCATAGAACGCGGCGCTGGCCGCCAGGTCGGCGCACTGGATCGACACGTGATCAATCATGCGGCCATCCTGCCGTGTACTCGGCCCGGCTCGTTCGCTGGCTACCGGCAGGGACAGACACTCACCACAGCGTCACTTCGGTCATTCTGGCCAAACCTGCGATGATGGCCTGGGCTCCGAGTACGGCTGGCCCGAGGCTGTGCAGCTTCGTCTGCTGTGCGCACGACCTAAAAGCTGCATGGCGCGTCCCAGTTAACGGGCCTGGTAGCGCACGCGGCAGGGGCTCTGGGGCCATTTCGTGTGGCCGCCGGGCACGGGCTGCGGGTCCGGGTCGATCAGCTCGAGCTCATAGTGCTGCAGCAGCATGGTGAGGATGACCTTCATCTCCAGGTAGGCGAAATGCACGCCCAGGCACCGGTGCGTGCCGCCGCCGAAGCCGATCAGGTCCCGCATGCCCCGCGGATCAGTGCGGAACCGGTCCGGCCGGTACTCGTCAGGCTGCGGATAGTGCTCGGGCAGCCGGTGGGCGAGAGCCGGGGAGACCAGGATCATCGAGCCCTCCGGGACCTGGTACCCGCCCGCCTCGAACGGCCGGTCCGCGATCCGGGCCACCACAAAGGCCACCGGGTGCAGGCGCTCGGTCTCGTGCACGGCCCGGTCCAGCAGCCGCAGCTCGCTGATGTCCCTGACGCCCGCGGGCGGGGCGCCGCCCAGCGCCTCGCGGGCTTCCGCGCGGACCCGCTCCAGCTCGGCCGGGTGCTGCAGCAAGTCGATGACCGCCCAGCTCACGTGGCCGGTAGTGGTCTCGTGGCCCGCCCAGATGATCATCAGGATCAGGTTGATCCGGACCAGGTCCGGCACGGGCGAGCCGTCGCTGTAGGCCGCCTCGCAGATCGTCTGCAGGAAGTCCGGCGGGTCGGCCGGAGCCCGGCGGCGCTCGTCGATGAGCTCCTGCAACTGGATGCGCAGCCGGTCGCGGGCCCTCCTGCTGCGCAGCAGGTGCGGCAGCGGCAGCCAGCCGGGGAGCACGGGGTCCATGCCGGCCGAGAAGCGGCGGAACTCGGCGAAGAACCCGGTGATCCGCTCGCTGATGTCCGGCCCCAGGAACGAGTGCGCGGCGATGTGCATCACCAGCGGGCCCAGCTCGGCGACCAGGTCGAACTCGCCGCTGTCGCCGAGGCGGTCCATCAGCCGCTGAGTCTCGGCCGCCATCACCCCGACGTAGCTGTCGAGCTGCCGCCCCTGGAAGCGCGGCAGGACCAGCGCGCGCTGCCGCTGGTACTCGTCCGGGCCGCCGAAGAAGTAGAACTCCTGGTCGAACATGCGCACGAAGTACGGGTAGGCCTTCCTGATGGACAGCGTGGCGTCCGTTTCGGCGAAGAAGAACCGGTGGTACTCCGGGCCCAGCAGGGTGACCACCTGACGGCCGGCCAGGCTGAACCCGAAGACCGGGCCATGCTCGGCGTAGCCGCGCTCGACCACGGCCATCGGATCGCGGATGAACTCCGCGATATGGCCGAGGGCCGGTAACCCGCCGGACACCCGCGGCGGGGATGCCTGTGACTGGCCTGCTAACGACTCGGTACGGGCCACGGGGAACCACCTCCAGCTAGCGCCGCCCCCTGACCAGGGTCACGCATCCGGGTGTCCCCGGGCCATGCCCACCGGGGTCAGGCCGTCCTGGCCCCGGCCGGGTCAGCGCGCGCGCTTGCGCGCAGTCCGCCGGGAGACGGCGGTCACCGTCGAGTCAGCGTGGCCGAGCAGCCGTGCGGTCCGCGCGGCGGGGTCACGGCGCGATGCGGCGACGGCGAGGCGGTGGATCAGCATCCGGGCCAGCGGCAGCGCGATGACCAGCAGCAGCCAGGTCCGCAGCCGGCGGGAGAAGAAAGCCCACATGGCCTCGGCTGCTACCCGCCGCCGGGCGTTCCAATCACCTGCCGGGCGGGAGGCGGGCCGCCATCCCGCCGCCCGCGCCGCCTGGTGGCAGCCCGGTACCCGCCGGGGTGACTGTTCACCATCCTTTCCCGGCCTGGCCGGTGGCGCGGCCGGCCGGTGCTGCCAGGATGATGGCATGCCGTGGATCGAGCTTGAGGGTGCCGTCAACGTGCGCGACCTGGGCGGCCTGCCCACTGCCGATGGCGGCAAGACGGCCGGCGGCAGGCTGCTGCGTGCCGACAACCTGCAGGAACTCTCGCCAGCGGACATCACGAGGCTGGTCGGCGACCTCGGCCTGACCACCGTGGTCGACCTGCGCAGCACGGCCGAGCTGACGGCGGAGGGCCCGGCGCCGCTCGACGCCGTGCCGGGCGTGCGGCACGCTCACCACCCGGTCCTGGCCGAACTGGGGCTGGCCACCGATGTGGTCGCCGACGCGCTGCTGACCAGTCGCGACCGGGACCGCTCCCGGTATCCCGGCGACCCCACCTGCGGTCACTACCTGGGTTACCTGGAAGACCGCCCGGACCAGGTGGTGGCGGCGCTGCGCAGCATCGCCCAGGCCGAGGGAGCGGCCCTGGTGCACTGCGCCGCGGGCAAGGACCGGACCGGGGTGGTGGTGGCCCTCGCGCTCAGCGCCGTGGGAGTCCGCCCGGAAGCCGTGGTCGCCGACTACGCCGCCACCGGTGAGCGCGTCGACGCCATCGTGGCCCGGCTGCGCCGGTCACCGACGTACGCGGCCGACATCAACAGCAAGCAGGCCAGCTCCCACCGGCCGCGGCCGGAGACGATGACCGCGTTCCTGGAGCAGGTGGACGTCCGCTACGGCGGGACCACCGGGTGGCTGGACAGCCACGGCTTCGGCCCCGACGACCAGCGGCGGCTGCACGCCAAGCTCCGCTCGTGATGGCCGCGCTGGCCCGGCTCGCGCAGCCCGGCAAGGCTAAATGGGCGTGCCCCGCTGCCGATCGCGGGCGAGGCGACTACTGTGACGGCAGCACGGGTGGGGCACGCAGGTCATCGACTTCGGGCCGGAGCAGGTGAATCAGATGAGTACTGCACACGTATCCAGCACTTCGTCCAGCAGGCGGGGGCTGGTGATCGTCCTGACGATCGTCGGCATCCTGGCCATCATCGCCGGGATCATGTACGTGGCCGGCGCGGCGAACTCGGTGCACATCATGGTCGGCGGCGTGCACAAGGGGCACCACGCCGTCCGGGCCGCCGTGTCGTTCGTGATCGGCATCGTCCTGCTCGGCCTGGCCTGGTTCACCGCCCGGCGCGGCTGAACGCGGCCAGGCAGCCCGCCCAGCCGCTGCTCTCGAATGTCTGGACCGTGCACCGGGCCGTCTGCGGGTAGTAGGCGCCCATGTGCTGCCGCACCGTGGCGGGCGGGATGTCGTCCTCCGGGCTGGCTGGCGGCGGGATGAAGGTGAATCCCTCCGGGTACAGCGCCTGCTGCGACAGCATGTTCCGCAGCAGCTGGAATTCCGGGCGGCCCGGACGGGACGCCGAGGTCGGGATCCAGGTCGCCGCGCTGGCCTGCAGCGACGCCGCGGAAGGCTTGTCGGCGGGCAGCGAGGAGACCACGGTGTAGTAGCCGTTGCGCAGCGCCGTCAGGTAGTCCGGCGTCCCGCCGTAGACCGCCCGCGATCCCCGGCCGACTTTCACCACCGGGTAGGGCTGCGCGTTGAGGTAGTTGGCTATCGACCAGTAGCGGACCTGGTACCCCGGCCTGATCCAGGGCACGGGGAAGGCGCCGATCGTGTTCCCGGGCACGCCGTGACCCGCCTGGACCGGGCTGGTCGGGGCCTTGCCGTGGGTGACGACCAGGTAGCCCTTCTCCGGGGTGAACTCCATGATCAGGTAGGCGTTCACCGGGTTGGGGAAGAGCCCGGCGGCGGACGCGGCCGACGGCCCGAAGTACTGCAGGGCAGGCACGCTGGAGTGCCGGCCGGCCCGGGGGACTGGGCCGCGGCCGCGGTCATCCCGGCCCGGGCGGCGTCCGGCCGGCCGTCACCCGGGCCGGGCGGGTGCAGGGGCGCAGCGTGGTGCGGTGCCCGTGCCGCGTGATGGTGATGGCCGGCAGTCGCACGGCCGTGTTGCCGCCCGCCGGGATGTACGTCCGGAAGATCACGTAACCCAGCCCGGGCGGCCCGGCCGGATCGGCGGCGGGTTCTGGTCGATCATCGGGATGGCGTTCGCGGTGTGCTGCCGCCCGGCCGTCACGTGTGGCCGCAGCCGGACGGTAAAGGCCCGGTGCCTGCTAACCCGGCCGGTGCGCCACGGGTTACGCGATCCCCGGTTCGCGTTGATCTGGTAGTCCGAGAGGTCGGACGGCACGCTTTTCCCGTGCACCGTATTCGAGAACAGCTGGAATGAGTCGTTATACACGGCAAACGACATGAAACGGCTCGTCGGGTACACGCCGGTGATGGTGATGGAATCATGCGGGCTGGCCCGGAACGGGGTGGTCCAGTAGGTGGCGTAGGGGTCCGGCGCCGCGACATTCGCGGTAGCCGGGGTGGTCTCGACCGGCCAGGCGCAGCCCGGGAACGCACCGGCCGCACGGGAACCAGTGCTGGCGGTGCCTGGGCTGCTGGACACCGGTACGAGAGATCCGTGACTGGCGAGAGATCGGTGACTGGCCGCCCGCGCGGCCGGGAGCGGTCCGGCGCTCACGGCCGTGACCGCGCTCACGACCGCGATCGCGGCCACGGCCCCGGCGGCGCGCCGGACCCTCCGGCGCCCGGGCATGAGGCAGTAACCGGCGAAACCCATAATTTCCCCCGAATCGCACAATGGGCCGTCTCTGCGATGCGGGTTCCCCCGGAGCGGGCCTGCCAAAGCGGCCGGATGTGCGCCGTTAGGCCGGCGCCCCCCGCAGGGCGGCTCCCGTCCCGCTAATGGTTACTTCCCCGCGAGCCAACGGAAACACCCGGTCTCAGGATGTTGGGCAGCACCGTCGTGGCCAATTCAGGAACGCTGACGGCAGTGGGCATCATGCGCCTGATCCCGGGAACCGCTGTTCGGTGTCGCGGTGCCGGCGCGATCGCCCTCCTGGACCTCGGCTTCGTCTGGCTGCTCCCGAAGCCAGCTCCCCAGGAACAGCGCTGAGCGGCGGAGACCGCCGGCCGCCGGCAGGGACGGGTTGTCCCGGGCCGTCGGCACGGCTACGTTTGGCCTGGTCACTACCGGCGACGGTCCGCTGAGGCCCGTTGCCCGCCACGCGGACCCGGGGGGAAGGTTTCGTCATGGACAAGGACTTGGCCGGCCAGGTCGCTGACATCGCCCAGCGTGTGGTGGCCAGCGGGGCGATCTCCGCCAACGGGCACGGCAACGTCAGCGTCCGGGTCCCCGGGGCCGACGAGATGTATTTCACCGCCGGTCCCTCGCTGCGCAATCATCCGGCCTCCGCGGTCGTGCGGGTGGCGCTGGACGGGACCCTGCTCGAGGGTGACCTGCCGCCGATCCAGGGTGCCGTGGTCGCCATGCACACGGCCATGTACGCCGACCATCCCGACGTCGGCTGCGTCCTGCACACCCATTCGCCCTACGCCACCGCGTACGCGGTGGCCGGCCGCCCCATCGGGTGCTGGGTCGAGGCCCTGGCCATGTTCGGGCTGCCGGACGGCGTGCCCGTGGCCGGGTACGGGCCGCGCGGCTCGGCGGAAGCGGTGGCCAATATCAGGGCCGCCGTCCGGCCCGGGGTGCCGGCCGTGCTGCTGGCCAACCACGGCGTCCTGGTCTTCCACCGCACGCCCGACCTCGCCATCATGGTCGGCGGGGTCGTGGAGGAAGCGGCGCAGGCGGGCATCAACGCCGTCGGCCTCGGCGGCCCGGTGGAGATCCCCGAGGGCCTCCGGGCGGCCGCCCTGCAGCGCGCCATGATCTTCGACCGCCAGGGCACCGTGCACGCCTGAATCCCTGGGGCTAGGCGGTGGGCTGTGGTCGGGCGGCGCGGCATGGGCGCGACTGATTCCCGGGGGCCCGGACTTCACGGAGTGCCCAGCGGGCGGCACCGGCGTTGACTTATGCAGGTAAATACCTGCATAATCGGCGGGTGGGCGACGGCGACGCGGTATTCAAGGCCCTGGCGGATCCGACGCGGCGGGCCCTGCTGGACCGGCTCCGCGACCGCAACGGCCAGACGCTGGGGGAGCTGTCCGGGCCGCTCGAGATGGCCCGGCAGTCAGCGACCCAGCATCTGGCGGTGCTGGAGGCCGCGAACCTCATCACCGTCGTCCGCCGGGGCCGGGAGAAGCTGCACTATCTCAACCCCGTCCCGCTCTGGAGCATTCAGGAACGCTGGATCAGCAAGTTCGAGCGGCCCCGCCTGCGCACGCTGAGCGCGATCAAGCGCCGGGCAGAGGCAGAGGAGGACACCATGGCCGACCGGCCAAGCTACCTGTACGTCACCTACATCGAAAGCTCACCGGAGCGGGTCTGGGCGGCGCTCACCGACCCGGACCTGACCGCCGAGTACTGGGGGCACAGCAACGTCTCCGACTGGCAGGCGGGCTCTCCCTGGGAGCACCGCCGCGTCGATGGCTCGGGCATCGCTGATGTGACCGGCACGGTGCTGGAGTCCCTGCCGCCACGCCGGCTGACGATGACGTTCGATGCCCCCGGTGAAGCGCCCGCCGGGGGCCCCTCGAAGGTGACCTTCGACATCGAGCCTTACCACGAGATCGTCCGGCTCACCATCACGCACGAGAACCTGGCCGACGGCGACGCCCTGGACGTTATCTCAGCCGGATGGCCGGCGGTGTGCGCCAATCTCAAGTCCCTGCTGGAGACCGGGCACGTACTGCCGCGCGCGCCGTGGGAGATGCACGCCGCCCTGCGCGCTGCCCAGATGGCCCGCAACGATCCCGCCGCCCGGCCGCGTGACCCGGAACCGCTCCGGTGAACACTCCTACCGTTGTCGTCATGGGTGATCAGGTGGACGACATCAGGGGGCCCACGATCGAGCAGGCCGCCGAGCGCAGCGGCATCAGCCGGCATACGCTGCGGTACTGCGAGCGGACCGGGCTGCTCGCCCCTGTCGGCCGGGGCCGCTCATCGCGCCAGGCTGCTGGAGACCCTCCAGCGGCTGCGCGGTCACCTCGCGGCCGTCGACCACAAGATCGGGGTCTACACGACGGCCCTGGAAGCGGGAAAGGAGTCCGTGTGAATACCGCCGAACTCGGCAACACCGGGGAGAAGGTCAGCCAGCTCGCGCTCGGCTGCATGGGCATGGGAACGCTGGCCGGCGACGAGGCGTCGTTCGCCCTGCTGGACCGCTACGCCGCCGACGGCGGCACGTTCCTCGACACCGCCGACTGCTACGCCTGGTGGTGGGCCAAGGGCACGCCGGGCGGGCAGAGCGAGGAACTGATCGGGCGCTGGCTGGCCCGCCGCGGCCGCCGCGACCAGCTCTTCATCGCCACCAAGGGCAGCGGCCGGATCCGGGATCTGGACGCGGTCTGGCCGGCCGGGCCGGACGTGCCGGACTGGGGTGCGGCGCGGTTCGTCGGGGCCGCTGCCGGGACCTTGCGTTCCTCGCTGGAAGGCAGCCTGCGCCGGCTCGGCGTCGACCACATTGACCTGTACTACGTGCACGTCGATGATCGCGCAACCGCGCTGGAGGAGACGCTCCAGGCGCTCGCGGACTTCGTCCGGGAGGGAAAGGTCCGCTACCTGGGCTGGTCGAACGTGCGTACCTGGCGGCTGGAGCGCATCCGGGGCCTGTGCGCGGCCAACGGCTGGCCGCAGCCGGTGGCGCTGCAGCAGCAGCACAGCTACCTCCAGCGCCGGGCCGGGCTGGACGAGCCCTCGATCGTGGACGCCGAGCAGCTCGACTACCTGCGCGAGCGCGCGGACCTGAGCCTGGTCGCCTACTCCCCGCTGCTCAAGGGCCTGTACGACGCGCCCGCCGCCGGGCGCCCGGCACACCCGGGTATGGCGCCGTACGCCGGCGATGCGGCGGCCCGCCGCCTGGCCGTCCTGGACGCCGTGGCGGCCGAGACCGGCTACCAGCCCGGCCAGGTGGTGCTGGCCTGGATGGCGGCGCAACGCTCGCCCCGGGTGCTCCCGCTCATCGGGACGACCAAGGTCGCCCGTTACCAGGAGGCCGCGCAGGCACTGGACCTGGAACTCACCGCAGAGCAGCGCACGGCGCTGAACGCCGCCTGACGGACCCTGCGCCCGGCCGCCTACACTCAGTTCCCGTGATGACGGTGGCGGCGAGCCAGGGCCGCAAGTATTCAACGTCTTGCGCGGGGAGGCCAGCCAGGTCCGGTCGACGCCGTTCGGGAACGTCGGGACCGTGTTCTCCGGCCCGGCCCTGGAAATGGTACGGGTGAGCAAGCTGGCCGAGCCCATCGATGAGAGCTGGTTCTCCTCCCCGGAGCCTGACCTCATCCTGGTGGTCCAGGGGCAGCTGAAATTCGAATTCGAATCGCCTGGGCCGCCCGACCGCGTGCTGAGCGTGGGGGATCTGCTTGTCCTGCCCGCCGGTGCCCGCTGCCGTGCCTACCGGTGGCCACGCGATGCGCCGGAGCCGGCCGTCTTTGTCGCCGCTTACCCGGCAGCCGGGAATCGGCCGCCCAGCGGGCACGCCGAGTAGGGCGAGGCAGCTCACCCGCCGGTCAGTGCCGCTGGCTGCTCAGGCAAGTCCGACCGGGATCCGCTCAGGATGATCCGGGGACGCGTGCTCTTCCTGGGGCGCGGGGGCGAGCCCCGCGCCGGCCGGGAGTTCGCGCAGGTCAGCCGGCGAGCAGAATGGCGGGCTGGCGATCAAGGTGGCCAGGCTCGCGGGCGCGCCCGGCCATCCGGCCCACACCAGGCCCGCGGCGGCGGCCCCGGACACCAGCCAGTACCCGATTCTGCGAGGCATCCGGTGCCTCCCTGCTGCCAGCCGCAACCCGCCAGCAACCAGGCTAACCGCTACCGCGCGGACCGCCGCCCACGGTGCGCCGAGCGCCAGCTGGCCAACTCGGGCGGGGCCACCGCCCAGCGCGCCGGCCGCCGGCCCAGACCGCGAGCCGCGCCCGTCCGGCCCTGGTGGTCCTGGCCGAGGCCAGTTTCTGACCGGAGTGCCCGTAGCGGCACGCTGATTGCCCGTATGACTACCGCTTGTCCGTCACCATGTGCCTTGAAGGCGGCGAGAAACTCCCGGCGGTCCGGCGGCCGCGGAAGCCGGCCCGGCCAAACCAGGCTGCGCCGGCTGCGGCGACTGCGGCGCCGGCTGCCCAGGCAACCTTCGGTGGTGCGGTGCCTGCTGCTGGCACTCCGCTGGTGGTGGCGGCAATCAGGAGCAGGACAGCAATGCCGACGGCCGTGCCTACCTGGGCCGCCGTATTGATAATGCCGGACGCGCCGCCGCGCCAGTGCGGGCCGACATCGGTGCCCAGGCCGGTCGCGGCGACGGAGGACAGCCCGATGCCCGCCCCGCCCGCCGCGGCGCACACCGGGACCGCCCAGGGCCTGTCAGCCAGCGGGATCAGCATGGCATCGGCGGCTGCGATCAGGGCCAGGCCCGCGGCCACGACTAGCTGCGGCCGCAGCCGGCGCTGCACGACGGCGGACACGGCCGACGCGGCGATGACCGCCAGGCTGAACGGCAGCAGTGTGGCCGCGGCATCCAGCGGGCTCCGGCGCAGCGTATTTTGCAGGTACAACGTGACCAAGGTGATGACCGAGCTGGTCGTGGCCGTGTTCAGGAACCCGCCGAGCGCGCCTTGGCGCAGCGCCCGGTCGCCGGTGAGCTGGCGCGGCAGCAGCGGTGCCGCAGCCCGCCGGTCGATGAGCACGAACAGCCCCGCCAGCACGGCGCACCCGGCCAGAGCCAGGCCGCCGGTGACATGCCCGCCGGGCCGGGTGATGACCGTGGTCCCGACCACGAACGCCATCACCGCCGCGGTGAACGCCGCTGATCCGGCGAGGTTCAGCGACTCGGGGCGCTGGTCGCCCGTGTCTGGCGGCACCGAGACCGCGATGATCGCGCCGAGGACCACGGCCAGCGGAATATAGGCCCAGAACACAACCCGCCAATTCGTCAGGTCGGTGATGATCCCGCCGACGACAAAGCCGCTGGCCCCGGCGGCGGCGCCCGCGGCGCTCCACGCGGCGATCGCCCGCCGCCGCGCCGGGCCCTCAGCGGTGACCGTGGTCAGCAGCCGCAATGCCGATGGCACCGATGCTGCAGCGGCGCCGCCTTGCAGGCACCGGCCGACGGTAAGTGCGGTCGCGGACGAGGCGGTGGCCGCCACCGCGGCCCCGGCCGCGAACAGGGCCAGGCTGGCCAGGATCGTCCGGCGGTGGCCGTACCGGTCACCCAGCCGCGCCCCGAGCATCAGCAGTCCGCCGAAGAACATGGCGTAACCGGTCGCGATCAGGGTGCTGTAGGACTGCGGGGCATGCAGGCTGGCCAGCATGGAGGGCAAGGCGGTGACCACGACGGTGACGCCCAGGACATCAGTGAACTGGACCAGGCACAGAGCGGTTACCGCCGCGAGCAGCTGACGGCGCACCCGGGTCGGCTACCCCGCCGCAGCTAACCTAACCGGCTGCACTCGGCGGGACGGCCTGGATTGGCCTTATTGATCAGCGGCCCTGGTGAGCAGGACGGGGCGGACGCGCCGGGCCAGAAAGGGTGCCCCCGGCAGGATTCGAACCTGCGCACACGGCTCCGGAGGCCGATGCTCTATCCCCTGAGCTACGGGGGCTCCAGGACGGGAGAAAGAGTACCAGTCCGCGGGGCAGCTTCGGGCCATCCGCCTCCGGGCGCCGCCCCGGGACCGGGATCCGGTGCCCTCCGGCTACCGCCTCCAGATATCTCGTGACGGCGGCGATGGCCCAGCTCACGGGGCTCTCATCGCTCGGCTAGGCCGCCGGCGGCGCAGCCCCCTGGGCGTGTTGGTGCGCGAAGTCACCTCGACACGCTAGCCTCGCGACGTGGCGCAGGCTCTGGGACGCGTTCTCGTGGTGGACGACGATGAGGTGATCCGTCAGCTCATCGCCGTCAATCTGACCCTTGAGGGGTTCGACGTCGCGACCGCCGTGGACGGCCAGGACTGCCTGGACAAGGTGGCGGCGATCAATCCCGACGTCATCACGCTCGACGTGATGATGCCCCGGCTGGACGGATGGGTGACGGCCGGCCAGTTGCGGCGCAACCCGGAGACCAGCAAGATCCGGGTGGTCCTGATCACCGCGCGGGCCCAGGAGGACGACAAGGACCGGGGCCGGGAGATCGGCGTGGATGCCTACCTGACCAAGCCGTTCGACCCGGGGGAGATGATCCGGGTGGTGCGCGAACTGGCCGGGACCCCGCCATCCGGGAACGGTGCCGATCTGGGCACGTACGGCTCCCAGCCGTAAGCCCAGCCGGACCGGCGTGAAGCCACTCCCCGGCCAGGCCCGGATACCCTGCTCCACGTGATCACCAGGGACCTCGGCGCGGCCCTCACGGCCGCGGCCGTCGGTGCCATGAAGGACGGCGAACTACCCAGCCTCAGCCTGCCGGGCGGGCTGCCCACGGCGGGTAGCTGGCGCCCGGCGCCGCCAGGCGCGGGCGGCGGGCCGGGCACCTACGCCACCTCGGTCCCGTTCCGGCTGGCCGGCCCGCTGAGGCAAGACCCGGCCCGGATCGCCGGAGTGCTCGCGGCCCGGCTACCGTCCGCCGGCCTGGTCAGCGAGGCCACCCCGACCGGACACGGTTACCTATCCCTGACGGTCAGCCGCGAGGCGCTGGCCCGGCTCGCCGTCCGCATCAGCCAGGCCGGAAGCGGCTGCGCCCGGAGCGAGGCGCTGCGCGGGCCAGGCGCTGGCCGCTCCGCGTGACGCCCGGCTGGCTTCCGCGCCCACCTGGGACCAGGCCGCCGAACGCCTCACCGCCGAGCTCACCGGCCGCCTCGCCGCGGCCGCAGGCGCGGACGTTACCTGGACCGGCGGGCCGCCCCCGGCGCCCGCCCGCCCCGCCTCAGCCGCCGGGCCCCCTCCGGCCGGGCCTCCAGCCGGCGGATCCCCGGTCGCCGGGGCCGTCGCCTTCGCCGGCGAGGACGCCATCCGGCTGGCCCTGAGCCGCCACCTGCCGGCCGCGCGGATCCCCGCTCCGCCCAGCCCGCGCGGCGCGGCCGCGCGTCATCTGGGTAATCCCGCCTATGCTGTCCGGTACGCGCACGCGCACGCTGCGTCCGCCGTCCGGCAAGCCGCTGACCTCGGCTTTCCGAAGGGTGACGCGGAGCGGTTCCAGCCGCGCCTGCTTGCCCACCCCCGCGAGCTGGCATTGCTCGACGCGATGTCCTGGCTCCCCGAACGCGTGGCCGGGGCGGCTCGCCGCCGCCAGCCACATGTCCTGACCGCCTACCTTGAGGACCTGGCCGGCACGTATTTCGACTGGCAGGAAAGCTGCCCGCTCGCGCAGCCCGGCGTGTTCCCGCCCGGGCCGCCGGGGGAGCCAGCCCCGGAAGGCGCGGGAAGCCCGCTGCTGGCGGCGCGGCTGTGGCTGGCCGACGCCGCGCGGACCACGCTCGGCGCCGGGCTGGGGCTGCTCGGGGTGTCCGCGCCCGGCCGCCGCTGACGCGGGCACGGCCCAGCGGGCACGGCCCAGCCAGGCGCCCCCAGCCGGCCGCACCGGGCAGGCCGACCCGACCACGAGAAGCACCGACGACAGCAAGGAAACCCGATGAGCCGTGTCGCCCACCCTGCGGGACCGCGCCACGCCGACGTGCTGCCGGCCGAGCACCCGCCCGCGCCGCCGGCCGACCTGAACGCGCTCCAGGCGGCCATCTGGCCCCGGTCCGCCCGGCGGGACGGCGGCGTGCTCGACCATCGGCGGTGCGGACGTGCGCGATCTCGCCGCCGAGTTCGGCACGCCGCTGTTCGTCTGTGACGAGGACGACTTCCGGCAGCGCTGCCGCGGGTACCGGGAGGCGTTCGGCGCGGAGGCCGGCGTGTTCTACGCGGCCAAGGCGTTCTGCTGCCGGGGCGTGCTGCGCTGGGTGGCTGAGGAAGGCCTGGGCGTGGACGTCTGCACGGGCGGCGAGCTGGAGGTGGCGCTGCAGGCCGGCGTGCCGCCCGAGCGGATCACCCTGCACGGCAGCAACAAGCTGCCCAGCGAGCTGGCCCGGGCGCTGGAGGCGGGCGTCGGGCACATCGTGGTGGACTCGTTCGACGAGATCGCCCGCCTCGCCTACCTGACCGAGCCGCCGGTCGGCCGGGACGGGACCGCCGGCGTGCCTGACCCGGAGCGGCGCCCCAAGGTCCTGGTCCGGGTGACCACCGGCGTGGAAGCGCACACCCACGAGTTCGTGGCCACCGCGCACGACGACCAGAAGTTCGGCTTCTCGCTGTCCTCGGGCGCGGCCGCCGAGGCGGTCCGCCGCATCCTCGCCTGCCCCGGACTGGAACTGGCCGGCCTGCACTCGCACATCGGCTCGCAGATCTTCGACACCGAGGGCTTCGAGGTGGCCGCGCGCCGGGTGCTCGGCCTGGCCGCGGCGATCCGCGACGAGCACGGGCACGAGATCAGCGAGCTGAACCTCGGCGGCGGCCTGGGCATCGCCTACACCAGCGGGGACGACCCTGCCGACGTGAAAATCATCGCCCAGAACCTCAACGAAATCGTCCGTGGCCAGTGCACCGCCGCGGGCCTGGCCGTCCCCCGGCTGACGGTCGAGCCGGGCCGCGCCATCGCCGGGCCCGGCACCATTACCCTCTATGAGGTCGGGACGGTCAAGGACGTCGATGGCCTGCGCAGCTACGTCAGCGTGGACGGCGGGATGAGTGACAACATCCGGACCGCGCTGTACGACGCTGAGTACACGTGCGTGCTGGCTTCCCGGGAATCCTCCGCGCCGCCCATGCTGTCGCGGATTGTCGGCAGGCACTGCGAGAGTGGTGACATCGTGGTCCGGGACTGCTACCTGCCATCCGACGTGGTCCCGGGGGACCTGGTCGCGGTGGCCGGCACCGGGGCGTACTGCCGGTCGATGGCCAGCAACTACAACCACGTGGGACGGCCCGCCGTGGTGGCCGTCCGCGATGGCGCCGCCCGGCCGCTGCTGCGCCGGGAGACGATCGAGGACCTGCTCCGGCTGGACGAGGGATGAGACGAGAGGGGCGCTGTCATGCGCACGTTGAAGGTGGCGCTGCTGGGCTGCGGCACGGTCGGCTCAGAGGTGTTCCGCCTGCTCGGCCGGCAGGCCGACGACCTGGCCGCGCGCACCGGCGCCCGGCTGGAGGTGGCCGGGGTCGCCGTGCGGCGCCTCGGCCGGGCCCGTGCCGTCCCCATCGACCCCGCCCTGCTCACCACCGACGCCATGGGCCTGGTCACCCGGCCGGACGTGGACATCGTGATCGAGGTGATCGGCGGCATCGAGCCGGTCCGCTCCCTGCTGCTGGCCGCGATGAAGTCCGGCAAGTCCATCATCTCGGCCAACAAGGCGCTGCTGGCCGAGGACGGTGCCACGCTGCACGAGGCGGCCCGGGAGAACGGCGCCGACCTCTACTACGAGGCGGCCGTGGCCGGGGCCATCCCGCTGCTCCGGCCGCTCCGCGAATCGCTGGCCGGCGACGCGGTGCACCGTGTGCTGGGCATCGTCAACGGCACGACGAACTACATCCTGGACCGGATGGACACCTCGGGCGCCGGCTTCGCCGAGGCGCTGGAAGAGGCGCAGTCGCTGGGCTACGCGGAGCCTGACCCGACCGCGGACATCGAGGGCTTCGACGCGGCGGCCAAGGCGGCCATCCTGGCCGGGCTGGCCTTCCACACCGGGGTCACCGCCGCCGACGTGTACCGGGAGGGCATCACCGGGGTCACCCCCGCCGACATCGCGAGCGCCCGGGCCCTCGGCCGGGTGGTCAAGCTGCTCGCCATCTGCGAGCGCCGCAGCGGCGGGGTGTCGGTCCGTGCCCACCCGGCGATGATCCCGCGCACGCATCCGCTGGCCGGCGTCCGCGAGGCGTACAACGCGGTGTTCGTCGAGGCGGAGTCCGCCGGGCAGCTCATGTTCTACGGCGCCGGGGCCGGCGGGGTGCCCACCGCGAGTGCCGTGCTGGGCGACGTGGTGGCCGTGGCGCGGAACCGGATGGCCGGCACCCGCGGGCCGGACGCCTCCACCTACGCCGAGCTGCCGCCGCTGCCGATGGGCGAGTCGCTGACCCGGTACCACGTCGCGCTGGACGTCGCCGACCGGCCTGGCGTGCTGGCCCGGGTGGCGGAGACGTTCGCCCGGCACGACGTGTCGATCAAGGCAGTGCGCCAGGAGGGCCGGGGCGAGGACGCGCAGCTGGTGATCGTGACGCACATGGCGCCGGACGCGGCCCTCTCGCGCTGTGTCGCCGAACTCGGCACCATGGACACCGTGCGCGCAGTGGCCAGCGTGATGCGCGTGGAGGGGGAGGCCGACGAATGAACGCCGGCGTGAAATCCGCCGACGCCGCGGCGGGCTACCAGCCGTGGCGCGGGGTGATCGAGCAGTACCGGGACTGGCTGCCGCCGGTGCCGGATGGCGGCCCGGTGGTCACGCTGGGCGAGGGCGCCACGCCGCTGCTGCCTGCCCCCGTGCTGTCGGAGCGGACCGGCTGCGAGGTCTACCTCAAGGTGGAGGGGGCGAACCCGACCGGGTCGTTCAAGGACCGGGGCATGACGCTGGCGGTCACGCTGGCCGCGGCCCGCGGTGCGACCGCGGTGATCTGCGCCTCCACCGGCAACACCAGCGCGAGCGCGGCCGCCTACGCGGCGCGGGCCGGGATGACCTGCGCCGTGCTCGTGCCACGGGGCAAGATCGCCCTGGGCAAGCTGGCCCAGGCCCTGGTGCACGGGGCCCGGCTGCTCCAGGTGGACGGGAACTTCGACGACTGCCTGGAACTGGCCCGCAAGCTGGCCGCCAACTACCCGGTGGCGCTGGTCAACTCGGTCAACAACGACCGGCTGGAAGGGCAGAAGTCGGCCGCGTTCGAGATCGTCGACGTGCTGGGCGACGCGCCCGACGTGCACTGCCTGCCGGTCGGCAACGCGGGGAACATCACCGCCTACTGGCGGGGCTACCAGCAGTACGCCGCGGCGGGCCGGGCCACCCGCACCCCCCGCATGCTCGGCTTCCAGGCCAGCGGCGCGGCGCCGATCGTCCGGGGCGAGCCGGTGCGCGCGCCGCAGACGATCGCCACCGCGATCCGGATCGGCAACCCGGCGTCATGGCGGCTGGCCGAGGCGGCCCGCGACGAGTCCGGCGGCCTCATCGACTCGGTGACCGACCGGCAGATCTTCGCGGCCTACCGGCTGCTCGCCGCCCGGGAAGCGGTGTTCGGCGAGCTGGCCTCCGCGGCCGGGGTGGCCGGGCTGCTGCAGGCCCGGGAGAACGGCCAGCTGGCGGCGGGCTGCCGGGTGGTGTGCACGGTGACCGGCAACGGCCTGAAGGACCCGGACTGGGCGGTGTCGGCCGCGCCCGCCCCGGTCACCATCCCGGCGGACTCCGCGGCCGCTGCGGCCGCCCTGGGCCTGGCGTGAGGGCGGCTGGCATGACCGGGGGCCGGGCATGACGGGCGGCTGCGCATGACCAGGGGCTCGCGCTGGCGTGACGCGCCGGTGGTGGTGCGCGCCCCGGCGACGAGCGCGAACCTGGGCCCCGGGTTCGACGCGCTGGGCCTCGCGCTGTCCCTGTACGACGTGACGGTGGCCCGGGTGACCGAGGGCGGCCTGCACATCGAGGTGTCCGGCGAGGGCGCCGGGACCGCGGGCGACGGGGAACAGCACCTCGTGGTCCGGGCCATGCGGGCCGCGTTCGACCTGCTCGGCGGCCAGCCGCCGGGGATCGGCCTGCGCAGCCTCAACTCGATCCCGCACGGCCGGGGGCTTGGTTCCTCCGCCGCGGCCATCGTCACCGGGATCCTGGCCGCCCGGGGGCTGGTCGCCGGCGGCCCGGACCAGCTTCCCGATGACGCGGTCCTCGCCCTGGCCACGGCGCTGGAAGGGCACCCGGACAACGTGGCCGCCTGCCTGGCCGGCGGGCTGACCATCGCCTGGATCCCGGAGGCGGCAGCCGGAGTGGCGGCCGGGCAGGCGGCCGCCGGGCAGCCCCGCCTGGTGCGCCTGCCGGTGCTGGAGGAGATCCGGCCGGTGGTCCTCGTTCCGGATGAGGTTCTCGCCACGGCCACCGCGCGCGGCGCGCTGCCGCCGGCGGTGCCGCACCGGGACGCCGCGGCGAACGCGGCCCGCAGCGCGCTGCTGATCGCGGCGCTCACCCGGGAGCCGGACGTGCTGTTCGACGCGACCCAGGACTACCTGCACCAGTCCTACCGTGCGGCGGCCGCGCCGCCGACCGCCGCGCTGCTGGCCCGGCTCCGGGCGGCGGGGGTGCCCGCGGTCGTCTCCGGGGCCGGCCCAGTCCGTGCTCGCGCTCCTGGTCGCGGACACGGAACCCGGGCCTGACCTGGTGGATTCAATCGCCGCGGAAACGGGTATCTCGTGGGCAATAAGCCCCCTGGACATCGACCGGCTTGGCGCAACCCTCCAGACCGCTGGGCCGGCCGAACGCTCATGAGACAGCGCGTGGTGAGGCGTGCCCGGACGCCTGGCGTCCGGCCCCAGAGCCCAGCTGCCTCGGGTGAGCCGCACGGGACCTCCCCCCGCGCGGCTGCCAGGGTCCCCACGACACACGGACCACTGCCGAGGAATGCCGTGGCCTCTCCTAGTGTTAAGGTAGACAGTGCACCAGATACCCCACCATGGGGTCAGGTGCTCGCCCGTTACTTGCTGCCTGACCGGTTCTCCAGCCGGGCGTGGTCAGTGACGTTCCGTCGAACTCTCTGGATTGCCACCTCACCTCCGCGTACGCCAAACTCGGAGTGATCGTGGCGAACCGGGAGCCGGGGGGAGCGCCGAGGCGGGCTACCCCAGCCGTCTGGACTCGTTCCGGACCCCCCGCTCCGGCGCTGGATTCCGGCTGGCACCGCGGCCGCCGACCGCGGGCCGGGCACTGGATCCGGACGCGGGCGGCACCCTGTGCCACGGCGGCGCGGGGACAGCAATGAGCGCAGTATCTGGTCCGGCCGATTCGCCGGGCCGTAACACCGGGTCGACCGGCCGCAAGCGCGGCCGACGCCCGCTCCCTGGGAAGGACCCCTCGTGAGCGACACCACCGAACTCTTCACCGGCTCCTCAGGTGCGCCTGAGGGAACCCCCGGCTACTCCGCCGAGCCTGGCCTGCGTCCCGTATCCGCGGTCGCGGCCCAGCCCAGCGAGACGCACGGGGGACCGGGGGGCTCGCCGCCCGACACCGGGCAGGCCAGCGGCCCTTCGGCTACCGCCGGTGAGACGGTGACCGACAAGCCCGCCCGCCGCGGCGGTTCCGGGCTCTCCGGCATGCTGCTGGCCGATCTGCAGCGGCTCGCCCAGTCGATGGGCATTACCGGCACCGGCCGGATGCGTAAGGGCCAGCTCGTCGAGGCGATCCAGGCCAGGCAGGGCGGCGGTGCCGCCCAGGGCCAGCCGGACGGAGTGGCCCAGGGTCAGCAGTGGCCCGGCGGGCGGGAGCGTGGCACACGACAACTCAGTCCAGCGGGGCGCGTCCGCGGGAGCTGGCGCACCCCGCCACCGTGAGCAGGACGCCATGGAGTCAGACACACCGACACAGCCCGCTCTGGGCGACGCCGGGCACAGCCCGGCGCAGCAAGCGGCCAGCACCACCCGCGAGGCGCGGCAGGACGGCGCGCGCGGCCGGGGCCAGAACGGCGCGGGCCAGGGGGCCGAGGGCCAGCTCGCCTTCGCCCAGGGGGCGCGGGCCGACGGCAGCGAGGCCGGGACGGCGGCCGCCAACGGCGCGGCCGAGGGTGCCGCCCGCGGTTCCGCGGACGGCCAGCAGGGGGACGGGCCAGCGCCGCGACAGCCGCCGCCGTAACGGCCGGCGCGACGATGCGCCCCGCGGCGACGCTGGTGACCAGCGCGACAGCGGCCCCCGCGAGGGCCAGCGCGACGGCGGTTCCCGCGACGGCAGTTCCCGTGACGGCAGTTCCCGTGACGGCGGGCGCGATGGCGGCCGTGACACCCGGGACAACACCCGGGACAACGGCCGCGACGGCGGGCAGCGCGGCGGCCAGATGATGGACGACGATGACGGCTCGGGCCGCCGGCGCAGCCGGGACCGGTTCCGCAACCGCAACCGCCGCCGCGAGCGGGGCGCCCCGGAGGCCGAGCCGGTGGTGACCGAGGATGACGTGCTCATCCCGATCGCCGGCATCCTCGACGTGCTGGACAACTACGGCTTCATCCGGACCACCGGGTACCTGCCCGGCTCCAACGACGTGTACGTGTCGCTGTCCCAGGTGCGCCGGCACGGCCTGCGCAAGGGTGACGTCATCGAGGGTGCGGTACGCCAGCCCCGCGACGGCGAGCGCCGGGAGAAGTTCAACGCCCTGGTCCGGCTGGACAAGATCAACGGGCTGGACCCGGAGCAGTCCCGCGGCCGCCCCGACTTCTCCAAGCTGGTGCCGCTGTACCCGCAGGACCGGCTCCGGCTGGAGACCGACCCCGGCGTCCTGACCACCCGGATCATGGACCTGGTCAGCCCGATCGGCAAGGGCCAGCGCGGCCTCATCGTCTCCCCGCCCAAGGCGGGCAAGACGATGATCCTGCAGGCCATCGCGAACGCGATCACCAAGAACAACCCCGAGTGCCACCTCATGGTCGTCCTGGTGGACGAGCGGCCTGAGGAAGTCACCGACATGCAGCGCTCGGTCAAGGGCGAGGTGATCCACTCCACCTTCGACCGTCCCGCCGAGGACCACACCACCGTCGCCGAGCTCGCCATCGAGCGGGCCAAGCGGCTGGTCGAGATGGGCCACGACGTGGTCGTCCTGCTGGACTCGATCACCCGGCTGGGCCGCGCCTACAACCTGGCCGCGCCGGCCAGCGGCCGGATCATGTCCGGTGGCGTGGACTCCACCGCGCTCTACCCGCCCAAGCGGTTCTTCGGCGCGGCGCGGAACATCGAGCACGGCGGCTCGCTGACCATCCTGGCCACCGCCCTCATCGAGACCGGGTCCCGCGCGGACGAGGTCATCTTCGAGGAGTTCAAGGGCACCGGCAACATGGAGCTGCGGCTCCGCCGGGAACTGGCCGACAAGCGGATCTTCCCCGCCATCGACGTGGATGCCTCCGGCACCCGCAAGGAGGAGATCCTGATGACCCCCGAGGAGCTGAAGATCGTCTGGCAGCTCCGCCGGGTGCTGCACGCCCTGGAGCCGCAGCAGGCCCTCGAAGTGCTCATGGAGCGGATGAAGGAGACCAAGAGCAACGCCGAGTTCCTGCTGCACGTGCAGAAGACCACGGTCGGCCAGGACCGCGGCTAACCGCGGCGCTGCTCACCAAACCACAGGCGGGAATCGCCAGGCCCCCGCGCATGTTGCAGGGTCTGGCACACTGAATAGCCACGACAACGCGGTACCGGTTCACGCCGGGGCGGACTTCCGGCCCGGCGACCCGGCGACCAGCTAAGGCAGGAGTACATAGTGAAGCCTGGAATCCACCCGGACTACGTGGTGACCGAGGTGACCTGCACCTGCGGGAACACCTTCACCACGCGCAGCACGGCCAAGGGCGGCGTGATCCACGCCGACATCTGCTCGAACTGCCACCCGTTCTACACCGGCAAGCAGAAGATCATGGACACCGGTGGCCGCGTGGCCCGGTTCGAGCGCCGGTTCGGCAAGAAGGCAGCCGGCTCCAAGTAGCTTGACCCCGTCACCGTGCGGTGGCGCCATGGCCTGGCCAGGCGCTCACCGCGCGGTGATTTTGGGTTTGGAGGACAAAACCCGCCGGTCCCGGGATCCCGGGACCGGCCCGCGGGCGCCATCCCCGGTGCCCGCCTTCGGCGGAGGAGGCAACGGTGTTCGACCGGCTCAGTGAGCTGGCAGCGGAGCACGCGGAGCTGGAGCACATCCTCGCCGACCCGGCTGTGCACGCCGACCCGGAGCGGGCCCGCGCCCTGTCCCGCCGCTATGGTGAGATCTCCCCGGCCGGTCGAGGCCTACCACGCCTGGCAGCAGACGTCGGCCGACGAGGCCACCGCACGGGAACTGGCCGGCGAGGACCCCTCGTTCGCGGCCGAGGCCGAGCAGTTCGGCCGCCGCCGGGCCCAGCTCGAGGATCAGCTGAACGACTACCTCACGCCGCGGGACCCGAGCGACGGCAAGGACGTCATCCTGGAAGTGAAGGCGGGCGAGGGCGGCGAGGAGTCCGCCCTGTTCGCCGGGGACCTGCTGCGGATGTACCTGCGGTACGCCGAGCGGCAGGGCTGGAAGACCGAGATCCTGGATTCCACCATCACCGGGCTGGGCGGCTACAAGGACGTCACGGTCGCGGTCAAGGCCGGCGCCCGGACCGCGCCCGGCCACGGCGTGTGGTCCCGGCTCAAGTACGAGGGCGGCGTGCACCGGGTGCAGCGCGTCCCGGTGACCGAGTCGCAGGGCCGCATCCACACCTCGGCCGCGGGCGTGCTGGTGCTGCCGGAAGCCGACCCGGTCGAGGTCACCGTGGACCCGAACGACCTGCGGGTGGACGTGTACCGCTCCTCCGGGCCCGGCGGGCAGAGCGTCAACACCACCGACTCCGCGGTGCGGATCACGCACAAGCCGACCGGCATCGTGGTCTCCTGCCAGAACGAGAAGAGCCAGCTGCAGAACAAGGAGCAGGCGCTGCGCATCCTGCGCGCCCGGCTGCTGGCCGCCGCGCAGGCCGACGCGGACGCCCAGGCCTCGGCGGACCGCCGCAGCCAGGTCAAGGAGGTCGACCGCTCCCAGCGGGTGCGCACCTACAACTTCCCGGAGAACCGCATCTCTGACCACCGGGTCGGCTACAAGGCGTATAACCTGGACCACGTCATCGACGGGGACCTGGACGCAGTCATCAGCGCGCTGAGCGACGCGGACCGGTCGGGGAGGGCGGCAGCAGCCGATGGCGCCTGACCCGGCCCCGCCGCGCCCGCCCGCGGCCGGGCCGGCCGGGCCGCCCCCACGAGGCCAGTGATGAGCTTGCTCCTTAACGAAATTGCGGTGGCCGCTGCCCGCCTGGCCGAGGCCGGCGTGGACTCGCCGCGGGCCGACGCGGAGCAGATCGCGGCGCACGTGCACGATGTGCCGCGTACCGAGCTGCACCGGGTGCCGGACGGGGCGTTCGACCCCCGGTTCTGGGACGAGGTGGCCCGCCGCGAGGCCCGGGAGCCACTGCAGCACATCACCGGGCACGCCTACTTCCGGTACCTGGATCTCGAGGTCGGGCCGGGCGTGTTCGTCCCCCGGCCGGAGACCGAGGTGATGACCGGCTGGGCGATCGAGGCGGCTCCGCGAGATGGACGTGACCGAGCCGCTCGTCACCGACCTGGGCACCGGCTCCGGCGCGATCGCCCTGGCCATCGCCCAGGAGGTGCCGCGGTCCCGGGTGCACGCGGTCGAGATCGACCCGCTGGCCCGGCAGTGGGCGCAGCGCAACATCGACCGGTGCGCGGCGGCCGCGCCGCACACGGCGGGGCGGGTCACGCTGCACGGCGAGGATTTCACCGTCGCGCTGGCCGACCTCGACGGCACCGCCGACCTGGTCATCAGCAACCCGCCGTACATCCCCTGGGGCGCGTCGGTGCCGCCCGAGGTGGGTGAGTACGACCCGGCGACGGCGCTGTGGAGCGGCACCGACGGGCTGGACGCGGTGCGCGTGATCGAGCAGGCCGCCCGCCGCCTGCTGCGGCCGGGCGGGCTGGTGGCCGTGGAGCACGGCGCCCCGCAGGGGGCCGCCGTGTACTGGGTCTTCGCCGAGGAGCGCGGCTGGCAGGACCCGCGCAATCACCGGGACCTGGCCGGCCGGGACCGTTTCGTCACGGCGGTCTGGCCGGGGCACGGGAGATGGGAGGATGAACGCCCATGAGCAAACGGTTTGACTGTGCGCGACCCGGAGCAGCGTGCGGACGGGCTGGCCGCGGCGGAACGGGCCCTGCGCCGTGGTGAACTGGTCGTGCTGCCGACCGACACGGTGTACGGGGTGGCGGCCGAGGCGTTCGACCCGGTCGCGGTGGACGGCCTGCTGAAAGCCAAGGGCCGGGGCCGGGACATGCCGCCGCCGGTGCTGGTCGGCACGGTGCGGGCGGCGATGGCCCTGGTCACGGACTTCCCCGAGGCGGGCAAGGACCTGATCGAGGAGTTCTGGCCGGGCGGGCTGACCCTGGTCTGCCGGTCCAGCCCGACCCTGGTCTGGGACATCGGCGACACCAAGGGCACCGTCGCGGTCCGGATGCCGCTGCACCCGCTCACGCTGGACCTGCTGAAGCGGACCGGCCCGCTCGCGGTGAGCAGCGCGAACATCTCCGGCCGGGGCCCGGCCACCACGGCCGACGAGGCGTTCGACCAGCTGGGCGAGCAGGTCGCGGTCTACCTGGACGGCGGCCCGTGCCCGGGCGACGTGCCGTCCAGCATCGTGGACCTGACCGGCACCGTGCCGCGGCTGCTCCGCGCCGGGGTGATCAGCGTGGACCGGCTCCGGGATGTCATCCCGCTGGCCGTGCTGGACCACGGGACCGAGGAGCCGGAGGTGGCTGCCGCGCCCCGGCCGGAGCCCGCCGCCGCGGGGAGTTCGGGGGACCCGGTTCCGGGGGATGCTCCTTCCGGGGGACCGGGATCCGGCGGATCCGGGATCCGGGGACGTGGCGTCCGGGGACGTGGCGTCCGGGGACGTGGCGTCCGGGGACGTGGCGTCCGGGAACCCGGGACCCGGGAACCCCGGATCCGGCGGCCAGTCCGGCGGATCCCCGGCCGCGGGGGAGAACGGGGCGGGCGCGCAGGCCGCGGAGTGACCGCCGCGCGGCCCCGTCCGGCGTGCCATCACCGCTGCGCCGGCCGGGCTACAGTGGGACATTAATGGACGCGGCAACGAGAGTGGCCGGTGAACCGGGATGAAGGAGTACGGGCTCACGGCGCTGATCGCAGCGACCGTCACCTACCTGCTCATCCCGCTGGTCCGCCGGTTTGCGATAGCGGTCGGGGCCATGAAGCAGCCGCGGGAACGCGACGTCCACACCGAGCCCGTCCCGACTCTCGGCGGGCTGGCCCTTTACGGCGGGATGGCCGCCGGGCTGCTGATCGCATCCCGGATGTTCCCGCTGAGCACCGTGTTCCAGGGGACCCGGGTCGGCGCCGGGCTGCTGCTGGCCGGCGCCGTCGTCGTGCTCGTGGGCTTCGTGGACGACCGCTGGGGACTGGGCGTGGTCACCAAGCTGGCCGGCCAGGTGGCGGCCGCGGTGGTCCTGGTCTGGAGCGGCGCGCAGGTGTCGTGGCTGCCCTGGCCGGGCGGCGGGACCCTGGCCCTCACCTCTGATGAGACGACCGCGCTGACCATCCTGGTCGTCGTGGTGACGATCAATGCGGTCAACTTCATCGACGGCCTGGACGGGCTGGCCGCCGGGATCGTGGCGATCGGGGCGGCCGCGTTCTACCTGTACTACTACACGCTGGCCAAGCGGGTGGGGCTGAGCGAGCAGGACGACCCGGCCCTGGCCGCCGCCGTGCTGCTCGGGGTGTGCGTGGGCTTCCTGCCGCACAACTTCCACCCGGCCCGCATCTTCATGGGCGATACCGGGTCGATGCTGCTCGGGCTGCTGCTGGCCTACGCGCCGATCTCCAGCCTGGCCACCCTCGACCCGAACACGCTGGTCGGGCCGGCCGCGAACCGGGGCGGGACCGTCAACCGGTTCCCCGAGGTGCTGCCGCTGCTGGTGCCGGTCATCATCATGCTGATCCCGTACGCCGATCTGCTGCTGGCCGTGGTCCGGCGGACCCGGGCCGGGCTGTCCCCGTTCGCCGCGGACAAGAAGCACCTGCAGCACCGGCTGCTGGCCATCGGGCATTCGCACCGGGCCAGCGTGCTGATCATGTATATGTGGGCGGCCCTGTTCGCGGGCACCGTGGTGCTGCTGTCGATCATGCGGACGAAGCTGTACGTGCTGGGCATCGTCACCATCGGCGGCATCCTGGTCCTGCTGCTGATGTCGATGCCGCGGCTGCGGTGGTGGGTGAAGCCGGAACCGGGCCGCCGGTCAGCGGCCCGCGGCGGACCGCCCGCCGCTCCCCGGCCCGCCGCGAGCCCGGCCCTGGCCGGTGCCGTCGCAGGCGCGGGCCGTCCAGTGGCCGGCGTCCCGGCACCGCCGGACCGCACCGGCTACCTCAGCCCGGCGGCGCGGCCAGCGCCGGTGCCGGCCACCGAGGCACCCTGGCCCGCGCCCGGGCCACTGGAGTTCGACCGGGCGTTGCGGACGCCGCCTGCCCCGGAGCGGCCCGCGCCGGCCCGGCGGGCGGCGGGGAGCGCCCGGCGGCCGGATATGCCGGGAACGGGTCCGCGCCCGGGACCGGGTTTGTGCGCGGGAACGGGTCCGCGCCCGCGACCGGCCGGTATGACCCTGCGGGCCAGGCGAGCCGGGTCCGGCGGCGACGCGGCCGGATATGACCCGGCCGGATATGACCCGGCTGGGCAGGCCGCCCGCCGGGCTGGTATGACCGCGCGGCGGAGGCTGGTGAACCGGGCGTTCGCGGCCCGGACGGACGGCGCGGACCCTGACCCGGGCCGCGAGGAGCCCGGCGATGACGCACCCCCGTGGTTCATCGGGCGGCCCGGCGCCGGCTGACCCGGCCGGGCAGTTCGTCCCCGCTTGGGAACTCTGGTGGGCTCCGCGATGACCTGGGGGTTAATGACTGTTTCGGTAACCTTCATCACACGGGGGGACCTGGTAAAGCCCGGCTATAGGAGCTTGTGATATCTTTCACGAGCAGTCACTCAAGGACGAGTGAGGGGCCCGTGATAGGTTTCGCTAACCCGGCGGATTGCTACATCCGCCTCGGCGGCACACCGGCTCCTGGCCGGTGCCGTGTGGGAGGCGGACCGGCGCGTCCCCGAGTCAAGTGTCCTCCTGTCGAGCCCTCCGGAGCCACCTAAGATGCTGGCGAGTTATGGCCCGATCGCCCGGCGGTCCGCCGTTATCACGGCCGGCGCTGCGGTGATCATGGTTGTGCTGGCCACGGTGCTGGGCGGGACCAAGGGCCTGATCGGCGCCCTGCTCGGAGCGGCACTGGTCGCCGTGTTCTTCGCGATCAGCATCACCGCCGTGTCGCGGGCGGCCAAGGTCAGCCCGCAGGCCATGATGATCACCGCTTTGAGTTCCTACCTCATCAAGATCCTCGTGCTGCTGGTCGTGGTGTCGAAGTTCAGCGGCACGACCGCGTTCAACGGGCGGATGTTCGGGCTGACCGCCATCGTCTGCGTACTGGTCTGGAGCGGCGCCCAGGTGCTCTGGTCGATGCGGCTCAAGGTGCTGTACGTGGAACCGGACGGGGAACGGTGACGCGTGGCGCCCCTCTCGCTCCCGGACGGCGGATCGCGGCCCGCGGGCCAGCCTGCCGTCGATGGCCCGCGCGATGACCTGGCCTCCCACGGGCGGAGCTGGATCCGCGTCCTCGGGCCGGACAAGTCGGTCCGGCGTGCCCCCGGACGGACAGCCGACGGCCGAGGAGAACCAGGGCTGGAGCATCTTCAGCTACCTGATCGCCGGCATGGTGGCCTACGGCCTCCTCGGCTGGCTGGCGGCGTGGCTGACGCACATCCCGGTGCTGCTGCCGGCGGGCGCGCTCGTCGGGCTGGTCTTCGCCGTCGGCGGGGTGGTCTGGAAGTACGGCAGGAACCAGTAGGTAATCCGCATGCCAGATGCTGGCCGGGCCAGCATCGGCATGCCCCGACGTTCCGCCCGGATGAGGGCGGCCTGGATGCGCGCTGCGCCGGCGAGCGCCGCGCGCGGGCACGAAGCCGGAGGAACCCGTCTTGCGCGGTGACATGCTGATCCTCGCCGCGGTGCAATGCACCGTGGACAACAGTCACGTAGCTCTCGGCGACGCACTGCGGCTTCCGGGCCCCGGGATACCCGGGGCCGACCTTCCTCTTCACGCCATTCTTCACGGTGGGCAGCTTCAGCTTCACCAAGCCGATGCTGCTGGCGCTGGTCTGCGCCGTCGCCGTGGTCGGCTTCTTCTGGGCCGCGTTCGCCAACCCGAAGATCGTCCCGCGCGGCGCGCAGACCCTCGGTGAGATGGGGGTCGAGTTCGTCCGCGAGCAGATCCTGCGGCCGATGATCGGCAAGCGCGGCGACAGCTTCCTGCCCTTCCTGGTCTCGCTGTTCTTCTTCATCTGGATGATGAACCTGATGGAGATCATCCCGGTCGCCCAGTTCCCGCCGATGTCGCATGATCGCCTTCCCGGCCGCGCTGATGCTCATGGTCTACGGCACCTACACCTACCTGGGCATCAAGCACCAGGGGCTGGGCGGCTACTTCAGGAACATGATCCCGAGAGGCGTGCCGCCGGCCCATCCTGGTCATCCTGGCGCCCGTGGAGGTACTCCAGTACCTGCTCATCCGGCCGTTCACGCTGGCGGTCCGGCTGTTCGCGAACATGTTCGCCGGGCACATCCTGCTGCTGATCTTCACCCTCGCGACCTGGTACCTGTTCAGCCTCAGCATCGGCCTGCTGTTCAGCGCGACCTCGTTCATCCTCACCATCGTGCTGACCGCGTTCGAGATGCTGATCCAGGCGCTGCAGGCCTACATCTTCACCATTCTGACCGCCCAGTACATCGGCGGCTCACTGGAAGCGAGCCACTGACGTGGCCCGCACCCTGATTCGTCCGCCAGCGCACCCCGGTGTGCCGGCGGCCCATCCAACCCGCCGGCGGCAGACATCCGTCGGCCTGAAGGCAAGGGAATGCACACATGCTTGATGTAGCGCATCACGTGGTCGCTCTCGGCGTCCTGCATCATCTGATCGCCTCTGGCACTGTCCAGCAGCTGAGAATCAACTTCGGCGCGGTGGGTTACGGCCTGGCGGCCATCGGCCCCGGTGTCGGCATCGGCCTGATCTTCGGCCACGGCGTCGAGGCCATGGCCCGGCAGCCGGAGGCCCGCGGGCTCATCCAGTCCAACATGTACATCGGCTTCGCGCTGGCCGAGGCGCTGGCCCTGATCGGCCTCGTGGTCCCGTTCATCTTCGGCGCCACCTGATCGGCGGAGTCCCCCAGTGATCCCTAGCCGACAGGAGGCCACACCGTGAGCTACCACGTTGGGGCGGCGGTGGTGACCCCGCCTTCTAATCCGCTGATACCCGAATGGCCCGAGCTGATCATCGGCACGATCGCCTTCCTCATCGTGTTCGCGGTGCTGGGGAAGGTGCTCCTGCCGCGCATCCAGAAGACGATGGCCGAGCGGACGGACAAGATCGAGGGCGGCATCCAGCGCGCCGAGGAGATGCAGGCCGAGGCCGAGCGGGCGCTGGCCGAGTACCGGCAGCAACTGGCCGAGGCCCGGCAGGAGGCCGGCCGGCTGCGCGAGAAGGCCCGCGAGGAAGGCGCCCAGATCATCGCCGAACTGCGCGAGCAGGGTGAGGCGGAGCGGCGCCGCCTGGTGGAGGCGGCGCATGCGCAGATCGAGGCGGACCGCCAGCAGGCCGTCAACGCGCTGCGCGCCGAGGTCGGCACCATGGCGGTCGAACTGGCCAGCCGGGTGGTCGGCGAATCGCTGGAGAACGAGGCCCGCCAGCGGCGCATCGTCGAGCGGTTCCTGGACGACCTGGAGCGGGAGACCCCCGCCGGGGGCGAGCATGCGCGGAGCTAGCCGGGCATCCCTCGCCGAGGCCCGGGAGCGGCTGGCCAGCGCGGTCAGCGAGCCCGGGGTGGCCGACGTGCTGAGCGACGAGCTGTTCAGCGTGGTCGGGCTGCTGGACAGCCAGCCGGTGCTGCGCCGTGCGCTGACCGACACCACCCGGCGCCCCGCCGACCGGGCCGGGCTGGTCCGCGCCCTGCTCGAGGGCAAGGTCAGCCGGCGCCACGCTGCACCTGGTCGCCGGGCTGGCCGCCGCGCGCTGGTCAGTGCCCCGCAACCTGACCGACGCCACCGAGGAACTGGCGGTGCTGGCCACCGCCGCCGCGGCGGACGAGGCCGGGCACCTGGATGACGTCGAGGACGAGCTGTTCCGGTTCAGCCGGGTAGTCAGCAGCTCGCCCGAGCTGCGGGCCGCGCTGACCAGCCTCCAGGCGCCGGCCAGCGCCAAGCGCCAGCTGGTGGACACGCTGCTGGGCGGCAAGGTGACCCCCTCGTCGCTGCGGCTCATCGCGGCGGCGGTGGTGCACCCCCGGGGACGTAACCTGGAGCTGTGCCTGGCTGACTACGCGCGGCTGGTGGCAGAGTGGCGGGAGCGCCTGATCGCCGTCGTGCGGGTCGCCGTCCCGCTCGGGGCAGACGAGCGGGAGCGCCTGGCCGCCGCGCTGACTGCGGCGTTCGGCCGACGGCGTGCACCTGGACGTCCTGATCGATCCCGATGTGCTAGGTGGCATATCCGTCCGTATCGGGGATGAGTTCATCGACGGAAGCGTGGCGAGCCGGCTGGCGGCGCTGCGCCGGGAGCTGGCGGCCTGACCGCCGGCGCCGAACGGCCGTCACCGGGCGACGAGCCCGCGGCAACCGGACCAACAACCCGGACCACACATCCGGACGACAGAGAGACACGAGGACCATGGCGGAGCTGACAATCCGGCCCGACGAGATCCGGGACGCGCTGGCGAGCTTCGTCCAGGCGTACCAGCCGGACGGGGCGTCCAGGGAGGAAGTCGGCGTCGTCGCCGAGTGCGGCGACGGCATCGCCCGGGTCGAGGGGCTGCCCTCGGCGATGGCGAACGAGCTGCTGGAGTTCCCCGGCGGCATCCGCGGCGTCGCGCTCAACCTGGACGAGCGCGAGATCGGCGTGGTGATCCTCGGTGACTTCACCAAGATCGAGGAGGGGCAGCAGGTCCGCCGGACCGGCGAGGTGCTGTCCGTGCCGGTCGGTGACGGCTTCCTCGGCCGGGTGGTGGACCCGCTCGGGCTGCCGCTGGACGGCCAGGGCGACATCGAGGCGGCCGAGATCCGGGCAGCTGGAGCTGCAGGCCCCCTCGGTGGTGCAGCGCAGCAAGGTCAACGAGCCGCTGCAGACCGGGATCAAGGCGATCGACGCGATCACCCCGATCGGCCGCGGCCAGCGCGAGCTGATCATCGGCGACCGGCAGACCGGCAAGACGGCCATCGCCATCGACACGATCATCAACCAGCGGGAGAACTGGGAATCCGGCGACCCGGCCCGCCAGGTCAAGTGCATCTACGTGGCCGTCGGGCAGAAGGGCTCGACCACCGCGCAGGTCCGCCAGTCGCTGGATGACGCGGGCGCCATGGAGTACACGACGATCGTGGCCTCGCCCGCCTCCGACCCGGCCGGCTTCAAGTACATCGCCCCCTACACCGGGTCGGCCATCGGCCAGTACTGGATGTACCAGGGCCAGCACGTGCTGATCGTCTTCGACGACCTGTCCCGGCAGGCCGAGGCGTACCGGGCCATCTCGCTGCTGCTGCGCCGGCCGCCGGGCCGCGAGGCGTACCCGGGTGACGTCTTCTACCTGCACTCCCGGCTGCTGGAGCGGTGCGCGAAGCTGTCCAAGGACATGGGCAATGGCTCGCTGACCGGGCTGCCGATCGTGGAGACCAAGGCCAACGACATCTCCGCGTACATCCCGACCAACGTCATCTCGATCACCGACGGGCAGATCTTCCTGGAGACCGACCTGTTCAACGCGGGTGTCCGCCCGGCCATCAACGTCGGCCGCTCGGTGTCCCGGGTCGGCGGCGACGCCCAGATCAAGGCGATGAAGAAGGTGGCGGGCGGGCTCAAGCTGGCCCTGTCCCAGTACCGCGACCTGGAGGCGTTCGCCTCCTTCGCCTCCGACCTGGACGCGGCGTCGCGGGCCCAGCTGGACCGCGGGGCCCGGCTGACCGAGCTGCTCAAGCAGCCGCAGTACAGCCCGTTCCCGGTGGAGCGCCAGGTGGTCGCCCTCTGGGTGGGCAGCTCCGGCTACCTGGATGACGTGCCGCTGGAGGACGTCGGCCGGTTCGAGCAGGAGTTCCTGGACCACGTCCAGCGCAACCAGGCGGGCATCTACGACGCGATCCGGGAGACCCGGGACCTGTCCGACGACACCGCGGCCGCGCTCAAGGAGGCGGTCGAGGAGTTCCGTGGCACCTTCCAGGTGAGCGGCGGCGATGGCGGCCTGCTCATCCCCGAGGAGGAGGCCGAGCCGACCCCCGAGGACCAGGTGGGCCAGGAGAAGCTGACCAAGCGGGTCGAGCAGGCGCCCAAGTCCGGCGAGCAGGGTTAGGCGGCAGGAAGCGCATGGCAGGCCAACTTCGCGCGATCCGGCAGCGGATCCAGAGCATCCAGTCGATCGCCCAGATCACCCGCGCCCAGGAGCTGATCGCCGCGTCCCGGATCATCAAGGCGCAGCAGCGGGTCCGGGACGCGGGCCCGTACGCCCGGGAGATCACCGACGCGGTGGAGGCGGTGGTCAGCCGGTCGTCCAACGTCGATCATCCGCTGGTCCGCGAGGCGCAGACGCCGCGCCGGGCCGCGATCTTGGTGCTGACCAGCGACCGGGGATTCTGCGGCGGCTACAACAGCAACGTGCTGCGGGAGGCGCAGGGGCTGCGGGCGCTGCTCTCGGAGCGGGGCATCGAGACGGTCACCTACGTGGCGGGCGTCAAGGGCATCACCTGGCACCGGTTCCGCGGCCGGGAGATCGCCGGCTCGTGGACCGGCTTCTCCGAGATGCCCCGGCACGAGAACGCCCGGGAGATCACGCAGACGCTGTTCGAGGCGTTCAGCCAGCCGGCCGACGAGGGCGGGGTCGATGAGATCCACCTCGTCTACACCGAGTTCGTCTCCATGCTGAGCCAGAACGCGGTGGTGCGGCGCATCCTCCCGCTGGTCATCGAGGAGACGACGGAGGAGCGGCCCGGCGGGGCGCTCCCGCTGTACGAGTTCGAGCCGTCGCCGCAGGTGGTGCTGGACGCGCTGCTGCCGTGGTACGTGGAGAGCCGGATCTACCAGGCCCTGCTGCAGAGCCGCGGCGTCGGAGATCGCGGCCCGCCGCCGGGCCATGAAGTCGGCCACCGATAACGCCAACGAACTCCTGGAAGAGTTCACCCGCGAGGCCAACAAGGCCCGCCAGGCCGAGATCACCCAGGAAATCAGCGAGATCGTCGGCGGCGCGGACGCGCTGGCCGAGAGCGCCGCAGGGAAAGAGTGAATGCCATCATGACCGCAACCGTCGAGAACACCGCCGCCGGCGGCGAGCAGGGCGCCGAGGCCCAGGCCGGCCGGGTAGCGCGGGTCATCGGCTCGGTGGTGGACGTGGAGTTCGCCACCGAGGACAGCATGCCGGACATCTACAACGCGCTGCACGTGGACATCACGCTGGGCGAGGAGACGCGGACGCTGACCCTGGAGGTGGAGCAGCACCTGGGCGACAACACGCTCCGGGCCATCTCCATGCAGCCCACCGACGGCCTGGTCCGCGGCGCCCCGGTCACCGACACCGGCGGGCCGATCACCGTGCCGGTCGGCGACGTCACCAAGGGGCACGTGTTCAACGTGCTCGGCGTGCCCCTGGACGTGCCCGCCTCCTCGCTGGACGTCACGGAACGCTGGTCGATCCACCGCGACCCGCCGCCGTTCGACCAGCTGGAGCCGCGGACCGAGATCCTGGAGACCGGGATCAAGGTGCTGGACCTGCTCACCCCGTACGTCCGGGGCGGGAAGATCGGCCTGTTCGGCGGCGCCGGCGTGGGCAAGACGGTGCTCATCCAGGAGATGATCACCCGGGTCGCCAAGAACTTCGGCGGCGTGTCCGTGTTCGCCGGGGTGGGCGAGCGCACCCGCGAGGGCAACGACCTGTTCGTCGAGATGACCGAGTCCAACGTCATCAAGGACACCGCGCTGGTGTTCGGCCAGATGGACGAGCCGCCGGGCACCCGGCTGCGGGTCGGCCTGTCCGCGCTGACCATGGCCGAGTACTTCCGCGATGTGCAGGGCCAGGACGTGCTGCTGTTCATCGACAACATCTTCCGGTTCACCCAGGCCGGCTCGGAGGTGTCCACGCTGCTGGGCCGGATGCCATCGGCGGTGGGTTACCAGCCCACGCTGGCCGACGAGATGGGCCAGCTGCAGGAGCGGATCACCTCGACCCGGGGCCACTCGATCACCTCCATGCAGGCGATCTACGTTCCCGCGGACGACTACACCGACCCGGCGCCGGCCACCACGTTCGCCCACCTGGACGCGACCACGGCGCTGTCCCGGGCCATCACCGAGAAGGGCATCTTCCCGGCGGTCGACCCGCTGGCCTCCACCTCCCGGATCCTGGACGCCAAGTACATCGGCCAGGAGCACTACGACGTGGCCCGCGAGGTACTGCGCATCCTGCAGCGCTACCAGGAGCTGCAGGACATCATCGCGCTGCTGGGCATCGACGAGCTGTCCGAAGAGGACCAGGTCACGGTCAAGCGGGCGCGGCGGATCGAGCGGTTCCTGTCCCACCCGATGTTCGTGGCCGAGCAGTTCACCGGCCAGCCCGGCGTGTTCGTGCCGCTGAGCGACACGATCGCCTCGTTCAAGGCGCTCACCGAGGGCAAGTACGACAACTATCCCGAGCAGGCCTTCTTCATGTGCGGCGGCATCGAGGACGTGGAGAAGAAGGCCGCGGAGCTGGAGCGCCAGTGAGCGGCGCGGCCAGCACAGGAAGCGGGAGGCCCCGGTGACGCTCCGGGTCGAGCTGGTCGTGCCGGACGGCGAGGTGTGGTCCGGAGAGGCCCGCATGGTCATCGCCAAGACGCTCGACGGTGACCTCGGCGTGCTCAGCGGGCACCCTCCGGTGCTCGGCATCCTGGCCGAAGGCGGCGTCATCCAGGTCCTCGACCCGCGGCAGGCTTCCGGCGAGGACGCCCCGGCCGGGCAGCCGCTCCAGGTCGCGGTCAGCAGCGGGTTCCTGTCCGTGCACGACGACCGGATCTCGATCCTGGCCCGGCAGGCCGAGCTGGGCAGTCAGGTGGACCGGGCCGCGGTGCGGGCCGAGCTTGACGCCGCGCTGAGCGAAGCCGGGGCCGATGAAGAGGAACCGGCCGCGGTGAAGTACCTCCGGGCGCGCCTGCGGGCCGCCGGCGACGGGTCCTGACGAGGGCCAGCGCGGGGGGCCGGGATGAGCGGAGCGCTGGCCTTCGACGCAGCCTGGCTCTTCGCTGGCTTCCTGATCATCGTCGTGCTCCTGGCGGCGGGCCTCACCCTGCGCCGCTACCTGCTGGAGCGGGGCGGCGGCACGGTCGAGTGCGGGTTGCGCCTGCCCGGCGGCAGCTGGCGGCTGGGTGTGGCCGCCTACCGGACCGACGCGCTCTGCTGGTACCAGGTGTTCGGCCTGCTGCTCCGGCCTAACCGGGTCTTCCCCCGCCGGACGCTCAGCGTGCTGTCCCGGCGGCCCGCCGATCCCGCGGAAGAGGCCAGCCTGGGCCAGGGCGCCGTGGTGGTGCGCTGCCGGGTCGGCGAGGCGGACGGCACGGTGGAACTCGCCATGGGCGAGTCGGCGCTCACCGGCTTCCTGGCCTGGCTGGAAGCGGCCCCGCCCGCCCCCGGCTCCTACCTCGGCCGGGCCAGCTAACCCCGCCCACCGGCGCGCTCGAGGGCCGGGCCAGGCGGCAGAGCGCGGGAGGGGGGCGTTCAGCGCTGTCCGCCGGGCTTCCAGAGGATGTCCCCGCGCCCTTCGTTGGCCAGCCGGGACAGGATGAACAGCAGGTCAGACAGCCGGTTCAGGTACTGCGCAGTCAGCGGGTTCATCGAGTCGCCGCAGGTTTCCAGGGCCGCCCACGTGGTCCGCTCGGCCCGGCGGGCCACCGTCCGGGCCTGGTGCAGCAGGGCCGCACCGGGGGTGCCCCCGGGCAGGATGAAGCTGCGCAGCACGGGGAGCCCGGCGTTGCGGGAATCGCAGTCCCGCTCCAGCCGCTCGATGTAGTCCGGGGTGACCCGGAGCGGGGGATAGGCCGGGTTCTCGGTCACCGGGGTGCACAGGTCGGCACCGACGTCGAACAACTCGTTCTGCACCCGGGAGAGCAGCGCGGTCATGGTGTCCGGCAGGCCGCCCAGGGCCAGCGCCATCCCGATCACGGTGTTCGCCTCGTCCACGTCAGCGTAGGCGGCCAGCCGGGGATCGGTCTTCGGCACCCGGCTCATGTCGCCGAGCGCGGTGCTGCCGTCGTCGCCGGTGCGGGTGTAGATGCGGGAGAGCACCACGGGCTCGTCGTTGCGGTCACCTGCCATGGGCTCCACCGTAGCGCGAGGGCCGGGGCGGCGGCCGGGTGGCGCACCGGGCCTCGCGCCGCGCGGCGGCCCGTACCGGGCCTCGCGCGAGGCAGGATCCCCCGTGCCGCGCGGGATGACGCTCCCTTCCCGGAGCCCCTCGGCGGCCTCCTCCCGGAGCCCCTCGGCGGCCGGTTTGGCGGGCAGTTGATCAGGACTTTTCTCAAGACGATCAATGTTCTGACCTTGGGGTATTCACATATCAAACACGATGTGGCATCGTTTAAGGACGAAGAGTAATCGAATAGCGGCGTACCGCTGCCTACGGACCTGCGGTCACTGCCTCTGGTGCCTGGCGGATCTCGGGGGCCCGCCAGAGCCCGCAGTGGCCATGGAGGAGCGCGCTCCCGGCCGAACCCGGCCGGGAGCGCGCTCGGCTGTCCGTGGCGGGCTCCCGCTAGTAGGGTGTCGGACTAGCCCCCGAACTGCCCTTTGAGGTCCCCCGTGTATGACTACGTCATCGTTGGCGCCGGCAGCGCCGGATGTGTGCTGGCCGCCCGGCTGACCGAAAACCCGGGCACCCGGGTCCTGCTGCTGGAGGCGGGGCCTCCGGACGCCGCCGAGGAGATCCGCATCCCGGCGGCGCTGAACCTGCTCTGGCAGAGCCAGTACGACTGGGACTTCCGCACCGTGCCGCAGGACCGGGCGGCCGGGCAGTCGGTCTACTGGCCGCGCGGCCGGACCCTGGGCGGCTCGTCGTCCATCAACGCCATGATCTACATCCGGGGCAACCGGCTGGACTACGACAGCTGGCGGGACGAGTACGGCTGCGCCGGCTGGGGGTACACCGACCTGCTGCCATACTTCCTGCGGGCGGAGGACAACTCCCGCGGGGCGTCCGCCTACCACGGGGCAGGCGGCCCGCTCAGCGTTCAGGACCTCAAGCGGAAGTCCGCGCTGACCAGGGCGTTCGTCGAGGCGTCCCGGGCGTGCGGGCTGCCGGCCAACGAGGACTTCAACGGCGGCGAGCAGGACGGTACCGGCTTCTACCAGGTCACCCAGCGGGACGGGCGGCGCTGGTCGGCCGCCGATGCCTACCTGCGCCCGGCGATGTCCCGGCCGAACCTGACCGTCCAGACCGACGCCCTGGTCACCGGGGTGCTCGTCGAGGCCGGCCGGGCGGCCGGCGTCCGCTACCTGCACCACGGCCGTGAGGAACTGGCCCGGGCCGACGGTGAGGTCATCCTGTGCGCGGGGGCCATCGGCAGCCCGCACCTGCTGCTGCTGTCCGGCATCGGCCCGGCCGAGCAGCTGATCGAGCACGGCGTCCGGCTGGTGGCCGACAATCCGGGGGTAGGGGCCAACCTGTCCGACCATCCGGTGGTCACCGCGATCTGGCCGACGCCGAAAGAGACCGGCCTGTGGGAGCAGGCCGGCCCGGCCGGGCTGGCGCGCTGGAAGTACCTCCGGTCCGGCCCGCTGACCTCGAACGTCGCCGAGGCGGGCGGCTTCACCCGGACGCTGCCGTCGCTGCCCGCCCCCGACCTGCAGTGGCATGTGCTGCCGGTGCCGTTCCAGCGCAACGGCCTGGGCGACCCGGCCATCCGGGCGATCTCCATCCTGGTCACCGTGCTGACCGTGGCCAGCCGCGGGTCGGTCCGGCTGCGCAGCACCGACCCGCGGCACAAGCCGGCCATCGACCCGGGCTACCTGTACGCCACCGAGGACATCGACCCGCTGGTGAGCGGGCTGCGGATGGCCCGTGACTTCGCCGCGTCGCCGGCCCTGGCCCGGCACGTGAGCGGGGAACTGGCCCCCGGCCCGGAGGTGCGCAGCGACGTGGAGCTGCGCGAGTTCATCCGGCGGGATCTCGGCACGCTCTACCACCCGGTCGGGACCTGCGCGATGGGCGGTGACTCCCGGCTGGCCGCGAGCAGGCTGACCAGCGTGGTGGACCCGGAACTGCGGGTCCGGGGCGTCGAGGGGCTGCGGGTCGTGGACGCCTCGGTCATGCCCACCGTGCCGCGCGGCAATACGAACGCCCCGGTCATCGCCATCGCGGAACGCGCCGCCGACCTGATCGCCGGCCGGGCGCCGCTGGCCGCCGTCGACCCGGCCCTTACCCCCGAGCCGCTCCCGGCCGGCCCGCGCTGACGCCCCCCGGCCCGGCCGGTCCGGTGAGCAGTTAGGCCCAGACCCCCGATAAGGGGTCGGAGCTTAACCGCTGCCTGATTGAGGGCCCCGGGTCAGCGGTAGCGCTTGCCGTGCAGGAGGGTGACCAGCTGGAGGACCCGGTTCATGTCCTTGTCGCTGCGGCGCAGCGTGGTCAGGTCGGCCATCGGGCGCATCCGCTGCCGGGTGATCGCCTTGGCCCGGGAGAACTCGCGCAGCCCGTCCGCGCCGTGAATCCGGCCGAAACCGGAGTCGCCGCTGCCCCCGAACGGCAGCGCCGGCACGCTGGCGAACGCGATCACCGAGTTGACCGAGGTCATGCCGCTCCGCAGGGACCGGGCGGCGGCCAGGGCCCGCTTGCCGTTCTTGCTGAACACCGCCGAGCCGAGCGCGTAACTGCTGTCGTTGGCCCGGCGGACGCCCTCCTCGAGGTCACGGACCGGGCTCACGGTCAGGGTGGGCCCGAACGTCTCCTCGGTGACCGCCCGGCTCTCCTCGGGCACGTCGGCCAGGATCACCGGGCCCACGTACGGCCGGCGCACGCTGGACAGCCCGCCGACCACCGGGCGGCCGCCGCGGGCCAGCGCGTCCGCGATGTGCCGCTCGATGATCTCGACCTGGGCGGGCATCGTCATCGGCCCGTAGTCGGCCTCGCGGTCATCGCCGGGCCGGACCGCGGCGGCCCGCTCGGCCAGCTTCTCCAGGAACGAGTGGTACACCTCCTCGGCCACGTAGACCCGCTCGATGCCGACACAGGTCTGCCCGGCGTTGGACAGGCCGCCCCAGGCGGCCGCGTCCGCGGCGGCGTCCAGGTCGGCATCGGCGCCGACCAGCAGCGCGTCCTTGCCGCCGCACTCGGCCACCAGCGGGGTCAGGTTCTCCGCGCAGGCCGCCATCACCTTCTTCGCGGTGGCGGCCGACCCGGTAAAGGCGATCTTGTCCACGCCGCTGAGCGCCAGGGCCTGCCCGGTCTCGCCGCCGCCGGTCACCAGTTGCAGCACCGGCTGCTCGGGCACCACCTCGCGCAGCGAGCTGACCAGCCAGCCGCCGACCGCCGGGGTCAGCTCGCTCGGCTTGAACACCACGGCGTTCCCGGCCGCCAGCGCGTAGGCGATGGAGCCGACCGGGGTGAACACCGGGTAGTTCCACGGGCCGATCACGCCCACCACGCCGAGCGGCTGGTACTCCAGCAGGGAGGCCTGGTTGATGGCGATCAGGCCGCTGCGCACCCGGCGCGGGCCCAGCACCTTCCGGGCGTGCTTGGCGGCCCAGTCGATGTGCACGATGGCCAGCAGGATCTCCAGCTGGGCGTCGGCCAGTGGCTTGCCGGTCTCGTTGTGCACCAGTTCCGCGAGCCGGGCCAGGTACCGGGTGAGATGGGATTTCCAGGCCAGCAGCCGGGTCCGGCGCTGGGCGTAGCCCAGCCCCGCCCACCAGGCGGCCGCCTCCCGGGCCCGCTGCACGGCCGCGCCGACCTCGGCGGGCCCGTGCACCGGGAAGGTCGCGATGACCTCGGACGTCGCCGGATTGACCGACTCGAGAGTCTCGGCCGCCCAGGAATGATCCTGCGTCCACACCGACGTGTCCATCACACTCACCGTCACCTTGAGCGTCGTGTTCCGGTGCCCGGTCCCGGGCGCCCGCGATCCGCCGTTTCACGATGATCGCGGCCTTTGCGTGACAGTAAATCACCGCCTGTGGCGGCCCAGGTAGCGTTGGATGGGCATTGGCCAGGCCCGGATGCCCGCGCCCGCCCGCGCGGGCGGGCGCGGGCCTCGCGGGCACCGCGGCAGCACCGGAGGGTCGTGATGACCGAACGTCCCTACATCGTGCTCAGCTGCGCCATCTCACTGGACGGCTGCCTGGACTCGGCCGGGCCATCCCGGCTGGTGCTGTCCGGCGAGGCGGATCTGGACCGGGTGGATGCGGAACGGGCCGCGGCGGATGCCATTCTCGTCGGCGCGGGCACCATCCGCCGTGACGACCCCCGGCTGCTCATCCGCTCGGCCCGGCACCGCGCGGACCGGCTGGCCCGCGGGCTCCCGGAACATCCCGCAGGGGTGACGGTCACGGCGAGCGGCGATCTCGATCCCGGAGCCCGGTTCTTCACCCGCGACGGGAACGGTGCCCCGGCGGCTGGTGACGAGGCGCCCGCGGAGCGCCTGGTGTACGCGGCGACGCCGGCCGTTCCCGCGCTGCGGGCCCGGCTGCACGGGCTGGCCGAGGTCGCTGACGCCGGGGACCCGCCGCGCCTGGAGATCGTGCTGGCCACCCTGGCCGGACGGGGCGTCGGCCGCCTGCTGGTGGAGGGCGGGGCCCGCCTGGGGGCCGAGTTCCTGGCCGGCGGTCTGGTGGACGAACTGCACCTGGTCATCGCCCCGTTCTTCGTCGGTGATCCGGCCGCGCCCCGGTTCGCCGGCCCGGGCCGCTACCCGCCGGACCCGCTGACCCTGGCCGAGGTGCGGCCGGTCGGCGAGGTCGTGCTGCTGCGCTACCTGTGCGCGGGCGCCCTGGGGCGGGCCGCCCCGGCGGGCGGGGTGGCCGGGGTGAGCGGAGTGGCCGGGGCGAGCGGGGCGGCCGGGGCGGGCGGGGCAGCGGGTGGCTGAGCCAGGGCCCGGGCCCGCGGGGGAGAGCGGCCCGGGGACGAGGGGCGGGATCCCCGGGACCGGGCCGGAGGTGACCGAGGCCGACCGGCACTGGCTGCGCCAGGCCATCGCGCTGTCCCGGCGCTGTCCTCCATCCCGGTCCGCGTTCAGCGTGGGCGCGGTGATCGTCGGCGCCGGGGGGACCGATCTGGCGGCCGGGTACTCGCGCCAGCACGATCCGCATGATCACGCCGAGGAGGCCGCCCTGGCGCTGCTGGAGGCCGGTGACCCCCGGCTGGCCAGCGCTACCCTGTACAGCTCGCTGGAGCCGTGCCGGTTCCGCGCCTCACGGCCCCGGCCGTGCGCCGAGCTGATTCTCGCCGCGGGGATCCCGCGGGTGGTCATCGCCTGGCTGGAACCGCCGGTCTTCGCCCCTGGGGGCGGGGCGGCCCTGCTGCGCGAGCGCGGGCGTGACCGTGGCTGAGGCCGCTGACCTGGCCGAGGAGGCCCGGGCGGTGAACGCCGGCGTGCTGGGCGGCTGACGTCGCCCAGCCACGGGCATGCCGTCCCCAGGCGGGCGCCCGGGGGGCGGCCCGAGGTTGGTGGCCTGGGGGTTGCCGGGGCGGGCGGTGGCGGCCCGGACTCCGCCGCGGAGCGCCGTCACGGATCGCCCGGGCCCCCGGGCGTAGTGCCTGCTCCGGTCCGGGCGGGGCGCAGAGGCGCAGCGGCCCGGCAGGCCACGAAGGCGATGGCCATCAGGATGCCGGCGGCGGATATCGCATGGAGCACGCCGACCTGGTCGGCGAGGAAGCCGATGGCCGGCGGCCCGGCCAGGAAGGCCACGTAGCCCAGCGACGCGACCGTGGACACCCGTGCGGGCGCGAACCGGGGATCATCGGCCGCCGCGCTCATCCCGACCGGGAACCCCAGCGCGGTGCCGAGCCCCATGAGGACGGCCCCGGCCATGACGGCGGGCAGAGCCGGGCTGAATCCGATGACGAGCAGCCCGGCCAGGGCGACGACGGTCCCGGCCCGCAGCACCCGGACCCGGCCGTACCGGTCGACGTACCGGGGCCCGAACCAGCGGCCGGCCGTCATCGCGCTGAGGAAGATCGCGAACGTGGCGGTGCCGACCACGGGCGACGTGCGGAAGCGGCCGATGACACCGAGGCTGAGCCAGTCATTACCGCTGCCCTCGATCACCGTCATGCACAGCACGAGCACGCCGATGAGCAGGGTCCGCGGCTCCGTCCAGGCCGCCAGCGGATGGCGCCGCGGGGCCGTCGCGGGGGCCGTCCCGGCCGCCGCCGTGGCGTGCCCGGCTGGGCAGGAAGCCCCGGCTGGCGGCCGGCACGGCGACCGCGATGCCCAGCGCCGCCGCGAGCAGGTGCGCGGTCACCGGGACGCCGAGCGCGACCAGCGCCGTCCCGGCTACCGCCCCGGCCACCGTGCCGATGCTCCATCCGGCGTGAAACCGCGGCATGATGGCCCGGCCGATGGCCTGCTCGACCGCGGCGCCCTGCACGTTCATGGCGACATCCCAGGCACCGGTGCCGAAGCCGAGCACGAACAAGCCTGCTGCCACCGGCAGCACGCCGCGGGTGTAGCCGACCGCCACGATGCCCAGCCCGGCCGCGGACAGTAGTGCGCTGGCCGCCACCGTGCGCGCTTCGCCCGCTCTCGCGATGACCATGCCGGACAGCGGGATGGCCACCGCCGAGCCGATCGCGATGGACAGCAGGATGAGGCCCAGTGTCCCTGGGGTCACCCGCAGTTCGGCACGGACCTGCGGGATGCGTGACGCCCAGCTGGCGAACGCGAAGCCGGCCGCGGTGAACACCACGTAGACCGCGTTCCTGGCCCTCCTGACCTGCCGGTCAGCGCCAGCCGGGCCGCTGGCTGAGCGGGATCAACGATCATGACTGGGCATCACCCGGACGACCGCCTGCTCCGCACATCCCGCCCAGTCTGGCATGGACTGTCCCGGTACCGGGACGCTGGCCGGGTGCGCAGTAGCGTGAGACGGTAGCGTGACCGGGCCGCCGTGCCGGGCGGGTTGACCTGGGCCGCGCGGTACGGCGCTCAAGAGCAGGGGGTGCTGGCGGCACACCGATGACTTTCCGGTGTCGTGGGGAGTCCGTCGCGTACACGCGGCGTCCGGCATTCGGGCGGCCTCGGCGATGGAAGGAGCGCACATCCGGGTCAAGCAGCGGTGACCGTGGACTGGGATCAGCGCCCGGTCGACGAGCATGGGCTCGGTTCAGGCACGGGCTAACGGGATACTTCGATATATCCTCGGGCCCCGCGCCCGGGGAGTGGAACATGGCCAGAGCGACCGCACCGCAGCTCGGGGTTCGCTAGAGCGTCGGTACCTGGTCGCCACCACTGGCCGGGCTCCGGCGGTCAGGTTCCTGGCAACTCCGCGATCGGCGGCTGGACCGTGCTGGAAAAGGTGGTGTTCTCCCGCACGTTGACCCACGCGGTCTGCAGCTGAACCCGCCGGATCGGCAGGCCGCCCGGGCCGTTGACGCTGCGGGGCGGTGGAATGAACTGCTGGGCCGGCAACCCTCCATGGCGCCCCTGGGGAAGCCTGTCCCTGGCCCGGCAGCTCATCAGGGCGGGCTTGGTGGACCGGCTGCGACTGATGACCTTCCCCTTGATCGCCGGGCCATCAGGGCGTGACGCGGCCTTCGCGGACATGGCGTCCGCCGGCCTTGAACTGGCCGGTCACCGGGCATTGGACGGCCGGGTGCTCCTGGTGGCGTACCGGCCCACTGGTGAAAGACATGCCACGCCACCTGACCTCGGACGCCCGCCCGTCACCAGCACCGCCGGCATCCGGGCATGCTTGCGCCTGAATCCTGCCTTCGGTGCCGTCATTGCCGTAAGCAATGGCATGCCCCGCATTCCGGTAATTTCATGGCACGCCTGCTGGCGCCGGGGCACCCGGCCGCAGGCCCGGGGGGCAGGCCGTTAAGCCGGTTCGGCCCGCCGGGTCGGGTATCGGAAAACACCGGGCATTCTGCCCGGTCAGCCGCAACGCAGCCGTCCCGGCTATTTACATCTGCGGCGTTTGCCTTTGCCCCGGGGTGGCGAGAAAGAGTGCAGTGAACCGGGGGGACAAGAAATTGCTAAAGGAACGAGCCGCCGGGTCTGCTGACGAGGGGCAGCAACCAGGGCGAATCGCGGAACGCGTGACGACACTGGCCGGGTCTGGCCGCCAGGCACGGCGACGCCGCCCGCCGGGCCGGGCGGCCCTGCTGCTCGGGACGGCGGCCGTGCTCGCGGGGGCGTCGCTGGCCGGGTGCGCGGCGTTCCGGGCACCGTCCACCCTCTCCGGCATGGAGAGGCAGATCGCCCGGGGTGAGCGGGTCAGCGCCGCCACCCGGGCGCATGCGTCGCCGGCCAGTACTGGCGGTCCGGCCACGCCCGCGCCACGGGCCTCCCAGCGGGCCGTGACGGGCCGGATGGTCACCGCGGTCGGTGACTCTGTCATGGCGGCGAGTGCCATGGCCCTGCAGGCCGTGCTGCCCGGCATCTACATCGACGCCAAGCCGGACCGGGAGATGCCCGCCGGCCTGGCCATCCTGCACAGGCTGGCGGCCACCGGGCCGGCTCCGCCCCGTGGTCGTGGTCGGCCTGGGCACCAACTACCTGGTCAGCACCGGCCAGCTGAACGAGCTGATGCAGATCCTCGGCCCGCAGCGCCGGCTGGTGCTCATCAACACCTACGTGCCGGACAGCTGGAGCAAGCAGGTCAACGCCACTGAGGCCGCGTTCATCCGGGCCCATCCGAGCGTGGTGCCCGCCGACTGGTTCGACACCATCAAGAACCGGATGAACCTGCTGTGGCCCGATCACGTGCACCCGATCATCCCGGGCACCCTGGTCTACGCCCGGCTGGTGTACCGGGCCATCCAGGCGACCCGTGACGTCCCGGCCCCCGTTTCCGCCCGCCGCGGGCGTGCTGCCGCTGCCGCATCCGCAGCTCACCACGGCCGGCTCAGGGACCTGATAGGCCGCCTGCGGGTCAGCCGGGCCGGCGGGACGCGCCTGGATCAGCCGGACGTGCCCGCGAGCTGCGGGTCCTGCAAGGCCGCTCCGTAGCGGACGGCGGCAAGCTGGCCGACGGCGGTCTGCGCGCCCAGCGGCCGGGCCGTCCGCATGCCGACGGCCTCGGCCAGCGCGCCGAGGTCCAGGGCGCCGATCTCCGGGCCGATGACGCACGGCGACAAGGCGAGACCGCTCACGCCCGCATCCATCAGGCGGCTGGCCGCATCGCGGACGGTGGTGGCGTCGTTGAGCGACGCGGCCGCGACCGGGACGGCCAGCCGCGCGGCCAGCAGCACCGCGACGGTTCCGGCCATGGCCACGGCGTCCTCGCCGATGGCGGCGACCAGGATGCCTTCCGCGGCCGTGGTGACGATGCTGATGCGCCCGATCCGGTCGCTGCGGGCCAGGCCGGATTCGGCCAGCCGGGCATGCAGCGCCCCGGCGAGCAGCGGGTGCACGCCAAGGGGGGCCCCGCGCAGGGCGGGCACCGGCGCGGCGGCGATAGCCGCCGCGACCGCGGCGTCGACCTCTGTGTCCGGGCAGATGAGCAGTGGGACCACGACCGCGGCGGGGCGCCCGTCCAGGAGAGGGCAGTCGGCCAGCACCGACGCGAGGCTCTCCTCGCTGCCTTCCAGGTAGCCGGCCCGGACCGCCACGCCCGGGCAGGACTGGCTGGCCACGTCGATGATCCCGGCGGCCAGGTCACTGCTCTCCAGGGTCTGCTCGCCTGGGACCGCCAGGACGAGAGCGGGTGCGTCGGACGGTAGCGACAGCTGGTGCGGGCTGCGGTGCCGGCCCGGCGTGCGGGTCCGCGTGGTGCGTCGGTGGGCAGCCCGGACCCGCCACGCGAGGGCAGCCCGGGACCACCGCGTGAGGGCAGCCCGGACCCGCCACGTGACGGCAGCCCGGGATCACCGCGTGACGGCAGGCCAGACCCGCCACGTGACGGCAGCCCGGGATCACCGCGTGACGGCAGGCCGGACCCGCCACGTGAGGGCAGCCCGGAATCACCGCGTGACGGCAGCCCGGAATCACGCGAGGGCAGCCCACCAGGCGTGCGTGCGGGAAGGCCAGATGGCGGCCCCTGCTCGGTACCCATAACCGGGCCATCCTAGCCAGCGCGGAAACGTTCTGGCAGCGAGTTTACCCACATCTCGAACCGCACCCAGGACCGCCGATCCCTGCTGAGCCGGGGAACGGCGGATCAGTCCGTGACCACGCTGACCTCGCCGATCCCCAGGGCCTGTACCGGGTCCCGGATCTCGGATACGTCGCCAACCAGGATTGTGACCAGGCGGTGTTCCGGGAACGCCGAGACGACGGCGGCCGTTGCCTCGCTGGTGCTGGTCTGGGCCAGGCGCGCGTATAGCTGCGCCTGATAGTCGTCCGGCAGGTGCTCTTCGACCTGGTCGGCCAGCGTGCCCGCGACCGAGGCGGCGCTCTCGTACTCCAGCGGCGCCACCCCCACCAGGTTCTGTACCGCCACGTCGCGCTCCGCGTCGGTCAGCCCGTCCGCGGCCAGCGTGCGCAGCACCGCCCACAGGTCACCCAGCGCCGGGCCGGTGGACGCGGTATCCACGGACCCGCTGATGGCCAGGGCCGACAGCCCTCCGGCACCGTCCGGCGACGGCGACCGCAGCACCTGCTCGAAGGCGCGTACCCCGTAGGTATAGCCCTTCTCCTCGCGCAGCACGCGGTCCAGCCGGGACGTGAGCGTGCCGCCCAGGCTGTACGTGCCGAGCACCAGCGCGGGCCACCGCGGGTCGTGCCGGTCCGGGCCGGTCCGCCCGATCAGCAGCTGCGTCTGGACGGCTCCCGGCCGGTCCACGATCACTACCCGCCCGGTGTCGTCGGCGGTCACCGGCGGGACGGGCTGCGGGCCGGCGGCATCGCCGGCCCACCGGCCGAGCGTGTCCGCGAGCAGCGTGTCCAGGTCCACGCCGGTCAGGTCGCCCACGATGACCGCGGTGCTCCCGGCGGCCCGCACGTGCGCCGCATAGAACGCGCGCACGCGGTCCGCGTCGATCCGGGCCACGGTGTCCTCGGTGCCCTGGCGCGGCCGGGACAGCCGCGAGCCGGCCGGGAACAGCTCTCCGGACAGCTGCCTGGCCGCGCGCCGGCGCGGGTTGGCCAGCTCCAGCGGGATCTCGTCCAGGCGGTTGCGCACCAGCCGCTCGACCTCGGAGGCCGCGAACGCGGGCTCCCGCAGCGCCTCGGTGAGCAGTGCCAGCGCCTTGCGCAGCCGGGAGACGGGGACCTCCAGCCAGACCCGCGCACCTCCGTAGTCCGCGCTCGCATGCAGGTCGGCGCCGCAGCGTTCCAGCTCGGCAGCGAACTCCTCGGCGCTGTGGTGGGCGGTGCCCTGGGACAGCGCCCGCATCATGATGGTGGCCACCCCGTCCAGCCCGTCAGGCTCGGCGTCCAGGGGTACGTCCAGGCAGATCTGCACGGCCGCCACCTGCTGCCCGGGCCGGTGGCAGCGCAGCACGGCCAGCCCGCTGGGCAGCCCATCGCGCTCCGGTACCGGGAACGCCCAGGGAGTTGGCGGCCCGGGAGCCGGCTGTGGGTGCAGGTCCATGGTCACGACGACGTCGCTCATTGCCCGGCTTCTTCCCGCTCGTCCTCCGGGCCGGCGCTTCCGCCGTCCGGCCCGGCCGCCTCACCGGAGGTCAGCGGCTCGTACACCAGCACGGCCCGGTTGTCGGGGCGCAACCGCGCGGCGGCCACCGCCCGGACCTCCTCGGCGGAAACGTCGAGGAGCCGGTTGACGGCGCTGAACGCGAGCTGCGGGTCGCCGAACAGCACCGCGTACCGGCACAGCTCGTCGGCCCGGCCGGCCACCGTGCCGAGCCGGTCCAGCCATTCGCGTTCCAGCAGGGCCTGCGCCCGTTCCATCTCCCCGGCATCCGGCGCCTGCGCGCCGAGCCGCGCCAGCTCCTCATCGACGGCCGCCTCGATCTGCGGGATCTCGGCGCCGCCGGACGCCTTCACGTCCATGAAGCCCAGCGAGGGGGCGCCGGCCAGCCGCAGCAGCCCGAAGCCGGCGCTGATGGCGGTGCGGTCGCGCCGCACCAGCCGGTTGTACAGCCGCGAGGACATGCCGGCGCCGAGGACGGTGAGGGCCAGGTCGGCCGCGTCGCACTCGCGCGTGCCGTCGTGGGGCATCCGGTACGCGGCCATCAGCGCGCGCGCCGGGACGTCCTCCCGGAGCTCCACGCGCAGCTCCCCGCCGATGATGTCGGGCAGCGTGCCGTCCGGGTGCGGCGCCTTGCCCTGGTAGGGCGGGATGGACCCGAAGTACTTCTCGGCCAGGCGGAGGGTCTGCTCCGGGTCGATGTCGCCGACGACCGCCAGGACGGCGTTGTTCGGCGCGTAGTTCGCCCGGAAGAAGGCGCGCGCGTCGTCCAGCGTCGCCGCGTCCAGGTCAGCCATGGAGCCGATGGGCGTGTGGTGATAGGGATGGCCCTCGGGGTAGGCCAGCGCGGTCATCCGCTCGAACGCGGTGCCGTACGGCACGTTGTCATAACGCTGGCGGCGCTCGTTCTTGACCACGTCCCGCTGGTTCTGCAGGGACTCCTCATCGAGCGCGGCGAGCAGCGAGCCCATCCGGTCCGCCTCCAGCCACAGCGCCAGCTCCAGCTGGTGTGCGGGCATGGTCTCGAAGTAGTTGGTGCGCTCGAAGCTCGTCGTGCCGTTGAGCGAGCCGCCGGCTCCCTGCACCAGCTCGAAATGGCCGTTCCCCGTGACCTGTGCCGAGCCCTGGAACATGAGGTGCTCGAAGAGGTGGGCCAGGCCGGTGCGGCCCTCCACCTCCTCGCGCGACCCGACGTCGTACCAGAGGCAGACCGCCGCGACCGGAGTCAGGTGGTCCTCGGAGAGCACCACGCGCAGGCCGTTGCCCAGCCGGTGCTCGGTCGCTGTCAGGCTGCCGGCGCCGGCCGGCTGCGTGGCCGGGTGACCCACGGGCACATCCCTTCGATCGCTGGCCAGGGGAGTGCCCCAACTGTACGCAAGGGGGCGGCACAGGGCCCCCCCGGCCCGCGGCCCCGGGTCCTGGGCGGCACCGCCCAGGACGGGGTGAGGCCGCAGATCACGGTGAACAGCTGGAGACATCGGGTCAGCGGTTGTACACCGTCCTGGTAGCTCACCTCTGTTGATCTTGGTCTTGATGCCTACCGATCCGGCTGGCCGAGGTGGCTAGCCCGAGGATTCGGGTTCGCCGCGGACTACCTTGGCCTCGATTGGAGCCCCTACGCCGCCATCCTGTAGTTCGACATTGCCAAAGCCCTTACAACACGCTGCGCCAAATGCTATAGAGTGTGATAAAGGTACGTTAAATCCATGCTCATGGAGACAACATCGCGATATGCAAGCAGTGTTGAAAGTGATGGGAATGGTGCGGTTGTCCGCGTCGCTATCTATGCCCGCCTGAGCAGGAACCCGGGCGGGTTAAGTGAAAACACCTCCATGCAAGTTTGCGAATGTCTCGAAGAAGTCGGGCGTTATGCCAGGCAGGATGGCCTCCGGGTCAAGGTAGTTGTCATTTTCGAAGAGAATGACATAAGTGCATCTCAATTCGCGAAGAAAAAGCGCCCCGATTTCCAGAGCCTGATTGGGCTCATAGGGGAAGACAAGGTTGATGTTATCTTCGCGACCGAGGTGGAGCGCCTGGTACGGCAGCCAGCCGAAGCTGAGCAACTGATCGACCTCGCAGGTGTCACCGATCTTCGAGAGGTCCATTTGACCTCGGACGAGAGCTACGACCTGTTGACCCCGGATGGGATCTACCGGATAAGGCATGCCGTTCACCTGGCAGAGCGTGAGTCGCGCAAGACTAGCGAGCGTCTCAGGCGCAAGCTGGCAGACCGAGCGCGCAACGGCCAGACGCATGGCAGCCGTCGGTGCTTTGGCTACAAGGCTGGCAACATGGAAATAGACGAAGCCGAGGCTTCCGTCCTGCGAGAGATGGGTGCCAAGCTGCTTGCCAACTGCTCGTTCAGGGAGATTGCTTACTGGGCTAACGAGCAGGGATACAAGACCACCGAGGGCAAGTTGTGGTACCCGATAACGATCAGGAACACTCTTAGGCGAGTTCGGTATGCCGGTATTCGTGAGCATCGCGGGGCACAGTTCCCGGCGGCCTGGCCAGCAGTCTTCGACGCTCCAACCTGGGAGCAGATGCAGCTAAGGATCAAGCGCAGTGCTGACAGGTTTGGCAGCCTGCCGAAGGCCCGGAAGTACCTATTAACTGGTCGTGTCTACTGCGGCAAATGTGATTCCTCCTTAAATGGTGAGACGAAGCGTGATAATCCTGGAAGACCGCTACGTCCTGTCTATCACTGTCGCGTACAAGGCGAGACGCGGCGAGAAGGCGGCTGTGGCGGCGTGACAGTTAACGCCGATGCCCTTAACTGGTATGTCCGTGAGTCTGTCTTTGACCGCCTGGACCCAGAGAAGGTCGTTGAGCTGCTCAGGGATAGCGAGCCAAGCGACGGCAGGCTGAAGCAACTTCTTGACCAGCGTGCCGCGCAGCAGCTCAGGCTGGATGGCTTGGTCGATGACTATGCAAGCGGTCTCTTGGACCGCGCAGAGCTGGCGAGGGCCAAGACCAAGGCTCATGCCGAGCTATCAACCATCAACACCAAGATCGAGTTGCTGAGAACTCATATGCGCCGGACAGGGCCACTTACGGTTCGGGACTCGCTTCGGCAAGCTTGGCAAGCAAACGAGGGCACCGGTTGGCGTAGTGCGCTGATCGACATGGTTGTCGAGCGAATCGATGTATTCCCAGGTATCGGGAAGCCGTTCGTCGACGTGGATGGCGTAACTATGCGGTTCGACAAAGACCGTGCGCTGATCACCTGGCGCAAGATCGATGCGCCGGCCGCTTAACGTTATCCTGCTAGCGCAGGACTACGGCCCGCGGAACGTAGAACAGCGCCCCGTCGCCGGTCCCGCGCATGGCCTCGTAGTCCAGCGTGACGCAGCGGATGCCGCGGTCCTCGGCCAGCACCCGGGCCTGCGGCTTGATTTCCTGGGCCGCGAAGATGCCCTGGACCGGGGCGAGCAGCGGGTCACGGTTGAGCAGGTCGAGATAGCGGGTGAGCTGTTCCACGCGGGGGGAGAGAGTAGGGAAGAGGTATTGTGACGTCGATCTCGCCGCGCCGCTTGACCTCGATCGCCACGGAGGCGCCGGAGGCGTCCCGGCACATCAGGTTGACCGGGCCGATCGGGGTGGGGTACTCCCGGCGCACCAGCCGCCAGCCCTCGCCGAGCAGGTGCGTCTGGGCGGCCAGCAGTTCCTGCAGGTGAGCCTCGACGCCGTCCTTGACCAGCCCGGGATCGGCGCCCAGGGCGAACAAGGAATCGCTGAGGATCTCCTCGAGGGCGATGGTCAGGGTCTCCCCGGACTTGCCGGTGACCACCCACCGGCCCGGTTCCTCGGCCAGCCGGCACGGCGGCGACATCCAGTTCAGCGGCTTGTAGGAGCCACCGTCGGAGTGCACCAGCACGGAGCCATCCGCCTTGACCATGATGAGGCGGGTAGCCAGCGGGAGATGCGCCGACAGGCGCCCGCTGTAATCAACGCTGCACTTGGCGATCACGAGCCGCACGGACTGCACTCTAGCGGCTGCCAGCTGAGTAGGATCGCTGCCAACCGAGCCCGGGAGAGAAGTGAATTGGCCAAGCGCAGCGCCGCGCTGCTGGTCTACCGCACGCGGCGGACGGCGGGCTCGAGGTGCTGGTGGCCCACATGGGCGGTCCCTTCTGGGCCAAGCGAGACGCCGGGGCCTGGTCGATCCCCAAGGGCGAGCACGAAGATGGCGAGGAGCCACTGGCCGCGGCACGCCGCGAGTTCGCGGAGGAAATGGGCTCGCCGCCTCCGCCGGGGGAGGTGCTCAGCCTGGGCGAGTACCGCCAGCCGAGCGGCAAGCTCATCACCGCCTACGCCATCGAGGGGGACTTCGACCTGGCCGGTTTCCGGAGCAACACGTTCGAGCTGGAGTGGCCCCGCGGCTCGGGCACGGTCCGGCAGTTTCCCGAGATGGACCGGGCCGAGTGGATGACCGTCGAGCAGGCCTCGGAAAAACTGGTCAGGGGGCAGGTGCCGATCCTGGCCGCGCTGCGGGAGCGGCTGGGCGAGTGAGAACCGCGCGCGGCGGCCCGCCGGCGCTAGTGCATCCGGGAGACGCCGAGCCGGAACGCCGCCCCGGCGGCCGCATTGCCTTCCAGGCGCCAATCCTGGTGATCGATGCCGTCGTTCTGGGCCTTGTCGAACCAGACCAGCCCCAGCGTCTTGTACTGCTGTACCCCGGCGAACAGATTCCCGATCTTGACGAACTGGCCGGCCCGGGGCCCGACGGCCGTCTCGGACAGCAGGATCGGCTTCCTGGTGAACGTCCGGACATCGCGGATCGTGCGCCCGAAGACGCTGCCGAAGGTGTCGGATGGCCTGATGTAGTACCCGTCGATGCCGACCCAGGTGACGTACTGGCCCCCGGCCACCAGGAGGCGATGGGCCCGGTACCCGGCTGATCCTGCTCGATGGTCCAGAGCCAGGTGACATTGTCTGCGCCCTCGGACTCGAACACCGAGACGATGTGCCGCCACGCGGCCACGAACGTCGCGGCGCGGACGTGGTGGTATCCCCACGGATACCACCCCCGTTCATCTCGTGGCCGAATCCGATGACCACAGCGTGCCGGTAGCTGCGGACACTTTCGGCGTAGGACCGCAGGTAGTCATCGTAGGCACCCGAGGCGATCGCGGACATGGAGGCGAACGTGGGGTCGATCTGCACGAAGGGGATGGCGCCGTGCCGGTGCAGCAAGTCGGCGAATGAGTCGTCGAAGGGCTCCGCCCAGCCGCTGTAATAGCCGACCAGGTTGGGCTGGCGGTTGGCTACCCCGGTGAACTGCGCCACCGGCTGGAAGCCGGGCGGCGCGCCCGGCTCAAACACGCCCAGGTAGGAGGAGGACTGGGCGGGCAGCTTCTGGTGCACGACCGGGGTGCTGTACCGGAAGCTGATGTGGCGGTTCATCGCGGCGATGATGGCCACGGCGATGACGAAGCCGATGATGGTCACCAGGCGGTACTTCATGCGGGCTGCTTTCCGGGGAAGATCACTCGGCTCACGACGGCGAGGTTGAGCAGGCCGAAGGCGAGCACGACGGCGAACTGCAGGGAGCCCAGCGTCACCGTCCGCCAGATGGCCAGGGCCACCCAGAGCAGCGCCATGCCGCCGCTCCACCAGGTGACCCCGATCCGGAAGCGGCGCAGCGAACTGCCCGGCGTGCGGGTCGGGTGCCAGCTCATGGTCTTCCCCCGGGCGCCGTCCCACAGCGCGAAGACGTGGGCCCAGCCCCGGGCGATGCCCAGCGGCCACACCGACGGCCCGTAACGGCAGCGGTGCCACAGCGGCGTACAGGACGAAGCCGGAGAAGACGGCCGGCAGCAGGATGACGAAGTTCCGCAGCCTGACCTGGCCCGGCAGGAACGCGAGCATGACGACCGGGATGAGCGGCCCGACGAAGTTCAGCAGGCCGGTGTAGGCGTAGTAGAAGAACCCGGACAGGAAGGTGAGCCGGGCGGGGAGCGACATCCGCACGCTCCACAGCCGGCGGAGAACACGATGCCGGCGTTCCCGGTGCACCACCGGTACTGCTGGCGGACGAACGCGTCGAGGTTGTCGGGGCAGATCCCGGTGGACAGCAGGACCGGCACGTAGCGGACGGACCAGCCGGCCAGGCGCACGTCGAGCCCGGTGTGCACGTCCTCGGCGTAGGGGATGAGCGTGGGGCCGCCCTGCGGCTCCAGGGCGGCCCGCCGGTACACCGCCGAGGTCCCGACGCAGATGGCGGCGCCGAACCGGTCGCGGGACACCTGGATCGCCCGGTAGAAGACCTCCTGGATGGCGCCGGCGGCGTTCTCGATCCAGGTCTGCTCGGGGTGCTGGCGGAAATACTGCGGGCGTCTGGACGATCGCGACGGCCGGGTCGTCCAGGTAGGGCAGCGTCTCGGCCAGGAAGTCGGGCCGCGGCGCGAAGTCGGCGTCGAGGATGACGATGTACTCGCTGCCGGTCCGGGCGAAGGCGTAGCGCAGGTTGCCCGCCTTCTTGTGCACCCGCTCGCCCGGGCGGCGGATGTAGCCGAACCCGGTGGCCGCCGCGAGCGACCGGGCCTCGTCGGAGGGCCCGTCATCGAGCACGAACGCCTGGGCGCGCCCCCGGATAGTCGGCCAGCAGCACGGACACGGCGGCCCAGGTGTTGCGCAGCACCTCGAGCGGCTCGCCGCAGATCGGCAGGAAGATGTCCACGTCCGGGTAGCGCGGCGGTCCCCAGCCGCGGACCCGCGCCTGGTGGGCGGCGAGGTCGAAGCCGCGGCCGGTGAAGTTCACCGGCAGGCCGGTCACCTGGTACAGCACATAGGTCGCGGTGAACAGCATGAACGGCCACAGCGGCGGGCTGGTGGGCCTCGAACCGGATCTGGCTGACGTGAGGCAGGCGGCGCTGATGACCAGGATGGTCGTCAGGTACGGCAGGTTGCGCTCGGTGTAGCGCGTACTTCTCGTCATCGTCCGGCGGCTGGGGGAGGACCAGGCGCGATCGCCGGCCGGGCGGGGCAGGCCGCCCGCCGGGGCGGCCCGGATAGCCGGCCGGACGCGCGGTGAAGCGCGGTTGAGTGGTGGTCACGGCTGGTATCGCCAGATGATGTAGGTGCCGGTCAGGCGGCGGCCGGAGGTCCCGGGCGGGTTGTAGGGCACGACCTGGATGATGCGGTAGTGGTGGCTGCGGGCCAGGTCGGCGCGGATCTGGTGGTCCAGGGCGGTGGTGTCGGCGAAGTTGAGCGCGACGTAGGAGAAGTAGCCCTGGCTGATGTACCGGGCGAACGCGGCCGGGTCGCCGGCCGCCACGACGCCGGCCCGGGGGCCGCCGGTGGAGGCGCCGCCGGGCAGGACGATGTTGCGGGTGGAGGACCAGCGCTGCCACTGGGCGCCCGCGGCGAGGTAGTAGCGGGCCGGGCCGGGATCCTCGACGAGCAGGCGGCCGCTGCCGTGATCGGCCAGCGGGCGGAAGATCGCGATGAAGCTGGCTGAGCTGGGCCAGCTGGTGGCGAAAGCCTGGGACTGGATGATGCCGAAGAAGGCGGGGAAGGCCAGGGCGAGCACGCACCCGGCGGTGGCCAGCGTGGCGGCGCGGCCGGCGCGCCCGGCCGCGATGAAGGCGTCGGCGGCGTAGCCAGCGGCGATGGCGGCGAACCACGCGCCCAGGCCGACGTGCTTGTTCAGCGAGTCGGTGGTGTGCAGGAGGGCCTGCTCGAGCGGCCCGAGCAGCGCGGCGGCGGCCAGCACGGCCAGCAGCCAGGTGCGGCGGCGGCCTGGGCGGCAGCCCAGCTGGCGAACACCGCGCACAGGGCCAGCACGACGATGATGCCGGTCCAGGACCAGGCGTGCAGCAGCACGGTCAGGGAGGGGTCACTGCCGGGGGCCCGCTCCAGCGTGGTCTGGGTGATCCCGGTCAGGTAGCTGCTCCCGCCGGCCAGCAGGCCGCCGATGATCAGGACGGCGGTGACCGCCAGCAGCGTCAGCGCGCGCCGGGCCGCCACCCGGCGCCCGGCCGGCCAGGCGATGAACACCGCCACCATGATCACCACCGGATCGAACAGGACCGTGGCGTACGCGGTCGCGTTGGCCAGCGCCAGCACCGCCCCCGCCGCGGCCATCCGCCCGGTCGCCTCGCCGCGCTCCCCGGCCCCGGCGGCCAGCCAGGCGGCCAGGGCCAGCAGGAACAGCGACATCGCGTCATAGGTGGCGAACGCGCCCAGGTGCAGCGTCGGCCCCAGCGCGGCGAACAGGGCCGCGGCGAAGAACGCGGCCCGCGGCCCGAACAGCCGCCGGGTCACATCCCAGAGCAGGACCGTGCAGCCCAGCATGAACGCCAGCGACAGCAGCCGCGCCCCGGCCAGGCCGCCGGCGCTGTCGGCCAGCGCGCCCAGCGGGGGATAGATCACCGGCGCCCCGGAGAAGTAGGCCGGGAAGGACGGCACCGAGGCCCCGTGCAGCAGGTGGGCCCACTCCAGGTGCCCCGCCCACAGGTACGTCGCCTCATCCTGGAACGCGGTATCGGCGCCCAGCAGGCGCAGCGAGAACGCCGCCTGGAAGGCCAGCACGAGAAGCAACGGCCACCACGCCAGCCGGCCCGGCGCGGGCGGGCGGCGGCCCGGGGCGGCGGGGCGCCGCGGCCGGGAGCGCGGGCCGGGCTCGGCGGCCGGTCCCGCCGGGGCGGCCTACCCATCGGCGAAGCCCCGGGCCGCTGCGAGGAGGAAAGAGGTTTTCCCCCGCCGGGCCATTATTCATGGGCGCACCTGCCGGTGATCAGGGGCCGCCAGGGGTGCCTCGGCAACCCCCCGCCGCCCGCCTGCCGCGGGCCAGACCATGCCATGCCCGCACGGAATCCCGTAGACCGAGGCACCGCGGGCGGAAGGGTGCTTGCGGGTGTGCGTCGGATGCGGCTTTTCGGGGAATCTAGTGGCGTATCCGGGTGGATAGCCAGGGATTGTGGAGTGGCCAGCGGGGCAGCCACAGATAGGTACCGGAAAAGGCTGCGGGTGGGCAGTCCGCCTTTGGCCGCGAGGCCTCATGGTGGTGCTCATTGCCGTCGGATCAGGGCACGGCCGGGGTGCGCGTGCATTCCGGTGGGCACTGTCCGAGTTTCGGGGGTGGGTGGCAGCTGCAATCCGGTGCGGCCCCCGGGCGGCGAAACCGGGCCACGATATGTCGCCATGCCGTGACAGCGTTCCCCGGCTTCATGGAACGCGTGCCGGGTAGGTCTGGGCGCCCTGGCGGAACGCGGCGATCGCGGCCGGGGTGCGCAGCCGCCAGTCCCGCGATCCGCGGGCGTCGAACCAGACCAGCCCCAGCAGCCCGTAGGCATGCACGCCCTGGAACAGGTCGGTGATCTCGGCGGGCTGCGCGGCGCCGGCGCCGCGGCGGTCTCGGCGACCAGTATCGGGTCGCGGGTCAGTTCGCGGACGGCCGCGATGGTCGGCCCGAACAGGGGGGCGAACGTCCCGGACGGGCTGAAGTAGTAGCCGTCAATCCCCACCCAGGTCACGTAGGAGCTGCCCGGCCACCACGGATCCGGGCTGGGGATCCGGCCGTGCTGCGCGTCGTGGATGACGTTGACCGTCCACAGCCAGGTCACGTTGTCCGCGCCGGCCGCGCGGAACAGCCGCACGATGTGCCGCCAGGCGGCCACGAACACGCCCGGGGACGTGTGCCCGTAGCCCCAGGGATACCAGAACCCGTTCATCTCATGGCCGAAGCTGAGGATGACCGGGTGACGATAGGCCCGGACGGCCTCGGCATAGGAGCTCAGGTAGCCGTCGTACCGCCCGGAGGCGATGGCGGCCAGCCGGACGGTCCCCGGCTCCATCTGCACCAGCGGGACCGCGCCCGCCCTGGCGGCGGCTTCGCGAAGCTGGCCTGGAACGCCTCCCGCCACCCGCTGAAGTACAGGACCACGTCGGGCCGGACCTGGGTGGCCTGGTGAACCTGGTCACCGCCGCGAAGGAGCCGGGTGCCCCGCTCTCGTAGGCCCCGAGGTAGGTCCCGGGCTGGCCGGGCAGCGTGACTGGCGCCGGCGCCGCCGCCGGGGCGGCGGGCGGGCCGCGGACTCGTCGTGGCGGCCGGCCGCCACGACGACCGCGATCGCGGCGATGACCGCGACCCCGAGGGCCAGGAACCGGATCAGCCGCATCTAGGACGCTCTTCCGATGATCCGGGCGTGGTTGGGGCGCGAGCCCAGGGCCATCGCCGTGACCGCGCAGGCGAAGATGCCGGTCGCGAGGAGAGGCAGGAAGGCACGGCCGTCCCGGGCCAGGTGCCACGCCGCCAGCGTCACCCAGGCCAGGCCGGTGCCGCCGTTCCACAGCGCCACGCCGAGCCAGATCCGGCGCGTGCCGGACTTCCGCTTGCCGCCGCCGGTGGCCTGCCAGCCCTGGCGCCTGCCGCGGCAGATGTCCCACAGGGCGAACAGGTGGGACCATCCGTACAGCAGCTTGGCCATGAACGCCGAGAGGCCGAACCGGCAGTGGTGCCAGGCCGGGAAGACGATGAAGTTGTAGATCATCGACGGGGCGATGAACAGGTAGTTCATCAGGCGGACCTGCTGCGGGAGGACGATCAGCATGACCAGCGGGATGGCGGGCGCGGCGAACGTGAACAGGGCCGTGTGCAGGTAATAGCAGAATCCCGACAGGTAGCAGCCGCGGGTCCGCCACGGCATCCGCGTGGCCCAGAACTTCCTGGAGCCGAGCAGCGACATGGAGCCTGCGCACCACCGGTACTGCTGGGTCAGGAACGAGTCCGGGTCCGACGGGCACAGCCCGGCGGCCAGGGGCACCGGGATGTAGCGCAGGCCCCAGCCCGCGCGGCGGAGGTCGAACCCGGTGTGCACGTCCTCGGAGTGCTCGATCAGTGTCGTGCCGCCGTTGACGGCCAGGGCGGCCCGGCGGTAGATCGCGCACGAGCCGACGCATATCGAGCCATCGTGCCGGTCCCGGGAGACCTGCACGAGCCGGTAGAACAGTTCCTGCACCGCGCCGGCCCCGCGTTCCATCCAGGACATGTGACGGCGGGTGCGGAAGTACTGCGGGGACTGCACGATGCCCAGCGACGGGTCAGCGGCGAAGTACGGGAGCATCTCGGTGGCCAGGTCGGCGCGCGGGGCGAAGTCGGCGTCCAGGATCAGGATGAACTCGCCGGACGAGCGGGAGAACCCGAACCGCAGGTTGCCGGCCTTCTTCATCCAGCCCCGGTCCGGGCGCACCAGGTAGGTGAAGCCGAAGTCGGCGGCCATGGCCTGCAGGTCGCCGTCGGCGCTGTCGTCCAGCACGTAGGCGATGGCCGTCCCCGGGTAGGCCCGGACCAGCTCGAAAACGTGCACCCAGGTGTTGTGCAGCACCGTCAGCGGCTCGCCGCAGACCGGCAGGAAGATGTCCAGGGACGGGTACTGGCCCGGCCGCCAGGAAGCGGCCTGCCGGTCGTGAGCGGCCAGGTCGAAGCCGCGGTGTCCCCACGTTGACGCCCAGCGAGATGATGAAGTACGCGATGGTGAAGGCGACGAAGCGGCAGGAACGACCAGGTGAAGACCGGGCTGAGGAACACGAACCGGCTCTGGCTGATCAGCAGCGCGGCGAAACTGGCCAGCGACGGGATGACGATGAGGGCCAGGTTCCGGTCGGCGTACCCCGTCTTCTCCTGATCGGATGGCGCGGCCGGCAGCACCACCCCGTGCCTGCGGTGCCGGCCGGGGCCCCGGCTCGGCAGCGTGCGCTCAGCGGTGGCCATGCGGGCCCCCTGGCTCGTCAGGCGGCCCGTAGGCCCAGATCGTGTAGGCTGGGACGAGGAATGGACCACGGCCGCGATGTGATATCCGCCGGCCTGCTCCATGTCGGCGCTGATCGGCTATCCAGGGTGGGCGTCGCCCCGAAGTCCAGGACGACGAGCGAGAAGTAATGCCGCGCGATGGCCGCCCGGTAAGCGGCCGCCCCGGTCAGGGCGTGGCGGCGGCCGGGCGGGGCGTAGGAGAAGTACCAGGTGTTGGACCATCGCTGTTCGGGGACGCTGGCCTGCAGGTAATAGGCCGGGATGTCGTAGTCCTCGGCCAGGTAGTTCCCGGGGTACGACCGGGTCAGGGCACGGAGCCTGGCGATGACCGGGGCGGAGGCCGGCCAGCCCTGGAACAGGGCCCGGGCCTGCGCCGCCCCGAGGCTGGCCACGGGCACGACGGCCGCCGCCGCGATCAGCCCGGCGGCCGGGACGCTCAGCGCCCTCCGCCTGCTGATCCGGGACAGCCGGGCCAGCGCGTAGCCGGCCGCCGGGGCGGCGAGCCAGGCGCCGAAATCGACGTGCTTATGGAGGGAGGTGATCGTGTGGATGCGCGCTTGCTCCAGCGGTGCGAGCAGGCCGGCCGTGGCCAGCAGGGCCAGCAGCGGCGCCTGGCCCCTCGGGCCGCGGAGCAGGCAGATGATCACCCCGAGCCAGGCCACGACCCAGAGCGCGCCCGCCCACTTCCACGCGTCGTCCAGCACTAGCACCGGCGGGTTGCCACCGGCGGCCCGGCCCAGCGTCGTGTACATGATGCCCGCCATGTACAGCGGGCCGCCGAGCGCCAGCAGGGCCGCGACCAGGGCGGTCACGCCGGCGGCCAGGTACCCGGCCCGGCCCAGGCCCGGCTTGGTACCGCGCCGGCGCGCGATGACCAGCCCGGCGAGCGCGAAGACGACCGGATCGAACAGCGCCGTCGCGTACTTGGTGGCGTTGGCCAGCGCCAGGGGACCGTCCCCGCCACCAGCAGCAGGGTGGAGTCGTCCCGGTCCCGGGCGGCCACGACGCACCAGGCCGAGGCGGCCAGGAGGAACAGCGCCATGGCGTCGTAGGTGGCCAGCGCGCCGAGGAACTGCGTCGGGCCGAGGACAGCGAACAGGGCCGCGGCGAAGAACGCCGCCCGGTCGCCGAACAGCCGGGAGGTGGCATTCCAGAGCAGGACGGTCGCGCCGGTCATGAGGGCCAGGCTGAGCAGCCGTGCCCCGGCGAGGCCGCCCACGCTGTCCGCCACCGCCGCGACCGGCGGGTAGATGACGGGCGCGCCCGACAGCCAGGTCTGGAACGGCGGCACCGGGGCGCCGTGCAGCCAGTGGGCGATCTCCAGATGACCGGCCCACAGGTAGGTGGCCTCATCGATATAGGCCGTGTTAGTCCAGACCAGCCGCAGGGACAGCACCGCCTGGACGGTCAGGATCGCGATCAGCAGGGTGAGCCGGAGGTCAGGGGGGCGTGGCTGGCCGGCCCGCGGCCCCTGCTTTCCTGGCCCGGGGCGGCCGGGCCGCGGCGGCCGCGGGGCGGCCCGGGGCGGTGCGGTCCAGGCGTGCGCGGGGTGGCCGGGCCGGGGCGCGGCCCGGGGCGGCGGGGGCCGGTGCCGGCGTGGCCGGGGGCGGTGCCGGTGTGTCGCGGGGCGCGCGCCAGGCTGAGCAGGGCGGCCAGCGCGGCCGCCTGGGACGAGGCGGCTTGCCGGGCCGCGGCCTCCGGTACCGCGGCCGGGACGGGGCCGGTCCCGCCCGGGGCCCCGGCGGCGGTGGCCGCGCCGGGCTCGCGCCAGCGTCCGGGCGGGCCTGCTGGCGGCGCCGCGGCGGCGCGCCCTGCCCGCGGCGCCTACCTGGCCATCATGGCTTAGCCCGGCGCAACGTCGTGGCCCCCCGGCGGAACGCGGTGATGGCCGCGGGACTGGACAGGCGCCAGGCCCCGTGGTGGCCGGAGTCGAACCAGACCATCCCCAGCAGGCCGTAGAGGCGGATGCCGGCGAACAGCTCGGCCATCTTCGCGGGCTGGCCGGCGGAGGGCAGCGCGGAGGTCTCGGAGATCAGGACCGGTTCCCGGTCCAGCTCCGCACCGCGGCGATGGTCGGCCCGAACAGCGAGGCGAAGGTCCAGGACCGGCGGTAGTAGTAGCCGTCGATGCCGACCCAGTTCACGTAGGAGTCGCCGGGCCACCAGGGCCGGGGCGGGGGATCCGGCCATGCTGCGTCTCGTCGATGACGTTCACCGTCCACAGCCAGGTGACGTTCCGGGCCCCGGCGGCGCGGAACAGGGTGACGATGTGCCGCCAGGCGGCCACGAACATCGCCGGCGACGTGTGCCGGTACCCCCACGAGTACCAGTAGCCGTTCATCTCGTGGCCGAAGCTCAGGATGACCGGGTGGCGGTAAGCGCGCACGGCCGCGGCGTAGGCGCTAGGTACACGTCGTAACTGACCCGACGCGATCGCGGCGAGCCGATGCCACTGGGATTGATCTGCACCAGCGGCACGCCGCCGTGCGCGGACACGGCGCCGGCGAAGCCTGCCTTGAATGGCTCGAGCCATCCGCTGTAATAGACCACGAGCCGGGCCGCACCCCGGTCAGCGCGGTGAACGAGGTCACCGGGGCGTAGGACGCCGGCACTCCCGGCTGGTAGACCCCCAGATAGGACCCGGGCGTGGTCGGCAGCGGGCCCGGGCGCCCGGGGCCCGCGGCCCGGCCCGGGCTGGCCGCCCGCGACGTACACCCCGGCGGCGATGGCGATGGCACGGCCCCAGCCGCGGCAGCGGCCAGGGCCAGCCGGTGCCGCCGGCCCCGGGAGCGGCGCGGCCGGTGGCCGGCGGGCGCCCCGTCCGGTTCCCCGCGAGCCAGTGGAAACTGGTCACCTGATCCCCTGGCAGTAACACTCGCCCCCCGTCCGTCATGACCCGGGCCTGGTGTAGGTGCGGGCGGCGCCCTTGCGGAACGCCTCGAGCGCGCCTGGCTGCTGAGGCCGAAGGGCTGGCCCAGGGAGTTCGTGGCGTTGAACCAGACGAACCCGAGCAGCCCGTACTGCGTGCACCCCGGCGAACAGGTCGGCGATCTTGGCCGGCTGGCCTGCCGCCGGCACCGCGCCGGTCTCGGCGATGAGTATCGGGTCGCGGGTCAGCGTGCGCACGGCGGCGATGGTCGGCCCGAACAGGGGGGCGAACTGCCAGGACGGCTTGAGGTAGTAGCCGTCGATCCCGACCCAGTTCACGTAGGAACTGCCGGGCCACCACGCCTCCGGGCTGGGGATCGTGCCGCCTTGCGTGTTGTTGATGATGTTGACCGTCCACAGCCAGGTCACGTTCCGGGCGCCCAGAGCACGGAACAGGGTGACGATGTGCCGCCAGGCCGCCACGAACGTCCGCCGGGGAGGTATGCCCGTGGCCCCAGGGGTACCAGTTGCCGTTCATCTCGTGGCCGAAGCTCAGGATGACCGGGTGCCGGTAGGCCCGGACGGCCTCGGCGTACGCGCTCAGGTAGCCGTCGTACCGCCCGGAGGCGATCCTGGCCAGGTCCACCCGTCCGGGTCCATCTGGACCAGGGTGCCGCGCCGTTATTGGCCGCGGTGGTGGCGAACCTGGCCGGGAACGGCACGTACCAGCCGCTGTAGTACATGACCACGTCTGGCCGGGTCCCGGTGGCGGCTTGAATGCTGTCACGCCGGTGTACGAGGCCGGGGCGCCGTGCGCGTACACGCCCAGGTAGGAACCGGCGGCCGCGGGGAGCGGGACCGGCAGCGGCCCGGTGTGCTGGCCAGACCGGCTGTGCACGATCGCGGCCGCGGCGACCGCCACCGCGGCGATGACGGCGACGCCGGCCGCGGCGAGCCGCCCGCGGCTGCGCCGCCGCCTGCTGCCCTGGTGCCTCAGCGCGGCCGCGGTTCCTGACCTGGCCGGTGCGGGTCATGCTGCTACCTCCGCAGGCTCGTCGTGGGGGCGCCGCCAGATGCCCTTGCCCGGGGTCATCAGCGGCGCCAGCATGTAGAGCTGCACCGCGCCCAGGACGGCGGTGGCCCAGTACGGATGCCAGCCGGACTGGTGCACGCGCAGCAGCCAGGCCCGACCAGAGCAGCCCCTGGACGAGCACGATCCAGGTGCACAGGATCCGGTTCACCGCGACGGGCACATGACCCCGCGCGGCTGGAGGCGCCGGTCGGCACCCACTCGGCCACGTTGCCCCGGAGCGCGTACCAGATCGCGTACAGGTGGCAGCATGAATTGATCACGCATACCCGGTAGATGGTGGGCCGCCAGCCACGGCTCAGGGCGGGAACACGAAGAAGGTCGCGGCGAAGGCGGGCAGCATCGGCAGGTAATTGTGCGGGTAGACGCGGTGCGGGAAGAACCAGATCATGGTGAGCGTGGGGAATGGCCCGGTAAGCAGCAGGGCCGCCGAGGACATGTAGTACAGGAACGCGGCCCAGAATGCGGCGCGCTGCTTCCAGCTGAACGGTGCTTCCTGGAAATGCCGCTCCAGCATCAGCAGCATCGACGAGCGGCACCAGCGGGTCTGCTGATTGGCCAGGGAGGCGAAGTCGGCGGGCGCCACGCCGGTGGCGAGGCACAGCGGCAGGTACCGGAGCTCATAACCGGCCCGCGCCAGTTTGACCCCGGAGTGCACGTCCTCGCCGATCGGCACCCGGGCGAATCCGCCCGCCGCCGCCACGGCCGCCCGGCGGTAGACAAGGTTCGTGCCCGCGCAGATCGCGGCCTTGTAGCGATCCCGGGCCGGCTGGATGAAACGGAAGAAGATCTCCTGCAGCGCTCCGGCATAGCGCTGGATGTACGTGCCTGACCGCGGGCTGACGTCGAAGTACTGGGCCGTCTGCACGATGCCCACGCCCGGGTCGGCGAAGTAGGGCATGGTCTCGTAGAGGAATTCCGGCCGCACCGCGAAGTCGGCGTCGATGACGGCGATGAAGTCCCCGGCGCTGATGCCCAGCGCGTGGATGAGGTTGCCGGCCTTCTTCAGCTCACCCGGGTCAGGGCGCACGATGTAGCGGAAGTCGTACCGGCCCGCGAGGTCACGGACCTGCTCCCGGGCCGAGTCGTCGAGCACGTAGACGGTCTTCGTGCCGCCCCAGCTCAGCTTGCTCACGTAGCTGAACGTGTTATCCAGCAGCGCCAGCGGCTCGCCGCAGCTGGGCAGGAAGACATCCACCGTCTCGCCCTGCTCCCGGTAGCCGTCCACGGTGGCCTGGTGCGCTGCCAGGGTCAGCCTCGGCCGCCCGGTCCGCAGCCAGAAGTTGATGGCGACCGGCGGCACCATGACCATGAGCAGCAGCCACATGAGCGGGGCGACGGCCCAGGCGTGCTCGGCCACGCGGACGTACCCGTAGAGGATCCCGGCCGCGGCGATGAGCAGCCATCCGAACGCCCAGCGGCGCTGGCTGGCCGAAGTACTGGTACTTTTCCTGGCCGCTGGGTGGCTGCGGCAGGTAGTCGCCCGGCTCCTGCGCTCCGGGGAGTTCAGTGGTGAGCACTGTGCCCCCCCGGGGACCGCGGCCGGGGCCGTCCGCCTGCGGCCCAGATGGTGAAGCGGCCAGCCCGGGCCAGGACGCGGTAGCCGCCCGCGCGGCGCATGTCGGCGGTGATGGCGCGGTCGGTGGCGGTGGTCTCGCCGAAGTCGAGGATCACGAGCGAGAAGTAGTGGTGGCTGAACGCCGCCTGGTACGAGGCGGCTCCCGCCGGGCGCCCCGGGTAACGGAAGTAGTAGGTGTCCGACCAGCGGGGCCAGGCCACCGCGCCGCGCAGGTAGTAGGCCTCAACGTCGTAATCCTCGGCCAGGTAGTGACCCGGGTGGGACGGGACGGCGGCGCGGAGCGCCCGGATGGCGCCGGCCGCGTCGGGCCAGACGTGGTAGAGCCCGGCCGCCTGTCCCATGGATCCGAACAGGGTCGAGGCGGCGATGGGCAGCGCCATGACCACGGCCCAGCCCCGGCCAGGATCCACCCGGCTCAGCCGGGCCATGGCATAACCGCCCGCTATCGCGGCGAACCAGGCGCCGAAGACGACATGCTTCTGGAGGCTGACCGTCGTATGGAGCACGGCCTGCCAGCCCGGCGCGAGCAGGGCGGCGGCTGCCAGCACGCCCGGCAGGAACCGTCCCCGGCGCTCGCCCCGGGCGGCCAGGACCGCCCCCAGCACGGCGAGGACCAGGATCAGGCCCATCCACACGTAGGCGCGCTGGAGGATGGCTGCGGCCGGGACATCCGACGGCGGCCGGGCCAGGGTGCTGGTCGTGATCCCGTGCCAGTACTGCCGCCCGCCCGCGGCGAGGGCCACGGCCACCAGCGTGAGCCATGACCCGGACACGATCAGCCCGGCGCCCAGCCCGGTGGCCCGCCCCTGCTGCCGCCCGACCGCGACCGCCACGGCGATGACCACGACCGGCGTATACAGGGCAGCCGCGTATTTCGTGGCATCCGCCGCGGCGAGGGCGATCCCGGCCGCGATGAGCAGCCCGGTCCTCGTCCCGGGCGGGGTGCCGGCGCACCGGACACCCAGCCAGGCCGCGAGCGCGAGCAGGAGCAGGGCCAGCGAGTCATAGGTGGCGAACGCACCCAGGAACTGCGTGCCAGCCAGCGTCGCGAACAGCCCGGTGGCCAGCAGCGCGGCGCGCTGGCCGTAGAGCCGGCCGGCCGTGCACCACAGCAGGGTGCTGACCCCGAGCATGAAGCACAGCGACAGCAGGCGCGCGGCGGCCAGGCCGCCGAGGCTGTCGGCCAGGGCACCGAGGGGCGGGTAGATGACCGGGGCCCCGGAAAAGTACGCGGGAAAGCTGGGGATGGGCGTGTGGTGGAGCCAGCGGGCCCATTCCAGGTGCCCGGCCCGCAGGTACAGCGCCTCGTCCTGGAAGGCCGTGTTGGACCAGGTGAGCCGCAGCGAAAGAGCGGCCTGGACGGCCAGCACGACCATCAGCGGCCACGGCGGGAAGGGCAGGCCACGGGGCCGTGGCCGGGATGCGGTAGGCAGCGTGGCGCGCTCGCTGGCCGCGATCCCAGGCTGCCGGCTGGGCCGGCGGCGGAGCCGTGACGGCGGGCCCGAGTGAGGCGAAGGCGGCCGTGCCGGGACCGGGCTCCTCCAGCGCCGCTGGCTGGAAGATCCCCGACGGCGTCCCCGGGCCGTGATCCAAAGCTCGCACCTGCCTACACGCTGGGATGGCGCAGGGGTGCCTCGGCTGCCCCCCGCAGCCAGCTTCTCGCGGTTACTGGTTCACGAAAGCGATGAATTCCCCCCGGTACCGCAATCCGCGCCAGCCAAGATACCGGTGAGCTTCCGCCTGAGCGGGCTGATTACCGGCTTTCCTGGCATGACGGGCCGCCCGGCCAGTGATCCGCCCGGGTCTGCGCACACCACCTCACGCGACGTACTGCCACGTCAGCGCCTTGACGCGGCCCCTTCTCCGGGACCGCATTCAGAACGTACTGGCCGCGCCGCCAGTTGTAAGCGTTTTGCCGGAATTAACCCGGCCTGCCGCGCACCGCGCGGGCGCACCGCCCGGGGTGCCGGCCCGCCATGGCAGAACGTCGGCATGTCATGACATATCGTAATGAGTCTTGCCAAGGAACTTGGCGTGTGCTCCCCTGTACGGCAGTTGACGGCGTCCCGCTCACGCCTCAGGGGGATTCTGCATGGGCGAAAACCGCTATGTCCCGCCGTCCCGGCATCCGCCGGAGACGGGGGAGCGGCCAGCGGAAACGGGGCTGGCCGCGCCCTCACCCGTGCCCGAGGAGCGCCCCGCCGCCCTCCGCCACCCCGGCCGGGGATGCGGGATCAGGGCCGGAACGGGCCGCGGCGCCGGGCTCCGGGCTGCCGCGGCGGGTCCGTGGGGTCAATGGTGCCCGGCCGCCAGCGCGGGTGGCCCGCCCGGTGCTGCCGGAATCACTCGCGGCGCGCTTGCACGCCGCGGTCGCGGCATCGAGAGCGCGGGACGAGGATGAGGACCCGGCCGCCCTAAGCGGGCCGACCGCGCCGGGTAACGAAAATGAACGGCCGGCCCCGGCGCTATTTGGCTCCGGGCCGGCCGCCGACAATGGCGGTGCCCCGCCAGACCGCCGGGTACCGCCATTCACGTTAAGGAGCGTCGCCGAGCAGGCCGGCGCGGCCGACGCCATTACCCAGCCGATCCCCGTGATCTCCGACCGAGTGGTGGCCCGTCCCAGCTGACCGCCGCCCCGGCCGTGGCCGCTGCTGACCAGCAGGCCGCCGCCCCGGGGCTGGCGGCTGGCCGGGAGGTCTCCGCAGCTCAAGTCCATCCAGCGATCCGGAGGCAGGCGCTTCCCCGGCGCCGCGGGAGGCCGGGCCGGGGCCGGCCGCGAAGCCGCGGGCGGCGCCCGCCCGGCCGCGCCGGAACTGGGCCCGGGTTCCGCGGGCAGCCCGGCCTGCGGTGCCCGGGAGAACCCCGGGAGCGAACGACAGGAAAAGGCGGCCGCACCGGGTTTACCGGATGGCCGGCCTCGTCGTGGTCCTGGCCCTGGCCGTAGCCGCGGGCGCTTTCGCGGCCCTTCATCACCGCGGGCCTGCCGGGCATGAGCGGCTGATTTCGTCCGCCAATCTGCCGCCGGGAATCCGGAATGGCGCCGGGACCTGGGTGGCCAGCCAGGTCGCCACCGGCGACACTGTCGCCTGCGACCCGGTGATGTGCCGGGTGCTCCAGACGGACGGAATGGCCAGTGCGCGGCTGCGCGTGCTCTGGCCGGGTTCGCATGACGTGTCCGGCTGCGCGGTCATCGTGGCCACGCCCGTGCTCCAGGCCGAGCTCGGGGCCCGGCTGGCATCGGTGGACGCGCCCGCGGTCATCGCCAGGTTCGGTTCCGGCGACCGGCAGATCGCGGTCCGGGCCGTGGCCCCCCACGGGGCCGCCGGGTACCGGTCTGCCCTGGGCAGCGACCTGACCGCCCGGCGGCAGGCCGGCGCCGAGCTCGCGGGCCAGGCGGGCGCCCAGCTGTCGGCCGTGGAGAAGAGGAACTCGCTGCCGGGCAGGTCGATGCGCGGCTGATCGTCGTCATCGCGGACATCGAGGCCAAGCAGCCGGTCCGGGTGAGCGCGCTCGGGGATGCTCAGCCCCGGAGTGGGCCCGGCGGCCGCCCCGCTGAGGTCGGCGGACCTGGTCGTCACCAGCGGCGCCGCCCAGCGCTCCATCCTGGCTGAGCTCGGCGGGGCCGCGCGGGACCCGCGGTACCGGCCGGCCCAGGTCGACACCGTGCGGTTCCCCGGCGGGAAAACGGTCCTGCGCGTCCAGTTCGCCGCGCCCAGCCCGCTCGGGCTCCTCGGGTAGCAGCCTCCCGCCGGACGATCCGGATCCCGGCGGTAGGGTCGCCGCCATGGGAAAGGTCCGGCCATGAGCCCGCGCCGGGCCCGCCGCCTGCCGGACGAGGCGCCGCGCCGGCGCGGCCGGGGCGGCGCGGCGGCGGCCCGTCCCGCGGCGGCCCGGACGGCGGCCCGGACGGCGGCCCGGACGCGCCGGTCGGGCCGGAACACCACGAGTCCTGGCCGGACGGGGACTGGGTGGTCCGGATGGTGCCCGGCGCGGCGGCGGTGAAAAGCTATCGTTGCCCCGGATGTGACCAGGAAATCCCGCCCGGCGTGGCGCACCTCGTCGCCTGGCCTAGCCTGATCCCCGGGCCCAGCGAGCGCCGCCACTGGCACCGGCCATGCTGGCAGCGGCGGATGCAGCGGCAGCCCGGGCCGCCGGGTGGGCAGGTAAGGACGTGAAGGACTGCGATGAGTGAGATCAGGGCGAGCACGGTGCTGCCGGCCCGCCGGGAGCCGGTATCCCTGCACACCGCGGACGGGCTGGACCTGGTCGGCGAGCTGGCCCGGCCGGCCGGCCGGGACCCGGTCGCCACGCTGGTGTGCCTGCATCCGCTGCCCACCCACGGCGGGATGATGGACAGCCACATCCTGCGCAAGGCGTCCTACCGGCTGCCCGCCCTGGCCGACCTGGCCGTGCTGCGCTTCAACACCCGGGGCACCGCCTCCGACCACGGCCGCAGTGACGGTGAGTTCGGGGATGGCCAGGCTGAACGGCACGACGTGGCGGCCGCCATCGCCTGGTGCGTGGCCGCCGGGCTGCCCCGGCGGTGGCTGGTCGGCTGGTCGTTCGGCACCGAGCTGGCGCTGATGTGGGGCAACGATCCCGCCGTGGAGGGCGCGATCCTGCTCTCGCCCGCGCTGCACCGGGCCGGTGACGCGGACCTGGACGCCTGGGCCGCCTCCGGCAAGCCGCTGCTGGTGCTGGTTCCCGAGCTGGACGACTACCTGCGCCCGGAGGAAGCCCGCCGCCGGTTCGCCCGGGTACCGCAGGCCGAGGTGGTCGCGGTGGACCGGGCCAAGCACCTGTGGGTCGGTGAGCCGTACGTGCGTATCGTGCTGGACCAGATCGTGCGCCGGGTCAACCCGGCCGCCGCCCCGCTGCCCACCGAATGGAAGGACTGAGCGTGCCGCTCTTCGACCTGACTGGCAAGAAGGCCTTCGTCACCGGCGCCTCGCGCGGGATCGGGCAGGTGATCGCGGTCGCGCTGGCCGGCGCCGGTGCCGACCTGGCCCTGGTGGCGCGCAGCGAGGACGGGCTGGCGGACACGGCGGAGCAGATCAGCGCGCTGGGCCGGAAGGCGGTCATCATCCCGGCGGACGTCACCGAGCAGGAATCGGTGGCCGCCGCGGTCGGTACCGCTATCGACCAGCTCGGCGCCGTGGACATCGTGGTGAACAACGCGGGCGGGTCCAGTTTCATGGTGCCCTTCCTGGACCTGCGGCTGACCGGCTGGGACAAGCTGATCCGGCTCAACCTGGATTCGGCCATGTACGTCTGCCATGCGGTCGGCCCGCACCTGGTGGAGCGGGGCACCGGGTCGGTGATCAACGTCGCGTCGGTGGCCGGGGTGGCCGCCGCGCCGTTCCTGTCTCCCTACGGCGCGGCCAAGGCCGGGCTCATCTCGCTGACCAAGTCGCTGGCGGTGGAGTGGGGCGCTCAGGGGGTGCGGGTCAACGCGCTGTGCCCGGGGTGGACCGCGACCGACCTGAACCGGAACCTCTGGGAGGACGAGACCGCCGGGCCGGCGACCGTGGCCACGGTGCCGATGCGGCGGTGGGCCCGGCCGGATGAGATGGCGGGCGGGGCGATCTTCCTGGCCAGCGAGGCCTCGTCCTACATGACCGGCCAGGTGCTGATCCTCGATGGGGGCCAGACCGCGATGAGCTGACCGGCCCGGCACGCGGCGGCGCCACCCGCGTCCTCACCCGGCCACAACGAAACGGGGGCCGGCGCCTCGGCGCCGGCCCCCGTTCCTGCCGGGCTGGTTACTTGGTCCACCACTCTTCGTCGTTCGCCTTGGCCTTGGCCGAGACGGGCTGCTTGGCCGCCGGGGCCTGCGCGGGCTGCGCCGGAGCTGGCTGGGCCTGGGCTGGCTGGGCCTGGGTCGGCTGGGCCTGGGTCGGCTGGGCCGGCCGGGGTGCCGCCTGGGTGGCCGCCGGGGCGGCGCTGGCCCGCGGCGTTGCCGCCGGGGCGGCCGGGGCCGGGGCGGCCGGTGCGGCGCCGACGGCCTTGGGGGCGGGGGTGACCCCGACCGCCGGCCGTGGCTTGAGCGCGTCGGCCAGGCCCGGCATCTGGGTGCCGAGCAGCTGGCTGATCTGCGCCAGGTGGCTGGAGATGCTCTCCTTCTGCTTGGTGAGCTCGTCCACCTCGCGCTGCGCGTGGGCGCGGTGCCGCTCGATCTCCGACTTGGTGTCGGCCAGCAACTGCTCGGCCTGGGACTTGGCCTGGGCCACGATCTGGTCGGCGTTCTTCTTGGCGTTGGTGACCAGCTGGCGTGAGTGCTGGTCCGCCTCGCGGCGGGTCTGCTCGGCCTGCGCGCTCGCCTTCGCGGCCCGCTGCTCGGCTGTGGCCGCGCGCTGCTCCGCCTCGCTGACCAGCTTCTGGGTGGCCGACTGCGCGGCAGCGAGCCGCTCGGCCTCCTGCCGCTCGGCCTCCTCGCGGCGGGACGCCAGCTGGATCTCGAACTCTGCCTCGGCCTGGGCGCGCTGCGCCTCGCTCTCCTCCAGGATGCGCTGCGCCTGGCTGCGCATCTCGTCCGCCTGCCGCTTGGAGGTGGTGAGGATCTCGTCCCGCTCCCGCTTGGCGGACGCCTTGAGCTGGGCCACCTCGCGCTCGGTGGTGGTGCGCAGCTTGGCGATGTCCCGCTCGATCGCGGCCCGCTTCTCCGCCACCTCATGGTCCGCCGTCGCCCGCAGCTTGGCGACCTCGCGCTCGGTGGTGGAGGTCAGCTCGTCCGCCTCGCGCCGCGCGCTGGTCCGGATCGCGTCCGCGTCCCGCTCCGCCGACGCGCGCTGCTCGTCGGTCTCCCGCTTGGCGTTGGCCCGCAGCTCAGCCGCCTCGTTCTCGGCCGCCGCGCGCACCTCGGCCGCGTCGACCTTGGCCGCCGCGTTCAGCTCGTTCGCCGCGGACCGGGCCTCCTGGGCGATCTCGGTGGCCTGCTCCTCAGCCAGCCGGAGCAGCTGCTCGATGCGTGAGCCCAGGCCGGCGTAGGTGGGGCGCTCCTGCTCCCGGATCTGCCGGTGCGCATCTGACAGCTCCTGCTGCAGCGCCTGAACCTGCTCCCGGTGCTGGCGCACCTCGCCGTCGAGTTGCTTGAAGTATTCGTCAACCTGATGCGGGTCGTAGCCGCGCATCACCCGCGCGAACTCACGGGGGGTGGTTTCCTCAAAGAAGTTGCTGAGCTGGGCGTCGATTTCAGGCTGCATGTGGCTTGATCCTGGGTAGACGAGGGGGACATGCGGGGCGGGCAGGGCATCGCGGTCCACGCCCCTCAGGCCAGGGTGCCGTCACAGGCCGCCCCGAAACCTGGCAGGTGCGGAGGGTGTGCCGCTAGCCCGGTGCCTCGCAGCGTACTCCTAACGAGCAGGCATTAGCGGCGGCTTCTCGTTTCCTCTTGCCATGGATCCGTGCATTTCGGCCCTATTGGCGGGGGGTGGCCCGGCCAGGGCGCTACCGGCGGAACGCCCTGCTCTCTTCATAGTGTTACATACCGGTACATTCCCGGACGGGGGCGCCCCCATAGTGGCACCAGTCCATTCAGCGGGGAGTCAGCCGATGGCCGGCTCCACCAGTTCGGTCAGCACGCCACCCAGGTCCGCCGGGTGCAGGAACGCGATCGACGCGCCCATGGACCCGTGCCGGGGCCGCTGGTCGAGCGGGCGGATCTCCGTCGCCCCGATCGAGGCGAGCGCGGCCGTGATATCGGCCACGGCATAGCCCACGTGATGGATCCCCTCGCCGCGGCGGGCAATGAACTTGCCGACCGGGGTGTCCGGGCCCGTCGGTTCGAGTAGCTGCACCCAGGTCGGGCCACCCGCCGCCTGCCCGACCTGCAGCATTGCCTCGCGCACCCCCTGCTCGAGGTTTTCCTCGCGGCTCGCCACCGTCAGCCCGAACACGGATTCGTAGCGGGCGATCGCCTCGTCCAGGTTGCGGCAGGCGATCCCGACATGATCGATCCGGAGCAGCACGGCAGCCTCCATCCTGGGGCGGGATCCTTCCCTGGGTATCGTGGCAGAGGCCCTGGTGCCGCGACCGCCAGGGTGGGCACCGCCGCGGCCGGCGCGGTGCCGGGCAGCGCGGCGGAGGTTGCAGCATGCGGGAAGCAGTGATCACCGGGGGAGCCAGGACGGCCGTGGGCCGGCTGCTCGGCTCGCTGAAGGACTTCACGGCGGCGCAGCTGGGCGGCGTCGTGATCGAGGCGGCGCTGGAGCGGGCCGGCCTCACCGGTGACCAGGCCGACTACGTGATCATGGGGCAGGTGCTCCAGGCCGGGGCGGGCCAGAACCCGGCCCGGCAGGCCGCGGTGGCGGCGGGCATCCCGATGACGGTGCCGTCCATGACGGTCAACAAGGTGTGCCTGTCCGGGCTGGACGCCATCGCGCTGGCCGCGCAGCTGATCCGGGCCGGCGAGTTCGATGTCGTGGTGGCCGGGGGGATGGAGTCGATGACCGGCGCCCCGCACCTGCTGCCGGGCGCGCGGGCCGGGCACAAGTACGGCTCCATCGAGCTGCTGGACGCGATGGCCCGGGACGGGCTGACCGACGCGTTCGACCACTCGCCGATGGGCGAGCTGACCGACCGGCACAATGCCCGGCTCGGCATCAGCCGTGCCGAGCAGGATGAGTTCTCGGCGCGCTCGCACCAGCGGACCGCGGCCGCGATCAAGGATGGCCTGCTGGCCGGCGAGATCGTCGGAGTCCCGGTCCCGCAGCGCCGCGGCGACCCGGTGCGTGTTCGACACCGACGAGGGGGTCCGCCCGGAGACCACGGCGGAAGCACTGGGCGCGCTGCGCCCGGCCTTCGCCCCGGACGGGACGATCACGGCCGCGTCGTCGTCGCAGATTTCCGACGGCGCCTGCGCCGTGGTCGTGATGTCGGCCGAGGCCGCAGCGGAGCACGGTGCGCCGGTGCTGGCCAGGGTGGGCGCGCACGGTGTGGTGGCCGGGCCGGACACCTCGCTGCAGTCCCAGCCGTCGGCCGCGATCCGGCACGCGCTCGGCAAGGCCGGGCTGGGCGTGCCCGATCTGGACCTGATCGAGATCAACGAGGCTTTCGCGGCGGTCGCCATCCAGTCCATGCGGGACCTCGGCGTCGGGGACGAGATGGTCAACGTGAACGGCGGGGCCATCGCCCTGGGCCACCCGATCGGGGCATCCGGCGCCCGGATCGCCCTGCACCTGGTGCACGAGCTGGGCCGGCGCGGCGGCGGGCTGGGCGCGGCCGCGCTGTGCGGCGGTGGCGGCCAGGGCAGCGCCCTCCTGCTCGAGGTGCCCGCCGCGGCCGCTCGTGGCTGAGCTGCCTCTCCCGGTCGCTGACCCTGGCCAGGCTCGGGGCACCGGCCAGGCGGGCGGCGGCGACCCGGCCGAGGCCGTCCAGCGGGCCCGCGACGGTGACGCGCGGGCCCTGGGGCGGCTCCTGTCGCTGGTGGAGAACGGCGCGCCCCAGCTGCGCGCGGTGATGAAGGCACTGGCCCCGCTGACCGGGCAGGCCCGGGTGCTGGGGCTCACCGGCTCCCCGGGCGTGGGCAAGTCCACGGTCACCGGCGCGCTGGTGGCCGCGTACCGCGGGCAGGGGCTGCGGGTCGGGGTGCTGGCCATCGACCCCACGTCGCCGTTCACGGGGGGTGCGCTGCTCGGGGACCGGGTGCGGATGCAGCAGCACGCCACGGACGCCGGGGTGTTCATCCGGTCCATGGCCAGCCGCGGTCACCTGGGCGGGCTCTCCGGGGCCACCCCGCAGGCGGTGCGGGTGCTCGACGCGGCCGGTTTCGACGTGGTCCTGATCGAGACGGTCGGGGTGGGCCAGGCCGAGGTGGAGATCGCGGGCCTGGCCGACTCCACCATGGTCATCGTGGCCCCGGGCCTGGGCGACGCGATCCAGGCGGCCAAGGCGGGCATCCTGGAGATCGGCGACGTGTTCGTGGTCAACAAGAGCGATAAGCCGGGCGCTCAGGAGGCGGTGCGGGACCTGCGCGGCATGATCGCCATGGCCCGGCGCGGCGAGGGCGACTGGAAGCCCCCGATCGTCTCGACCACGGCCAGCGCCCGCGAGGGCATCGACGACCTGGTGGCCAGGCTGGACGAGCACGCGGCCTGGCTGGGTAGCTCGGGCGAGGGCGAGCGCAGGCGCCGGGCCCGGGCCCGGGAGGAGATCTCGGCCATCGCGCTGGCCGGGCTGCGGGCGCGGATGGGCGGCCTGCCCGGGGACGAGCGGATCGACGGCCTGGCCGGCCGGGTCGCCGCCGGCGAGCTGGATCCCTACGCCGCGGCCGACGAGCTCATGGCCGGGGCCTAGCCCGCAGTTGCGGGTCAGGCCCGCCCGGGGCGGATGCTCCGCCCGGGACGCTGGCCTGGCCGCCGGCCTGCGGCTGGCGGCTGGCTTGCTGCTGGGTGCCGTCGCCGGGCTGGCCGGGGTGGCCGGGCTGGCCGTCGTCTCCGGGTACCGGCGCGGGCTGGGCGGCCGCGTCGATGGCGGCCTGCATCACGGACTCGCTGCGCAGCCGGGCCTCGTAGGCGGCCTTGCCCCCGCGCACCCCGAACAGCCGCTTGGTCAGCACCAGGTAGACCACCAGCGCCACGTTGATCAGGAAGGCGACCAGCCGCAGGGGAGTGACCTTGGCGGCCAGCTCGTAGATCTCATACGGGATCAAGGCCGAGGTGGCCACCATGGCGAAGTACTCGCCCCACCGCTTGAGCAGCCACAGCCCGGTGCCCTCGAGGATCTCGAGCACGGCGTACGCGGCGGCACCGAGCGCCAGCCAGGTCAGCGTGCGCTGGTTCAGGTCGAACGTGTGCCGGATCAGGCCGACCAGGCCGCCGGAGGAGTTGATGTTGTAGCCGAGCTCGTGCAGCAGCGCCCGGACCTCCGGGTACTCCCGGTTGAAGGCGTGCTCCACGGACACCCGTGCGTACTTGAACCGCCATACGCCATAGGCGATGAACCCGAAGATGATCGCCCGCACGAACCGCTCGATGGCGAACAGCCGCAGGATGAGCGCGCTGCGGATCTCGTCGTCACGCCGGACCCGGGGCGCGCGGGCGGCCGGGCCGGTGAGGTCCGGCGGCCCCGGCACGAACGTGGCACAGCGCAGGCACTGCCACGCCTCGCCTGCCGCCGTGTCGGCCCGCAGCCGCCGGCGCACCTCCGGCTCAGCCGGGGCGTAACGGACATGCGGCCGCACCGCGCATGTCAGCAGGTTCCAGTTCACCTTGTGAAGCCTATGGCAGCTAGCCCGGGGGCACCCCCCAGAACCCCCCGCGCATCGCCGCCTCGGCGGGACACGGCTTCGCCGCGCCCCGCCTCGCCAGCGAGCTAGCCCGGAATGCCGCGTCCGGCCGCGAGCCGGCTTCCGGCGGCCACGGGCCGCCGCCGCGGCCCGGCCCGCGCGCGGGTTAAATCGCGGACGATGATGCCGTCGGACAAGGTCAGCACCTCGTCGCAGGCCAGGGCGAGCACGGCCGGGTCCCGGCCGATCGCGATGATGGCGGTGTCCCGGCCGAGGTCGCGGATGCCGTCGGCGATGCTGGCTGCGTCGCGCGCGTCCAGCCCGTCCAGCAGCCCGTCGACCAGCAGCAGTTCCGGCTCGTGGACCGCGGCCGCGGCCAGCCGGGCCCGGCGCGCGATCACCGCCGGCGCGGCCCGGACCGGCACGTCGGCCCAGGGGGTCAGGGCCAGCCGGTCCAGGATCGCGGCCGCCAGCACCTCACGGTCGTGCCCGGGCAGGTTGGCCATCCGGGCCGCCTGGCCGACCAGGCTGCGCACCCGGCGCACCGGCTGCGGCCGGGCCGGGGAGCGGGCGATGCCCACGTACCGCCGCACCGCCGCCCGGCCCTGGGGCGTGGTCAGGTCCTGGCCGAGCACCCGCAGCTCGCCGTAGGCGGGCCGGGCCAGGCCGCCGAGCAGGTCGGCCACGGCGGACCGGGCGGTCTCCCTGGCCACCGCGATGCCGATGGCGGGACGGCCGGCCACCTGCGGATCCAGCCGGAAGCTCGCCGCCCTCAGCACCCAGGTCCAGCCATGCCGGACGCCAACCCCGGCGGCGAGCACGGGAGCCATCCCCGTCGTGCCGTAGCTGGAACGCACGCCCACCCCCGTTGCTCCTTGGGAGCGCCTCCCAGCAGGCAATATAACTCCTGGATACGGAACTGTCACGCTAGGTAATTGCTTGGGTTACCGGACGGTCGCGCCGGGTGGCCGCCTGGGGCCCGCGCGGAGCGGCCGGGCGCGGGTAGCGTGTGCCTGTGCCAAAGCCGCTGGGACTGCCCTTCGACCCGATCGCGCGGGCCGCCCAGACCTGGGAAGAGCGCTTCGGCCGGTCGGACGCCATGGCCGCGGTGACCTCCATCATGCGCGCCCAGCAGATCCTGCTGGCCGAGCTGGACGGCGTGCTCCGGCCGCACGGGCTCAGCTTCGCCCGGTACGAGGCACTGGTGCTGCTGACGTTCAGCCGCCGGGGTGCGCTGCCGATGCGGGTCATCGGCGAGCGGCTCATGGTCCACCCGACCAGCGCCACCAACATCATCGACCGGCTGGAAGACCAGGGACTGGTCGTCCGCCGCCCGAACCCGTCCGATGGCCGCGGCAAGCTGGCCGAGATCACCCCGCAGGGCCGGGAACTGGTGCAGCGGGCCACCGAGGACCTGATGGGCGCCGAGTTCGGCCTGGGCAGCTTCGGCCCGGCGCAGCGGGAACAGCTGTTCGGCCTGCTCCGCGGGCTCCGGGTGGGGGCGGGGGACTTTCACCCCGCACCGGCCCCCGGCGCCATCCTCGGCGCGTAGCCGGGTGTCCGGGGGTCGTTGCCGCGGGGTGATATCGCGGGGGTTCCGGGGGTCCTCCCGGGCAAGCCAGGTTATCTGCGGGGAGGCGGGGCGCGCCGGAGGCGTGTTCCGCCGAGCGGCGGTTGCGCGGGGGTTCCGGGGGTCGTCCCCCGGGCTAGCACCGTCAGGGAATGGCGGATTCCTGCCAGGTCATCCCGCCGTCGCGGGTGAACCACACCGCGTGCAGGCCCGCGTCGGCCGGCACCGCGACCCCCTGGTCCGGGGTGGTCATGCCCACGTAGCGCAGCCCGCTGGCCGGCAGCGGGCCGTGCGCGGCGGTCCAGGTGGCGCCGCCGTCCTGGGACACCTCGATGCCGTCCGTGGTGGCCAGCACGATCGTGCCCGCGGTGGTGCCGGCCACCGACGTGGCGGTGCCGGCGGCCGGGGCGGTTCCCGCCTGCCGCCAGGTCTGGCCGCCGTCCGCCGAGGTGTACACGGCCTTGGGCTGGCTGCCCCCGCTGGCGGTCCCCGGGCAGACCAGCACCAGGCCGTCCGCGGTGGTGGCGGCCAGCAGCGCCGCGGACGGCTGGCCGTCGGCCTGGGCGCTGCCCGGCGCGCAGGGCGCCGCGCCTCCGGTGGCGCCGGGGCTGGCGGTGGCGCTCGGGGAGCTCCCCGTGCCGCTGCCCGTGCTGCTGGTCACCTGCTGCCAGGCACCCGCGCTGCCCACCGGCCCGCGGTACAGCAGCCCGTCCGGGGCGAGCAGGTAGCCGCGGCTGCCGGTGAGCACCAGGGCCGCGCTGGCCGTGCCGCCGGGGCCGGAGATGGTGCCCGCGCCGGGGACCGGCGACCACTGGTCGCTGCCCGGGGCGGCCGAGTACAGGCCGGCCGACGTGCAGCCCGCGGCCCACGCGCTGCCCGTCCCGGTGCACCGCGCCCAGACCGCGAACACCCGCTGGCCGGCCGTCTCCAGCGCCAGCACCCGCAGCCCGCCCGTGCTGACCTGGCTCCAGGTCTGGCCGCCGTCGTGGGTCGCCCACAGGCCCGGCCCGAACGCCCATCCGTCGGTGGTGTCGTAGAACCGGAGCTGGCTGACCCCGGCCGATCCGTCGGGAGCGCCGGTGACCGGCGCGCTGACCCCGTGCCAGCTGCGGCCGCCGTCGCCGGTGCCCGCCAGGGACGTGCAGATGTCCGGGTTCGGCCGGCTCGCACTGGCCGGGCGTGCCCGCCTGGCCGAGCACGTAGCCGGTCTCGGTGCCGACGAAGGTGACCGAGGTGGCCGCGAAGTTCGGCGGCGCGGGCGGGAGGGCAGTGGCGGGCGGGGAGCCGGAGCCGCCCGCCGAGGGCGTGGCCGGCGCGGTGCTGGCGTGCGCGCGGGCCGGCCCCGCCGACGACGTCTGGCCGGCGGCCGCCCCGCGGCCTGGAGCTCGGGCCGAGCTGCAGCTGGGTGATGACCAGCCGGGGGACGATGGCGATGACCGCGATCACGGCCGCGGCCCCGGCGGCCGCCACGGCGGCCCGGGTCATCTTCCGCCGCCGGGCCCGCTTCCTGATCAGCTCGAAGGTCCCCGGTGGCGGCGGCAGCGGCTGCACCTGGGCATTCATCCAGGCGTCCAGGTCGTCGCGCGGATCAGCCATCGGTGTCCCCGAGCGCGGCGCGCAGCCGCGCCCGCGCGTGGTACAGGTCAGCCTTGATGGTTCCCTCCGGGCGGCCGAGCAGCACGGCCACGTCCCGGACCGGGAAGCCCGCGTAGTAATGCAGCAGGAAGGGGCTGCGCAGCCGGTCGGGGAGGGCCTGCAGCAACTCTCGCACATGCACGTCCTGGGCCGGCTGGTACACCTGGTCCGCCGGGGCCCCGGCGCTGACGGCCCGCAGCGCCCGCCGCTCGCGGCCGGCCTTGCGCCAGTGGTCCCGGACCAGGTTAGTGGCGATCATGTACAGGTAGCTCTGCGGGTTGTCCAGGCTGGACCACCGGCCCAGCAGCCGGGTGAACGCCTCGGCGGCGATCTCGTGCGCCGTGTCGTCGTCGTCCACCAGCCGCCGGACCCAGCCCGCGAGGCGCGGGTAGCAGGCGCTGAACAGTTCCTCGGCCGCGGCACGGTCGCTGGTGCGCAGCCTGTCCACGGAACCCCCTCGGCTGGCGGTTCCCGCCGGCATGCTCCACGGACCGGCCAGGGTCAGGGCGTCGCCCGCGGTAGTGGCCCCGGGCGCGTCCACGGCTAGGGATTGCACAGATTTACCACACCTTCATCCGGCGGAGCGATCGTCGGCGCACAGGGCGTGCCCCCGCAAGGCCCATGCGCCCTCTGAGACGGCGCTGGAGCCCGTTCGGTTGGGCCCGATTGGTGTTTGCCCGCCGCGGGTGCGGGGAGTACCGGCGTGGTGCGGATCGGACAGGCACCCAGGCCGTCTACGACCTGCCATCGGCCTGTGCCGACGCGGGCCTGCTGCCGGGCTCGGAGCCCGAGCCGTGCCTGACCCCGGCCGAGGACATGGGCTTTACGGTGGCGGAGGCCGAGGTGGTCTTCTGGGGCATGTGTCCCGCCTGCCTGAGGCAGCTGAGAGCTCCGGGGGCCCGGGCAGCTGAGAGCCCCGGGGGCGGAGCGCAGCATGACGAGGGAGGTATGGCAGTGACGGACACACCGGTTCGTACCAACGACCACCGACGCCGGCGCCCCGGTCGAGAGCGACGAGCATTCGCTGACCGTGGGCCCGGATGGCCCCATCCTGCTCCAGGATCACTACCTGATCGAGCAGATGGCGAACTTCAACCGCGAGCGGATCCCGGAGCGGCAGCCGCACGCCAAGGGCGGCGGCGCGTTCGGCCACTTCGAGGTGACCCAGGACGTCAGCGCGTACACCAAGGCCGCGGTGTTCCAGCCCGGCACCCGGACGGACACGCTGATCCGGTTCTCCACCGTCGCGGGGGAGCGGGGCAGCCCCGACACCTGGCGTGACCCGCGCGGCTTCTCGCTGAAGTTCTACACCTCCGAGGGCAACTACGACATGGTCGGGAACAACACCCCGGTGTTCTTCCTGCGCGACCCGCTGAAGTTCCAGCACTTCATCCGCTCGCAGAAGCGCCGCGCGGACAACAACCTGCGCGACCACGACATGCAGTGGGACTTCTGGACCCTGTCACCGGAGTCGGCGCACCAGGTCACCTGGCTGATGGGCGACCGCGGGATCCCGCGGTCCTGGCGGCACATGAACGGCTACAGCTCGCACACGTACATGTGGGTCAACGCGGCGGGCGCGAAGTTCTGGGTGAAGTACCACTTCAAGACCGACCAGGGCATCGAGTTCTTCACCCAGGACGAGGGTGACCAGATGGCCTCGGCCGACACCGACTACCACCAGCGTGACCTGTACGACGCGATCGAGCGCGGGGACTACCCGAGCTGGACGCTGAGGATGCAGATCATGCCGTTCGAGGAGGCCCGGGCCTACCGGTTCAACCCGTTCGACCTGACCAAGGTGTGGCCGCACAGCGACTACCCGCTGATCGAGGTCGGCCGGCTGACCCTGGACCGGAACCCGACCGACTACCACACCGAGATCGAGCAGGCGGCCTTCGAGCCGAACAACCTGGTGCCCGGCATCACGCTGAGCCCGGACAAGATGCTGCTGGCCCGCGGGTTCTCCTACTCCGACGCGCACCGCGCCCGGCTCGGGCGTGAACTACAAGCAGATCCCGGTGAACGCGCCCCAGGTGCCGGTGCACAGCTACAGCAAGGACGGGGCGATGCGCGTCGTCAACGTCCACGACCCGGTGTACGCGCCGAACTCCAAGGGCGGCCCGCGGGCCGACAGCGAGCAGCTACCAGCCGGTCGGCTGGTATGCCGACGGCGACATGGTGCGGTCGGCGTACACCCTGCACGAGGAGGACGACGACTGGGGCCAGGCCGGCACGCTGGTCCGTGAGGTGCTGGACGACGCGGCCCGTGAGCGGCTGGTCAACAACGTCGTCGGCCACCTGCTCAACGGGGTGACCGAGCCGGTCCTGCAGCGCGCCTTCGAGTACTGGAGCAACGTGGACAAGGACCTCGGCGGCAAGATCGAGGCGGGCGTCCGCGCCAAGGCGGGCGAGAAGGACCCCAAGGCCGCGGAGCAGGCTAACCCGGCCCGGGAGAGCATGCAGGCCAAGGCCTGACGCCTGGCCCAGGCCGCGCACGCCGCCGCAGGCGGGATCACCCGGCCGATGCCGTTTCCGGCCCCAGGAACGCCGCCACCCGGCGCCTGGGGCCGGACGCATGCCAGGCCCCGGCGCGCGCCGCTCCCGCCGGGCGCCAGTCCTTACCGGTTGCGCCCGCTCACGGCGCCGCCGGGTCCCCGGAGCGGTCCGCCGGGGCGGCGGCCTCGCTGGCCTGCGGCTGCTGCTCATGCAGCCTGCGGATCTCCACCACCTCGATGCCGAGGGTCTCCAGCCGCATCAGGAGGCCCTGCAGGGCAGCCTGATCCCGGATCGGGCCGTGCACCACGCTCTCGACCGGCTCCACGGACGCGGTCAGCCGCTCGAAGTCCAGCAGCGCCTCGGGAGGCAGGACGCCGATGACCCGGATCTCGTAGTACGACGATGGCACGGCAGCCCCCAGACGAAGCACGTGTGCTTCCCCCCACGGTGCCGTGTCCGGCTCACCCGCGGCCCATTCATCACGGGTGATTTCAGCCGCCGGGCGGAGGATTCCCTCAAGGGTGATGACAAGTCACCCTCACCCGCGAAAGACAGGGATGAGGCAGGGATGAGGCAGACGGAAAGGAGAGGGGCGTTGACCAGTCCACGTGGACGAGGATCAACCCGCTCCCGGGGGCCCGGTACCGATGATCCAGTCCTGATGTCCAAGGTGACCGTGCCCGGCGCCCCGCGCTGGGCGGTGGCCCGGCCGCGGATCACCGACCTGATCGCCCGCGGTGCGCGCGGGCCGCTCACCACCGTCGTCGGGCCGCCCGGGGCCGGCAAGACCATGGCCACCGCGATGTGGGCGGATGATCCTGGCTTCGCCTGCACCGTCGCGTGGGTCACCCTGGACAGCTTCGACAACCAGCCGCGGGTCTTCTGGTCCTACGTGGTGGCCGCGCTGAGGCAGGCCGGCGTGGACGTGCCGCGGGTCTCCCCGGCCCCGGGCCAGGCGGCCGCGGTCGAGCACGGATTCCTGCTCCGCCTCGCATCGGTCCTGGCGGCCCAGGACCCGCCCGTGGTGCTGGTGCTCGACGACCTGCACCTGCTGACCGCGGCCGCGCCGCTGGAAGAGCTGGCCTACGTGCTGCGGAATGCCCGGCGCGGGCTGCACGTCGTGGTCGCGTCGCGGGTGGATCCGCTGCTGCCGCTGCACCGCTACCGGCTGATCGGCGAGCTGGCCGAGATCCGGGCGGACGACCTCGCCTTCCGGGTCCCCGAATCCACCTCGCTGCTGTCGCACCACGGTGTCACCCTGTCGGCGCACGCCCTGCAGAGCCTCACCGGCCGCACCGAGGGCTGGGCGGCGGGCATCCGGCTGGCCGCCCTCTCCCTGGTCGGCCATCCCGATCCCGAGCAGTTCATCAAGGAACTCGACGCCGAGGACAGCGCGATCACCGCCTACCTCATGGACGAGGTGCTGGACGCCCAGCCGCCCGCGGTGCGGGACCTGCTGCTGCGCACCAGCATCCTGGACAGCGTGAGCGCCGACCTGGCCAGTGAGCTGGCCGGGAATGGCCAGGCGGGCGCCATGCTGGCCACCCTGGTCGGGGAGAACGCCTTCGTCCGGCCGCTGGGCCACGGCTGGTACCGGTACCACGCGCTGTTCGCCGCGGTGCTGCGGCTGAAGCTGCGCCGTGACTGCCCGGCCGAGGTGCCCGCGCTGTACCGCCGGGCGGCCCGCTGGTACCAGCACGGCGGGCAGCTGGACGAGGCCGTGCGCTACGCGGCCGAGTCCGGCGACTGGCCGTTCGCGGGCCAGCTGGTCATCGCGGAACTGGCCGTCAGCCGGCTGCTGCGGCCCCGCGGCACGCACGCACTGGGCATGGCGTTCGCGTCCATGCCGCAGGATGCGGCGTGGACGCGGCCTCAGCCGCTGCTGGTGCGGGCGGCCCTGGAACTGGCCGGTGGTGCGGCCGGCCCCAGCCGCGGCTCGCTGACGGCCGCGGAGGCCATGCTCGGGCAGCTGCCCGCCGCGGAGGAAGTCCCGGCCCGGCTGGCCGCGGCGCTCGTCCAGTCCGCGCTGGCCTGCCGCACGGGGGACGCGCGGGCCGCGGAGGCCGCCGCGCGCAGCGCCGGCGCGTTGCTCGCCTCGCTGCCGGAGAGCGTGTCCGCCCGGAATCCGGGGATCGGCGCGGAGGTGCTGCTGGCCAGGGGCGCCGCCGAACTGCTGGCCGACCGCCCGGGTCAGGCGGTGGCCACGTTCGGGGCCGGGCTCATCGCGGCCGGCCCGGAGGCCGTGGTGGAGCGGGCGGACTGCCTGGGGTACCTCGCCCTCATGGCGGCCCTGCGCGGCGACCTGAACCATGCCTCGGAACTGGTGACCCAGGCCGTCGAGGCGACGGAGAGCAGCAGCAGCAGCGGGCTGGAGGAGCACCTGCCGGCGGCGGCGACGGTGGCCCAGGCCCTGGTGCACCTGGAGCGCAACGAGATGCCGCGGGCGCACAACCAGCTGCGGCTGGCCGACGCGGCGCTGCGGATAGCCCCCGACCGGGTAGTCAACGCGGTGGGCGGGCTGGTCGCCGCGGAGGGCCGGCTGGCCGAGGGGCGCGCCACGGCCGCGGTGGAGATGATCCGCCACCTGCGGCTGGGCTGGTCGCCGCCGGCCTGGCTGGACGCCGCGCTGGCGCTGCTGGAATCCCGGGCCTGGGTGGCCATCGGGGACACCGGGGCGGCGGTCGCCGCGGCCCGCCGCGCCGAGCCGTCCGCGCCGGCGGGCAGCACCATCGCGATGGCCGAGGCCAAACTGGCCGAGGGGGACCATCAGGCCGCCCAGATCCTGCTGCGGTCCCTGGACGGCGGACCAGGAGGAGGTGCCCGCGCCGCTGCGGCTGCCCCGCTGGCTGGCCGATGCCAGGCTCGGGTACGCGACTGGTGACGAAGCCCGGGGCCGGCGCGCGCTGCGGCAGGCCCTGCGGGCCGGCGTGGCCCAGCAGGCGCGGCTCCCGTTCATCCTCGGGCGCGGCTGGCTCCGGCCGGTCCTGCGCAGCGATCCCGAGCTGGCCCAGGCGTTCCGCGGGCTGGTCGACCCGGGCGCGGCCGGGCCGACCCGGGCCCGCCTGCAGGCCCGCATCGCGGCGCTGCCGCAGGCCGCCCCGCTGGTGGTCGAGCAGCCCAGCGAGCGCGAGCGTGAGGTGCTGGGCCACCTGGCCAACATGCTGAGCACGGCCGAGATCGCCACCGAGATGTACATCTCGGTGAACACGGTCAAGACGCACCTGCGGAGCATCTACCGGAAGCTCTCCGTGACGCACCGCAGCGAGGCGGTCCGCCGCGCCCGGCAGCTCCGGCTGATCTGACCGGCCGTCCCCGGGGGCGGCCCGCCGTCCCCGGGGGCCCCGGGGAGACGGCGGATCCGGGGGGACGGCGCCGTGAGGGCGCCGGGGGCGGAGCGGCCAGGCGGTGCGGGCCAGCTCAAAGAAGCTAGGCGAGTCCGAAGAAGCTACAGGATGCCCAGCTCGTGGCCGCGGCTGACGGCACCCTGGCGGGTGGACACGGCCAGCTTCCGGTAGATGGCCCGGGCGTGGGTCTTGACCGTGTTCGCCGACACGTCCAGTTCCCCGGCGATTTCCCGGACCGGCAGCGAGCCGCGGAGCAGGCGCAGCACGACCAGCTCGCGGTCGGTCAGCGGGTCGGCCACGGAGGACGTCCGGGGCCGCCGGGCCAGCCGCTGCTCCAGCCGCTGCAGCCGGGCCAGCTGGACCTCGGCGCCGTCCAGCGACCAGCCCAGTAGCAGGCGCACCCGCTCCAGGTGGGCCGTGGCCGCGGCCCGGTCCCCCAGGTCAAGCAGGACCTGGACGAGCAGCAGCAGGGCTTCCACCGTGGGCCACGGGCTCATCCCGGGGGTGTTCAGCCGGGTCTGCAGGGCGTATTCCAGCTCGCGGCGGGCTTCCTGGAGCCGCCCCGCGGCCGCGTACGCGGTGCCGGCCGCGGTAAACGCGATGGAGGCCTGCGGGAGGTGGCAGCAGTCGGGCCGGCCAGCCAGGGCGCGGGCGGCGAAGGCGGCCTGCTCCGCCTGCGGCCGCCGGCCTTGCTCGAACAGGGCCAGGCCCAGCATGGCCAGGCCTGCCATCTGCACCATCGGCACCGGGGCGTGGCTGGCCGCGGCCCGCAGCGGGGCTTCCGCCCCGGCCGCATCCCCCGACAGGTAGCGGCTGTAGCCGAGCGCGATCCGGCTCAGCGCGTACCAGTTCGAGGTGCGGTCATTCTCCAGATCCGCGGCCTCGGCCGCGGCCTCGCGCATCACCCGCAGGCCGTCGAACCCGTAGGTGCCCCGCAGCAGCGCCACGGAGAACCGCAGCGAGCGCATCCCGTCGGGCAGCGGTGAGGGATCGGCCGCCGCGGTGATGACCGGCACCCAGCGGCGCACGGATTCCTGGTCGCCAGACAGGGCGGCGGCCCACGCCGCGCAGTGCGCCGCCACCGGGTTCGCCTCGATGGCGGCGTCCCCGAGCTCACGCAGCCAGCCCCGGACGGTCGCGATCAGGCCGCAGGCCGCGTAGCCGTACCAGTTCCCGGCGATGAGGCCGACCGCGCCGGTCACGTCCCCCCAGGCGATCGCGTGGCTGATGGCCTCATCCGCCGTGCCGGACCGGCGGTGCCAGGCGCTGGCCCGCTCGTGCAGCGCGGCGACGGCCTCCGGCTCGGTGCGGAGCAGTTCCGCGCGCAGCGCCTCGGCGAACAGCGGGTGGTACCTGAACCAGCGCCGGGATTCGTCCAGCGGGATGATGAACAGGTTGTCCCGTTCCAGCGTGGCCAGCATCGCGGCCGCGTCCGCCGACTCCAGCAGGGCGTCGCACAGCGGCGCGCAGAACCGGTCCAGCACCGAGGTCCGGGTGAGGAACCGCCGGATCCGGGCCGGCTGGCCGTCGAGGACCTCCTGGGCCAGGTAATCGGCGATGAACCTGGTGTCCCCGGTGAGCTGGCGGACCGCGAGCCCGGGCGCGGGCTGGCCGCGCCGGGCCAGCCCGGCCAGGTAGACCGCGGCCGGCCACCCCTCGGTGCGCTCAGCGAGCAGCGACAGGTCAGGCTGGCTGATCCCGGGCCCGGACACGGCGGTGAGCAGCGCCGCCGTCTCGGCCGCAGTGAACTTCAGGTCGGGGGCCCGCAGTTCGGTCATCTCACCGGCCGCCCGCAGCCGGGCCAGCGCCAGGGGCGGGTCACGCCGGCTGAGCAGCACGACCTGCACCGGGGCGGGCAGGTGCAGCAGCAGGGCACCGATCTGCTCGTGGCAGCGTGGGTTGCGGATGGCCTCGTAGCCGTCCAGCACCAGGCTGACCGGGTCGGGTGCGGGCGGCGAGCTCATTGATCAGGCCGGGGAGCACGGCCCCGGCGATGTCGGGATGATGACTCCCCAGCTCACGCAGGATCCGCTCGGCCTGGAGGTCAGGGCAGGCGCGCTGCACGGCCAGCACGATCTGCGGCCACAGCCGGCGGGGGTCGTTATCGCCCGGGTCGAGGGACAGCCAGGCGAACGGCCTGCGCCCGGCCATGCTGGCCCGCCACTGCGCGGCGAGCGTGGTCTTGCCGTACCCGGCGGGTGCCTCCAGCAGCACGACGCGGGCGTTGCTCCGGGTCAGCCGCTGGATCAGCCCGCGCCGCTCGACCCAGTCCTCGCGCGGGCCCGGGGGGCCGAGCTTCGACCCGACCGTCGTCGGGCGGGCGGAACGGCGGGATTCCGGGAAGGAGACTACCCGTAGCGCGCGGGTCGGCCGGGACGGTCCCGCCTGCAGCTTCCTCACCGGGTAGCCATACATATGCGTCTACCTCAGCACACGACGGCCCGGCGCGCCAGGGACTAAAGGCCCCGGCCGCCGGGTCACACGGCCGTTACCTGGCGCCTGCATGGCCGGCCTGCGGTGCCCGCGTGGCCGGGCCGGGGCAGTCGCGCGGGCCGTTCAGCAAAATGCTAGCCGGGGCATGACCAGCCCGGCGCGGCTGTGGCCGTGCCGCCGGCTTCTCACCCGTCACGGATGGGCCGCCGGGCTCCGCGGCCTGATGCACTGAGGGGGACCCTCACTGGCGCACTGAGAAAAGAGGACCTTATGTCTGACCTGATCGCAATCGGTTACCCCGATGAGGCAACCGCGGAGGCGGCCGCGGACGAGGCGCGGCGCCTGGCCAGGGACCTCATCATCGAGCCTGACGCGATCGCGGTGATCGTGCGGGACAAGGACGGCAGCTATCACGTCCACACCCAGCACCACATGGTCGGCCGCGGGGCGACCTGGGGAATGTTCTGGGGGCTGCTGTTCGGGCTGCTGTTCTTCATCCCGGTGTTCGGGCTGGCCGTCGGGGCCGGGCTCGGCGCGCTGATGGGGAAGGTCACCAAGTCCGGCATCGACAAGGAATTCCAGGACCAGGTGCGCGGCATGATCCAGCCGGGGAACTCGGCGCTGTTCCTCATGGTGGAGAAGGTCACCCCGGACAAGGCTGTGGAGGCGATGAGCAAGTTCGGCGGGACCGTGCTGAAGACGTCGCTGAGCAAGGAAGGCGAGCAGCAGCTCCAGGACGCCCTGCACGGCGACGGCCAGCCCGCGTAGCGCCGCCCGGCACCGGGTTCATTCCCGGTGGATGATGCGCCCCGGCCCGGCGGGCCGGAGGCTGGGCTCAAGTCAGTCCACATCGGGGTCACGGTGGCGGCCCGGTGCCCGGCCTCCGGAGAGCGGCGGCGGGCGAGGGCAGGCCGGTGGTCCGTGAGGAAAGGAGGCCGATGATGGCCATTGGTCCGGTGCAGCTCATCGTGCTCGGATTCAGTCACCCGGATTTTCACGGGGAAGTCATCGCAGAGCTGGAGCGGCTCCGCGAGAACGACATGGTCCGGGTGATCGACGCCCTGGCCGTGTACAAGAGCGCCGCTGGTGAGCTCGAGGTCGAGCACCTCAGCAACCTCACCCAGGATGAGGCGATCGAGCTCGGCAGCAAGGTCGGGGCGCTGATCGGCCTGGGTGTCGACGGCGAGGAGGGCATGGCGGAAGGTGCCCTGGCGGGCGCCGAGGCAGGCGCCGAGGGCCTGAGCGTGTTCTCCGAGGAGGAGGGCTGGGACGTGCTGGACGACATCCCGCCGGACTCGGCCGCCGCGCTCATCCTGATCGAGCACCACTGGGCCGTGCCGCTCCGGGACGCGATCGCCCGGGCCGGCGGATTCCGGATCAGCGACGGTTTCATCAGCCCGCTCGACCTGGTCGAGATCGGGCTGGTCACCGGCGAGGAAGCTCGCGAGCTGCATGAGCTGGAGACGGCGGCGGCGGCCGCTCAAAGCGCACCCTGACCGCCACCAACCCGGAGAGGAGGTACTGGCATGTTCGGATCTCGGAGGGTAGCCCGCCGGACCGGTCGGCGTACCGCCCGGCGCGTGTCCCGGCGCCGGTAGCAGCCTGGGCAGCCCGCCTCCGGCCCGCGCCGGGGGCGGGCACCGGCGGCCCGGGATCCCCCGCCGCGGATGAGGCGCGGGATCCGCACGCCGCCCGACCATGGACCGCGATCTGCTCGACCGCAACGGCGAGCGCTACCCCGAAGGACCGGCCATGCGGCGCCTGGCACAGAGACTTTCCTGGCTGGTGATCATCCTGGCCGCCGCGGGCCTGGCGGCAGGCTGCGGGAGCACCGCCAAGGGCGTGATCGCCAGCCTCGCGCCCAGCCGCAGCATCAGCGTCTCGCCCAGCGGGGGTGGCAGCCGCAGCGCCAGCCTCGCGCCCGCGGTCAGCCCCAGCCAGGTCATCACCCCGACGCCCAGCCCGGCCGTGACGACCGCCGCGGCCACGCCGAGTGCGGCGGTGGTACCGCCGGCCCAGGCCACCGCGACCCACCCGGCCACCACCCCGGAGCCGGCCAGCAGCCTGCTCTGGCTGTGGATCCTGCTGGGCGCCGTGCTGCTGCTCGGCGTGATCCTGGTGGTGGCCCGCGCTGCCCGGCACCGGTCCGCGGCGGCGACCGCATGGCGGTCCAAGGTCATCGACGTCTACGCACGGGGCGCCGCGCTCTGCGACGCGATCAGCGTCGCCGAGCGGCCGGGCGGGATCGCCGCCGATGACGCGCAGGCCCGGTGGCTTGATATCCAGCGGCGGGCCGATGACCTGACCCAGGCCCTCTACGCGCTGCGCGAGGCCGCCCCGGACGAGGACACCCGGGCCCGGGTGGCCGCCACGCTCGCCGCGCTGCAGGCCGTCCGCTCGGCGATGGACGCCGAGCGGGTCCCCGGCGGCGCCGGGCCCGCCCAGGCCGACGTGGTCCGCAGCCGGGTGCGGTTCTTCGAGGACTCGCTGCGGGCCCTCCGGTCACCGGATGGGCGGGCCCGTTAGTTAGCCCGCCGTCAGCCCCCGGCGCCGGCCACGTGGCGGCGGGCGCGGCGGACGAAATGCTCCCGGTCCACCAGCACCCGTTCCATGGTGCCCGCGCCCACGACCGTGTCCTCGTCCCCGTCTCCGTCCCCGTCCCCGGGTGATCCTGCGGGCGGCTTCTGCCGGGCGATGAACCGGAACACCAGCCGCCGGCCGTCCACCTCGGTCAGTTCCGCCTCCACCTCGACCTCGACCCCGACCGGGCTGGGCCGCTTGTGCTCGAGGGCAGCCGACGTGCCGACTGAGGTCAGCCCAGGGTCCAGGCCCGGCGTGATGGCCGCCACCGCGGCGGCCTCGGCGAGCGCGAGCAGCCGGGGCGTGGCGAGCACGGGCACGTCACCGCTGCCCATCGCCGTTGCCGTGTCGCTGTCCGCGACGACGATCGACGCGATTGACATCAGGCCAGGAGCGGGTCCCACCCTGGCACCCTAGTGCCCGCGGCCGGTTCGTGCGGTCACGGTGCCTCAGGTCACAGCGGGGGCGGCTGGCGGGTTGATAGTAGGACGTCCTACTATCAATTAATAGGACGTCCTACTATCGACACGGGTGACCGGTGCGGGAGGTGCTGTCATGGGCGACAGGCTGGCGGGGCAGCCGGGCGGGCCGCCGGGCCCGGACGCGGCCCCGGGACGGCGGGCCCGGACACGGCGGCCGCGGACGCGGCGGGCCCGGAGGCGGCGGCCCGGACGCGGCGGGCCTGGAGGCGGGGCGGGCGCGCTGGCAGCGGCGGTTCGCCGGGTCGCGCGTCCGGGCGGCCGACTTCAGCACCCTGTCCGGCGTGGAGGTGGATCCCGGTCTACGGGCCGCCACCCGGGTCGGCGGTGCCCGGCTTCGAGCGGATCGGCTGGCCGGGGGAGTACCCGTTCACCCGGGGCCTGTACCCGGCCGGGTACCGGGGACGGGCCTGGACCATCCGCCAGTTCTCCGGGTTCGGCAACGCCCGGCAGACCAACGAGCGGTACAAGATGCTGCTCGGCGCGGGCGGCACCGGGCTGTCGGTGGCCTTCGACATGCCGACCCTGATGGGCCGCGACTCCGACGACCCGCAGTCCCGGGGTGAGGTCGGCCACTGCGGGGTGGCGATCGACTCGGCCGCCGACATGGACCTGCTGTTCGACGGGATCCCGCTGGCCGAGGTGACCACCTCCATGACGATCAGCGGCCCGGCCGTCCCGGTGTTCTGCATGTACCTGGCCGCGGCCCAGCGGCAGGGTGCCGACCTGGCCGCGCTGGACGGCACGCTGCAGACGGACATCTTCAAGGAGTACATCGCGCAGAAGGAGTGGCTGTTCCCGCCGGAGCCGCACCTGCGGCTGATCGGCGACCTGATGGAGTACTGCGCCCGGGAGATCCCGGCCTACAAGCCGCTCTCGGTGTCCGGGTACCACATCCGGGAGGCCGGCTCCACGGCCGCCCAGGAACTCGCGTTCACCCTGGCCGACGGGTTCGGCTACGTGGAACTCGGCCTGTCCCGCGGGCTCGACGTCAACACCTTCGCGCCGGGGCTGTCCTTCTTCTTCGACGCGCACATCGATTTCTTCGAGGAGATCGCCAAGTTCCGCGCGGCCCGGCGGATCTGGGCCCGCTGGCTGCGGGACACCTACGGCGCGACGTCGCCCCGGGCCCAGTGGCTGCGCTTCCACACCCAGACCGCGGGCGTGTCGCTCACCGCGCAGCAGCCGGACAACAACGTGGTGCGCACGGCCATCGAGGCGCTGGCCGCGGTCCTCGGCGGGACCAACTCGCTGCACACCAACGCCCTGGACGAGGTGCTGGCGCTGCCCAGCGAGCGGGCCGCCGAGATCGCGGTCCGCACCCAGCAAGTGATCATGGAAGAGACGGGCGTGACCAACGTGGCCGACCCGCTGGGCGGGTCCTGGTACCTGGAGGCGCTCACCGACCGGCTGGAGGCCGAGGCGGAGGACATCTTCGCCCGGATCCGGTCGATGAGCCCGGACGGCTCGATGACCGCGGGCATCCTGCGCGGGATCGAGGACGGCTGGTTCTCCGCCGAGATCGCCGAGGCCGCGTTCGCCTACCAGCAGAAGGTGGAGAAGGGCGACAAGAAGGTGGTCGGGGTGAACTGCCACACCGGCACGGTCGGCCAGCCGGTGGAGATCCTCCGGGTCAGCCACGAGGTGGAGCGCGACCAGGCCGCCGAGCTGGCCCGGCGCCGGGCGGCCCGCGACCAGGCGGCCGTGGACGCGGGCCTGGCCGCCATGCTGGACGCGGCGCGGTCGGGGGCGAACATGATCCCGCCGATGCTGGCCGCCGCCCGCGCCGAGGCCACCCTGGGCGAGATCTGCGGCGCGCTCCGCCAGGAGTGGGGCAGCTACTCCGAGTCCCCGGCCTTCTGACCGCGGCCCCTGATCAGGCCGGGCTGGCGGTGGACAGCCCGGCCTGGGCCGCGCGCCAGCAGCCGCTTGTCGTAGGCGACGAATGCGGTGAGTTCCCGGCGGATGCTCAGTGCCGAAGCCAGGTGGATGGCGTCAATCGAGCGCAGGGCTCGCGGCCGGATGCTGGCCGCCCGGCCGAGCACCTCATCGGTGAGTTCCACCTCCGCCAGGCGCCGGATGACCCGGTAGCTCTCCGGCAGCGCGGTCGGGTCGGCCCGCCACACCGCCCGCGGTAGCTCCACGCGGATCAACGATGCTGGACACCCGGAGCAGATTCGGCTCGCCGGCCAGCCAGCGGGCCAGGCCCGGCTGACTCCGGTTCGGTGACGGCCAGCTTCACCAGCGCCGAAGAATCCAGGTAGATCAATACCGTTCCTCCTCCCGCATCTGGAGGAGCATCTCGGTGGCCGTCGGCTGTCCGGGCGGCACCGGTGGCGCCGGCTCGATGTCCAGCAGGCTGCCCGGATCCTCGGCGGGCCGGATGACGCCCGCCGCGATCAGCCGCTCCAGGGGCTCTCGACGTCCCCGGCCGGGACGAGCCGGGCGACCAGCCGGCCGCGGTTGGTGATGTCCACCGTCTGTCCCTTCTCGGCCAGGTCAACGTAGACGCTGGCGTGCTGGCGAAGTTCGCGGATCCCGATGCGGTGTGCCGCGGCGGGCGATGCGGGCCGGCGCGGCGGCTCGTGATCACCGCTTGTATCACTCATATGCATATCGTAGCACTTATGTGCTACCTAACGGCGCGGCCGGGGATACGGGGGCGGCCGATCACTGGCCGGCATGGGGCAGGATAGGAGGTATGCAGCAGCCGCGGGACTTCTCGCTCTACGGCGCCGTTGACCTGGGTGCGCGGCAGGCGGCCGCGAAACGCGCCCAGCAGGCGGCCTCCCGCTCCGGACGGGGCGGCGGCCCCGCAGGGCGGCAATGTCATTTGACGTGACCGAGGAGACGTTCAACGCAGACGTCGTCGACCGGTCGAGGTCGGTGCCGGTCATCCTCGATCTGTGGGCCGAATGGTGCGGCCCCTGTAAGCAGCTCAGCCCGGTCCTGGAGAAGCTCGCCGTGGAGGCGGCCGGGGCCTGGGTGCTGGCCAAGGTGGACGTGGACGCGAACCAGCAGCTGGCGGGCGCGCTGCAGGTGCAGAGCATCCCCACCGTGCTGGCCGTGATCGGCGGCCAGCTGGTGCCGTTGTTCCAGGGGGCCCTGCCCGAGGCGCAGGTGCGCCAGTACCTCGCCCAGGTGATGCAGCTCGCCGAGCAGCTGGGCCTGCCGGGGGCCGGCGGCCGAGGCGGCCGGCGGGCAGGCCGGCGACGGCGGCCGGCCGGCCGGGAACGGCCAGCCGGGCGAGCCGCGGCCTGGCCCCGGGGCACCGCCCGGGATGCGCGGCGGCCCGGGCGCCGGGATGATGTCGGATCCCGCGTTCGAGGAAGCCCGCCTGGCCATGGAACGCGGCGACCTGGACGGCGCCGCGGAGGCCTTCCAGCGGGTGCTGGCCACCTCGCCGGGCCACCCGGTGGCCGCCATGGGCCTGGCCCAGGTCGACCTCATCCGCCGGGTCAGCTCCTACGACGAGCAGGAGGCGCGGCGGGCTGCCGCGGAGAACCCCGCGGACGTCGACGCGCAGGCCCGGGTGGCCGACATCGAGGTGGCCGCGGGGCGTCCCGACGTCGGCTTCGACCGGATGCTCGGCACCATCCGCCGGACGGCGGGGGAGGACCGGGACCGGGCCCGGGTCCACCTGGTCGGCCTGTTCGAGGTGTTCCCGCCGGGGGACTCGCGGGTGGCCAAGGCCCGCGGCACCCTGTCCAGCCTGCTGTTCTGACCAGCCTGCTGTTCTGACCAGCCGGCCGTGCTGAACCGGCGGGTCAGCGGCCGCGGCCGTCCGGCGGCCCGGCGCTGGCCAGCTGCTCCAGCGCGGGGAGCGCCGCCGCCAGCGCCGCGATCTGCTCCGGGCTCAGCGCCCGCAGGCTGTCCGCCAGCTGGGTGGCGGTGTCCTGCCTGATCCGCTCCAGGATGGCGTGCCCCGCCGGGGTGATCACCAGCGTGCTGGCCCGGGCGTCGCCGGGCACCGCGGCCCGCTGCACGTAACCGCGGTCCTCCAGCACGGTGACCATCCGGGTCAGCGTGGACGGGGCGATCTTCTCGGCGGCCGCGAGGTCGCCGAGGCGGAGCGGCCCGGCCCGGTCCACGGTGGCCAGTGCGGACAGCTGGGTCGGCGTCAGGCCGGCCAGCTCGTGCCGGCGCAGGCTGCGCGACACCCGGGCGATGGCCACCCGCAGCCGGGTCACGTCGATGGCCGGGGCCGCGGCGGCGGCCGGGCCGGCCGCTGGTGGTCCTGGGTCATGCACACCTGCAGGGTACGCGCCGGGGGCGCCGGGCGGCCGCCTCCGGGCGGCCCGGCGAGATCACCCGGCGCGCTGGTGGCACGATTAGGTCCTGCACCACGGCGGTGCGCCCTGCGCCGCAGGGCGGTCGGAAGGCGGACAGACGTGTCGGTAGCGCCCAGCGTGTCGTATTCGATCACTGTGCGGCTCGAGGTGCCATCGCGGGGACGGGCCGTCAGCGAGCTCACCCACGCGGTCGAGCAGGCCGGCGGCGCGGTCACCGCGCTGGACGTCACCCCGATCGGCCACGAGCGGCTCCGGGTGGACGTGACCTGCGCGGCCCGGGACAGCGAGCACGCCGAGGCGATCGTGGCCGTGCTGAGCGCCGTCGACGGCGTCACGCTCAGCAAGGTCAGCGACCGGACCTTCCTGATGCACCTGGGCGGCAAGATCGAGACCTCGGTCAAGGTGCCGCTGCGCAACCGGGACGACCTGTCCATGGCCTACACGCCCGGGCGTGGCCCGGGTGTCCATGGCCATCGCCCGCAACCCCGAGGACGCGCGCCGGCTGACCATCAAGCGCAACTCCGTGGCCGTGGTCAGCGACGGCTCGGCGGTGCTGGGCCTGGGCAATATCGGGCCCTACGCGGCCATGCCGGTGATGGAGGGCAAGGCCGCCCTGTTCAAGCGGTTCGCGGGCATCGACGCCTGGCCGGTGTGCCTGGACACCCAGGACACCGACGAGATCGTGCGCACCGTCCAGGTGATCGCCCCCGCCTTCGGCGGGATCAACCTGGAGGACATCAGCGCCCCGCGGTGCTTCGAGGTGGAACGGCGGCTGCGCGAGCTGCTGGACATCCCGGTGTTCCACGACGACCAGCACGGCACGGCCATCGTGGTGCTGGCCGCGCTGACCAACGCGCTCCGGGTGGTGGGCAAGAAGCTGGGCGCCGTCCGCATCGCGATGTCCGGCGCGGGCGCGGCCGGGACGGCGGTGCTGCGGCTGCTGCTCGCCTCGGGCGCCTCGGACGTGGTGGTCTGTGATGACCAGGGCGCGCTGTACCCGGGCCGGCCGGGGATGAACGACAACCTGCGCTGGGTGGCCGAGCACACCAACGCGGCGCGGCTACGACGGCGACCTGGCCGGCGCGCTGCGGGACGCGGACGTGTTCATCGGGCTGTCCGCCCCGCACATCCTCACCGGGGCCGACGTGGCGGCGATGCGCGCCGGACGCCATCGTGTTCGCGCTGGCCAACCCCGACCCTGAGGTGGAACCGGACGAGGCCGAGCAGCACGCCGCCGTGGTGGCCACCGGGCGCAGCGACTACCCGAACCAGATCAACAACGTGCTGGCCTTCCCGGGCGTGTTCCGCGGCCTGCTGGACGCGCAGAGCCGGACGGTCACCGACGACATGCTGGTGGCCGCGGCGCGGGCGCTGGCCGGCGTGGTCTCGCCCGCTGAGCTGGGCCCGCACTACATCATCCCGTCGGTGTTCAACCCGGACGTGTCCTCGGCGGTGGCGGCCGCGGTCCGCGACGCGGCCGGCGGCCGCCCGGCCAGCCGCCCCTGATCCGGGCGCGCCGGGCCGCCACCGGCGCTGCCCACCCGGCCGCGTCAGCCAGAATGGGAACATGCAGGAGGATCTCTCCGGCCGGCTGCTGGTGGCCACGCCGTTGCTCGGTGACCCGAACTTCCGGCGTACCGTCGTCCTGGTGGTGGAGGACGAGGCCGAGGAGGGCACGCTGGGCGTCGTGCTGAACCGGCCGACCGAGGTGCCGGTCGGCCAGGTGCTCGAATCCTGGACGGACCTGGTCACGGGGCCGTCGGTGGTGTTCCGCGGCGGCCCGGTCGCGCCCAACAGCGCGCTCGCGCTGGCCATCGTGCCCGGCGACAGCGAGCCGGTGGGCTGGCGGGCGCTGGACGGCTCGGCGGTGATGTCCCGGGTCGGCCTGGTGGACCTCGACGTCCCGCCGGAACTGCTGGCCGGGGGGATCGCCTCGCTCCGGGTGTTCGCGGGCTACGCGGGCTGGGCCCCGGGCCAGCTGCAGGCGGAGATCGACGAGGGCGCCTGGTACGTGCTGTCCGGGGAGCCCGCGGACGCCTTCGCGGCCGAGCCGGAGCGGCTGTGGAAGGTGGTGCTGCGCCGCCAGGGCGGCAACCTGGCCATGGTGGCCAACTACCCCGACGACCCGGCGCTCAACTAGCAGTCCGGCCCGGGGCGGCCCCGGGTACACTCGTCTGTCGTGAGCACCGAAGTTCTTCCTGATACCGGCACCCGCGAGGACACCGGTACCACGTCCGATACCTCGTTCGGCGACGGCGATCACGAGCGGTTCGCGCACTACGTCGAGAAGGACAAGATCGTTGACAGCGCGGTGACCGGCACTCCCGTGATCGCGTTGTGCGGCAAGGTGTGGGTGCCCAGCCGGGACCCCAAGCGGTTCCCGGTCTGCCCGGACTGCAAGCGGATCTACGAGGGCCTGCCGTCCGGAGACGACTGAGCCCGCGGCGCGCCGCCCCGGAACACCCCTAGGGCATAACGGCCTCTCCGGCGACCCTGACACCGGCCTCGCGCATCCCGTCGATGGCTTCCTGTGTGGTGGTGGGATCCACCCCGGCCGTCAGGTCCAGCAGCACGCGCGTGGCGAAGCCCTGCTGCGCCGCCGAGATGGCGGTGGCCCGGACGCAGTAGTCGGTGGCGATGCCGGTCACGTCCACGTCGGTCACCCCGCGCTGGCGCAGCCAGTCCGCCAGCGGCGTGCCGCCCGGGTCGGTGCCCTCGAAGGCGCTGTACGCGGCCGCGTGCGCCCCCTTGCTGAACACCGCCTCGATCCGGCTGGTGTCCAGGTCCGGGTGGAACTCCGCGCCGGGCGTGCCGGCCACGCAGTGCGGCGGCCACGACGTCACGTAGTCCGGCTCGGCGGAGAAGTGGCGGCCCGGGTCCACGTGGTAATCGCGCGAGGCGACCACGTGCGGGTAGTCACCGGCCGCGGCGTAGCGGCTGATCTTCCGGGCCACCTCGCCGCCCCCGGTCACCGCGAGGGAGCCGCCCTCGCAGAAGTCGTTCTGCACATCGACGATCACCAGCGCGCGCACAGCCCGAGCGTAGGGCACCGGCCGGGGCTGGCTCAGCCGGCGCCGATGTCGGCGGGGGTGCCGCCGGTGATCCGCACCAGCTCGGCGAACGAGGTGGGGAACACGGTGTGCGCGTGCCCGGCCGCCGCCCACACCACGTCGTAGCGGTCCAGCCAGGTGTCCACCAGGGTGCGCAGCGGCTGCGGATGGCCGACCGGCGCCACCCCGCCGATGACCTGCCCGGTGGCGGCCCGGACGAAGTCCGGGTCGGCCCGCCGGACCCGCTCCGCGCCGATCAGGGCCGCCGCCCGGCCGGTGTCCACCCGGTGCGCGCCACTGGTCAGCACGAGCAGCGGCGCGCCGTCGGCGGCGAACACCAGGCTGTTCGCGATCGCCCCGACGTCGCAGCCGAGCTGGGCGGCGGCGGTCGCCGCGGTCGGGGCGGGCGCGGGCAGCTCGCGGACCTGGCCGGCCACCCCGAGGGCGGCCAGCGCCCCGGCGACCTTCTGCGCGGTGGGATGCACCCGGCCAGGCTAGCGGCGGCCCGGCCGGGCCGCGAAACGCTTATCGGCGGACGGCTCGTGCCGCAGCCAGCCAGAGGTGCGGAACAGGAACTCCGCATAGTTGTCCGGTGCCTGCCCGCCGCCGATCACGTAGCGGTCCGGGTTCATCCGCAGCTGCAGCATCCGGGCCTGGGCGTAGTGGCACTCGGCGAGCACCGCGGCCACGGCTTGCGCCGCGCGGCCAGCACGCCGGCCGGGCGACGGGCCCGGCGCCCCGGCGGGCGGTGCCGTGATGGGGCGGTCGCTTGAGGTCATGCCGACCAGCCTGCCGGCGCCCGGGGACCCGGCCAGTGGCAGAAAAGTCATCCTTCCGCGAGATCCTGCCAACGGCGGTGCGGCATAATGGGGTCATGCTGCGCAACGTGGCCGTCGTGATCCTGGACGGCTTCAGCCCGTTCGAGCTGGGCGTGGTCTGCGAGGTGTTCGGCGTGGACCGGACCGACGACGGGCTGCCCAGGTACGACTTCGCGGTCGTGGCCGGGGAGCCCGGCCCGCTGCGCGCCGAGCGGCCGGGTTCACCGTGCAGGCGGCATCCGGGCTCGGACCGGCTGGCCGCCGGCCGACCTGGTGGTGGTGTCGGCGGTCGCGAACGCGCGGCTGTACCGGCGCCTGGGCGCCGGAGTTCCCGGAGCCGCTGCTGGACGCGCTGCGCGACACGGTGGCGCGCGGCGGCCGGGTGCTGAGCGTGTGCAACGGCGCCTTCGTCCTCGGCGCGGCCGGGCCTGCTGGACGGCCGCCCGTGCACCACGCACTGGCGGCACGCCGGCGAGCTGGCCCAGCGGTACCCGGACGGCGCAGGTGGACCCGGCCGTGCTGTACGTGGACGAGGACCCGGTGATCACCAGCGCGGGCACGGCGGCGGGCATCGACGCGTGCCTGCACCTGGTGCGCAAGGAGCAGGGCTCCCGGGTGGCGAACGGCATCGCCCGGCGGATGGTGGTGCCGCCGCACCGCGACGGCGGCCAGGCCCAGTACGTGGACCGGCCGGTCGCCGTGCCCGAGTGCGACACGCTGGCCGGCGTCCTCGGCTGGATGCAGCGCCACCTCGGCCGAGCCGCTCACCATCCGCCAGCTGGCCGGGCGGGCCCGGATGTCCGAGCGCACCTTCGCCCGGCGCTTCGTCGCAGGAGACCGGGACCACGCCGCTGCGCTGGCTGACCGGCCAGCGCATCCTGCTCGCCCAGGAACTGCTGGAGGAGACCGACGCCAGCCTGGACCTGATCGCGGAACAGGCCGGCTTCGGCAACGCGGCCGCGCTGCGGCACCACTTCCGGGCCTGGCGCGGTACCACCCCCCAGGCCTACCGGCGGGCGTTCGCCACCGGGGGCGCCCCGGCGCAGGCCGGGGACCCCGGACCGGAGGATGGTGCCGGGCAGGCGCCGGACCAGGTGCCGGACGGCGGGCCGGCCGCGGCCGGCGGCTACGCCTCCGTGCCGTTCCCGTCGTCGGGCCGGAAGACGGTCGGGATCGCCGGGTAACCGCGGGACAGCTGCGCCGCGTAGGCGGGCAGCTCGGCCAGGGCCTGGCGGTGCCGCTCCCGGGCCTCCGGCAGCGGCTCCCGGCCGACGATCTCCCCGCGCCGCACCAGCAGCCGCAGCAGCGGCCGCCCGGCGGGCTGGCGCCGCCGGGTCCGTGGTGATCACCTCGGCGCTGGCGGTGCCCTGCTCGTCGAGCTGGCGGGTGGCCCATTTCCGTCCGCCGCGGCCCGGCTTGCCTACCGACCGCTTGGCCACCGGGCGCAGCTCCCCGTCCCCGTTCCCCTCGAGGGCCCGGGCCACCAGCTTGTAGACCAGCGCCGCGGTCGGCGCCCCGGACCCGGTGACCAGCGAGGTGCCCACCCCGTACCCGTCAACCGGGGCCGCCGCCAGGGCCGCGATCGAGTACTCGTTCAGGTCGCCGCTGAGCACGATCCGGGTCCGCCGCGCGCCCAGCTCGTCCAGCAGTTCCCGGACCTGGCGGGCCACCATGGGCAGGTCGCCGCTGTCGATCCGCACCGCGCCGAGCTCCGGCCCGGCCAGCTCCACGGCGGCGCGCACCGCCCGGGCCACGTCGAACGTGTCCACCAGCAGCGTGGTCCCGGTGCCCAGCGCGGCCAGCTGGGCGCGGAACGCGTCCCGCTCGCTGTCGTGCACCAGGGTGAACGCGTGCGCGCTGGTGCCGCTGGTGGGGATGCCGTAGTCGCGGCCGGCCCGCAGGTTCGAGGTGGACCCGAAGCCGGCGATGTGCGCGGCCCGGGCGCTGGCCACCGCGGCCATCTCATGGGTCCGGCGTGAGCCCATCTCGATGAGCGGCCGCCCGTCCGCGGCGGTCACCATCCGGGACGCCGCCGAGGCGATGGCGCAGTCATGGTTGAGGATGGCCAGCACGAGCGTCTCCAGCACGACGGCCTCGGCGAACGGCGCCTCCACCACCAGGATCGGTGACCCGGGGAAGTAGCAGTCCCCCTCGCCGTAGCCCCAGATGTCCCCGCTGAACCGGTAGGACTCCAGGTAGCGCAGGGCCGGCTCGTCCACGATCCCGGCTTCCCGCAGGTACGCCAGCTCCTCCGGGCCGAACGTGAAGTGCTCCAGCGCGTCCAGGAACCGGCCGGTGCCGGCCACCACCCCGTAGCGCCGCCCGTTCGGCAGGGCGCGGGCGAACACCTCGAATACCGCGCGCCGCCCGGCGGCCCCGCTGCGCAGCGCCGCGGTCAGCATGGTCAGCTCGTAGCGGTCGGTGAGCAGCGCCGTGCTGGCGCCGGCTGTGTGTGGCGTCACGAGGAGCAAGACTACGGACCGCCTGGCCGGGCGGTCCGGCTGGCCTGGTGTACTGGTGGGGCGGCTGCCCGCGGAGCGGGCGGCCGGGCCCCGCCGGGCTGCCAGACTAGGAATCAGCACCGAGGGAGGTGAGCGCCGGTGAGCGTGGCACCAGCAGAAGTCGAGCGGCCGGAGACGCGGCAGGAAGTCGTCCCCGACACGCCGTGGGTCACCATCGTGTGGAACGACCCGGTCAACCTCATGTCCTACGTGACCTACGTGTTCCAGCAGGTCTTCGGGTACTCGCGGCGCAAGGCTGAGAAGCTGATGCTCGACGTGCACCACAAGGGCAGGGCCGTGGTCTCCGCCGGCACCAGGGAATCGATGGAGCGCGACGTGGAGGTCCTGCACGGCTACGGCCTGTGGGCCACGGTGAGTCACGACAAGTGAGCGATCCCGCCACGGCCGGGTCAGGGGAGAGCGGTGAGGTGGACGGCTTCCGCACGCTGAGGAAGGGCAGGGTGTCCGCTCGTTTCGAGCCGTCCCAGGCCGGCATCATCCGGGCCCTGGTCAGCCAGGTGGCCGAACTGGTCGCCGGGGAGGCCGACCCGGGCCCCCCGCCCGGCCCCGCCGGGCCGGGCCGGGCCGGTGACCCGCTGGATGACCTGTCCGGCCTGCTCGGCGCGGGCCCGGACACGCCGCCGGAGGATCCCGTGCTGGCCCGGCTGCTGCCGGACGCGTACGCCGACGACACCGAGGCGGCCGGGGAGTTCCGCCGGTTCACCGAGCCGGACCTGCGCTCCGGGAAGGTGGCGGCGGCCCGCACCGTGCTGGACACGCTGCCGCCCGAGGGCGGGCGGGTGGAGCTGTCCGGGGAGGACGCCCAGGCCTGGCTGCGCGCGCTCAACGATGTCCGGCTGGCCCTCGGGGTCCGGCTGTCCATCACCGAGGACTACGACTCCAGGCACGCGGACCTGGACCCGGCCGACCCCCGGTCGGCCTATCTGTGGGTCTACGACTGGCTTACCTACATCCAGGAGACCCTGGTGCGCGCGCTGTGGTGAGCCGGGCCCGGCCACGCCGCCCCGGTGGCCGCCGGGCCGTGCGGCTACGCTCGGAGCCATGCTGACGCTCCATCCCGCGCTGCGGGACAAGATCGTGGCGCATGCCCGGGCCGACCACCCCGACGAGGCGTGCGGGGTGATCGCGGGCCCGGCCGGCACCGACCGCCCGGAGCGGTTCATCCCGATGCTGAACGCCCAGCGCTCGCCGACGTTCTACGAGTTCGACTCGATGGAACTGCTCCGGGTCTGGCGGGAGATGGATGACCGGGACGAGGAGCCGGTGGTCATCTACCATTCGCACACCGCCACCGAGGCCTACCCGTCCCGGACCGACATCGCCTACGCGAACGAGCCCGGCGCCCACTATGTTCTGGTTTCCACCCGCGACCCGGATGACGTGGAGTTCCGCTCGTTCCGCATCGTGGACGGGACCGTCACCGAAGAAGAAGTCCGGATCACCGCCGACGCGGGCGAGCCGGTCCCGGAATGATCGCGGCGGACATGCCGTTGGCACCCGGTGACGGCCGTTACCGCCGCCCGGGACGGCCCCGCACACCGACCGTTGACCTGGAGTGTCGTTCATGGCCATCGAAGTCCGTATTCCGACGATCCTGCGCACCTATACCGGCGGCGCCAAGTCGGTCGAGGGGTCCGGCGGCACGCTCGCCGAGCTGCTCGGCGACCTCGACGCCCGTTACGGCGGGCTGCGCGACCGGCTGCAGGACGAGTCGGGGCTGCGCCGGTTCGTCAACGTGTACCTGAACGACGAGGACGTCCGCTTCCTCGGCGGCCTGGAGACGCCGGTCAAGGACGGCGACACGGTGACCGTGCTGCCGGCCGTGGCAGGCGGGGCGGCCTGACCCGGGCGGGATACCCGATGCGATACGACTCCCTGCTCGACTCGGTGGGCCACACCCCGCTGGTCGGGCTGCCCCGGCTGTCGCCGGCTCCCGACGTGCGGCTGTGGGCCAAGCTGGAGGACCGCAACCCGACTGGCTCGGTGAAGGACCGCGCGGCGTTCTTCATGATCGAGCAGGCCGAGAAGGACGGGCTGCTCGCCCCCGGGGCGACCATCCTGGAACCCACCTCCGGCAATACCGGCATCGCGATGGCCATGGTCGCCCGGCTGCGCGGCTACCGGATGATCTGCGTGATGCCCGAGAACACCTCGGCCGAGCGGCGGCAGATCCTGGAGATGTTCGGCGCGCAGGTGATCCACTCACCGGCGGCCGGCGGCTCCAACGAGGCGGTCCGGGTGGCCCGCCGGCTGGCCGAGGAGCACCCCGACTGGGTGATGCTCTACCAGTACGGCAACGAGGCGAACGCCCGGGCCCACTACGAGACCACCGGCCCGGAACTGCTGGCCGACCTGCCCGGAATCACCCATTTCGTGGCCGGGCTGGGCACCACCGGCACGCTCATGGGCGCCGGCCGCTACCTGCGCGAGCACGTGCCCGGGGTGGCCGTCGTGGCCGCCGAGCCGCGGTACGGCGAGCTGGTCTACGGGCTGCGCAACCTGGACGAGGGCTTCGTCCCGGAGTTGTACGACGAGTCGGTGCTGACCACCCGGTTCTCGGTGTCCTCGGCGGACGCGCTGCGCCGGACCCGGGAACTGCTGGACGCCGAGGGCATCTTCGCGGGCATCTCGGCGGGCGGGGCGCTGCACGCCGCGCTGGGCATGGCGGCCAAGGCGAAGGCGGCCGGCCAGCGGGCGGACATCGCCTTCATCGTGGCCGACGGCGGCTGGAAATACCTGTCCACCGGCGCCTACTCCGGCACCCTGGAGGAGGCCGAGGACCGGCTGGAAGGCCAGTTGTGGGCGTGAGCGGGCCGGCCGTCCCGGCGACCGCCTTCGATGAGGCGACGGCGGCCCGGCGGGTGGCCGACGGCCGCTACGTGGTGCTGCCCGACGAGCGGTTCGCCATCGCCGGCGCGGTGAACGGCGGCGTGCTGATGGCCAGCGTGCTGCGCGCGGTGCTGGACTCCTCGCCGCACCCGTACCCGGTCGCGACCAGCGCGCACTTCCTCCGCGCGCCCCGCCCGAGCCGGCCTATGCCGACGTGACCTGGCTGAAGCACGGGAAGGTGGCGGCCACCGCCCGGGCCACGCTGATCCAGGACGGCCGCCCGGTGCTGGAGACCACCATCACCACCGGGGCGCTCGGCGACCCGGCCGACGTCAGCGGGCTGTCCTGGACCGGCGAGCCGCCCCGGCTGCCGCCGGTCGCGGAGTGCGAGGACATCCAGGACGCGCAGGGCCCCCGGGCCTTCAGCGGCTACGCCAAGCAGGTCGACCTGCGGCTGGACCCGGCCACCACCGGCTGGGTGCACGGCCGGCCCGCCGGGACGCCGGAGATGCGCGGCTACTTCCAGCTGCGCGAGCCCCGCGACCCGGACGCCTACCTGCTCGCGCTGGCCGTGGACGCGATGCCGCCGGTGGTGTTCGGCCTGCAGGTCGTCGGCTGGTCGCCGACGGTCGAGCTGACCTGGCACATGCGCGCGGTGCCCGCCCCGGGGCTGCTCCGCATGGCCGCCCGCTGCCGGCACGTCAGCGGCGGCTGGTTCGACGAGGAGTCCGAGGTCTGGGACAGCGCGGGACGCCTGGTGGCCCAGAGCCGCCAGATCGCCCTCGTCGGCCGGGGCTGATCCAGCCCAGGCGCCCCGCTGGTCGCAATCTTCACCCTGGCGCCGGCCGCGGCTCGTGCGTGGGTCCGGTCCCCGGGCCGGGCGCAGTAGCCTGGGGCACCGTGCGCCTCACCGTGATCGGCTGCTCCGGGTCCTTTCCCGGGCCGGACGGCCCGGCGTCCTGCTACCTCATCGAGGAACAGGGCTTCCGGCTCCTGCTCGACCTGGGCAGCGGGTCCCTGGGGCCGCTGCAGCGGCACGCCCGCCTGGACGGCATCGACGCGGTCTGCCTGAGCCACCTGCACGCCGACCACTGCCTGGACCTGTGCGGCTACTGGGTGGCGCGGACCTACCGCCCGGAAGGGCCGGCCCCGCAGATCCCGGTCTACGGCCCGGCCGGCACGGCGCGCCGGATGGCCCACGCCTACGGCATGGATGAGCATCCCGGGATGAACGCGGCCTTCGGCTTCACCACGCTGGAACCGGGCACCCGGGACATCGGGCCACTGCGGGTCACGGTCGCGCACATGAACCACCCGGTGGAGACGTTCGGGTTCCGGATCGAGGCGGCCGGCCGGGCGCTCGCCTATTCCGCCGACACCGGGGTGTCCGAGGCCCTGGTCGGCCTGGCCCGCGGCGCGGACCTGCTGCTGTGCGAGGCCTCCTTCGCCGACGGGCCGGACCTGCCGGAGGACCTGCACCTGACCGCCCGGCAGGCCGGCGAGCACGCCGCCCGGGCCGGTGCCGGGCAGCTGATGCTCACCCACCTGGTGCCGTGGAACGACCAGGAGCGCAGCCGGGCCGAGGCGGCAGCCACCTACCACGGCCCGCTCACCCTGGCCCGCTCCGGGCTGGTGCTGGATCTCGGCTGAGCCGGGGCCAGGCGGGTCAGCGCCTAGGATGAGCAAGCATGCGGGTACTCGTGACCGGCGGCGCCGGGTTCATCGGCTCTCACCTCAGTGACCGGCTGCTCGCCCGGGGCGATGACGTGATCGTGGTCGATGACCTCTCGGCCGGCCGGGCCGGTCGCCTGGACGATCACGCCGAACTGCACAAGCTGAGCATCGCCGACGCCGCCGCGCTGACCCACCTGGTCCAGCAGGCCCGGCCGGAACTCATCTGCCATCTGGCCGCGCAGATCGATGTCCGCTCGTCGGTGGATGCCCCGGGCCAGGACGCCGGGGTCAACGTGGTCGGCACGGTCAACGTGCTGGAGGCGGCCCGGGCTACCGGGGCCCGGGTGCTGTTCGCTTCCTCCGGCGGGGCGCTGTACGGCCGGAACGCCGCGATCCCGTCCCGCGAGGACGTGCTGCCGCTG
>CAWIYD010000024.1:0-63528 GCA_963840195.1 uncultured Actinomycetes bacterium
GGGTGACCTGGCCACCCGGGGCGGCGTGCTGTTGCCGCGCGCGGCCATGGGCATGGCAGACTGGCCAGGCGGAAGCCCGCAGGCTGCCCGCCGGGCCGGCCCCGGCCCGGGCCGCGCTGTCCCCGGCCCAGGCGGCCAGCGCCGGGGTGCGGCTGCTCAGTGCGGCCGCCGCCGCCTGCCGCACGCTGTCCTACCAGGGTGTCCAGGTCAGTGCCTGGCACGGCCCGCAGGGCAGCGTGATCTCCGTGATGCAGGTCTGGCATCAGCGCGGGGGCCAGGCGCTGGTCCAGATGACGACGGTTCCGGCGGCCTCGGCCGCGGCGCAGGCCCGGGGCAGCCACGTCGTGGCCGACCCGGACACGGACTTCGACAACGGCGGCCAGCGGGTGGCGGACGGCGCCATGGGCATGACCGCGCAGATGGTCGCGCTGCTGGCGGCGAACTACCGGGTATCGGAGGGCGGCCGGGAGATGGTGGCCGGCCGCTGGCGAAGAGGTGGTGCTGCGCCGCAGCGACGGCGGGCTGGCCGCGAGGTTCTGGCTGGACAGTGCGACGAAACTGCCGTTGCGCAGGCAGGTTTTTGATACCAGCGCCCGGCTGGTCAGCCAGGATACGTTCCTCGGCCTGACCCTGGGCCGCCCGGCCGCCGCGCCGGCGCCCGCCGTCGGCCGGATGCCCCGCGGGACACCCCTCAGCGCGAGCGCGCTGGCCCGGCTGCGCGCCGCGGGCTGGCCGCTGCCCGGCCAGCTGCCCGGTCACCTCACCCTGGTCCAGGCCCAGCAGACCGGGGGGACGCCGGGCCTCGTGGTCGATCTCGCCTACTCCGACGGCCTGTCGGTCGTTTCCCTGTTCCTGCAGCGCGGCCACCTGCCGCCGCAGCTGAGCGGGTGGTCGCGGGTGGCCGTCCGGGGGCAGCAGGTGTTCACGGCCGAACCGGACCAGCGCAGCGTGGCCTGGTCGGCCCGGGGTTTCGTGTTCACGGTGATCGCTGATGCGCCCGAGGCGACCGTTGACCAGGTCGTCATGGTCCTGCCGCACAGCGCCCGGCCCGGCTTCCTGGGCCGGATGAGACGCGGCCTGAGCGTGCTGGGCTCCTGGCTGAACCCGTTCCGCTGAGGCCCCGGTGCCTGGCCCGCCGGGGAGTCCAGGGCGCCGCGGCCTGGCAGGCCGGCCGCCGGGGGGCGGCGCGGGCGCAGCCGACGGTTTACAGTGGGTGGCAGACGCGTGCTTGGCCGCGGTCGCCCTCTGGCGTGGAGAGATAACGTGTTTCTCGATCTTTCGTTCTTCAAGATCCTGGTCCTGGCCGTGATCGCCATCGTGGTGTTCGGGCCGGATCAGCTGCCGAAGCTCGCCTCGCAGGCCGGCCGGACACTGCGTGAGCTGCGCCGGATGGCCGATGGGGCGACCAGGGAACTGCGCGAGGGGCTGGGGCCGGAGTTCGCCGACTTCGAGGTCAGCGACCTGCACCCGGGGAACTTCGTGCGCAAGCACCTGTTCGATGACCCGCCCGCCGGGGCGGACGGCACGGCGGCGGAGGACGGGGTGGCGGCTACGGCCACGGCCACGCTCGGGCGGGAGGAAACGCCGCCGTTTGACTCCGAGGCCACCTGAGGGCAGTTGGCCGGGGCTGAGTGCGGGGTCAGGCGGGGGTCAGGCCCAGGCGGCGGCCGGCCAGGCCGCGGGAGCGGCTGAACAGGCCATTGGCGATGGCGGAGAGCTGCTGAGCGGCGGCTGACGTGGGGTCGCTGAGGACCAGGGGCACGCCGCGGTCACCGCCTTCGCGGAGCCGGACGTCGATCGGCACCTGGCCGAGCAGGGGGACCCTCGCGCCGGTCACGCGGGTCAGCGCGTCGGCGACCGCCTGGCCGCCGCCGGAGCCGAACACCGGCACATCCTCGCCGCAGTGCGGGCAGGCCAGGGCGGACATGTTCTCGATGACCCCGACGACGCGCTGGTGGGTCTGCACCGAGATGGCCCCGGCCCGCTCGGCCACCTCCGAGGAGGCGATCTGCGGGGTGGTGACCACGATGAGTTCCGCGCCGGGCAGCAGCTGCGCCACCGAGATGGCCACGTCACCGGTGCCCGGCGGCAGGTCCAGCAGCAGCACGTCCAGGTCGCCCCAGTACACGTCGGCGAGGAACTGCTGCACCGCCCGGTGCAGCATCGGGCCCCGCCAGACCACCGGCGCGTTGCCGGTGGTGAACATCCCGATCGAGATGACCTTCACGTCGTGCCCGGTCGGCGGCATGATCATCTGCTCGACCTGGGTGGGCGGGTCGGTGATGCCGAGCATCCGCGGCACCGAGTGGCCGTAGATGTCCGCGTCGAGCACGCCCACCTTCTGCCCGGCCGCCGCCAGCGCCGCAGCCAGGTTCACCGTGACCGACGACTTGCCGACCCCGCCCTTGCCGCTGGCGACCGCGAAGACCTTGGTCAGCGAGGTGGGCTGGGCGAACGGGATCTCTTTCTCCGGGCGGCCGCCGCGCAGCCGGGTCTGCAGTTCGCGGCGCTGCTCCTCGCTCATCACGTCCAGCTCGACCCGGACCCGGGACACCCCGGCCAGCTTGCTCACCGCCGCGGTGACGTCCCGGGTGATGGTGTCGCGCAGCGGGCAGCCCGCCACGGTGAGGTAGACGTCCACCCGTACCACGCCGGCCGGGTCGATCTCGACGTTCTTCACCATCCCGAGTTCGGTGATCGGCTTGTGGATCTCGGGGTCGTTGACCCCGGCCAGGGCCTGCGTGAACCTGCTCGGGAGTGGGCGGCGCGGAAACGGAGGGCGGCATGACCATGCCCTCATGCTACGAACACACCGACCCCTGGTCGAACGCGGAGCCGTCCGGGCCGCACGGCCGGGCACGGCGCCGTCAGCGGACGGGCTCGCCGGTCACCGGGTCCAGGATCAGCGGGGTGAAGTCGGGGCCTGCGCCAGTCGAACAGGCCGTCCAGCGACCCGGCCAGCCGGTCGAACGACCCGCCGCCGATCCGCTGGCCGCCCAGCCAGTTGTCCTCGATGAAGGCGATGATCGAGGTCTGGTCGATCAGGGTGCTGTCCACCGCGTTGACCCGCGCATACGGGGAGAGCAGCAGGAACGGCAGCCGCGGCCCGTGCCCGCAGCGGTCGGCGTAGCCGCCCAGCGGGGTGCCGTGACCGCACACCCCGGGGCCGTTCAGCGCGTCGGTCACCGGGTCGGCGGACGGAGTTGACGATGGGCGGCATCACGTGGTCGTACCAGCCGTCCGAGTCGTCGTAGGTGATGACGATGGCGGTGCTGCGCCAGTACCGGGACCGCTCGATCGCGTTGATCGTGCTGGCCAGGTAACGCTGCTCGTCGAGCGGGTCGGAGTACCCGGCGTGCCCGTCCTGCGTAGCCGGGCGGCCTTCAGGAAGCTCACCGCGGGCATGTTCCCGCCGCGCAGGGCCCGGAAGAACCAGCTGAGGTCGTACGGAGTGGTTGGCCCGGCCGGCGTGCCCGACCTCGGCCAGGCTGGCCGGCGGCAGGTGATCGGGGTTGGCGGTGGAGGGTAGTACTGGAACGGGCTCGTGATGCGGGATGTAGTCGGGGATGACCTGGCCGCCGATGTTGCGGTGCGTGGCGCCGCAGACCGGCGATGCCGCGGGCGGTGCGGGCGGTGGGCGCGAAGCCGCCCTCGAACCAGCCCCAGCTCACGCCCGCGGGCGTCGAGCAGGTCGCCGATGTTGCGGCCGGTCATCTCGGAACGTGGTGCCGCGAATGGTTGGAGCAGCCGTCGTAGAACGGGTCCTGGTCGCCGTAGTCGGTGCCGGTGCCGTGGGCGTCCGGGGAGCCGATGATGCCCGGATCGGCCAGCACCGGCTTCCCGGCCGGGCTCATCCCGGTCGCGCCGTGCAGGTTGGCCGGAGATCAGGTCCAGCGCGCCCGGCGTGGACGGGCCGAACTCGGTGTCGTAGAAGTTGTCGCTCATCGCGAACCGCTGCGCGTAATTCCACAGCGCGGTGACGGTATTGCCGTCGAAGTAGTCCATCACCAGGCCGGGCGGGTGGGCGGCCGGGGCGGAGCAGGAACTGTTCCCGGTGTACTGGACGAACCGGTCCACCAGCCCGGCGTCTAGGCCTGCTGCTCGGCGGTGTAGAGCGTGCTCCTGGTCGCAGGTCAGCGCCTGGGAGTGGGACAGCCGCCGCGGGTTGTGCTGGTTGGGGTTGCGGGTCAGCAGCGCCCCGCTGAGGCCGTTCACGCTCGGCGTGCCCGGCCTGGCATGGAACGGGTGACCCGTCGGTGTTGGCCGCGTGCGGGTAGGTCCCGAAGTAGTGGTCGAAGCTGACGTTCTCCTGGAACATCACCACCAGGTGCTTGATGGGGGTCGCGGTGCGCGGCACCCCGGCCAGCCCGGCCGCGCCGCGGCCGGCCGGGCTGAGCTGGCTGACCGGCCTGTGCCGCTGGCCGGCCGGGCTGAGCTGGCCGGGCCGCTGGCGGTGCCGCTGGCCGCGCTCGTGGTGAGCACGGCGGCGGACAGGAGCATGGTGCTGGCGGCTGCCGCGGCCAGCGGGCGGGCCGCGGCCAGCCGCATGGGAACCCCCGGAGTGAGACTTAACTTTCCGTATCTGTTCTCTCACTCGGGGTAAGTCGGTAAACCTGCCCGGCCCGCGCCCACCGCTGGGCCGGTGACTCGCCGCCTGGCTCCTGCGCCGGGTTCAGCCGGCCGGCCAGCAGCGCGCCGATGATCCCGGCCCAGGCCGGCGACTCCGGGTCCACCCGGGTCACCGCCGCGGTCCAGGTCAGCAGCTGGCCGCCGGTGTCCTTACTGGGCACGGTGATGGCGGCCTCCCGGGCGGCGTCCAGCCCGGGCACGGCCTGCTCGCCGGGGCCGGTCAGCACGTAGGCGGCCCCGTCCTGCCAGGTGTGCCAGGCCGCCCGCGGCCGGGCCGCACCGGGCACCGTGATCCAGATCAGCCCGGCCCGCTTGGTGGCCTCCGCGATGAGGGCGGGCGGGGTGGCGCCACGGCCGGGCGGGGGGGCGCCGCGGGCGGGCGGGGTGGCGCCGGGCCGGGTTTCGCTCACCGGACCAGCGTGCCACGCAGGCCGGAGCGCGCGGACCATGACCCAGTTCCCGCTCCGGCCCGCGCCTGCGCCTGCCCTGCCTGGCGGTGCCCGGCAGCCGCCCCCGGTTCCGGCGCGCCGCCCGATAGGCGACCTGCCACCGGCCGCCCGGAGGCTTACGCACCGTCAAGGCCCTCGCGGTTAATGCGCGGCCAGGCATGCCGCCGTTAGCGGCAATAACAAATGGCGCAATTCAGTGCAAACGGGGAAGTTGCGGCAGGATAACCGGCTGGGATTAACATTAAGCCCTCATAGGCGCATCGCCGCAGTTATCCTGTACCTGCAGGAGTGTAAGCCCGTCCTGGGGGGAGCAGTGGCCTCGGTTCCTGTCTGGCAGGGCGGCGGCGTCCTGGACCCGACTCGAATATGCGAAATGCTGTCATTCTTTCCGGCGGCGGCAGCCTATGTGGCCGGCCCTGATCTGGTCATCGAATTTGCCAACGACGAGTTCCGGGAATTCGCGGGTGGCCAGGAGGTGGCCGGCCGGACGGCGCGTGACGCTTTCCCGGCCCTGGCCGATCAGGCCAGCTATGACGTGCTTGGCCAGGTCATGCGATCCGGGCAGCCGGTCCGGGGTCATGAGGTCGAGTTCCGGCGCCGCCATGGGGACCGGGCCGAGCAGGCGTTCGCCGAAGTGGTCTACCAGCCCGTGCGCGATGCCACGGGCGCGATGGCCGGGGTGCTGCTGCTCGCCGCCGATGTCACCGCGCACGTCCGGGAACGGCGCGCTCAGGAGGCGCTGGCCGCGCAGCTGACTGCGACGCAAGACCGTTACCGCAGGCTGTTCGATACCCTGCCGGAGGGCGTCATCTACTACTCGGCCGACGGGCTGATCCTGGAGGCGAATCCGGCCGCCGCCGGGATCCTGGGCGTCGACCGGGACGCGATGCTCGGACGGCCGATGGCACTCACCGGCCAGCGGCGGCACGAGGATGGCTCGCCCTACCGCCCGGAGGACTTCCCGGTGGCGCGGGCGCTGCGCACCGGTGAGATCGTCGCGGACGCGATCATAGGCTGCCCGCATGCCCGGACCGGCGAGCTGCGCTGGCTGCGGGTAACCGCGGTTCCCGACGCGCTGGATGGGAACGGCCGGCCGCAGCGGGTCTACGCGATGTTCCGGGACCTGACCGAGCACCGCCGCACCGAGGCGGCGCTGCGGGACAGCGCGGAACTGATGGGCCGGCTCCGGGACGCGAATGTGCTGGGCGTGGTGACGGCCGACGAGCAGCAGATCTTCGACGCCAACGATGCCTTTCTCGACATCACCGGCTATACCAGGGAAGATCTCGCCGCCGGGCGCATGATCCGGGACCAGATCAGTCCCGCGGAGTGGGCCGCGGCCGACCGGGATGCCCAGGAGCAAATGCGCCGGGCCGGGGCGTGCCGCCCTTATGAAAAGGAATACGCGCACCGGGACGGGCACCGGGTGCCGGTCCTCGTCGCCGGCGCGGTGACCGACCGTGACCCCTTACGCTGGACGGCCTTCGCGGTCAACCTGACCGCCCGGCAGCGGGCCGAACAGGAACGCGGCGAGCTGCAGGCCCGGGAACGGGCCACCCGCGCCGCGGCCGAGCGGGCCCGGGACCGGCTCAAGTTCCCGCTGTGCGCCGGCCACCTGCTGGCCGCCGCCCAGGACCGGCACGAGCTCCTGCAGCACGCCGCCCAGCTGGTCGTGGACAGCCTGGCCGACTTGTGCCTCGTCTTCCTGCCGGCCGATGATGGCGGACTGCGCGCCACCTCGATCGCTCATCGCGGCCCTGGCCCGGCCATCATGTCCGCTGACCTTCGCGACTACCGGGTCAGGATGGACAGTGAGCGGACCGTCCAGGCCGCCTGGCGGGCTGGTACCAGCCAGCTAGCGGACGGTCTCGCCGACTGGGCGGCCGGCCAGGTCGGGCTCCCCGCATCCTTGCGCGGCATCATCGCCCGGCTGCGCACGGAGTACCTGCTGGCCACGCCGCTGATGGCCGGTAGCCGCCCGCTCGGCGTGCTGGCTCTGGGCCGGAGCGCGGAACGATCCAGCTTCACCAGGACAGACATCGCCGTGGTCGAGGAACTCGGCCGCCAGGTGGTCGTCGGGCTGGGCCACGCGGAGATATCCGCCCGCGATCACACCGTCGCGGAAGCCCTGCAGCGCTCACTGCTGCCCGATGCTCTCCCCACGATCGCCGGCCTGGATCTCGCGGTGCGCTACCTGCCCGCCGCCGACGGCGTCAACGTCGGCGGCGACTGGTACGACACCTTCCCGCTCGACGGCAACCGCGTCGGGCTGGCCATCGGGGACGTGGCTGGCCACAACATCACCGCCGCGTCGATCATGGGCCAGGTCCGCACCCTGCTCCGCGCGTACGCCATCGACACGCCCGACCCGGCCGTGGTGCTGCAGCGCACCCACAGCGCCCTGGCCCGGTTGCTGCCCGATGCGCTGGCCACCGTCAGCTACGCCCGGCTCGACCTGGACACCGGCGACCTCAGCTACGCCAGCGCCGGGCACCCGCCCCCCGCTCCTCAGTTACGGTCCCGGCCACGCCGAGTACCTGGACACGTCGCCCGGCACCATGCTCGGCGTTCCCGGCGGCGGTGCCTTTGCGGCCGGCCGCGTGGCCCTGTCACCCGGCGCGGGGCTGCTGTTCTACACCGACGGGCTCATCGAGGACCACCGCCGGGACATCGCTGAAGGCCTCAACGCGCTGGCCGCCATCATGCGCTCCTCCGCCGGGCTCACCGCCGAGCAGGACTGCCAGGCCGTGCAGGCCGCCTGCTGGGCGGCTCACCGCGCGCTGACGACGTCTGCGTCCTGGCCGCCAGGTTCACCGGCTGAGCCCATCATTCCCCGCGTCTGCTTGCCCGGCCAGCTACGGCCCAGGCGCAATCCCGTCAGGGCAGCACGCCCCACCCGGTGAGAGCTTCGGCCAGGCCGCTGGTGAGCGGCAGCGACGCCATGTCGCCCGGGCTGACCCAGCGCGCGTCGGCGGCATCGTCCCCCGGCTGGAGCGCCCCGCCGGCCACTGTGGCCCGGTAGTCCCTGATGACCAGCACGGCCCCGTCCTGCATTTCGCGCTCAACGAACCCCACCAGGGCACCGCACGTCACCCGCAACCCGGTTTCCTCGCGCAGCTCACGGGTGACGGCCTGCTCGTCACTCTCGCCGGCCTCGACCCGGCCCCCGGGGAGCGACCACCGGCCCGCCTCGGGGTCATGCCCCCGCTTGATCAGCAGCAGCCGCCCGGCCTCGTCCGTGACGATCGCCCCGACGCAGGGAATCCGCGGTCCGGTCACCGGTCCAGTATCACCGGCAGAGCCTGAGGTCACCGTGTTACCGCCGTAAGGTGCTTGACGCGGGCGCCGGCGGAGATCAACGTCGGTACTCATGATGAAAGGCGCGGTCTGCCCCCGGTGCCGGGGCCCGCTGAGCGAGCCGAGCGCATGGCACTCGTCATGGCAGTGTGACCTGCATGGCGCGGTCCAGCCGCTCCGGCTGACCCGCAGCCCGTCGCCCGAGAGATTGCGGGCGCTGCTGAGCACCGCGGCGGTCCCGGTCTGGCTGCCGTGGCCGCTGCCCACCGGCTGGCTGGTCACCGGGTTCACCGGGGCCGGCGATCAGCGGACCGGGACCCGCGGCTGCGTGGTCGCGCTGTCCGGGCCGAACCCGGTCGGCGGCCTGGCCGAGATGCTGCTCATCTCCGAGGAGCCGGGGCTCGGCCTGGGCGCCGGGCTGGCCGGGCTGCCCGGGCCCGACCCCGGCGACGGCTTCGCCGCCGGGCCGCCGCACGCCCTGGTCAGCTTCAGCCATCACGAGTTCCCGCTGTGGAACGTGGACGCGCCCGGGGCGGCGGCGTTCGCCGGGGAGGTGCTCGCCCACTGGCTGTGGATCATCCTGTGGCCGGACACCGCGGGAGTCCTCATGCTGGAGCGGCTGTCCCTGCGCGACCTGCGTGATCCCGGGCAGGACCTCGACCTGCCGTTCGGCGCCAAGTCCCCGCGCCTGCCGGGATAGCGCTCTGCGGGGCAAGGCCGGGCTGAACCGGGCGATCCTAGATGTCGCGCCTGGTGAGTTGCGCCGTCAGCTGGCCTACAAGACCGGATGGTCCGGGTCCGGGCTGGTGGTCGCTGACCGTTGGTATCCGTCGTCGAAGACTTGCTCGGCCTGCGGGGCAGTGAAAACCAAACTGCCCCTGGCCGAGCGCATCTACAACTGCGAGCAGTGTGGCTTGGTCATCGACCGGGACCACAACGCGAGCATCAACCTGGCCGCTCTCGCGGCCAGAACAGGTACCGCCAGTGGGGCGGGAACCGGCCAGAGTCATCTGGCTACCGGACGGGGAGAGGACAAGTCCATGCCTTCGGGCAGGTGGTCCTCGCGGAACCGTCAAGACAGCGCCGCACCCGCGGGTCAGACTGCCACCGCCGCCGAGCAATCGACGGCAGCATGAGCGTGCAACTACCGCACACTCACCTGCAACGGCCTACGATGAGCCGTCGTGCGCATCGATCTTCACGCTCATTCCGCTGCCTCGGACGGTACCGACCCGCCTGCCGAGGTGATGCGCCGTGCCCGGGCCGCCGGGCTGGACGTGATCGCGCTCACCGATCACGACACCCTGGCCGGCGCATGACGAGGCGCGCGCCGCGCTGCCCGCGGGCCTGCAGTTGGTCACCGGGATGGAGCTGTCAGCCCGGTTGGACGGGCACAGCGTGCACATGCTGAGCTACCTCCCTTCCGGGGCGGGCCCGGAACTCGCCGCCGAGTGCGAGGCCATCCGGGAGGACCGGGTGCGCCGGGCCCGGGCCATGGTGGCCCGGCTTCGTGAGCTCGGCGTCGACATCACCTGGCCGCAGGTGGCGGAGATCGCGGGGGATGCCTCCATCGGCCGGCCGCACATCGCCCGGGCCATGGTGGCCGCCGGGGCGATCCGCGATCCGCGGGACGCGTTCACCCCGGAATGGATCGGGGCCGGCGGCCGCGCCTACGTAAGCCGGTACGCGCTCCCCCCGGCCCGGGCCATCGCCCTGGTCAGGGACAGCGGCGGCGCGGTGGTGCTGGCCCATCCGGGGGCCGCTTCCCGGGGCTGGCGGCTCGGCGACGAGGTCATCGCGGCCATGGCCGCCGACGGCCTGGCCGGGCTGGAGATCGACCATCCCGACCACCCGCCGGCCGAGCGGGACCGGCTGCGGCGGCTGGCCGCGTCCCTCGGCCTGCTGGCGACCGGGGGCAGTGACGATCACGGCACGCTGACCGGGCACCGGCTGGGCGCCGAGACGACCAGCCCGGCGGCCTTCGACCAGCTGATGGCCGCGGCCGCCGGAGCAGCCCGGCCCGCCAGCGAGTGACCGGGCCGCGCGGTGAGTCCGGCGCGCACAAGCACGTGCGGGGTGGCTGCCCGCCTCTCGCCGGGCAGCCACCCCGCCTCCAGTGCACGGTTGTGCTGCGGCCCGGTGCTGACGTGCTCAGCCGGCCCGCTGCCCTGCGGCGCCAGGCGTGATGGTCGTCCGCCTGGCTGAGGGCTGGGGCCGATATCGTGACCCTGGCCGCGTGGCTCGGGGCACCGTTGAGGGGCGTGCGGTGAAGTTCTTCTGGGAAGTCTTCGTCACCTTGCTGGTGATCATGGACCCGGCGGGCACCGTCCCGCTGTTCATCGCGCTGACCCGGCGGCGGTCGGTCCGGGAGCGGCACCGGCTGGCCTGGCAGGCAGCGGTGGTCGCCCTCGGGGTGATCCTGGCCTTCGCGCTGTTCGGCCGCGTAGGTGCTGGCCTACCTGGGCGTCCAGCTGCCCGCCCTGGAGGGGGCAGGCGGCCTGCTGCTCCTGCTGGTGGCGCTGGAGCTGCTCACCGGCAAGGCCCAGGAGCCCACCGACGAGGAGTGTGACCAGGCCAATGTGGCGTTCGTGCCGCTGGGCACCCCGCTGCTGGCCGGCCCGGGCGCGATCGTTGCCACCATGCTGTTCGTCCAGCGGATCCATAATGGGGCGCAGGTGGCCGGTTTCGCCCTCGCGCTGGGTGCGGTGATCGTGGTGCTCTGGCTGGCGATGCGGTTCTGCGGGGTGGTCAAGCGCATCCTGCGGGACGCCGGCGTGGAGCTGCTGACCCGGATCTCCGGCCTGCTGCTGTCGGCCATCGCCGTCCAGCTGGTGGCGGAGGCGGTCCGGGCGTTCGTGACGCAGGGCTGAGCAGGGCTCGAGGCTGAGGAGGAAACCGGCATGGACGCGCGGATAGCGCAGGTCACCGCGGCAGGCGGGGTGACCGCCCCGGACAGCAACGCCTGGATCGTGGGCGACGACGAGGAAGTGATCGTCGTCGATCCGGGCCGCGACGCGGACAGCGTGCTGGAGGCCGTCGGAGACCGGGAGATCATCGCGGTGATCTGCACCCACGGCCACGCCGCGCACGTCGCGGCCGCACTGGACGTGGCGGCCCGGGACGAGGCCCCGGTGGCGCTGCACCCGCGGGACCGGATGCTGTGGCGGGAGACCCACCGGGACACCGACCCCGAGATCGAGATGGAGGACGGCGGCATCTTCGAGGTCGCGGACGCCTCGCTCGAAGTGATCCACACCCCCGGGCACAGCCCCGGCTCGGTGTGCCTGTACAGCGAGGAGCTGGAGGCGGTGTTCTCCGGTGACTGCCTGCTCGGTACCGGCCCGGCCCCGCACGAGGGCGAGTACCCGGACTTCCCCGCCCAGCTGAGCGCGATCGGCGAGCACCTGCTGACGCTGCCCGCCGAGACCCGGGTGCTGCCCGGGCACGGCGACGAGACCACGGTGGCGGCCGCGCAGAAGCGGTTCGACTCCTGGGTCACCGCCGGCCCGCCCGCCCTCGGCGACCTGGGCTGACCATGCGTGCTGCACGGCGAGCAACTCGGGCTGGACGGCATGCCGCGGCGGCTGTACCCGTGCACGCCGACCCGGCTGAACACCTGGCTGGGCTGCCGCGCGGCTGTACCGGATGACCTACCTGGACCGGCCCGGCGCCGCGGAAGGGGCCAGCCTGGGCGCACAACAGCCTGGGGGCGAGCGTGCACAACGCGCTGGCCGGGTGGTGGCGGCTGCCCCCGGAGCGGCGGACCGTGCCCGCCGCGGCCGGTTTACTGGACCGGGGCTGGATCAGCGAGGGCTTCGCCAGCGACGCCCAGTCGGCGGCCGCCCGCGACCGGGCCCGGGAGATGGTCGAGGGGTACGTGGCCCGGCTGGACCCGGCGGCCGAGCCGGCCGGGGTGGAGCGGACGGTCGCGGCCCGCACCGACCGGATCGCCTTCTCCGGGCGTATCGACCGGCTCGATGACCGGCCGTCCGCGGGACGGCGGGGCTCTGGTCGTGGTGGACTACAAGACCGGCCGCCGCCCGCTGAGCTCCGACGACGCCCGCGCGTCGCTGGCCCTGGCGCTGTACGCGATCGCCGCGGGGCGGGTGCTGCGCCGCCCCTGTCATCAGGTGGAACTGCATCACCTGCCCACCGGGACCGTGCACGCCTGGGAGCACACCGAGGCCGCGCTGGCCCGGCACCTGGGCCGTGCGGAGGACATCGCCGCCGAGTGCGCCGACGCTGACGAACGGCACACGGGCCGGGCTGCCCGTGGCCGGCCAGGATGAGGTGTTCCCGCCCAGCCCGGGCCCCGGCTGCGGCTGGTGTGATTTCCGGGCCCTGTGCCCCGAGGGTTCCGCGGCCGCCCCGGCGCGCCGTCCCTGGGATGGCCTGGACCTGGCCGGCCAGGGCTAGCCGCCAGGATCCGCCCCGCGGGCTGATCAGCGATCTGGAGGCGCGTCCGGCCGAGGTGCGCTGACCGCCGCGAAGCTCTCGGTCAGGCTGCCGCAGCAGACGATGGGGCGCGACGCGACCACTCCGCACGTCCGGCACAGGTACTCGACCCGGTCCCCGGGCGAGACCACCGGGCCCAGCGATTCGCTGTGATCCGGGTCCGGGCATGGGCGCCCGAACCACAGGCAGCCACGCATCCGGCAATTCGCCATGCGGGCAGTCAGTTCCTGAGCCGGGCCCGGCTGCACTCCACCGAGTTCCAGAACGCGGTCAGCGTGCTCGCGGTGGTAGCCGGTGCTTCCACCGCGGGGGAGTGGGCGGCGGCGGGGATGCAGACCCGCTGGGCACCGAGCCGGGCCGCCATGTCCTCCTGGGCGGCGGGCTCCCACGCGTCGTCGTTCTCGCCGTAGACCACCATGAACGGGAGGCCGTCCAGGTCCGCGAGGGCCTGGACCCGGTCCGGGCAGCCGAGCAGCGCCTCGCCCATGGCGCGCAGGCCCATGGGGCTGCTGTGCAGCAGCCGGGTGCGCAGGAAGTCGATGATTTCCACGGGCACCCCGCCGGCCACCGCCTCCGGTTCCAGCCGGGTCTTCCAGATGCGCTCCACCTCGGCCTGCAGGGCGCTGGGGGCGGTCCCGTTCAGCTCGGTGAGCAGGGCCTGCAGGATCACCGACCGCGGCCCGGTGAGCGCCCCGGGCCCGGAACTCATCAGGGTCAGCGAGGTGACCGCAGGCGAGGCGGGGGAGCCCGAGGGGGCGGCACCCCGGGCTAGCACCGTCCCGCCCAGGAGTGCCTCGCGGGCCACCAGGCCGCCGAGGGAGTGGCCGAGGAGGTGAATCCCCTTGCCCTCCGGGTCGGGGCCGAGCTGCTCCGCGATCGTGGCGACGTCAGCGGCCAGCGCGTCCAGCCGGTACTCGGCCGGGTCGTCGCCGCCCGGCGTCTCGAACTGGCCGCGCATATCGATGGCGACGACCTGCCGGCCCGCCGCCGCGAGAGCCTGCAGGATCAGCAGGAAATCCTCTTTGCTCCCGGTGTAGCCGGGGACGAGCAGCGCCGGCTGCCGTTCGTGCACGCCATTGACCGGCAGGGCCTCCAGCGCGGCGAACGCGCCGCGACTGGTCTCGATGGTCCGCCGCTGCACCCCGGAGGGCAATTGCAGGGTCTTGGGTGTACTCACAGGCGGCCAGCCTACCCACGGTTGCTCGGACTACGCCCTACTCGCCCTGGGCGAATCCTGGGAACCGCCCTGGAATCCGCTAGCTGGCTGCGCCGTCACCCGTGCCGCGCCCGGAACGCCGGCGCCGCCGCCGGCGCCGTGGCTGGCCCTGGCCTGCGTCGCCGTCCCGGGGCGCCTCCTGCGCGCCGGCGGCGCGCGAGCCGTTCGCGCGCGGGGCGGCTGGCCCGGCCGCGTCACCGGTCCCGTGGACCGTGACACCCGCCCGGGTCCGCTTGCGGACCCGCGGCTTGCGGGCCGGCTGGCCGCCGCCGCGCTCGGTCCGGCGCGGGGCCGGGGAACGGGACCGCCCGGTCTCGCCGATGTCCTCGAGTTCCTCGGCCTCCAGGCCCGCCCGGCCCCGGCTGGCCCGGGGCAGCGTGCCCTTGACCCCGGCCGGGATGTCCAGCATGGCGTACAGGTGCTCGGAGGTGGAGTACGTCTCCGGCGGCTCGGGCTGGCCCATGCCGAGCGCCTCGTTGATGAGCTTCCACCGGGGCATGTCACGCCAGTCCACGAACGTGACGGCGATGCCGTCCCGCCCCGCGCGCCCGGTCCGCCCGGTCCGGTGCAGGTAGGCCTTGTCGTCTTCCGGGCACTCGTAGTTGATCACGTGCGTGACGTCGTCCACGTCCAGCCCGCGGGACGCCACGTCGGTGGCCACCAGCACGTCGATCTTGCCGCTGCGGAACGCCCGCATGGCCCGCTCCCGCTGGCCCTGGCCCAGGTCCCCGTGCACGGCCGCGGCGGCGAAGCCGCGGGTGGTCAGGGCCTCGGCCACCTGGTCCGCGGACCGCTTGGTCCGGCAGAACACCATGCTCAGCCCGCGGCCGTTGGCCTGCAGGATGCGCGCCAGCATCTCGATCTTGTCCATCTGGTGCGCGCGGAACACGTGCTGCACGGTCAGCGGGACCAGGTCCGGCTCGTCGCCGTGCTCGGCCCGGACATGCAGCGCCCGGTTCAGGTGCCGCCGCGCCAGGGTGACCACGTCACCCGGCATGGTGGCGGAGAACAGCATGGTCTGCCGCTCGGCCGGGGTGAGCTCCAGGATCCGCTCCACATCGGGCAGGAACCCGAGATCGAGCATCTTGTCGGCCTCGTCCAGCACCATGGAGCGCACCCCGGACAGGTCGAGATGGCCCTGCCCGGCCAGGTCGAGCAGCCGGCCAGGGGTGCCGACCACGATGTCCACGGTGGCGCGCAGCGCGTCGATCTGCGGCTCGTAGGCCCGGCCACCGTAGACGGTGACCACCCGGGCCCCCTGGGCATGGCCCGCTACCCGGAGATCGTCGGCGACCTGGCCGGCGAGTTCCCGGGTGGGCACCACGACCAGGGCGGCGGGCGCGGAGGGGCGGCTGGCCGGGGCCTCGGCCACCTGCTGCAGCAGCGGGATGCCGAACGCGAGGGTCTTGCCGGTCCCGGTCCGGGCCTGGCCGATGATGTCATGGCCGGCCAGGCCGACCGGCACCGCGAGGGCCTGGATCGCGAAAGGAGAGCGGATTCCCGCGGCCTCGAGCGACTCGCAGATGGGCTCGGCCACGCCGAGCTCGCGGAACGTCTGGATCTCGGAGGGAGCGGCGGCCGCCGGGTCTTCGTCTGCCGGGGGCTCCGCAAGGGGCGAAGGCAAAGTGTGCGTTGTCAGTTCAATCAGCTTCCGTCAGTGGCCCGCTCTGTCCGGTCGCTGCGGCATGCGCGCGCCCTGGGCCCTGCGGACCTGTTCATCGGCTCCCGGTCGGCCCGTCCGAGACCATCCGGGGCGCCAGCCTGGGGCGCCTGGAGCCATCCTGCCAGCAGGAACACGGCAGGAGGTTGCCGCATTCCCAGCCAAGTGCTGCAAGCAGTGTACCAATGTGACCTGGCCCGCGCGCGGACCGCCGCGCGGCGGCGGTGTTGTTACGCTTCGCGGGTGACCGACGCACCAGGGCGCAGCGCCGCGCCCGAGGGTGAGCGCCGCGAGGGCGTGCTCGACCTGCTGGGCCTGCTCGCCTACGCCGAGCTGGTCGCCTTCTTCCGGCTGTCCGACGATGCCGCGCTGGCACCGTCGCTCGCGGACAAGGCGGCCCTGGGCGGGATGGCGGTGGCCGAGTTCGGTCACTTCCGGCTGCTCTGCGAGCGGATCTCCGCGCTGGACGGGGTGCCGGAGCAGGTGATGCTCCCGTTCGCCCCGGCGCTGGATGCCTTCCACGCCCGCACCGCTCCGGCGGACTGGCTGGAGGGGCTGGTCAAGGCGTACGTCGGCGACGGCATCGCGGCCGACTTCTACCGGGCGGTGGCGCAGCTGGTGGACCCGGAGACCCGGGACCTGGTGCTCGCGGTGCTGGGTGACACCGGGCACGCCGAGTTCGTGATCGCCCGGGTCCGCGCGGCCATCACGGCCGACCCGCAGCTGGGCGGCCGGCTCGCGCTGTGGGCCCGGCGGCTGGTGGGGGAGGCGCTGGCCCAGGCGTACCGGGTGGTGGCCGACCGGCGCTCGCTGGCCGGCCTGCTGTCCTCCAGCGGGGCGGCCGGCGGTCCCGCCGCCGACCTGGGTGACATCGGCCGGATGCTGGCCCAGATCACCGACGCGCACGCGGCCCGGATGGCCGCACTGGGGCTCAGCAGCTGATCACAGGCTGCCGAAGCCGACCCGCCGCGTCTCCGCCCCGGCGAATTCCACGTAGGCGATCTTGTCGGCGGGCACCAGGAACTTGCTGCCCCGGTCGTCGGGCAGCACGAACAGCCCAGTCCCGTCGGCCGACAGCGCCTCGGTGAGCAGCCGCTGGACCTCGTCGGCGGAGGCCTTGGTCTCCAGCACGAGTTCCCGCGGGATGGACTGGATCCCGATCTTGACTTCCACGGCGCTACCTCTCCTCGGCCGGACTGCTCAGAGGTTAACGGGTGCCGCCCCGGCCGGGGCGCAATCCGCGGCTCATCCCGGTACGCCCCCAGCGAAAGGGGGGATCGGGGGGCGTCCCCCGGGCCAGCACAACTCAGGCGGTGCGGGGCCAGCCGCTGATGCCGCGCCAGGCCAGCCTGGCCATCAGTTCCTCGGCGGCGTCCTTGGGGATCGCCCGGCCGGTGCTCAGCCAGTAGGTCGCGCTGACCTGGGCCATGCCGACGAGGCCGATGCCGAGCAGGTGCGCCTCCGCGTCGCCGATGCCGGCGTCCTCCCGGATGATCTCGCTGATCATCTCCGCGTGCACCCGCATGGTCGCGTCGAGGCGGTCCCGCACGGCGGGCTCGTTGCGCAGGTCGGACTGGAAGACGAGCCGGAATGCCTCCCCGGCACCGCTGACGAAGTCGAAGAACGCCTGGAACGTGGCACTGACCCGCTGCTTGTTGTCGGTCGTGGAGGCGAGCGCGGTGCGGATCGTCTCGGTCAGCGCCTCGACGCTCTCGTCCAGCAGGGCCAGGTAGAGGTCGAGCTTGCCCGGGAAGTGCTGGTACAGCACCGGCTTGCTGACCCCGGCCCGCTCCGCAATCTCATCCATGGCCGCCGCGTGGTAGCCCTGCGCGACGAAGACCTCCTGGGCCGCCCCCAGCAGCTGCCGGCGCCGGGCGGGCCTCGGCAACCGCGTACCGGCCGTACGGGCCTGCGGTGTTGCTGTCACGAGACTCTCCGATGCAACTGCCGGCGGCAAATCCACCGGATGCAGGCCATCCTACGACCGCATCAGCCCGTCGAGGCGGGTAACAGAGGGTGACGGCGTCCCCTACGAGCCGCCAGATGCCCGCCCGTCAGCGGTAACCCTCCTCGTCGTCGCCCTCGGCGACCTCCATGTGCTGCTCGGCCGCGTCGGCCTCGTCCGCCTCATCCGGCAGGTCGAAATCCTCGGCCGCCTCCGGCTCCCCGGACTCGCCGGGCAGCGGCTGGTGCTGCTCTACCGCATCCTCTACCGGCGCCTCGATGTCCTCGCTGGAGTCCCAGTTGACCTCGCTCATCGGACACCCTTCTCCCGTGGGGCCCCTGCGGTCTCCGGAACCGCGTTCCCCGGCACAGGGGATTGTGCCACCATCGCGGACGCACCCAGGACGGTCTTGCCCGCGGCCGGCTGCGCCGGCGCCAGCCCGGCGGCGGCCTCCGCCGCCGGGCCGTCCGCGGGCGGCCCGGCCATCGGTGCTCCGGCCGCCGGTTCCCCGGGCGCCGGGTCTCCCTGTTCCGCCGGTTCCTGCCCGGCCGGTTCCTGCCCGGCCGGTTCCCGCGGCGGCCGGTTCCCGCCGGCCGGGCCCCGCTCGGCCAGGCCGCGCAGGGGCGTCCCGATGGCCTCACCGTAGGTCGGGAAGGCATGCACCACGTCGGCGAGCACCTCGAGCGGGATCCCGGCCCGGATGGCCAGCGTCACCTCGCCCATCCACTCCTCGGCGTACGGGCCGACCGCGGCCGCCCCGACCAGCATGTCGTCCCGGCCGGCGTCCGCGTACAACTCGACCCGGCCCCGGTCGTCGTCCTCCACGGTGGCCCGGGCCGTCTCGGCCAGGTCGAAGCTCACCGTCACCAGGTCCACCCCGCTCGCCGCGGCCAGCGCGGGCGACATCCCGACCGTGTACACCGTCGGTGAGGTGTAGACCGTGCGCGGCACGGCCCGGTAGTCGGTGCAGCGGTTCCCGCCCAGGATGTTGGCCGCCACGATCCGGGCCTGATAGCGGGCGGTGTGCGTGTACGCGGCGACCGCGGTGACGTCGCCGGCCGCCCAGACCCGGGCCGGGTTCTTCCGGCTGCCCGGGCGGGCCGGGGCCGGGGCCGGGGCGGGCAGCAGCACCCGGCACGTCTCGTCCAGCGGCAGCGCCGCGCCGGCCTCCAGGCCCAGCACGTCCAGCCCGAGCCCGCTGACCCGGGGGCGGCGGCCGGTGGCCAGCAGCACCCGGTCCGCCTCGATCCGGGACCCGTCGGCCAGGGTGAGCGCGAGGCCGGTGTCGGTCGTCTCCGCCTTCACCACCGGCGAGCCGAGCCGCAGGTCCACCCCGGTCCGGCGCAGGGCGTCACCGAGGATCTCCCCGGTGAACGGGGCCTCGCCCGGCAGCACGTGCGGCTCGCCCTCCAGCAGCGTGACCTGGGAGCCGAAGGCGGCGTAGATCTGGGCCAGCTCGCAGCCGACCGGGCCGGCGCCCAGCACGACCAGCCGCCGCGGCAGGTCCGGGCAGGTCAGTGCCTCGGCGCTGGTCCAGGTGGGCACGTCGGTGAGGCCCTCGACCGGAGGTGCCACCGGCTCGCTGCCGGTGGCCAGCACCAGGTCCCGGTAGTGCAGGTTCACCGGGCCGCCGGTGACCCGGGCGCCGGGCATGCGGTTCGGCTGGACCACGACGGTGCCGGGCTTGGTGATCCGGCCGGTGCCGCGCAGCAGCGTCACCCCGGCCTCGGCGAGCCGGGCGGTGGCCACCGTGTCCACCAGGTGCCCGGCCATCTCGTCGCGGCGGGCCACGGCGTGCTCCCAGGTCTCGCCGCGCCGGGCCGACTGGAGCAGTGACTTGGACGGCATGTCGGCGAGGTACGGCGCCTCGCCGCCGACCAGCCCGGCCTCCACCAGGGCGGTGGACCGGCCAGCCCGGGCCACCTCCGTGGCGATGAGCATCCCGGAGGTCCCCCCGCCGAGCACGACGACGTCGAATGCAGGCATGTGCTGATCCTCCCCCGCCTCGGTACCCCTACGCGGTCCGTTCATCATGACAGCCCCTCCCCACCCTGCCCCACCCCAGCCGGGGACATTCAGTGCTTAGTAATCTGGCCGCGGCCACGGAACCCGGCGGAAGGGCGGCAACTGATGCGGACGCGCACGCTCGGCCTGGGGCTGACCGTGACCGAAATCGGGCTCGGCTGCATGGGGATGAGCCAGTCCTACGGCACCCCGGACGACGAGGAGTCGGTGGCCACCATCCACCGGGCCCTGGACCTCGGGGTCACCTTCCTGGACACGGCCGACGCGTACGGGCCGTACGTCAACGAGCAACTGGTGGGCCGGGCCCTCCAGGGCCGCCGCGACGAGGTGGTGCTGGCCACCAAGTTCGGTAACCAGCGGCTGCCGGACGGCAGCCGGGCCGTCAACGGCCGGCCGGAGTACGTGCGGGAGGCGTGTGACGCGTCACTGCAGCGCCTCGGCACCGACCACATCGACCTCTACTACCAGCACCGGGTGGACCCGGCCGTGCCCATCGAGGACACCTGGGGCGCGCTGAGCGAACTGGTCCAGGCGGGCAAGGTCCGGTTCCTGGGCATCTCCGAGGCGGCGCCGGCGACGCTGGCGGCGGCCCACGCCGTGCACCCGATCGCCGCCGCGCAGTACGAGTACTCGCTGTTCAGCCGGGAACCCGAGGACGAGCTGCTGCCGCTGATCCGCGACCTGGGCATCGGCCTGGTGTCCTACAGCCCGCTCGGCCGGGGCCTGCTGACCGGGACCCTGGCCGCCCAGGGCGGGTTCGGTGCCGGCGACTTCCGGTCCCGGGCCCCCCGGTTCCAGGGCGAGAACTACGCCCGCAACCTGGCCCTGGCGGCCAGGGTGGCCGAGCTGGCCGCGGCCCGGGACGTGACGCCCGCCCAGCTGGCCATCGCCTGGGTGCTGGCCCAGGGCGAGGACATCGTGGCCATCCCGGGCACCAAGCGCCGCTCCTACCTGGAGCAGAACGCGGCCGCGGCCGACCTCCGGCTGACCCCGGAGGACCTGGCCGCGCTGGAGGTCGCGGTGCCCGCCGGCGGGGCGGCCGGCGAGCGTTACCCGGCGGAGTTCATGGCCCACATCGGCCTGTGATCATCACCGCGCCGCGGGTGATCCCCGCGCTCCCCGGGACCGGCGTGCTGGCCCCCGGGTACGTGCGGATCGAGGGCGGCCGGATCACCGGCGCCGGCCAGGGGCCGCCGCCGGCCGCGCCGGATACCGAGCTGGCGACCGGCGTGCTCGTCCCCGGCCTGGTGGATCTGCAGGTCAACGGGTACTTCGGCGTCGAGATGCAGGCGGCCGAGCCGGACGGCTGGGCGGCCGTGGCCGGGCGCCTGCCGGAGACGGGGTGCACGGCATTCCTGCCCACGTTCATCACGGCTCCGCTGGGGCAGCTCACCGGCGCGTTGCGTTCGGTCGCGTCGTTCTCCGCCGGGGCGCGGCCCGCAGCCGGGCGGGGCGCGCGGGTGCTCGGCGTGCACCTGGAGGGGCCGTTCATCTCCCCGGCCCGGCGCGGCGCGCACAACCCGGACTGGATCGTGCCGCCCGCGCCCGGCGCGGTCGGGGACCTGCTGGCGGCGGGGGCGGGCCTGGTCCGGCTGGTCACGCTGGCCCCCGAGGTGGACGGGGGGCTGGCCGCGGTCCGCCAGCTGACCGCGGCGGGCGTGCTGGCCAGCGTGGGGCACAGCAACGCGACCGCGGCGCAGGTCGCGGCGGCCGCCGGGGCCGGGGCGCGGATGGTCACGCACCTGTTCAACGCGCAGCCGTCGATCAAGTCCCGCGAGCCCGGCGTGGCCGGCCAGGCGCTGGCCGACCCCCGGCTGACCAGCGGCCTGATCATGGACACCTACCACGTGTCGCCGGCCAACTGCGCGCTGGCGTTCGCGGCCGCGCCGGGCCGGATCTGCCTGGTCACCGACGCGGCCGCGTGCGCGGGCATGCCGCCGGGGTCCTACCTGCTGGGCGGCGAGCCGATCACGCTGCCGCCCGGCGACGGCGTGCCGCCGCGCCGGGCGGGCGGCGGGCTGGCCGGGTCGGCGCTGCGGATCGACCGGGCCGTCGCGAACATGGCTCTGCTAGCCCGGGGGGCGACCCCCCGGAGCCCTCCCGGCGGGACCCCCCGGAACCCGCCTCGGCGCGACCCCCCGGGCCGCGGGCTGGGCTGGCGGGCGGTGGCCGCCGCGTCCCGGGTCCCGGCCGACCTGATCGGGCGGCCCGAGCTGGGCCGCCTGGCGCCCGGCGCCGTGGCCGACCTGGTGTGGCTCGACGACGAGCTGCGGACTGCCGCGACGTGGATCGATGGTGAGAGGGTGTACCCGTGACGGGTGACGAGGCGACCGGGCTGACCGCGATGCGGGCCGAGATCGCGCAGCAGCCGGCCGCGCTGCGCGCCACCCTCGACGCGCTGCTGCCGCGCAGCGGCGAGGCGGGCGCGCTGGCCCGCGACTGCCGGCAGGTCCTGTTCATCGCCCGCGGGACCTCGGACAACGCCGCGGTGTACGGCGGCTACCTGCTGCAGGCGCACGCCGGGATGCTGGCCACCCTGGCCTCCCCGTCGATCGCCACCGAATACCACAGCCGCCTCGACCTGTCCGGGGTGCTGGCGGTGGCGCTGTCCCAGTCCGGCGAGACCGAGGAGATCGTCGAGACGCTGGCCTGGGCCGGGGACTGTGGCGCGCGGACCGTGGCCATCACCAACGGCGCCGGGTCGGCGCTGGCCGCCACCGCGGACCTGGCGTTCGTCACGCTGGCCGGCCCGGAGCGTGCGGTGCCCGCCACCAAGACGTTCACCACCCAGCTGGCCGCGCTCGCGGTGCTGGCCATCGGGCTCGGCGCCCGCCTCGACCCGGGACTGCTGCGCGCCGCGCCGGACGAGATCGAGCGCATGCTGGCCGGGGGCCTCGACGCCGCGCTGGAGCCCATCGTGGCCGGGCTGGCCGGAGCCGCCGGGGTGGTGGTGTCCGGGCGCGGGCACGCCTACGCGGCGGCGCTGGAGCTCGCGCTCAAGCTCAAGGAGGCGTGCTACCTGCATGCCATGGGCCTGTCCTGGGCCGACCTGCTGCACGGGCCGATCGCGGTGGTGGACGCGGCCACGCCGGCCATCATCGTGGCCGCCGACTCCGGGCCCGCGCTGCCCGGCAGCATCGAGCTGGCCCGGCGGGTGACCGCGGCCGGGGCGCGGGCGTACGCGATCGGCGGCGGCCCGGGGCTGGCCGCGGCCAGCAGCCTGGCGGTGCCCGGCCCGGCCCTGCCCGAGTGGCTGGCCCCGCTGGGCCTGATCGTGCCCGGGCAGCTGCTCACCGAGGCGCTGTCCCGGCGGCTCGGCATCGACCCGGACAGCCCGCGCGGGCTCAGCAAGGTCACCCAGACGGCTTGATGGGCGCCATGACTCCGCCTGGCGCGTTCCGCGCGGCCGTGTTCGACCTGGACGGGACGCTGATCGACAGCGAGACGCGCAGCCGGGAGAGCTGGCTGCACGTGTTCGCCAGCCGCGGCATCCCGCCGGACGAGGCGCTGATCCGGTCCTTCGTCGGCCGCCGCGGCAGCGACATGCACGGCCTGCTCAGGGAGCGGCTGCCCGGGCATGATCCGGCCGAGCTGATGGCGGCGTCCAGCGCGCAGTTCCATGCCCCGCATCACCCGCCGCTCGGCCCGCTGCCCGGCGCGGTGGACCTGATCCGCTCGCTCGCGGCGGCCGGCGTCCCGGTCGGGCTGGTCACCTCGGCGGGGCGGCGCTATGCCGAAGGCAGCCTCGCCGACCTGGGGATCCGCGAGTTCTTCGCCGTGGTGGTGACGGCCGAGGACGTCCGGGTGGGCAAGCCGGACCCGGAGGGGTACCGGGCCGCATGCCAGGCACTGGGCTTCCCGCCCGCCTGCTGCGTGGTGTTCGAGGACGCCCCGGCCGGCGTGGCCGCGGCCAAGGCGGCCGGCGCCTACTGCGTGGCGGTGACGACCACCCATGAGGCCGCCGATCTCGCCGCCGCTGACCTGGTGGTGCCGGACCTCTCCGCCGTCACCTGGCCGCTGCCCGGCTGACCGGCCGGGCTGCGTGCCACCCAGTGCGGTGCTTTCCGTCAGTGCGGCGCTTTTTGCGTCACCGGCGGTCGAAAAGGCACCGCACTGACGAAAGTCACCCGTGATGAGTCAGCTTCCCTGGCGGTAGACCTTGTGCTGGGCGGCCTGGGCGCGGGGGCGGAGCACCAGCAGGTCCACGTTCACGTGCGGCGGCCGGGTCACCGCCCAGGCGACGGTGTCCGCCACGTCGTCGGCGGTGAGCGGCTCGGGCACCCCGGCGTACACCGCGGCGGCCTGTGCTTCGTCGCCCCGGTAGCGCTTGACCGCGAACTCGTCGGTGCGCACCATGCCGGGTGCGATCTCGATGACCCGCACCGGCTGGTCGTACAGTTCCAGCCGCAGGGTGGCGGCGATCGCGTGCTCGCCGTGCTTGGCCGCGACGTAGCCGCCACCGCCTTCGTAGGCGATGAACCCGGCGGTCGAGGACATGATCACGATGGTCCCGTCCCCGCTGGCGATCAGCAGGGGCAGCAGGGCCTGGGTCACGTGCAGCGTGCCCAGCACGTTGACGTCGAACATGGCCTGCCAGTCGGCCGGGTCACCGGCGGCCACGGTGTCCGCGCCGAACGCCCCGCCCGCGTTGTTGACCAGCACGTCGCAGCGGTCGAGGGTGGCCGCGAAGGCCTGCACCGCCGGCCGGTCGGTCACATCCAGCACCGCGACGTCGGCCTGGCCGCCGTCGCCGCGGATCTTCCCGGCCAGTGCCTGCGATCTGGTCCGCGCGCCGGGCGGCCAGCACGACCCGGTAGCCGGCCTGGGCCAGCTTCACCGCCGTGGCCGCGCCGATCCCGCTGCTCGCCCCGGTGACCACCGCGACTGGTGCCATCCGCCTGCCTTTCGGTCCGCTGGCTGCTGCCCCCGATTGTGCCAGGGGCGCGGGCGGCGGAGACGGCCAGGACCAGCCGCGGGACCGCGGTCAGCCGGGCCGCGGATCAGCCCGGGGCCGGGGATCAGCCCGGGGCGGGATCAGCCCGGGGCCGGGGACACGGAGCCGGCCGGCGGGATCGTCCCCGGCCCGGTCACCAGGCAGGTGAGCGCGCCGGGATCGGTGTCCAGCCGTGGCCGGGCCAGGGCCGGCGGCTTGGCGAAGGACGCGGCGGACAGGTCCAGCAGGTCCAGCAGGTTGTTCGCGTTGGCGTCCCGGCGGGTCATGGCGGCCAGGTTCCACTTGGCTTCGACCAGCGCCAGGATGCTGGTGTGGTCGAACACCCGGTGTGACACGTAATCCGCCCGCGCCCAGGGTGAGATGACCGCGCAGGGCACCCGGAAGCCGTACTGGGCGAATCCGTTGAAGGCCGGGGCGCCGCCGGTGTTCGGCGGGATGGTGTCCGGCGCGAGGGCAGCCGGCGGGACGACGTGGTCGTAGTAGCCGCCGTGCTCGTCGAAGGTCCAGATCAGCAGGGTGTTCGGCCAGCCGGGGCCGCTCATCACCGCGTTGACGACCTTGGCGGCGAACTGCTCGCCGAGCGCGATGTCCTGCGGGTTCTCCTCGGACGACAGCCCGTAATTGGGCTCGACAATGCAGAAGCCAGGCAGCGTGCCGGCCGCCGCGGCCGAGAAGAAGCCGGAGACCGGGGCGAGGTGGCTCGGGTACCTGACCAGCAGTTCCGGGAACAGCGCCATGGTCGGGGTGGGGGACAGGGCCGAGTAGTAGTCCGTCCAGGTCACCCCGGCGCCGTGCAGCCGGTCGAAGATGGTGCCGTTCGCCGGGTAGTCCACGAGCTGCAGGATGTTGTCGTTGACCAGGCCGAGCGAGGTGGCCGCCATCAGGTAGCGGCGGTTCGGGTAGGTCTGGCCGAGCACCGAGCAGAAGTACCGGTCGGCGACCGGGAACACCGAGGCCATCGAGTAGTAGAACGGCAGGCTCGAGGAGTCCCAGTAGCCCATGGCCACCGGCCCGCTGCCGGACTTGACGAACCCGTCCAGCTTCCCGCCGTCGAACTGGGTATGGCTGTTGGCCCAGGTCTGGCTGGGGTGACCGAACTGCTGGCAGGTGCTGGGCATCGGGAACGCGTGCTGGATGCGGCCGTCGGCGTAGGGATTGGCCGCCGTGGGCTTGCCGCCGGGCCCGAGCGTGAACCCGTCCGCGCCCGCCCGGCCCAGCATGCCGAGGTGGTTGTCGTAGGAGTGGTTCTCCATCATCAGCACGACGATGTGCTTGATCTGCGGGATCGTGTCCGTTCCCGCCGCCAGGTGCGGGTACGGCCTGCTTCCCGGGGCCCGCAGCGTCCTGGTCAGGTGCGGCCCGGCCGTCAGCCCGCCCGCCGACCGCCATCCGCCCGTGCCGGCGACGGCACCGGCCGCTAAGCCCGCGGCCAGCAGCTGGCGCCGGGTCAGGCCGCGCCGGGCATGTTCGTGCTGGCTCATGCTCGCCTCCGCATTGCGGCGGCATCCGCCGCGGCGTCCGCAGCGGGTGCGGCGTGCCCGGCCTGGGCGGCCAGGCATCAGCCGCGAGCCTCTCAGCCGCCGGTGACGCCCTCAAGGCCGGGGCGTGAACGCTGGCCAAGCTCGTCCCCCCCCGGGGCGTTCACCCCACCCCGGGCGTCCCTCAACCGTGTTCCCCGCCCCGGCCTCCCCCAGGCATAACACGACTCACCAGCACCATGAGACACTCCATCCCCACCAGCCTCTGGCAGCGGAACCGTGCTATGTGCATGAATGGGACATTCATGCACATAGCACTACAGCGATCTTTCATTCATCGGGCGCAGTGCCGGCGCGTCGGGGGGCGCGGCCGGCATTCAGCGGTCAGCCGGCGGTCCAGGCGGCCAGGCCGGCGGCGGAACGCGTGTTGAGCACGCGGTCGGCGGCGATGCCGGCTGCCTCGGCGCGGGTGCAGCCGTTCTCCAGCCAGTCGAGCTGCCCCGGCGCGTGCGCGTCGGTGTCGATGGTGAACACGCAGCCCATCTCGGCGGCCAGCCGGAGCAGGCGGCCCGGCGGGTCGCGGCGTTCCGGGCGGCAGTTGATCTCCACCGCGACCCCGGCGTCGCGGCACGCGGCGAAGACGGCCTCCGGGTCGAACTCCGACTCCGGCCGGCCACGGCCGGTCAGCAGCCGGCCGGTGCAGTGCCCCAGCACGTCCACGTGCGGGTTGCGCACCGCGGTGACCATCCGGTCGGTCATCGGCCCGGCGGGCATCCGCAGCTTGGAGTGCACGCTGGCCACCACCACGTCGAGCCGGCCGAGCAGGTCGTCGCGCTGGTCGAGCGATCCGTCGTCGAGGATGTCCACCTCGATCCCGGTCAGGATGCGGAACGGCGCCAGCTCGGCGTTGAGCCGGTCGATCAGGTCCAGCTGGGCGTGCAGGCGCTCGGCGGTCAGGCCGTTGGCCACGGTGAGCCGGGGAGAGTGATCGGTCAGCGCGATCCACTCGTGGCCCAGGCCGCGGGCGGCCTCGGCCATCTCCTCGGGCGGGCTGCCGCCGTCCGACCAGTCCGAGTGGGTGTGGCAGTCACCGCGCAGCGCGGCGCGGAGCGCGGTCGGCGGCCGGTGGCCCGGCCGCCGGGGCCGCGGCGGCCTCGTCGATGAGCTTGGCCAGGTAGGAGGCTGCTCGCCGTGGCGGCCTGAGTGATCACCTCGGCGGTGGTGGCGCCGATGCCGCTGAGGGCCTGCAGGGTCCCGTCCTGGACCCGCTGCCGCAGCTCGGCGGCGGGCAGGTCGCGCACCACCTGGGCGGCCCGGCGGAACGCCCGCACCCGGTAGGTCGGGGCCCCGGCCCGCTCGAGGTGGAACGCGATGTCGCGCAACGCCTGCACCGGGTCCACGTCGTTTCCCATACCCGGAGAAGCCGGCGGCGGCGTCACGTGTTCCGGCCTGACGCCCGCAGGATGCCCGCCCAGGTGGTGACGTCGTGCCGCTGCCGCCGCCACATCGCTGCAGCACGGCGAGCGTTTCCGGCGGGGGGACGTAGTCGTCCTGGCCGGTCATGATGCGCTCCCTGGCTCTGCCGTACCTGCTTGGCTCCGCCGGGCCTCGCGGCCCTGCCGTTCCGGACCGCTCGTTGCGAGCGTCGGTCTTCAGGTCGACCCGGACCACATTCAGGTTCTCGAACGCGTGCTCGAAGAGCAGCAGCTTCGCCTCGGTGTTGATACCGGTGCGCTGGGCCGAGGCGGCCAGCCAGGTCCAGCCGCGGGCCGCTCCCGGCCAGTTCGAAATGCCGGGCCAGGTACTCCTCCACCTCGTGGGCGCGCGGCACGCGGGTGAAGCGGTAAGCGCCGCGATCCTCCTCCGCCGCGATCATCAGGTCCGGGGCATGCCGCATGGACAGCGGCTCCAGCCGGACCAGGGTGCCGTCGAGGACCGGGACGTCAGGCAGAAAGCTCATGCTGCTTCCTCATCGCTCCTGGCCTTGGCACCTTGCGCCGGGCGCGGTTGCCGACCAGCTGGGCCGGGAACCCCGGGAAATCCGACCGAGACCCGGTGTCAGCTGGGCCCGCGGATTCATAGCGAGCGCAGAAGGTCCGCCAACAGCAAGCAGAAAGCCAACGGGCACCTTAGAGCATGAGGCCGGCAGGGACCGCCGCCGGCGAGGAGATCGAGGAGAGAGCCGTGACCGGCATCGTGATCGCCAACTTCCCCATCATCGCCCTGATCGTGGCGGGCATCGTTGGCGTGCCGCTGTGGATGACCTTCAGGCACCCGCAGGCCCACCCGGACTACTCAGAGGCGCAGGCGCACTTCCGCGCCAAGGCCGCCACTGAGGCGCACACCAGCGACTTCGTGCCCACCACCAAGGTGCCCGCGATTGCTGGCCTGACCGTGGCCCGGCAGCACCTGGCCCCGCGCAGCGCCGTGCCCGGCCGCCGCCACGCCACCCAGCCGGCCGTGCGCACGCACCCGGCCGGCACGCCCGGCCCGCAGCGTTCCGACGCCACCGAGACCCGGTGATCCCCGGTGCGGGGGGGACCGCCTGGTAACAGGCCGCATCTGCGACACGGCGAGAGTCTGAGGACCTCGCCGTGTCGCTTTTTTGGGTAACTATCATCAGATCCGTGCCTTCCGCTGCCCCGCCGTGACCTGCCGCCGGCGCCCCCGCGCTGCGCGGCGTCATCACCGACTGGGGCGGCGTGATGACCAACCCGATGCTGGAGACGGTGCGGGCCTGGATCGACGCGGACGACATCGACTACGACAGCTACCTCGCGGTCATGCGGGCCTGGGTGAGCGCCGCCTACGCCGACGGCCGGCGCGGCCAACCCGATCCACGCGCTGGAACGGGGCGAGTGCAGCGACGCCGAGTTCGAGCGGTTGCTGGCCGCCCAGATCGTCCGCCGGGACGGGACCCCGGTGACGGCCGACGGGCTGCTGGCCCGGATGTTCGCGGCCACGCTGCTGTCGGACCCCATGCAGCACCTGCTCCGCGGGGTGCGGGCCGCGGGGCTGCGCACCGCGCTGCTGTCCAACTCCTGGGGCCTCGCCGACTACCCCCGGCACCTGTTCCCCGGGCTGTTCGACGCGGTCGTCATCTCGGCCGAGGTCGGCATGCGCAAGCCGGAGGAGCGGATCTTCCGGCACGCCGCCGGCCTGCTCGGGCTGGAGCCGGCGCAATGCGTGTTCATCGACGACATCGAGGCCAACGTGCGTGGCGGCCGAGGCCCTCGGGATGACCGGGGTGCTGCACGTGAACCCGGCCGAGACCGCCCGGCGGCTGGCCGGGCTGCTGGGACTCCCGGCGCTCAGCGGCTCACCGGCCTAGCCTGGCACCGTGGCTGACTATCCGAGCCCGTCCAGCCCGGGACGCTCGGCGAACATGCGCGCCAACCGGCGCACCGACACCAAACCCGAACTCGCGCTGCGCAGCGCGCTGCACCGGCGGGGTTACCGGTTCCGCAAGGACTTCCGGCTGGACCTGGACGGCGGCGCCCGGGTCCGCCCGGACATCGCGTTCACCGCGCGCCGGGTCGCGGTGTTCGTGGACGGGTGCTTCTGGCACGTCTGCCCGGAGCACGGCCGGGACCCGAGGGTCAACGAGTGGTACTGGGCGCCGAAACTGCGCCGGAACATGGAACGGGACCGCGCCGCCGACGCGGCGCTCGGCGCGGCGGGCTGGCGGGTGGTCCGGGTCTGGGAGCACGAGCCGCTGGAGGCCGCCGTGGCGGCCGTGATCGCCGCCCTGGCCGGGCGTCAGCCGCCCCTGGACGGGGCAACTGCCGCGCCGCCGCGCCGCGACGATGGCACACTGCCAGCAGTGGGCAGCGCGGGCGCACCGCCAGGCGGTCCTGGCATCCCGGTCCCGGGCGCCGGCTGACCACCGGGAAACAGCGGGGATCATCATGCGCGTCTACCTGCCGGCCACCCTGCCGGCGCTCGCCGGCATGCTGCGCGACGGCGAGATCGGCCCCGCGCCGCTGCGGGCGTTCGCCGTCACGCCCGCCCTCCGCGAGTGGTACGCCAGCGGTGACCTGGAAGAACTCGAATACGTCGCGATGACGCACGCCGCGCGGGCGTCGCTGGGCATGCTGCTGGATGATCCGCAGGCGCCCCGCCGGCGCGTGGTGCTGGCCGCCGAGGTGCCGGACGACCAGGTCGATCACAAGGGCGGCTTCGACGAGCCGACGCTGGTGCTGATCTCCGCGGCGGTCCCGCTGGGCCGGGTGGCCTCCGGGCACATCGATGACCTGCTCGCCGTGGCCGACGTCGCCGCCGCGGCGGACGCGCTGCGCGCCGCCGAGGCCGGGGACGACGACGCCCGGTTCGTGGTGGACGGGGCGGAGGGGCACGAGCTGCTCTGGTACGCCACCCAGGAACTGCCCTACCTGTTCGACTGACCCGCGGCCTCCCGGCCGCGGCAGCCGGCCGCGGCGTGCGACGATGGATCCACCGCCTTCACTGTCGCAGTTCGGGGAGATCCTCATGGACGCCGTCAGCAACGTGCCGCCGCCCGCCAACGAGCCGGTCCGGGCCTACGCGCCGGGCAGCGCCGAGCGCGCCGCCGTCGAAGCCAAGATCAAGGAACTGGCCGCCAGCCCGGCCGAGCTGACCATGACGGTCGGCGGCCAGCAGCGGATGGGCGGCGCGGAGCGGATCGCCGTGGTCCAGCCGCACAACCACGCGCACGTCCTCGGCCACCTCGGCAACGCCACCGGCGCGGACGTGGCCGCGGCCATCGAGGCGGCCGCCGCGGCCGCGCCCGGCTGGCGGGCGCTGTCCTTCGACGACCGGGCCGCGATCTTCCTCAAGGCCGCCGACCTGCTGGCCGGCCCGTGGCGGTCCACGATCAACGCGGCCACCATGCTGGGCCAGTCCAAGTCGGTGTACCAGGCCGAGATCGACGCCGCCTGCGAGCTGATCGACTTCTGGCGGTACAACGCGCACTTCGCCCGGCGGCTGCTGGCCGAGCAGCCGGACTCGGCGCCCGGCGAGTGGGACCGGCTGGAGTACCGCCCGCTCGAGGGGTTCGTGCTGGCCATCACGCCGTTCAACTTCACCTCGATCGCCGCCAACCTGCCCACCGCGCCGGCCCTGATGGGCAACGTCGTGCTGTGGAAGCCGTCGCCGACCCAGCAGTTCTCGGCGCACTACACGATGCGGCTGCTGGAGGCGGCCGGGCTGCCGCCCGGCGTGATCAACCTGGTCACCGGGGACGGCCAGGCCGTCTCCGAGGTGGCGCTGCCCCACCCGGACCTGGCCGGCATCCACTTCACCGGGTCCACCGGGACGTTCCAGCACCTGTGGCGCAGCGTGGGGGAGAACATCGCCTGCTACCGCGGCTACCCGCGGCTGGTCGGCGAGACCGGCGGCAAGGACTTCGTGATCGCGCACCCGTCGGCCGACCCGGACGTGCTCACCGTGGCGCTGATCCGCGGCGCGTTCGAGTACCAGGGGCAGAAGTGCTCGGCCGCCTCCCGCGCCTACATCCCGCGGTCGGTCTGGGACCGGATGCGGGACGGGTTCCTGGCCCAGGTGGACTCCCTCTCGGTCGGGGACGTGGCCGCCGACCTGTCGCTGTTCATGGGCGCGGTCATCGACGAGCGGGCGTTCCGGCGGCTGGCCGAGGCGCTGGCCCGGGCCCGCCGCACCCCCTCGATCCGGGTGCTGGCCGGCGGGGACGCGGACGGCTCCCAGGGCTACTTCGTCCGGCCCACCGTGCTGGAGTGCACCGACCCGGCGGACGAGGTGTTCCGCACCGAGTACTTCGGGCCGATCCTGGCCGTGCACGTGTTCGACGACGCCCGCTACGACGAGGTGGTCGCCCAGGCGGCCACGGTCTCCCCGTACGCGCTGACCGGCGCGATCATCGCCCAGGACCGGGCCGCCATCGCCGCGGCCACCGAGGCGCTGCGGTTCGCCGCGGGCAACTTCTACATCAACGACAAGCCCACCGGCGCCGTGGTCGGGCGGCAGCCGTTCGGCGGGGCCCGGGCCAGCGGCACCAACGACAAGGCGGGCTCGATCCTGAACCTGACCCGCTGGGCCAACGCCCGGGCCATCAAGGAACTGTTCGCCCCGCCGACCGACTACCGCTACCCGCACATGGGCTGACCGGATGGTCCCTAGAAGCCGGGCCGCCGCGGGCTGGACGGCCGCCGCGGCGATGGGCGGCCTGATGGGCCGTCAGGCCGCGGGGTGTTGCTGAGGAGCGTCCCGGCCTGCCCGCCGGACGGGCGGGGGCCGGGACCGCGCCGGGGCGGCCCGCCGGCCGCCCGCGGGCCACGGTGACCGCGATGGCGATCACGGTGGCCACGATGATGGCCAGGAAACCGCTGGCCAGCGCCTGGACCACGCCGAGGGCGAGCGCCGTGCGGGAGGAGGCCCCCGATCCGCTGACCGGCACGGTGACCAGGGAAGCGGCCACGTAGGCCAGGGCCGGCACCGGGATGATGCGGTAAACGGCCCGGGGGCGCACGGCCAGGGCGGCGGCGGCCGTCCCCGCGACCAGGAAGAAGCCGAGCACGAACCCGGGCTGGCCGCCGGCCACGATGGTGATGATCATGCCGAACGCGGTCGCGCCGATCACCAGGATGATCCCGGACCGGGCGGGCAGCGCGCCCCACCGCGCCGGCCGGCGGGCGGCGGCGGCGGCACCGGCCGGCCGTCCTCCGGGCGCCGCGCACCGGGATCAGCTTCGGGCGGCCTCCAGTACGGCTGCGGCCCCCCGTCGTAGGGTGGGCGCGGAACCTGATCGTGCCATCGTGGGTCGCCCATGCTGGTCATCGATGTTAACCATTGCTTCCTGCGCCGCCGGCCGTGCTGGGTAGCCTTTGCCGCAGGGATGCCAAACCCGGCCGGAAGGATCCGATGGCCAGGAGAACATCGCGGTCCGCCCTCACCGGCCGGGCCTGGTACTCCGTGACCTGCATCGCTGCGGCGCTGGCCGTGCTGGCCAGCGGCGTGTCCTTCTATGTCGTGCGTGACGTGGGCAGCATCGGCTCCTCGCACGCCATCAGCAGCGGCCCGTCCACCGGCGCGCAGAACATCCTGCTGATGGGCCTGGAAAGCCGCCGGGACTGGAACGGGAACATCCTGCCCAGCAACATCCTGCGGGCGCTGCACGCCGGAAACCCGCAGGCCGTCGCCAACGGCACCGGCGGGAATGACACGAACACGCTCATCCTGATCCACGTGCCCGCCGACGGCAGGAAAGCGATCGGCTTCTCCATCCCGCGCGACGACTGGGTCCATTTCGCCGGCACGGTGGGGCCGCAGCAGGTCGGCAAGATCGACCAGGCCTACGGCGTGAGCATGTTCTACGAGCAGGCGAAGCTCCGCGCCCAGCACCCGGGCATGAGCCAGGACCAGCTGGCCTTCCTGGGCAACGAGGCCGGCCGCACCGCCGCCGTGGCCACGGTGGAGAAGCTGACCGGCGTGCACATCGACCACTTCGCCGAGGTCAACCTGGACGGCTTCTACGAGCTCGCGAAGGTCCTCGGCGGCGTGGAAGTCTGCCTCAACCACCCGGTGCACGACGTCAACTCCGGCGCCAACTTCCCGGCCGGCTACCAGCACCTGGACGCCGCGCAGGCGCTGGCGTTCGTCCGCCAGCGGGACGGCCTGCCCAACGGCGACCTCGACCGGACCCACCGCCAGCAGGCCTTCCTCGACTCGGTGCTGCACCAGCTCCGGACCGAGGGAGTACTCAGCGACCTGACCAAGATGCAGGCCCTGCTGTCGGTGGCCCGGCAGTACGCCATCACCGACGCGGGCTGGAACCTGCTGGACTTCGCCCTCCAGGCCCGGAACCTGACCAGCGGCAACCTCGTCTTCCACACCCTGCCGATCCAGGGTTTCGTGACGATCGACGGCCAGGACGCCAACGCGGTCAGCCCGGCCGCCATCAAGGCCATCGTGCGCGCCGCGTTCTACCCCGCGCCCGGCCAGCCCGCCGCGCACCACGCGCCAGCCACGGTGGACGTGCTCAACGGCGGCAGCACGGCGGGCCTGGCCGCCAGCGTCTCGGCCGCCTTGACCCGGGCCGGGTACCGGGCCGGGCGAGTCGGTAACACCAGCCCGCGCGGCAGCACGGCGGTGCGCTACGGCTCCGGTGCCTCGGCCGATGCCAGGAAGATCGCGGCCCTGTTCGGCGTCACCGCGGCCGCGAGCGCCTCGGTGGCCAAGGGCCACGTCGAGGTCCTGCTCGGCGCGAGCGCCACCGTGCCGCAGATCACGCCCCGGCCCCCGCGCCGTCGAGCGCGGGCGTCATCCCCACCACCGGGCCGCAGGGCGGGGCGGTCCGGGCCAGGAACGGCATTCCCTGCGTGAACTGACGGCATTCCGCGGCGTGAACTGACCCCGGGTGGCCCAGCAGGGAACGCTCCGCACGTGAACCAGTTGTATGGGTTCAACCCCTACAATTGGGATTGTGCTGATCCGAGTTGATCCCGGTTCGCCGGCCCCGCTCTACCAGCAGATCGCCCAGCAGATCCGCGGGGCGCTGGCGGCGGGTGCGCTGGTCTCCGGGGAGCGGCTGCCGCCGGCCCGGGACCTGGCGGTCGCCCTGCAGGTCAACGTGCAGACGGTGCTCCGCGCCTACGCGGAACTCCGCGATGAGCAACTCGTGGAGGTCCGCCGCGGCCGCGGGGTGACCGTGCTCGGCCAGCCCGACCGGGCCGGGCTGGCCGACCAGGCCCGCCGCCTCATCGAGGCCGCGCGCGACCTGGGGCTGTCCGACCCGGAGATCCACGACCTGGTCCGGAGCCACCTGTGACCGGCGTGTCCGGCGTGACCGGGACGCCGCCGGGCCGGGCCGGCCGCGGGCCCCGCCTGGACCTGCCGGGAGCGGCGGCGGTGGCCGTCGGCCTGGTCATCGTGGTGCTGGCGGTGGCGCCGTTCCTGCTCTGGTGGCACCGGCTGCCCAGCCCGATGGCGGTGCACTGGGACGCGGCGGGCGCCCCGGACGGCGCGATGTCCAAGGGCGCGGCGGCCGCCCTCGGCGTCATCCCAGCCGGGCTGTGCGGCCTGCTCGCCGCGGTGCTGTGCCTGCCCGTGGCGGCCGGGAACCGGTCCCCGGCCAGCCTGGGAGCCGCCAAGCTGGCCTCGATCGCGGCCGGGATCGGCACGCTCCTGGCCGTCACCGGCTGGGGCACCGTGGCGGCCAACTCGGGAGCGCGGTCGTGGCACGCCGCCTCGCGGCTTGGCCTGCCGCTGATCGCGGCCGGCGTGGTCCTGGGCATCCTCGTGCTGCTCGGGATGGCCGGGCTGACCCAGGTGCGCGGGCGGGCCTCCGCCGACGGGGCCCGGCCGGCCGCGGCGCTGCGGCCCGAGCCCGGCGGGCTGCTGGGCCCCGGCCAGCGCGGAGCGTGGACCGGCCGGGCCCGGCTGACCTGGTGGGTACCGGTGGTCCTGATCGTGGCCGCCGCGGTCAACATCGTCCTGGCCCTGGTCCTCGGGGCCGCCCTGGTGATGCTCATCCCGCTGGCCGTCCTGATCGTGGTCTACCTGGCCCTGGGCTGGGTCCGGGTCACCGTGGACTGGCGCGGCCTGCGCATCCGCTACGGCGCGCTGCCCTGGCCGGTGACGACGTTTCCGCTGCCGCGGATCACCGCGGCCGAGCGGATCGACCTCAAGCCGATGCAGTGGGGTGGCTGGGGGTACCGCGGCAGCCGGACGGCGTTCGGCCGGGCCGCCGTGGTGCTGCGCGGCGGCGACGCGATCCGGCTGCGCCTCACCGACGGCAGCGAGTTCGCCGTCACCGTGGACGACGCCGCGGCCGGCGCCGCCCTGCTCGCCGACCTGCTGAGCAGCACGCCCGCGGTGCCGCCGGGCGGCGTCGAGCCTGGGGCCTGGGGCCGGCCGCCGGGGGGCGGCAGCGGCGGCCGGAACCAGCGACCGCAGCGCGGCCCGGGCGCGGGGCATAGGCTGGCACCGGCCTGACCCGGGGGAGGGCCACGGGCAGCCAGGCAGGCGCCCGCCGCGTGCCCCGGTGGCCGAGCCCGACCTCGGAGGTCCCGATTCACCGCCTCGTCCTGTGGAACATCGACCTGACCCTGGTGGACGTGGGCCGGGTGACCAGGGAGGCCTACGCCGACGCGTTCCGCCGGCTCACCGGGCGGCCGCTGGTCCAGCTGCCGCAGCTGGCCGGGCGGATGGAGTCGGAGATCATCTTCGAGGCGCTGGCGACGAACGACGCGGCCGCCGCGGCCCGGCTGCCGCCGGCGGACAGCGCGGGCGGCGAGGAACTGCTGGCCCGGTTCGGCGAGGAACTGGCCCGTGCGTTCGCCGCCCGGGAAGACCAGCTGACGCGGCAGGGCCGGCTGCTGCCGGGCGCCGCCGAGGCGGTCGCCGAGGTGGGCCGCCTGCCGGGCGTCGTCCAGTCCGTCCTGACCGGCACCATCAAGCCGAACGCCCTGCTCAAGCTCCGCGCCTTCGGCCTGGCCGGGTTCTTCGACACCGAGGTCGGCGGGTACGGGTCGCAGGTGTACCCGAAGGGTGCGCAGCTGCTGATGGCGCGGACCCGGGCGACGGAGAAGTACGGCGTCCCCTTCGACGAGCGGCGCACCGTCTACCTGGCCGACTCCTCCCGGGACGTGGCCGCGGCCCGGACCGGCGGGGCCCGGTGCCTGGCCGTCGCCAGCGGGCAGGTCCACGGTCGGCGAGCTGCGCCTGGCCGGCGCGGACGTGGTGCTGCCAGGACCTGGCCGACACCGCCGCCGTGGTCCAGGCCGTGGACCGGCTGACCCTCGCCGCGGCCAGCTGACGGCCAGCCGAGCCCGCTGGCGCCGGCCCCGGCTGGCGCCGGCCGGGCTGGCGCCGGCCGCTCCGCGGCCCCGCCTCTCCCGCCCTGCGCTCGCAGCGAGCCCCGCGCGGGACGTTCACCGGCCCGGCGTAAGGTGGCCGCGTGCCGGAGGACCTGCCCCCCGACCAGTCCCACGCCCCGGAGGCCGTGCCGCCGCCCCCGGCCCACGCCCCGGAGGCCGTGCCGCCGCCCCGGGTGGCCCTGGCCACCATCGTCCGTGAGTGGGGCCGGATCGGCTGCATCGGCTTCGGTGGCCCCCCCGCGCACATCGCGCTGCTGCGCAAGCTGTGCGTGACGGACCGGGGCTGGCTGGCCGCCGCCGACTTCGAGGACGGCATCGCCGCCTGCAACCTGCTGCCCGGCCCGGCATCCACCCAGCTGGCCATCTACTGTGCCTGGCGGCTGCGCGGCGCGATCGGGGCGCTGGCCGGCGGGTTCTGCTTCATCGTTCCCGGCCTGGTGGTGATCCTCGGGCTGTCCGCGGTGTTCCTGGCCGCCCACCCGCCCGGCTGGATCGGCGCGGCCGCCGCCGGGGCGGGCGCGGCCGTGCCCGCGGTGGCACTGGCCGCCGCCGCCGGGCTGGTCCCGGCCAGCTGGCGCCGCGCGGGCCAGGCCCGCGCGGCGCGCGGGCGCTGGGCCGGCTACCTGCTGGCCGGGGGCGTGGCGGCGGCGACCGTCGGCCCCTGGCTGGTCCTGGTCCTGGCCGCCTGCGGGTTCGCCGAGATCGCCGTGCGGGCCCGGCGGTCAGGCCGCCCGCCCCGGGCCCCGCACCGGGGCGGCGGCGCTGGGCCGGGGCAGCCGGGCGGCGGGGAGCCGGGTCCGGGGCGGCCGCCGCGGCCGGGAGCGGGCGCGGCGCTGCTGCCGCTGGCCGCCGGGTCCGCCGCGGCCGGCGGCCTGCTCGCCGTGGCCTGGGTGGCGCTGAAGGTCGGCGCGCTGTCCTACGGCGGCGGCTTCGTCATCATCCCGCTCATGCAGCATGACGCGGTGCACACCTATCACTGGATGACCTCGGCCCAGTTCCTCAGCGCGGTCGCCCTGGGCCAGGTGACCCCCGGCCCGGTGGTGCAGACCGTGGCCGTGGTGGGGTACGCGGCGGCGGGCGTGGGCGGCGGGCTGCTCGCCGCGCTGGTCGCGTTCAGCCCGTCGTTCCTGTTCGTGCTGGGCGGCGCCCGGTACTTCGACCGGCTCCGGGCCAACGACGCCGTGCAGGCCTTCCTCACCGGGGCCGGGCCGGCCGCCATCGGCGCCATCGCCGGGGCGGCCGTCCCGCTCGGGCTGGCCCTGGCCCACCTGTGGCAGGCCGGCCTCCTGGTGCTCGCCGCGATCTGGCTGGTGGGCCTGCGCCGCGGCGTGGTCAGCGCCATCGTCGGCTCGGCCGTCCTCGGCGTGATCGCCTACGCAGCCGGCGCCCCCGTGGGCTGACCGGCCCGGCGGCGGGCCGCGGAGTGGGCTACATCACGAGGTCAACTGGGCGCCGGGACGTTGCGGCGGCCTGGCCGACGCCCGATGCTGGGGCCTATGCCAACCGACGACGAGGTCACCACACTGCTCGGCCCCGACTACGGGACGGTGCTGTGGGAGGCCAGCCCGCAGCGGATCGAGCAGGCCCAGATCACCCGGTACCAGCGCTGGCTGGCACAGCACGGGGTGGCGGTGCATGGTTACACCGACCTGTGGGAGTGGTCGGTCCGCGAGCCGGCCCGGTTCTGGGACTCGGTCTGGGATTACTTCGGCGTGCTCGGCCAGCGCGGCACCGGGCCGGCCCTCACCGGTGAGCTGCCGGACGCGGAGTGGTTCCGTGGCGCCACGCTGAACTACGCGCGCAACGCGCTGCGGACCGCGCTGGACGACCCGGACCGGATCGCCGTCATCGGCGCGGCCGAGGACGCCGCGCCGCGCCGGATCAGCTACGGCCAGCTGGCCGCCGAGGTGGCCCGGGTCCAGGCGGCGCTGCGCGCGCTGGGCGTCGGCCGCGGCGACCGGGTGGCCGCCTTCCTGCCGACCATCCCCGAGGCGCTGATCGCCATGCTCGCCACCGCCAGCCTCGGCGCCATCTGGTCGTCCTGCTCCCCGGACTTCGGCGCGCGCAGCGTGATCGACCGGTTCGCCCAGATCTCCCCGACGGTGCTGCTCACCGTGGGCGGCTACCGCTACGGCGGCAAGGAGTTCAGCCGGGACGAGGCGGTCGCCGAGATCATCGACGGCCTGCCCGGGCTGGCCGCGGTGATCACGGTGGGCGCCGGGGCCCGGCCCGGCCGCGGCGGCCGCGGCCGGGCGGGCCGGGGCGGCCACCCTGCCCTGGGACCAGCTGCCCGGATCACCAGGCGGCGCTGGTCCCGAATTCGAGGAGGTGCCGTTCGGTCATCCGCTGTGGGTGCTCTACTCCTCCGGCACCACCGGCCTGCCCAAGGCGATCATGCACGGGCACGGCGGGATCGTCCTCGAGCACCTCAAGGCCCTCACCTTCCACCAGGACCTGGGCGCCGGTGACACGTTCTTCTGGTACACCACGACCGGCTGGATGATGTGGAACTACCTGGCCGGCGGCCTGCTGACCGGGGCCACCCTGCTGCTCTACGACGGCAGCGCCACCTACCCGGGCACCGACGCGCTGTGGCGGCTGGCCGCCGAGCACGGCGTGACCTACTTCGGCACCGGCGCCCCGTACCTGCTCACCTGCGCCAAGGCCGGGCTGGCCCCGGGCCGGGACCTGGATCTCTCGGCCATCCGCGGGATCGGCTCCACCGGGTCCCCGCTGACCCCGGAGGGGTTCACCTGGGTGTACCGGGGAATCGGATCGGGCCTGCAGCTCGGCTCGTTCTCCGGCGGCACCGACCTGTGCACCGGGTTCGTCGGCCCGAACCCGCTGCTGCCGGTGCGCGCCGGGATCATCGCCGGGCGCTGCCTCGGCGCGCGGGTGGAGGCGTACGACGAGGCGGGCCGGCCGGTCACCGGGCAGGTCGGTGAGCTGGTGCTGACGGCGCCGATGCCGTCCATGCCGGTCAGCTTCTGGAACGACCCCGGCGGGGAGAAGTACCACGCCAGCTACTTCGCCGCCTACCCCGGCGTGTGGCGGCACGGCGACTGGATTACCGTGCTGCCGGACGGCGGCTGCGTGATCTACGGCCGCTCCGACGCCACCCTGAACCGCGGCGGCGTCCGGATGGGCACCAGCGAGTTCTACCGGGTGGTGGAGCGGCTGCCGGAGATCACCGACAGCCTCGTGGTGGACACCGGCCAGCTGGGCGCCGACGGCCGGCTGGTGCTGTACGTGGTGCTGGCCGAGGGGCAGGACCTCGATGACGAGCTGACCGGCCAGATCCGCCGGGCGCTGCGCACCGAGCTGTCCCCGCGGCACGTGCCGGACGAGATCCACCAGGTGCCCGGCATCCCGCGCACGCTGTCCGGCAAGAAGCTGGAGGTGCCGGTGCGCAAGATCCTGCTCGGCACCCCGGTGGCGGAGGCCGCGGACCCGGACGCGCTGGCCAACCCGGAGGTACTCGGCGTGTTCGCCAGCGGCGCGGACCCCGCGTACAGTCGTGACCAGGTGCGGCGCAGCGAGAAGGGTGATTGAGGGAAACGCGTGAGAACACCACAACGGCGTGGTGGGGCCTCAGGCGATCATCAGCCTCCGGCAGTAGCCACCCCGTCCAGCCTGGCCCGCCCCGGCCCGCCCAGCCCGCGGAATTTCGGCGAGGAAGGCGGGCTGCTCACCTCCGGCGGCCACCTCCGGCTGCCGGACCTGCCTGCGCTTCAGGTGCCGCAGGCCAGCCCGCCGGCCCACGACGAGCTGCTGTTCATCACCGGACGAGATCCCGGGACCGGCGGGTCAACCGGGGCGCCGTACCTGCGCGCCCGGGTGCCGGTGCGCTACTACCCCTTGCTGTGGGAGCTGAGGGACTTTCTGTGACCACAGGGATCGTGAGGAATGTCGGACATGGCAGCGAATGGCAACCCCGTTGATGCCCGGGACGAGCTGCTGGCCGAGGCGGCCAGCCTGGCCGCCTCGATGGCGCCCGAGGACACCGCGGTCGGGGACCTGCTGCGGTACTTCCGGGCCTACTACGGGCACGTCCCGGCCGAGGACCTGGCCGCGGCCGGACCGGACCGGCTGGCCCGGGTAGCGCTGGAGCAGGCCCGGCTGGCGGCGCACCGCCCGCAGGGCCGGTCCCTGGTCCGGGTGCTCCCGGCCCCCGAGGCGCCCACGTTCGACGCCGGCCGCGCCGCGGTGGACATCATGACCGACGACATGCCGTTCCTCATCGACTCGATCTCGATGGAGCTGGCCCGGCACAACCTCGACAGCTACCACGTCATCCACCCGCAGCTCGTGGTCCGCCGGGACATCGCGGGCGACCTGCACGGGGTAACCGGGGCGCTGAACGGCGGCCGGGCCGACGAGGGCGAGATGGTCGAGTCCTGGACCCACATCGAGGTCGACCTGCGGGCCTGCAGCGCGCCGGTGGACGTGCTGGAGATAGACCTGCACCGGGTGCTGGACAACGTGCGGGTCGCGGTGGAGGACTACCCCCGGATGCAGGCCAAGGCCACCTGGCTGGCCGACCGGCTGGCCGCCGAGGGACCCCGGGCGCCGACCGAGACGGTGGCGCTGCTGCGCTGGCTGGCCGACAACCACTTCACGTTCCTGGGGTACCGGGAGTACGACCTGCTCGAGGGCCCGGACGGGATGGCGCTGCAGGCCGTGACCGGGACCGGCCTGGGCATCCTGCGCCATGACCGGCGCGGCTCCAGCGCGTTCGCCGCGCTGCCCCCGGAGGTGCGCGCCCGGGCCAAGGACCCGCAGCGGCTCATCCTGACCAAGGCGAACTCCCGCTCCACCGTGCACCGCCCCTCCTACCTCGACTACGTCTCGATCAAGCGGCGTCGATGCCCAGGGCGAGGTGGACGGCGAGTACCGGTTCCTCGGGCTGTACACGCACGCCGCCTACCACGAGAGCATCACCCGCATCCCGGTGCTGCGGCGCAAGCTGGCCAACGTGCTGGAGGCGGCCGGGATGACCCCGGACAGCCACGACGGCCAGGACATCATGGAGATCCTGGAGGGCTACCCGCGCGAGGAGCTGTTCCAGATCACGCCGGCCGAGCTGACGCCGATCGCGCTAGGCGTGCTGGCCCTGCGGGAGCGCCGCCAGACCCGGCTCTTCCTGCGCCGGGACCGGTACGGCCGGTACATGTCGTGCCTGGTGTACCTGCCCCGGGACCGGTACACGACCGTGGTGCGGCTGCGCGCCCAGGAGATCCTGCGCGCTGCGTTCGGCGGGATAGCCGTCGAGTACAGCGCCACCATCGGCGACTCGGCGCTGGCCCGGCTGCACGTCGTGGTCCGGGCGGAACGGGGCCGGCAGCTCGCCGAGGTCGATCCGGCGGAGCTGGAGGCCAAGGTGGCCGCCGCGGTCCGGTCCTGGGATGAGGACCTGGCCGCGGAGGCCCGGGCCCGGCTGGGCGAGACCCAGTCGCAGGTGCTGCTGGCGGCGTGCGCCGGCGCGATCCCGGAGACCTACAAGTCGGATGTGCCTGCCGCCTACGCGCTGAGCGACCTGATCCGGGTGCACCTGCTGCTGGAGTCCGGTGAGCGGGTGGCCTTCGAGCTGTGGGAGGCCGAGGGGTACTCCGGCGGTACCCCCGCACGCTCCGCGCCGGATGGTGCCCGGGTCTGGCGGCTGACGATCTACCGCACCGGGTCGCCGATCACCCTGACCGATGTGCTGCCGCGCCTGCAGCACATGGGGGTCGAGGTCGTGGATGAGCACCCGTACGAGTTCGGCGGCAGCGAGCTGGAGCGGCCGTTCTGGATCTATGACTTTGGGTTGCGCAGGAGCGGCGCCGCGGGCGCGGACGGCCCGCGGGATCACCCGCCGCTGCGGTCCGGCCCGGTCAAGGGCTTGTTCGAGGACGCGCTCGGCGCGCTGTGGCGGGGCCAGATCGAGGATGACGGGTTCAACGCGCTGGTGCTGGACGCCCAGCTGAGCTGGCGGCAGATCATGATGCTGCGCGCCTACGCCAAGTACCTGCGCCAGGCGGGCACCCGGTTCAGCCAGGACTACATCGAGCGGGTGCTGCGCTCCAACACCACGGTGACCCGGCTGCTGGTCCGGCTGTTCGAGTCCCGGTTCGACCCGGCCCGGCAGGGCGGCCAGGCCGAGCGGAGCGAGGCGATCACCGAGGAGATCCGCGGTGAGCTGGACGATGTCGCGGTGCTCGACCATGACCGGGTGCTCCGCGCCTACCTGGGCCTGATCCGGGCCACGCTGCGGACCAACTACTTCGCCGACGCGGCCGGCCAGGGGCCGGCCGCGGGGGACGGCCAGCCAGCCGTGCCGTACCTGGTCGTCAAGCTCGACGCGGCCCAGGTGCCGGACCTGCCCGCGCCGCGGCCGAAGTACGAGCTGTTCGTCTACTCGCCCCGGCTGGAGGCGGTGCACCTGCGGTTCGGCGCCGTGGCCCGCGGCGGGCTGCGCTGGTCGGACCGCAGTGAGGACTTCCGCACCGAGATCCTCGGCCTGGCCAAGGCGCAGGAGGTGAAGAACTCCGTCATCGTCCCGTCCGGGGCCAAGGGCGGCTTCGTGTGCAAGCGGCTGCCGGACGCCGCCGACCGGGAAGCGCACCAGGCCGAGGTGCTGGCCTGCTACCGGACCTTCATCAGCGCCATGCTGGACGTCACCGACAACCTGCACGCCGGCCAGGTGGTGCCGCCGCCCGGCGTGATCCGGTACGACGGCGACGACCCGTACCTGGTGGTGGCGGCGGACAAGGGCACCGCGACGTTCTCCGACACGGCCAACGAGATCGCCGTCAGCTACGGGTTCTGGCTCGGCGACGCGTTCGCCTCCGGCGGCTCCGAGGGCTACGACCACAAGAAGATGGGCATCACCGCCCGCGGCGCCTGGGAATCGGTCAAGTTCCACTTCGCCACGCTCGGCCTGGACACCCAGGCCACCGACTTCACGGTGGCCGGGATCGGTGACATGTCCGGCGACGTGTTCGGCAACGGGATGCTGCTGTCCCGGCATATCCGGCTGATCGCGGCGTTCGACCACCGGCACGTCTTCCTCGACCCCAGCCCCGAGACGGAGGCCAGCTTCGCGGAGCGGCAGCGGCTGTTCGGCCTGCCCCGGTCCACCTGGGCCGACTACGACCCGACGCTGATCTCGACGGGCGGCGGGGTGTGGCCGCGGACCGCCAAGTCCATCCCGGTCTCGGCGCCGGTGCAGCAGGCCCTGGGGCTGGACGAGTCGGTGCGGGCGCTGTCCCCGGACCAGCTCATCTCGGCCATCCTGGCCGCCCCGGTGGACCTGCTGTGGAACGGCGGGGTCGGCACCTACGTGAAGGCCAGCACCCAGTCGCACGCCGAGGCCGGGGACCGGGCCAACGACGCGGTGCGGATCGACGCCACCGCGGTCCGCGCCCGGGTCATCGCCGAAGGCGGCAACCTGGGCGTGACGCAGGCCGGCCGGATCGAGTACGCGCTGGCCGGCGGGCTGATCAACACCGACTTCATCGACAACTCGGCCGGCGTGGACACCTCCGACCACGAGGTCAACATCAAGATCCTGCTGGCCGACAGCATCAGCCGGGGCGAGCTGTCCGACGCCGCAGCGGGGCCGGCTGCTGGCCGAGATGACCGACGAGGTCGGGCGGCTGGTGCTGCGGGCCAACTACCAGCAGAACCGGGCGCTGGCCTCGTCCCGGGCCCAGGCGCCGACCATGCTGCACGTGCACAGCCGGATGATGCGCAAGATGGTGCGGGAAGGCCGGGTGCGCCGGAAGCTGGAGGTGCTGCCCGGGGACAAGGAGATCGCCGAGCGGCGGTCTGCCGCGCTGGGCCTGACCACCCCCGAGTTCGCGGTGCTGCTCGCCAACGTGAAGATCGGCGCCGAGCAGGAGGTGCTGGCCTCGGCCCTGCCCGACGACCCGTACCTGCGGTCGGTGCTGGCGGCGTACTTCCCCCGGCCGCTGCGTAACCGGTTCTCCGGCCAGATGGATGCTCACCCGCTGCGGCGGGAGATCATCACCACCGCGGTCGTCAACGACATGGTGGACCGCTCCGGCACCACCTTCCTGTTCCGGATGAACGAGGAGACCGGGGCGTCGGTCCCCGATATCACCGGCGCCTGGCTGGTGGCGCGGGCCGTGTTCGACCTGGCCGGGTTCTGGGCCGAGGTCGAGGCCCTGGACGGCCAGGTGGACGTGGCCACCCAGCTGGCGCTGCTGCTGGAGGGCCACAAGCTGGGGGAGCGGGCCACCCGGTGGCTGCTCTACAACCGGCGGCCGCCGTTCGACATCGCCGAGACCATCGACTTCTTCGCCGGCGGGGTGCAGACCGTGGCCTCCGGGCTGCCCAAGCTGCTCACCGGCCGGGACCGGTCCGGGTTCACCGACCGGCTGGAGCAGTTCACCGCCCGCGGCGTGCCCGCCGGGCTGGCCGAGCGGGTGGCCGCCATGGTGCCCGCCTACGCGGCGTTCGACATGGTGCAGATCGCCACGGCCACCGGCCGCAGCGTGGAGGAGACCGCCGAGGTCTACTTCGACCTGGCCGACCGGCTGCAGATCACCCGGCTCCGGGACCGGATCACCGCGCTGCCCCGCGACGACCGGTGGAACACCATGGCCCGGGCCGCGCTGCGCGACGACCTGTACGCTGCGCACGCCGCCATCACCCGGGACGTCCTCGACGTGACCGGCCCCGGCAGCCCGGAGGAACGGCTCGCGGTGTGGGTGCAGCGCAACGATCCGGCGGTCCGGCGGGCCACCCAGACCCTGACTGAGATCTGGGAGAGCGACCGGTTCACCGTGGCCATGCTGTCCGTGGCGGTCCGGGCGGTCCGCACCCTGGTGGAAGCCAGTTCGCTCCCCGAACATCCTTCGTAAGTTGCCGGGCGATCGTCCTTTCGAATGCCCTCTCTCGCGTAGGCTTTCCGGCATGGCAGGTACCGATCCCGCAAATGAGATCTCAGAGTTGTCGGCCACTCTCACCAGCGTGGAGTCCGTGCTCGACCCGGAGGCCATGCGCCGCGAGGCAGACAGCTTGCGGGAGCGTGCCGCCGACCCGGGCCTGTGGGATGCCCCGGAGCGGGCCCAGGCGGTGACCCGGCGGCTGTCCTACCTGGAAGGCGAACTGAGCCGCCTGGAAGGGCTGCGGCGCCGCCTGGACGACACCCGGGTCATGTTCGAGCTGGCCGAGCAGGAGCAGGACGAGCCGACCCGGGAGGAAGCCACCCGGGACCTGGCCGCGCTGCGCCGGGAGATCGACCAGCTCGAGGTGCGCACCCTGCTCAACGGCGAGTACGACGCCCGGGAGGCGCTGATCACGATCAACGCCCAGGCGGGCGGGGCCGACGCGGCGGACTGGGCGGAAGGCCTGCGCCGCATCTACCTGCGCTGGGCGGAGCGGCACGGCTACCCGAGCGAGATCTACGACACCTCCTACGCGGAAGAGGCGGGCATCAAGTCCACCACGTTCGCGATCAAGTCGCCCTACGCCTACGGCACGCTGCGCGGCGAGCACGGCACGCACCGGATGGTGCGCATCTCCAAGTACGACAACCAGGGCCGCCGGCAGACCTCCTTCGCCGGGGTGGACGTGATCCCGGTCGTGGAGCAGACCGACCACATCGAGATCCCGGACGACGACATCCGGGTGGACGTCTACCGGTCCAGCGGGCCGGGCGGCCAGGGCGTGAACACCACCGACTCCGCCGTCCGGATCACCCACCTGCCCAGCGGCATCGTGGTGTCCTGCCAGAACGAGCGCAGCCAGATCCAGAACAAGGCCACCGCCATGGCGGTGCTCCAGGCCAAGCTGCTGGAGCGCAAGCGGGCCGAGCAGACGGCCAAGATGAACGAGCTGCGCGGCGATTCCAGCGGCAGCTGGGGCACCCAGATCCGCAACTACGTGCTGCACCCGTACCAGAACGTGAAGGACCTGCGGACCGGGCTGGAGACGGGCAACACCGCGGCTGTCATGGACGGCGAGATCGACGACTTCATCGAGGCCGAGATCCGCTGGCTGCGGAAGAACCCGAACCCGGAAGACTAAGCGGGCGCTGAAGCTCGGTGGCGGGGCGCGGCGAAGCCGTGTCCCGCCGAGCCAGCGATGCGCGGGGGTCCGGGGGAGTCGTCCCCCCGGGCTGCCTCAGTGCCCCAGTTGCTGGACCATGACGACGAGGGCCAGCAGCGCCACCAGCAGGGCGGCGATCATGGGGACGGAAAGTCCGGTGTGGTGATGGTGCATCTGGTCCCGGGCCGCCTGGCAGGCGGGGCAGCGGGCTTCGACGACCGGTCCTGCGCACCTGGCGCAGATGAGATGTTCGCAGCTCATCCGGGTCCCTTCCACGTCATCCGGGGTCCCTCGGGTCAGCGGCCGCCGGTGCCACTTCAGCAGTGTTGCACGTTCAGACTCAGTTTCCCCCCTAGACTGGCCCCTGGCCAAACCGGACAGCCCGCCGGGCCCGGATGGCCATGCGGCGGCCGCATCGCGGCTGCCGCGCCCCCCGCAATTTCGTCGAGCGCTGTGATGGGCCAGTGATCCACTTCGATAACGTCACTAAGGCGTACCCGAACCAGAGCCGCCCGGCACTGGAGAACGTCACGATCGACGTCGAGAAGGGCGAGTTCGTCTTCCTGGTCGGCCCCTCGGGGTCCGGCAAGTCAACGTTCCTGCGGCTGATCCTCAAGGAGGAGAAGCCGACCGAGGGCCGGATCCACGTGGCGGGCAAGGATCTCGCCCGCCTGACCAACTGGAAGGTTCCCTACCTGCGGCGCAGGATCGGCTGCGTGTTCCAGGACTTCCGGCTGCTGCCCAACAAGAACGTCTACCAGAACGTGGCCTTCGCCCTGCAGGTGATCGGGAAGCCCCGGCGGTTCATCCGCAAGGTCGTCCCCGAGGTGGTGGACCTGGTCGGGCTGGAGGGCAAGCACGACCGGATGCCCGATGAGCTGTCCGGCGGCGAGCAGCAGCGGGTGGCCATGGCCCGCGCGTTCGTGAACCGGCCGATGATCCTGCTGGCCGACGAGCCGACGGGGAACATCGACCCGGCCACCTCCATCGGGATCATGAAGGTGCTCGACCGGATCAACCGGACGGGGACCACGGTCGTCATGGCCACGCACGACGCGGCGATCGTCAACTCGATGCGCAAGCGCGTCATCGAGCTTGAGTACGGGAAAGTTGTGCGCGACCAGTCTCGCGGGGTGTACGGCCAGTCGTACTGACCAGGCTGGCTCCCGGAGTGGCCGGGCGTGAGCGGGGGTCTGGGCGGTACCAGATACCGAGGATTACCGAGGGATCAGCGACAAATGCGTGCACAGTTCGTCTTCCAAGAGGTCTGGACAGGCCTGCGGCGCAACCTGACGATGACGGTTGCGCTGGTAGTCGTGGTCGCGATCAGCCTGTCGCTGCTCGGCACCGGGCTCTTGTTCGTGAAGCAGGTGGATAACACCAGGACCTACTGGCAGGGCCGGGTCCAGCTGTCCATCTACCTGTGCACGGCGACCAGCGTGAGCCCGCAGTGCAAGCAGAACGGGCCGGCCACCGCGGCCCAGCGGCAGCAGATCTACACCGACCTGATGGCGCTCCGCTCGCAGGGCGTGGAGCACGTCTACTACGAATCGCAGGGGCAGGCGTTCCAGCGGTTCAAGCAGGAGTTCTCCCAGGACAAGTCGTTCGCCAGCCTGGTCACCCAGAACGAGATCCCCGACTCGTTCCAGGTCAAGCTGCGCAACGCGCAGAGCGACTTCAACGTGGTGGCCGGGACCGTGGAAGGGCGGCCAGGAGTTGACAACATCGTCAACGTGGAGTCGATCCTGTCCAACTTCTACCGGCTGCTCGACGCGGCCCGGAACGCGGTCATCATCACGGCGATCATCCTGGTCATCGCCGCCATCCTGCTGGTGGCCAATACCATCCGGCTGTCCGCGTTCAACCGCCGCCGGGAGACCAGCATCATGCGACTGGTCGGCGCATCCAACTTCTACGTTCAGCTACCCTTCCTGCTAGAAGGAGTCATCGCCGGCCTGTTCGGCTGGCTCATCGCCGCCGGGCTGCTGATCGCGGTCAAGACCCTGGGCTTGGACACGCTGCAGCAGTACTTTGGCTACAACGTCCGGCTCGGCCTCGCTGACCTCATTGAGGTCATCGTGCTGGCCATGGTCATGGGAGTGGTGCTCTGTGGCGTCACGTCCTTCCTCACCCTCAGGCGTTACCTTCGCGCCTGACCCCAGCGGACGCTAAGGCAGTGGCACCCAAGCAGCAGTCCACGGTCATCGCCCGCAACCGGCGGGCCAGGCACGACTATCACATCGAGGACGTGGTCGAGGGCGGCCTCGTGCTGACCGGTACCGAGGTGAAGTCGCTGCGGGCCGGCCGGGCCTCCCTGACGGATGGGTTTGCCCAGATTTCCGACGGTGAGATGTGGCTGCATGGGGTGCACATCCCGGAGTACACCCAGGGCACCTGGACCAACCATGAGCCGCGGCGGATCCGCAAGGTGCTGCTGCACCGCAAGGAGATCGACCGGCTGGCCAGCAAGACCGCGGAGCGCGGCCTCACCATCGTGCCGCTGTCGCTGTATTTCAAGGATGGCCGGGCCAAGGTGGAACTGGGCGTGGGCCGCGGCAAGCGCACCTACGACAAACGGCAGGATCTGGCCCAACGTGACGCTGCCCGGGAGGTGGAACGTGCCTTCCGGCGGCGGGGCTGATGGCGAAGCGGGCCGTGACCTCATACCGTAGGCGTGGGGCGCACGCGGCTGCGCGCAGGCCCGCGACGCCCTTCGCCACAGTCAAGAGCGCTCCGCAGCCAGCCGCCGGCGGGCGCGTCTCGCGTGAGGGCGGCGCCGGGGGATTCGTGAGCGGCCTGCGTTCGAGGTCGCGGCAGCTGAAGCTGGGGGCTGCCGGGCTGGCTTTCGCCATCCTGGTCGCCGGCATCGCCGGGGGATTCGTCAGCGGTGAGCCGTCGGCCGAGCCGGCCGCCCAGGCGTTCCTGCTGGACTGGGCCCAGGGACAGTACCGGGCGGCCGCCGCGCTGACCACCGGCGCCCCGGCCGCCGTGACCACCGAACTGAGCGCCGCCTACGAGCAGCTCGGCGCGGCGGCCTACTACCTGTCGATGGGCCGGATCGTCCAGCACGGCGGCACCGCGCAGGCCTACTTCTACGCTTCCGTGGACCTGGGCCAGGACGGGGAATCCTGGAACTACCAGGGGTCCTTCGCGCTGCGGAAGATCTCCTCGCACTGGCGGGTGGTGTGGAGCCCCACCGTCATCAACCCGGGCCTGCACCAGGGTGTCCGGATGGCCGTGGTGTCGGTGATGCCGAACCGGGCGCCGCTGCTGGACGCGGAGGGCGCCTCGCTCATCCGGGCCTCCGCCGCCTACATCGCGCAGGTCCATCCCGGCCGGCTGGCCCACCCGGTGGCGACCGCGACCGCGTTCGCCGCGGCCACCGGGCTGGATGAGGACCAGGTGCTCAGCGTGATCCGGGCCGCCCCCCAGACGCGGCCGCTCACGCTGGTCACCCTCGACCCGGCCAGCTACGCCAGCCTGCGGCGCAAGCTCGCGCCTGGTGCCCGGGCTGACCATTCACCAGGTCTCACGCCGCCTGTTCGACAGCATGGCCACCGACGTCACCGGCGCGGTCGGCACCGAGATCACGCCGGCGCTGCAGGAACAGGGCATCACCTACCGGCCCGGGACCACGGTGGGGGTGTCCGGGCTGCAGGCGGTCTACCAGCGCAAGCTGGCCGGCTCGGCGGAGACCGAGATCGTGGCGGAGAGCAACGCCGGCCGCCAGGTGGCCGTGCTCAAGGAATGGAATGGCCAGCCGGGAACCCCGGTGCGCACCACCATCCGGGCCGGTGTGCAGGCCGCCGCGCTCCGCGCCCTGGCGGCCCAGCCCGCTGCGGCGGGCATCATCGCGGTGCAGGCCTCCACCGGGCACATCCTGGCCGTGGCCGACCGGGCCATGCCCGGCCAGCCGCGGATCGACCCGCTGGCCGGGCGCTACCAGCCGGGCAACGCGTTCAGCATCGTCTCGGCCGCCGCCCTGCTGGCCGGCGGCCTGCAGGCCAGCACGCCGATCCCGTGCCGGCCGGACACCAGCGTCGGCGGGCGCACGTTCAGCAACGTGCCCGGCACGCCCGCCCTGGGTGACCAGGCGTCGTTCAGCACCGACTTCGCGCAGTCCTGCGCGACCGCCTTCACCACCCTGTCGCAGCGGCTGAACGGCAGCAAGCTGGCCGCCACCGCCACCGCGTTCGGGCTGGGCGCACGGTGGAAGCTGCCGCTGAGCGCGTTCGCGGGCTCGTTCCAGCCCTCCGCCAGCCAGGCGGGGGTGGCGGCCAACAGCATCGGCGACCAGGGCATCCAGGTCAGCCCGCTGGCCATGGCGCTGGTCGCGGCGGGGGTGGACGCGGGCACCTGGCGGCCGCCGGTGCTGATCACCTCCCCGCCGGACCCGGGACTGGCGCCCCGCACCGTCGCTGCCGCGCAGACCGTGGCCTCCCTGCGCCAGTTGATGCGCGGCACCGTGACGAGCGGGGCCGCTAAGGCCGCCGACCTGGCGGGCGCCCCCATATACGGGCAGGTGGGTTCGGCCCAGCAGATCCCGGGGTCCCAGTGGTGGGTGCACTGGTTCGTCGGCTACCGCAACGGCGTCGCCTTCGCGGTCCTGGAGGTGACCAAGTCCCCGTCCACGTCCGCCGTCCCGCTGGGGGCCGCCTTCCTCGGCGGATTCCACGGCTGAGGCGCCCCGCCTGTGGGGCTGTGTCCCGGTTTGCCGCCGCCACGCGGTCGCGCAGCGTGAAATTGACCTTGATTTTTGTGACTGAGAGCAACCAAAGGGCTACTCCCTGGCGTCTTACCTTATGACTGGGGGCCGCTTGGGGGGTTGCGCCTCAGTCGCCGTGATGAGAACCGGACCTCATCTCGGGGGAGGTCCGGGCATGAAGACCGGCCCCGACCCTGCCGGTCGGCCCCCGTGGACGCATTTCGGCCACCGCCAGCGTCCACGGGGGCATCTCATCCCACGTGAGATGCCCGGCGGGAGCTGCTCAGCGGCTCCCGCCGGGCATCTTCCACGTTGCCGCCGGGCAGGTGCCCCCCGCCGCGGGCCGTGCCTCCGCCGGCCCGCCACCCCGCCGAGGCGGGCGCCCGGCCCGCCGCCGAGGCGGCCGCCTCCCCGCTGGTTCAGACAGTGGTTAGGCTGGGACCCCCCCGGCGGGGTCGCATCATAACCACTGTCCCGTTCCTGGGGTGCTGGGGTGCGGCGGCGCTGGCGGTCCCGGTGGCGGGGCGGGGGCGGGGCGGAATTGCGGTTGGCTCTGCGGTGTTGACTCCAGTAACGTCGTGGTGCGGATGCGCGCTGCGGCAGCTTGACAACTCAACATGAGTTACCCACAGGGGGTGACAGGCTTCGACTTCAGTGGTTGAGCCAGGGGAAGCGAGCCGAGGACGGCGGACATAACCTCGTTAATACTGTGACCGCAAACCAATAAGTGCCAATGTTAAGCGCACTCACCTCGCCCTCGCGGCCTAAATAACCGCGGGTTAGAGGTTGTCAGCCCGGGAGTTCCTCCGGCCCGGTGTCTGGCATCAGCAAGGAGGATCCACCGCCTAGCCCGGTCGCGGGGCTGAGCGGGACATCTAACAGCGACTGAGCCCGTCGGTGGCCTGCCTGCAGGACCGCCGGGGCCGAGAAAAGCGACGCAGGCTGCGCTCGGAGAAGCCCTGGTGATGTACTGAAGGACGCGGGTTCGATTCCCGCCACCTCCACCAACCGCGTGGGGTAGCTGCCATCGGGCAGCCCCCATGCTGGGCCAGGGAAGCCCGGGCCGGGTGTCTTCCGTGACACTCGGCCCCGGGCTTCTTTTTATAGTGCCTGACCAGGGGCCGGCTAGGCAGTGCCCTGACCAGGGGCCGTAGGCGTGCCTGACCAGGCCGGTCAGGCGGGGCCGGGCCGGGCCGCGGTGACCACCACCGTGGTGTAGCGCACCGTGAAGCGCCCCCCATCGCGTCGATGGCGCCGCCGGTGCCCGCCAGGAGCTCATCGAGCTGGGCCGGCGGGAGCTGGGCGTGACTGCCAATGGTGGGCAGCTGATCCAGCCACTCGGCCCGGGTGTAGGGCCGCTGCCAGCCGAATCGCCACTGCTCCGGGTGGCCGAACGCGCCCGCCTCCCGGATGCCGTCGGCGGCCTTGGCGCACAGCACCCCGTACGCGTCCGAGGCGGGCATCGCCCACGGGTTGAACGGCAAGTCAGGCATGACCCGGCGGTAGACCGCGGCGAAGGCTTCCGTCACGTCGGGCGGCGGCTGGCCCGCGTTCCAGAACACGGCCAGCCGCCCGCCTGGCCGCAGCGCCTGCGCCGCCTTGGCCGCTCCCGCAACCGGGTCCACCCAGTGCCAGGCCTGCCCGGAGATGACCGCATCGAATGCCCGGCCGGCCGGGTCCCAGGCCTCGAATGCCGCCACCTCGACCTCGAGCCCGTTCCGCCGCGCCATCTCGGCCATCCGCTCGTCGACCTCGACCCCGAGCACCCGGCAGCCGGCCGCCTGGAACTGGCGGGCGGCGATGCCGGTGCCGATGCCGACGTCGAGGACGTCGGGCCCGGGGGTGGCCGCGACAATCCGCTCTACCATGGCGTCGGGGTAGCGGGGCCGGGCCCGGTCGTAGCGTTCGGCGTCCGAGCCGAACGACTCCGCTACCTGCCGGTGCTGATGAGGCGCTCCCGGCCGCTGGTGCTGAGGCCCGGGTCCAGGAGGAGGTGCCCCGGCCGACGGTATAGTGGGCATGCGCCCACTATAAGTGGGCGCATGCCCACTCATCAACCGGTGGACCCCACCCGGGGAGGAGGCGACGCACGGTGCCGACGGGGGTGGCCATCCGCGACGCGCGCGATCAGTTGTTCGACGCCGCCGAGCGCGTTCTGCTCCGGGACGGGCCGAACGCGCTGACCAGCCGGGCGGTCACCACGGAGGCAGGCTTCGCCAAGGGGGTCCTGCACCGGCACTTCACCGACTTCGATGCCTTCCTCACCGAGCTCGTGCTCGACCGGATAGCCCGGATCGACGACCAGGCCGCCGCCCTGCGCGAGTCCGCCGGGACCGGCACCATCGTCGGTAACCTCACCGGCGCGCTGATGGCTCTGTTCAGGTCGGCCGCGGTGGCGATCGTCGCCCTCATCATCTCCCGGGATGACCTGCGCGCCCGGGTGCGCCAGGCCAGGCCGGCCGGCGTCCCGCTGCTGGCGGAGGCTACGGCCATGATCGCCTCCTACCTCACCGCCGAGCGGGAACTGGGCCGCATCGCGGCGGATGCCGACGTCGACACGCTTGCGCCCATGCTGATCGGGACCGGGCACCTGCTGTTCGCGGGCCGGGAAGGCGACCCGCCCGAGGCGGGAGCGGTCGACAAGGTCGTGACCACGGTCATGGGCGGCGTCTACGGGCCGACCGGGAGCGCCGCGCGCCCTCCGGGGTGAGGAGCGGCGCCGCGGGCCCTACCGGGGGCGCCGCGGGGCCTTACCGGGCTGCCCGTCAGGGCGAACCGGCCGGGCTGGCCATGCCCAGGGCGGCGGGGCCGAGACCGGCCAGGCGGCACTGCGGCTGGGTCAGCCGGGACAGCTTGTCCGTGTGGCTGAAGGCGCTCCGGCACAGCGCCCGGGCCTGGCTGCCGCAGTCGTGGATGACGGCGCCGCCGGTGGAACTGACCACGGTGAGGTTGACGCAGCCGTCCCGCGACGGGCCGTAGCTGCCCTGGTGCACCGAGGACCAGATGCCCACCCCGGCGAGCACGGCGAGCAGGCCCACGCCGATCAGCCCCATCACCCACTTGCCCCGGGTGCCCAGGGACTGCCCGAAGTTCTCGGGGTTGCGGCCTCTCATGCCAACAGAGCATAAAGGGCGCCAGGTCAGCCGAACGCCGTGTACGCGGCGTACCCCCCCAGGATCAGCAGGACGCCCGCGGTGACCAACCGGACGATCGTGACATTGACCAGCCGGAGCAGTCCCTGGCCCCCGGCCACCGCGATGCCGGCCACGCTGGCCATGGCCAGCAGCGCGCCCAGCCCGACCGCCAGCGGCGCGTGATAACGGGCCGCCAGGTTGACGGTGAGCACCTGGGTAAGGTCGCCCCACTCGGCCAGGAAGATCACCCCGAAGGCGGTCAGCACGGAGCGGCGGCGCCGCATCCGGCCGGGATCGGCCACGGCTCGCCCGGCCTCGATGCCGCCGCGCATGACCTCGTACAGCGCGTAACCGGCGCCGGCCAGGAATGTCAGCGCGACGGCAAGTTCCACCGCCCGATGGGGAAGTATGTGCAAGAGCAGGACACCGACCGTGGTGGCGATGATCACGTGCACGGCGAAGGCTGCGGTCGCTCCGAGCCAGACGGCGAAGGGCCGCCCGCGGGTGGCCATGACCAGGGAGGCGAACATCGTCTTGTCCGGCAGTTCGCCGAGGAAGATGACGGGGAAGACAGCGGCGGCGACAGCAAGGTTCACGCTGGCCCTTTCCTCCGCCGGGACGCGGGCGTGCCTTCATCCCGGCCATGGACGTATCCACGACGGCTGGAACGAAGGTCTCGCCCACCTGCGGTCGGCACAGGCCTGGCAACCGGGCGCCGGAGGCGCCAGCATGTCGATTACCGGTCGGGGGCTACTCCCCTTCGCAGCCCACGATAGTGCAGCCCCGGCCGATGACTGAGCCGGAATCGCGGGATCCGGAACCGGACGGGGAGCCCCCGGCCGGGCCGGGCGCACCGCGGCCCCGCCCCCCGCGGCCGGCCGCCAGCCGGCTCCAGCGCGATTTCGAGCGCGGGCTCAGCCTGGCCCAGCTCACCATGGTGCTGCCGGTCGTCGTGCTGCTCCTATCGGGGATCGGCGCCTTCGTTTACGCCACCGTGTACGCGGTGCACACGGCCGCGGACATCGTCAATCACCCATTGGTCGAGCACAACCTGCGGCTGTTCATCATCGAGATCGACGTGTTCCTGATCGGCGCGACGCTGATCATCGCCGCCTTCGGCCTCTACGAGCTGTTCATCTCCCGGATCGAGCCGGACGGCCGGGGCCGCCCGCTGCCCGCCTGGCTGGAAATGAACGACCTGAACGACCTCAAGGCCCGGGTCATCTCCATGATCATCCTGGTTACGGCGGTGACCTTCACCGACGAGTTGCTGTCGTCCGTCGCCCAGACGGTGGACATCCTCTACCTCGGTGCCGCGGTCGGCATCGTGATCGGGGCGCTCACCCTGTACCTGCGCTACGGCTCGGATACCAGCCGCGAGCCGGCCCGCCGCGACTAGCCCGAGGCTCCGATGGGCGTCGGTCTGGCCGGGACCGCAGCCGCCTCAGTGCCGGGTGCAGCCGACCGCAGCCGCGTAGCCGGCAAACGGCAGCCGGTACGCCCGGGCCGCGTCGGGGTTGCTGAGGACAATGTCGAAGACCCAGCGGCGTCCCAGGTAGAACCAGGTATCCACGTGCTGGACGCCGTCGATGGCATAACCGACCAGCCACCGGCCGCCGGTGCCCCGGGTCGCGTCCTCCACCCGGACCGGCGCGCCCAGGGGAGCGGTCTGGCACTCCTGATGCCGCTGGATGTACTCAGCCCGGGAGATGATGGCCTGGCTGCGCGGATCCCAGCGGTCGTAGACCGCGCCGTAGCGGCCGCTGTCGTAGTCGGAGTTGAATACCTGCGCGATGCGGAGCAGTGCTGCCATGGTCGGCAGGTCGGGCGGCGCTGCCGGGGCCGCGGCGCTCGCGCCCCGTGTCCCGGACGTCGTGGCGGACTGCGGCCGGGGGCGGCGTGACCGGCCCCGCTCCCGCCGCCCCCGCTCCCGGCGCAGCCGGACAGGAGACCGGCCGCCAGCAGCCAGCCGGCCAGTGACCGGCCGGCCAGCAGCCAGCCGGGCCGGGAGGCTGCTCCGGCCTGGAGGCCCTTCGGTCGTGATCCGGCCATGCCGCCCCCTTGCCCGTCATGCGAGATGTTCCCAGGCCTCTGCCTGGTGGCGTCAAGCCCGGTACGGACGGCCCTGGACACGCCTCTCCGGCCTGCCTATCCTTGACTGTATGGTCAGTCAGCACCGGTATCCCCCTGCCCCGCTCGACGCCGCCGCCGTCCAGGACGCGCTCCGGCCGTTCGGCCAGAGCCGGATGCTGCCCCGCGCCGCGTACACCGACCCGGCGGTGTTCGCCTGGGAGCAGCAGCACTTCTTCGGCGGCGGCTGGACCTGCGTGGGCTACGCCGCGCAGACACCGGCGCCCGGCGACCTGCGCGCCGAGCCGGCCGGCGGGGGCAGCGTGCTGCTGGCCCGCGGCGACGACGGCGTGCTCCGGGCGTTCGCCAACTTCTGCCGCCACCGCGGTCATGAACTGCTGCCGTGCGGGGCGGTCACTCAGCAAAGCGTCATCATCTGCCCCTACCACTCCTGGACTTACGGGCTTAACGGAACCCTTCGCGCGGCGGCCGGCTTCAAGAACCGGCCGGGGTTCGACGTGGATGCCTGGGGCCTGGTCGAACTCCCGGTACAGGAATGGCACGGGCTCGTCTTCGTGGATGGATCCGGGCACGCTGATCCGCTGGCGGATTCGCTCGGCACCCTGGAGCCGATCGTCGCCCCCTACGAGATGGGGCGGCTGGTGGTGCGCGGCCGGCACGAGTACGAGGTCGCGTCGAACTGGAAGATCCTGACCGAGAACTATCACGAGTGCTACCACTGCCCGATGATCCACCCGGAACTGTGCAAGGTCAGCCCGCCGAAGAGCGGGGAGAACTACGCGGCTCCCGGGACCTGGGTGGGCGGCTGGATGGACCTGCGCGACGGGATGGCCACCATGTCGCTGGACGGCACCAGCCGCGGCGTGCCGCTGCGCGGCCTGGACGACACCGGCCTGCGTACCGTGATCTACGTCAACGTCTTCCCGAACGTCCTGCTCAGCCTGCACCCGGACTACGTGATGACGCACCGGCTGACCCCGCTGGCCCCCGGCCGCACCCGGATCGAGTGCACCTGGGCGTTCGCCCCCGAGGCGGCGGGCGCCGACGGCTTCGATCCCGGGTACGCGGTGGACTTCTGGGACCTGACCAACCAGCAGGACTGGCACGCCTGCGAGTCGGTGCAGCGCGGGCTGGCCTCCCCGCACGCGATACCCGGCCCGCTGTCCGCCGAGGAGGACGCGGTCTACCAGTTCGTCACCATGATCGCCCGCGGCTACCAGGGCCAGCCGGTGTGGAACACCGGCAGCGCGGCCAGCGCCACCGCCGCGGTCGGCTAGCAACCCTTCGCCGCCCTCGACCGTCGTAAGGGGTATGGGCGATTCACCGCCATATGAGTGGATCGCACCGACCGGAGGAAGGCGACGGGGATGACGGGGATCCGCACGTTCTTAACGACGGCAGCGCTCCCGGCGGCACTGGGGCTGCTGGCCGCCTGCACGCCGGCCGCGGCCACGGCCCGGCCCCGGGAGCGGCCCGCCCGGCCCCGGGAGCGGCCGGGCCGGCGCTCAGCCCCATCTCGGCCAGCTTCATCGACGCGTCCACCGGCTGGCTGCTGGCCGTGCCGGCCACCTGCCCGCAGGGGAACTGTCCCGCCCTGCGGCTGCGCAAGACCACGGACGGCGGCCGGCACTGGTCCCGGGTGCCCGCGCCGCCCACCGTGGCCTCGGTCCGCTTCAGCCGCCCGCCGACCGCCTCGGTCGCTCACGTGGCCTTCGCCGACGCCTCGGACGGCTGGGCGTACGGCCCGGGACTGTGGTCCACCCACGATGGCGGCCGGACCTGGCACCGCGTGCCCACCCGCGGTGAGTCGGTGCAGAGCCTGGTGACCGCGGGCGGCCGGGTGCTCGCCTCGTTCAGCCGGTGCGGGCCGGCCCAGCCGCCCGGCTGCGCGGGCTTCGGCGTGTACTCCTCGCCGGCCGCCCGCGACGACTGGCAGCCGGTCCCCGGTGCCGCCAGCCGCCAGTACGGCTACGGCCTGGTGGCCGCGGCCGGCACCCGGGGGTTCGTGACCGCCAGTACCGGGGTGGCCGGCCGCCGGGACCTGCTGCTGGCCGGCCCGGTGAACGGCTCGGCACCCTGGCGGCCGCGGCCGGTGCCCTGCCTGAACTGGGTGAACTCGGGGATGCCGGTGGCGGCCACGCCCGGCGGCACGGTGCTGCTCGGGTGTGCCGGCCAGCCCGGGGCGGGCCAGCAGCTCAAGGTGGCCTACCTGTCCCGCGACGGCGGGTGCAGCTGGCGGCGGCTGGCCGACCCGCCCGCCAGCGGGTACCTCGGTGCCCTGTCGGTCACGCCGGCCGGGACCATCGCCGCCTCGGGCACCCGCAGCGACGTGTACCTCTCCTGGGACAGCGGCCGGACCTGGCATACCAGCCGGAGCCTGGACCGGCGCGGACATCGGCGACGGGCTGTTCGCGACGATGGTCACCGACACCACCGGCTTCGTGCTGCAGAACAACAACTCGCTGACCCAGATCTGGCTCACCCGCGACGACGGCCGCACCTGGGCCCCGGTCACCATCCACTGACCCGCCGCCGCCCGGCGGGCGGTATCCCCGGGCGTGGCCGGGATACCGCCCGCACGCGGGGTCAGGCGTCGCGGCCGGGGATCCGCCGGGGCAGGACCAGCACCAGGATCAGGGCCAGGACCACGAAACCCAGGTTGGCGAGCAGCGCCAGCTGCGCGCTGCGGGCGAAGGCGGCCGGCACGGCCGCCGGGCCGGGATGGACCTGCAGCGTGCCGAACAGCACCGTGCCGATGATCGCGATACCCAGCGCGGTGCCGATCCGCTGCGCGGTGCCGAGCACGCCGCTGGCCGTCCCGGCCTCGCGGCGGGGCACCGACGCGAGGACGAAGTCCTGGTTGGGCGCGATCGTCATGCCGTTGCCCAGCCCGGCCAGCAGCAGCGGTGCGACCAGGTACCAGCCGCTGACCCCGGGGGCGGTGAGGTGCACGACCAGCGCGGCCAGCACCAGCCCGGCGATGACCAGCAGGCACCCGGTGACCAGCACCATGCGGCCCAGCCGTGCCGACAGCTTGTCGCTCTGCGCCGCGGCGATCAGGCTGCCCACCGAGAACGGGGCGATGACCAGCCCGGTGGTCAGCGCGCTGTGCCCGAGGCCCTCCTGCCACAGGATGGACAGGGTGAAGAACACGCTGGCGAACCCGGCGAAGTAGACGATGGCGAACACGGCGCCCGCGGCGAAGGACGTCTGCCGGACCAGGCCCGGCTTCAGCAGCGGGTCGCCGCCGCGCCGTTCCGCGCGCACCTCCCACGCCGCCAGCAGGGCGAACGCCACCACGCAGCCGCCGAAGCAGGCCCAGCACCACGGGGGCCAGCCCGCCGTCTCGCCCTCCACCAGCGGGATCAGCAGGAGCAGCAGGCCCGGCGGTGAGCAGGGCCAGCCCGGCCGGGTCGAAGCCGCGCCGCGCGTGCGCCGGCGACCGGGGCAGCAGCCAGGCGGCGAGCGGGATGATGACCGCGCCGATGAACAGGTTGACCAGGAAGACCCAGCGCCAGCCGTCCCGGGCGCCGGCCGCGGCGATGATGAGCCCGCCCAGCAGCGGGCCGAGCGCGGTGGACACCCCGATGGTGGCGCCGAGCACGCCGAACGCCTTGGAGCGCTGCGGCCCGGTGAAGGACAGCTGGATGGTCGCGGAGATGGCCGGGTAGAACAGCCCGGCCCCGAGCCCCTGCACGATCCGGGCCGCCACGATCTCGGCCGGGTCTGTGCGCGATCCCGCAGCCCACGCTGGCCAGCGTGAACACGGTCAGGCCGAGGAGGAACAGCGGCTTGTGCCCGAACCGGTCCCCGGCCCGGCCGGCCGGCACCAGGGCCAGGCCGTAGGCCAGGGCGTAGCCGGCCACGATCCACTCCAGGCTGGCCGAGGAGGTGTGCAGGCCGGTGCGGATGCTGGGCAGCGCCACGTTGACGATCGTGGTGTCCAGCAGGGCCATGAACGCCCCGACCAGCACGATGGAGACCGCCCGCCAGCCGTGCCCGGCCGGGGCAGTGCCCGCCGCCTGCCGGGATGAGCCGGTGCTGGTGGTCATCCGGGAGCCTCCTCCGGTTCGGGCGGACCGTTGCACGGGACCGCCGACACCGGCCTGGAAGTCGGCCACGATCTTGGCCACCCGGGGCAGGAGCCCTTCGTGCCAGCGCACTTCGGCCGCGGTCCGCTCGATCACGTGGGCCATGGCCACCCGCTCGGCCTCGTTCAGGTACGGGTCGGCCTGCTCGGCCAGCTGCTGCAGGCTGGAGTGCCGGACCCGCAGCCCGTTCAGCCGGTGCGAGACGATCTGGTGCAGCGTGTCCTCGTCCACGTCGGGTGACTGAGTCAGGGCCAGGTCGAAGGGGTCGTTAGGGGTGACGACGGTGCGCAGCGCCTGGTCGCGGACGGCGCTCAGCGCCCGCCACCCCTCACGGGTGATCTCGTACACGGTGCGCTCGGGCCGGTTGCCGACCCGCTCGGTGCGCACCTCACGGACCAGCCCCTCGTTGGCCAGCCGCTTGAGCGCGCCGTAGAGGGAGCCGACGTGAACGTCGGTCCAGAGTTCGGTGCGGTCCACCTGCGCCTGCCAGCGGATCTGGTGGCCGTGCAGCGGGCCGGACCGGGCCAGGGTGCCCAGGATGAAAAGCCGGATGGATGACACGCGATTACTCTCGCATGAGTAATCGCGTGAAAGCAAGCGCTGCGGGGCAAGTGCCGCTGACGAGAAGGGGCAAGTGCCGGGATCTGGCCCGTATTTCGTGATGATCACAGGCCCCTTGTCAGCTGACGAGGAGCACGCGCTTGCGGAGCAGGGAGAATGCGGCACGGCCGTACGTTTGCCGCTTGAGCATCTTGACTCGGTTGACGTTGCCCTCTACGACGCCTGAGCTCCACGGCATGGTGAGGCCGTTGAGCACGGCGTCGTAGTCGCGCTTGATGCCGCGGACGAAGGAGTGCAGGTCAGGCTGGTCATCGTCCTCGACTGCGGCGATCCAGCCGTCGAGGCGGTCACCGTGCAGGCCGGTGAGGATCTTGGCGAACTCGGTGACGTGCGCGGCAAGGGTGTCCAGGTCCGGGCAGCGCTCCCTGGCCCGCGCGAGTTCCGCCTTCTCGTCGTCGTCCAGGTGATCGGGGTCGGCGGTGATCCATCTGGCCAGGTCACGGGCTTTGGGCGGGCCGGGGACCGCGGGCGGGGCGGCACCGGCCTCGCGGAACGGGAGCACGTAGTCGCGGATGGTGCCGTAGCTGCCCTTGTGCCCGCGTTCTTTCAGCTCGGCGTAGAGCTGGATGACGTTAGTGACGCCGTCGTTCCACCGCTGGTGCAGGTAGGGCTTGTGCCCGTCGAGGATCGACGGCCGTCCGTCCTTCACCTTGGCCAGCAGCTCGTCAACGGTTTCGGCGTAGTAGAAACGGCGGACGGTGTCCTTGGCCAGGCCGGTCTCGCGCATGATCGGCTTGATGCCCTTGCCCTGCGCCTTCAGCGACTGGACCAGGCCGTACCGCTGCCGGGTCCGGACCGCCAGCGCGGATTCCTCAGCGCGCCGGGCGGCGGCATCGACCGCGGCCTGCTGCAGGTCAGGGATTTCCGGCGCCTGAGGGGCAGCGGTTTCCCCGGGCTCTTCTGATTCTTCGGATGCGGGTTCTTCCAGGCAGGAGCGGTGCCGGGCCGCGGCCTTGTCCACGTGCTCGCACATGTTGTGGTAGATGTGCCACCGGTCCGCGACCTGGTCCGCATCGGGAGCGCCCTGCCGGGCGCCGTCGGCGTACGCGCCGGCCCGGTCACGGCAGATCACCTTTATCCCGGGATGTTCCTTCAGCCAGTCCGCGACGGTATCGGCCTCGCGGTCGCGGAGCAGGTCAACGGGCAGGCCCGTCTCGACGTCGATGAGGATCGTGCCGTAATCGCGGCCACGGCGGAACGCGAAATCGTCAATGCCGAGAATGGTCACGGTGCCGGTCTCGGGGTCGGGCAGCGCCATGACCAGGCGCAGCATGCCGGTCCGGCTTGCCGGCAGGTCCAGCTCGGAGGCGAGCCGGGTTCCGGCCCGCCCGGCCAGGGCCAAGCCGATCGCGGTCAGCATCCTGGCCAGCGGCGGCGTCCGCCTCGCCCGGGGCGAGGTCAGTCCCTCGACCTGCTCGGCGAACGTGACCGCCTTACAGCCGGCGTTTCCGCAGAAGAACCGGCGTATCCCGAGCCAGAGCATCACCGGGTGCCCGCCGACCGGCGCGTCGGCCAGCCGCCGCCGGTACGTGCTGTGCACCCGTTCGGAGAACTGGCCGCACTTGCGGCAGGCGGCGCCTCCGGCGCCGGCGTGCGCCCAGATGCGCAGGCGGCCGTCCGCGAGCTCGGCGGTTTCCACGATGACTCCAGCCAGATGCGGCAGCAGCAGTTCCACGCTGATCCCGTGCTGGCATGACAAACACCCGCTGACCTGTGACAATGTCACGGCGGACTCCTGGGAGGACGGCTGGACTAGACAACCGTCGGCCTACCAGGAGTCCCTTTTTTCACTTGCGCAACACGCCGTCATGCGCCGTAACGATCCGTATCGTTACCGATTGCCAGGGATGCAGCCCTGCGGAGGGTCGTTACCGTCACGCAATACGGGCCAGA
>CAWIYD010000025.1:0-277792 GCA_963840195.1 uncultured Actinomycetes bacterium
GCGGGCTGGCCAGCGTGCCAGGCCGGGTCACGGCCGGCCAGGCCGAGCAACCGGTCCAGCAGCCCCGCGTCCGCCGGCACCGGGACCGGCGGGCCGAACAGGCCGGGGGTCCCGTACGGGTTGGCCTCGGCGGTGGACTGGACGAACTGGTAGGCCGCCTCCAGCAGCCCGGGATCGCAGGCGAAGGGCTGGCCGCTGGCCACGGCGATGTCCCAGCCGTGGAGGAGGACCTCGTCCAGCGCGATGACGCCCGCGAGGTCACCCGGCAGTTCCTGGCCGCCCGCCACGGTCATCCCGCGCCAGGCCGCCTCGTCCCGCCAGGCACCCGCCAGGTCGGCGAGGCGCTGCGGGATCCTGGTCCGCCAGTCCGTCCCGAGCCGGGACGCCGACGGGCGCTGGCGGCCGCCGGCGGCGGGTGTCTTCGCCGCGGCCGCGCGGAAGCCGAGCGACAGCTGCTCGACGTGGTCGAGCAGGTCGCCGAGCGTCGTCTCACGGCACGGGGTGGGCGCGGCCAGCTGGTCGTCGCGGACTCCCCGCACCAGTCTGGTCATGGTGGCAGTGGCTGGTTCCAGGTCAAGCATGACGCTCCTTCGGGCCGTGCGTGCCTCGGCCGGGCGTGCACCTGACGGTAGGACGACCGGGCCACCGTCAACTCACCGCTGATTGCGGGAGGATGGCCGCATGCCAGTCATCCGGGTGCACGGGACCGACCTGTACTACGAGGACACCGGCGGGTCCGGGGAGCGGATCCTGTTCCTGCACGGGTTCCTGTTCGACGGGCGGCAGTACGACGCGCAGGTCGCCGCGCTGCGCGCCGGGTACCGCTGCGTGCGGCTGGACTTCCGCGGGCAGGGCCGGTCCGCGGTGGCCGCGGGCGGCTACCAGATCGAGCAGCAGGCGGCGGACGTGGCCGCGGTGATCCGGGCGATGGGCCTGGCGCCGGTGCACCTGGCCGGGCTGTCCATGGGCGGCTTCGCGGCGCTGCGGATCGCCGCCCGCCAGCCGGGCCTGGTCCGGTCGCTGGTCCTGCTGAATACCAGCGCCGCCGCGCACGCCCGCGGGAAGATGCCCGGGCACCTGCTGCTCACCGCGATCGGCCGGGCCGCCGGGGTGTCCGGAGGGCTGCTGCCGTCCCGGGTCGAGCAGGAGCTGTACGGGCCGGCGTTCCGCACCGACCCGGCGAGCGCGGCGCAGCGGGCCGCCTGGCGCGAGCGGTGGGCGCAGGCGGACCGCGCCGCGCTGGCCAGGACCATGCTCGGCGTCATGGTGCGGCCCGGCATCCAGGGCGAACTGGGTGACATCACCGTCCCGGCCCTGATCATCGCGGGCGGGGCCGACACCTCCCTGCCGCCCGCCCAGTCCCGCGAGATGCACGCGCTGATCCCGGGCTCCCGGCTGGTGGAACTGCCCGGGGTGGGCCACAGCTCCCCCTCGAGGACCCGGCCGCCGTCACCGGCGCGATGACCACGTTCCTCCGCGACCAGCAAGCGTAAGGGGCCATTCAATCAACAGTTCGGTTCGTACCCCCTATCAGGGGTCTCATCGTAACTGCTGACGATTTGACGGCTAGCCGCCCGTCCAGTAGCGGGTGCCGGCCACGTACAGCTGGTCGGCGGGGAACCGGGTGAGCAGCTCGCAGCCGCCCGGGGTGACCACGACCTCCTCCTCGATCCGGGCCGCGGCCGAGCCGTCCGGGGTGGGCCAGTACGTCTCGATGGCGAACACCATGCCCTCGGTCAGCTCGACCGGGTGCTCGAACGAGTGGTAGCGGCTCATCAGCGGCCGTTCCCAGTTGGACAGGCCCAGGCCGTGGCAGTACTGCAGGCCGAACGCCTCCTCCTCGCTGCCGAACCCGAACTCCGCCGCCGCCGGGAAATGCCGCACCACGTCGGCGGAGGTGGCGCCGGGCCGGATCTCCGCGATCGCGTTGTCCATGAACTCCCGGGCCCGGCGGTACGCCTCCCGCTGCGCCCGGCTCGGCGCGCCCACGTTCAGCGTGCGGTAGTAGCAGGTCCGGTAGCCGTTGAAGGCGTGGATGATGTCGAAGTACGCGGTGTCCCCCGGCCGGATCAGCCGGTCGGAGAACACGTGCGGGTGCGGGCTGCACCGCTCCCCCGAGATGGAGTTGACCGCCTCCACCTCCTCCGACCCGTTCTCGTACAGGTACCGGTTCACCAGCGCGACGCAGTCGTTCTCCCGGATGCCCGGCCGCAGCTCGCGGTACAGCTCCTCATACGCCCCGTCGACCAGGGCGGCCGCGTGATCCAGCAGCGCGATCTCGTCGGCGGTCTTGATCGAGCGGACGTCCTGCATCAGCCCGTGCCCGTCCTCGACGCGCAGTCCCTCGCGTTCCAGGGCCCGCAAAACCGGCAGCTCAACGACATCCACCCCGACCGGCCCGTCCGCCAGTCCGGCGTCACGGAGCAGCCCGGCCAGCCGGGCGGCGTTGCCCGCCTCGACGCCCACGTACTCCGGGATGGAACCGCGCCAGCTGGAGATGCCCGCCTGCCAGCTGCCGCGGCCGTACCACGGCGCGTACCGCTGGTGGGTGCGGGCCGACGAGCCGATGTCCCACAGGATCGGCTCGTGGCCGCGCATCACCAGCGCGCAGCGGAAGAACTTGTCCCGGGCCCAGTTCCCGATGTGGGTGGCGGTCGCGTAGCGGATGTTGTTCATGTCGAACAAGATCAGCGCGCCCAGCTCCGACCGCTCCAGCGCGGCCTGGAGCTTGCCGATCCGGTCGCCGCGCAGCCGGCTGAAGTCGACCCGCTGCTCCCAGTCGACGCCGGTGACCGCGCCCGGGGAGGCGATCGGGATGCTCTGGTCCGAAGCCGAGTAGAAGGCGGTCATCAGGGGTCCTCCTCGCGATCGGGCCCGGCTCACACTGGTGCGTACTCGCCGGGCTCGGGTTCGGGTAGCGCGGCCGCGGGCGCGCGGCCCGGGCCGGGCCAGCGCCTGCCAGGCCGCGTCCACCAGGGCCTGGGTGGACAGGCCGTACTTGCCGAACAGGTAGCCGGCGCTCTGGGCCCCCTCGGCGAAGGTGTCGGCCAGCCCGATCCGGCGCAGCCGGACGCCGGCTCCCGCCTCGGCCAGCGCCTCGGCGACCGCCGACCCCAGCCCGCCGATGACCGAGTGGTTCTCGGCGGACAGCGCGACCCGGCAGGCCACCGCCGCGTCCACCACCGTGCCGGCGTCGAGCGGCTTGATCACCGGGACGTTGACCACCCGCACGCCCACCCCGTGCCCGCCGAGCAGCCGGGCCGCGGCCAGCGCGGGGGCCAGCATCATCCCGCTGGCGAACAGCGCGACGTCGTCGCCCGGGGTGAGCACCTCGGCCCGGTCCAGCGCGAGCGGGTGATCGTCGTCGAAGATGAGCGGGATCTCGCCCCGCTTGAGCCGGACGTACACCGGGCCGGGCAGGTCGGCGATGAGCGCGGCGACCTGCCGTACCTGGACCGCGTCGGCCACGTCGAGCACGGTCATGCCGGGCAGGGCGCGCATCAGCGCCACGTCGTCGATGGCCTGGTGGCTGGGGCCGCCGGGGCTGGACACGCCGGGCATGAACCCGATGATCCGCACCGGCAGCCGCGGGTAGGCGATGGCGTTGATGATCTGGTCCAGCGGCCGCCGGGTGGCGAACACGCCGAACGTGTGCACGAACGGGATGTGCCCGCACCGGGCCAGCGCGCCCGCGACGCCCATCATGTTGGCCTCGGCCATGCCGGCCTGGATGAACCGGTCCGGGAACGCCTCGGCGAACAGGTCGGCCTCGCACTGCCGGGTCAGGTCGCCGCTCAGGCAGACGATCTCCTCCCGCTGCCGGGCCAGGTCGACCAGGGCGCGGCCCCAGGGCTTGAGCACGGTCGGGTAGGGCGGCTCACGCATCGCGGCCCTCCAGCCGGCCGCCCAGCTCGGCCAGCGCCCGGGCGGCGAGGTCCGGCGGCAGCTTGATGAAGTGCCGGTCCGCGTCCGGCGGGAGGCAGTCCAGGCCCTGGCTGGCCGAGGTCCGGCAGACCAGCACGGACGGCCGGGTGCTGGCCCCGGCCGCGGCCAGCGCGCCGAGCAGCGCGGCGGTGTCGTGCCCGTCGAGTTCGGCCGTCTCCCAGCCGAACGCCGCCCACTTGGCCGCGACCGGCTCGATCGTGGTGACGCTGTCCACCGGCCCGTCAACCTGGGAGTTGTTGGCGTCGACCAGCACGGTCAGGCGGCCCAGCCGGTAATGCGCGGCGAACATGGCCGCCTCCCAGACCTGCCCCTCTTCCAGCTCGCCGTCGCTGACCAGGGCGAACGTGCGGGCGTCCCGGCCCCGCATCCGGTCGGACAGCGCGAACCCGGCGGCGGCGGACAGGCCCTGCCCCAGCGAGCCGCACACGTAGTCCACGACCGGCGACCGCTCGGTCCCGATCGCCTCCAGGGCGGAACCGTCCTGCCCGTAACCCGCCAGCGCCCCGGCCGGGAGCAGCCCGGTCTCGGCGGCCGCGGCGTACAGCGCGATCACGTAGTGCCCCGGCGAGCAGACGACCCGGTCGATCCCGGGGCGGGCCGCCGCGAACAGCGCGGCGACCTGCTCGGCGGCGGACAGCGCCTGGCCCAGGTAGCCGAACCCCGGCCCGGCCACCATCTGCACGGCACGCAGCCGGATCCGGTCCGCGAGCCGCTGCGGGTCGGGTACCGACCAGCTCTCCGTAGAGTGGCCAAGTGGCATAGCCACATTGTCACTTTGCCATCCGGTAGTGTCAACGGGTGCGCGAATCACCCGTGCCGCTGGACGGCATCGGCCCGGTCCGCAGTTCCCGCCGGGCCGACGAGGTGGCGGCCCAGATCCGGAACCTGATCATCGGCGAGCAGATCACCGAGGGCGCCCGGCTGCCGCCGGAGCGGGAACTGGCCGAGCGGTTCGGCGCCAGCCGCCCCACCGTCAGCCAGGCGCTGCGCAGCCTGTCACTGATGGGCCTGGTGGAGATCCGGCACGGCTCCGGGGCGTACGTGATCCGCCGCCCGGAGACCATGGTCACCGCCTCGGTCAGCCTCATGCTGGACCTGGACAACCAGTCTGTGGACCAGCTGATGCAGCTGCGGCTGTGGCTGGAGACCCTGGGCGCCGGGGAGGCCGCGGCCCGCCGCCCGCCCCTGGAGGCGGCCGGGGCAGCGGGCATCCAGGCCGCCCTCGGCCGGCTGCGGGACGCCGCGGGCCGGGCCGGCGAGTGGATCGCCGCGGACACCGTGTTCCACGCCGCGGTGGTCCGGGCGTCCGGCAACCCCTACCTGGCCGCCATCTACGAGAGCGTGCACAGTGCCGTGCTGTCGCATGAGTTCCGGGGCTGGGTGGACGCGGAGTCGGTGCCGCCCTGGCTGACCGACGCCGGGCCGGAGCAGCAGCAGGCGCTGCACGAGCCGATCGCCGCCGCGGTGATCGCCCAGGATCCCGCGGCCGCCCGCACGGCGGTCCTCGCCCACCACCAGGTCATGCTGGAGCACCTCCGGGCCGCCGTCGCGGCCCACCAGGCCGCCGGGTCCCGGTCTCCCGCTCCCGGCTAGGACTTCCCGCCTGACCTGGGCGGCAAGGTAACCATCACGGCGAGTGCAAGATGGCCGTGCCGGGGCATTCGGCATGCTTGGTTCGTAGTTCCGGCAGCCGGACCGCGGGCTGCCAGCTAACGGAGGGCGCCGTCATGGGCAGTTCAGGGTCGGCCTGGCGCAAGTCCAGCCACAGCGACGGCAACTGCGTGGAGATCGCCTGGCGCCAGGGGGCGGAGGGCATCAACATCGTGGTGCGTGACTCCAAGTTCCCCGGCCGGGACCCGCTGGTCTTTACCCCGCTCGAATGGGCCGTGTTCCTGGAGCGCGTGAAGGGCGGCCACTTTGACGTCCTGGCCTACCCTTCAGCCGCCTTCGCCGCGTATGGTCCAAGGCCCGTCCTCGCCGAGTGATCCGCCCCCGGCGGGACGCGTAGCCCGCAGCCTCAGATGCCGTTGCCCTTGCCGCACGCCTTGAACGGGAAGGGAGCGGCCGCCCGGTCCAGCGCCCTGGCGTCCGGGCCGGTGGGATAGCCGTGCGGCGCGACCCGGCCGAAGTCGGCCCGGAACGCGGCCATGTCGCCCCGGGATGCCGCTCGTGCCGCGTCCTGGTAATCGGCGATCACATTCTGGTAGTCGCGGACGAACGCCTGCCGCGCGGCCTGGTCAGCGACGCCGGTGGCGGCCAGCCGGTGCAGGGCAGTCAGCCCGCCGCTCTTGATGGCCACGACCTTGCCCAGGTAAGCCGCGGCCTTGGGCAGGTGCGCGACGCTCACCACGTCGGCATTGATCAGCCCGGGTCCCAGGGCGGCTTCCCGCTGGTTCGCCGCGGCGCAGATCTGGTCGGCGGCGGCCGCGAACTGGGCGGCGGCCGAGGCCGAGGCCCGGGCGGAGGCGGTCGCCATCGGCCGGGCCGAAGCGGTGGCTCGTGGCGGTGCGGGGCTGGCAGTTCCGCAGGCCGCCACGCTGAGGGCGAGGAGCGGCGCGGCGGTCAGGGCGAGCCGGGAGGGTTTCATCGGGGTCCTTCTTTCTCCTTGCAGCAGGCGGGAAGAGGCCCGCCTGCTGCGCCGGGCGTGACAGGTCAACGGTGGCGGCCGGGCCGGGGCCTTGTCGTCAGCAGCGCGGGCGGTTCCCCGGCCGGCCGCCTGGCCGGCCGGGCCGCGGGGCGTGATCGCCCGTCCGGGTGACTCCAGAGCGCGCGGCCATCGGCCGTGCGGGGGATGTTCCGGCCGCTCGCCGGTGATTACAGTGCGGGCATGATGGCCGAACGGCTACGACGCCTGTCCGCCAGCCCGTGGCTGGACGCGGCCATCGGCGTGGCCGCGACGGCCGCCATCTGGGCCGAGGAGTGGACGACGGTCCGCCGAGGCTCAGGCCGGCCTCACGGCCGGCCTGCTGATCCTCGCGGTCCTGACCGGGATGCCGCTGGCGTGGCGGCGGCGGGCACCCCTCACCGTCCTGACGGTGGTGCTCGCCGCCAACCTGGTATCCGAGCTGCTCGTTGGCGCCGACCGGGGCTGGCTGGCGAACGGGCAGGGCCCGGCCGCGGCGTTCCTGGCGGTGCTGCTGGCCGTTTTCTCGTTCGGCGCGTACGCGCAAGGCCGGCGCGTCCTGGCCGGCGGCGTGGTCCTGGCCGCGGTCCTGGCTGCCACGGTGATCGCCGGCTCGGTGAGCGCGGGCGGGACCGACTACGGCTTCTGGGTGGCCGTGGGCATCTTCTGGGTCATGGGGCTGCTGTTCCGGCAGCGGCTGCTGCGGGTGGCGGAACTTCAGGCCAAGGCCGACCGCCTGCAGCAGGAGCAGGCCGAGAAGGCCCGGTGGGCGGTGGTCGAGGAGCGGTCCCGGATCGCCCGGGAACTGCACGACGTGATCTCGCACAGCGTGAGCGTGATGGTCGTCCAGGCCGGGGCGGCCCGGCACACCCTGGATGCCGCGGACACGGAGATGCGGGTGCCGCTGCAGGCCATCGAGACGGCCGGCCGGGAAGCACTGGCCGAACTGCGCAGGCTGCTCGGCGTGCTGCGGCGCCCGGACGATGAGCCCGCCCTGGCCCCGGTCCCGGGCCTGGCCCGGGTCGGCGTCCTCATCGAGCAGATGCGGGAGGCCGGGCTGCCGACCCAGCTGCGCATCGAAGGCGAGCCCGCCGATATCGCGCCCGGCGTCGACCTGACCGCCTACCGGATCATCCAGGAGGCGCTGACCAACTCGCTCCGGCACGCTGGGTCCGCGCAAGCCCGGGTCAGCATCCAGTACCGGCCGCACGAGCTCGAGCTCGAGATCACCGATGACGGCCGCGGCGCGGCGGCGCATCCCGACGGCACCGGGAACGGCCTGGCGGGCATGCGCGAGCGCGTCGCGCTCTATGGCGGGACGCTGGACGCCGGTCCCGGCGATGCCGGGTTCACCGTGCGCGCCCGGCTGCCGGTGGGGAGGGCGCAGGCATGACGATCGGGGTGGTCATCGCCGATGACCAGCAACTCGTCCGGGCCGGGTTCCGCAAGATCCTCGAAGCCGAGGACGACATCCGCGTCCTGGCCGAGGCCAGCAACGGGCTGGAGGCGATCACCGCCGCCCGCCGCCATCAGCCCGACGTCGTGCTGATGGACATCCGGATGCCCGACATGGACGGGCTGGAAGCCACCCGCCAGCTGCTCCGCAGCGATCCCGCGCTGACCCGCGTCCTCATCCTCACCACCTTTGACCTGGACGAATACGTCTACCAGGCACTGCACGCCGGGGCGAGCGGCTTCCTGCTCAAGGACTCACCGCCGGATCAGCTGCTGGCCGCGACGCGGATCGTGGCCAGCGGCGACGCGCTGCTGGCGCCGTCCATCACCCGCACGGTCATCCAGGAATTCGCCCGGCGGCCGGCCAGGCCCCGCAAGCCGCCCGCCGGGATCAGCGAGCTCACCGCGCGGGAGCACGAAGTCCTCACGCTGCTGGCCCGGGGCCTGTCCAACAGCCAGATCGCCGACCAGCTGTTCATCAGCGACGCGACGGTCAAGACTCACGTGGCCCGCGTCCTGATGAAACTGAACCTGGCCGACCGCGTGCACGCGGTCATCTTCGCCTACGAAACCGGCCTCGTACAGCCCGGAGAGGCATGAGCAGCCGCCTCGCCCGGCGGGGGAAGACAATGGCGGGCGCCCGCCCGCCAGCACGGAAAGCAGGGGGAAGCCGATGTCGCGGTACGTGTTCTTCTTCAGCTACACCAGCGAGGCGTGGGCCCGGATGATCGACAACCCGGGCGACCGGACCGCGGCCGTGCGCCGCGCCGTCGAATCGCTCGACGGGTCACTCGAGTGCCTGTACTGGATGCTCGGCAGCCCATGACGGGATCGCCATCGCCCAGTTCCCCGGCCCGGCCCAGGCCGCCGCCCTGAGCGCCATGATCAGCGGCACCGGCGCCTTCAGGGCCGTGCAGACGCACGAGCTGCTGACCCAGGACCAGCTCAGCCAGACCCTGCAGCTGGCCGGCCGCGCGGGCCAGGCCTTCCAGCCGCCGGGGCAGTCCTAACGGCGGACCGGTCACCTGGCGGCCGCTGGCGGCCTCGTCGAGATCGACTGGCCAGGGTGTCCGGGGCGCGCATCCGCCACGCGTCGGTGATGAGCTCGGCCAGGCGCCCGGCGTCCACCGCCGCGAGCCGCACCATCACCAGCGGCCACCCGTCGTAGGCCGGCGTGGTGAAGAAGAGGTCAGGCTCGCCCAGGAGGAGGGCCTGCTTCTCGGCCTCGTCCCCGACGAACAGCACGGCGATGTCGGTCCGGATGACCCGCCGCTGGCCCGGCTTGCGCTCCGGGTAGGACCAGACGAACCCCCGGCCGCCCACCCGGAAGTCGAAGCCGTCGCTGTCGATCTCCGCCACGTGCGGCAGGGACAGCGCCAGTCGCCGCACGTCATCGGCGTCAGCCATCGGGTCCCCTCTCACGTCGCCATCCGCATGCGCCCAGGCTAGGCGCGGCCACCGACAGCCGCCCCGGGTGCGCGGGCATCGGGCGGTGACGGTTGTGGCCGGTGCGCCGCGGGCAGTGTCCGATAGGTGAGAGGGGATGGTAGCCGGGCCAGCGTGGCTGGCGGGGTGGACGGGCCAGAATGTGCGGCATGCCGCCGCCCTGCTCCGGCAGGGCGGGAATCCCGCCGCGCGGGTCTACGAGAGCATCGGATCGGACTTCTTCCTCGCGGTGGCCCCCGGCTGGCTGAACCTGGGGCTGTGGGACGGCCCGGGCACCGAGGCGGAGGCCGAGCAGGCCTGCCGGCGCCTGGTCACCACGCTCGCGGCGCAACTGCCCACGGAGGCCGTGCTCGCCGACGTGGGCAACGGGCTCGGCACCCAGGATCCGCTGATCGCCGAGGTGGCCCGGCCGCGGCGGCTGCTGGCGGTGAACATCACCCAGTGGCAGCTGGCCGCGGGACGGGAGCGGCTGCGGCAGGCGGCGGCCGCGCCCGTGGCGGCCGACGCCGTCCGGCTGCCGTTCGCGGACGGGAGCCTCGACGGGATCATCAGCGTGGAGGCGGCGTTCCATTTCCGGTCCCGGAAGGCGTTCTTCGCCGAGTGCTACCGGGTGCTGCGCCCCGGCGGCGTGCTGAGCATGTCCGACATCGCGATGCAGCGGTGGCCGGTCCGCCCCGCCGAGCTGCTGTCCGGGCTGACCCAGCTGCGGGTGTTCGGGCTGCGGCCCGCCATGGCCATGACGTCGGGGCAGATCGGCGCGGCCGCCCGCGCGGCCGGGCTGGCCGGGGTGGAAGTCACGGCGTGCGGCGACCGCGTGATCGCCCCCGCGGTCCGGCTCACCGCCCAGCGGCTGGACGGTGGCACGGCCGCGCCCGCCGGCCAGCAGGCCGCCGCCCGGCTGCTGCTGCGGCAGGTGGAGCTGCTGTGGCGGCGCGGGATCATCGAATACCTGCTGCTGCGCGCGGTCCGCCCGTAACCCGCCCGCGCTGGCAGCGCCGCGCAGGTCGGGCCGATGACCCACACGCCAGCCCGCTGACACGGGCGTGCCGCTGCGGGCCGGTCAGCGCTTGGCGCGGCTCCGGGCAGCCAGGACGATCTGGGTGGCCAGGTAATTGCTCACCCCGAGCTTGCGCGCGATCTCATCGGGCCGGAGTCCCTGCTCGTTGTACAGCCGGGCGAGCCTCTCCTGCCGGTCGGTCCACGGCCGCCGGGGAGCCGGCAGGCGCGGCTCGGCACGGCGGGGGGGCTGTGCGGCAGACACTGGGCGCGGTTCGGCGCTCCGCACGGGCCGCACGAAGGGCCCGGAAGCGCCCGGCGCGGGCGCGGACCCGCCGAACGTTCCCCGCCGCTGGTCCCGGTACTTGCCGCTGGCCAGTTCCTCGCGGGTCTGCTCATCCAGGATCATGAGCTCATCGGCGGCCTTGTTCATCCCAACGGCCACCATGGTCAGGCCCCTGGCGTTTTTCTCCTGGCATTCGCGGGCCATGCAGTAGGTGTACTTCTTGGCTCTTTCCGGGTGCAAAGCCGTCCCGCACGTCACGCAATGCACCGTCATCTGTTCTTCCAGCTCGTCAAACACCGAAGTTACAACGTAACGGGAACATTCCCTGTTCCCGGCACCTATAGCGCACGGCACGAGGCCCAACTGCATGAAAGCGGCCGTCATGTAGTGAGGCTTATTGATCCCGATCTGGGATGGGGTGACCGGCCAAGATCCGCATCCGCCCACCGGGGGGTTTCTGTGCTTTCTACCCTGCCGCGCCGCCGTTGCCTGGCCGCTACGCCGGCCATCCCTGCGGCGGCGCGATCAGCCGTGGTGGTCACAATTCACCGCGCGGCGGGGGCTCAGCCGGTGATGGGGTGGGTGGGGGTGGTGCCGTTGGGAAGCAGCAGGTCGAAGCCATCCGGGGTGTTGAGGTGGCCGCGCTGACGGCCGGGCTGGCCGGTCACCCCGTACTGCCAGACCAGCGCGCCGGTGGCCGGGTCGATGGCGGCCATCCGGTGGTTGTAGTCGTCATTGACCATGAAGACCCCGCTGGGCAGCAACTCGGTCAGCGACGGGTGGTTCAGCATGCCGGGCCCGGCCGCCGGGTGATACCGGTACAGGATGCGGCCCGCCCGGTTGAACTCCAGGATCTCCCCCGGCGCGGCGTAGTCGGCGATGAGGTACTTATCCGGGCCGATCTGCTGCGGGTCGGACGGGTAGGCGATCGGCAGCTGGACGGTCCAGACCAGCTTCCCGGTGAGGGTGTACTCGCTGACCCAGGAGCCGTTGATCTCCGAGATCAGCAGGTTGCCGTCCGGGAGCGGGGTGTCCCCGTTGGGTGATCCCATCGAGGACGGCGGGTGGTGCACGCACACGCCGTTGGCGCCGATCTGGTGCGCCACCGTGTGGTTTTCGTTGATCACCAGGACCCGGCAGTTGTTCGCGTCAGCCACCGTGACCTGCCCGTTGCGGAGCAGGTAGGCGTCGTCCGGCTCGTGCAGGAAGCCGGGCGCGGTGCCAGCCTGGGCCGGATGCCCGTAAGACCAGATGATCTTGCCTGAGGGGTAGGCGATCTTGATGATCGTCTCGTTCTGCTCCTGGTTGGACAGGATCGCGGTGCCGTGGTCGATGAAGAAGGCGTCATCGGGGAAGTAAAACCGCAGCGGGTCACGCGGGGCGCGCGGCGACGGGTATTTCCAGACCAGGTTCATCCGGTCATCGAAGAACAGGATCCGGTTGTTGCCCCGGTCCGCGATGAGCAGCCGGGCGCCGAAGTACGGCGAGCCGGCCCCGGGCGCGCCGGCGGTGCCGAAGGCCCGGTCCGGCCGGAGCATCTGCACGGCCGAGACCAGCGAGCCGCCGGATTCCCCGCCGACGATCCAGCCGGTCCCCCCGGTCACCGTGGCCGCCGCGTGCGAGACCGGCACCTGGAGCTGGCCGGCCGGCAGCAGCTGCCGGGTGGCCGGGTTGAACGCCCAGATGGTGCGCACGGTACGGGTCGGGATGGACGCCTCGGCACCGGTGGACCCGCCCACCTCCCCCGGCGGCAGCTGGGTGCTGCCCACCCCCGGGGCCTGCGGCTGAGCGGCCGGGCTGTCCCCGCCGGCCAGGAACACCTCGCCGCGCACGGTCAGCGCGGCCGCCCCGGCCAGCCGCTCGGGCAGGTGGCCGATCAGTGTCGCGCTGTGCCGGGCCGGGCTGACCAGCTGGATGGCGTCCACCGGCGTGCCGGCCTGCGGGCCGGTCACCGCCTGCCCGCCGAAGACGTAGATCTGCCCGGCCAGCGCCGCGACCGCGGGGTAGCGCACCGGCACCGGCAGGGACGCCACCGGCTGGAACGCGTGGCCGTCCGTGGTGGCCAGCACGGCCGCGTCCGGCCGGGTCCCGTCGTAGCCGCCGACCACGTAGGTGGTGGCGCCGATGGTGACCGCGGCGGCGTCCGAGCGGGCCTGCGGCAGGCTGCCCACGGCGCGGGCCGGGGCACCCGGCCCGGGCCCGGTCACGGGGAACGACTGGACACCCGGCACGCTGGCCGCCGAGCCGCCGCCGAACACCAGGGCCCGGTCACCGGACACCGCCACCGCCGCGTCGTGCAGCGGCGCGCGGAGCGAGCCGAGCGGGCGGGCGGCCCCGGTCCGGGTCCGGACGACATCCACCCCGCTGAGCGAGGCGCCGCTGCCCGTCAGCCCGCCCAGCACCACCAGCCGGCCCGGGGCGCCGGGCACCACCACCTCGCGGCTGAGTGGCTGGGGCAGGTGCCAGGGCAGCAGGCCGGACTCGGCCGCGGGCAGGCCCGCGGGCGCGGCGGCCTTCCGGGCGGCCGCGCCCGCCGGGTGGTGCTGGCCGGCCTGGCCGGCCGCGCCGGATCCGCTGCCCGGACTGACCAGGTACCAGGCACCGGCACCGAGGACGGCCACGCCCGCTAGCACCGCCACCAGGGCGCCGGCCCGCCGGCGTCCCTGGGCAGGGTCGCGCCGGCCCGGGGCACGCTGGGAATGCGGGGCGGGTGGCATCTTCCGATAATGACCGCCGCCTGCGGGCCAGACCGGCAAGCGTGATTCTTTTTGCCCGCCGTTGACGTGCTGCAGGCCGCCGCGGACGTGCCTGGCGGCCACCGCGGACGTGCCCGGCGGCCACCGCGGACGACCCCGGGACGGCCTACCGGCCGCGGCGCCAGCGGGGCTTGCGCTTCTCCAGGAACGCCAGCATGCCTTCCCGGGCGTCGGGCAGCTGGCTGGTGGCGGCCATCACCTCGATGGCGTACGCATACGCCTTCGGCTGGTCCAGGTCGATCTGCGCGTACAGTGCCTGCTTGCCGATGCCCTTGCTCTCCGCCGAGCCGCGGGTCACCCGGTCCAGCAGGTCCGCCGTCGCACCGTCCAGGTCCGCGGCGGGCACCACCTGGTTGACCAGGCCCCAGTCGAGCGCGGTCCGCGCGTCGATGACGTCGCCGGACAGGGCCAGCTCCATGGCCCGCTTCCGGCCGACGTTCCGGGCCACGGCCACCATCGGCGTGTGGCAGAACCAGCCGCCCTGGCCGCCGGGCGCGGCGAACCCGGCATCCTCGCTGGCCACGGCCAGGTCGGCGGTGGCGACCAGCTGGCAGCCGGCCGCCGTGGCCAGGCCGTGCACCCGGGCCACCACCGGCTGCGGCACCTGCTGCATCAGCGTCATCAGCTCGGTGCAGGTCATCAGCAGCGAGCGCACGCCCGATAGGTCGGCGCCGGCCACATCGGCGAAGTCGTGCCCGGCGCTGAACACGGGCCCGTTGCCGGCCAGCACGATACCGAGCGCGGCACTCTCCCCGGCCTGCCGGAACGCGGCGATCAGCTCCCGCATGTGCGCCAGCGAGAGGGCGTTGCGCCGCTGCGGCCGGTTCATCGTGATGGTGGTGAACGGGCCGGACCGCTGCACCAGGACGTGCTCGAACTCCATCGCCCGCCTCCCTCGCCGGCCACGCCTGCCGTCTCGCCGTCGAGCCTACGCCGCCTGCTCAGCCCTGCCCATCAGCGGCGATGACGGCGAGGATCTCGTCCAGGCCGACCCGCGCGCCGGCCCGCGCGGTCAGTTCCGCGACCCGGCCGGCCACCGGGGCGACCACGGTGTGCTCCATCTTCATGGCCTCCACGACGACCAGCGGCTGCCCGGGGCGTACCTCCTCCCCCACGGTGGCCCGCACCGCCTGCGACCGTCCCCGGCATCGGGCTGCGAACCGTTCCCAACGCCCCGTCCGGCCCGCTGCCTGCACCACGGTCCGGCGGGGTCGGCGGCACCGCCCAGGCCTGGCCGTCCCGCCCGAGCCAGCACGTCTCCCCGTCCCGGGCCCAGGCGTAGCGCAGCAGCCGGCCACCGTAGCCGAGGGCCAGGACGCCGCCGGCCAGGGACGCGGTGGCGGGCACGGGATCGCCGCCGTCCACGCTGACCTCGGCCTCGCGGGCCGGGCCGCGCACGGTGATCTCGTGCCCGGCCAGCCGCCAGGTGGTCCCGGCCGGGCCGCCGAGGCGCCAGCCGTCCGGGATGCCCCACGGCCCGGCGGCGGACCGCGGCCAGCTCCAGCGTCCGCCCGAGCGCCGCCGCGGCCAGCACCTCGGCCGGCGGCCCGGCCTCGGCCGGCCCCCGCTTCGGACAGGCCGGCGGCGTGCCGCTCGGCCACGCCGGTGTCCAGCCGCCCGGCCCGGACCTCCGGGTCATCCAGCAGCGAGCGCAGGAACGCCACGTTGGTGCCCACCCCGAGCAGCGTGTACCGGCCCAGGGCCAGGCCCAGGCGGTGCAGCGCGGCGGGCCGGTCCGGGCCCCAGGCGATCACCTTGGCCAGCATCGGGTCGTAGCCGCCGCCGATCACCGCTGCCCTCGCTCAGCCCGGAGTCGACCCGGACCCCGGGCAGGTCCGGCTCGTCCAGCCGCAGCACCCGGCCGCCGGTGGGCAGGAAGCCCCGGGCCGGGTCCTCGGCGTACACCCGGGCCTCGACCGCGTGCCCGGTGAATCCCACGTCTTCCTGCCGGAATGGCAGCGGCTCCCCCGCGGCCACCCGGAGCTGCCACTCGACCAGGTCCAGGGGCGGGTGGCCGGCCACCGTGACGGCCAGCTCGGTGACCGGGTGCTCCACCTGCAGCCGGGTGTTCATCTCCAGGAAGAAGTACTCCTCCGGCCGGTCCGCGGAGACGATGTACTCCACCGTCCCGGCGCCTTCGTATCCCACCGCCCGGGCCGCCGCGACCGCGCTCGCCCCCATCGCCGTCCCGGATCCGCGCGCCGCCGGGGTGGCCGGCCAGCAGGGGCGAGGGCGCCTCCTCGACGATCTTCTGGTGCCGGCGCTGCAGGCTGCATTCGCGCTCGCCGAGGTGCACGACGTGGCCGTGGGCGTCGGCGAAGACCTGGACCTCGATGTGCCGCGGGCGGCTGACCCACCGCTCGACCAGCAGGGTGGCGTCGCCGAACGCGGCCTGGGCCTCACGCCGCGCGGCGGCGATCGCCTCGCCGAGGCCGCCGGCGGAGCGGACCAGCCGCATGCCCTTCCCGCCGCCGCCGGCCGACGGCTTGAGCAGCACCGCCTCGCCCGCGCCGAGCCCGGCCGCCTCGGCCGCCCGGGCCAGCTGCGCATCGGTCAGCCCGGCCGCCTCGCTGCCCGGCACGACCGGCACGCCCGCCGCGCTGACCATGCGCTTGGCGGCGATCTTGTCCCCCATGGCGGCGATCGCGTCCGGGGGCGGCCCGATGAACACCAGGCCGTTCTCCGCGCAGGCCCGGGCCAGCGCCGGGTTCTCGGCCAGGAACCCGTAGCCGGGGTGCACGGCCTCGGCCCCGCTGCCCAGCGCCGCGTCGATGACGTCCTCGACGGACAGGTAGCTGCCCACTCCCGCCGCGAGGTCGGCGGCGGCGGCGGCCCGGCCGCCGGCGTCGTCGGGGGTGCAGGTGACCACGGCGCGGATGCCGAGCCGGTGCAGGGTGCGGATGATCCGGACGGCGATCTCGCCCCGGTTGGCGATGAGGACGGTGGCGAACATGGTCACATCCGGAAGACGCCGTAGCCGGGCGGCTCCAGCGGCGCGCCGCCGCAGGCGGCCAGGCCCAGGCCGAGCACCCGCCGGGTGTCGAGCGGGTCGATGATCCCGTCGTCCCAGATCCGCGCGGTCGAGTAGTACGGGCTGCCCTGCTCCTCGTACTGGTCCCGGATGGGCTTCTTGAAGTCTTCCTCCTCCTCGGCGGCCCAGGCGTCGCCGAGCTGGTCCCGGCGCACCGTGGCCAGCACCGCCGCGGCCTGCTCGCCGCCCATCACCGAGATCCGCGCGTTCGGCCACATCCACAGGAAGCGGGGCGAGTAGGCGCGGCCGCACATGGCATAGTTGCCCGCGCCGAACGAGCCGCCGATGATCACGGTCAGCTTGGGCACCCGGGCGCAGGCCACGGCGGTGACCATCTTGGCGCCGTGCTTGGCGATGCCGCCCGCCTCGTAGGCGCGGCCGACCATGAAGCCGGTGATGTTCTGCAGGAAGACCAGCGGGATGCGGCGCTGGTCGCACAGCTCGATGAAGTGGGCGCCCTTGAGCGCGGACTCGCTGAACAGGATGCCGTTGTTGGCCACGATCCCGGCCGGGTGGCCGTGGATGTGCGCGAAACCGGTGACCAGGGTGGCCCCGTAGTCCTGCTTGAACTCGTGGAACCGGCTGCCATCCACCAGGCGCGCGATGACCTCCCGCACGTCGTAGGGGGTGCGCAGGTCGGCGGGGACGACCCCGCCCAGGCCGGCCGGGTCAACGGCGGGCTCCTCGGGCGGCTGGACCGGCCATGGCGCCGGGGCGGGCGGCGGCAGCGTGGCCACGATGGACCGCACCGTGCGCAGCGCGCCGGCGTCGTCGGCGGCCAGGTGATCCACCACGCCGGAGGTGCGGGCGTGCACCTCGCCGCCGCCCAGGTCCTCCGCGCTGACCACCTCGCCGGTGGCCGCGCGGACCAGCGGCGGGCCGCCGAGGAAGATCGTGCCCTGGCCGCGGACGATGACGCGTCTCGTCGCTCATGGCGGGCACGTAGGCGCCGCCCGCGGTGCACGAGCCCAGCACGGCGGCGATCTGCGGGATGCCGCGGGCCGACATGGTGGCCTGGTTGTAGAAGATCCGGCCGAAGTGCTCCCGGTCCGGGAAGACCTCGTCCTGGCGGGGCAGGAAGGCGCCGCCGGAGTCCACCAGGTACAGGCACGGCAGCCGGTTCTGCAGCGCGATCTCCTGGGCGCGCAGGTGCTTCTTCACCGTGACCGGGTAGTAGGTGCCGCCCTTGACGGTGGCGTCGTTGGCCACGATGACGCATTCCCGCCCGGCCACCCGGCCGATGCCGGTGATGATCCCGGCGCCGGGCGCCTCGCCGCCGTACATGCCCGCCGCCGCCAGCGCGGACAGCTCCAGGAACGGGGACGCCGGGTCGAGCAGCGCGGCGACCCGGTCCCGGGGCAGCAGCTTGCCGCGGGCCACGTGCCGCTCGCGGGCCCGCTGCGGGCCGCCCTGGGCCGCGTCGCCGAGCCGCCCGCGCAGGTCGCCGGCGAGCGCGGCGTTCGCCGCGGCGTTGCGCCGGAACTCCGGGCTGTCCGGGTCGGCCAGGCTGGCCAGCTGGGGCGTATCCACCCTCACCTACCGGTTAATGAACGTTAACGTCACCGACGCGCACCAACAGTAACAGGGCGGCCGCCCGGCGGCCACGACCGCGGCCCCGGGCCGCGGCGGGCGCCGCGCCGGCCGGGCGGGCGGGCTCGGCCCGTCCCGGATCCCTGGTCCTCTCGCCGGGGCGAGGGCTGCCTGGTACAACGGGGCGTATGGCAAAGAAGTCGGTTACGCGGCTGGTTCTCATCGTTGGCGGACTGGCGGCCGTCACGGTGGTGGGCCGCCGGCTCGGCTACGGCGTGGGCGGCAACACCGTGGTGCGGTGCCGCGAGGGGCACCTGTTCACCACCATCTGGATCCCGGGCGCCTCACTCAAGGCCCTGCGCCTGGGCTGGGGCCGGCTGCAGTACTGCCCGGTCGGCCGGCACTGGGGCATCGTCACCCCGGTCCGGGCGGCCGACCTGACCGAGGCGGAGCGGCAGGAGGCCGCGGAGCACCACGACATCAGGATTCCCTGACCGGCCGCGGGGTGACCGGGTTTAGCGTGCTGGTCCCCGGCGCGCGGGCGGCATCAGCCGGCCGCTAACTCCGCCGCGGTGAGCGTGGCGGCCGGCCGCTGGCCGCCCGGCGCGAGTTCGTTGAGGGCGGCGGCCAGGTGGTACAGCTCAGCGAGGTGCGCCTCGGTCAGGGCGGTCACCAGGCGGTCGCCCTTCGGGGTGAGCCGGACCCGGACGATCCGGGCGTCCTGCGGGTCGGAGGTGCGCCGGACCAGGCCGGCCGCCGCCGCCCGGTCCACCAGCTCGACCGCGCTGTGATGCCGCACCAGCAGGTAGCCGGCCAGGTCGCCGACGGCAGGCGGGGCCGCCCCGGCGTGTCCCTTGACCGCGACCAGGAGCTGGTGCTGGACGTGAGTGAGCCCCGCGGCCCGGGCCTGGGCCTCGGTCCAGTGCTGGAAGCGGCGCAGGCTGACCCGGAACGCCAGCAGGTGCTCGAAGTCCTCACGAGTGGGAGCAGGCAGGCCGGCCTCCTGGGGGATTGCGCGGGCCTCGGCGGATGAGTGCTCCAATGAATACCACGTCTGTGCCGGTCAGCGGGCGAATGCGGCATGCTTGCCCGGCTTGGCCCGGCCCGGTCAGTGCGGCTCGTCGGAGAACCGGGCCAGCTCCAGGTCGAGCTGCCGCTGCAGCCGCTGCCGGACGGTGTCGTTGATCATGCCTTCGGCGTACAGCCGGGACAGCTCGGCGTTCTCCGCGGCGATCACGTCGCGGCGGATCTCGCGCTCGGTCCGCGCGGCGGCCGGCGCGTGGCCGTCGGCGTCCACGCCCGCCCGCGCGTGCCCGATGCGCACGTTCAGCACCTGGCGCATCCGGTCGATCACCGGTGCCGGGATCTCCTCGCCGGACGCCAGCTCGTCGAGGCGGGCGATGCCCGCCTCGGCCAGCCGCAGCCGGGCGGTGGCCTCCTCCCGCCGGGTGCTGGCGGCGGGCCGGGCCACCCCCGTCCACCGCACCAGCGGCTCCAGGGTGAGGCCCTGCACGCAGAGCGAGATCACGATGACCACCACCGTGAGCACCAGCACCAGGGCCCGCTGCGGCATGGGCGCGCCGGTGGCGGTGGTCAGCGGGATGGACAGCGCGGCCGCCAGCGGGACCACGCCGCGGGTCCCGGCCCAGGACACCACGGCGGGCACCGTCCACGGGGGCCGGCGGGTGCCGCCGCGCCGCCGGATGACCGCCCACAGCGGGAACACCCACAGGATCCGGGTGGCGAGGAGGGTGCCGCTGACCGCCAGCGCGGCCAGCGGCCAGCGGCCCTCGTTCGGGAGGTCGCGGATGAGCGTCGGCAGTTCCAGCCCGATCAGGCTGAACACCACGCTTTCCAGCAGGAAGACCTCGGTCTGGTAGACCGAGCGAATCTGCAGCCGGGTCTGCGCGGTGCTGATCCGGCCGTGCCGCAGGCCGATGGCCAGCCCGGCCACGATCACCGCCATCACTCCCGAGACGTGGACGGCCTCGCCGAGCACGTAGGCGACGTACGGGGTGATGAGGGCGACGGCGGACTCCAGCACCGGGTCGGTGATCAGGCTCCGCACCCCGATGACGCCGGCCGCGACAACCAGGCCGGCCAGTGCCCCGCCCCCGGCCAGCACCAGGAACTGGATCGCGCCACGGAGCACCGCGCCACCCGGCCCGGCCGCGGCCGCACCGCCGACCGCGAACGAGACCGCGATCTGGAACAGCACCAGGCTGGTCGCGTCGTTGAACAGGCTCTCGCCCTGGACCACGGCCTGGACCCGGGGTGGCAGCGAGAGCCGCCGCCCGAGCGCGCTGACCGCGACCGGGTCGGTGCTGGCCAGCACCGCGCCCAGCACGAAGGCCATGGTCAGCGGCACGGCCGCCACGGCCGTGACGACCGCGGCCACCGCCGCCGCCGACGCCAGCACCAGGCCCACCGCCAGCACGGCCACCTGCCGCCAGACCGCCTTCAGGTCGCGCCACGGCAGCTCGTCGGTGGCCGCCCACAGCAGCGGCGGCAGCACGACGAAGCTGACCACGTCCGGGGCGACCCGGACGGCCGGCACCCCCGGGATCAGGCCGATGGCCACCCCGGCCACGACCAGGAGCGAGGGCGCCGGGATGCGCAGCCGGTTGGCGAAGGCCGCCACGACCGTGCCCAGCACGACCAGCCCGAGGACAATCTCTACACTGTGCACGCCGCCAGCCTGCACCGCCCGGCCCGTTCAGGTGATGGCTGCGGGCGAGATTCCATGGCGGCGACGGCGCGGCCCGGCGGCCAGCACACCCTCACCGTCACCGCCACGCTGACCAGCCTCGGCACCCCCCTCCATGGCCAGCGGCTCACCGTCACCACCGGAACAGCCACGCTGTGCACCACCGCCACCCAGCGCAACGGCACCACATCCTGCGTGCTGACCACCACCCAGTCAGCCGCCCTCCGCCACCACCACGGCCGCTACACCGTCAGCTACACCGGCACCCCCGGCTACTACCCAGCCACCGCACACGGCCACGCCATCACCCCGCCGAGCCGGGCCGGCCGTCCGGCCAGAGGCTCTCCAGGTTGACCACCACGCCTTCCTGACTGCTGCGGGCGATGATCACGACGGCTTCCTGGCCGCCCGGGTTCTCCTCCCGGTGCGGCACGAACGGCGGCACGAACACGTAGTCGCCCGGTTCCGTCTCGAGCCGCACCTCGCGGTCGCCGTCCGCGAAGACGAAGGCCGGCGTGCCCGACAGCACGTAGATCGCCGTCTCGGTTTCCCCGTGATGATGATCGCCGGAATTGGTGCCCGGTGCCACGTGGGTCTGCCCCATCCAGACCTTCTCCGAGCCGGTCCTGCGGCCCGAGATGGCCTCGTGCCGGGTCATCCCCGGCGTCTGGGCGGTGTCGGCGCGCACCTCCCCGCCCCGGACGTGGATCAGCGGTCGGTGCCAGTCATCAGTCACCGGATTCTCCCCTCGCTGCCGTATGGAGATGGACCAGGCTGGCCGAGCTGACCCGGGGTGGCCCCCTCGGTCAGGGGGACCTCATTGAACCAGCCGCAGCGCGGTTCGCCCTAGGCGGGTACGGGCAACCCCGATGACCGTGAGGCCGGCAGGCAGGTCCATGCAGACATGCTGCCACGGCCGGGCCGCTCGGCACCGGCGGCCGCCCGGAGCCGCTGACCGCGGGCCGGCGACTCAGCGCAGCGTGGAGTTGATCACCCGCGGGTGCCCGGAACTGTGGAAGTAGATCCCGGGGTAAGGCCGGGTCCAGAACACCGCGCTCGGGTTGCCGGCCAGCGTCGAGTTCACGATGGTGAGCGTCCCGGTGTTGTCGTCGCTGACGAAGAAGATCGCGCCGCCGCCCTCCCGGGCGTGGTTGCCGCGGATGACGGTGCCCGCGACGGTGACCGAGTAGCGGTTGCCGTCGGTGTAGATGGCCCCGCCGCTGCCGCCGCCCGGGGTGCCCGGCGTGGCCGGGTTGGCCCCGAAGCCGGTCGCGTCGTTGTTGACCATGACGCTGTTCAGCACCACCCAGGAGACGCCGATGCTGGACAGCGCGCTGCCATTGGAGCAGCGGCCGCCGCGGAACGTGTCGCGGGTGATGTAGACCGGGCGGCCGCGCCACTGGGCCAGCGCGCGGATCGCGGCCCCGCCGAGGTCGGGGCCGGTGTGGTAGCAGCGGTTGCCCAGGAACCGCGAGTTGACCACGGTCAACTGGCCGCCGAGGTCGAAGATGGCCCCGCCGCCCCCGCCGCCGAACGCGGCCCCGCTGGTCTGCGGGACGGTGGAGTTGCCGTCCTCCAGGGTGATGTTCTGCACGGTGAGGTGCGGCCAGCGCTGGTTGTAGCAGTCCGAGGTGGTGATCTGCTGCTGCCGGTCGCAGGTGTCCTGGAACAGGATCGGCCGCTGGCCGGCCCCGCTCAGGGTGACCAGTCCCCCGCCGTCCAGCACGACCTGATGGCTGGTGTTCCGCACCCGGGCCGTGGCGGTCATCGTGATGGTGACCGGCTTGGGCCCGCAGTCGAAGGTGATGATCCCGCCCCGGGCGACGGCGCGCACGACCGCCGCGGACGTGCAGCCGGCCGGGCTGCCGGTGCCGATCACCCGGTCCGGCCGCGCGGTGCTGGCCGCCCGCCCGGCGGCCGGGACGTAGGCGTGCCCGGCCGCGTTGCCGAACTGAGGCAGCGCCGCGCGGGTACCCGCGGGGGCCGCCGCCGCGGCCAGGACCGCCGTGGCACTGCCGCCGCCCAGCGAGAGCACGCCGCCCGCGATCAGCCCCGCACCCGCGCCGAGTGCCACCAGGGCCCCGGTCAAACCCCCCAGGATCCGCATGGCGCCTCATGCTAGCGGTGATCATGGCGCTGATCCCGGTAAATCGCGCAGAGCAGGGATTTCAACCACCCGGCCCCGGCGACCATCAGGCCGGGTCGGCGCGAGCGGAGTAGGCCAGCCCGGGCCAGTACGGCCACTCCTCGAACCAGCGGCAGCGGCCGTCCTCGGCCAGCCGGATGATCCACAGGTCGCGGTACTCCTGATGCGGCGGGTCGCCGTAGTGGACCTCGGCCCGGACGACCGCCGTGGGCCCGTCCACCGCCAGGATCTCGGTGGCCAGGGTGAAGGCCTCATCGGGGCCGTCCCGCTCGTCCTCCCACATCCGCCGGATCGCATCCAGGCCGTTCACCGGGGGCTCGTACGGGGACTGCAGGTAGGTGGCCTCGCCGGTGAACAGGGCGGCCAGGCCGTCGGTGCCCGGTGCCCGCCAGGCGGTCTCATACCCGGCCAGCCACCGGCTCAGCGTCGCGCGATCGGTCACGTCCCCATGCTGCCGCACCACGGGCACCGCCTGAAGCTCACTGGTAGGAGATCATGACCGGCTGGGGGACCCGGGCCATCGTCTGCCGCGGGTCCAGCATCGGGTGGTCCTTGACGTAGAAGTTCTTCCACCCGAAGAACACCCCGGCCGGGGCCGCGCCGGTCACGGCGTCCCAGGTCTGCTGCTTGAGGCCCGGCGTGCCCTGCCCGTCCATGTGGATCACGATGGCCAGGTCGCCGTGCCGGGTGTCGAGCTGCTGCTCGCCCTGGATCATCGACAGCCTGAACTGGTGCAGCACGAGAAGCTTCTGCGGCAGGTGGTTCCGGGCGGTGAGCCCGGCCAGCCATCGGACGACGCTGTTGATCTCGCCGATCTGCACGCTGCCGATCTGCTGCAGCGGCCGCTGCCCTGGCCCCAGTTTCCATTCCGGGTCCAGGGCCAGCCCGACCGCGGGCAGCCGGAGCAGCGGCCGGTACCGCTCAGCCTGGGCGAGCAGGCTGGCCCGGCCAGGCTGCAGGTCCAGGACGACGTACAGGCCGGCGGCCGTGGCCCGCCGCACCCACGGCCGCAGCGAGGCCACGCTGGACTGGGCCGAGAAGCTGCCGTCCGGCCCGGGGGCGGCCTCCGCGACGGTGGCGATGATTTCCAGGGCCGGGATGACCGGGGCCGGGCTCAGCCGCCGGTACTGCGCGGCCACCTGCCTGGCCCGCGCGATGGTGGCCGCCAGGCCCTGCTGGCCCAGCACCCCCAGGGCCGGGGCACCGGGGTGACCGTACAGGGCGACCAGCCGGTGCCCGGGAAACAGGATCTGGCCGCCCCCCGGCAGCTGCACCCCGGTCCTGGCCACCGCGACCTCGGCGGCCAGCGCGGCCGGCGCGCCGAACCCGGCCCCGGCCGCGAGTACCTGGCGCGGCCGGGCCGCGGCCAGCGCGGCGATGTCAGCCGGATCGGACCGCGGGTCACCGGCACGGACCTGCACCACCCGCGCTCCCGCCACCCGCGCGGTGGTGGCCGCGGCCAGTGCCGCCGCCACCGGGAGCGGGCGGCGCAGGAGCAGCGCGACCTGGGGCAGCGGCACCGGCGCCCGGGTCGCGGGCAGCCGCGCCACGTTGCTGACCACACGGATCCCGCGCAGCCGCGCCGCGAGGGCAGCGCGCCCGACGCCGACGGCCAGCACCGACCGGGCGTGCAGGGCCTGTGCCGCCGCCAGCGTCGCGGCACCGGCCACGGCGGCACGGCCGGGGGACGGCGCCGTGGCCAGCAGCAGCGGCGCGTGCACCCGCACCGCCTGGCGGGCGGCGGCCCGCAGGCCGGCCAGATCGCCGGGGTTGGCGATCACGACCACCGGGGCGGACGCGAACAGCTGCTGCGCCGCGCCCGCGGCCACCGTCTCCGGCGCCCCGCCCAGCACCGTGGCGGCCGCGGCGGGCGCGTGGGTCTGCGCTGCCAGCGGGCGGGCGGGCCGGGAGACGGGGGCGGCCGCGCCGAGGATGCCGGCCAGGGCGACGACCGAAGCCGACGTGATCGCCGCCGCCACGGTGAGCGTGCGCAGGAAACGGGCCTTGCGCCGGGCGGACCACCGCCGCCGCGCACGGCCGGGGCCGCGGTACGCCGCCCGCACTGTCCCCACCGGCATCAGGCGTCCCCCGTCGTGGCGAGGTCAGAGAATTGCGGCTTTCTGTGCCGCTAAGCGCCATTGCAGATGGTACGGCGAGGTAATTGGCAAGCTACGGATTTCTGCCTTTCCGGCGTGCCGGCCGGCCGGGGTCCGGGCCCGCGCGGGACCTAGCCGGAATCGCGGGCGGAGGCAGCCGCCGGGGCCGGGCCGAGGTGCCAGCGGACGATCCGGAAGCCGTGCTGCACGGCGGCCGCCACGCCGGCCGGGTCCAGGTGGCCGCCGGGCCCCGGGGGGATCCCCACGAACACGCGCAGCCCCGGGTTGACCGCCATCATGCGCTCCAGCAGGCGTCCCACCTCGCCGGGGTCGCGGATCAGTTCGGGGCGGGCGGTGACGTCGCGGCCGCGCAGCCGCAGCCGCACCGGGGCGCCGCCCTCCAGGTTCAGCGTCCACCGGCCGCCGCCCGGGGTCAGCAGGTCCGGGCCGTCCGCCACATAGCTGACCGGCTGCCGGTAGGCCCGGCCGGTCTTGCGGCCGGTGAAGGACACCAGCATCAGCCGCCGGCAGGCCGGCGTGGCGACCGGGAGGCCGAGCAGGGCGCGCATCGGCACGTTGAGCACCCGGAAGACCCGGGCCTGCAGCCGCCTGCGCAGTGGCCGCCCTGGCTGTCCCGCCATGACATTTCCTCCCGTTAGTATTTAGTCATACTATCTGTATGACTAAATTAGCAGCCGGAAGGGGTAGCGTCAACCACGATGAGTCCCCGCCCGTACCAGCTCGGCAAGCGCCAGGCCGTGGTGAACGAGGGCCGGCGCCGGATCCTCGATGCCGCCCGGGCCCTGCTGCGCGACGTGGCCAGTTACCCGGACTTCACCGTGGACGCGGTGGCCAGGCGGGCCGACGTGGCCCGGGCCACCGTCTACTACCAGTTCGGCTCGAAGGCCGGGCTGCTGGAAGCAGTCTGCGACGACCTGGCCGAGAGCGGCGGCATGGCCGGGCTGGCGGACGCCTTCGCCGACCCCGACCCCCGGGCGGCGCTGCACCGGTTCATCGATGTCTTCGCCCGGTTCTGGGCGGCGGACCCGCCGGTGATGCGCCGGCTGCGGGCGCTGGCCGCGCTCGACCCGGACGTGGCGGCGGTGATCTCGGCGCGCGATCAGCGACGGCAGGACGGGCTGGCCGTCCTGGCCGGCCGGGTACTGGACGGCCAGGACGTGCCCGGCGATGTGCTGCGGATGCTCCTCGCGCTCACCAGCTTCGAGACCTTCGATGCGGTGGCCGGCCCGGACCGGGATCCGGCGGCCGCCGTGCCCCTGGTCACGGGGCTGGCCGATACGGTGCTGGCCAGCCCCTGACCGGTCAGGTCATCGGCTGATGACCCAGCCCGGCCGGCTCCGGCCGGCCAGCAGCCAGCCGGCCAGCGCCGCGATGAGCGGCATCCCGACCAGTATCAGCAGCAGGCTGGTGACGGGAACGCTGGACAGCTCGGACAGGCCGTCCAGCTTGTTGTCCCAGGCGTAGCCGATGGCGGCGGCGTAGGCGGCCACCGTCCCGAGCACCGCGCCGGCCAGGCCGAGGGCCCCCGCGGTGACCCCGGCCAGGGTGCGGCGGGTCCAGCTGCTGGCCCCGGTGGCGGCCAGCGTGCGCAGGTCACCAGCGGTCTCGCTGCGGATGAGGCCGATCGTCATGGCCAGGATGCCCAGCGCGAGCACGATGCCGAACACGGTCGCCCAGCTGATGATCACCGAAACCGACGGGATGCTGTTCTTGGTCTCGATGGTCAGCCCGGCCGCGGCCGCGGCGAGCCGGGCGTTCGTGATCTGCGCGGCGGTGGGCGGGGCCGGCGTCTGGATCAGCCAGCCGTCCGCCGTCACGCTGGACTGCAGGTGGAGGGTGCTGATGGCGTGCTCGGTGATCACCGTGTTGGGCGCCGACGTGCCGGACGGCAGCGCGCTGACCTCCTGGATCACCGGGTTGGCCAGGCACGAGTTCTTCGGGCAGGGGAAGGACTGCTGGCTGCCCGGGCCGTTACCCCCGGGTGGGCCGCCTTTCCCGGCACCGTAGTTGCCGTAGATGAGCTGCATCTTGGTCAGGCCGGACAGCCCGGGCCGCATGCTGAGAATGTCGGCGCGGGGACTGACCTGCGAGGCGGTGATGCCGAAGGCGTGCAGCAGCTGCGGGGTGGCGACGTAGACCGGCCCGTTCCAGCTCCGCCCGGCCGCCGCGTGCTGCAGCGAGGCGCTGGTGGACTCGAGCGCGACGACGTCGTGCGAGCCGAGCGCGGCCGCGATGCCGTGCGCGGCCTTCGCCATCGCCGCTAGGTTGCTCGCGGTCACCGGGGCGCTGGGCCCGGGCCCGGCACCGCCCTGCCCGTTCGGCGTGTAGACGATGATCTGATCCGAGGCCACGTTGGGCCCGGCGTAGTCGAGGACGTTGCCGAAGCGCTGCGCGGACAGCACGCTGACCAGCACGGCGATCAGCACGCCGAGCGTGATGGCGGCCAGGGCGGAGCCCGACCGGGCCCGGTACCGGGCCAGGTCACGCAGGGCCAGCCGGGCCGCGATCGGGGCCCGGCGGCCCAGCCGGGCCAGCAGCGCGAGGCACGCCGGGGCCAGCAGGATCACCGCCGCGATCAGGGCGACGAAGCCGAGGACGAGTTCGATCGAGCCACTGCCGTTGCCGTTGCTCGTGCCGGAGAAGGCGAACAGGACCATGGCCCCGCCGAGCAGGATCAGGCCGGGCAGCGCCGAGCGGTGCACCTGCTTCGGCGGCGCGGGCCGGCCCGCCAGGGCGGTCACCACCGGGATCCTGGTCACCGACCGGGCCGGCCGGGCGGCGGCGACATAGGTGGCCACCACGGCGAGGGCCACGGCCACGCCGATCACGGTCCAGGGCAGCTGGAACGCCCCGATCGAGTGATGGGCATCCGACTCGACGCTCGGCCGGTAGGCCAGCCAGGCGGCCAGGCCGAGGACGAGCCCGGCCACCGCGCCGACGACGCCGACCAGCACGCCGTTGGCCCGGACCACCAGGCGGATGTTCCGGTCCGCGGCGCCCTGGGCGGCCAGCAGGCCCAGGGACCGCAGGCGGCGCTGCGCGAGCACCGTGAAGCCGCCCACCCCCACCAGGGCGATGAGCAGCATGCCCACGGTGGCCAGGGCGAGCACGATGGTTTCCGGGTTGAGCACGTTGCCGGACGACGCGGAGTGCGGCGTCGAGACGTTCGGCCCGATCTTGGACGGGGGCACGCCGGCCGCGTCGAACAGGACGGTGACCTGACTCGGCGCGGTGACCTGGCCCACCGCGACGAGGGCGAACTCGTCCACCAGGTTCTGCGGGTTCTGCACGATGCCGGTCACCCGCCGGCTGGTGCCGCCCTGACGCCACACGGTCACCGACCCGGAGCCCGAACGTGGCCGCCACCCCGCTGGTCACCGCGACCTGGCCGGGGCCGTCCGGGTAGTGCCCGCTGACCAGGGAGAGCATCGGCTGGCCGAACGGCCCGTGCGGGTCCTGCGCGCGCAGGTCGTAGGTGTTGACCGAGCCCGGGATGGCGACGGCCTGGTTCTCGATGACGTCGACCCGGCCGAAGCGGTGCCGCAGGGCGGCGATCTGGCTGGCCAGGTGCGGGTCGGGGGCCTGGAACGTGGCCAGGTCCTGGGCGGTGCCGAAACCCGCGTTCGGCGCCGGGGGCGTGGTGGTGGCCACCGCCGCCCCGACGATGGTGGCGGCCACCGCGACCGTGACGAGCGCGAGGACCAGCAACTGCTGGCGCCACTCGCGGCGCAGCAGCCGCCAGGCCCAGCGGATGACCGCGCGCCGGGCGGGAACGCCCCCGTTACCTGATGCTCCCGCTGGCGCGGGACGTTCCCGCAGCTCCGTGGTCATGCGGTCGGGCCGGGCGTGAGCAGGGACTCGGGGCCGGGCAGCGGGGCGGTCTGGTCAACGACGCGCCCGTCGCGCAGGAACACCACCCGGTCGGCCCAGGAGGCCAGCTGCGCGTCGTGGGTCACGACCACGGCGGCCACCCCGCGCTTGCACGCCTCGTGGATCAGCCGCATGACCGCTTCCGCGTTGACCGAGTCCAGCGCGCCCGAGGGCTCATCGGCCAGCAGCAGGCGGCGCTCCCCCACCACCGCGCGGGCGATCGCGACCCGCTGCCGCTCGCCGCCGGACAGCTCGCTGGGGAACCGGGCGCCCCGGTCGCCCAGGCCGAGGCCGTCCAGCGCCTGGCCGGCCGCCGCCCGCGCCTTGCGGGCGCCCACGCCGTCCAGCTCCAGCGGCAGGGCCACGTTCTCGGCCACGGTCAGCCCGGGCAGCAGGTTGAAGTCCTGGAACACGTACCCGACCGTGCGCCGCCGCAGGCGGGCCTTGTCGTTGCGTGACATCCCGGACAGCGGCGCCCCGTCGATCAGCACCTGCCCGGTGGTGGGTTCCTCCAGGCTCCCGGCGATCGTCAGCAGGGTGGACTTGCCCGAGCCGCTCGGGCCCATCACCGCGACCATCCCGCCCGCCTCAACGGTCAGGTCCACCTGGTTGAGAGCCGCCACGCGGGCCGCCCCCTCCCCGTAAACCTTGGTCACGTCCCGCAGCTCCAGTACTGCCATGGCCCCGTCTCCCGTTCCTGATCCTCGTGTCGGCTTGCTCATGGCCGCGTTCCCGCCCGGCGCCGCAGCTTCGGCAGGGGCAGGCCGCCGGCTGGCAGTGCGGTCCGGGGCCCGTCGGCGGCGGCGCGCTTGAGCCGGCCGTCCGCGGCGTCCAGCCACCGGATCACCGCGTCGAGCCGGAACAGCTCGGCGTCCACCACCAGCGCCAGGCCGAGGTCGTCGTCGGCCTCGGCTTCCTTGATCCGGGTCCACTGCTGCATGAGCTCGACCAGGTACCGGCGATGGACCTGGATGACCTCATGCACGTCGGTGCCGGGCACCCGGAGCGCCACCAGCACCTTCATCACCAGCTCGTCCCGCGGCGGGGAGGCCAGGTCCGGCGGGGTGCGCAGCCACCCGGCCAGCTCGGCCCGGCCCCCGCCGGTGATCCGGAAGCCCTTCTGCGGGCCGTCCTCCGCCTCGTCGTCGGACTCGATCAGCCCGTCCCGCTCCAGCCGCTGCAGCGTCGTGTACACCTGGCCGACGTTAAGCGGCCAGACCTCGCCGGTGCGCGCCTCGAATTCCTCGCGGAGCTGCAGCCCGTACTTGGGCCCCTCGCTGAGCAGCGCCAGCAGCGCATGCCGGACGCTCATGCCGGCACCCCGTTCATTAGCATGCCGAGAATAATACTCGGTATAGAGGGGGCGCCCAAGCGTATCCGCCGGGCAGTTTTGCGGCCGCCGCCCGGCGGATGCCGCACAGGCCCGGCACGCAGGCCGGGAACGGCGCCGGCCGCCCGTGCGCCAGCCGGACCTAAGGGATGCAAAACTTATTCATCGAAGCCAGGCTGGGCACCGGGATCGCGGGCGCGCTCCCCGGCCACAGGGGGCTGCGGGCCCGGACCGGGGGCGGGCGGCGCCACCTCCTCCGGGGTCTGCGGGGCGGTGTACGGGCCGCCGGTGCCAGTCTTGCGGTCGTCGAAGGTGACCTCGACCTGCTGCTCCGGGCGCCGCTGGTTCTGCAGCGCCTGCAGCGCCATGCTGGCCCGGTCGGCCTCGGTGAGCGGTGGCTGGACGATGCTGCGCGGCCACAGCCGCCGGGCCAGCACCACGTTGACCTCGGCCGCGTAAACGGTGATCTGGACCGCCAGGTAGATCCAGGCGATCAGGCCGAGCACGGTGGCGAAGACGCCGTACACCGAGTCACTGTGCAGGTAGTGGTGCACCAGGTAGGTGCCGAGGATCTGCAGCAGGGTGTACGCCAGCCCGCCGGCCACCGCGCCCGGCACGAGGCGGCGGGCCGGCACTCCCTTAGGGGTGAGAACCCGGAACGCCGCCAGGTACAGGCCGACGTTGCCGGCCGCGGCGGCCAGCTCGGCCAGCGCCGTCCAGTAGAACGCCTTGGTCCCGTAGGTGTTCAGCGCGGCCAGCCCGGTGGTCAGCAGCACCCCGCCACCGAGCAGGCCGATGAATTCCAGCGCCCGGCCGAGCCGCTGCACGTACCCGGGCCGGGCCGGCCCGGGCAGGTTCCACGCCTGCTCCATGGTGAACAGGCCCGACTGGGCCAGCCCGGTCGTCCCCCAGATCAGCCCGGCGAAGCCCACGATCAGCCCGATGATGCTGGACCGGCGGAGGACGCTGACGTTGCCGGTGAGCTGCTTGCCGATCAGCGGGACCTGGGCGGCCACCGCGCTGAGCACCTGCCGCTTGAACCCGGGGTCCAGCGAGGCGGTCAGCCCGAGCACGGTCACCAGGATGAGCAGCAGCGGGAACAGCGAGACGAAGGCCGAGTAGGCCAGGTTGGACGCCAGCACGCCGCCGTTGTCGTCGCCGTACTTCTTGGCCACGCCGACCACGAACGCCGCCGGGGTGAACCGCTGCTGCGCAGCGTCGACCCGCCGGATCACCCGCTCGACCGGATTCATCGCCCACCCGCTCCCCGCCGCGCATGGACTGCCCCCGACCACCCGCGCCAAACCGGATGGCAGCCGCCGCGACCGTGCCGTTCGGAGCCAGGGATACGGCGCGGGAAACTCCCCCGGACGCGTGCACCGGCGTGGCCGGCGGGTAGCGGGGAGCTGGCGTCAGCGGACGTTCACCTGGACGCGAGGCCAGGAATTGTTGACGTAGCCCGCCCACCGTCGTGCCGCCGGGCGGGCGCGCTCTCATGCCGCCCGGCGTGGCCGTGCGGGCGTTCCTGCTGGCCCGGCAGGCCGGTATGCGCCTCGGTCACGAACGTTCCCCCTGGTCTTGGCCACCTGGTCCGGGCGACCTCGTGTTGGCATGGCTCGCGGTCCATGCCACTGCCCAGGGGATGGCGGCGCTACCGTGTTCTTCGTCACGGCGGCCCGGATCGGTTGCGGCGCGGCCCTACCGGGCGGTGAGGGCGGCGGCGGCATTGAGCGCGTCCAGGGCCGAGCTTTGCCGGCTGGCTCCGGCCTCGTCGAACGGGCCGGCCCAGCGCATGCCGAACTGGTCCGCGGAGTTCCGGCTGTTGTCCCAGAGGGACCGGGCGTTGCGGAGGATGAACTCCCGGTAGGCCGGGCGGCCGCTCGCGGCGTAGAAGTCGTGCAGGTAACGGACGAAGATCCCCTTGAACTGGGTGTCGTCCCCGTAGCGGGCACCCGGGCGCTCACTGGGCTCGGTGAGGATGCCGGCCGGGCTCGCGGCCGGTGGCGTGGTCAGCGCGGCCAGCGCGGCGTCGGCGATGGCCTCCCCCTGGGCCAGGTAGCCGCGGTCCCCGGTGATCTGGTGCAGCGCGGCCAGGCCGCCGAGGATGACGCCCTGGTTGTAGGTCCAGGTGGGGTGGCCGTTGTTCACGCAGCCAGCGGTGAGGCCGTCGTTGACCAGGCCGGCGGGGCCGATCAGGCCGGCCGACCGGAACCACTCCTCCGACCGCAGGGCCCACGACCGGTACCGGCCGTCCGCGTCCGGCGTGCGCTGGCTCAGCCGGGCAGCCAGGGTGAGGAACAGTTCGCTGGTGATCGCGTTCTTGTACCGCCGGTCGGTGTTCCACCACAGCCCGCCGCCGCAGGTGGCGTCCCAGCCCTCCGCGTTGCGCGCGAAGATCCGCTCGGCGGCGCCGAGGTAGCGGCCGTCGCCGGTCAGGTCGTAGGCCGCGACCCAGGCCAGCGCCCACCAGCCGTTGTCGTCATAGAACTGGTTGACGAAACCGCCCCGCCGCCGCGGGGCACGCCGGAACGTGGTCTCGACCACCCCGGCATGCGCCGGATCCCCGGTGGCCCGCGTATACCCGATCACCGCGGTCAGCGCGTTCGCGGACTGCCACCAGGCCGCCCCGCGCCACAGGCCGCCGGACGGTCGGTACCAGCGCTGCAGGGCGCTGGCCCCGGCCGCGGCGCGGGCGCGGTCGTCAGGCTCTGGCATGCCCCTCCCCTGGCTGATCCCTGACCCGGTGCTACCCCGGCGCCGGCGGGCGGAACCGGCGGCGCAGCGGGCCGGGGCGGCGGCGCTGCGCCACCTGCCGCCGCGGGGCTGGTGAATGTCGGCACCACGCCGTAGCGTGCTCGGTGGCGGGTGCGGCCGGGGACGGGGAAGATCTGGCGGCTAAACCGGTTGTACGTTGCTGGGACGGCTCATGACGGGGGCTGCGGCACTGCCGGGAGGAGGTGCGCTCAGTGGAAAAGGCGGTCGTGCTGGCCCTGGCGGCCAGCTTCTGCACGGCCACCTCCTCGGTGTGCCAGCGCCTTGGCGCACGGAGCGCGCCGTCGGGGTTCGACATCTTCCTGCTGTTCCGGCTGGCCCGGCGGCCGGTCTGGCTGCTCGGCATCGCCAGCATGATCCTCGGCTTCGTGCTGCAGGTCAGCGCGCTGCGGTTCGGCGGGCTGGCGCTGGTGCAGCCGATCCTGGCCGTCGAACTGATCTTCGTCTTCGGCTACATGGCCATCATCGGGTCCCGGCCGGTCCGGCGGCGGGACTGGATGGCGGCCGTGGCCATGTGCGCCGGCCTCGGCCTGTTCCTGTTCATCTCCTCGCCGTCGGCGGGCCGGCTGCACGCGCCGGCCGCGCTGTGGTGGCTGGCCGGGCTGGCCACGGTGGCCGCCGTGGCGGTGGGGCTGGCGGTGGCCTTCGGCCTGGGCCGGCGGCCGGGCGCCGCGCCGGCCCGCCGGGCCGCGGTACTCGGCGCCGCCACCGGGATTTCCTGGGGCTTCGTCGCCGCGGTGATCAAGGAGCTCAGCTCGCACCTGGGCGACGGCCTCGGCGCGGTGCTGTCCAACTGGTCGCCGTACGTCCTGGTCGGCGCGGGTGCGGCCACCCTGCTGCTGGCCTCGCACGCGCTGGCCGCCGGGCCGCTGGCCGCATCCCAGCCGGGTTTCACGATCGTCGACCCGCTATCCGCCAGCCTGCTGGGGCTGTTCCTGTTCGCCGAGCACATGCAGACCGGCCCGCTCGACCTGGCCGGGGAGATCCTGGCCCTGGCCCTGCTCATCGCGGGCGTCTCGGCGCTCAGCCACAGCCACCTCATCGAGGGTGAGGAAGAGATCCCGGCTGCCCGGCCAGAAGCGTACGCGGCGGCCAACGAGTGCGGGTAAGCGGCGGACGAGTGCGGGTGAGCGGGCGGGCTGGCTTACGGCGGCGCTGCAGTGCCGCGGCGCTGGGCGATGCGGCGGCGGCTCAGACGATCCGGCCGTCCTCCAGGCTGAGCACCGCGTCCGCGATGCTGGTCAGGGCGGGATCGTGGGTGGCGACCAGGGCCGTGAGCCCGCCGGACCGCACCACGTCGCGGAGCAGCCCCATGATCTGACGGCCGGTCTCGGAGTCGAGCTGGCCGGTGGGCTCGTCGGCGATGAGCAGTTCCGGGTGCCCGGCCAGGGCCCGCGCGATCGCCACCCGCTGCTGCTGCCCGCCGGACAGCTCACCGGGGCGCTGCCGCTCGCAGCCGGCCAGCCCGACCACCTCCAGCATGTGGCGGACGCGCTCGTCCCGCTGCGGGGGGTCCAGCCGGGCGATGCGCAGCGGGATGCCGACGTTCTCCGCCGCCGTCAGGATAGGGATCAGGCCGAACGCCTGGAAGATGTACGCCACCTGGGTGCGGCGCAGCCGCATCCGCTCCTCGTCGGACATGGCCGTCACGTCAGCGCCGCCGACATGCACGCTGCCGCTGTCCGGGGCGTCCAGGCCGCCGATGATGTTGAGCAGGGTCGTCTTCCCGGAGCCGGACCGGCCCCGCAGGACGGTGAGCTGGCCCCGGCCGATGGTGGCCGACACGCCGCGCAGGGCCCGGGTGGCGTAGGCGCCGCGGCCGAAGGTCCGGGTCACGTCGTGCACCGCCACCATCGGGGCCGGCGCGCGGGCGGGCTCGGCCAGGCTCACCGGTCCTCGCCCCGCCCCGGGCCGGGGCGGTCATCAGGCCATACCCCGATGTGCCCGGGCAGCGCCTCCAGCCGGACCCGGTCCCGCATGCCGAGCGGCTCGATCATGTCCCGCGGCAGCTGCAGCCGTCCGGCCCGGTCCAGGACCGCGTACTCGACGGCATGCTCGGACAGCTGCCCGTGCTCGTCGGTGATCTCATGCCGCAGCGTCTCGGTGCTGGTGCGGCCGTCCCTGATCGCGATGACCCGGCGCACCATGGTGGAGACGGCCGGGTCATGGGTGACCACCAGCACCGTCACCCCCAGCTCGGAGTTGGCCGTCTGCAGCGCGCCGAACGTCTCCTCCGCGGTGGCGGTGTCGAGCTCACCGGTCGGCTCGTCGGCGAAGAGGACCCGGGGGCGGTTGGCCAGCGCCACCGCGATCGCCGTCCGCTGCTGCTCGCCACCGGACATCTGGCTGGGCATGTGGTCCGCGCAGCCGGCCACCCCCAGCACGCCGAGCAGCTCGGCGGCTCGTGTCCGGGTGTCCCGGCGGCCGGTTCCGGCCAGTTGCATGGGGACCGCCACGTTCTGCGCCGCGGTCAGGTAGGGCAGCAGGTTCCGGGCGTTCTGCTGCCAGATGAAGCCCACGACGCTGCGCCGGTAGGCGACCTGCTGCCGGGCGCCCATCGCGCCGAGGTCGTGCCCGGCGACCCGGGCCGAGCCGGCCGTCGGCGTGTCCAGCCCGGCCAGGATGTTCATCAGCGTGGACTTGCCGCTTCCCGACGCGCCCACCAGCGCGGTCAGCTCGCCCTCGGTCACCACCAGGTCGAGCCCCTGCAGCGCCTGCACCTCGATCCCGTCCCCGGTGTAGATGCGGACCAGCCGGTCGCAGGTGATCAGGGCGTCCCGCGGAGCCGGGGACGTCGCCGTCGCCATGGGCACCTTCCCTTCCGTCTTCCCCATCATCCGCCGATGCGCAGCGCGGTGGAGACGCCGCCGCCCCGCCACGCCCGGGTGGCCGCCACGGCCGCCGCGCCGGCCAGCACCGCCAGCCCGGCCACCGGGATGGCCAGGGTGACCAGGTCGGGCCGGACCGGCACCGCGGCGGAGCTGCCGGTGAACACGGACAGGTCCAGTGACGACGCGGTCAGCGCGGGGAGGATGAGCGCGCAGGCGGTGCCGGCCACGGCCGCCGCCAGCAGGGCGGGAGCCTGCTCCAGCAGGACCAGCCGCCGGGCCTGAGCGGTCCCGAGTCCCATCGCCGCCAGCCGGGTGAGAGTCTGCCGCCGTTCCGCCGCCCCGAGGGCCAGGCCTGCCACCAGGGCCGCCAGGCTGAACCCGGCCGCGGCCGCGGCGGACGCGCCGAGCAGGACGAACGCGCCATGCTGGAGCGGGGCGCCGGACAGCGCGGCCAGCGCGGCCGAGCGCAGGGTGAGCCGGGCACCGGGCACGGTGCGCCGGACCACCGCGGCCAGTCCGGGCCCGCTGACGCCGCCGGTGAGCAGCATCGTCGTCGGCCGGGCCGGCTGCCCGGCGGCGGCCGCGGCCCGGGACCCCATGAGGAGGAACGAGTCGTTGCCGGGCAGCGCCGGGGTGCTGGCGATGACGCCCGCCACGTGCACCCGCAGCGAGCCGGGCCCGGGGACCGCGGTGAGCGTCACGGTGCCGCGGCCGAGCGCGGCGGCGATCGAGGGTGAGGCGAGCACGGCCACCCCGGCCTGCCGCACCGCCCGGCCCGGCGGGGCCCCGAGCACCGCGAGCTGGCGGGCCCGGACCGGGGGCCAGGGCGTGCTGGCCACCAGCGCGGCATAGCTGGCCGGATCGACGGCCACCGCCTGCGCGGCCTGCTGCCCGGGCAGCAGCCAGCTGGTCACCCGGACGGCGGTGGCGCGGTGCGCGCCCGGGACGGCCGCGATGGCGCGCTGGGCCGCCGGCGTGAGGGCGCCCCGGGCCGCGGCGGCGTTGATCACCGCGTCGGCGCCGGTCGTCTGCCAGGACGCCGCCACGTCACCGCGGCTGACCGCGGCCCGCACCATGCCGCTGAAGGCGGCCAGGGCGAGCGCCAGGATCAGCGCGAACAGGGGCAGTGCGGTGCCCGCGGGCGCCCGGGCAGCCCGGGCCAGCGCCAGGAAGCCCGTCGCGCCCGGGCGCCGGGCGGACAGCCGGAGCAGGCCGCGGACGGCCAGCGGGTAGACCCGCATGACCAGCAGCACGGCCGGCACCGCGATCAGCACCGGCGCCAGGTCCGGGTAGATCCCGCTGTTGGGGGCGCCCGGCGTGCCCGCCGCGGCCGTTCCCGGCTGACGCAGCACGAGCAGGCCGCCGATGGCCGCGGCGGTCAGGGCGGCCTCGGCCACCAGGCGGCGGGCCGCCCGGTGGCGGCGGCCTGCCGCCGGCACCCGGGCCCGGACTGTCCGGTACTGCCAGGCGACCGCGGCCGGCGGCCCGAGCAGCCCGGCCGCCACGATCAGGCCACCGAGCCACCAGGCGGCCACGGCCGGGTCGGCGGGCGTGGCCGCCACGGCCAGGCCGCCACCGAGGAGCGCGGCGGGCACACAGGCCAGGGCGGTGCCGCGGAGCATCACCGCGGACAGCTGAACCGCGGTGGCGCCGCGGGCCCGCAGCAGGGCGAAGTCACCTTCGCGGCGCTGCACCAGCATCCATCCGGCCAGCAGGATCACCACGGCCGCGGTCGCGGCCAGCCCGGTGAACAGCAGCGACAGGACCGAGCCGATCTGGGCCGCCGCCACCAGGAAGGCGGCCAGGGTCGGCGCCAGGCTGTTGCTCACGGTGACCCCGGTCCCGGCCCCGCGCAAACTCCCCGTGAGCGCCGGGACCTGTGCGCTGGCCTGGTCCAGCTGGCCGTACAGGGCCTGTGCCTGGTCGGCGCGCAGGCCCCGCAGGGCGAGCGGGAACTCCCACTGGAGCTGGATGCCGGCCGTGCCGTCCGCCCCCTGCACGGCACCCAGCTCTCCCGGGCCGATGAACGCGCCCGCCACCCAGAAGGACGGCCTGTTGGGCGGCACGGCCAGGGCGGGGTGGGCCGCCGTCTGGTCGGCGGTCCAGAACGCCGAGCGCGGGTCACGCTCGCGGAGGATCCCGGTGACGACGAGCCGCAGGGGCCCGGTCGCGGACGCGACGCCGAACCGGGAGCCCACCCGCAGGCCCATCCGCGTCGCGGTCGGCACGGTGACCAGGATGCCGAGCCGACCGCCCGGCTCCCCGGATGCGGCCGGGTAGCGGCCGGCGGCCAGCGACGCGTGCCGCGCCAGCGGGTCACGGTAGATCAGTTCCAGTTGGGGGCCGGTGCCTGCGGGCGGCCCGACCAGGCCGTCGGCCTGGCTGAGCTTGGTGGCCAGGCCGGCCCAGTCGGCCGACGGCCTGCCGAGCGGCAGCCCGTCGCCGCTGAGGTCGCGGGCCAGCTGGCCGGTCACCTCGCCCAGCTGGCCCGGGGTCAGGATGCTGCTGACCCCGGAGGTGCCCGCCAGGGTGGAGGTGAAGCTGGTCCAGTCGGCGTTCGCCGCCACGGCCGTGGTCAGCGCCGGGACCCCGCCGAGGGTGCGCCGGAGGGCGTCCGTGCGGATGCCGAAGGCCATCCGCGGCCCGGCCAGCGCCAGGCAGGTGCAGCCCAGGACCAGGACGGCCAGCGCGACGTGGCTGGCCACGGCCGTGCCCCACCAGGCGCGGACCGCGGCGAGCCGCCGCCCGCGGGTCATTCCGATCCCGCCGCGCGCAGGCCCGCCGCCGGGTCGGCCCGGCGGGCGGCGGCCGCCGCGGCCAGCACGGCAGGCAGCAGCGCGATCAAGGCCGCCAGCGGGAGCGCCTGGGACCAGGCGAACTCGGTGAGGGCCGGCGGGACCGGCGGCGTCGCCGCCGGGGTCAGGATGACCGCCGGGACGAGCAGGATGGTGACGATGACGCCCAGGGCCAGGCCGGCCACGGCGGCGGGCAGGCTCAGCATCAGTTCCTGCAGGAAGAGCTGCCTGGCCTGGGCTCGTGGCGTGACGCCGAGCGCGGCCAGCAGCGCGCTCTCCGTCCGCCGCTCACTCGCCCCGGCCGCGATGCTGACCAGCAGGCCCGCGATGGCCAGCAGGGCCGCGGCGGCCGCGACGGCCAGCACCGCCTGCTGCGGGGCCGCGGCGACCGGGTTGCCGAGCAGGCCAGTGGCCAGCCGGGCCCGGCTGGTGAGGGCAGCTCCGCCCGGCAGCCGGGCGGCCAGGCTGGACGACGCCCCGGTGCCGGAGGTGGCCAGCCACCACTGCGTGACCGGGACCGGGGCCAGCGACTTGCTGTTCAGCAGCTGCTGCACCGCGGCGAGATCCACGATGAGAGCCCCGCTGCCGGGCGGGACGGTGGGAAACGATGTCACCGCCGCGACGATTTTCATCGGGACGGTGGCGCCGCCGATCGTGGCCGACGTGACGGAGCCGACCCGCGTGCTGGTGGCGCGCAGGTAGCCGCCGGTGGCGATGGCCGGGAGCACGGCGGGCAGGGGCGCCGAGTCGGTGAGCGTCAGCTGCCCGTAGACCCGCTCGGGCGGCGAACCCGGGTTCGGGCCGACCGCCAGGGCGTGGCCGGGGTCGAAGGAGAGCCGCTCCGCCGGCCCGGCACCCGGCCGGGACACCCCGCCGGGGCCGGCCGCCCGGCCGGCCAGCGACCCGGGTTGCGCGGACAGGCTGTCCAGCTCGGAGGATGAGGCCGTCGCCGCCCAGGACCGCAGCGCGGTCCCGGGGACGCCGCCGCCCGGGCTCGCGGCCACCCGCAGCACGGTGAAGCCGGCGGCCAGCCGGGGTGCGCTGGCCGGCATGGTGTAGCCGACGCTGAGGGCGACGAGGCGCAGCGGGTAGATGGTCCCATCCGGCAGCCGCCCGGGACCGAGCCGGGCGGTGAGCACATGCTGGTGCCCGTCGGCGGGCAGCGCCCCGGCCAGCACCTGGTACACGCTGCCGCTGGCGTCCTGGATGGAGAGCGTGACGGGAGCCGGGCCGAGCCCCAGCGAGGCGGGCCCGAAGGCCGCCTCGAGCCGGACCGCGGCCGGATGGCCGGCCAGGGCGATCCCGGCTGGCCGGCCGCCCGGTTCGATGTCGCGGAACAGGCTCGTGGCCGGGACCGCGGACTGGTCGGGACGGAGCAGGGCCACCCGTGCGGCCAGGTCGGCGTCCAGGGCGAGGGTCTGCCCGGTCCCAGCCGGCAGCACGGCGACCGGCATGGCGTCCCGTACCCCAGGGGCCGCGGTGAGCCGGGCGGCCTGGCCGGCCGCCAGCGGAGCCGGCAGGTCGACCCGCACATCCGCCCCGGCGCTGAACGCCGCCTGGTCGGCCGCCGACCGGACCCAGCTGCGGTGCTGGGACAGCGCCAGTGTCCCGGCCGCCACCGCCAGCACGACGAGCAGCGCACCGCGCGCCTGGCTGAGCGGGCGCCTGCTGACGTGCCAGCAGCTCATCGCGGGCACCAGCCCGGTGCCCCGGGAGGCCAACTGGTCGGCGCCCCGGGCCAGCACGGGCAGCAGGCGCAGCGTGACCGCGGCGCCGGCGGCCAGGGCCAGCACAGGCGCCAGGGTCAGGATGAGATCGATCCCGCCGGTGCCACGGGCCGCCGCGGCCGACCGCAGTTGCCAGCCGGTCAGCACGGCCAGGCCGATCAGGGCCAGGTCGGCACCGGCCCGGGCCACGGCCGGCAGGGCGGCCTGCCGGCCAGTCCGCCGGGCGGCCACGCCGGGCCGCGCGGTGCGCACCGCCGGCCAGGCCAGGATCACGGCCGCGGCCACGGCGATCAGCGGCAGCAGCCACCAGGCCGCCGGGCTGAGCAGGGGCAGCCGGCCAGCGAGCGCCGGGCCCGCCACCGCGGCGGCCAGCGCGCCCCCGGCCACGGTGCCGGCCGCCGCCGCCGTGAGGCAGACCAGCAGCGACTCGGCCGCGGCCAGCCGGATGAGCTGTGCCCCGGCCGCCCCGCGCGCGCTGAGCAGGGCTGCGTCCGCGGCCTGCTGCTCGGCCAGGTACGCCCCGGCCGCCGCGAGGGCCGCGGCCGCGATGAGGGCGAGTTCCAGGGCGCAGATGACGAGCAGCGAGCGGCCCACGGCCAGGCTGGCGGCGGCCGCGTCCAGGGCAGCCGGGAGCCCGGTGGCCAGCTGCAGCCCGGGCAGCGCAGCCGAGCCCGGCAGGGACTGGCCCAGCGCCGCGACGCGGGCGGCCAGCGTGGTGAGGGCACCGCTGGGGACCCGGCCGGTCTGCGGGTGAGCGGCCCAGGCGCCCTGGCCCACCGCGAGCGCGGCCGTGAAGGCCGCCGGGTTCACGGTGAGCGGCCCGTACGTGGTGAAGCCGGAGGAGGTGGCGGCCCCGCTGGCGCCGATGAGGTCCAGCCGCCAGTACCCGGCGGCCGGGCCCGTGCTGGCGCGGGGCCGGTAGACACCGGTGATGAGGAAGCGCTCCGGACGGCCGGACACCTGGTCATGGACGCTGAGCAGGGCTCCGGCGGCCAGGTGCGCCCGGGCCGCCGCGGCCTCGGGCAGCGCCGCCGGGATCGGCTGGCCCGGCCGGGGCGCGGCCGGCCAGCGGCCGGAGACCAGGACCGCGTGCCCGCGCAGGCCGGTGAGGGAGGCCGCCTGCACCAGCGGCACGTCCCCGGGGCCGCCCAGCCGCGCCCCGGCCGCCCCGGTCACCCCCAGCGGATCGGACCACAGGGCCTGGTAGATGGTCACCGGGACACCCGGGAGCGCGGCGCGGATGACCGCGGGTACCCCGGCCTGGTACCGGCCGGCCTGGCCGGGAGCGACGGACCCGCTGATGTCTATCCAGACGCCGGGCTGCGACGCCAGGTCCTGGCGGGCCGCCCGGGGCAGGGCCTGCCCGGTGAAGATGGCCAGCGCCGAGGCCAGCGCCGCGGTGACGAACACGGCCAGCGCGGCGGCGGCCAGCACCGCCGCGTGCGCCCGCATCCGGCGGAACAGCAGGAAGCCACGGGGCAGGCGCACGGTTCCTAGGATCGGCCCTGCCAGCGCGGGTGGCAAACGCGGCCCGGCGCCCGCCCGGTCACGGTGGTGATGCGCCGGCAGGTGGGCCGGTGATGTCATCCGCGCCCGCCCGGAGCGGGCGCGGGCGCGGCCGGCCGCGAGCCACCACACCATGCCCACCGAAGACGCCGGCGACCTGGCCGCCTGCATCGAAGGCTTCCCGGACGGCACCAGGCGCTTATCGTGGGCAGGTGCGCCTGGTGTCGCTGCTGCCGTCGGCTACCGAGATCGTCTACGCGCTCGGGCTGGGTGAGGACCTGGCCGGGGTGACGTTCGAGTGTGACGAGCCTCCCGAGGCCCGGGCCCGGAAGACCATCGTGGTGGGCGGCCGCGACACCAGCGGGATGACCCCGGCGGAGATCGACCGGTACGTCCGGGACCAGATGGCCTCCGGCGGGGACCTCTACACGCTGCACGCCCGGGCCCTGGCCGACCTGGCCCCCGACCTGATCCTGACCCAGGACCTGTGCCGGGTCTGCGCGCTCCCGGCCGGCCATGTCGGCGAGGCCCTCGACTACCTGGGCTGCCACGCGGACGTGCTGTCACTGGACCCGCACTCGCTGGAGGAGGTGCTGGACTCGATCCTGGCCGTCGGGCAGCGGGCCGGGGTGCCCGGGCGCGCCGCCAGCGTGGCCGCTGCCCTGCGCGGCCGCCTGGACCGGGTCGCGGCGCAGGTCGCTGGCCGGCCGCGGCCCCGGGTGGCGGTGGCGGAATGGGTGGACCCGCCGTTCACCGCCGGGCACTGGGTCCCTGACCTGGTCACCGCGGCGGGCGGCGAACCGGTCGCGGCCCGGCCCGGCTCACCCTCGGTGCAGACCAGCTGGGCTGAGATCGCCGCGGCCGCGCCCGACCTGGTCCTGGTGGCACCGTGCGGGTACCACCTCGCGGGTGCGGCGGAGCAGGCGCCGGCCGCCGCGGCGAACCTGCCCGGGGTGGCGGTGTGGGCGATCGACGCCGACGGCATCGTGGTCCGCCCAGGCCCGCGGCTGGCCGATGGCGTGGAGGCGATCGCGTCGATCCTGCACCCCGGCGCGGTGCCGCCTCCGCCGCCCGGGGCCGTGCAGCAGGTCAGCGGGCCGGCCGCGGCGTGACCCGCACGGGCGGCCCGCGGTGAGCCGCCAGGATCCGGCCGCCGGCCGCGCCGCGGCCCTGACCGCGCTCGGGCCGTTCTTCGCCGTGCACCTGCATGCCGCCGGCCCGGCGCCGCCCGGCCGGTGGCGGCCGCTGACCGCGCTCGCCTCCCCGGCCGGGCTGGCCGGGCCGGTCGCCCAGACACGGGCTGCGCTGGCCGCCGGCCGCCCGCCGGCCGCCGTGCCCGCCCGGGTGGCCGCGTCGGTCACCCACTTCGGCCTGGCCGCCCGGCTGTTCTCCCCCGCCTTCGGCCTGGCCGTGCTGTTCGGCCTGGTCCCCCCGATGGACCCGGCCGAGGTGCGCTGGCAGCCGGCCGCCTCGGGCCCGGTGCCCCTGTCGCTGCCCGCGTCCGCGCTCGCCCCGGATGCCCGGGGCCGCGCCGCCGGCCCGGGACCGGCCGCCGGCCTGGCCCGCGCGGCCGGCCCGGGAGCCGCCGCCACCCGGGGGCCCGCCAGCATCCCGGAACTCGCCGCGGAGCTGGCCGGGCTGCTCGGCGGCCCGGTCGGGCTGGTCACCGACGCGATCGCCGCCATGTCGGTGTCCCGGACCGTGCTCCGCGGCAATGTCGCCTCCGCCGTGCACGGTGCCGCGACCGTGATCGGCACGGCGCGCCCCGGCCTGGCCGGGCGGGCCGCCGACCTCAGCGCCGCGCTGCTGGCCTCCCCGCCGCTGGCGGGCGCGGGCACGGTCACGGCGGGCGGGTTCCGGCGGGGCAGTTGCTGCCTGATCTACCGGGCCGCCCAACCCCCGGCCGGGGCGTACTGCGCCGACTGCGTGCTCCGCCGCTGACCCGCTGTTCCTTATTTGAGCGGGTGTGGTGGTGAGCTGTTGTGTGTTTGTGGGGTTGTGTGTGGTGGGTCTGGGTGGCCTGAGAACTGATCGTGGTGGTTGTGCGGCGTGAGGTCGGTCATCGAGGTGATGAGGAAGGCCGTGTGCACTGGGGCGGCTGGGCGACGGCGGCGCTGTGGGCTTGTTATGAGGCCGGGCCGGCGGGTTGAGCTGCACCGGCTGCTGGCCTTGATGGGGGTGGCCTGTGACGTGGTCGTGCTGTCGCTGATCCGCGCCGCGCCGGGGACCGGGTCAAGACGACGGGCGCGATGCGAGTCGTCTGGCCCGGTTGCACCGGGCCGGGGAGCTGACGCTGGTCGGGTGCCGTGGCGGCGGAAGAGGCGGTGCGGGACCTGGTCCGGGTCCGGGCGGCGCTGCTGGCTGACTGTAGCGGGCCGAGCAGCGGCTGGGCGATGCTGCTGCGCCACGGCCGGGTCTGGCGGTCGGGGTCGTACTGGACCGAGGCGCACGAGCGGTGGATCGCGGGCAGCGTCGGGGAGCCGGCGCAGGCTGCGGCGCTGGCGCATCACCGGGCAGCGCTGGACACGCGCGTGCGGAACTGGACGCCATCGAGGCTGAGCTGGCGCCGTGGGCAGGCGGGAACCGCAGCCGGGACGGTGGCGCGGCTGGGGTGTAACGGGGCATCGCTGGGCTGCACGGCCTGGCCCTGGCCGCCGAGGTCGCCGACTGGCGCCGGTTCGCGTCCGCGAGAGCCTTCATGGGCTTCACCGGCTGGCGCCGGCGAGACTCCAGCGGCGATAAAACCCGCCGCGGCTCGACACCAAAGCCGGCTCCGAACCAGTGCGCACGCCTGGCGGAGGCGCGTGGGCCTACTGGTTCAAGCCCGCGATCGGCGCCGCTGCGCGCGGCACGCGACGCGGAGCTGGGCACCCTGGCCCGCTCCTGGAAAGCGCAACGCCACCTGCAGCGAAGTACAAGGCGACGACGGCCGCGGCAAACCGCCGGCCGCGGCCGTTACCGCGATCGCCCGCGAGCTCGCCGGCTTCGTCTGGGCTGAGATGACCAGCTGACAGAGCAGGAAGGCAGCCATCTGCCATGATCCGCGCGGGCACGACCGGGCGTACCAGGGCTCAGACGGCCCTGGCCAGCCAGGCTGCCCGCCGCAACCGGTGGCCTGCCGGGACGCTCGCCGCCGCAGGAACGATCCCCGCGCGCACATGAACGCATCCGCGATGCTCGTATTAGTCAGGGGCACCATCCTGCGAATCACCGATCTGCGATCCCGACACGCGTATATGAGAGTGGCAGTGGCCACGGCCACGACGCCGCCCCGGCAGGCCACCCCCACCCGCCCCGCCCGCCACCGCGCCGGCAACCCGGAACTGGGCTCCCGTGCCCTGGCCGTCCATCATCGGCTCCCGGCAGCCCGCGTCAAGGCCGCCTGCGGCGTCGCCCAGCGAGCGCTCCGCGCACCTTGACCCGGGCCACCGCTCGCACGACCACGGCAGCTATCAGGACACGGGATCAGACAGCCACGCCCAGCGTTCCCCGCCACCGCACACGACACAACCCCGCAAACCGTAAGAACCAGGCACAGGATCTGCAGACCTTGAGTGCCGTTCATATGAGTGCCGTGCTCGAGGCGGCCCGTTCAGCCGTTCAGCCGCGCAGCCGTTCAGCCGCTCCGTAGCTCGGCGACCAGGGCGTCGGACTGCTCGAGGGTGAGCATGCCGGTCACGCTGGCCAGCGGCACGGTCCGGGCGCCGCCGGCCAGGAAGATGACCTGGTCGGTCAGGCAGGCACGCAGGTCCGGGTGCCGCTCGGCGATCGCGATCTGCTCGTGCAGCAGCGCCTGCTGCCGGGCGGCCAGGGCGGGCAGCACCCGCTGCTCGTAGGTACGCTGCACGCGCCGGCCGATGGCCCGGCCGAGGAACCGCGCGGCCGCGGAGGCGGCCACGGCCGAGGCCGCCGAGGCGATGTCCCCGTCCAGGGACAGGCCGTCGGGCAGGACATCGCCGCCGGAGCTGGCGGGACGGGACGGCGGGCTGCCCTGCGGGCCGCCGGGGAGCGGACCGGAGCGCGGCTGCGCCGCCCAGCCCGGCACCGTTCCGGCGTCCGCGGCATAACCCGGCACCGGGCCAGGCTGCGGTTCCGCCGCATAACCCGGCACCGGGCCAGGCTGCGGTTCCGCGGCGTACCCGGGCTGCGGCGGCGGGGAGCCAGGCGGCTGGTCACCCAGCCGGGCCCGGGCCAGCGCCGCCAGTTCCACGATCGAGTGCACGGCGTCCGCGCTGCCGCAGCGCGGGCAGACCGCCCCTCCCCGGCCATCGGTCACCGCCTCATTGTGCGCCCCGCACGGCCCGCAGGGAAGGCGCGCGACGGGCCCGTCTCGCGGCACGGGGTGGTGGCCTGGCCGGCGGCCCGGCCGGCACCGGCCGCGGTCCCCCGGTGGCGGCGCCCTGGGCGCCCGGCTGAAGCCCAGGACGCACCCTCTTTCCGGCTAGATTCCCATTTAACCGATTAGTTAAACAGGTTTAAGGAGCCAGCCGCCCCGCTGGCCCGCGCCGGTGTCCCCTGCTGTCCGGCCCGGTGTCCCCCGCTGTCCCGCGGAAGGCGGAAGTTTCACCATGCAAAGACGATCAGCCCAGCCCACCACAGCCCAGCGCACCACACCCCAGCGCACCACAGCGCGGCGGCGCCTGCCCTGGCGCACGACCATGGTCGTGTCCGCCGCCGCGATGATCATGCTGCCGCCCTTAGCCGCCCAGGCCAGCACCCAGGGCAGCACCCAGGCCGGGGCCGGCCTCGCCGCCGCCGGTGACCGTCCTGACCGCAGCCGCGGACCACGGCCACCCCGGCCGCGCAGGCCGAGTCCCCGGTACCAGTGTCGGTGCCCTGACGGGTCGGCAGGCGGGCGCGGTGACAGCCAGTGTCACCGCGCCCGGCCTCGCGCTTGTCCGGGCTAGGGCTCGCTATCCGGGTTAAGGGTCGCCGTCCGGGTTAAGGGTCGCCGTCCGGGTTAAGGGTCGCCGTCCGGGTTAAGGGTCGCCGTCCGGGTTAAGGGTCGCCGTCCGGGTTAAGGGTCGCCGTCCGTGCTAAGGGTCGCTGTCCCGGGTGCTCCCCACCGGGTTCCGGGAGCCGCAGTTCTGCTTCCAGCAGGTCCATGGCCTTGAGGAACGCCGCCTGCTCGGCCGGGTCGAGCCGGTCGAGCACGCGGGCCAGCGGGCTGGCCGCGCCGTCCAGCCACTTGCCGATGAGGACGCTCTGCCCAGGCGGGATGGCCGCGATCGTCCGGCGCCGGTCGGCCGGGTCGGGATGGCGGTCCACGAAGCCCGCGCGGCCCAGGTCGGCCAGCACGCCGCTCACGGTGGGCAGGGTCAGCCCCAGCCGGGACGCCAGCTCGCCCACGGTCAGCGGGCCGCCGCGCAACTGCTCGAGCGCGGCCACGTGCCGGGCGCCGAGCGGCGCGGGCGTCTCCGGGGCCGAGCGGTCCTGCCAGCGCCGCATCCCCCGGGTCACCCGCGGGAACAGCTGCACGAGCCTGCGGCACAACAGAGAGTGCTCGGAGCCGCCCGCTTCGTTGGTCACGTTTGCCTCTCCTTGACAGCCGGTGAGCGCAGTATATACGGTTCCGATAACAAAACTATTTGTATCTACGAACCAAATTGAGAGGGTGACGGCATGGCACCGTCGGGGCAGACCACTTCGCAGGTGCAGGCGCTGCTGCAGGACGGGTCGCTGGCCGGGACCTGGACCCTGGACCCGTCCCGGTCCACCGTCGGGTTGCGGTCCAAGAGCATGTGGGGGCTGGTCCCGGTCAAAGGCGCCTTCAGCACGGTGAGCGGGATCGGGACCGTCACGCCGGACGGTGGAGTGACCGGCACCATCACCGTGGCCGCGGCCTCCGTCAACACCAAGAACAAGAGGCGGGACGAGCACCTCCGCTCGGCCGACTTCTTCGACAGCGCCAACCACCCGGACATCACCGTCACGGTGGACGGGGCCGCCCCGTCCGGCGACGGCCTCACCGTGACGGGCAGCCTCACTGTGCGCGACAAGACCCGGCCGGTTTCCTTCCCGGCCACGGTCTCCGCCCCGGAGGCGGGCGAGCTGTGGCTGGACGCCGAGATCCAGGTGGACCGGTCCGACTACGGCCTGACCTGGAACCAGATGGGCATGGCCTCGATGAGCAGCACGATCACCGTGCACGCCGTCTTCACCAAGTCCTGACGCGATTCGCGCCTGCGCGGTGGGTTGTGACCTCCTGGGAGGTCACAACCCACCGCGCACGTCGCATCCGGGCCCGGCGGGGGCGAAGGCGGACGGGATGAGGAGGTCGGCGGGGGTCAGGGCGGCGGCGGAGGAGTGGCCGAGGGCGAGCAGGGTGGCGTCGATGCCGTCGCGCAGGATGTCGAGGACGCGTTCCACGCCGGCTTGTCCGCCCGCGGCCAGGCCCCACAGGTAGGGGCGGCCGATCATGACCGCCCGTGCGCCCAGGGCCAGCGCCTTGACCACGTCACTCCCCCGCCGGATGCCGCCGTCCAGCAGCACCTCGGCCTGGCCGCCCACCGCCTCGGCCACGGCGGGCAGCAGCCGGATGGCGGCCGGGGTCCCGTCCAGGTTGTTGCCGCCGTGGTTGGACACCGACACGGCGGTCATCCCGGCGTCCACCGCCCGGCGGGCGTCGTCGGGGCGGCCGATCCCCTTGAGCATGACCGGCCCGCCCCATTCCTGGCCCAGCCAGGCCACGTCGTCCCAGGATGGCGGGGCGGTGTCGTGCCACCGGGCGTACGCGGTGAAGAACGCGGGGGCGGCCTCGCCGGGACGGGCCAGGTTCGGCACGGTCAGCGCGGGGAGCCGCCCGGACCGGGCGTAGCCGGCCAGCCACCGGGGGCGCCGCAGCACGGCCGGGGCCTGCCGGGCCAGCTCGCCCAGGCTCATCCGCTCCGGGAGCCGCGGGCTGCCGCGGTCCCGCCGGTGCGCGAACGACCAGTCCAGGGTCAGGATGAGGCCGGCCGCCCTGGCCGCCCGGGCCCGGTCCAGCTGCCAGCTCATCCCCTCCCGGCCGCCGTCCCAGCAGACCTGGAAGAACGTCCGGGGGTTGGCCGCGACCACCTCGGCCAGCGGCACGGCGGCGAACGAGCTCAGCCCCAGCGCGGTCCCCCGGGCCGCGGCGCCCCGGGCCACCGCCACCTCGCCGTCCGGGTGCACGGCCTGCACCCCGGCCGGGGAGCAGATCACCGGCAGCGCGATCGCCTGCCCCAGGACCGTGGTGGCCAGGTCCCGCGCCGCGGGGCGCCCGGCGGCCCGCGGCGCGAAGCCAAGCTCGCGGAAGGCGGCCGTGTTGTCGGCCCGGGTGAGCCCCTGCTCGGTCCCGGCCAGGATGGCCCGGTACACCGGCGCGGGCAGCCGCCGCGCCGCGCGCCGCTGCGCCTGCGCGATCGTGCCGAACCGGGCCCCGGAGCTCATCCCCGGCGCGCCACATCCCCGCGCAGCGGGTGCCAGGCGATGACCGGCCGGACCGGGGCCGCGCTGCGGGCCCGCAGCGCGCCGGCCCACACCCCGGCGCCGTAGGCCACGTCGTCCGCGAGATGACCGAGCACGTACCGCACCGGGCCCAGCGCCGGGGTTTCCGCCGGGCCGGCCCGGCGGTGGGCAGACCAGGCGGTGAGCGGCGGCCCCAGCAGCAGCGACGCGGCCGCGGCGCGGCGGCCCCAGCGCCGGGCCCGGCCACCCCGGCCCGGCGCCACGATCGCGGCGGCCAGCACCGGCATCCCGAACTGGCACGCATAACGCCCCGTTCCCAGCCATGTCTGCCGGCTCGCATCCCACATCGCGGGGATGGTGCCGCGGGCGGGCAGCCCGGCCCGGTGCAGCGCCCGGCGCATGGCCAGGACCGAGCCGGCGAAGCCGAGGGCGGCTACCCCGGGGAGAGCGCCGGCCAGCCCGGCGACGGTCAGCGCGGGCCACGGGTAGAGCACCAGGGGCGGCACCTGGCCGGGGTGCCGGGCCGCCAGCGGGGCGGCGGAGGTACCGTACCGGAACCGCCGGGCCAGCAGCGCCGGCCAGGTCCCGGGCTCATGGTGCGCGACCCGGACCACCGGGTCGTAGCGGATCCGCCAGCCCGCCTCGTGCAGCCGCCAGACCAGGTCCACGTCCTCCCCGAACCGGAGCCCCGGATCAAACGGGCCATCCGCCGGGGAGGGGGGGTGCGCCGCAGGCGTGTCCCCGCCGAGGCGGCGGATGCGCGGGGGGTTCCGGGGGGTCGTCCCCCCGGGCCAGCCCGGGCCATCCGCCGGGGAGGGGGGGTGCGCCGCAGGCGTGTCCCCGCCGAGGCGGCGGATGCGCGGGGGGTTCCGGGGGGTCGTCCCCCCGGGCCAGCACAGCACCGCACGCCTGACGACGAGGGCGGCGGTGGGGACGTAGGCGACGCGGGTGCCCGGGACCACCCGGGCCTCGGCGGCGCCGAGGTCCAGGCAGCAGGACGCGTTGGTGTACCGGCCGGCCCAGCCGGGGCCGCCGGGGAGGGCTGTCATGCGCGGGGCGGCCGCGGCCACCGCCGGGTCGGCGAAATGCGCGGCCAGCCGCTCGATCCAGCCTGGCCCGGGCAGGCAGTCGCTGTCCAGGAAGGCCACCAGCTCGCTGGTCACGCTGCCCAGCCCGGTGTTCCGCGCGGCCCCCGGGCCGCCGCTGGCCGGCCGCCGGATGAGGGTGGCCCCGTGCCCGGCCGCGACGGCCGCGACCGCGGATGGGTCGGCCGAGCCGTCGTCCACCACGACCACCGGGTACCCGGGGCCCAGGGCGGTCAGGCAGCGGTCCAGCATGACGGCCCGGTCCCGGACCGGGATGAGCACGGTGACGTCCGGCCGGGTGGCCAGGTCCGGCGGGCGGGGGTGGGCCAGGCCAGTGTCGGTGAGCTTGCGGGCCAGCCGGCCGGCGGCGGCGGTCCGCACCGGCCCGGCCCGCAACTCGGCCAGGGCGGCCCGGCCGGCCGCCGACAGCCGCAGCACCCGGGCCGGCGCCCCGCCGAACAGCGTCTCCTGGTCAAGCTGCTGCAGGCCGGGATCCATGACCACCCCGAACCCGGCCGGCAGTGGCGGGGCGGCCGCCCCCGGCCCGGCCGGGGCCGCCCGCCCCGGTGCGCCCGGTATCTCACTAGCCCCATGAGCCACAGCGCCGACCTTCCTCACCAGCCCCCAGCTCGTGATGCTGACCTAGGCGCCGTTGGAACGGCAGCTAGGTCAACATCACCGGCCGTGCCGGATGCGGGAGTTGCGGGGGTGGGCGTCACAGGGCCAGGCCCCCGTCCACCGGGACGACGGCACCGGTCATGCCGCTGCTGGCCGGGCTGGCCAGGAAGGCCAGGACGGCGGCCACCTCGGCCGGGTCCAGCAGCCGCCCGGCCGGCTGCTGGGCGGCGAACGCCTCGGCGCCGGGCAGCCCGTACAGCCGGGCGCTCTCGTCCAGGATCTTCGTGGCGGTAGAACCGGGGCTGACCGCGTTGGCCGTGATGCCGGTGCCGCCCAGTTCCACGGCCAGGGCCCGGATCAGCCCGGCTACGCCGGCCTTGGCCGCGCAGTACGCGGCGAGCATGGGCAGCCCCCGGGTGGCCGCCGCGGACGCGACGGCCAGGAACCGCCCGGCCCGGGGCTCGGGACGGCGCAGCAGCGCCGGGATCGCCGCCCGGGCGAGGGAGATCACCCCGCCCAGGTCGATGTCGAGCACAGCCTGCTGCTGGTCCGGCGGCACCTCCCAGAGCGGCACGCCGCCGGCGATCACGCCCGCCACCGCGAGGGCCGCGTCCAGCCCGCCCCAGCGGTGCTCGGCCTCGGCCACCACGCCCGCCATGGCAGCCGGGTCGCGCACATCGGCCGTGCCCGCCGCCACCTGGCCGGGCGCGCGGGCGCGCGTGCCCGCCTCCTTGACCACGGCGGCCAGGTCGTCGGGCGTGCCCAGCGGGTAGGGCAGGGCCGGGTCGTCGGCGGCGCGGTCCACCGCGAGCACCGACCAGCCGGCGTCGGCCAGGGCCAGCACGGTCGCCGCGCCGATGCCGCGGGCGGCCCCGGTGACGATGGCCACCCGGCCGGTCATCCGGGCCCCGGTTGCGCGGGCACCCCCGGGCACCAGGCGGCCACCTGGCCGATCAGCTGGGCGGCCAGCTGATCCAGCAGGCCGCGGCCTTCCCCGGGGCCCGCCCCGGCCGGGTCGCCGAGGACGCCAGACTCGCTGACCGCCCGCACCCCGCCGGACCGCAGCAGCGGCCAGGTCTGGGCCAGCGGGCGGGTGTCGCCCGCCGTGGCGAGGTCCATCCGCACCCGGGACGGGCTCAGGTGCAGCAGCATCGACGTCTCGGGCCGGCCGGCGTGCGGGTCGCCGTCCCAGGCCGGCAAGTACAGCAGCACGTCCCGGGACTCGGCGCGCAGCCGCGCCACCGCACGGCGGGCCGGCTCGGCGTTGCCGCCGTGCGCGCACACCAGCACCAGGTGCGCGAACGTGCTGCTGGCCGACCGGCCCAGCTCGACCAGCAGCAGTTCCAGGGCGTCCTGCCCGATGGACAGGGTGCCGGCGAAACCGGCGTGCTCGCCGCTGGAGCCGTAGCCCAGCGGCGGGGCGACGAGCACGTCCGCGCGGGCGGCGGCCAGCCGCTCACACAGCGCCACCGCGATGTCCGTGTCGGTGGACAGCGGCAGGTGCGGGCCGTGCTGCTCGGTGGACCCGAGCGGCACCGCGAGCACGCCGCCGGCCGCGGCGCGCTCCGCGACGTCCGGCCAGCGCAGGTCGGCCAGCAGCACCGGGTCAGCGTCCCGGCGGGATGAAGCCGGCCAGCGGGTCCGGGTTGCACGCCGTCACCGGCGGCCCGGCCGGCTCTGGCCGCCGGGCCGACAAGGTGAGCGGCACCGGGCCGCGCCCCGCGGCCGGCTGCGTCCGGGAGCCGTGCGGGCCGGTGCGGTGCGAGTGGTCCGGGGACGGCCGCGGCGCCGGGGCGGCCACGGCGGCGGCGAGCGCCTGCTCCCCGTAGCCCTTGACGCACTCCGGGTCCGGCCCGTCCAGCGGCAGCCCGGTGAAGAACTTGGCCGCCATGCACCCGCCACGGCACGCGTCATACGCCGAGCACGAGGTGCAGGCGCCGCCGGACTGCGGGCGGCGCAGGTCCGCGAACAGCTCGGACTGCTGCCACACGGCGCCGAAGCCGCCCGGGCCGCGGACATTCCCGGCCAGGAAGCTGGGGTGGATCGCGAACGGGCAGGCGTACACGTCGCCGACGGGGTCGATGAGGCACACCACCCGGCCCGCGCCGCACAGGTTCAGCCCGGGCAGCGCACCGCCGTACCCGCTCAGGTGGAAGAACGAGTCGCCGGTCAGCACGTCCTGGCCGTGCGCCACCAGCCAGTCGTATAGCTCCCGCTGCTGGCCGGCGGACGGGTGCAGCTGGTCCCAGACGTCCGCGCCCCGGCCGGACGGCCGCAGCCGGGTGATCCGCAGCTGAGCGCCGAACCGGTCGGCGATGGCCTTGAACTGATCCAGCTGCCCGACGTTCTGCCGGGTCATCACGACCGAGATCTTGAAGCCAGCGAACCCGGCGGCGGCCAGGTTGGCCATGGCGCGCAGCGCGGTGTCGTACGAGCCCCGGCCGCGGACCGCGTCGTTCACCTCGGCGGTCGCGCCGTCCAGCGAGATCTGCACGTCCACGTAGTCGTGGCCGGCCAGCCGCCGGGCGATCTCGGGGGTGATCTTCACGCCGTTGGTGGAGAACTTGACCCCGACGTCGTGGCCGGTGGCGTAGTCGAGCAGGTCCCAGAAATCCGGCCGCACGGTGGGCTCACCGCCGCCGATGTTGACGTAGAACACCTGCATCCGCTGCAGCTCGTCGATGACCGCCCGGCACTCGGCGGTGCTCAGCTCCCGCGGGTCCCGCCGCCCGGAACTGGACAGGCAGTGCACGCAGGACAGGTTGCACGCGTAGGTCAGTTCCCAGGTCAGGCAGATGGGGGCCTGCAGCCCGGCGGCGAACTGCTCGACCAGGGGCAGGGTCTGCCTGGTCATGGTCGCAGTGGTCATGGCTCCCGTGCTCATGCGCCCTCCCGGCGGCAGATCATCTGGGATGCGGCCAGGGTGCCCAGCGCCCGGGCATAGCCCGGCAGGTCCTGCGGGGGCACCCCGGCGGCCGTGCACGCGGCGCGGGCAGTGGGCTGGCCCGCGAGCGAGGTCACCACCGCGTGCAGCGCGGGGCTCTTGAGAAAGGACAGCTGCCGGGTGCCGAAGTGGTACAGCAACGCGCCGAACCGCTCCGGGCGCACCTGGACCTGCGCGGCCAGCTGCCAGGGGGTGTCCAGGTCGAACGTCTCGGGCACGGCTCAGTAGACGCCGCACATGCCGTCGATGGAGACTTCCTCGACGAGCACGTCCTCAGCCACGACATCTTCCGGCTCGGTCACGGTGGCATCGTCGGCCAGGTCGGCGGCGGGGCTGTCGGCCATGATGGCTCCTCAAGGGGTCGGGTGACGGCCTATATTCGTCACTGTGTGTCGAATAAGGGCAGGCTAACAGAATGGCTGCCCGGGCAGTAGAGGGCGGGACGGAGGAACAACGGATGAGCGTCCGGGCACCGGCCGCGCGGGACGTGCGCCGTGGCCGCCCGCCCGGCACCAGCCGCCGCGCGCTGGAGGTCATCGCGCTGCGGCTGTTCACCGAGCAGGGGTTCGAGGACACCACCATCGACCAGATCGCCGCCGAGGCGGGGATCAGCCGGCGCGGGTTCTTCCGCTACTTCGATTCCAAGGCCGCGGTGCTGTGGGGCGAGTTCGACACCGAGGTGGCCGCGATCCGCGCCATGCTCGATGAGGTCCCGGCGGACCTGCCGGTGATGGAAGCGGTGCGCCAGGCGGTCCTGGCCGCCACCCACTACCGGGCCGCCGACGTGCCGGAGCTGCGCGCCCGGATGGCCCTGATCGGCTCGGTGCCCGGGCTGATCGCCAGCGCCGCGGTGCACTACGACGAGTGGGAGCGCGCGATCAGCGACTTCGTGGCGCGCCGGTCCGGCCAGCCGGCCGGGTCGCTGTTCCCGCTGGCCATCGGCCGGGCCACGCTGGCCGCCTGCCGGGCCGCCTATGACCGGTGGGCGGTGCACGCCGACACCGACCTGGCCGTGTACCTGGACGCGGCGCTGCGCGCCCTGGCCGCGGGCTTCACCGACCAGGTGATCGCCGCGGAGCCGCGGGGCGGGACCGGGGACGCCGGGACCGGCGGCGGCTGAGCCGTCACAGGGTGCCCGGGACTTTTCGCACTGAGTGCCATTTCGTGGCATGCTCCTGTCAGGGGTCACCAGAGAGGCGGTGACGATGGGCGCGTCCCAGGCCCCGGTCCAGCTGGGCCGCAGGCGGATCACCACGCGGGCGGAGCTCGAGCACGTCGCGTTCGAGCTGTTCGACTCCCGCGGTTTCGAGGGCACGACCGTGGATGACATCGCCACCGCGGCCGGCATCGGGCGGCGGACCTTCTTCCGGTACTTCCCGTCCAAGAACGACGTGCCGTGGGGCAACTTCGAGGCCGAACTGGACCGGATGCGGGCCTGGCTGGGCGGCTGCCCGGCGCGGACCCCGCTGATGGACGCGATCCGGCTGGCCATCGTGGACTTCAACACCGTGTCGCGGGCGGACGAGGTGTGGCACCGCCGCCGGATGCGGCTCATCCTCGGCGTCCCGGTCCTGCAGGCCCACTCCACGCTGCGCTACGCCGAGTGGCGGCAGGTGATCGCGGACTTCGTGGCCGAGCGCACCGGGCAGCCCGCGTGCGCGCTGGTGCCGCAGACGATCGCGTACGCCAGCCTGGGCGTGGCCATCGCCGCCTATGAGCAGTGGCTGCACGCCGACGACCGGGACCTGACCACGCTGCTGGACGCGGGCATGCGCGGCCTGGCCGCGGCCTTCGCGGAAGCCGGGCCGTCAGACGGGGCGGCCTACGGGTGAGCACTCAGCCAGATCGCCCGGACGGCATGCCCGAGCGGCGCGGGGCCACGCCGGATCCCAGGATTACGGAGTCGCACGATGGCAAGCACGAGGAACTGGTTCGAGTCGGTGGCGGAAGCCCAGCGCCGCGCCAGGCGGCGGCTGCCGCGGTCGGTCTACATGGCCCTGGTGGCCGGGGCCGAGGCCGGGGTGACGATGAACGACAACGTCGCCGCGTTCGCCGAACTGCGCTTCCGGCCGCACGTCGCGGACCTGCCCGCGGCCAGGGAACTGGCCACCACGGTGATGGGCCAGCAGGTCAGCTTCCCGGTGCTGATCTCGCCCACCGGGGTGCAGGCGGTGCACCCGGACGGCGAGGTCGCGGTGGCCCGGGCCGCCACGGCCGCGGGCACGGCCATGGGACTGTCCTCGTTCGCCTCCAAGCCGGTCGAGGAGGTCGGGCAGGCCACCGACAAGCTGCTGTTCCAGAGTTACTGGGTGGGCACCCGGGACGACATCCTGGCCCGGGCCGAGCGGGCCCGGGCGGCCGGCGCCAAGGGCCTGATTGTCACCCTGGACTGGGTGTTCGACTCCCGCCGGGACTGGGGCAGCCCGTGGATCCCCGAGCACCTGGACCTCCAGGCCATGGTGCGGCATGTCCCGCAGGTCGCGGTCAGGCCGGGCTACCTGGCCCGCTGGATCCGGGCCGGCGCACTGCCCGACCTCGGCGTGCCCAACCTGGGCGCCCGCGGCGCGCAGGTGCCCACCTTCTTCGGCGCCTACGGCCAGTGGATGGGCTCGGCCCCGCCGACCTGGGAGGACCTGGCCTGGCTGCGCGAGCAGTGGGGCGGCCCGTTCATGATCAAGGGCATCACCCGGCCCGATGACGCGCGCCGCGCGGTCGATGTCGGGGCCACTGCCCTCTCGGTGTCCAACCATGGCGGCAACAACCTCGACTCCACCCCGGCCACCATCCGCTGCCTGCCCGCCGTGGCCGACGCGGTCGGCGGCCAGATCGAGGTGCTCCTGGACGGCGGCATCCGCCGCGGCAGCGACGTGGTCAAGGCCCTGGCCCTGGGCGCCCAGGCGGTGCTGATCGGCCGCGCCTACCTGTGGGGCATGGCCGCCAGCGGCCAGCAGGGCGTCAGCAACGTGCTGGAGATCCTGCGCCAGGGGATCAGCGAGACCCTGTACGGGCTGGGCCGGGCATCCGTCCACGACGTGACCCGCGACGACGTCATCGTGCCCGAGGGATTCACCCTCGACCAGAAGCTCTGACCCGCTGCGGGCCGCCAGCCCGGGAGCACCGCCCGGGGCGCCCCGTCACCGGGTGGTGTGGGCGCCGCCGTTGACGTGCAGCGTCTGCCCGGTGATGTGCCGGGCCCCGGCCGAGGCCAGGAAGTAGGCCGTCTCGGCGATGTCGCCGGGCTGCCCGGCCCGGCCGTCGTGGGTGGCGCCGATCAGCGCGGCCCGGCGCTCCCCGGTGAGCGTCCCGTGGAAGAAGCGAGTCTCGGCAATGTAGCCCGGCGAGATCAGGTTCGCCGTCAGGCCCCGCGGCCCCACCTGCGCGGAGAGCCCGGCGGTCCAGGCGGCCAGGGCCGCCTTGGCCGCGCCGTACGAGGTGGACGCGTGTTCGGCGCCGATGGAGCCGACGTTGATGATGGAGCCGCCGGCCCGCAGCCTGCCGAGCATGGCGGTGGTGGTGAGCACGGCACTGAGCAGGTTGGCCTCCAGGTTGGCCCGCCAGGCCGCGCTCACCTCGGCCAGGGCCGCCGGGGGCGCGCCGGGCCGGGTGAAGTCCGTGTTGCCGCCGGCCGCGTTGACCAGCACATCGAGATCCCCGCCCACGTCGCCGGCCAGATGTTCCACCTGCTCCGGATCGGCGGCGTCACAGCGGACCGCCCGGGCGCCGGTCTGCTGCGCCGCGGTGGCCAGGCGGCCGGGGTCGCGGCCGGTGATGATCACGGAGTCGCCTGCGGCCCGGAACCGGGCGGCCACGGCCTTCCCCAGGCCGCTGCCGCCCCCGGTGACGAGCACGATACGGTTCACCATCGCTCTCCCTGATGGTATGTTTAGACCTAAACATATTGGCCAGCCGTCACGATAGCCAAGGAGGCCGATGGTGTCCACCGGCCGTGATGCGGCCGGCCATGATGCGGCCGGCCGTGATGACACCGGCTACCCCATGGACTCCGTCTCCACGTGGCCGGCGGCCGATATCGCCGCGGCCTGGCAGCGGGAGCTTCCCGGGGTGCGGACCGAGGCCATCGAGATCATCACGCCGCTGTGGCGGGTGGCGAAAATCCTGGCCGACGACCGGCGCCGCACCCTGGCCCGGCTCGGCGTGGACCCGTCCACGCTGGACCTGCTCAGCGTCATCCGGCGCGCCGGGCCGCCGTACGAGCTCACCACCCGGGAGATCGCCCGGCGGACCCTGATCACCGCGGGGGCCGTGTCCCAGCGGGTGGCCCGGGCCGAGCAGGCTGGGCTGGTGCAGCGGTCCCCGTCGGCGGCCTCGCGCCGTGCCGTCAGCGTGCGGCTGACCCAGGCCGGGCAGGCCCTCATCGAGGACACCGTGCGCCAGCTCCTCGGGCATGAGGCCGCCCTGATGGGCGTGCTGGCCCCGGCCGAGCGCTCGGCCCTGGCCGGCCTGCTCGGCCGGCTGGAGCACACGCTGGGCGGGTCATGACCGGGGCGGGCGCGCCGGGCGGAAGCCGGTTCCGCGTCCCCCGGCTGCGGCGGGCACCGGCGGGCCAGGCACCGGCAGGCGGCAGCCGGGCGGGCAGCCGGGCGCGCCGCGTGCTGCGCCGGGCCGCGGTCACCGTGGCGGTGCTGGCGGTGGCGGTCACCGCGGCCAGCTTCGGGTACAACCTGGCCACCGACGGGCCGGTGTCCCGGCCGGCCGGGCTGCGCCTGGTGAGTGGCGGTGGCTTCGTCACCCGGTACCGCACGTGGGGCCGGGCCGGCTTCCCCGTCGTCCTGGTCCCGGGGGCGTTCGAGACGGCCGACACGTTCGCCGCCCTCGGCGCGGTGCTGGGCCGGGAGCACCGCGTATTCGCCATCGACCTGACCGGCACCGGCTACAGTGCGCCCAGCCCGCCGTTCGACGCCCGCCATCTCGCCGCCCAGCTGCTCGCGTTCCTGGCCGCCGAGCGGCTGGCCGGCGCCGACGCCCCGGTCGTGGTCGGGCATTCCAGCGGCGCGGCGGTGGCGGGGCTGGCCGCGCTGGCCACCCCGGGCGGGCGCCCCGCGGTGGCCGGCGTGGTCTTCCTGGACGGCGACGCCACCCCGCTCGCGGTCCCGCCGCTGGCCGGGTGGCTGCTGATCAACCCGTTCCGGACCACGATCCTGCGGCTCGCGCTGAGCTCCGGCTCGCTTATCCAGCGCATCTACGGCTCACAGTGCGGCCCGTCGTGCCCGCCGCTGAGCGCGGCCGGGGTGGAGACGTGGCGGCGGCCGCTGCAGCAGCCCGGGTTCGCCGCGGCCATCGGGTACACGCTGCGGCACGGGATCCCCAGCATGACCAGCGCCGAATTCGCTCGGCTGCGGGCCAGCGGCGTGCCGAAGCGGGTCGTCGTCGGCGCGGGCGATCCTCAGCTCAGCGGGCCGGCCGCGGCCCGGGTGGCGGCCCGCATCGGCGCCCCGCCCCCGGTCGTCGTGCCCGGGCGGCACCTGACCATGATCTCCTCGCCGGACCAGGTCGCGGCGGCCATCGAGGCGTTCATCCGCGGGCTGCGCCGCTGACCGCCGACGGCGGCTCCCCGGCCAGCGGCGCCGGGCGGCCCGGCCGGGCCGCGTACCCGCCGTCCAGGCGGGACGGCTGCGACGGGAGCAGCATCCCGGCGCAGATCAAGGCCAGCGCCAGCACGAAGACGCAGTAGACCCAGAACGCGGGGGTGACCCCGGCGCTGATGGTGAGCCCGGCCGACGCGGCCTGGGCGGGCGGGATGCCGAAAGCGGCCGACGAGAGCGGCTCCCCGATCTGCACCAGCGCCTGGACCGCGGTGGCGGCCATCGGGATGACCGCGCCGGCCAGCAGCGCGGCGCCCAGCCGGGCCGGGCGCCACAGCGCCGCGAGCACGGCCACCACGACCAGGGCCACCATGACGGCCATGTCGCCGGCCAGCACCGGCCCCGGGTTCGCGAAGCTGTTCCCGGCGGTAAAGGACCGGGTCAGCCCGGCCGCGGTGTGCAGCGTGTAACGATCCCAGGAGGGCGCGAACGCGCAGGCCGCGCCGAGCGCGGCCAGCGCGGCGACGGCCACCGTCGCGGCCACCCGGCGGTCCAGGCCGCTGCGCCGGCGCGGCAGCTCCCCGGGCCGGGGCCGGAACAGCGCCGCGCAGCCGGCGGTGCAGGCCAGCCACCCGGCCACGCCGAGGACCAGGCCGGGACCCATGACATGGGTGCCGGACGCGATGACGGTGCCGACGTCGGAGAGGAAGAAGCCGAAGGTGACGATGCTGGTGCCCAGCCCGAGCAGCAGGCCGGCCCGGCGGCGGCCGCCGCCCATCACGATGAGCACGGCGCTGGCCGCCCACACCGCCAGGTAGATCACGTGCGGGATCAGCAGGTCGGCCTGCTGGGCCAGGCTGCTCCCGGACAGGTAGCCCGGGAAGAGGCTGGCGACGCCGAGCACCAGGCCGGCCGCGAGCAGCGCGAGGGCGGCGGTGACCCGGGCAGGCGGGTCCGCGGCCGCCCCGGCGGGCGGCGCGAGGTGGGTGATCGTGCCGGGCACCTCCACGGCCGTGAACCGGGACCACGCCCCGGACCAGCCCTCCGGGGTTCCGGGCCACTGCTCCACGGGCCGGGACGGCGGCCCGTCCACCGCCCATATCGCGTAACCGTGCCCGGCCCGGCCAAGCTGGTACCTCGCTCCCTGGTACCAGATGGTCCTGCTGTCGCGCATGGCGGCCACTCACCCCTTCCCCGGCGTCCTCGTCTGTCCCGCGCCTACCTTAGGGGCGTCAGCTGAACGCCGCCTGGATGGCGGGTCAGCGCTTGCTGACCCGCAGCCGGGACCCCGGGGCGGCCCGTGGGCCCGGCGCCGGTGCCCTAGGCTCGCGGGCATGGCTCGCATCCTGGTCACCGGGGGCGCCGGATTCATCGGCGCCAACTTCGTCCAGCACACCGTCCAGCAGCACCCCGAGCACGAGGTCACCGTGCTGGACGCGCTGACCTACGCCGGGAACCAGGCCAGCCTGGCCCCGGTGGCGGGCCAGATCACCTTCGTGCCGGGGGACATCACCGACGCGGGCCTGGTCGGCCGGCTGGTGGCCGGGACCGACGCCGTGGTCCACTTCGCGGCCGAATCGCACGTGGACAACTCGCTGCACGATCCCGGGCCGTTCCTGCAGACGAACGTCGTCGGCACCTACGTGATCCTGGAAGCGGTCCGCCAGCATGGCCGGCGGCTGCATCACATCTCCACCGACGAGGTGTTCGGCGATCTCGCGCTCGACGCGCAGGCCAAGTTCACCGAGTCGACCGCCTACGACCCGTCCAGCCCCTACTCGGCCACCAAGGCCAGCTCGGACATGCTGGTCCGGGCCTGGGTGCGGTCCTACGGCGTCCAGGCGACGATCTCCAACTGCGCGAACAACTACGGCCCGTACCAGCACGTCGAGAAGTTCATCCCGCGCCAGGTGACCAACATCCTGGCCGGGCAGCGCCCGAGGCTGTACGGGGCGGGCGAGAACGTCCGGGAGTGGACCCACGTGGACGACCACAACGCGGCGGTCCACCTCATCCTGGAATCCGGCCGGATCGGCGAGACGTACCTGATCGGCTCGGGCGACGAGCGCAGCAACCGGGAGATCCTCGGCCTCATCCTGGAGCTGATGGACGCCGACCCGGACGGCTTCGATCACGTGCGCGACCGGCCCGGCCATGACCTGCGTTACTCCAACGACTCCACCAAGATCCGGACGGAGCTGGGCTGGCAGCCGCGCTACGGCGACTTCCGGGCCGGGCTGGCCGCCACCATCGAGTGGTACCGGCACAACGAGTGGTGGTGGAAGCCGCAGAAGGACGCCACCGAGGAGCGATACCGGCAGCTCGGGCGCTAGGCCGGGGCCGCCAGCGGCAGCAGGATGGCCGACGGGCGGGCCGGGTCGTGGTACACCTCCTGGGCGGCCGCGCGGAGCGTGGCCGCGGTAGCCCGCGGCTCGCCCGTGCCGGGGTTGCGCGCGTAGCGCGGGAAGGCGCCGCTGGACACCTGGACCCGGATGCGGTGGCCGGGCCGGAACCGGTACGCCGTGGGCCACAGCCGGACGGCCGCGCGGCACAGCGCGGTCGGCGCCGGACAGGCTGACCAGGCCGTCGCAGACGTTGGAGGACCGGCCGTCGGGGTGCACATCGCACAGCCGGACGAAGACGTCCGCGTAGCGGAGGCTGGACCGGAACCAGATCTCGGCGCTGACCTCGCCGATCACGTCGGCCGCCCGGCCGAGCGGCGCCGTGGTGTAGGTCAGCACGTCGGGGCGGCCCTCCAGGTCCGCGTTGTCGACGCGCCCGGCCGGCCCGGCCAGCCGGGGACCGCCGGCCGCGGGCGTGGGGTCGGCCGGGTCGTAGCGGTACCGGTCGGGGGCGGACTCGCCGGGCGGATCGCCGCCCAGCACGCCGCCCGGCTGGAGGTGCAGCCGCCGGGGCGGGAACCCCGGCGGCGGCCAGCAGCCGAAGTCCCGCCAGGCTTCCTCGCCCATCACGAACAGGCGGACCGGGGCGCGCGGCGGCAGTGGCTCGCCGCGGGCCAGCGCCAGCCCGAACCCGGTGGCCTCGGCCACCGACATCCGGAGCATGCCCGGGGAGGTGTGCGTCCACGGCCCGATCGTCAGCCGGGCCGGCCGGCCCGCCGCCTGGAGCGCCGCGAAGTCGCGGAGCTGGCCGGGCAGGAAGACGTCGTACCAGCCGCCGACCGAGCTGACCGGCACCGTGACGGCCGCCACCCGGTGCCGGTGATCGATCCCGGCCCAGCGCGGGGAACCGGCGTCGCAGGCCAGGATGTCCTGGATGTAGGCCGACCGGCGGCCGGTGGCGGCGACGTCCGCCTGGCCGAGCGGCAGGGCGCGCAGCGCGCGCTGCGTCCGGCGGACCTGGGAGCGCTGGCGGAGGACCGCCAGCGGGCCCTCCTGCTCCGCGAGCATGACGCCCCAGCCGAACGGCGTCTCCAGCGAGAAGGCGTCAGCGCGCAGGAAATCCAGCGTCAGCGCCGACTCGGTCACGTGCGGGATCATCGCCGCGACCTCGGGCGGCAGGCGGTCGGCCACGGCCCACTGGGCGTACCCCAGGTAGCTGTTGCCGTACAGCACGACCGCCCGGCCGGCCCAGGGCTGCTTCACCAGCCATTCCAGGGTGGCCAGGCCGTCCTCGCGCTCACACCGCATCGGGTCGAACACGCCGCCGGACCCGAACGTGCCCCGGCAGCTCTGCAGCAGCACCTGGAAGCCCCGCTCGGCCAGCGGCCGGGCGTTCATCGCGCCTTCCATGCCGCGCCGCCCGTACGGCGAGCGGATCAGCACGGTGGGCAGCGGGCCCCCGGCGTCCCGCGGGTACCACCGGTCGGCCAGCAAGCTGGACGCCGTCGGGCATCGGGACGCGGATGTCCCGGTCGACGGTCAGGTTCCGGGTGAGGGGCGGGGGAAGGCCGAGGGCGCGCTGGACGCGGTAGCTACTGAGGTTCACCAGTCTCCATCAGCCTGGGCACCGGCGGCGTGGCCTCGTCGCCGAGAAGCCAGGAGATGGCCCGCCGGACACCCTCCCCGTACCAGCGCGGCGGCAGCCAGTCCGCCGTCCACCGGTCGCTGCCCTGCTCGACGACGTCCTCAGCGTAGACCCGCTCCAGTTGCAGCGCGCGGGCGGTCACCTCGGCGGGCTGCGCCCGGGTGATCGGGGCCTCGGCCCGGTCCCCGCGGGCCCAGCCCACGGTCATGACCACGCCGTCGTAAAAGTCGGCGTCCCGGGCGGCCGGCTGCCGCTCCCCTGGCTCGGCGTCGTCGTCCAGGCTCTTCGCCGCGGCCCGCCGCTGCGCCTCCATGGCGCGGACCGCGACCTCGGCTACCTGCCGGCGCGACCGGACGATGTCCCGGAACGGCGGCGCCTCCTCGTCATCGCGGCCGCCTTCCACGAGATCACCGTAACCCGGTGTCATTGCCCGATTCCAGTTTTTCCGGGTGATCCCCGGCCGCTAGGTGGGTAGCACACCGTCGAACGAGGAGCGGGGACGGGGTGATCGCGGATGGCCACCGGTTCGGGAACCGCGACGGTGCCGGGGCCGCAGCCGGCGGCGCATGGATCAGCGCCGGGTGCTGGTGATCATCGGGGCCCTGCTGCTGGGCATGCTGCTGGCCGCGCTGGACCAGACGATCGTCGCGACCGCGCTGCCCACCATCGCCGGTGACCTGCACGGGCTGTCCCACCTGTCGTGGATCGTCACGGCCTACCTGCTGGCCTCGACGGTGTCCACGCCGCTGTGGGGCAAGCTCGGCGACATGTACGGCCGGAAGCAGTTCTTCCAGGCCTCCATCGTCATCTTCCTGATCGGCTCCGCGGCGTCCGGGTTCGCCCACACGCTCATCCAGCTGATCGCCTTCCGCGCGGTGCAGGGGCTGGGCGGCGGCGGCCTGCTGGTCGGCGCGCAGACCATCGTCGGGGACGTCGTCCCGCCCCGGGAGCGGGGCCGCTACCAGGGCATCTTCGGGGCCACCTTCGGGGTGGCCAGCGTGCTGGGCCCGCTGATCGGCGGCTTCTTCGTGGACAACCTGTCCTGGCGGTGGGTGTTCTACATCAACCTGCCGATCGGCCTGGTCGCCCTGGTGGTGACGGCCGTGGTGCTGCCCGGGCGGCTCGGCTCGGCCCGCCACCAGATCGACTACCTGGGCACGATCATGATCGGGTCGGCCGCCACCTGCCTGGTGCTGCTGACCTCGCTGGGCGGCACCACCTACCCGTGGGGATCCTTCCCGATCATCGTCCTCGGCGTGCTGGCCGCCGTCTTCGTGGCCGGCTTCGTGGTCGCCGAGCGGCGGGCCGCGGAGCCGGTCCTGCCGCTGCACCTGTTCGGTAACCGGGTGTTCTCCTCGGCCAGCGTGGTCGGCTTCGTGGTCGGCTTCGCCATGTTCGGCGCCCTGGCCTACCTGCCCCAGTACATGCAGGTGGTCCGGGGCGTCTCGCCGACCCTGTCCGGGCTGCGGCTGCTGCCCATGATGCTCGGCCTGCTGCTCACCTCGATCGGCACCGGCCAGCTGGTCAGCCGGTGGGGCCGGTACAAGATCTTCCCGGTCATGGGCACCGCGGTGATGACGGCCGGGCTGTTCCTGCTGTCCAGGGTGGGGGTGAGCACGAGCTTCTGGCTGGTGTCGCTGTACCTGTTCATCCTCGGCGTCGGGCATCGGCGCCTCGATGCAGGTGCTGGTCATCGCGGTGCAGAACGCCGTCGGCTACGAGGACCTCGGCGCCGCCACCTCGGGGACCACGTTCTTCCGGTCCATCGGCGGGTCGTTCGGCACCTCGGTCTTCGGTGCCGTGTTCGCCAACGTGCTGCCCGGCGACCTGGCCCGCGCGCTGCACGGGGCCAGGCTGCCGGCCGGGATCAGCGCGTCCAGCGGGGCCAGCCCGGCCGTGCTGGCGCACCTGCCCCCGGCGGCCCGGGCCGGCTTCGTCGACGGGTACTGCCCAGGCGCTGCACACGGTGTTCCTGGTCGCGACGCCGGTCGGGGCGCTGGCGTTCGCCCTGTCGTTCCTGCTCAAGGAGGTGCCGCTGCGGGACACCACCCGGGCGGTGGACCGGGCCGACAGCACCGCCCCCACGTCGGTGCCGTGCACCCGCGACTCGGCCCAGGAGATGGAACGCGCCCTGATCACGCTGTTCGGGCGGGAGCGCCGGGGCGAGATCTACCGGAACCTGGCCGACGAGGCCCGGGTCCGGGTCAGCCCGCGGGGCTGCTGGCTGCTGTACCGGGTCGCCGACCACGCCCCGGTCACCGAGGCCGCGCTGGCCGGGCAGCTCGGCATCGGCACCGGCGAGCTCGCGGAGCGGCTCACCGAGCTCACCGACGCCGGGTATGGCCACCGTCGCCGACGATGGCCGCGCGCCGCCGGTGACGGCGCGGGCCCGGGGGCTACCGTGGCGCTCACCCCGCTGGGCGAGCAGGCCGCCCGCCGCCTGGACCGCGCCCGGGAGGCCGGGATCGACCGGCTGATGACCGGGTGGGAGCCGGACAAGCACCCGGACCTGCGCCGGCTGCTCGGGCAGGTCACCACCACCCTGGTCGCCACCGACCGGCCGCCGCAGCAGGACGGCGCCGCGGTCCTGGCCGCCCCGGGGGGAGGATGAGCGCGTTGACGGATCACCGGGACGTTCGTTTAACTCGGGCCATGGGGCGCACTCCAGGGGCGGCGGCGCGGTGAAGGTAGCGATCGACTCCGGGCGGTGCCAGGGGCACGGCCGCTGCTATGACCTGGCCCCCGCCCTGTTCGGCGACGACGATGAGGGCTACGGGACGGTCCTGGGTGACGGGACCGTGCCGCCGGGCCGGGAGGGGCCGGCCCGGCTCGCGGCGCTGAACTGCCCGGAACGTGCCATCGACGTCACCGGGGAAGCGTGACATGGCCGCCGGCGACCGGTTCGCGGGCCGAATTCCGGGACCCGCGTGACGACGAGCCCGCCGGCACCCGCAGCGAGATCATCACCGGCCCGGTCACGGACTGGGCCACCGACTTCTCCCACCTCGAGCCGGAGTGGTCCGCCGACCCCTACCCGATCCAGGATGACCTGCGGCAGCGCTGCCCGATCGCGCACACCCGGCGGTTCGGCGGCGCCTGGCTGCCGACCCGCTACGCGGACGTCGCGGCGATCGCCTACGACACCGGCCGCTTCTCCTCGCGGTCCATCATCGTGGGCAACCTCCGGCCGCCCCGTGAGCTGGCCCCCATCGGCGGCTCGCCGCCCATCTCCTCCGACCCGCCGTTCCACCACCACGCCCGGAAGCTGCTGCTGCCCGCGTTCACCAAGGCCGCCGTGACCAGGCAGGAACCGGCGACGCGGGCGTTCTGCCACGCTCTGCTGGACGGGTTCGGCGACGCGGGCGTGGTGGACGCGGCGCGCGACTACGCGCAGCACATCCCGGTGCGGGTCATCGCCGGCCTGCTGGGCTTCCCCCCGGAGGACGGCCCCCAGTTCCGCGAGTTCGTCGGCGACCTGCTGGAAGGCATCAACCTGCCGCCGCAGGAGCGGGAAACCCGGGTCTCCCGGCTGTTCGACTACCTGCTCGCGCAGGTCGACGACCACCTGGACCACCCGCGTGACGACCTCACCAGCTACCTGCTGGACGCCGAGATCTTCGGCCAGAAGCTCGACCCGTCGCACGTCGTCGGCACGATGGCGCTGCTGCTCATCGCGGGCATCGACACGACCTGGAGCGCGATCGGCGTCTCGCTGTGGCACCTGGCCCGCGCCCCGGAAGACCGGCGGCGGCTGGCCGCGCAGCCCGGGCTGCTGCCGGCCGCGGTCGAGGAGTTCCTGCGCGCCTACGCGCCGGTCACCATGGCGCGGCTGGTGAAGGCAGGACATGCACTGGCGCGGCGCCGACATGAAGGCCGACGACTGGATCCTGCTGTCGTTCCCGGCGGCCAACCGGGACCCGGCGCAGTTCGACCGGGCCGGCGAGGTTGTCATCGACCGCGAGGCCAACCGGCACGCCGCGTTCGGCCTCGGCATCCACCGCTGCGTCGGCTCGCACCTGGCGCGGATGGAACTCCGGGTGGCCCTGGAGGTCTGGCTGGAGCGGACCGGTGAGTTCAGCCTGGCCGACCCGGCCGCGGTGACCTGGGCCGCGGGCCAGATCCGCGGGCCGCGCACCCTGCCGCTGCGTATCCGCTGACCACCCTCACCGGGGTAGGCGACGGCGCCTGCCGGGCGCCGACCAGCGCGGCGGCCTGCGACCGGTTACTGCAGCCGAGCTTGGCCAGGATGTGGCCGACGTGGGTGTCGACGGTCCGCTGGGCGATGACGAGCCGCTCGGCGATCTGCCGGTTGGTCAGGCCGGTGGCGATCAGCTGCGTGATCTCGCTCTCGCGCCGGGTGAGCGGCAGGTCATCCGGCGCGGGCGGGGGTTCGGCCGGCCCGGCCAGCCCGAGAGCGGCGGCGATCCGGTCACCCCGGCCCGCCGCCCGGCCCGCCCGGCGCACCATGACCGCGGAGGTCCCCAGCGCGGCCGCCGTCTTCTCCGTCACCGCGTCGATGGCGGCCTGCACGCCCGGGAAGGGACGGCCGCCGATCCGCTCGCTCATGCTGTCGGCCACGCCCAGCGCGAACGCCGCCTGGCCCCAGTCGCCCAGCGCGGCGTGGGCCAGCGCGGCCGAGCACGTGCCGACCAGCAGGCCCCACCGGTCCAGCAGGGCCTCGAAGTCGGTGATGCATTCCCGCAGGAGCACCAGGCCCTCGGCCGGCGCCCCCTCGTGGATGAGGCAGTCGGCGATAACGCACCGGGCGTAGCCGGCCCCCCGGCGGCCGCCGATGTCCGCGAACAACCGGCCGCTCTCGGCCGCCCGGGCCCGGGCGAGCGGGATGCTGCCGGTCAGCAGCGCGGCCATGCCCGCCATGAGCAGGGTGAAGGCGGCGAAGTAAGGGTCACGGGACATCCCGGCCGACAGCATGGCCCGGTCCAGCGCGTCGGCCGAACCCGCCTGATCACCCTGGTTCGCCCGCCAGAACCCCAGCAGCGCCAGGGCCCGCGAGTGGCCCGCCCAGTTCCCCGCCTGCTCGTGCAGGGTGATGCTGGCGGCGAACAAGTCGCCGCCCTGCTGCACGTCACCGCGCAGGCAGGTGATGACGGCCAGCCCGGCCAGCGCATCGGCCCGCACCCCGGCGGGCCCGGCGGCCCGCTGCAGGGCGTCCTCCAGCCAGGCGGCACCCTGGTCGAGCAGGCCGCGGATCAGCCAGTACTCCCACAAGCCGGAGACCATCGTGAGCCCGGTCACCGCCCGGGCCGGATCCGCGGCCGACCACAGCCACGCGGCCCGCAGGTTGGCCTGCTCCTGGTCCAGCCGGGTGGCCCAGGCAGCCTGGTCCGGGCCGTTGAGCCTGCGCGCCGCCTGCTCCCCCAGGCGCGCGAAGTACGCGCCGTGCCTGGCCTGGACGTCGTCCATCTCACCCGAGCTGGCCAGCTGCTCGCGGGCGTAGGCCCGGATCGCCTGCTGCAGCCGGTAGCGGGTTCCGGTGGCGGTCGCCTTGGCCTGGGCCAGCGACTTGTCCACCAGGCCCGCCAGCAGCCGGGGAACCTCGCGGGGACCGAGCGGCGAGCCGGCCCCCACCGCCCGGCGGCGTCCAGCGACCACCCCCCGGCGAAGACGGCCAGCCGCCGGAACAGGACCCGCTCCGGCTCGCCGAGCAGCTGGTGACTCCAGTCCACCGAGGCCCGCAGCGTCTGATGCCGGGCGGGGCCGCCGCAGGCCCGGCTGAGCAGGGTGAACCGGTCATCGAGGTGGTCGGCGATCTCCCTGATGCTCAGCGCGGACGCCCGGGCGGCCGCGAGTTCCAGCGCCAGCGGGATGCCGTCGAGGCGGGCGCAGATGGAACGCATCGGCTCGATGTCAGCGGCCTCGACGCCCAGGCCGGGCGGGCGGCACGGGCGCGGTCCGCGAACAGGGCCATGGCCCCGAAGCTGTCCAGCCCGGCCAGGGAGGGCACCTCGTCCGGCGCGCGGGAAGCGGAGTGAGGGCACCCGCCAGGTAACCTCCCCGGGCACCCCCAGGCCCTCCCGGCTGGTGGCCAGGATCCGCAGGTCCGGGCAGCAGCCGAGCAGCCTGGTGGCCAGCAGCGCGGACGCGGCCAGCAGGTGCTCGCAGTTGTCCAGCACGAGCAGCCGGCGCTGCGGGCGGAGCACCCGGATCAGGCGCTGCGCCAGGTCGGCGCCGGCTCGTTCCTCGACCCCGGCCGCCCGGGCCACCGCCGCCCAGACCAGGTCCGGGTCGGGTACCCCGCTCAGATCGACCAGGTTCACGCCGTCCGCGAACCCGGGCGCCGCCACGGCGGCTCCCTCGATCGCCAGCCGGGTCTTGCCCACTCCCCCGGCACCGACCAGGGTCACCAGCCGGCTCGCCGCCAGGTGCCCGGTCACCTCCGTCACGTCCCGGTCCCGGCCGACCAGGGAGGTCAACGGCAGCGGTAAACCGGGCGGCCACGCCCGGCCATCGCGTACCGGCCATCCAGTTCCCACGGCCCGAACCCCCCAGCATCCGGTACAGGGATCAGCGGGCTCCGCACGCGAGCCCCGGAACGGCTCCCCGTCTGCCGTTAAGACCCCTGAGCCGAGCCGGGCACCAGGCGCACCTGAATCCCGGCTCGCTACCGATAATGTGTTCCGGCCATAGGGCCGTCAATAGCCTTTTGCGGTCCTCCCGCGCGCACCCAGGCCGCGCTGGCCAGGCCGGAACCCCGCCCATCCCGCCGGTGGCCAAAGGCCCAGTTCATCCCGGCGATTAACCCGCGTCACCCGCATACCGCGGCTACGCAGCACGGCCCCGCGCAGATACGTATGCGGGGTACGTATTCTCCTCGATATCAGCTTTCACGCCCGGCGCTAGGCTCCCCGCTTGCTACCGCCGTGCCGTGAAAGGAATGAGCTCATGACGATTGCGCCGCCGGACTTCCGTGCCGCATCCCCCACGCTGACCCGGTTCCAGCAACTCGGCCCGCTCGGCGAGCTTCCGGGAACGTGGATGGGGCACGGTTTCAACCTGATCGCCCGGCCGGACCACCAGGGCGGCAATGACATCTTCCTCGAGCTGAACCCGACGGACGAGCACCTGGCCCTGACAGCCGATAGGCGGCGCCATCCCCAACCGCGGCTCGGAGCAGGACGACATCGAGCTGTTCGGCCTGCATTACCTGCAGCAGATCAGTGATCACGCGACCGGCGGCGCCATTCACATCGAGCCCGGGCTGTGGCTCAACGTCCCGGCCACGACCGCGCCGCCGCAGCCGGCCACGGTGGCGCGCCTGGCGACGATCCCGCACGGCACGGCGGTCCTGGGCGCAGGGCCACTTCCTCGAGCTGGGCGGGGGGCCGCAGATCCGCCCGGCCAACACGGTGCCGTTCCAGGTCGGGCAGCCGGAGCCGGCCCCCGGGACAGCCAACCCGTTCCCGGAATACAACCTGGCCCAGCCGAACCAGTTCCGCACCACGCCCACCCCGGGCGGGGTGACGCAGGCCATGGTGACGGACCCGAACTCGATGCTGGTCCAGGACATCGCCGACCAGAAGATCACCGAGACGGTGGTGCTGACCGTCTCCTCGGTGCCACCCGCGGGCATCACCACCTTCGGCGGCGCGGAGGACATCCCGTTCCTCGGGCCGAACGCGAGCGTGGCCCAGTTCAGCGCCATCTTCTGGATCGAGAAGGTGGAATACGGCGACCGGAATTTCCTGCAACTGCAGTACACCCAGACCGTGCTGCTGAACTTCCTGGGCCTCAGCTGGCCGCACGTCTCCGTGGCCACGCTCCGCAAGGTCACCTGAATCCGCCGAGGGTGCAGTGAATCTCCAGACTGGGCCGCCGGCCGGGTACCTCCCGGTCAGCGACCTGACCCAGGACGTCCGGTTCGCCGTCACCATGTCAGGCGGGGTGAGCCTGGCCGTCTGGATGGGCGGGGTCGCCCGCGAGGTGAACCTGCTGCAGCAGGCCAGCAACGCCCGGGTCAACGCGGCCCAGGGCCCGGACCCGTCCAGCGCCGGCGCCACGGACTGGGACGGCCGGTGCCGTGAGCTGTACCGGAAGCTGCTGCAGGTGCTGGACGTCCGGGTGACCGTGGACGTGCTGTCGGGCACGAGCGCGGGCGGCATCAACGCGGCCCTGCTCGGCCTGTCCAGTGCGGCCGGGGTGGACCTGGCCAGGCCTGCGCGACTTGTGGCTCACCACGGGATCCATGGACACCCTGCTGCGCGATCCCGGGGAGAAGAACCCGCCCTCGCTGATGCAGGGCGACAAGGTCTTGTTCACCGGGCTGGAGCAGGGCATCAGCAGCCTGTATGACAACGGCCGGCACGATCCGTCGCTGCGGCCGCCCGATCAGGCCCCAGGACCACGGTCTTCATCACCACCACGATGATGTCCGGGGAGACGAGCCGGTTCACCGACGACTACGGGACCCTGGTGCCCGACGTCGACAACCATGGGCTGTTCACCTTCGGCCAGGAGGCGCTAGCGCCGGAAAACGGGACAGCCGTCACTGGGCGCGCTGGCCCTGGCCGCCCGGTGCAGCGCGTCGTTCCCGGCCGCCTTCGAGCCTTCATTCGTGCCCATCCACGCGCAGGTCGGCGCGGCCGGGGGCATCCCCGCGCCGCCCCGACATGGCCGGCTTCGCGAACATGACCCGCAGTCACTGGGCGGCCGACGGGGGCCTGCTGGCCAACCGGCCGCTGACCCCGCTACTCGACCAGGTGTTCGCCCAGCCCGCCCAGGGCCAGGTGCGGCGGGTACTGGCGTTTGTCGTGCCCGACGGCGGGGGCACATCGCGGCCCGCCGCCGTGCCCGAGCCGGACACCTGGGGGCGGCCGCCGACGATGGCCGGGGCGCTCAAGCAGGATCTGGGCGCGCAGCTGTCCCAGTCGATCGCGACCGACCTGCAGGCGGTGCGCAGCCACAATGACCGGCTGCAGGGGCCGGTACCAGCTCCGCGGCTACCTGGCGGACATGGGGTCACGGCTGCCCGGCGGGCCACGGCCTGGTGACCGGCGGCCTGCTCGGGGATTACGAGCGGCAGCAGGGCGCGGGCCTGGCCCAGCCGGTGCTGGACCAGCTGATGCGCGAGCTGTCCACGATGCCGCTGCCCGCTCCCTGGGTGAGCGAGCTGGCTGAGGACGCGGAACCGCCCGAGCAACGGCTGGCGCGCCGAGATGGCCCGCATCCTCGGCACGGGCTGGCGGCCGGCCGCGGCTGGGCGGACGGCGGGCTGCCCGCGAACGGCCAGCGGCCGGCCGGACGGCCAGCGGCCCGCAGACGCGGCGTACGCTGCCGAGGCCTGCTGGCAGGCGGCCGCCGACCCGTTCGACCGGGCCGCCGCGTTCGGCCTGCCCGTCTTCCACGCGGCCCGGGCCACCGCCATCCACCTGGTCCATCTCGGGATACGAGGCGTGCGACCGAGCTCAATCCAGCGGAAGGCACTAGCCAGCCACCGGGCCCAGCTCGAGGCCGCTTACCCGCCTCCTCCCGCGGCCGGGGACGAGCGCCACGGACGTGGCGGGCCAGCTGGCCGATGCGGCCGGCGGCCACCCGGTGCCCGACCTGATGGCGGTGGCCCGCCAGCTGGCGGATGCTGAGCGCCAGCGGTTGCTGATCGGGCCGGCCGGGCCCGGGAGCCCGGTCCGGGCCGCCTGGATCAAGCCTGGCCGCCGCGATGGGCCCGCTGCTGACGGAGCTGAACGGGCTGGCCAGCCCGGCCACGCCGGCCAGCCTGGATGGCCGCCCGTCACGCCAGGCCGCCTCCGGCGCCATCCAGGGCTACCTGGGTTATCTCGGCGCGGCGCTGGAGCCGGAGGAGCTGGCTGACCGCCTGCTCAGCCTGGTCATCGCCGAGCGGGCGCTGGAACCCAGCCAGCCCGAGGTGGACCAGCCCGTGGAGTTCGTCCAGGTCAGCGCCAACACGCGGACGCTGCTGGCCCCCGCGGGCCAGCTCGACACGGTCAGCAAGCTGCGTGGCGTGGAACTGCACCACTTCGCGGCCTTCTACCAGAGCTCGTGGCGGGCCTGGGACTGGATGTGGGGCCGGCTGGACGGCAGCGGGTGGCTGGTGCACATCCTGCTCGACCCGCGCCGCATCCTGGCCGTCGTGGAGGACTACTACCAGTGGGAGGCGGGCACGCGGGCAGCCAACTTCGCCGCGCTGCTGCGGGACACCCTGGGCATTCCCAGCGGCCTGGACGGCGACTGCCTCGCAGCCGACCTGCGCTTCCTGGACCAGCCGGAGGCGCCCATCCCGGTCAGCCTGCCCAACTCGGCCCTGTTCCTCGCCCAGGCCTGGCAGGACCTGATCGCCGCCGATGAGCTGCCCGCCATCGCCCAGCAGATGAATGCCGACGCCGGCCACCCGCTCACCAACGGCTGGGCCAGTGAGGTGCTCACCATGCACGAGAAGGACAAGCCACCCGCGGAGTTCGCCGGGAAGCTCGCGCTGTGCCCGGTCCGGGGGGAGTCGCTGGCCGCCGACCTGCGCACCCCCACGTTCGCCAAGCTGGCCACCAAGGCGGCGGCCGTGGCCACCGCGGCGGTCTCGTCCGCGCCGGAGGTGCCGGGCGCGGTCCGGCCGGTCCTGGCCTCGGCCCGCACCGTGACCAGGACCGGGTACCTGGCCGCCAAGGCCACCGGCGGCCGGGCATGGTGGATGCTGCTGCTGGGCCTGGTGCTCACCGTCATCGGCGGGGTGCTGGCCACCCAGGGCATGATCGTCGTCGGCGTGACCGGCACGGCGCTCGCGCTGGCCGGGCTGTACCTGATGGCCATGGGGGCGTGGGGAATCCACCGGGGCCTGCTCGGCGCGCTGGCCGGCATCACGGCGCTGGCCCTGGCCGGCTCGCTCACCCTGTCCTGGGTCCGCACCAAGGTTGGGGTACCGCGCAGCGGGGCAGCACCGGGCTGGTGCCGGCGCATGTGCTGCCCTGGCTGCGCTCGAGCTGGTGGGGCGGCCTGGCCCTGATCGGCGGCATCCTCGTCCTGGCCAGCCTGATCAGCGTGATCACCCGCCGCCGTCCGCGCCGCAATCGCGGCGCCCCGCGCGGGCAGCCGCCGCGTCCGCCCGGGCCGCCGGGCCCATCGGGACCGGGCCCATCGGAGCCGGGCACCGGCGCGGTGCCGGTGCCGGTGACCCGTCCTGACGCCGTCACGGCGGGCCCCCCTGAGGGGCGGCTCTCGGCGCGGTAGCGCGGCCAGGCGGCCGGAGTCCGGGCACCTTCCGCATTCGGGACTGGGGCGTTAGGGTGCTCGCATGCAATCCGGGCCTGGCCCCGCGCGGGTGGCGGGGGCGGGACCGGGAGGTCGTGCCGGTATCCGGCCCGTGGCCGGGAGGCTGGCATGACCGAGGCGGCCATGGCCGAGGAGAACCCCGCCGTCCCCCGGCGGAGCCGCTGGCTGGTACTGGGCGGCTTCAGCCTGCTGGTGGCGTGCACCCAGCTGCTGTGGCTGACGTTCGCCCCGATCACCACCCAGGCGCATCACGCCCTCGGGGTGTCCGAGGGCGCCATCGGCGACCTGGCCGTCATCAACCCGCTGATGTACGTGCTGCTGGCGCTGCCCACGGGCCGCTGGCTGGACCGGCGGTTCGGGCGGGCCCTGTCGGCCGGGGCACTGCTCACCGCGGGCGGGGCACTGCTGCGGCTGGCCGGGCCCGCCTCCTACGCCTGGATCCTGGCCGGCCAGGTGGTCCTGTCGGCCGGGCAGCCGCTGGTGCTGAACGCGACCACCAAGGTGGCGGCCCGGTACTTCCCGGCGTCCCAGCGCACCGCGGCCATCTCGGTGGCCAGCGCCGCGCAGTTCTGCGGGATCCTCGCGGCCGCGCTGACCGGCGGCCCGCTGCAGCAGGCCGGCGGCCTGCGGCTGCTGCTGCTGGTTCAGGCGGTCGTGGCGGTGGCCGGCGCGGCCTGCGTGCTGGTGGCGGTCCGGGTGCCCGCGGCCTTCGCGGCGGACTCCCCCGTGGCCATCTCGCTGCGCTGGCTGCGCCGGGACCGGGTCATGTGGCTGCTGGCCGGGCTGCTGTTCATCGGCGTGGGCGTGTTCAACGCGGTAGCGACCTGGCTGGACGCGATCCTGGGCCACTTCGGGCACGGCGGCGCGAGCGGCACGCTGATCGCGATCATGACCGTGGCCGGGATCGCGGGCGCGGCGGTGCTGCCCGGCACGGTGGCCCGGCGCGACCGGCGGCGCACCATGCTGCTCGTCACGACCGCGGTCACCGCGGTCGTGTTCGTGGCCATCGCCGCGGTGCCCGGCGTCCTGTTCGCCGGCTGCGCGCTGGCCGTGGAAGGCTTCGTGCTGCTGGCCGGCCTGCCGGTGTCGCTGGACTGGTCGGAACTGCACGCCGGGCCGGAACGGGCGGGCACCGCCGCCGGGTTCCTGCTGCTGGCCGGGAACCTGGGCGGGGTGCTGTTCGTCGTGATCATCCAGGCGGTCATCGGCAACCCCTATGTCGCGCTGGCCGCCATCTCGGTCCTGGCCCTGCCGGGGCTGGCCCTGGCCGCCCGCCTGCCGGCCCGCGTCGGGCCGGCGCTGCGCGACGTCCCGGGCACCGCTCCGGTCACCGGCCAGTCCGTGGGCCCGGGTGACCGGGCCTGACGGGCCCGGACCTGGTGGCGGGAGCGCGGCGGACGGGCCGTTGGGCAGGAAGGTACCCGGGCCCGCACGGGCCGCTTAGCCTGGGCAGCATGGACAGGCGCGCATGGCTGGCCGGCCGGGCGGGCGCGCGGGCCCGGTGCCGGGCCATGCTGCGCCGGTACGCCGTCACGTGGCTGTTCCTGGCCGGCTTCGGCGTGGCCTGGGCGGCCAGCGTGGCGCTGCCGGCCAGCCGCCAGTCCGCGCTGCTGTGGTGGGCCAGCACCGACGTGCAGAATCTGCGCCATGACCCGGCGGGCTCGCTGGTCGCGTCCGCCTTCCTGCCGGACGGGGGCTTCCTGACCTGGGTGCCGCTGATCGCGCTGGCCATGTTCGGCGCCAACCGGGCCCTGGGCAACGCGCGGACCGCGCTGGTCGTGGCGGCCGGGCAGGTGGTCGGCACGCTGGTCAGCGAGGGCATCGTGGCGTACCGCATCGGGCACGGGCTGCTGCCGGCCGCCGACGACCGGATCATGGACGTCGGCCCGTCCTACGTCGTCGTGTCCGCGATCGTGGCGGCGGTGCTGTTCGGCACCTGGCCGGCCCGGATCGCGGCCGGCGTCTGCCTGACCCTCCTCGTGGTGGCCGGGGACATCTTCGGCGGGCTGAGCACGCTGCAGGTCGCCGCGGTCGGCCACGCCACCGCGATCGCCGTGTCCCTGCTGCTCGCCCCGCTGCTGATCCGCGGCCGGGCGCGGGCCGCCCCCGGGCCCGCCCCGGTCAGCGCGCCGGTCAGCGCGCCGGCTGAGTGAATGCCCGCGCTCATGATCGCCTTGGCCGGCGGTGCCGCCCCTTGCCGCGAGCCGCGGGTGCCGCATTCGATGCGCCGGGGGGCTGGCAAACGCCGCAGCGCCGGATGTCGGAGCTGGTTTCTGCTCGCGCCCACCGGTCGAGCTCGTCCATCGACGCCGAGCAGATCTTGACGTAGGGCCCGGTCCACGCCCGCCCGCGCGGCGGCTCACCGTTGATCGTGTAGCAGTGGGCATGGTGCAGGCGGGCGTCGGCCGGGTTCATGCTCCGCTGGATATTGATGACGTAGCCGTCGGCGTGCGCGGCCACCCAGCCCAGGTAGGCCGGGTCGTTGTCACGGAACTGCTCCACGCCTGCAGCACCTCCCCAGCGGGCCAGTCCGCTCGGGCCCGGTATTCACACTGCCAGCGGATACGTGCTGCGTCCAGACGAGGCGAGGCAGCGGCGCGCCGGTCCCGGCTTCTATGCTGGGCAGTGGCGGCGGACGTTGATGTCGAACTCGTTGCCCTCGGGGCTTGCACGCGACCGAGAAGTGTTCTATGCCCTCCCCTGGTCGCGGGCACCACGTAGAACGCGCTGCGCGGCACCGCCGCCACCGGGCGGCAGCCCGCACCGGTTCACCAGTTCGGCCTCCGGCACCCCACCGTCGCGGCAGTAGACCTCCCAGGTGGAGAAACCAGCCGGGTCTACCTCAAGCTGAACCCCGGGTGGCGGACGAAGCGTGGCAGCGGTTCCTGGTCGGCGCAGGCGCTCACCAGCTGGAATCGGACGGCCATCGGTTCCCATCGTCCGCGCGAAGGAGTACATGTGGTGCCGGCGGCGCTTCGGGCCGGGGCTGCCATGTGCTGGCCGAGGGCCCGGGCGCCCCGGTCCACCGCCCCGCACCTGGCCGTCCGCATCGGCACGTCGGACAGGCTGGCGCCAGGGACATGCCGGTCACCGGCGGCCACCGGGCCATATCACGAGCCACGGCACCGAAGGAAAGGCACGATCCCCGCCGCTGACCACGCCTCCACGCTGACGGAGCACAAGGTGGCGCGGGGACCGGACGGGGCCTGCCTCAGGCGGCGGCCACCCATTCCATCCAGGCTCCGTGCGGGTGGCAGAGCGCCAGGGCGCGGCCGGCGGGCGGCCCGGATCCGAAGGTGACGAGCCCCATGACGCTGGCTGAGGGGCCTGCCCGGCGCTTCGCCGGCGGGACCGGGATGAGGTCGATGACCCCCGCTGTGTCCACGCTCAGCCAGGCCAGCGGCTGGCGTCGGGCCCGGCGCTCCAGGACGGCGGGAAAGGCCTGACGTTGCCTCCGGTCCAGGTACCAGAACGCCGAGGTGGTCACCACGACGACCGGCAGTCCCGGGTCGAAGGTGTCGAGCGCCGCATCGAGGTCGTCGACCATGTCACCGGGCAGCACCGGCGGCGGGTGCCGGCGGCCCAGGTCCATGGCCGCGGCCGTCCTGGCCAGCCGGCCGGTGCCGGGCCACACGCAGGCCAGCAGCCACCGGGCGTCATCGGGGCGGGTGATGTCGACGGGTGAGCGGTCGAGGCCCAGGCGGGCGGCGATGGCCGGCAGCCGCAGCGGGGCCTGGGTCCCGCGCAGGTCACAGGTGATCGTCACGGGTGAGGCGGCCGGGCCGAGGCTGCCCGCCGCCCCGTACTCGAGCCGGTAGCGATCGATCAGCAGGGTGAGCCCCGCGCTGCAGCCGGCGTCCAGCAGCGCGATCGGCTCGCCTATCAGGTCAGCCGCCGTGGCCAGCCCGGGGGCGAGCAAGGCAGCCCGCCCGGGCTCATTGGTCTGGGTGTGCCGGGTGGCCAGGATCTGGCTGACGTCGGCTCGCTGCGACAGGCACAGGTCACGAAACAAGGCCGGCCCGAGGTTCGGATCGGCCCGGCCCGCGTAGACATCGGCCAGCGGGTGCGTGGTCCCGGCCAGGATAAGAGAGTGCACCGCCGCGAGCAGGACGTTGGGCTGCTGACCGCTCGGAGGAGCGGCGGCGGCCAGCGCGAGCAGCTCGGGATCGCCGGCCACCGAGTGGCAGATCGCTGCGTAAATAGGCGAGTAGGCGCCGCATTCCTGCTCGCCGAAGTCCCGCCACACCTGGCTGAGCTGCCCCGCGGCCGCCCCGCCTGCTGCCCCCCGCACGAACAGAGCATGAACCACGCGTCCGGCGGTGGTCAACGGTGATCGAATCTGGCCGGCGGCCCGGCAGCGCGCCGTGAGCCGCCCCGCGGCGCGCCGTGAGCCGCCCCGCGGCGGGCGGCCAGGCGACGGGGCGGAAGCGGGCGCCGCGGCCACGTTTGCTGGTGCCGGCACGATGGCTTCCCGGGGTTCCCGCAACTACCGTGAATTCATGGCCGCTACGACGGAACCCATCGGCAGCCGGGTGGCTGCCGCCGCCGCGCGGACGGTCGCGGCCGGCAGTGCCCGGCTGTTCGCCGCATGGTGCATGCGGTCCCCGCTGCCCGAAGCGGTGGACCGGCGCTGCGAGGGGGTGGCTGACCTGGCCGCGCGCCGGGCCCGGGTGTCCCAGTCGCTGTTCTTCACCGACCGGGTCACGGCGCCGCTGATGGCGGCCAATGACGGGGACCCGGGTCTTCGCGAGCAGGTCGAGCACAGCGAGATGCTCTACGACGGCCCCAATGCCTACGTCCGGGTGGCCGGCCGGTGGACCGGCTTCTCCCTGGTGGATCCGGGCGGGCCGCGCGGGCCCAACGATCCGTTGTGGCCCTTGGACGCCCTGTTCGGGGCCGGCGATGATGCCGTGGAGATCGGGCCGGAGGCCGTGCGCGGCGTGCCTGCGACGCGCTGCCGCCTCACCGTGGACCTGGCGCGGGCGGACGCGGCGCTGCCCGCCGGGGTGAGCGTGCCCTCCGGGCCGTACCGCTCGCTCAGCCGGCTGCCCGCCGAGGTGTGGCTGGACGCGGCGGGCCTGGCCCGCCGCATCTCGGTGAACGCCGAGCCCGATGTCCCCGCGGACGTGCTGGTCTGGTCGATCGCTGAGCTGTGGGATTTCGGTGTCGCGGCCGGCATCAGGCCACCCCGTCCCGATGAGATCCTGGCGCCGGCCGAGGCCTACCGCATGGCCGACGAGGAACCACCCGGGCGGACGGCCTGATCCCAGCCGGCGGCAGGAGACACATCCCTGGTGAGCACCCCGGGCCCGGGATTCCGTAGGCTTCCACGCAGCCGGACCGCAGGCAGCGGCTGGTGCCACCAGAGCGCGGGGGGACCGTGACTGAGGACGCTGTGCTGATCCGGCCGCTGGCCGCAGCCGACCTGGACGAGGCCGACCGGATCTTCCGGCTGGCGTTCGGCACCTTCCTGGGCGAGCCGTCCCCGGCCCGGTCCGGCCGGGACACCGACCTCATCCGGACCCGCTGGAAGGCGGACCCGGCGGCCGCGTTCGCCGCCGACCTGGGCGGCCGCCTGGCCGGGACGAACTTCGCGGCCAACTGGGGCACCGTGGGATTCTTCGGCCCGCTGACCGTCACGCCGGAGCACTGGGACCAGGCCATCGGGCAGCGCCTGCTCGATGCCACCATGGACCTGTTCGCGGCCTGGGGCACGCAGCACACCGGGCTGTTCACGTTCGCGCACAGCGCCAAGCACGTGGGCCTGTACCAGAAGTTCGGGTTCTGGCCCCGGTTCCTCACCGCGATCATGTCCAGGCCCGTCCCGCCCGGCGTGCCCCGGGCCGGGCTGACCACGCTGGGCGGCCTGCCCGAGAAGGACCGGCCCGGCGCGCTGCGGGCCGTCGCGGACCTGACCGATGCGGTGTACCCCGGCCTCGACGTGAGCCTGGAGGCCGGCACGGTACTGGCCCAGCGGCTGGGAGACGTGGTGCTGGTCAACGGCCCCGCCGGGCTGGAGGCGGCAGCGGTCTGCCACAGCGGCCCGGGGACCGAGGCGGGCGGCGGGGCGTGCTACGTCAAGTTCGGCGCGGTGCGGCCGGGGCCGCGGGCCGCCGACGGGTTCGGCCGGCTGCTGGACGCGTGCGGGCGGCTGGCGGCCGGCCGCGGCGCCTCGGTCCTGCTGGCCGGGGTGAACGCCGGATGCGACCGGGCCTGGACCGCCATGACCCGCCACGGATTCCGGCCGGTCATGCAGGGCGTGGCCATGCACCGGCCCAACGAGGACGGCTACCACGTCAGCGACCGCTACGTCATCGACGACTGGCGCTAGCCCCGGCGCGGCGGCCCCGAGACGACTGGCGCCAGGCCCCGGCACAGCGGCCAGCCGGGCCAGCAATCAGCCCGGCCAGGAATCAGCCGGGCCGGGAATCAGCCGGGGGCATGCGCCGGCCAGCCACGCCCGGCCGGCCTCGGTGATGACCCGGTCGTCCCCCTCGGCCCGCAGCAACGGCGGGTCCTGCTTGTACAGGTCGGCGACGAGCCGGCCGTTCGGCAGGATCGAGCGGGCCACCTGGTGCGCCTCCAGCTTGTGCATGCTGCCGCCCGGCGCGGCGGCGAACGCGGCGAGCAGGTCCGCCCGCGCCTGGGCCAGGCCGGCCGCGGGGCCGCTCTCCCCCGGCGCCGCCGCCGTGTCGTCCAGCAGGCTGAGCACCTCGGCCGACAGGGTGCGGACCAGGTCGCGGATGCGCGCGTCCCGGGCCAGCGCCGCGTCGGCCGCCGTGGCGTCCGCCCCGCCGCTGCCCTGCCAGGTGCGCTGCGGGTGCCGCCGCAGGTACTCCTGCTCCAGTTCCAGCATGCGCCGGGTGTGCGTGCGGAACTGCCCGGCCGTCCCGTGCAGGAACACCCAGTGCCGGGTGGCGTGCGCCTGCACGCCCTGCCGTTCCAGCTCCGCGTCGCTCAGCTCCCGGGCTGGCACGCCCTGCTCGTCCTCCACGGACCCTCCCTGCGGTCAGGCCCGGCAGCTTGAGGTTGTAGACCTGCGCGGCATGGCCGGCCAGGACCAGGCCGGCGGTCTCCTCGTCCGGGCACAGCGCGGCGACCGCGCGGGCGTTCCGGGCGATGCCGGGCACGCCCGGCCAGTCGGTGCCGAAGATCATCCGCCGGGTCAGCCGCGCCCAGTTGTGCCGGGCGTAGTACTCCCGCAGCCGGGACGGCGGCAGGCCGGACAGCTCGATCCAGACCCGCTCGCCCGACAGGGCCAGGAACGCGGCCGCGTCGTACCACCAGCCCCGGCCGCCGTGCGCCAGCACCACGGAGAGCCGGCGGAAGTCGCGCAGCACGTCGTCGAGCAGGATCGGGTCGGCGAAGGTGTTGGCCGACCCGGGGAAGGTGCTGGTGCCGCAGTGCACCACGACCGGGACGCCCGCATCCTGGCAGATCTCGTAACACCGGTACAGCGCGCGGTCGTTGACCGGCGCGCCGGCGTGCACCGGGTGGATCTTCAGCGCCACGGCGCCCAGGCTGAGCTGGCGCTCCAGTTCCTCCTCGGCCGGGTAGTGCAGGTGCGGGTTGACGTTCGCGATGAGCTTGAGCCGGGCCGGGTTGCCGCTGGCCAGCGGGAGCACGTCCTCGATCGGCTGGATGCCGGTCACCTTGGGGCTGTACTCGCACATCAGCAGGGCCACGTCAACGCCCTGGGCGGCCAGGTAGGCGTCGAACGCGGCCGGCCGGACCGTCCCCTCGGCGTCGTACACCTCGCCGAGGACGGACCGGTCACCGAAGTCGTGGGCCCACTGCTGCCAGGCCGGCTTGAGGGTGGGCAGCCGGGCCGCGTGCAGGTGCACGTCGACCAGCGGCCGTCCGTCCAGCATCAGGCCTCCCACCCGGCGACCAGCGGCGTGTCCGTGCCGACCGGCCCGACCAGCCGCGCGCCGCCCGGCGCGCCGATCGGCGCCTCGCGGCCGGGCAGCACCCCGGTGAAGAACGCCCGGTTGTCCTCGATGAACGGCGCCGCGTCCTCCGGCACCCGCCGGTCCTGGGAGATGGCCTCGACCGGGCACACCGGCTCGCAGGCCCCGCAGTCGATGCACTCCCGGGGGTTGATGTAGCTCTTGCGCTCCCCCTCGTAGATGCAGTCCACCGGGCACTCGTCGATGCAGGCCTTGTCGTTGACGTCGATGCAGGGGCTGGCGATGACGTAGGGCACGGGCGGCTCCTGGGTTACGCGGGCACCGGGACGGGTGCGCTGTCGGTGGAGTGGCCGGGGAACAGCGGCGCACCCGGGTCCAGCTCGGCCGCGGCGTTGTTCACCGCGGTGGCCACCTCGCCGAACCCGACGCTGATCAGCCGCACCTTACCGTCGTAGCCGGTGACGTCGCCGGCCGCGTACACCCGGGGCAGGCTGGTGCGCATCCGGGAGTCCACGACGATGTGCCGGTTGTCCTCCAGCGCCAGGCCCCAGCCGCGCATCGGGCCCAGGTCGGCGCGGAACCCCAGCGCGGCGATCACCCGCTGGCAGGGCAGCGTCCGCGCGGCCGCCTCGCCCCGGACGGTCACCTCGACCGCGGCCACGGCGCCGGTGCCGAGCACCCGGGTCACCTCGGCGTCGGTGAGCACGGCCGTGGCGCAGCCGCGGACCGCCTCGACCGTCGCCGGGTGGGCGCGGAAGGCCCGGCGCCGGTGCACCACGGTGACGCTGCGGGCCAGCGGGGCCAGCGCCAGGGCCCAGTCGCACGCGCTGTCGCCGCCCCCGACGATGACGACATCCGCGCCCGCGTACTCGGCCAGGCTGGGCACGAAGTAGGCCAGCCCCCGGCCGAGGAACTCCTCCCCGGCGGGCAGTTCCCGCGGGGTGAACGTGCCGATGCCCGCGGTGATGACCATGGCACCGCAGCCGACCGTGGTCCCCGCGTCCGTGCTGACCAGCAGGGACCCGTCGGCCCGGCGCGCCACCGCGACCGCGGCCTGGCGGAGCAGGTACTGCGGGCGGTACTGGCCGGCCTGCTGGACCAGCCCGGCCACCAGGTCGCGGCCGCGCACGCTGGGGAACCCGGCCACGTCGTAGATGGGCTTCTCCGGGTACATGGCGGTGATCTGGCCGCCCGGCTCGGCCAGCGAGTCCACGATCGCGGTGCGCAGCCCGCGGACGCCGGCGTAGTAGGCGCCGTACAGCCCGGCCGGGCCCGCGCCGACCAGCAGCAGGTCAACCTGGTGATCGGTCATCCGGGGCTCCTCCGGTGCCTGGTCAGACGCGGGTGGTGTCGAAGCCGGGCGGGGTCCCGGTGCCGAAGCGGCGCAGCGCGCCGCGGCGCCCGCTCGCGTTCGGCCGGATGAAGACCCAGTTCTGCCAGGCGGTGAGCCGCCCGAAGATCTTGGTCTCCAGCGTCTCCGGGCCGGCGAACCGCAGGTTGGCCTCCATGCCGGTGAGCGCGTCGGGCGACAGCGACGCCCGCTCCTCCAGCGCGATGCGCAGCTCCTCGGCCCAGTCCAGGTCGTCGGGGGCCAGGGTGACCAGGCCGAGGCCCATGGCATCGGCGGCGGCGAGCGGCTCCCCGGCCCGCCCGGTGACCGCCGCCAGCTCGCCGTCCCGCCCGTAGAACCGGGACTGCAGCCGGGTCAGGCCGTTGCCCATCGGGTAGCGGCCCAGGTTGGCCGGCCCGGCGATGATCACTGCCTCACCGTCGGCGGGGTCGATGCCGTCCAGCTCCTCCTCGGGCACCCCGTCCAGCATGTACTGCCGGTCGCAGGCCAGGGCGACCTCCAGCAGCGTGCCGGCGAAGCAGCTGCCCGGCTCGATGACGGCGATCAGGGAGCGGCTGGTGACGTCCAGCCGCTTGAGCACCCGCTTGAGGAAGTGCGAGACCTCGCCGCCGAACCAGTGACCGGACAGCCCAGCCAGCTGCGCGTCATACGCCAGCACCAGCTCCGCGTCACCCCGGGTACGGAACACCCAGGTGCCCAGGTCCAGCTCGTTGGTGCGCAGGTGCAGGATGAGGTGGTCCAGCTCCCGGGCCAGGGCCAGCGGGTAGTAGCCGGCCCCCTGGGCGGCCGCGTCCGCGGCGCCGCCCGGCGGCGGGGCGTCCGGGCCCCGGACCAGGATGTCGGCCCGGCGGGCGGCGCGGTCCAGGCGTGCCTCGACATGGGGGTAGCGGATGGTGTCCCCGTCCTCGGTGCGGTCCAGCGGGGGCAGCGGGACGCCCTGGTCCCCGGCCCGGGCGGACGCGGCCACCGCGGCGTCCGCCCGGCGCCGCACCGCGTCCGCGAACCGGCTGGGCGGGACGGCCTCGTCGACCAGCCCCCAGTCCACCGCGGCCGCGCCGCGCAGGCCCTCGGTCCGGGTGGCGAACACGTCGGCGCGGTCCCGGCGGACGTGCCGCTTGTCCACCACGCGGGTCAGGCCGCCGGTCCCCGGCAGCACGCCGAGCAGCGGCACCTCGGGGAGTGACACGGCCGAGGACCCGTCGTCCACCAGCACGATCTGGTCGCAGGCCAGGGCGAGCTCGTAGCCGCCGCCGGCCGCGGTGCCGTTCAGCGCGGCGATCCAGGTCTGCCCGCTGTGCTCGGTGGCGTCCTCGATGCCGTTGCGCGTCTCGTTGGTGAACTTGCAGAAGTTCACCTTCCAGGCGTGCGAGGCCTGGGCCAGCATCCGGATGTTCGCGCCGGCGCAGAACATCCGGTCCAGCCCGCCGGTCAGCACCACCGCGCGGACCTCCGGGTGCTCGAACCGCAGCCGCTGCACCGCGTCGTACAGCTCGATGTCCACGCCGAGGTCGTAGCTGTTCATCTTGAGCTCGTAGCCGGGCAGCAGGCCGGCCTGGGCATCCACCCGGAGGGTGAGCGTGGCCACCGGGCCGCCGGTGGCCAGCTGCCAGTGCCGGTAGCGCTCCGGGGACGTCTCGAAGTCCACCCGGATCCCGGCCTGCGGCGCGGCCGCGCCGTCCCCGGGCGTGGCGGGCGTGGCGTCGGTGAGCGTCGGCATGGGCTACCTCCCGGGCGGTGCGGACCAGCCACAAAACATACTACATTCTTAACGAAGCTCGTCAAGGCACTGTAGTAGGTTACGCCGGGGCCGGCGGCCACTCGCCGCCCAGCCGCCCCCGGGGTCCGCCTCATCCCGCTGCCCATCCGCCGGCGGACCAGCGTGGCCTGCCGGCGGGCGGCCGGCCGTCATCCCGCCGTCGCCGCCGCGATCGAGGCCCTGCGCGAGTCGGCGGGCGCCTGCCGCGGCGAGGGGCCCGCCGTCCCAGGCTGACGTACTACAGTGCCCTTGCGGTGCGTTAAGAATATGTATACGGCCGTGCCGGGGTGGCCTGCCCGGCCTGATCACCCGCTGAGCGCGGGCGCGCTCCCGGACGCCAGCCGCTCCCGGGCGAACTCGCGCAGCCGGTAGCGCTGCACCTTGCCGGTGGCCGTCTTGGGCAGGTCCTCGACGAGGAGCACGGCGCGCGGCCGCTTGAAAGCGGCCAGCCCGTCCCGGCACCACTGGATCAGGTCGGCCGCGCTGACGTCCGCGCCGGCCGCGAGCACCACGCAGGCCACCGGCTTGTCGAGCTCGTTGCTGTCCGGCACGGCGACCACCGCGACCTGGGCGACGGCCGGGTGCTGCAGCAGCCGGTCCTCGACCTCGGCCGGCGACACCCAGATCCCGCCCGCCTTGAGCAGGTCGTCCGACCGGCCCAGGCAGGTGTAGTAGCCGTCGGCCGACCGGACGTAGGTGTCCCCGGTCCGCAGCCACTCACCCTGGAACACGGCCCGGGTGGCGTCGGTGCGGCACCAGTAGCCGCTGGCGATCGAGTCGCCCCGGACGAACAGCGCGCCGGGCGTGCCGTCCGGCACCGGCGCCCCGTCCTCGTCGCGCAGTTCGATGCCGTAACCGGGCACCGGCACCCCCGAGGTCCCGGGCCGCACCGCCCCCTCCTGGTTGGACAGGAAGATGTGCAGCGCCTCGGTGGAGCCGATCCCGTCCAGGATGTCCACCCCGAAGCGGCTGGTGAACCGGCGGTACAGCGCGGCGGGCAGCGCCTCCCCGGCCGACGCGCACAGCCGGACGCCCGCGAAGGTGTCCGCAGGCAGGGCGGCCGCGAGCAGCGTGGCGTAGAACGTGGGGCTGCCGAAGAACAGGGTGGGCGCGTCCGCGGCCCAGCCGTTCCGCGACGATGGCGGGCGACGGGCGCCGCGGTTCCAGCACCGTGGCCGCCCCGGCCGACAGCGGGAACAGCACGGAGTTCCCGAGGCCGTAGGCGAAGAACACCTTGGCCACCGAGAAGGTCACGTCGCCGGGCCGGATGCCGAGCACCTGCCGCCCGTAGGTCTCGCACACCGCGCGGATGTTGGCGTGCCGGTGCATGGCCGCCTTCGGGGTCCCGGTCGTCCCGGAGGTGTAGAGCCACAGGGCCGGCGAGTCCGCGTCGGTCGCGGCCGGGGCGGTGCCCGGCGGGCTCCCGGCGGCGAGCAGGTCCGCCCACGAGATGACCGGGGCGGCCGGGGACGGGGCCAGTTCCGCGCCGTCCACCGCGACCAGGCAGGCCAGGTCGGCGCGTGGCCTGGGCGGCCGCCGAGGCCACCGCGGCGAACTCGGGCGTGGCCACCAGCATCCGCGCCCCGGAGTCCGCGACGATCTTGGCCAGCTCGGGCCCGGTGAGCATGGTGGACACCGGCACCGCCACGGCCCCGCAGCGCCAGGCGCCGAGGATCCCGGCCAGCAGCTCCGGGCGGTCCGAGCAGACGAACATCACCCGTTCCCCGGGCCGCACGTCGGCGGCCCGCAGCCCGGCCGCGAAGGCCGCGGCCAGGTCGAGCAGCCCGGCGTAGCTCAGCCGGCCCTGGTCGCTGATGACGGCGGTCCGGCTGCCCTGGCCGGCCTGCACGTGACGATCGACGAGGTACTCGGCCGCGTTGAAGATCTCGCTCATCACGATTCCGTTCGCCTGCGTCCGGCCGCGGGGCCAGGGCCAACTGTGCCGGACAACACACTACGCAGGATTTAACCTACGTCAATAGTCCGTAGAACTTTGACGTTATGCTGCCTTCATGACGATCGTGAACCGTCAGGACGCCCGCCGCTTCGAGGCCGGCGGGTCCAGCGCGCGCTCGCTGCTGCTCACCGTGCTGGGCGAGTTCGTGCGGCCGCGGGCCGCGCCCGCGTGGACCGGCGCGCTGGTCGCGGGCCTGGCCGAGGTCGGCGTGGAGGAGAAGGCGGCCCGGCAGGCGCTGGCCCGCACCGCGGCGGACGGCCTGCTGACCTCCGAGCGCGCCGGGCGCCGGGTGCAGTGGCGGCTGACCCCCCGGGCGGTCCGGCTGCTGACCGAGGGGGCGGAGCGCATCTACGGCTTCGGCCGGGGCCTGGACGCCTGGGACGGCCGCTGGCTCATGCTCATGGTGACGGTGCCGGAGGCCCAGCGGCAGCTCCGCCACCGGCTGCGCACCAGGCTCACCTGGGCGGGCCTCGGCTCGCCCACCCCCGGGCTGTGGGTCACCCCGGATGCCGGCAAGCAGAAGGAAGTGGCCGAGGTCGTCGAGGAACTCGGCGTGGACGCCTTCTCCTTCCTCGGCTCGTTCGGGGCCATCGGCGACGAGCGCCGGGTGGTCCGCGAGGCCTGGCTGCTGGGCGAGGTGGAGCAGCGTTACGCCGCCTTCCTCGACGCGGTGTCCGCGATGACGGTCAGTTCCCCGGCCGACGCGTTCCGCGCCCGGGTGCTGCTGGTCCAGGAATGGCGCCGGTTTCCCTTCCTCGACCCCGCACTCCCGCCTGAGCTGCTGCCGGACGGCTGGCCGGGGCCGCGCGCCGCCGCGCTGTTCCATGATCGCTACGACGCCTGGCACGACGCCGCCGAGGAGTACTGGGACACCCTGTCCACGCGGGCCGGGGCGCGGTCCTGAGCCGGCCCGGTTGCGGGCGGCCGGGCTAGCGGCCCGGCCGGCCGGCGTCCCGGCCGGCTAGCGTCCCGGCCGAGCTCGCGTCCCGGCCGGCTAGCGTCCCGGCCGAGCTCGCGTCCCGGCCGAGCTAGAAGCGGACGTAGTCGTACTCGACCGGCATGTTGTTGATGCCCTGGGGCGGCGGGGCCAGCCAGGTGGCGAACTCGCCCTCCTCGAAGTGCGGCACCATCAGCCCGGCCACCTGGGCCCGGTCGTCCGCGGTGGGCAGCCAGCCGTCCCGGGCCGCCTCCCAGGCGGCCTCGCCGAGGATCTCACCCGCCGGGCTGATGTGCTGCCCGGCGTAGGCGCCGACCTTGCGGAAGAACCCCTCGTGCGGCAGCGTCAGGCGCTGCTCCAGCCCGGCGTCCTCCAGCGCCTGGTTCCACCGCCGCACCCCGTTCTCGCAGTCGGCCACGTACTCGTCCCGCAGGTCCAGGTTGAGCGCGCTCAGCAGCGGCACCGCCTGCGGCACGATCCGCCCGTCCCGGACCACGTTCATCTCGCGCTCCATGCCCAGCAGGACATGGTCGTCCTTGCGCCGGGCCTCGCCCCAGCGGCCCTTGAGGCCGGTGGTGAAGTAGGTGCCCGCGTTGGTGGACCGCTCCGACCCGAACAGATCCATGGACACCGCGAACTGGAAGTTGAGGTACTTCTGGATCACCGGCAGCGGGATGCCGCCGTGGCGCCAGATGTCCTCGGTGCCGTGCGCGCGCATCAGCTCAGCGGTGCGCTGCACCGTGCGCTGCACCCCGGTGGTGCCCACGAACATGTGGTGGGCCTCCTCCTTGAGCATGAACTCGCAGGTGCGGGCGAGCGGGTCGAAGCCAGACTCCTTGAGCGTGCCGAGCTGGTACTTGCCGTCGCGGTCGGTGAAGTAGGTGAACATGAAGAACTGCAGCCAGTCCGTGGTGTCCTCGTTGAAGGCCCCGAGGATCCGCGGCGCGTCGGTGTCACCGGAGTTGCGCTTGAGCAGCTGCTCCGCCTCCTCCCGGCCGTCCCGGCCGAAGTAGGCGTGCAGCAGGTACACCATGGCCCACAGGTGACGGCCTTCCTCCACGTTGACCTGGAACAGGTTGCGCAGGTCATACAGGGACGGCGCGGTGTTCCCCAGGTGGCGCTGCTGCTCCACCGAGGCCGGCTCGGTGTCCCCCTGGACCACGATCAGCCGCTGCAGGTTGGCCCGGTACTCGCCGGGCACCGACTGCCAGGCGGGCTCGCCCTTGTGCTGCCCGAACCCGATGCGCCGGTCCGGGTCGCGCTCGGCCAGGAAGATGCCCCACCGGTAATCCTCCATCTTGACCCGGTCGAAGTGCGCCCAGCCGTCCCGGCCGACGGCGATCGCGGTGCGCAGGTAGACGTCCCGGTGCTCCAGGGTCGGGCCGAGCCGCTGCCACCAGGTCAGGAAGTTCGGCTGCCAGCTCTCCAGCGCCCGCTGCAGCCGCCGGTCGTTCGCGAGGTCCACGTTGTTCGGGATCCGCTGCGCGTAGTCGACCCGGCTGAGCGGGCCGCCCGGGACGGGCGCCTCACCGGTCTGCCCGCTGGCCGGCGATGTCGATGCCGTCATGTGTCCACCTCGTCTGGGGGCTGCTGGCTCGCTCCCCTATAGGCTACGCAAACCTGTCGTATCGTCAAGTACATGTAGCACTTTATCGGCCCCGTCCCGGCCCCGGGCGGGTGGTTTCGTGAGCCGTTAGGTTCCGGCCCCGCCTGGGGGGTCCGGACCTAACGGCTCACGGATCCGGGCGGCCGGGCCCGGCCGGGCCAGCGTTCGTCGTGCGCGGCGCGCAGCCGGGTGCAGCAGCCGTCGCCGGGCGGCAGCGCGATCACGATGACGTCCGCCCCCTCCGCCGCCGCGCACGGCCCGCCCGCCAGCAGCGGGCAGTCCCGGCCGCGGGCATCGTCCGGGCCGGCGCACTGGCGGATCTCGGCCCCCTGGGCGCGCAGCCGCGCCGTGTCCGGGCGCTCCGCCCAGCTCCGCGACTCCACCAGCACGCGCCGCCCGCTGGCGCCGCCGGGCCAGCCGGGCATCGTCCCGTCGGTGGCGATCTCGATCACCAGCTCGTCCGGGCCCGGCCGCTCCACCAGCAGGCAGCCCAGCGACCGGAACAGGGACAGCGCGGGCCGCGTTGTCACGGCGGATCACCGCGCGCAGCACCGGCAGGCCCGCCTGGCAGGCCGCGGCCAGCAGGTCGGCCAGCAGCGCGCGGCCCAGCCGGGCCCCCTGGTGGCTGCCCAGCACGGCCAGGGCCACCTCGGCGGGGCCGTCGCCGTCGGGCACGCAGACCGCCGCCGCGACCGGCCGGGGCGGGGCAGCGCCGGGGTCGAACGCGATCACGCCACAGCGGGCCCGGCCCAGTTCCGCGGCGGCCAGCGCGTGCGCCTCCGCGGCGGGCAGCCCGGACCGGGAGAACCGCATCCGCTGATCGCGCTGGCCCAGCGCGGCATAGACGTCCCCGAGCGCCGCCGCGTCCTGCGGTTCCAGCGCCCGGATCAGCACCCGGCGGCCATCCGCGAGGGCCACCATCCGCCCGGTCATGCCCTGACACTGCCAGGGCGGCGCCCCGGCCGGCAGGGCTGAAAGTCCCGCCGCCAGCGGTCACCCGGTAACGGGCTGGGCCGCGACGGCCTGCCGGCTGAGCTGGTCCTCGTTCCGCGCGGCGCTCTCCAGCTGGTCCAGCATCCCGATGACCAGGCCGCCCAGCCAGCCGAGCAGGAGCGCGTAGTCAACGCGCAGCTCGGCGGCGTCGGGGACCGCCGTGCCCGGTCCCGCCAGCAGCCCGACCAGCTCATCGGCGAGCGCGGGCGAGACACACTCGCCCAATTCCGCGCTCACCCCGGTGAGCACCCGCCGCAGCCGGCCACGGGCGCCCGGCGGCAGCTCGCCCGCGCGGACTTCCCCGGCCGCCGCGTTCAGCAGGGACCACAGGCGGAGCACCCGCCCGGGCGAGTCGACCCGGTACACCTGGCCCGCGCCGGGCCGGGTGAACGACACCGCGACCCGGGGCACCGGGACACACGGGGCCGGGTCAGCTGGGAGCCTGCCGGTCACGTCGATCACCTCCTGCCCGCGCCGGCGCCGCTGGGCAGGCGCTCAATAGCCCACGGGCACGGCGGCGGGCGGCCGCCGGGTATCGTCCACGGCGAAGGTGAGCCCGTGATCCACCGCGACCACCCCGTCGACCGAGCGGGCCATCCGGACCGCGGCCGGGATCATGCTCTTGTTCTCGACCTCACCGGCCAGCGTCACCACCCCGCCGGCCACCGTCACCCGCACCAGGGCGGGGTTGGTGCCCAGGTAGCCGGTGAGCACGTCCCGGACTATCTCGGCCCTGATGTCGTCATCAGGACGCAGGAAGAGCCGCATCACGTCCACCCGGCTGATGATCCCGGCCAGCTCCCCGTGCGCCCCGGTCACCACCAGGTGCCCGGATCCCGAGCGGTCCATCTCCCGGGCCGCCTGTACCACCGACGCGTCCGCGCCGATCGCCGGGGCCGGGGATGTCATCAGATCCCGGGCCGTCATGCCGCGGGCCTTGGCCCGCGCCCGGCGGCGGCGCCACCACGGCAGGCGCCCCGCGCCCGGGTCGTCCTTGACCTCTTCCTTGGCCAGCAGATCGGCCTCGCGGACCAGCCCGGTCACCCGGCCGGAGCCGCCGAGCACCGGCACGGCACCCAGGTGCCGCCCGGCCAGGACCGCCGCCAGCTTCTTGAACGGGGTGTCCTCGGTGACGGTGACGACCTGGGGCGTCATCACGTCGTGCACGCTGCGATGAGACATCGGAACTCCTCCAACGTCCGGGCGCGACCGGAAGGCCTGTCCGCGCCTGGGCATCCAGTTCAAGCCGATCACGTCCCCGGCCCGGCGGGCAGAGCCCGAGTGCCCTCAGCCCGGGACGAAGGTCCCCGGCCGCGGTCCGGGGGCGGCCCGGCGGCCCGGTTACCTTCCGCCCCGCGCGGGCCGACCTAGGTCCCTGGCCGGAGCGCCCGCCCCCGGCGTGCAGTGGGAGGGGAGGCAACCGCATGAGCCTGGCGCAACGCACCCAGCCGGGGAATCCGGGCGGGCTGGCCGCCGATCCCCTGGAGCCGCTGGCCCAGTTGTTCCGCGACCTGCGGACGTCCGCCAGCGGCCTGTCCGGCCGGGAGGCCGCACGGCGGCTCGAGGTGTCCGGGCCGAACGAGCTGTCCCGGCGCGGCGGCCGCCGCTGGCCGGGTGAGCTGGCCCGGCAGTTCACCCAGCCGCTGGCCCTGCTGCTGGCGCTGGCCGCCGTCCTGGCCTGGGCGAGCGGGACGCCGCGGCTGGCCGTGGCGATCGTGGTCGTGATCGTGCTCAACGCCGGCTTCGCGTTCGCCGAGGAGATGCAGGCCGAGAAGGCGGTCGAGGCGCTGGCGGCGTTCCTGCCGGACCACGCCACCGTGCTGCGGGACGGCGCCCGCCAGCAGATCGAGGCCCGGCTGCTGGTGCCCGGGGACGTCCTGGTGATCGAGGAGGGCGAGAGCATCTGCGCCGACGCCCGGCTGACCACGGGCACGGTCGAGGTGGACATGTCCACGCTGACCGGCGAGTCGGTGCCGGTGACGCGCGTCGGCCGGCCCGGCCGCGCCCGGTGCCCGCTGCTGGACGCGGACGACGTGGTGTTCAGCGGCACCGCCTGCACCGGCGGGGAGGCACAGGCGCTGGTGACCGCGACCGGGATGCGCACCGAACTGGGCCGCATCGCGGCGCTCAGCCAGCGGACCGGGCCCGCCGAGAGCCCGCTGGAGCACCAGGTCAGGCGGGCGACGTGGCTGATCGCCTTCGTGGCCATCGCGGCCGGCCTGGCCTTCCTGCCGATGGGCCTGGCCGCCGGGCTGGGGATGGCCGCGGCGGCCAGCTTCGCGATCGGGCTGCTGGTGGCCAACGTCCCGGAAGGGCTGCTGCCCACGATCACGCTCGCGCTGGCCGTCGGGGTGCGCGAGATGGCCGGGCGCGGCGCCCTGGTCAAGCGGCTCAGCGCGGTGGAGACCCTCGGGTCCACCTCGGTGATCTGCACGGACAAGACCGGCACGCTCACCGAGAACCGGATGCGGGTCACCACGGTGTGGACCCCGGACGGCGAGGTCGGCCTCGCGCCGGGACTGAGCGGCCGGCCCCCGGCGCCCGTCGCCGCGGAGGACCTGGCCCAGCTGGCCCCGCTGGCCGCGGCCGCGGCCGCCTGCAACAACGCCGACCTGCGGGACGGATCCGGGGCTGCGTCCGGCGATCCCACCGAGCTGGCCCTGCTCCAGCTGGCCGCCGACTGCGGCCAGGACGTGTCGCAGGACCGCCGGCACGCCCGGCGCCGTGCCCTGTTCCGCTTCGACCCCCGGCTCAAGCTGATGACCACCGTGGATGAACGGGACGGCAGGCTGGTCATCCACACCAAGGGCGCCCCGGAAGAAGTCCTGGCCCGGACGGGCACGGTCCGCCGCGGGGACGAGGAGGCACCGGTCACCGGCGCGGAGCGGGAGACGGTGGCCCGGGTCATGACCGACTACGCGCGGCGGGGGCTGCGGGTGCTGGCCCTCGCCACGCGGCGGCTGCCCCCGGGCGCCGCGGTTCCCCCGACCGGGCGCGGCGCCGAGCGGGACCTGTGCCTGCTCGGGCTGGTCGCGATGCTCGACCCGCCCCGCCCCGAGGTGGCCGCGGCGATCGCCCAGGTGCACCGGGCCGGGATCCGGGTCCACGTGGTCACCGGCGACAACGGGCTGACCGCGGCGGCGATCGCCCGCCAGGTCGGCATCGGGGCCGGCGGCCTGGAGCTGGTGACCGGCACCGAGCTGGACGACATGTCCGAGCAGGAGCTGGACCGGCTGCTCGCCTCGGGGACCGAGGTGGTCTTCGCGCGCAGCTCACCCGAGGCCAAGCTGCGGATCGCCGACGCGCTGGCGCGGCCGGGCCAGGTCGTCGCGATGACCGGCGACGGGGTCAACGACGCCCCGGCGCTGCGCCGGGCCGACATCGGCGTGGCCATGGGCCGCTCGGGCACCGACGTGGCCCGGGAGGCAGCCACGATGGTGCTCACCGACGACAACTTCGCCACCATCGCGGCCGCGGTCGAGTCCGGCCGCCGGGTCTACGACAACGTGCGCAAGTTCATCTGCTACATCTTCACCCACGCCGTCCCCGAGGTGCTGCCGTTCCTGGTCTTCGCGCTGGGCGGCGGGGCCATCCCGCTGCCGCTGACCGTGATGCAGATACTGGCCATCGACCTGGGCACCGACATCCTGCCCGCGCTCGCGCTGAGCCGTGAGCCCGCCGAGCCCGGGCTGATGGACCGCCCGCCGCGGCCGCGCAGCCAGGGCGTGATCAGCCGGGCGATGCTGGCCCGGGCGTGGGGCTTCCTCGGCCTGATCTCGGCCACGCTGGTCATGACCGGCTACTTCCTCACCCTGCGCCACGGCGGATGGCATCCGGGCGCCGCCACCGGCCCGGGCAGCCCGCTGAACCACGTCTACCGGCAGGCCACCACCGTCGCCTGGCTCGGCATCGTCGCCTGCCAGATCGGCACGGCGTTCGCGGTCCGCACCGACCACGCATCGCTGCGCTCGGTCGGCGTGTTCTCCAACCGGTACCTGCTGGCCGGGATCGGGGCCGCGCTGGCCTTCGCCGCGGCGGTCATCTACCTGCCCGCGCTGGCCAGCATCATCGGCACCGCGCCGCTCAGCGCGGGCCAGCTGGCCACCGTCGCGCCGTTCCCCGTCATCGTATGGGGCGCCGACGAGCTCCGCCGGCTCCTGATGCGCCACTACCGGTCCCTGCATCAGCCTGGGGTTTCTCACCGTTAGTATTCCCTCCGTTACCTATAGGTGCGAGGCGGGGGGCATGGTGCTGCGGACCGGGGAGCAGGCGGCGGATGGCGGGGCCAGCGGTGACCAGCCGGGCAGGCGGGTGCTGCTGCGGGCGGGGGCGCTGAGCGGGGGCGCGGCGGTCGCGCTGGCCGCCGGAGGCGCGGCCAGGCCGGGCCGGCGCGGCGGTGAGCCACCCGGCGGCGGCATTCCCGCCCTTCGCGCTGTTCCGGCAGGAGGACCTGAATTTCGAGACCCTCTTCGCCCTCGGCAGCGCCGGATACGGCACCTCCGAGGTCGGCGAGATAGTCACCGCGGTCAACCAGGTAAACGCGCGCGGCGCTTCCTACCAGGCCTATTTCGACTGTTTCGGGGCGCTGGCCAGGCGGGTGTCGGGGCTGGCCGGTGCCGAGCTGAAGGCCGGGCACGCGGTCAGCGCCCGCGGTGCCTACCTGCGCGCCGCCACCTACTGGGACCTGTGCCTGTACTTCGTCCTGGGCACCCGCGCGCGGGCGCAGGAGGCGGATGTGTACGCCCGGATGCAGGACAACTGGGACCGGGCCACCCAGTTGTTCGACCCGCCCTTCGAGCGGGTGCGCATCCCGTACCGGGGCAGCTGGCTGCCCGGTTACTTCCTCCGGCCGGCCGGATCGCACCTGGCCCGCCCGACCGTCATCCTGAACAACGGCAGCGACGCGCAGAACGTGGACCTGTTCGCATTCGGCGGCGCAGCCGCCCTGGAGCGCGGCTACAACGCCCTGATCTTCGAGGGCCCCGGCCAGGGCTCCATGCTCTTCGAGCGGGGGATCCCCTACCAGCCCGACTGGGAGCAGGTGGTCACCCCGATCGTGGACTGGCTGTCCGCGCGCCCCGACGTGGACCGGACGCGGATCGCCATCACCGGCTGGAGCATGTGCGGTGCCTCGGTGATCCGCGCCGCCGCCTTCGAGCACCGGCTGGCCGCCGTGGTCGCTGACCCGGGCGTGCTCGACGTGTGGCTGGCCTGGCCGGAATCGGTACGCAAGCTGGTGGCGGAGGGGGGCTCCAAGGCCGAGGTCAACCACATCTGGGCCACCGACGTCCTCCCGCATCTCAGCCCGGGGGCGCGGTTCACCCTGGCCAAGCGATCGGAGCTGTTCGGCCGCCAGTTCCTGCTCGCCGCCCGGGCCGGCCGGACCTTCACCGACCTCTACGACCTGGCCCAGGCCCTGATGCGGGTGAACTGCGCGGCGACGGCCCACCGGGTCACTTCCCCCGCGCTGGTGACCAGCTACGAGGACGACGCGTTCTTCGGCCGGCACCCCCAGGCCGGGGCGGTGTACGCACGGCTGCCCGCGCACCTGCCGAAGCGGTTGCACACCTTCACCGTCGCCGAGGGCGCCGAGTATCACGACGCCCCGATGGCCCCGCAGACCCGCAACCAGGTGGTCTTCGACTGGCTCGACGACACGCTGGGGTGACCGGTCACCCGGCCGCGGCGACGTCCCCGGCGCCCAGCCGGGCGGGCCTGGGCGGCAGCCGGCGGCCGGAGCGGCTGCCGCGGCGGTCCCGGCTAGACCGGACGGCGCCGGAGCCTGACCCGGTAGGAGTAGTGCTCGGGGTGGAAGTAGCTGACCGCCAGCTCGACCGGGTCGCCGCCGGCGCCGAGGTACAGCCGGTCGATGCGGAGCACGGGCTGGCCGGCCGGGCCGCCCAGCCGGGCGGCCGCGAAGGCCGGCGCCCCGGTGGCGGTGATGCTCTGCTCGGCCGCCGCGATGGAGCCGGGCAGCCGCGCGTCGATCAGGCCGATGACGGTGACCGGGCTGCGCCGGCCCGGCGACGACAGCTCGGGGGCCCCGGCCAGCAGCCCGCCGACGCGCGGCGGCAGGAAAACCGACGTGTAGCAGAACGGCACCTCGGCGTGGAATCGCACCAGCGACAGCGCGAAGATCTCGTCGGCGGGCAGCCGCAGCCGGCCGGCCGTGCCGATGTCGATCCGGCGCTGCAGCGGGTTGACGACCTCGCACTCGGTGTCCAGCGACAGCGCCATCAGCTCTTCCACCGAGCCGAACTGGCGGAGGTAGCGGTCCTCCTCGGCCACCGGGTAGGTGCCGCGGCCCGCCACCCGGTAGATCATGCCCTCGGACACCAGGTCCTGCATGGCCCGCCGCACGGTCTGCCCGGCTGACCGAGTAGGCCGCCGCCAGCTGCTCCTCGGTGGGCAGCTGGCGGCCGCCGGCGAACTCGCCCTCCCGGATCGCGTCGCGCAGCCGGGCCGCCAGGGCCCGGTAGGCGACCGTCCTCACCTGCTCTGGCATCGGCGTCCCGGCCCCTTCCCAGCATCCGGCCGCACCGGGCCGAGGGCAGGCCCCTTGACGGGCTGCCGGCAGGCGTGGCTAAATGGCCGTACATATCATACATTTAGTCGGCCAAGAGGGAACGATGACGCCCATTGCGGTGCGGCTGGCCCGGTGGGCCTGTGATCTCGAGCGGCCGCCGCGGACGTCGCGCTGGCCAGCCGGTCGCTGCGGGACACGGTGGCCGTCGCCATCGCCGCCCGGGAGCATCCGGTCACCCGGCTGGCGGCCGGCCTGCCGGACGGCGCCCGCTGGGCCGTCGCCGGGCATGTCCTGGACTACGACGACCTGCACATGCCGTCAACCACGCACATCAGCGCGGTGTGCGTGCCGGCCGCGCTGGCCATGGGCGGCGGGGCCCGTGCCTACCTGGCCGCGGCCGGGGTGATGGCGCGGCTCGGCACCGCGCTCGGCTGGCCGCACTACTCGGCGGGCTGGCATGCCACCTGCACGGCCGGGGCGCCGGCCGCCGCCGCCGGGGCGGCGGTGGCGCTCGGGCTGCCGGCCGGGCCGGCCGCCACGGCCATGGCGCTGGCCGTGCCCGGGGCGGGCGGGGTGCAGCGGGCGTTCGGCACGGACGCCAAGTCCTTGCAGGTGGGCTTCGCCGTGGAGACCGGGATCCGGGCCGCCCGGCTGGCCGCGGCGGGCGCGCGCGCCGACCCGGCCGCCCTCGATGACTGGCTCGCCCTGGTCGGCGGTGACCCGGCCGCGGCCGGCCCGGGCGCGGTGCACCCGGGCGCCCCGGCGGTGCCCGGCGGGCTGGCGGTCAAGATCTACCCGTGCTGCTATGCGCTGCAGCGCCCGATCAGCGCCCTGGCCCAGCTGGCCAGCGGCGGCCTGGACCCGTCGCAGGTGCGCCGGATCGTACTGTCCACCCCGGAGGCCACGGTCGTGCCGCTGATCCACCACCGCCCGGAGACGGGGCTGCAGGGCAAGTTCAGCCTGGAGTACGCGGCCGCGGCCGCGCTGCTGGACGGCCATCCGGGATTCGCCAGCTTCACCGACGCGGCCGTGCGCCGCGCGGCGGCCCGCAGGCTCGCCGGCCTGGTCGAGACCGAGCTGACCCCGGGCGGCAGCTGGCTGCTCGACGGTGAGCTGCACGCGGAGGTGCACCTGGCCGGCGGCGCCGTGCGGCGGGTCAGCCAGCGGTTCCCGCCGGGCTCCCCCGGCTGCCCGCCCACCGGCGGCCAGCTGGACGCCAAGCTGGCCGACTGCCTGGCCGGGGCGGCCACCAGCGCCGACCAGTGGACCTGGGACAACGCCGCCGACGTGCTGCGCAAGGAGATCCGCTGATGCCGGAGCTGAGCACCGAGGAACGCGACATCGTCGAGCTGGTCCGGGACTTCGTCGACCGCGAGGTCCGGCCGGCCGCCCGGGAGCTGGAGCATGCGAACACCTACCCGGAGAAGCTCATCGGGCAGATGAAGCAGCTCGGCATCTTCGGCATGGCCATCCCGCCGCCCTGGGGCGAGGCGCAGGTCAGCACGCCGTGCTATGCGTTGGTCACCGAGGAACTGTCCCGGGGCTGGATGAGCCTGGCCGGCGCGATGGGCGGCCACACCGTGGTCGCCAAGCTCATCCAGGCCTATGGCACCGGCGAGCAGAAGGACCGCTACCTGCCGCGGATGGCCACCGGCGAGCTGCGCGCGACGATGGCGCTGACCGAGCCGGGCGGGGGCTCTGACCTGCAGGCCATCCGGACGGTCGCCCGCCGCGACGGCGGGCACTACGTGGTCAGCGGGGCCAAGACGTGGATCACCAACGCCCGCCATTCCGGGCTGACCGCGCTGCTGTGCAAGACCGACCCGGCCGCGGACCCGCCGCACCGCGGGATCAGCATCCTGCTGGCCGAGCCCGGGCCTGGCTTCACCGTCTCCCGGGACCTGCCCAAGCTCGGCTACAAGGGCGTGGAAAGCTGCGAGCTGTCCTTCGACGGGTACCGGGCGCCCGTCTCCGCGCTGCTCGGCACCCGCGAAGGGGAGGGGTTCGCGCAGATGATGCGGGGGCTGGAGACCGGCCGGATCCAGGTCGCCGCCCGCGCGCTCGGCGTCGGCCGCGCCGCCCTCGAGGACGCCATGAAGTACGCGCAGGAGCGGCACGCGTTCGGGAAACCGATCTGGCAGCACCAGTCGATCGGCAACTACCTGGCCGACATGGTCACCAAGCTGACCGCCGCCCGCCAGCTCGTGCTGCACGCCGCCCGCTGCCACGACGCCGGGCAGCGCGCTGACATGGAGGCCGGCATGGCCAAGCTGTTCGCCTCCGAGACCGCGATGGAGATCGCGCTGGACGCGGTGCGCATCCACGGCGGCTACGGCTACTCCACCGAGTTCGACGTCGAGCGGTACTTCCGGGACGCCCCGCTGATGATCGTCGGCGAGGGCACCAACGAGATCCAGCGCGGCGTGATCGCCCGGCAGCTGATCAAGCGCGGCACGGTCGCCCCATGAGCGGTGCTGGCCCGGGGGGACGACCCCCCGAACCCCCCGCGGGGCGGCCCGGGGGGACGCGCCCGCGGCGCGCCCCGCCTCCCCGGCGACGCTGCCGCTGCACGGCGTCACCGTGGTCGCGCTGGAGCAGGCGGTGGCCGCCCCGTTCGCCACCCGCCAGCTGGCCGACCTGGGGGCCCGGGTGATCAAGGTGGAGCGGCCCGGCGGCGGCGACTTCGCCCGCGGCTACGACCCGCGGTGCACGGCCAGTCCAGCTACTTCGTCTGGCTGAACCGCGGCAAGGAGTCGCTGGAGCTGGACATCAAGAGCCGCCCTGGCCAGGCGGTGCTGCACGCGCTGCTGGGCCGCGCGGACGTGCTGGTGCAGAACCTGGCGCCGGGCGCCGCGGAGCGGGCCGGGTTCGGCGCGGCCGGGCTGGCCGCCCGCTACCCGCGCCTTGATCTGCTGCTCGGTCTCCGGGTACGGCGCGGACGGCCCGTACGCGGCCAAGAAGGCCTACGACCTGCTGGTGCAGTGCGAGGCCGGGCTGGTCTCGGTGACCGGCTCGCCGGAGGAGCCCGCGAAGGCCGGGATCTCGGTGGCGGACATCGCGGCCGGCATGTACGCGTTCTCCGGCGTGCTGACCGCGCTGTACGAGCGGGAGCGGACCGGCCGCGGCGGCTGCCTCGAGGTGGCCATGCTGGACGCGCTGGGCGAGTGGATGATGCAGCCGTTCTACTACAGCGTCTACGGCGGCCGGCCCGCGCAGCGGACCGGCGCCCGGCACGCGTCCATCGATCCCTACGGCCCGTACCCGGCCGCGGGTGGCAGCCAGGTCTTCCTCGGCGTGCAGAACGACCGTGAATGGGCCATCCTCGCCGCCCGGGTCCTGGGCCGCCCGGACCTGGTGACGGACGAGCGGTTCGCCACCAACACCGACCGCGTCGCGCACCGGGACGAGCTGACCGCGATCATCTCCGCCGCGCTGGACGGCATCCCGGCCGGGCGGGTCGAAGCAATGCTGGCGGAGGCCGGGATCGCCAGCGCCCGGCTGCGCACCCCGGCCGAGTTCGGCGCCCACCCCCAGCTGGCGGCCCGGGACCGGTGGCGCGAGGTGGGCTCGCCGGGCGGGCCGCTGCGCGCGCTGCTGCCACCGGTCAGCATGCCGGGCCGGGAGGCCGCGATGGGCCCCGTCCCGGCGCTCGGCCAGCACACCGCCGCCATCCTGGCCGAGCTGGGCATGGACGGGCCCGGGACCGGCCAGGCCGCCCGGACGGGCGCGGTAACCGGTAATGGATGCCGGCCGGGCGGGGGATAGCCGCCGGGACGCCGGAACCCGGTTACCCGGCCGAGGCCGGGGCGGGAAAGCGCGCCGGGACGCGGACGGTTACCGGCGGCGGGGGGGAGGTGCCGGACCGGCAGCAGGATGGCCGAGGGGCGGTCCGGGTCGTGGTAGACGGCCTGGTCGGCGGCGCGCAGGGTGGTGGCGGTGGCGTGCGGCTCACCGGTGCCGGGATTGCGCGCGAAGCGCGGGAAGGCGCCGCTGGACACCTGGACCCGGATGCGGTGGCCGGCCTTGAACCGGTGCGCGGTCGGCCAGAGCCGGACGGCGGCCCGGGTGATCTCGTCGGCGCCGGACAGGCTGACCAGGCCGTCACACACGTTGCGCGAGCGGCCCCGCGGGTCCACGTCGCACAGCCGCACGAACACGTCGGCGTAGCGCAGGCTGGACCGGAACCAGATCTCCGCGCTGACCTCGCCGATGACCTCGGCATCCCGGGTGAGCGCGGCAGAGGTGTAGCTGAGCACGTCCGGGCGGGCCTCCAGGGCCGCGTTGTCCACCCGCCCGGGCCGGCCGCGAGCCGTGCCCCGCCCGCCGCGGGGGTCGGGTCCGCCGGGTCGTAGCGGTACCGGTCCGGGACCGACTCGCCCGGCGGCTCAGCCGCCAGCCCGGTGCCCGGCTGGAGATGGAACCGCCGCGGCGGGTACCCGGGCGGCGGCCAGGACTCGAAGTCCCGCCAGGCTTCCTCGCCCATCACGAACAGGCGTACCGGCGGGCGCGGCGGCGGCTGCTGGCCGCGGGCGTGCGCCAGCCCGAACTCGATGGCCTCCCGCAGCGGCGCGCCCTCCACCGACGCGTGCGACCACGGGCCGATGGTCAGCCGGGCCGGCCGCCCCGCCTCCTGGAGGACGGTGAAGTCCCGGACCTGGCCGGGCAGGAATATGTCATACCAGCCCCCGATCGAGCTGACCGGCACGCTCACCCCGGCGACCCGGTGCCGGTGGTCGATCCCGGCCCAGCGCGGGTCATCCGCATCGTGGGCCAGGATGTCCTGGACGTAGTCCGAGTGGTGCCCCAGGGCGGCGATATCGGCCCGGGCCAGCGGCAGCGTGTCCAGGGCCCGGCGGGTCAGCCTGCCCCGCGCGATGCCCCGGAGCATCGCCCCGCGGCGCTCCTGGCCCGCGACCATGACCCCCCAGCCGAATGGGGTCTCCAGGGACAGCCCGTCGTGGCGCAGGAACTCCAGCGTCAGTGCCGACTCGGTCACGTGCGGGATCATCGCCTTGACCTCCGGCGGCAGGCGGTCGGCCACCGCCCACTGGGCGTACCCCAGGTAGCTGGGGCCGAGCAGCACGATGGAGCCGCCCGCCCACGGCTGCTTCACCAGCCATTCCAGGGTGGCCAGGCCGTCCTCGCGCTCACACCGCATCGGGTCGAACACGCCGCCGGACCCGAACGTGCCCCGGGTGCTCTGCACCAGCACCTGGAACCCGCGCTCGGCCAGCGGCCGGGCCATGCCCGTGGCGAGCACCCCCGCCGGCCGTAGGGGGTGCGGAACAATGCCGCCGGCAGCGCCTCCCCCGTCTCCGCCCGCGGCGCCCACCGGTCGGCCAGCAGGACGGCGCCGTCGGGCATCGGCACCCGGAGATCGCGGGTGACGACCAGATCCCGCGTCAGCGGCGGGCCCAGCCGCAGGACGCGCTGCACCAGGTGGCTGTTCACGTTCACCGGCGGTAGCTGCACACCCGCATTTATTCACAGCCGCCGGGAAACGGACAAGCGCCCGGCGACCACGAGCCGCCGCGGCCGTAGGCTGAGCCGGGGGGCCGAGGAGGCGGACATGGGCGGGCCAGCCATCGTGGTGCGCGGGCTGGGGAAGAGTTTCGGGGCGAAGGTGGCGGTGGCCGGGATCGACCTGGAGATCGCGGCCGGGTCGCTGTGCCGGGCTGGTCGGGCCGAACGGGGCCGGGAAGACCACGTCGCTGTCGATGATGACCGGCCTGCTGCGGCCCGATGCCGGCCAGGTGCTGGTCAACGGGCTGGATGTGTGGGCGGACCCGGCCGCGGCCAAGGCCGTCATCGGCGTGGTGCCCGACCAGGCCCGGCTGTTCGAGCGGCTGTCCGGCGCGGAACTGCTGGAATACGCCGGGCGGCTGCGCGGCCTGCCCGCCGCCGAGGCCCGCGTCCCGGGCCGCGCAGCTGCTGGACGTGCTGGACCTGGCCGCCGACGCGAGGCGGCTGGTCGCCGACTACTCCACCGGCATGCGCAAGAAGGCCGCCCTCGGCTGCGCCCTGATCCACAACCCCGCGGTGCTGTTCCTGGACGAGCCGCTGGAAGGCGTGGACCCGGTCTCCGCCGACGTGATCCGCCGCCTGCTGACCCGCTTCACCGCCTCCGGCTCCACCGTGCTGTTCTCCAGCCACGTCATGGAACTGGTCGAGCAGGTCTGCGACCACGTCTCGATCATCGACAAGGGCCGCATCGTGGCCACCGGCACCACCGCGCAGGTCCGCGGCGGCAAGACCCTGCAGCAGGCCTTCATCGACCTGGTCGGCTCCCGGGCCGGCGACGGGGAGGGACTGTCATGGCTCGGCTCCTCATCCAGCTGAAGCTGCGCCTGCTGGTCAACGCGCTGCGCCTGTCCACCGGGGCCAAGGTCTCCTTCATCCTCAGCACGATCTTCGCCGCGGTGGTCGCGGCCGTCACCTTCGCCGGCCTGGCCGCCCTGCGCGGCCATGCCGCGGCGGTGGACGTGACCTCGGTCGTCTTCACCGTGTTCGCGTTCGGCTGGCTGATCCTGCCGCTGCTGGCGTTCGGCCTGGACGCCACCCTGGACCCGGCCACGCTGGCGCTGTACCCGCTGCGCACCCGCCCGCTCGCGGTCGGCCTGCTGGCCGCCTCGGCCACCGGGGCCTGGCCGCTGGCCAACGTGCTCGGCCTGCTCGGGGTGACCATCGGCCTGGCCCGCGGCGCGCCCGGCGTGCCGTCGCGGTGATCGCGGTGCTGCTGCAGGTGCTGTTCTGCATCACCTGGCCCGGTTCGTCACCACGGCGCTGGCCGGGCTGCTGCGCTCCCGCCGCGGCAAGGACCTCGCCGCCCTCCTGGTCCTGCCGATCTTCGCCCTGTATGAGGCGTTCGCCCAGGTGGTGCCGAGGCTGACCGCCGAGGGCAAGCTGACGGTGGCGAGCTTCGCCGGCGTCGGCGGGTGGCTGCGCTGGCTGCCGCCGGGCCTGGCCCCGCACGCGATCCAGGACGCCTCGGACGGGCACCCCGGCACCGCGCTGCTCCGCCTGGCCCTGCTGGCCGCCGTCATCGTGGTGCTCGGCTGGCTGTGGATCAGGTTCCTGGGCCGCGCCCTGGTGACGGCCGATACCAGCACCCAGTCATCCGCCGTGCGCGGGGCGGCGCTGCCGTTCGCCCGCTGCGGCCTGCGCGGCACGGTGGCCGCCCGGTTCTGGCTCTACCAGCGCCGCGAGCCCGGCTCGCTCATCTACTGGGGCCTCATCGCGGTCATCATGGTGGCGGCCTCCGTCAGCACCATCCGCACCCCGTCCTACCTCGGTGCGCTGCTCGGCAGCGCGGGCTTCGGCGCCGCGTTCATCGGCGTCTTCCACGCCAACTCGATCGGGATGACCGGGCCGGCGTTCGGCGTCGAGGCCATGGCGCTGACCGGCCGCCGGGCGCTGCGCGGCTACTTCTCCGGCCAGAACGTGGCGCTCGGCATCATCGCCGTGCCGCTGCTCACGGCGATCTCGTTCGGGCTGGCCGCCGTGGCCGGGCATCCGGCGGACGGCTTCCTGGGCATGGCCGTGGACCTGGCCGGGATCGGCGCGGGCCTCGCCCTGAGCAACATCTTCACCGTGGCGCTGCCCTACCCGGCGGAGAAACGGGCCGGCAATCCCACGCCCCGGGCGGCCGACGGCTACATGGGCCGTGCGCTCGCCGGCGTCTTCGGCAGCCTGTTCGGGGTGGCGGTGGCGGTCACCCCGGTCGTGCTGGCCGCGGTGCTCACCCGGCATGACCCGGCGGCGGCCCGGATCCCGCTGCTCCTGGTGTGCGCCGCCGGCTACGGCCTGCTGCTGGCCTGGGCCGGCGTGCGCGTCGCCGCCCTGGCCGCCGCGCCGCGGCTGCCGGAGTTGTACCAGATCGCCGTGCGCAGCAAGCTGTAGCCAGCAGCAGGCGGCAGCCAGCAGGGGCAGGCGATGAGCGGGGCACAGCAGGGCCGGGGCGCGCCGGGGGCGCGGCTGGTCGCGGCGGCCTGCTGCCTGCTGGCCGCGGGCGCGGGAATCATCGTCCTGGCCACCGGGATGCTGGCCCACGGGTACCTGATGGGGCAGGCCGACCAGCAGCTGCGGGCCTACGCCCGGATGCTGGCCAGCGGCCCGTTCACCGTCATGCCCGATTACCCCGGTCCGGGGGCAGGAGCCGGGATCCTCACCGAGGTGACCAGCCGCGGCGGCCAGCTGGTGCTGCGGACCGGCCCGGGCCGCCCGGCTGGCCCGGCCGTGGCGCGGATCCCGCGCCGGGCCGGGCAGCTGGCCACCGTCCCGGCCAGCAGCGGCGGCGGGAGCTGGCTGGTCATCGCCGTGCCGGTGCACTACCAGGCCAGCCGCATCGCCTACACCTACGGCAGCAGCGGCTTCTCCCTGCTCGTCAGCGGCACGGCCCGGCCGGGCGTGCCAGGCACCCTCATCACCGGGCTGGACCTGGCCCGCGTCGGCCAGGCCGTCCGCAGGCTCACCCTCACCAGTGCCGCGGTGAGCGCCGCCCTGCTGGTGGCCGTCGCCGCGGCGGCCCTGGCGGTGATCCGCGCCCTGTACCGGCGGGCCGGCCAGGCCAGCGCCGCCGCGGAGGTCACCGCGCGGCGGTCCGCCCAGCGGCTGGGCGGCGGTGTCGCGGACACCTGCCGCGGGCTGCAGCCGCCACTGTCCGTGATCGCGGGTTCGCCGGGTACTACCGGCGGCGCCGGCCGCTCCGGGCCGGCCAGGCCGACCGGATGATGGGACGGATCGCCGACGAGGCCGCGCGCATGGACGCGCTCATCGACGGGCTGCCGCGCCCCGGCCCGGCGCCCCGGCACGGCCTGATTGAGCGGATCCGGCCGTTGTGGCCTGCTCACAACCGGGTCATGCTGAACTCACGAACCCCGGCGGCGCAAAGGAGTGCCGATGGGAGCAGCCAACGTGGCCGGCCCGGCGGCGGAACGGATCGCCGAGGTGGTGGAGGCGTCGCTGGATGACCTGGTCAGCGAGGCGGTCGAGGCGATCTGGCAGGCGCCCGCCTACCAGGCCAGCCAGGATGACTCGCTGCGCGGCGACGTGGCCGCGCACGTCCGGGCGGTGTTCCGCATCTTCCTGGACGGGCTGGCCGGCCAGCGGGAGGCCCGGCGGGCCGATTTCGTGATCACCCGGGACAGGCGACGCGGCGGGTGGCGCAGGGCATCTCGCTCGCTGACTTCCTGCAGGCGTTCCGGATCGGGCAGCTCACCCTGTGGCAGGGCGTGCTGGACGCGGCGGGCGACGACCCGCTGGCCCGTGATGCGGCGCTCTCGGTGGTGGCGCAGCTCATGCAGGTCATCGAGCTGGGCAGCACGGTGGCCGGGGAGGCCTACCTGGAGGCGCAGCAGCACGCCCTGGCCGAGGGGGACCGGCTCCGCCGGGACCTGCTGGAGGACCTGCTGGCCCGGCACGCCCCGGTGGCCGGGCCGAAACGGGCCCTGCTGCGGGTGGCCGGGCTCGGCCCGGACACCCGGTTCCTGGTGGCGGTGGCGGTCCCGGCCGGGCCGCAGGCCGGCGAGCGGACGCTGCGGGACGCCGCGCTGGCCGTCGGGCGGGCCGCCGGCGGCCGGCGCGGGCTCGCCGTGGTACGGCAGGACGAGATCGTGGCGATCGCGCCGCTGCCCCGCGGGGGCGCCGCGGGGGCGCTGGACGCCCTGGGCCGGGCCGCGCGGACCTCGGGCGGCACGGGGCCGCGCTGGCCCTCGGGATCAGCACGGTGCACGCCGGGCTGCCGGAGATCCCGGAGGCCTACGCCGAGGCACGGGCCGCGGTGGAGCGCCTGGGCGGAGGCCCAGGCGTGCTGGCGCTGCCCGCGCTGAGCAGCTTCGACTACCTGGTGCTGCGCGACGACGCGACCGCGCGCCGCCTGATCCGGCCCGAGGTGCGCGCGCTTCGTCACCGAGGACCGCGCCGGCCGGCGGCGCGCTGATCGCCACCCTGCTGGAGTTCGCCGCCTGCGACCTGAACGCGAAGACCGCGGCCGACCGGCTGCACCTGCACGTGAACACCGCCTACTACCGGCTGGAGCGGATCGCCGAGCGGACCGGATGTGACCTGCGGCGGCTCGCCGACGTGATGGAACTGCTGATCGCGGTCCGGCTGCTCAGCACCGGCCCACCAGCGGATTTGTGGGCCGCTCACTAACACGTTCCCGCCCCGCGCGGTCACAGTGGGTGCTTCCCTGACTTCCCGGAGGTGCCGACCATGCTGAACCTGGCCGTCCTGCTCGAAGACAGCGCGCGCAGCGTCCCGGACCGCGATGCCGTGGCGTGCGGCCCGTCCCGGCTGAGCTACGCGGACCTGGACGCCGCCGCCAGCCAGGTGGCCGCCGCGCTGGCCGCCCGCGGCCTCGGCCACGGCGACCGCGTCGCGCTGACCTGCCCGAACCTGCCCGTCTTCCCGGTCGCCTACTTCGGCATCCTGAAGGCCGGCGCGACCGTGGTGCCGCTGAACACGCTGCTGACCGAGCGGGAGATCGCCTACCACCTGGCCGACAGCGGCGGCCCGGGCGTACTTCTGCTTCGAGGGCACCCCCGGGCTGCCCACCGGGCGGGCCGGGCTGGCCGCCTGCCGCGCCGACCGCCGGCTGCGAGCACTTCGTGCTGCTGACCGCGGACCCGGCCGCCACCTCGCCCGACCCGCAGGCGGAGACGCTGGCCGAGTTCACCCACCGCCAGCCGGCCCGGTTCCGCGTCCGCTCCGACGGCGGAGACCGACACCGCGGTCATCCTCTACACCAGCGGCACGACCGGGCAGCCCAAGGGGGCCGAGCTGACCCACAGCAACATGGTGCACAACGCGCTGCTGGCCACCCGGCTGTTCGGCCCGCACCCCCACGACGTGCACCTGATCGCGCTGCCGCTGTTCCACTCCTTCGGGCAGAGCGTGCAGCTGAACGCGGGATTCGCGGCCGGCGCGACGATGGTGCTGCTGCCCCGGTTCGACGCCCGCGCAGGCGCTGGCCCTGATGGAGGCGGAACGGGTCACCTTCTTCGCCGGGGTGCCCACGATGTACCACGCCCTGCTGAACTGCGACCAGGACAGCCCGGCCAGCATCGCCGGCGATCGCGGCCCGGCTGCGGGTGGCGGTCTCCGGCGGGGCGGCGCTGCCGGCCGAGCTGATGCGCCGCTTCGAGGAGCGGTTCACGGTGCCCGATCCTGGAGGGCTACGGCCTGTCCGAGACCAGCCCGGTGGCCACCTTCAACCGGGTGGACCGGCCGCGGCGGCCCGGCTCGATCGGCCTGCCGGTCTGGGGCGTCGAGGTCAGGATCGCCCGGGACGACGGGTCGGCCGCGGAGCCCGGCGAGCCCGGCGAGGTCGCTGGTCCGCGGGCACAACGTGATGAAGGGGTACTTCCGGCGGCCGGAGGCGACCGCCGAGGCGCTCGACGCCGAGGGCTGGTTCCGCACCGGCGACATCGGCACCCGGGACGAGGACGGCTACCTGTACGTGGTGGACCGGAAGAAGGACATGATCATCCGGGGCGGGTTCAACGTCTACCCCCGCGAGCTGGAAGAGGTGCTGCTCACCCACCCGGGGGTGAGCATGGCCGCGGTGGTCGGCGTGCCGCACCCCAGCCACGGCGAGGAGGTCAAGGCGTTCGTGGTCCGCGCCCCCGGCGCGGCCCTCACCGAGGCCGGGCTGATCGCCTGGTGCAGGCAGGAGATGGCCGCCTACAAGTACCCGCGCCGGGTGGAGTTCCGGGACAGCTTGCCGATGACCGCCACCGGCAAGGTCCTCAAGCGGCAGCTGATCGCGGAGACCCCGGCGCCGGCCGGGGAGCAGCCCGCGGCCGCCGGAGCCCGGCCGTGACCCCCGCCCGGGCACGGGGATGCCCGCTTCGCCGACCCGGCCTGGCGCGACAACCCGCTGTACCGCCGGCTCGGCGAGGCCTACCTCGCCACCGAGCAGGCCATCACCGCGCTGGCCGGGCGCGCCGAGCTGGACTGGCGCACCCGGGAGCAGGCCCGGCTTGGCCGCCAGCCTGCTGACCACCGCGCTGGCCCCGACCAACACGCTGCCCGGCAACCCGGCCGCGCTCCGGCACGCGTTCGACACCGGCGGGCATGAGCCTGCTGCGCGGCGCCCGCAACCTGCTGGCCGACGTGCGCGCGGGCCGCCGCGTCCCCGGCCAGGTGGACATCCGGCCGTTCCGGCTGGGCGAAAACCTGGGCGCCACGCCGGGCGCCGTGGTGTTCCGCAACGAGGTCCTGGAGGTCATCCGGTACTCCCCGGCGACCCCGCAGGTGCACACGGTCCCGCTGCTGGTGGTCTGGTCGCTGATCAACCGCTTCTACATCCTCGACCTGGCCCCCGGGCGCAGCTTCATCGAGTACGCGGTCGGGCCAGGGCATCGACGTGTTCATCACCAGCTGGCGCAACCCGGGCAGCGAGCAGGCGGGCTGGGACCTCGGACACGCTATGCGGCCGCGCTGATCGAGGCCATGGACGCGGTCGCCGCAGATCACCGGCAGCGCCCAGCTCGGCACCATGGGGCTGTGCGCGGGCGGGCAGCTGCTGGCGGCCCTGCTCGGCTCATCTGGCCGCCCACGGCGATGACCGGGTGGCCTACGCCTACCTTCGGCGGTGAGCCAGCTCGACATGTCGGTGCCCAGCGTCACCGGGCTGGCGGTCGCGCCGCCGCTGCCCGCGCCTGGCCAGGCTGGCGACCCGGGCCGCCGGGCGTGGTGGACGGCCGGGACATCGCGGCCGGCCTTCGCCTGGCTGCGCCCCGGCGAGCTGGTCTGGGGCTACTGGGTCAACAACTACCTGATGGGCCAGGACCCGCCCGCCCTTCGACATCCTGGCCTGGAACGCGGACAGCCACCCGGCTGCCGGGCACCGTGCCGCCCGGGAACTGCTGGCGCATGGCCGAGGGCAACCAGCTCGCCACCCCGGGTGGCCTCACGCCTGCTCGGCACCCCGGTCAACCTGTCGAAGGCCACCGTCCCCGGCTACGTGGTCGGCGCGGAAACCGACCACCTGGTGCCCTGGCAGGCCGCTTACGCCAGACCACCCGGCTGCTCGGCGGCGAGACGACCTTCGTGCTGTCCGGCGGCGGCCACATCCAGCACCTGGTGAACCCGCCCGGCAACCCGAAGGCGCGCTACCGCACCGGGCCGCCGCCCGGGCGGCGAGCCAGCCGGCTGGCGGGCCGCGGCCACGCGTGCACCAGGGCAGCTGGTGGGGCCACTGGGCGGACTGGGTGCGGGCCCGCAGCGGCGCCCCGCGCCCAGCCCCGGTCACGCTGGGCAGCCGCGCGTTTCCCGCCCCTGCATCCGGCCCCGGGCCGTTATGCGCGAGAACCGTGAGTACCCGGGTAGTGACCGCAGCGGGGCGGCGGACAGGATCGCAGTCCGGCCCGGGCCGCCGGGCACTGACCCCGCAGCTGCTGTGCAACGGCATCGGCACCGCCCGGCAGGAAGGGAACAGGCATGACCCACACCACGGCCGCGCACCTCGGCGAGGCGCTCGGCACCGATTTCTTCACCGTCCGCGAGCAGTTCACCCCCGAGCAGTGGGACCGGTTCGCCACGGTCCGCCGGTTCGTCGACGAGGAGGTCATCCCGGCCGCGGCCGGGTACTGGGAGCGCGCGGAGATCCCCTGGCCGCTGGTCCGGCAGCTGCCCGGGCTGGGCATCGTCGGCGAGGACATCCGCGGCTACGGCTGCGCCGGGATGAGCCCGCTGGCCTGCGGGCTGGTCACCATGGAACTGCACCGGGGCGACGGCAGCCTGGGCGTCATCCTCGGCGTGCATGCCGGGCTGGCCATGCGGACCATCGCGCTGTGCGGCTCGGCGGAGCAGAAGCAGCGGTGGCTGCCCGCCATGGCCCGGATGGACCTGCTCGGCGCGTTCGCGCTGACCGAGCCGGAGCACGGCTCGGACTCGGTCGCGCTGGAGACCTCCGCCACCCCGCGGGACGGTTACTGGGTGCTCAGCGGCCGGAAACGGTGGATCGGCCTCGGCACGCTGGCCGACCTGGTCATCGTCTGGGCCCGGGACACGGTAAGCGGGCAGGTGAACGCGTTCGTGGTGGAACGGGGCACGCCCGGTTTCGACGCCCAGGTCATCGAGGGCAAGGCGTCGCTGCGGGCGGTGTGGCAGGCCGACATCACCCTGGACGAGGTGGCCGTCCCGGACGCCAGCCGGCTGCCGGGCGCGCGCAGCTTCGCCGACGCCGGCCGGGTGCTGGCCGCGACCCGGAGCACCTGTGCCTGGGCCGCGCTGGGCCACGCCACCGCGGCCTACGACACGGCGCTGCGCTACGCCCAGGAGCGGCACCAGTTCGGCCGGCCGCTGGCCAGCTTCCAGATCATCCAGCAGCGGCTGGTGAGCATGCTCGCCGACCTGACCGCGATGCAGCTGTACTGCATGCAGATCGGCCACCTGGCCGACGCCGGGCGGCTCACCGCCACCGTCGCGGGCCTGGCCAAGATGCACAACACCGGCAAGGCCCGGCGGCTGGCCGCCGATGCGCGGGACATGCTCGGCGGCAACGGGATCCTGCTGGACTACCACGTGATCCGGCACCTGGCCGACCTGGAGGCCATCCATACCTTCGAGGGCACCGAGACCATGCAGGCGCTCATCGTCGGCCGCGACATCACCGGCATCGGCGCCTTCACCTAGCCCGCAGGTCGTACCCGCCGCCTCCCCCGGACGGGCTATCCGCCGGCGCGCCCGGGCCCGCGGCTCCGCCGCCCGGCGGAACCCGCCGGGGTCGTTCCGCCGCCCGATGTGCCGGCCATGGCCGCCTGCCTACGCTGCGGCTATGGATATGCCCACCGCGTCAGCAGGCCCGCAGGCCAGCATCGGCCGCCCAGCCCGCCCCGCCGCCCAGCCCGCCCCGCCGGCCGCCCGGCCCGTCCCGGCGGAAGGCCGCCCCGGGACGAGCCGCTGGGCGGTGTGGATCATCGCGGCGCCGCGGCCGTGGGCGTCGAGCTGGCGGTGAGCGCCCGGTACGGCTATCACCGGGACGAGCTGTACTTCCTGGAGGCCGGCCGGCACCTGCAGCTGGGCTACGTGGACCAGCCGGCGCTGACCCCGCTGCTGGCCCGGCTGTCCGCCCTGGCGTTCGGGAACACGCTGGCCGGGCTGCGCGTGCTGCCCGCGCTGGGCATGGGCGTGCTGGTGCTGCTCACCGCGGCGATGTCCCGGCTGCTCGGCGCGGGCCGGGCCGGCCAGCTGCTGGCCGCGCTGGCCAGCGCCACCTGCCTGGTGTACCTGGCCGCGATGCACCTGATGTCCACCACGACGCCGTCCTTCGTGCTCTGCGCCCTTACCCTGTACCTGATCATGCGGCTGCTGGCCAGCGAGGATCCGCGCTGGTGGCTGGCGATCGGGGTGGCGGCCGGGCTGGCCGCGGCGGCCAAGTGGGACATCTTCTTCCTGGCCGCCACGCTGGCCGCCGGGTTCCTGGCCACCCCGGCCCGGCGGCTGCTGCGCAGCCGCTACCTGCTGGCCGGCCTGGCCATCGCGGCCGCGCGGCCGCCCCGGACGTGATCTGGCAGGCGGCGCACGGCTGGCCGCAGCTGGCCCTGTTCCGCAGCCTGAACGGGAACGCCGGGAGCAACCGCGCCAGCTACTGGCTGGCTCTGGTCATCTACACCGGCCTGGTGCTCACGCCGCTGTGGGTGACCGGGCAGGTGTGGTCGCTGCGCAGCCCGCGGGCCCGCCGGTTCCGGCCGGTGGCCATCGCGTCGGCCCTCCTGCTGGTGCTGATCTTCGTGCTGGGCGGCAAGCCCTACTACGTGGGCGCCCTGTTCACGTTCCTGTTCGCGGCCGGCTCCGTGCCGCTGGGGCGCTGGCTGGAGCGGGGCCGCCGCGGGCTCCGCTGGGCCGGGACGGCCGTGGCGATCAGCCTGTGCGCCGCCCTGAACCTGCTCTACGCCTTGCCGGTGCTGCCGGCCCGGGATCTGCCCGCCTCGGTCCAGACGCTCAACTACACCCTGGTGGAGTCGGTCAGCTGGCCGAAGCTGGTGGCCCTGGTGGCCCGCGAGTATCACGCCCTGCCCCCGCGCCGAGCGCGGCCACACCGCCCTGCTGGCCAGCAACTACGGCGAGGCCGGGGCGATCGACCGCTACGGGCCCGGCTTCGGCCTCCCCCAGGCCTACAGCGGGCACAACAGCTTCTGGTTCTGGGGACCGCCGCCGGCCGCCGACACCACCGTGATCGCGGTGAACATCGACCCGTCCCTGCTGCACCGCGAGTTCGCCCGGGTCCGGGCGGTCGCCACGTTCTGGAACGGCCTCGGCCTGAACGACCAGGAGCAGGGCGTGCGCATCTACCTGGCCTCCGGCCTCAGGTCCGGCTGGGCCGCCGCCTGGCCCGCCTTCCGGCACTACGACTGACCGCTGACCGAGGCCAGCCGGGCCAGCCGGTCCGCGGCGGCCCGGTCCGGGGCACTGGCGGTGCCGCCCGGCGCGCCGGTGGACAGCGCGCCCGCCGCGCAGCCCAGCGCGGCCGCCCGGGCCAGCGGCAGGCCGCTGAGCAGGCCGGCGATCAGGCCGGCGTTGAAGCAGTCCCCGGCGCCGGTGGCGTCGACCGGGGTCACCGGAGGCAGGCTCACCCGCTGCTCCAGCGGCCCGTCCACGCACAGCGCGCCCCGCTCGCCGAGCTTGACCACCAGCCTGCGCCCGGCCGCGGCCAGCACCCGGGCCGCGCCGTCCAGGCCCGCCTCCGCCAGTCCCGCCTCCGCCGGGGCCAGCCGGCGGGCCTCGGCCGGCCGGAGCGCCCCGGCCAGCCGGACGGCCTCGGCCTCGTTGGGCAGCAGCAGGTCGGCCTGGGCCATCGCGGCGGCCAGGTGCTCATCGCCCCACCGCCCGGACGGGTCCCAGTTGGTGTCCAGCGAGGTGGTGGCGCCCGCCGCCCGGGCCGCCGCCAGCAGGCCGGCCAGGCCGGGGCCGAGCGAGCCCTCGAGCAGGAAGTAGGAGCTGGCGTGCACGTGCCGGGCCCGGGCCAGCAGCGCGCCGGGCACATCCGCGGCGGTCAGCGAGGCCACCGCGCCCAGCGCGGTGAGGATGGCCCGGTCCCCGCCCCGGGACAGCGCCACCGTCATCCCGGTGGGCAGCTGGCCGCGGACGGCCACCGCCGCCACGTCCACCCCGGCCCCGGCCAGCTGGCCCAGCATGAACTCGCCGGCCGGATCGGCGCCGACCGCGGCGACCAGCGCGACGGACAGCCCGAGCCGGGCCGCGGCGACCGCGGTGATGGCCGCCGAACCGCCGATGACCAGCGAGATGCCCGGCACCAGCTTCTCCTGCTGGCCGAAGGCGGGGGTGACATCCTCGCCGAGCACGAGCACGTCCGGGTTGCAGTCGCCCAGCACCACGAGGTCCACGGCCGGCCCAGCGGCCCCCCCGCCAGCCGCCTCCCGGTCGGGCGCCCCGTCGTCAGGCGGTGACAACGTCGACCCCGGCGTCTTCCAGCCGGGCCGCTTCCTCGGCGGCGATGCCGGTATCGGTGACCAGGACGTCGATCTCGCCGGTGGTGCAGATCCGGGCGAAGGCCCGGCGGCCCACCTTGGAGCTGTCCGCGGCCACGATGACCCGGCTGGCCTGCCGGGCCATCAGCCGGTTGATGCTGGCCTCTCCCTCGTGGTGCGCGGTGGCCCCCGCGACGGCGTCGATGCCGTCCACCCCGAGAATGGCCACATCCAGGGTGACCTGCTCCAGCACCCCGGTAGCCAGCGGCCCGGTCAGCTCGTAGGACTGCGGGCGGGCCACCCCGCCGGTCGTCACGATCTTGATGTGCTGCCGGACGGCCAGCTCGGTGGCGATGTTCAGCGCGTTGGTGACCACGGTGACCGCGGGCGACGGGGCCCCGGAGGCCAGGTCGGGCCGGGTGGCCAGGGCCCGGGCCACCTCGGTCGTGGTGGTGCCGCCGTTCAGCCCGGCGACCTGCCCGGCCCGGACCAGGCCGGCCGCGACGGCCGCGATGCGCTGCTTCTCGGACGGGTGCCGCTCCGACTTGTAGCGCAGCGGCAGGTCATAGTTGACCCCCTTGGCCACGGCCCCGCCGCGGATCCGGGTGAGCATCTGCTGCTGGGCGAGCTCGTCGAAGTCCCGCCGGACCGTCGCGGCCGACACGTCCAGCGCCTTGGCGGCGTCCTCCACCTGGAGCTGGCCCGCCGCGGCCAGCAGCTCCAGCAGCTCATTCCACCGGCGATAACGACTCACCGGCGCCTCCCGCCCTGACGGCCGGACTCCCCGGCCCGTCCCGCGGGCCGGCCTGCTTCCCTGCCCCGGCGGCCCGGCGCTGATCACGCGGAGCAGCCGGGCCACCTCGGGGGCGATCGCATCACGCCCCGCCGAACCGTACCTCCTGGGATCGACCATTGCCGCATCGCCGCCCAGGCAATGGCGGACCGCGGCGGTGAAAACCTTGTTCAGCTGGGTGGCGACATTGATTTTCGTCATCCCGGCGCCGATCGCGGCGGCCAGGTCGCCGTCCGGCACGCCGGACGAGCCGTGCAGCACCAGCGGCACGCTGACCGTGCGGCGAATCCGGGCGATGAGCCCGACATCCAGCACCGCGTCCCGGGTCAGCATGGCGTGCGAGCTGCCCACCGCCACCGCGAGCGCGTCCACGCCGGTCGCCGCGACGTAGTCGGCCGCCTCGTCCGGATCGGTGCGGGCCCGCGGCGAGTGCACGCCATTCTTGCCGCCGATCTCGCCGAGTTCGGCCTCCACCCACAATCCCCGTTGCTGGCACCACGCCGCCACGCCCGCGGTGGCCCCGACGTTCTCCGCATACGGCAGCGCCGAGGCGTCATACATGGCGGACCCGAGGCCGAGCCGGGCGGCCGCCTGGACCAGGTCCACGGTGGTCGCATGGTCCAGGTGCACCGCGACCGGCACCCCGGCGGACCGGGCGATCGACAGGCACGCACCGGCGATGGGCTCCAGCGCACCGTGGTAGGCGACGCAGTTCTCGCTGATCTGCAGCACCACCGGCGTCCCGGCGGCCTCGGCCCCGGCGACGATCGCCTCGGCATGCTCGATGCCGATGACGTTGAACGCGCCGACCCCGCGCCCGGCCGCCCGGGCCGGCCCGATGATCTCGCCCATGGCGGACAGCGGCATCAGCGGGCCTCCTCCGGCTGCACGGTCACCGCGGCCAGCGCGCTGGCGTAGTGGTCGTGGCTGAACTCCCCGGCCACCGGCGCCGCGGCGGTCGCGGTGCCGAGGGCCACCGCGTGCCGCAGCCGCTCGTCCCACGGGCGGCCCAGGACCAGCCCGTGGGCCAGGCCCGGCGGCCACCGCGTCGCCGGCCCCGGTCGGGTTCCCGGTCACCGTGCCGGGCGGGCGTGCCTGCCAGCTGCCGTCCTCGGTCGCGGCCAGCAGGCCCTCGGCGCCCAGCGAGGCCACCACCGCCTGCGCGCCGGCCGCCCGGAGCCGGTGGGCGGCATCGGCCACCGCCCGCCGGTCCGCGCCGGCGGCGGTGCCCAGCGGCCGCCCGGCCAGCGCCTCCAGCTCGGCCAGGTTCGGCTTCACGATGGCCGGCCGCGCGGCCGCCCCGGCCAGCAGCGCCTCCCCGTGCGTGTCGAGGAGCACGGGCACCCCGGCCGCGGTGGCCAGCGTCGATCAGCGTGGCGTAGCTGCCCGCGGGCAGCCCCGGCGGCAGGCTGCCGGACAGCACCACGGCCGCGCACCCGCCCAGCGCCTCCTTATACCTAACGGCCAGCTCGGCGAACTCCCCCGCGCCGATCCGCGGGCCGGGCTCGCTGAACAAGGCGGCGCCGCCACTGCGCCCGTCCACGACGGTGAAGGTCCGCCGGGTCTCGCCGCTGACCGGGGTGAAGGCGGCGGGCACCCCCAGCTCGCCGAGCGCCGCGCTGACCCCGTCGCCGGTGACCCCGCCGGCCAGCCCCATGACCAGCACCTCGGCACCGAGGACGTGCAGCGTGCGGGCCACGTTCAGCCCCTTGCCGCCGGGCCGGGCGTGAACCGCACTGGGCCGGTTCACGCCCGCCCAGTCCACGGCGGGCACCTGGTGGGTGATGTCCAGGGCCGGGTTGAGGCAGACGACGATGATCATGGCGGGCGGCTGGCTCAGCGGGGGGCCAGGATGACCGAGCGGGCCAGGTTCAGCGGCCGGTCCGGGTCGAGCCCCCGCTCCCGCGCCAGGGCCACCGCCACCCGCTGCACCCGGACCAGTTCCGCGAGCGGGTCCTCGGCGCTGAGCCACGCGGTGCCGCCGGCCGCGGCGATCTCGCGGTCCAGCCCGTCCGGCGGGGTGCCGAACAGCCACACGATGCTGCCCGCGCCGGTCACCGCGACCGGGCCGTGCCGGTATTCCATGGCCGGGTAGGCCTCCGTCCACATGCCGGCCGCCTCGCGCAGCTTGAGCGCGGCCTCCTGGGCCAGGCCGTAGGTCCAGCCGGTGCCCAGGAAGGTGAACTGGCGGGCGGTCAGTATCTCCGGCGGCAGCGGCGCGGCCAGCGCCCGCTGCGCCGCGGCTATGGCGGGCTCGATGTCCTCGCCGAGGTGGGCGCGGAGCAGGGCCAGCTCGGAGGTGGCGAACCGGGTCTGCACCACCGACTCCTCGTCCGCGAAACCCAGGTCGATGACCGCGTCAGCGGCCTGCGCCGCCGGGGTCCCGGCGCACCGGTGATCGCGACCGTGGGCACCGTGCCGCCCAGCCGGTCCAGCAGCTGGAGGATCTCGGTGGTGGTGCCGGACCGGGACAGCACCAGGACCCGGTCGTAGCGCCGGCCCAGCGGCATCTCGGAGGCGGCGAAGGCGTCGGTCTCGCCGTGCCCGGACGCTTCCCGGGCCGCCGCGTAGGACTGGGCCATGAACCACGAGGTGCCGCAGCCCGCCACCGCGACCCGCTCCCCGCGGGCCGGCAGGACCGCCGCGACGTCCGCGGCCAGCTCGGCCGCCCGGCGCCAGCAGGCGGGCTGCGACGCCACTTCCTGCTCCGTCCAGCCGCCCGCGGCCAGTTCCTCCTGCATCGCTGGGGCCTCCTCGCCCATCAACACTCCTTATTTCTGCTGGTCAAGGCCAGCTTTCTTCTCGTCAAGGCAGTTCTTCTCGAGCTGAAGGCGAGCCTTCTGTCCTCAGGTCCCGGCCAGCCCCGTGGCGGCGACCGACCGGATGAAGTAGCGCTGGGCCAGGAAGAAGATGGCCAGCATCGGGACCAGGCTCATCACGTTGGCCGCCATCAGCAGGGTCCACTCGGTGGCGTGCGCGCCCTGGAAGGTGGCCAGGCCCAGCGGCAGCGTCATCTGGTTCGTGGACGTGATCGCGATGAGCGGCCACAGGAAGTTGTTCCAGGAATCCAGGAACGTCAGCGCGGCCAGCGTGGCCAGCGCCGGGGTGGCCAGCGGCAGCACGATCTTGATCAGCACGGTGAGCCGGCTGGCCCCGTCCACCCGGGCGGACTCCTCGTACTCCAGCGGCAGGGTCCGGAAGAACTGGCGCAGGAAGAAGATGCCGAACGCGGTGGCCGCGTTGGGCAGGATGAGCGCGCCGATGTGGTCGATCCCCACCGCGGCCAGCACGTGCACGCCCAGCCACTTGGTGATGATGAACTGCGGGATCATCGTGACCTGGAACGGCACCATGAGCGTGGCCATGATCACGGCGAACAGGGCGGTCCGGCCGAGGAAGCGGAACCGGGCGAACGCGTACCCGGCCAGCGAGCACAGCACCAGGTTGCACAGCACGGTGAGCACCGCCACCACGGCGCTGTTGATGAAGAAATGGCCGAACGGCGCGCTGTTCAGCGCGTCCGGGTAGTTGGCGAAACGCAGCTGTGTGCGGGATGAGCACCGGCGGGAAGTGCAGCGCCTCGGACGGGGTCTCCAGCGACGTGACCAGCAGCCAGTAGAACGGGAAGATGAGGATCAGGGTGGCCGGGATCAGCACCAGGTGCCAGGGGCTGAACGGCAGCCTCCGCCGGCGGCGGGCGGGGGACGCCGCCGCCGGCGGAGGACGAGATCCCGCTGCGGGCGGGCGCGCCGAGGTCGCGCTCATGAGCGGTAGTGGGTGAATCGCCGGCCGACCCGGAACTGGATCGCGGTGACCACCAGGATGATGACGAACAGGACATAGGCGATGGCCGACGCGTAGCCGAAGTTGAAGGCCTGGAAGGCCTGGTAGTAGAGGTAGTAGACGAGGACCGTGGTGGCGTTGAGCGGGCCGCCCTGGGTGCTCAGGTACACCTCGTCGAACAGCTGGAGCGCGTTGATCGTCAGCCACACGGCCAGGAACAGCGACGCCGGGCTGAGCAGCGGGAGCGTGACCCGGCGGAACGTCCGCCACGGGGTGCACCCGTCGATGGCGGCCGCCTCCAGCAGCGCCGCCGGGACGCCCTGCAGCGCGGCCAGGTAGATGACGACCGAGAACCCGGTCCAGCCCCAGATCGTCATGATCACGATCACGTACAGCGCCTGGGACGGCGAGTTGAGGAACTGCTGCGGCGGGACGCCGAACAGGCTCAGGAAGTAGTTGACCACCCCGTAGGAGGGGTCGAACAGCCAGATGAAGACGATCGCCTCGCTGATCGTGGAGATGGCCATCGTCGCGTAGGCCGCGGTCCGGTAGAACGAGATGAAGCGGATCTTCCGGTTCATGGCCACGGCCAGGAACAGCCCGACGATCATCGTCCCGGGCACGAACAGCGCGGTGTAGACCAGCGTGTGCGCGATGGCCTGGCCCACGATCGGGTCGTGCACCATCTGCCGGTAGTTCTTCAGCCCCACGAACGGCGTGCTCGGCGTGAGCAGGTTGGACCGCTGGAAGGACATGATCGCCGACCAGACGATCGGCACCGCGCCGAACAGCAGGATGATCGCGACCCCGGGGGTGACGAACGCCCACCCGGCGAACTGCTCGGAGGCCGTCACCCGCCGTCGTGCCGCGCCCGCCCCGCCGGGACGCCGGGGCCGGCCTGGCCCCGGACGCCTCCGGCGGAGCAGGATTCCGGAAGCGGCCACGTCAGCCGGCGGCCAGGATCTGGTTGACCTGCTGCGCCGCGGAGCTCAGCGCCGCCTGCGGCTGGCTCTTGCCCAGCAGCACCGAGATGACCATGTTGGCCAGGACCGTGGAGATCTTCGGGTACTGCGGGATCTGCGGCCGGGCCTGCTTGACGTTGGCCAGGTTGGCCACGAACGTGCTCACCCCGGGCAGCGTGGAGTTCATCTGCGTGTTGAAGCCCGCCGCGTTGCCCACCGACGCCCGGGTCGGCAGGTCCCCGGTCTTCAGCGACCAGTACTTCACCTGGGCGGGCGCGGTGAGCCACAGGATGAACTTCTCCGCGGCCGACACCCGGGTGGCCCCGTTGTTGAACACCACCCAGTTGTCCGGCCCGGAGATGGTCTGGTGCCCGGCGGACGAGCCCGGGTAGGACGGCATGACCTGGACGCCGTAGTGCACGTTCGGGAACGCGGACAGGTCCCACGGCCCGGTGACCAGCATCCCGACCTTGCCGGAGTTGAACAGGTTCGCGTACGCGTTGTCGGTCGGGTCCAGGTACATGGATTTGTCCGTGACGGCCATGGTCCGCAGCGTGCTGAGGGACTGCAGCCCGGCAGGCGAGTCGAACGCGGCCTTCTTGTTGTCGGGGGTCAGGATCTGGCCGCCGGCCTCCCACAGCAGCGCCTCCCAGTGCCACACCGCGTCCTCGGACGCCGGGGTCACGTACGCGGTGCCGAACTGCTTGCTGGCCGGGTCGGTCAGCTTCTTGGCGTCGGCCACGAACTGCGACCAGGTCCAGCCCGGGCCGGGCGGCGTGAGGTGCGCCTTCGCGAACAGCGTCTTGTTGTAGACCACGGCCAGGTTGTCCACCAGCGCCGGGATGCCGATCACCTTGCCGTTGACCGTGGCCACGTCCCGCTCGCCGACCCAGAAGTCGTTCCAGTTGACCCCGGGGCGCTGGACCACCTTGGTCAGGTTCACCACCTGCGGGATCTGCGCCACGTTCGGCGCCCACGACCCGTACAGGTAGGCGATGTCCGGCGGGCTGCCGCCGCGCACCGCGGTCAGCACCTTCTGCAGCGTGTTGTCGTTGTTGACGAACAGGCTGCTGACCTTCACGCCCGGGTTCTGGTTCTGGTACTCGGTCACCAGGTGCGCGAACGTCTTGGCCTCGGCCCCGGTCCAGCCCTCCCAGATCTGGACCGTGGTCCCGCCGCCGCCGCCGCCGCTGGTACTGTCCGTCCCGCAGGCCGCCAGGCCCAGGGCGGCCACCGTCACCGCGGCGAGCGAGCCTGCCAGCTTGATCCGCAGCCGATGCTTTGCCATCGTGCTCACCGCCCAAAGATGATTCAAGTCATCCAGAAGTGCTCAGCATTGTGCAGTCTGTCCGGGTATGGATGCAACATCTTGCGCGAAAACAGTCCCAATGGAACACTCTCGAGCTGTGATCACCGTGACGTTCGTCGGTGCCGGGAGCATCGAGTTCACCCGGAACGTGGTAACCGACCTGTGCGGCTACCCGGAGTTCCGCGGCGGGCTGCGGCTCGCCCTGTACGACATCAGCCCGGAGCGGCTGGCCCACGCCGAGCGGCTGGCCCGGCGGATCTCCGCCCAGGCCGGCGCGGACGCGGAGGTGACCGCCACCCCGGACCGGCGCGAGGCGCTGGCCGGCGCCCGGTACGTGATCAACGAGGTGCAGGTCGGCGGGTACGACGCCACCCGGGCCGACTTCGACATCCCGGCCCGGTACGGGGTGCGCCAGACGATCGGCGACACCCTGGGCATCGGCGGGATCTTCCGCGGGCTGCGCACCATCCCGGTGACGACCGCGCTGGCCCGGGACATGCACGACGTCTGCCCGGACGCCACCCTGCTCAGCTACAGCAACCCGATGGCCATGCTGCCCTGGGCCGTGTACGAGGGCACGCCGTTCACCAGGGTGTTCGGGCTGTGCCATTCGGTCCGGGACACCCAGGCGTTCCTGACCGGCCTGGTCGGCGCCGACCCGGACCGGGTCCGGTTCCTCACCGCCGGCTTCAACCACCAGGCGTTCGTGCTGCGCTTCGAGCAGGACGGCGAGTCCCTGTACCCGCGGCTGGCCGAGGTCATCGACGGACTCGCCCGAGCTGCAGCGGCGGGTCCGGGTGGAGATCTACCGCCGGTTCGGCTACTTCCCGACCGAGTCCAGCGAGCACTCCGCCGAGTACGTGCCGTGGTTCATGCGGCACGACGACCAGATCGAGCGGTTCCGCATCTTCGTCGGCGACTACCTGGCCCGGTCCGAGGAGAACCTGCGCGAGCTGGAGTCGCTGCAGGCAGGCACTGGACTCGGACGCGCCGCTCGACCTGGAGCCCACGCACGAGCTGGCGTCGCTGTTCATCCACTCGCTGGAGACCGGGACCGAGCGCGAGCTGCACGTGAACATCCGCAACGGCGGGCTGATCACCAGCCTGCCCGACGCGTGCTGCGTCGAGGTGCCGTGCGCGGTCGGGGCGGGCGGCGCCAAGCCGGTGGCCGTCGGCGCGCTGCCGCCGCAGCTCACCGCGCTGAACCGGACGTTCCTCAACGTGGTGGAGCTGACCGTGCGGGCCGCGCTCGAGGAGTCGCGGGATCACGTGTACCAGGCGGCGCTGCTCGACCCGAACACCGCCGCCACGCTGACCACCGCGCAGACGGTCGCCATGTGCGACGACCTGTTCGACGCCCACCGCGCCCTGCTCCCCCCGGCCTTCGCCCGCTGATGCCAGGAACCCCGGGGGCCAACGACGAGAGTTTGATGCACACCGAACGCATGGCTCCCATGCAGCCGGCGCGTCCGCGGGAACTGACTTCCGACTGGGGGTCAGCCCGGCCGGGGACTGCATCAGCGGGCCGCCACGGCATCGCTGCGGTCGCCGCGCGTCCGGCGCACTGGCCGGCTGGCCGCGGCGGCGCTGCGGTGCCGCTGGCGGCGGCCACCCGGCGGCCGCGGCCGGCGGCCCGCGCGGGCGGCGCAGCCCGCGGATCCCGCGCGCCGCGTGCACCACCGGCACGCTGCGGATCAGCGGCGTGGGCGCGGGATGGCGCGGCGGTCGCGGCGGCCGGGCTGGCCTGGCGCCCGGGCCGGCTGCCGCGCGGGATGAGGCTGCTCAGCTTCGAGGTCGCGTACTCGTGGCAGAGCTGCGCGCCCGGCGGGCAGCACTGCCGGGCCGCCGCCGGCACCACGGCCACGCCGTTCGCCGCCCGGCGCTACGTGGCCGGGACCGCGGATGTCGGCCGGCGGCTCCGGGTCACCGAGACCGCCGCCGAGGTGGTCGAGACGCAGGCGGCCACGTTCAGCTTCCAGGTCATCCGGCGCTCGGTGAGCCGGCTGGCCGCCACGGCCGTCCGCGCCTACCCGCGGCATGAGCCGCCCGTGACGGCGTTCATCAACGGCACCCCGGAACGGCGCACCGCCTCGGCGGAGGAGTACTTCCAGGTGGGCGTTCCGCATGCGAATCCGGCGGATGGGCGGGCGGCCCAGTGGTACCGGATCGACCGCGGCGGGTGGCGGCCGATGCCGGGCAGCCGCGTGTTCTACACCGGGCAGCTCGGCGTCGGCCCGCACCAGGCCAGCGTGCGCACCGCCAACCGGGCCGGGACCACCGAGGTGAGCTTCCGCTGGCAGGTCGTGCCGCTGCCCGCGCCGCTGGCCTGCCTGGCCCGGCCGGGACACCCGTGCTGGTACCCGCCGCACCTGGCCCGCGACCACCACCCGATGCGGTGGGACTGGCAGATCGGCCGGGTCACCCCGCTCCAGCGGACCGGGAAGCATGCCGTGGACATCTACGACGTGGACGGGTTCCTCACCACCCGCGGCCGAGGTCGCGCGCGATCCGGACCCGGTGGCAGGCGAGCACGCTCGCGCACCCGAAGGCGGTCTGCTACCTGGACCTGGCCTGGGAGGACTACCGGCCGGACGCCAGCCCGTCGCCGCGGGGCGGGTACTTCCCGGCCGCCACGCTCGGCAACGTGTACTACGGCTACCCCGAGGAGCGCTGGGTGGACTTCCGGCAGCTGGACGCGCTCAAGCCGATGCTGGCGGAGCGGATCGGCATGTGCGCCCGGAAGGGGTTCGACGCGGTCGAGCTCGATGACATCGACAGCTTCGACCCGCCGTCCACCACCGGCTTCCATCTCACCCCGGGCGACGCGGAGAACTTCCTGGCCTGGGCGTTCAACGAGATCCACCGGGACGGGATGACCGGGCTGTGGAAGAACTCGCCCTGGCTGTCATGGTGGGGCCGCCGGTACGCGGACGGCGCGGTGGTCGAGGAGTGCTACGTCGGTCATGCGCTGCTTCGCGGCCCAGCTGCGCGGCAGCCGCCAGTACGGGATCACCTGCACCGGCCTGCGCGGCGCCACGCCATGCGGCTGGGACGACTTCAGCACCGACGTGACCCCGCAGCAGCCTGATGGCAAGTGGGTCGGCGAGGCCGAGTACTCGGCCGATCATTACGTGTGCAACCCCGGCCAGCGCTGCTCCGGCCCGCACGCCTTCGCCGCGTTCTGCCATGCGGTCTGGGCGCCGCCCGGCGGCTTCGCGGCGGTGAAGTTCGACGTGAACCTGGACGGCGGCACGTTCTTCCCCTGCCCCCGCGGCACCTGAAGCACGGCGGGCACTCGCGTCACACAATGCACAAGTGCCCCGGTGCGCGCTATCCGTCCAGTGCTAATGGGCCATCTCGTTATCGGCCCATTTCACAATGGTGGCGAAGCTCACCAGGTGCCATATCGCCGCAGGTCAGGGCCCATCCGCCACACCGCCGGACGGCCCGGGGCGCCCAGCCGGGGCGTCATCCGGAGCGTTTCTATTTGGCGAACCGGCTAATTGCGGTTACCGTTGCCGACGCATCACCGACCCGACTACACAGGAGCGTAGAGATGATTACTGGGGGTGACATCTCGTCGTTCGCTGAGTAGATGAAGCGGCCCCGGCCAAAGCGTGTTGCAGCACGCGGCCGGGGCCTTTGCATGGCAACGAACCTCGGAGGTAAGCAAGCCATGTCGTTTATCAGTATTGCAGGCGCCGGCGCCGCTAAGACAGCCATCGCGGTCACGGTTTCGCTGCATCCTGGCGCGGCCCACCAGGCCGCCCACTCCGTCACGGTGCGGTCCGGTGACTCGCTCAGCTCGATCAGCCAGCGGGCCCTGGGCAACGCGGCCGACTGGCCCGCCCTGTGGTGGGCCAACCGGCACAGCGTGACGAACCCGTCCCTGGTCCGGGTGGGGCAGCACCTCAGCCTGCCGGACCAGCCCAAGGTGAGCGCGTGGCTGACCCGGGCCGCGCTGGCCGCGATCCCCGCCGCCGCCCCAGTGCTGGCGGCCCGGCACCGGCCCAGCCGGCCACCACGGCCGCGGCCGGCACCGTGTCGTCCGTACCCGCGCAGAGCGCGTCCTACAACGGCGCGCCCGGCAGCTTCCAGTCCTGCGTGATCCAGCGGGAGAGCGGCGGCAACGCCGGGGCGGTCAACGGGTCCAGCGGCGCCGGCGGCCTGTATGGCTTCCTGCCGTCCACCTGGCAGTCGCTCGGCTACTCCGGCCTGCCGGAGAACGCGCCGGTGTCCGTGCAGAACGCCGCGTTCGCCAAGGAGTACGCGCAGTCCGGCGGCGGCGCGTGGTCCGCGTACGACGGCTGCTGATCCGCTGACGGGAAGGCCCCGGACCCAGGTGGGCCGGGGCCTTCCCGTGCCCGGCGGCCCTGGCCGCCCGGCAGGCTCCTCCCTGCCGGGTGATGTGCCGCGGGCCGGCAGCGGCGAGCATCAGGGTCTGGTCCGTGACGGGATGGTGGTCGGAGCCGATGATGAACCGCTGGCTCGCGCGTGCCTCGTTCCTGCTGATGCTGGCCGCGGCCGGGCTGCTGCTCGGCTTCGCCGGATGGCGCAGCCTGACCATGATCGTGCTCGCCGCGGTCGGGGTGTGCGCCTTGCTGGCAGGCGGCTACTGGTTCCTGGCCCACCGCGGGCTGCTCCGGTGGGCCGCGCTGCTCCTGGTGATCGCCGCGCCGGTATTCATCCTCACCGTCTTCGCGCTGCACAGCCTGCTGTGGGTGGCCATCGTGGCCGTCGCGCTGATGCTGGCCGCCGTCGGGACGGCCAGGATCGCGCTGCGCTCCGGCCCGGGCAGCCAGGGCGGCCCCGCCGCCCCGGCCGCCGCGCGGCCCCGGCACGCGTTCCTGATCATGAACCCGCGGTCGGGCGGCGGGAAGGTCGCCCGGTTCGGGCTGCGGGAGAAGGCGGAGGCGATGGGCGCCACGGTGGCGCTGCTGGATGGCCCGGGAATCGTGGATGTCGCCGCGCTGGCCCGCCAGGCCATCGCGGACGGCGCGGACCTGCTCGGGGTGGCCGGCGGCGACGGCACCCAGGCGCTGGTGGCCGGCCTGGCCGCCGAGCACGACCTGCCGTTCCTGGTCATCAGTGCCGGGACCCGCAACCATTTCGCGCTGGACCTGGGCCTGGACCGGGAGGACCCGGCCCGCTGCCTGGAGGCCCTGACCGATGGCGTCGAGATGCGGGTCAACCTGGGCATCATCGGGGAACGCACGTTCGTGAACAACGCGTCGTTCGGCGCCTACGCCGAGGTGGTGCGCAGCCCCGCCTACCGGGACGACAAGCGGGGCACCGCCCTGCGGCTGCTGCCCGACCTGCTCAACGGGCACCAGGGACCGCGGCTGTCCGCCCAGGCCGGCGCGGTCCGCCTGGACGGCCCGCAGGCCCTGCTGGTCAGCAACGACCCGTACGGGATGGGGGACCTGGCCGGCCTGGGCCGGCGCGCCCGGCTCGACGCCGGCACCCTGGGCGTGGTCGCCATCCAGGTGGGCAGCGCACGGCAGGCGATCGAGCTCATCCGCCGGGGACACGGCGAGGGGCTGACCACGCTCACCGCCGACGAGGTGGTCGTGGCGGCCGACGCGCCGGAGATCCCGGTCGGCATCGACGGCGAGACGGTCCTGATGACGACGCCGGTCCGCTGCTCCATCCGGCCGGGAGCACTCCGCGTGGTGGTTCCGCGGGACCGTCCCGGGATCCCGGCGGCCAGCCCCGCCCTCGACTGGCCGCGGCTGCGCCAGCTCGCGTCCTTCCGGCACGCGCAGCCGGCCGCGCAGCACCGCCCTCAGGTGCTGTAGTCCGCGCCGCGCCGGGCCGGCGGGGCGGTCACCCCGCCGCCGGCCAGCGGCTCTCGCGGCGGCCGGATATCCGGGCGGCCGCACCCATCGCGCGGGACGGCGGTTATCCTCGATCGCTGCGACCCGCACAAGCCGACCGGGTTGGAGCGAGGTAGATGTGGTCATGACGGGCGCGTTGACGCCGCTCACCGATATCGGGCTGTGGGCCCGGAGCAGCGGGCTGGAAATCATCCTGTTGGTGACCGGCGCGCTGCTGCTGACGCGGTTCACCTCGTGGCTGAGCGGGCGGATCACGGCGCGGATCGATGCGCAGGCCGGGAGCTCCGACACCCTGATGCGGACCGAGGCCGCCAAGCACCGGCATGCCGTGACACAGGTGGTGACCTGGTCGTTCCTGGTGCTCGTCTACTGCCTGACGGCGGTCCTGGTGGTCCAGCGGCTCGGCGTGCCGATCAGCGGGTTCGTCGCGCCGGCGGCCGTGGTCGGGGTCGCGCTCGGCTTCGGGGCGCAGCGCATCGTCCAGGACGTCCTGGCCGGATTCTTCATGGTGACCGAGCACCAGTACGGCTTCGGGGACCTGGTCCGGCTGAACGTGACCGGCGTGTCCACCCCGCTGACCGGCACGGTGGAGGAGGTCACGCTGCGCATCACCCGGGTACGGACCGCCGATGGTGAGGTCGTCACCACGCCGAACGGCCAGATCGTCCAGGTGATCAACCTGTCCCGGGACTGGGCCCGGGCCGTCATCGACGTGCCGGTCCCGGCCAGCGCCGACGTTGCCGAGGTCAGCGACCTGCTGGCCAAGGTCGGGGCGAGCGCGTACGCCGACGAGGAACTGCACGGCCTGCTGCTCGACCCCCCGGCCGTGATGGGCGTGGAGAGCATGGACATCGACCAGTTCAAGATCCGGCTGGTGGCCCGGACCATGCCCGGGAAGCAGTTCCAGGTCGGCCGGGCGCTGCGGGTCCGCATCACCTCGGCGCTGCTGCGCGAAGGCATCCACGTGCCCGCGGGGCTGGACACCGCCGAGCCGACCTCGACGCCATGAACCGCCGGACCGGGCGCCGCCGAGCGGACGCCGCCGGCCAGGGCCAGCCGCGGATCCGCCGGTCCACGGTGGCGCTGTGCACGTTCTTCGTGCTGACCCTGGCCGTCTACCTGCTCGTCCGGCCCAACCCGGTGGCGCAGGCGCACCGGGTCGTCCCGCCCGCCGCCCCCGCGGCCACGCGGCCCGCGACGTCAGCCCCCGCGAAGCCCCGGCCGACCGCGACGCCGAGGCACCACGCCGCCCGGCCGTCGCCCAGCGCCACGAGATCCACCCCGCCGGCCCGGGCGACCCCGCCCGCCACGGCCTCGCCGTCCGGGACCACGCCGGCGACTCCCAGCCCAACGCTGGGCGGCACGCCGACCGTGGGCAGCACGTCGTCAACCCCCTGACACCGGGAGGCACCATGGCCGGCCAGCGCAGGAGAACCGCGATCGCCATGACCGAGACCGAGCGTGATGCGTACCTGCGCAGCCAGCCGGTCTGCCGGGTGGCCACCATCGGCCCGGGCGGGCATCCGCACGTCAGCCCCCTGTGGTTCGCGTGGGACGGGACCGCCCTGTGGCTGTACTCGCTGTCCCGCAGCCAGCGCTGGACCGACCTGCGCCGGGACCCGCGGCTGAGCGTGGTCGTCGATGACGGCGGCGCGGACTACCTCCGCCTGCGCGGGGTGGAACTGCGGGGCAGCGCCGAGGTCGTCGGCGAGGTGCCGCGCCGGGGCGAGCCGGCCGAGGTGCTGACGGTTCCCGAGCAGCTTTTCGCCGGCAAGTACCTCGGGGGGGCCGCCTTCCAGCACGACGGACGGCACGGCTGGCTCCGCCTCCGCCCGGAAACCATCCTGAGCTGGGACTTCACCAAGCTGCGGCACTGAGACCCGCGACGGTGGCTTCAGCGGTCCATCGAGAACTCGAGCACCTGGGTCAGGCGGATGTTGTTGCCGGAGGGATCCCGGAACGAGGTGTCGATGCCGTAGGGCTGCGGCGTCGGCGGGTCGTTGAAGACCACGCCCCGCGCGGAAAGCTCGTCGTAGGAGGCCTGGCAGTCGTCGGTTTCGAGGAACAGCGTGCCGCCGGCCCCCTTGGCCACCAGCTCAGCGAGCTGGCTGCTGCTCCCGGGGTCGAGCATCGGCGATCCCGGGACCGGCATGAGCACCAGTCCCACGTCGTCCTGCCCGGGGGGGCCGACGACCAGCCAGCGGAAGTTCCACTCCCCCATCGTCACGTCGGCCCGTACCTCCCAGCCGAGCATGCGCGTGTAGAAGGCGAGCGCCTCCTCCTGGTCGTGCACCCAGAACTGCGCGTTAGCGATCTTGATCATCGGGTCTCCTCAGGTCGTCTGCGGGCAACGCTACGGCCGGGGCGGAGGCCCGGGCTTCTCGAAACGTGCGGTTCTGCGGCCGGCCATAAGCCCGGGCGACGCAACCGGGGACGCGGATGTGCCGCCGCGCGGGCGGAAAGCTGGCCCGGTAGGCGCTCGGGGCCAGGCCGTAGACGCGCCGGAAGCTGGTGATGAACGAGCCGACGCTGGTCAGGCCGACCGCGAAGCAGATGTCGGTCACGCTGCGATCGGTGTTCCGCAGCAGGGCGGCGGCGCGCTCGAGCCGGCGCGTCAGCAGGTACTGGTGCGGCGCCTCGCCGAACGTGCGCCGGAACTCACGGCTGAAGTGCGCGAGCGACAGCCCGGCGGCCCGGGCCAGGTCCCCGACCGTCAGCGGCTCGAAGTACCGGGCATCGGCCAGGTCCTTCGCGCGCAGCAGGTGTCGGGCTGGCGGCAGCACAGGCCCAGTATGGCCGAAAGCCGTGGCCGGTCAGCCAGCGAATTCGCGGGCCGCCCGGGCGGCGGCGCACGGGGCGCACAGCGGCACATCAACGTCGCCCACCAGGTCCGAGCTGTACTGCCCGGTAATCACCGCGCCGAACACCTCGCAGACCCCGCGGTCGGCCGGATGAGCCCTCGAGCAGTAGCACAGGCAGGGCCGGAGCCGCAGGGCCTGCTCAGCGCGCTGGATCACCGCCCGGACCTCCGGGCGGTTCGCCATCTCCGCGAGCGCATCGAAGGCGGGCCGGACCCGCTCGAGGGCATCGGTCACCGCCTGCCCGACTCTCCGGCCGACCTCGGCCAGGGCGTCGGCTAGCTCGGTGTCCTTCTCATCGCCCACGCCGACATTGTCCCACTGACAAAGACCCATAGCCAGGGCGCCTTCGCCCCGGCTCACCGCGGTGGCTGATCCGGCGTGCCGGCCGGCTCCGCGGCGGCCGGCTCAGCGGTGCCTGACCCAGCGGCGGCCGGCTCAGCGGTGCCTGGCCCAGCGGCGGCCGGCCCAGCGGCGGCCGGTTGCGATTGGCGGGCGAGTTGCACGGCCCCGACGAAGGCGCGGATGCCGAGGCCGATGGCGAGCAGGTCGAGCAGCATCTGGACGGTGACCACGACCCGGGCGGTCTGGCTGGCCGGGGTGATGTCCCCGAAGCCGACGGTGCTGAACGTGGTGACCACGAAGTACAGCGCATCGGTCCGGGTCAGATGGTGGGTGAAGCTGGCCGGGCTGCCCTGCTCCATCACGAAATAGGCCGAGGCGAACAGCAGCAGGAACAGCGGCACCGTGATGGCCAGGGCCTCGATGGCCCGCACCGCCGGGTACCTGGCCCGCAGCACGGCGCGGAGCTGCCAGGCGCTGATGGCGAACAGGATCGCCAGCCCCACGACCAGGACGGCCCACAGGGGGACGACGTGGGCGACATGATCCAGCGGCAGCACGTAGAACAGGGTGACGAGCACGACCGTCGAGGCGAGCCCGCGAAGTATCCCCAGCACGGCCCGCCGCCGGCGGTTGACTTGCGCCCTCGTCCGGGCTGGGCGTCCGGTCACAGCTGAAAGTGTGAGCCCGCCGGCCTCGCGGGGGATCACCCACCAGGAGTGAGCGCGGGGCCGGGTGGCGCCGGACGGCCGGGACCGGCGAGGGCGGGCCCGGGGCCCTCGGCTCTGACTGACGTCAGGTTGCTGGCCCGGTTTCGCGGCCGGTACCGGGGGCCCCGGGCTGGTCGAGCACCGCGAACAGCAGGCCGCCGATCATGGCCATGTTCTTGTGGAACTGGATCCGCTGCTGCTTGCGGGCGGCCGGGTCCTCGATCGTCCAGTACGCGTGCCCGGCCAGGGTGGTGGGGATCAGCGAGCCGGCCAGGGCCAGCGCGGACAGCCGCGGGGCCCGGCCCAGGGCCAGCATCGCGCCCGCCAGCACCTGCACAGCCGCGTTCCCGCGCACCACCAGCTCGTCGTCCTCGGGAAGCGGGACCTTCGCGCGGATCGCGGCCAGCAGCGGGGCGGCCTGATCGACACGCCCGCCCGGCGCCCGCAGGGCGTCGAAGCCGAGCAGGACGTAGGTGGATCCGGTCAGGACGCGGGCGGCGGGGCGCAAGGGCGCCAGCATTCGCCGGGTCGTGGTCATAGCACCTCGATACGGGCCGGGAAACCTGCTCAGCAGGACTGTACGCCCCGGGGGCCAGCCTCCGGATGGCGGCCGCCTCAGCGACCGGCCAGGTCGTGAACCTGCGCGGCCAGGTCGCGAAGTGGCCGCGGGCCCGGCCGACCCGGCCTGACCGGCCGCCGAAGTCGTTGCAGGTCAGCCCATGGATTTGGCCCCATCGACGGACTCGCGGATGATGTCGGCGTGACCGGCGTGCTGCGCGGTCTCGGCGATGATGTGCAGCAGCACCCGGCGGGCCGACCAGTGTTCGCCGGGCGGGAACCAGGGGGCCTTCGGCAGCGGGTGCGCGGCGTCCAGGTCGGGCAGGCTGGCGACCAGCTCGTCGGTCCGGCGGGCCACCTGCGCGTAGCCGTCCAGCACCCCGGCCAGCGTCTCGCCCGGCAGCAGCCGGAACTGGCTAGCGCGCCGCGCGAAGTCATCCTCGGTCATGTCGGCGAAATCACTCATCGCCGAGGGGCCGTCCAGGATGAAGTTCACCCAGCCCTCCTCCACCGCCGTAACGTGCTTGATCAGGCCGCCCAGGCATAGCTCGCTCACGGTGGTGCGCTCCCCGGCCTGCTCGTCGGTCAGGCCGCGGGTGGTGAAGCGCAGGAAATGCCGCTGCTTGGCCAGCATCGCCAGGAGATCGGCGCGCTCACCGCCAGCGGCGGGCGCGGCCGCCTGGCCCCTCGCCGCCAGGTCGCCGGTGATCGGGGTGCTCGTTGTCATGGTCTCGGCCTTTCGTGGGTGCGAGCCGGGGTTCCGTTCCCCGTCCCAGACCACGCTACGGGCCATAGCGGTCACTTCCTGACCTGAATACGGGGGAAGATAGTGACATGGCGAACACCAGCTCACGCACCCTGCGGCTGCTGTCACTGCTGCAGGCCCGCCGGTACTGGCCGGGGGCCGAACTGGCCGGGGAGCTGCAGGTCTCGCCGCGCACGCTGCGCCGGGACATCGACCGGCTGCGTGAGCTGGGATACCCGATTCAGGCCCAGCGCGGCGTGGAGGGCGGCTACCAGCTGGCGGCGGGCACCGCGCTGCCCCCGCTGGTGGTCGATGACGAGGAGGCCGTCGCCCTGGCCGTGGGCCTGCAGGCCGCCGTCCAGGGCGCCGTCGAGGGCATCGCGGAATCGTCGGTGCGCGCGCTGGCCAAAGTGGTCCAGGTCATGCCGGCCCGGCTGCGGCGCCGGGTCGAGGCGCTGGGCGCGGTGACGGTCCCGGCCAGCTGGCCGGGCGCCGCCCGCGCCAGCGTGGACCCGGGCATCCTCACCACGGCCGCGCTCGCCTGCCGGGACACCGAGCGGATCCGCTTCACCTACACCGCCGCCAGCGGCGAGCAGACCGGACGGCACGTGGAGCCGCACCGCCTGGTCACCCTCGGCCACCGCTGGTACCTGGTCGGTTACGACCTGGACCGGCACGGCTGGCGCAGCTTCCGCGTCGACCGCCTCAGCGCCCCGCGCTCCACCGGGACCCGGTTCCGGCCCCGCGAGCTGCCTGCCGCCGACGCCGCGGCCTTCGTGCGGGCCGGCATCGACAACGTGCGCGCCGCCTACGACGTGGAGGTCCTCGTCGACGCCCCGGCCGCGGCCGTGCGCGGGCGGATCGGCCGCTGGTCCTCGGTCGAGGACATCGGCACCACCCGGTGCCGGGTGCGCATGAGCCCCGACTCACTGGACTGGCCGCTGATGGCCCTGGGCGCGCTCGGCGCGGATTTCCAGGTGATCTCCCCGCCGGAACTGCTCGACCAGGTCCACGACTGGGGCCGCCGGTTCAGCCGGGCCACGATGGGCTGAGGGCCGGCCATCATCCGCGCGGTCTTACCCGGGACAGCGCCGCGCCCTCAGAGATGGTGAGGAGACCGCCCCGGCCCAGCGCGGCACCCGGTCTAGGCATCCCCCGGGGGGGTGATCTTCCCCTGCTCGATGTCCTCGGCCAGTCTCGCCCTGGCGGCCCGGGCGCCGTCGTCCAGCACGCCGGAGCCGGCCGCGCGGGAGATGGCGTCGCCGCCGCGGCCGCGCAGCACCATGGCGAAGCCGACGGCGATCAGCGCCCCGGCGACCGGCCCGGCCAGGTAGACCCAGTAGCTGGTCCAGTCCCCGCTGACCAGGGCGGGGCCGAAGGAGCGGGCCGGGTTCATCGACACGCCGCTGACCGGGGCCGCCCACAGGCCGGCCAGCGCGATGTAGCCGCCGACGCCCAGCGCGGCGATCGCGCCGACGTTCTGCGCGGCCGATGCGGTACCCAGGATCACGCTCACCAGCAGCGCGGTCAGCGCGATCTCCATCAGCAGGGCCTGCCAGGGCTGGTACCCGGGGCCCGGCAGCGTCGCCCCGAGATGCTCGACGTTGCCGAACACCCAGCGCAGGAACAGGCAGGCCAGCGCCGCGCCGGCCAGCTGGATGACGATGTAGCCCGGGACCCGCTTCCACGGGAAGTCCCCGCGCAGCGCAAAAGCCAGCGATACGGCCGGGTTCAGGTGCGCGCCGGAGATCGCGCCCATGAACAAGATGATCGCGGTCACCATCAGGCCCGGGGCCACGACCGCCGCCGCCAGGCTGATCTGCCCCTTGGCATGCAGCAGCCCCCCGCCCGCCGCCGCCAGCACCAGCGCGAAGGTGCCCAGCAACTCCGAGAACAGCCGCCGCCATTCGCGGCGCGGGTCATCAAAGTCCCGGCGGTCGCCGAACTCCAGCGTGAGTACATGTTGCGTGCGCGGGAACGCCGTCCCCAGCGCCGCGTCGAGCCGCCGGGACGCCGCGCCGTCCGTACCCGGTGCGGTCCCGGGTTGCTGCGGACCGTCCCCTCGCGCAGGCACGTTGTCTGTCATGCCAAGGTCCTTTCCGTCACTCGACGGGCCAGCTGGCGGCTGAGTTGGTTATCACCCCGAGAGGGTGAGGGCACCGGGTGAACTGCGCACCGACCATAGCTAAAAACGGTGAGGGGTCCGCCCCTCCGCTCAGGCCAGCCGCCCGGCCGCGGGCCTTGAGGAATAGGAATCAGGAGCGCCGAATGCAAACCGACTATGGCGAAGGGCCGTCCGGACCTGGCCTGCTGGCCGCCTCCTGGCAGGCGACGCTGGTCCTGGGCGTGCTGACCTTGATCCTCGGGATCATCGTGAGCTTCCACCCGACAGGCTCCCTGAACGTGGTGGCGGTCCTGCTCGGGATCCTGATGATCCTTTCCGGGATCTTCCACCTGATCAGGGTGTTCGAGCCGGAGGAGCAGCACCGGATCTGGGCTGGCATCGCCGGATTGCTGTTCATCGTCATCGGCGTGGTCCTGATCCGTCACCTGCACCTCACCAGGGCGATCATTGGCCTCGTCATCGGCATCACCTGGATCGTCCAGGGGCTGACCTCGCTCATCGCCGGAGTCTCCGGCGGCGTCCGCGAAGGACGAGCCTGGTGGATCGTCTTCGGCATCGTGAGCCTCATCGCCGGGATCGTGGTCGCGGCGACCCCGGCCTCCTCGCTGAACGTCCTGGCCGTCCTGCTCGGAATCTGGTTCATCATCATGGGCATTCTCGAGATCGCTGGCGGGTTCCTGCTCCGGCGCGCACTCCACACCAGGGAAAAGGTGAGCGCATAAGCCCCTCTAGCGCACCGGGCGGGTGACGGCACCCTCATGTGGCCGGCCGGGGGGATGAAATGCCCGATCTTCACCTCGCCAGGACGAGCCAGAACTTCGGTAAGCGACGTACTATCCGGCTAACACGGTCATGTCACCGGCATAAGGTGGTGGGGCGGATGGCCGGACCGGTGCCCAGTGGTATCGACGAGATCGGCCTGCTGCCCGGCAGCCATGTCTGCGCCTTCTACCGGGGCGACGATGACCGTGACCGGCTGCTCAGCGGCTACTTCGGGGCCGGCCTGACCGCCGGGGACAAGTGCGTCTGCGTGGTCGATTCCGCGAGCACGGCGGAGTGGCTGGCGGCCCTGCCCCGGGCCGGCGGCGCCGGGCCGCTCGACGGCCAGCTGGACATCCACCTGCCGGAATCGACCTACCTGGCGGGCGGGGAGTTCACCACCAGCGACATGCTCACGTTCTGGACCGAGAACATGATCAAGGCGGAGGTGGACGGCTACTCCTTCTGCCGCCTGGCGGGCGAGATGACCTGGGCGCTGCGTGACGCGCCGGGCGTTGAGCACCTGGTCGGCTACGAGTCCGAGCTGAACCGGGTCACCTCCAGCTACCCGGTCATCGTGCTGTGCCTGTACGACCTGGACCGCTTCAGCGGCGAGGTCGTGGTCAACATCGTCAAGACCCATCCGCAGGTACTGGTCCAGGGCATCCTGGTCGAGAACCCCTACTACGTCGGGCCGGACGAATTCCTGGGGACGGCCAACTCGGTGCCCGCGGGCCCCAGGTCGGCTAGTGCCTGACCGGCCGCGGCGATGACCGCGGAGCAGACCCCGCCGGGCGCCCTGGGCCGGCCCGGCCCGGCCCGCAGCGGCGCAGCCGTGGTCCGGCTGCCCCGCCGGGACGGCCGGGCCGGCCACGGCGACCTGCGCGAGCGCCTGGGCGAGTTCCGTGCCCTGCTGGTGATCTCGCTGCTGATGACCGAGTCGGTCAACGAGGACCAGATCCTCGAGCTGGCCGCCTCCAGCGCCCCGGGGCTCGGCCCCTGGCGGATCGAGGGCTACGCGTTCACCGACGGCCAGTGGCATCCCGGCCTGGACATGCCCGCGGCCACGCCGGCCGGGCTGGCCAGGCAGCTGGCCGCGCTGGGCGGCAAGGCCGGCCCGGTGGACCTGCCCGGCCGCGGCTGGGGCTGGGCCTACCCGCTGCGCGGGGTCGGCGGCCTGCTCGGCCACCTGGTGGCCTCCTGCCCGGAGGAACCCTCGGCCGAGCAGCGGTTCCTGGTCCAGGTCATCGCCCAGCAGACCGGGGTCGCGGTGTCCAACGCGCGGCTGCACGCCCGGGAGCGCGCCACCGCGGCCGAGCTGGCGGCCACCAACGAGGCACTGGCCGAGACCGTCGCCCGGCTGCAGCGCAGCATGGACATCCACCAGCGGCTGACCCGGGTGGCGGTGTCCGGGGAGGGCCAGCCGGGCATCGCCCGGGCCCTGCACGAGCTGACCGGGATGCCGGTGGCCATCGAGGACCGCTACGGGAACCTGACCGCCTGGGCCGGCCCCGGCCGCCCGAACCCGTACCCGAAGGAGTCCTTCGCCCAGCGCGAGCACCTGCTGCGCCGGCTGATGCGGGCCAGCGCGCCGACCCGGGACGGGGAGCGGCTCAGCCTGCTCGCCTCACCGCGGACCGACGTGATGGGGGTGCTGGCCCTCATCGACCCGCAGCGGCGCGCCGACCACGCCGACCTGGTGGCCCTGGAGCACGGCGCGACCGTGCTGGCCATGGAACTGGCCCGGCTGCGCGGCATCGCCGACGCGGAACTGAGGCTGCGCCGCGACCTGGTCCACGACCTGCTGGCGGGGACCGACGACGAGGGCGCGCTGGCCCGGGCCGAGGCGCTCGACTACGACCTGCGGCGGCCGCACCGGGTGGTCATCGTCGAGGGCAAGGGCCGGGCCCGGGCGCACGACGCGCTGCTGAGCGCGGTCCGGCGGGCCATGCAGCGGGCCCGGCAGGACGGCTTGTTCGAGACGTGGTCGGGCAACGTCGCGGTGGTCACCGCGGGCCAGCCCGACTGGGAGCAGCTGCGCCGCACGGTCATGTCCGACCTCGGCGGCCAGGTCCGCGTCGGGGTGGGCGGGACCGCCGCCCGGCCCTCCGAGCTGCCCCGCTCCCTGCGCGAGGCGGGCTTCGCGCTGCGGCTGCAGCAGACCCTGCTGCCCGGAAACACCGCCTGCGAGTACCCCAAGCTCGGCATCTTCCGGATGCTGGCGGCCATCCCGGACCTGTCCGACGTGGACACGTTCGTCCGCGAGTGGCTGGGCAGCCTGCTCGACTACGACGCGCGCCGCAAGGCCGAACTGGTGCACACGCTGACCCAGTACCTGGAGCACGGCGGCAACTACGACGCGACCGCCGCCGAGCTGTCCGTGCACAAGAGCACGCTGAAGTACCGGCTGCAGCGGATCCGCGAGCTCACCGGCCTGGAGCTGAACGACCCCGACGTGCACTTCAACCTGCAGCTCGCGACCAGGGCCTGGGGCACGCTGCAGGCCCTGCGCGAGGAGCGCTGAGGGCCCCGCCGCGGTCCGGGCCCGGCGAGCGCGGAACGCCCGCCGCAGCCCCCTGGTCCGCGAGGGCGACGCCCGGCCCGTTCTTCGTCCCCCGGTGACCTGCCCCGCCCGGGTGCCGCTGGCGATGCTGAACAGGCAGGCACGGCAGGCAGCACCGGCGAGGGGTCAGCGATGATCGATGTACGGAACCCAGGTGACGGATTCAGGTCACTGCGCGCCCGGATCGGGGCGCTCGGTGCGCTCCGTGACGGTGACCGCGGCGCGGACGGCGCCCCGCTGACCGTGGGCGAGTGGGCGCTGCTGATCGACGACATCGTCGACCACCCGGCGGACAACACCGAGGGCCTGTGGAACGTGGCCGCCCCGGACGAGGACGACCGCGAGTACGACGCCATCTTCGTCGGCGGGGGCGCGAGCGGCCGGTTCGGCTCGGCCTTCCTGAAGGCCCGGGGCGGCCGCCAGCTCACCATCGACGCGTGGCCGTTCCTCGGCGGGTCCTGCCCGCACCAGGCCTGCGTGCCACACCACCTGTTCTCCGAGGCGGCCCGGGAACTGGACCTGGCCCGGCACATGCAGGGGCGGCTGTGGTACCCGCCGTTCGACGAGAAGCGGGCCAGCATCCGCGAGATCGTCGAGCTGTTCAAGGCCGGGCGGATGTACCCGCACGCCATCATGAACTGGCAGTCCAAGGAACAGCTGGACATGGAGTTCATCCTGAACACCCCGGCGACGATCATCGACTCCCGCACGGTCGAGGTCGAGGGCCGCCGGTTCACCGCGCGCAACCTGGTGCTGTGCACCGGGGCGCGGACCCGGTACCCGGACATCCCCGGGATCGGGATCAAGGGCGTGTACGACTTCGCCACCCTCATCGAGGACCTGGACTACGAGCCGAACCGGTGCGTGATCATCGGCGGGTCCAAGGTGGCCCTGGAGTACGGGTCGTTCTTCCAGGCCACCGGGTGCCAGACCACCATCCTGACCCGCAGCCCGCTGATGGAGACGGCCAGCCTGCACCACGTGGACGCCGGGCTGCGCGAGTACGTGGTGGCGATGATGGCCGACCGCGGCATCGAGATCGTCGAGGGCGCGGAGCCGCTCGAGGTGCTCGGCAACGGCAAGGTCACCGGGGTCCGCTACCGGGAGCCGGGCGGCGGGGTGCGGGAGATCGACACCGACTTCGTGTTCGTCGGCACCGGGGAACGGCCTGACCTCGGCATGTACGCGCCGCTCGGGCTGGCCACCGACGAGCGCGGGTTCGTGATCGCCGACACCCACATGCGGACCTCCGTCCCCGGCGTGTACGCGGCCGGCGACCTGGTCGGCCCCCCGATGGAGATGTTCAAGGCCCGCAAGTGCGGGGTCGGCGCGGCGCGCAACATCATGGGCGAGGACTACGAGTTCGACTTCACCTCCTACCCGGACTTCCTGCACACCACCTACGAGGTGACCTGGTGCGGCCTGTCCGAGGCCGAGGCGAAGGCCAAGTACCGCAACGTGATCAAGATCCAGATGCCACCGGACGACGCCGACCCGGAGACGTTCGCGCTGCCGGCCGCCGAGGGGTCGATGCTGTACGCGTTCACCCGGCCGATCCTGTCCGGCTGGCTCAAGCTCGTCATCGACGCGGACAGCCGCAAGGTCCTCGGCGCGCACCACGTCGGCTACGGGGCCAAGGACGCGTTCCAGTACATCGACTACCTCATCCGGCGGCCGGAGGGGTTCACCATGGACGAGATGGCCGAGCTGAACGAGCTGTTCCTCAACCCGGAGCACTTCATCCAGCTGTGCCGCCTGCGGGCGGGCCAGGCCAGCCCGGTCAACCTGTGACGGCCCGGCCATGACTGCCGGAGCGGGCGCTACCCGGGTGGCCGTGGTCACCGGCGGCGCCTCCGGGATCGGGCTGGCCACCTGCGGGCGGCTGCGGGACGAGGGGTTCGCGGTGGCCGCGCTGGACATGAAGCCGGACGGCGCGGCCGCCGCGGCGGCGATGGCGCTGCGCTGCGACGTTACCGACGAAGGCGACGTCGGCCAGGCCATGGCGCAGGTCGCGTCCCGGCTCGGCCCGGTCAGCGTCCTGGTCAACAACGCCGGCATCACCGGTTCCCAGGCCGCGGCCCGGTGCCACGAGACCCCGGTGGCGGAGTGGGACCGGGTCCAGGCCGTCAACGTGCGCGGCCCGTTCCTGTGCAGCCGCGCGGTCCTGCCGTCCATGATCGCCCGGGGCTCCGGGCACATCATCACGATCGCGTCCGTGGCCGGGCTGATCGCGTTCCCGGGCCGGTGCGCCTACACCGCGTCCAAGGGCGCCGCGCTCATGCTGACCCGGTCCATCGCGGTGGACTACGCGGCGGCCGGGATCCGGGCCAACGCGGTGTGCCCGGGCATGGTGTACACCCCGATGACCAGCTGGCGGCTGGACCAGCCCGACCTGCGGGCCGAGGTGGAGAGCCGGATCCCGGCCGGGCGGGTGGCCGAGCCGGGCGAGATCGCCGACGCGGTCGCGCTGCTGGCCTCCGGGCGCCTCGGCTACATGACCGGCCACCCGCTGGTGGTGGACGGCGGCATGTCCGCGCTGTGACCGCAGGCAGCGCACCATCAGGTTTTCGTTCAGGAAGGTGGGTCTCGATGGCAGGCAAGCTGGACGGCAAGGTGGCCGTGGTCACCGGGGCGGGCTCCGGGATCGGCCGCGCGGCCGCGCTGCTGTTCGCCCGGGAGGGGGCGGCGGTCGCGGCGCTGGACCTCAATCCCGGCGCGGCCAAGGAGACGGCGGAGGAGATCGCCACCGCGGGCGGCACGTCGCTCGCCGTCGCGGCGAACGTCGCCGACCGGGCCGGCGTCGGCAGCGCCTTCGAGCCAGATACTCGCCGACTACGGCCGGGTCGATGTGCTCTACAACAACGCCGGGGTGAACAGCAGCGGCTCGGTCATCGACGCGACCGAGGACGACTGGGACCGGAGCTTCGCGGTCAATGCCAAGGGCACGTTCCTGTGCTCCCAGGCCGCCGCGCCGTCCATGGTGGCCTCCGGCGGCGGGTCGATCATCAACCAGGGCTCGGTGGCCGCGCTGGTCGGCATCGCCAACTTCGCCTCCTACTGCGCGGCCAAGGGCGCCGTGGTCGCGCTGACCAGGTCCATGTCGGTGGACCTGGCCCCGCGCGGGGTGCGGGTCAACGTGATCTGCCCGGGCACCGTGTTCACGCCGCTGATGGAGCCCATGCTGCGGGCCCGCGGCGGCGGCGACATGGCCGCCGGGCTGGCGCTGACCGTGGCCAAGTACCCGATCGGGCGGCTCGGCACGCCGGAGGAGATCGCCGCGGTGGCCCTGTTCCTGGCCGGCGACGACTCCTCGTTCCTGACCGGCTCCGTGATCACTGCGGACGGCGGCATGACCTCGCAGTGACCACGGGCCGGCCCCGGCTCAGTTGCCGATCCACCACTCCGTGAGGCAGGTGGCGGCGGGCAGCGGTGCCACGTCGGCCGCCGTGTCATCGCCGTGGCCACAGACGGCGATCGCCGACGGGCGGCCCATGGGCTCAGTGATGTCGCGATTGCCGTCGTGGTAGCTGGCATCGGGGTTGTAGGCGCTGTTCCCGGCCACTTCGCAGATCCACGCCGAGATGACCGGCGCGCCCAGGCCGATGGCCAGCCCGAACGGCCCGGTGACGCCGTCGGCGATCCACATCTCGGTGCGGTATCCGACGGCGGCATGGAGGCCGTCGAACAGATTCCACCAGACGTCGAACGATGTGCTCTCGTCGGCCTGCGTCGGGATGACCTCACAGGAGTGCAGGATCCAGTACGCCAGTGCGCCGCCACCCCCCTGGCCGTAGCCGCCCGCGGGCACGCTGGACAGCTGGACGATGTCGTCGTGATTGTCGCGGGTCGAGAAGATGCCCCAGTTGCCATGCACCTCGTTCAAGGCGATCTGGACATCGTTGACAAAGGCATCCTTGTCCGAGAGAAACTCCCACGGCTCCGCCCAGTAGTACTGGCTGTCGGTGAACTGGGCCACCCCGAACAGCGCCTGCGCGGCCTCGAGACTGGCCATGAAGTCGTTGGCGCTGCTGACCCAGTCCGGGCTGTCATCGCGCACGACGTACCTGCCCACCGTCGGGTCCCCGGCGGCCGGGTCCCCGGCGGCCGGGCGGCCGGACGTCCTGGCGCGCCGGCCGCGGGCGGGTGGTTCCTTCGGCGACCGGCCCCGCTGGACACCCAGCACCGGAAGCGGCTCAGGTGGCTCGCCGATCGACACATAGCCCAGGAGATGGCGGTTGGCCACGCGCCGGGCGTCCGGGGAGGTGACCGTGGCCTCGAACCGGTAGACCGGCTGCAGGACATCCCGGCCCGAGTCGTAGTAGCCAACTGTCACCCGGTCAACCCGCACGTGGTTGGCCTTGGCGCTCGGCGCCAGCTGGCGGACAATCGCCCGGCCGATCTCCTCGCGGGGCTTGGCGGTCATCTTCTCGGCCGGGGCGATGGCCTGCCGCCAGCGATGGGAGAAGGCATGCACCGAACCGTCCGCCGCGACCCCGATCATCGAGGCCGACCCGGGCCCGAACACCGGCAGGCGGTCGAGCTGCCGTTCGAACCGCACGAACGACAGGTACTCGGCAGGCGGGGTCGTGGCGCCCCCCTTCGAGTGCCTCGACCCGAACAGGGTCATGGGGGCCAGCGCGACCACCTCGGACAGGTCTTCCGGGAACAGCTCCCGGTCGCGCCGGATCCGTCCCGCGGTCTCCGCGGCCCGCTGCGCCAGCCGCTCCCCCGGCCGCAGCTGCTCCAGGGCCGGGTACACCCGCGACTCACCGGTCGCCGGGTGCACGGAGGCGACGAGCCGGTGGCCGTCGAACGCGGCGCGCAGCCCCGACTTGCCGTGCCGGGTGAGTTCTGCGCCCCGGGCGACCGTCCGGGCGAATTCCTGCATCAGCGCCTCCGGCGCCACCACCGGCGGGCCGAGGCCCACCACCGGCAGCGGCTCCCCGATGTCGGGAATCTGCCGCAGATCGAAGCGGATCCGCGGGTGGTCATGCCATGTGCTGGTCATGCGTGCTCCCCGTGCTCATCCTGAGGTCCCCTGAACCTCCAGGTCTGCTGATCCAGAGCGCGCGGCCTGACGTTAAATACACCAGCGTGCCGAGGCGGCGGACAGACCCGGGGCGCGGCGGCGCCCGCGCCGCGCCGGGCGCGCCCCCGGGCGCCCCCCGGGCGCCCCCCGGGGGGCCGCCCGATCCTGTCCTGGCGGGACAGGATCAGGCGCGGTCTTTGTCCCCGAGCCCGGTTAGTTCTGCCCCAGAATTCATCTACGCTCCGTCTCACCTGATCCACGGGGCGGTGGAAGCGTGGGCGCAATTCAGTCACCGGCAGGTCAGTCACCGGCAGGCGAGTCACCCGCAGGCACTTATCGCCACGAATCTGGCCGCGACGAGCTGGGCCTGCTCCGCGGTCAGCTGACCAACCTGCGCGCCCTCCTGGTGCTGTCCATCCTGATGACGGAGAGCGCGGACGACCAGCAGATCCTGCGGCTGGCCACCTCCGCGGCCAGCTCGCTGGGCAGCTGGCAGATCGCGGGCTTCGTGATCGGGGACGCGTGGTGGGCCGGCGGCCACCACTGCGGCGCCCTTGCCCCCGAGCTGGCTGCCGAGCTGCGGGCACTGCCCGACACCGGCGGCCCGGTGACCGCCCTGGGTGCGCCGTGGGCCTGGGCTTACCCGCTGCGGAGCATCGCCGGGCGGCTGGGCCACCTGGTCGTGCACGCCCCCCGCGAGCCTGCCGTGGAGGAGCAGTTCCTGGCGCAGGTGCTGGCCCAGCAGACCGGGGTGGCGGTGTCCAACGCCCAGCTGCACGGCCGGGAACGGGACACCGCGGCCCAGCTGGCCGCGACCAACGGGGCGCTCGAGGAGACGGTGGCCACGCTGCGCCACGGCATGGCCATCCATGAGCGGCTCACCCGGGTGGCGGCGGCCGGGGAGGGCGCGGCCGGCATCGCCGAGGCGCTGCACGACCTGACCGGGCTGGCCGCCGCGGTCGAGGACCGGTACGGCAACCTGTCCGCGTGGGCCGGCCCGGGCCAGCCGGCCCGGTACCCGAAGCCGCCCGCCTACGAGCGGGAGCAGCTGCTCCGGCGGCTGATGACCGCGGGCCGGTCGGTCCGGGACGGCGGCCGGGTGGTGGCGCTGGCCTCGCCGCGGCCCGGCGTGCTCGGGCTGCTCGCCCTGATGGACCCGGACCGCCGCGCGGGCACCACGGACGTGATGGCCCTGGAGCACGGCGCCACCGTCCTGGCCGTCGAGCTGGCCCGGCTGCGCGGCCTGGCCGACACCGAGCTGCGGGTCCGCCGCGAGCTGGTGCACGACCTGCTCACCGGCACCGACGACGAGAGCGCCTACCTGCGTGCCGAGGCGCTCGGCTATGACCTGGGGCGGCCGCACCAGGTCGCGGTGGTGGAGGTGACCGAACGCGCGGCCGCCCCGGATGACGTGCTGCACGCCGCGCGCCGGGCGGTGCGCCAGCAGCAGCTGACCTGCCTGCTGGGCACGACGGCCGGCACGGTGGTGATCGTGGCCGCGGGGGGTGCCGCCGACTGGGAGGCGCTGCGCGCCGGCATCGTGGCCGAGCTGGGCGGCAGCCGCTGCCGGATGGGCGTCGGGGACGCCTGCCCGCGGCCGTCCGAGCTGGCCCGCTCGCTGCGCGAGGCACGGCTCGCGCTGCGGCTGCAGAAGGCGTCCGCCGCGGCCGAGCGGACATCGGTGTTCGCCGACCTCGACGTGCTCCGGATGCTGGCCGCGGTGGACGACCTCACCGACGTGGAGGGGTTCGTGCGCAAGTGGCTCGGCCGGCTGGCCGCCTACGACGAGCGCAAGCACACCGAGCTGGTCAAGACCCTGACCCAGTACCTGCAGCACGGCGGCGGCTACGAGGCCACCTCCCGGGCGCTGTCCGTGCACCGCAGCACGCTGAAGTACCGGCTGCAGCGGATCCGCGAGCTGACCGGTTTCGAGCTGGGCGACCCCGAGACCCACTTCAGCCTGCAGCTCGCCACCCGCGCCTACGTGACGCTGCGGGCGCTGCGGGACGACCCGGCCGGCTGAGCCGCGGCCGGGGGCGCGGAGGAACGGCGCTCAGTTGGGCCTGCCAGGACGAGGCCCGGCCGGCCGGGCCACCGTAGCGTCCTCGCCATGGGCGTCCCCGATGACCTGGAACTCTTCACCCAGATGTGCTTCCTGCGGCGTTTCGAGGAGCGGGCCGATGCGCTGTACCGGCAGGGCCTGATCCACGGCCCGGTGCACCTCGGCCTGGGCCAGGAAGCGGTCGCGGTCGGGGCCGCCTCGGTGCTCAGCCCGGGCGACTACTCGCTGGGCACCTACCGGGGCCACGCGCACGCGCTGGCCCGCGGCGCCCCGGCCGACGCGGTCCTGGCCGAGCTGCTCGGCCGGGAGGGCGGGATCTGCGGCGGCAAGGGCGGGTCCATGCACATCACCAGCGTGGCGCACGGCTACTACGGCTCCTACGCGATCGTCGGCGCGCACCTGCCGATCGCCTGCGGCCTGGCCTGGGCGGCGAAGATCCAGCGCACCGGGCAGGTCACCGTGTGCTTCTTCGGCGACGGGACGACCAACATCGGGGCATTCCACGAGGCGGTCAACCTGGCCGCCGTGTGGCGGCTGCCGGTCGTGTTCGTGTGCGAGAACAACTGGTACATGGAGTACACCCCGATCGGGGACGTGATCCCGGTCGCGCTGCCCGCCGCCGACCGGGCCGCGGCCTACGGGCTGGGCCGGATCGTGGTCGACGGCAACGACGTGACCGCGGTCCGGCAGGTGGTCGGGGACGCGGTCCGCGCCGCCCGGGACGGGCACGGGCCCAGCCTGGTCGAGGCGCAGACCTACCGGCTCAAGGGCCACTCGGCCGCGGACGGCGCCGCGTACCGCCCCCCGGAGGAAGTGGCCCGGTGGCGCGAGCGGGACCCGCTGCTGCTGGCCCGGGCCGCGCTGACCGCGGCGGGCACACCCGCCGGGCAGCTGGACGGGATCGACGCGGGGATCAAGTCCGGCCTGGCCTCGCTGGCCCAAGAGGTGCTGGCCCGGCCCGCGCCCGACCCGGCCGGGGCGTGGACCGACGTGTGGAGCGACGGGAGCTGGCAATGGCGGAACTGACCTGCCGGCAGGCCGTCGCCGCCGCGCTGGCCCAGGAGATGGCCCGGGATGAGCGGGTCGTGCTGCTCGGCGAGGACGTGGGCTCGGGCGGGGTGTTCAAGACCACGGCGGGACTGCGGGAGCGGTTCGGGCCCGGCCGGGTCTGGGACACGCCGATCTCCGAGCAGGCCATCGCGGGCGCGGCCATGGGCGCGGCCATGGCCGGGCTGCGGCCGGTGGCCGAGATCATGTTCGCCGACTTCTACGCGACCTGCTGGGACCAGGTGGCCAACGAGATCGCCAAGGTCCGCTACATGACCGGCGGCCAGGTCCGGGTGCCGCTGGTGCTGCGCGGCGCGAACGGCTCCGGCGGGCTGGGGTTCGGCAGCCAGCACGGGCAGTCGGCCGAGAACTGGGCGATGACCGTGCCCGGGATCAAGATCGCCTCACCGGCCGGGCCGGCCGAGACGTTCGGGCTGCTGGCCGCGGCCATCCGGGACGACGACCCGGTCGTGGTGTTCGAGCACAAGGCGCTGTACGGGCGCAAGGAGGAAATCCCGGACGGCGAGCACGTGCTGCCGCTCGGCCAGGCCCGGACCGTCCGGGCCGGGCGGGACGTGACCCTGGTCGGGCTGTCGATCACGGTGGGCACCTGCCTGGCCGCCGCGGACGGGCTGGCCGCCGAGGGCATCGAGGCCGAGGTCATCGACCTGCGGACGCTGGTGCCGCTGGACGCCGCGGCGGTGCTCGGCTCGGTGGCGCGGACCCGGCGGCTGGTGGTGGTGGAGGAGAACCCCGGCCAGCTCGGCTGGGGTGCCTCGGTGGCGGCCATCGCGGCCCAGGAGGCGTTCGGCGACCTGGCCGCCCCGGTGACCCGGGTGAGCGGGGGCAACGTGCCGCTGCCGGTGGCCGCCTCCCTGGAGGCCGAGGTGGACGTGTCGGCGGCCCGGGTCACCGGGGCGGTGCGCGGCGTGCTGGGCGCCGCCCGGCCGCTCAGCAGTACCAGCTAGCAGTGCAGTACCAGCTAGCATGCAGTACCAGCTAGCCGTAGCAGTACCAGCCAGCAGTGCAGTACCAGTCAGCAGAAAGGCTGAGATCCATGGAGATTCGCGGTGAAGAAGTCCTGCTGCCCGTGTCGGCGGTATCGGCGTTCCCCCGGCCGCACTGGCTGCAGGGCCGGGTGCTCGGCTCGCTGAGCGAGCCGGTGTACCGCAGCCACAACCTGCGGGTGGCCTACGAGGACGCCTGCCATATCTGCGCGGACGAGCAGGAAAAGGCCGGGCTGGACATCCTGTGCGACGGCGCCCAGTACTACGAGTGGGAGGCGCCCGGCTTCCAGCTGGAGCCGATCTTCCACTTCATCCCGGAGAACCTGGGCGGCTTCGTGCCCTACGGGCCGCCCGGTGAGGGCGCGAAGTACCGGCCGTTCTACCAGGCCGTGGTCAAGGGCAAGATCACCTGGGAGCGGCCCATCTTCGAGAGCGTCGTCATGACCATGCAGAACGTCACCGACAAGCCGTTCAAGGTGGCGTTCCTCGGCCCGGCGCAGCAGAGCATCATCGTCAAGGACGAGTACTACGGCGACCAGGTCGCGGTGGCCCGGGACCTGGCCGTGGCCATGAACCAGGAGCTGAAGTACCTGGTCAGCATGGGCCTGGAGGCGGTGCAGCTGATCGACGTGCTCGCCCCGTACACGCAGGACATGTGGCAGATCGAGATGCAGGACATCATGTTCGACGGCGTGGACGCGATCAAGTTCTGGCACATCTGCTACGGCAGCGTGGACGGGCAGCGGGACGTCTTCGACGGGCACGCCGCCGAGATGATGCCGCTGTTCAAGGAGTCCCCCGCCGACGTGATCCACCTGGAGTTCACCAACAAGGGCTTCGACGAACTGGCGGCGTTCCGCGACTTCCCCACCGACAAGGTGCTCGGGGTGGGCGTGGTGGACGCCAAGAACCTGCAGGTGGAGACGGCCGAGCAGATCGAGGCCCGGATCCGCCGCGCGCTGGAGGTCGTGCCCGCCGACCGGCTGCTGGTCGCGCCGGACTGCGGGCTGGGGTACTTCAGCCGGACCGCCGCCTACGCCAAGCTCCGCAACATGGGGCAGGCCGCCGCGGCCGTGCGGAGCACGCTGTAACGCTGTACCGTCGGCCCCAGGTGGCTGGTGTCACCTGGGGCCCGACCCGCCAGGGAGGCGCGCATGACCGCCGGGGCAGCCCGCGAGGTGCTGGGCATGCAGCTGAGCGTGGGCGACCACATCTGCGGCTTCTACCGCAAGCCGTCCGAGCGCGACGACATCCTCATCCCGTTCCTGGTCGAGGGGCTCAAGGCGGGCGACAAGTGCACCTGCGTGGTGGACAGCTGCACCCCGGACGACGTGCTGGCCAGCATGTCCGCGCACCTCGAGGTGGGGCCGTACCTGGCTGACTGCCAGCTCGAGGTGCTCGACTCCTACGGCACCTACCTGGCCGGCGGCGGCTTCCTGCCGGAGCGGATGCTGCGGTTCTGGGAGGCCAAGGCCCGCCAGAACCCGCGGCCGGGCGGCCCGCGGCCCGCCCGGAACATCGGCGACATGAGCTGGGCGCACCGCGACGAGTCGGTGGTCAGCGTCCTGATGGGCTACGAATCCGAGCTCAACCGGATCATGTCCAACTTCCCCCAGGTCAACTTGTGCCTCTACGACCTGACCCGGTGCTCCGGGGACCTGATCATGGACGTGCTGCGGACGCACCCCAAGGCGCTCCTCGGCGGCATGGTCATCGACAACCCGTACTACCTGGACCCCGACGAGTTCCTGGCCACCCGCGACCCGTGACCCCGTAACAGCGGCTGCTACAATGCGGCGTCCAGGGCAGCGCCAGGCACCGCGGGAGTCTCAGGAGGCAGCCAGGTGGATACCGGCCGCGCCGCAGGCCGCCCGGCCGGTGACGTGGCGCCGGCCGGGGCGCAGCCGCCCGGGCCAGCAGGCCAGCCGGGCGCCGCGGCGGCCAGCCGGGCCAGGCTCCGGCAACGCGTGATCCTGGTGCTTGGCGTCGTGGTCTTCGCCGCCTCGGCGGGCACCTGGGCCGCCCTGCACCTGGTTTCGCCCAGCCTGCGGTCGGGCCTGCTCGACCTTCAGGTCTACCGCTGGGGCGGGCTGTTAGCACGTCACTCCGGCGATCTGTACGGCGCCCATTTCCCCTACCATCACCTCCGCTTCACCTATACCCCGGCTGCCGCGCTGGTCTTCGCGGGGATGCCGGCCATGCCCTGGCGGCCCCTGGAATTACTGTCCGCGCTGGCGGGCATCGCATCGCTGGCGGCGGTCATGTGGCTGACCTGGGGGCTGCTCGGATACCGGCGGCCAGCGGGCCGGGCCGCTGCGGCCCTGACCGCCGCCGGCGTCGCCGTGTGGCTAGGCCCAGTCCAGCAGACACTCGACCTGGGCCAGGTCAACCTGGTCCTGATGCTGCTCGTGCTGGCCGACCTCAGCCTGCCCGACAGTGCCCGGTTCAAGGGCATCGGGCTGGGCCTGGCCGCGGGCTTCAAGCTGACACCGTTGATCTTCGTGCCGTACCTGCTCCTGACCCGCCGGTTCCGGGCCGCCGCCGTCGCGCTGAGCACGTTCGCGGCGACGGTCGCCGCCTCGCTGGTCCTGCTGCCCGGCCCGGCCCGGGAGTTCTGGTTCGGCGGGCTGTTCCTGAACTCCCGGCGGACCGGCAATAACGCCTACGCCGGAAACCAGTCTCTGCACGGCATGCTGGCGCGGCTGGTGGGCGAGACCGCTGCAGCACAGCTGCCCCAGGCCGTCCTTCCCGTGCTCGCCGGCCTGGCCGGGGTGCTGCTCGCCGCCTGGTGGTCGCGGCGCGGGCAGGAAGCCATCGGGATCCTGACCTGCGCCCTGGCCGGGCTGCTGGCCTCGCCCATCTCCTGGGCGCATCACTGGGTGTGGGCCGCACCCGCGCTGCTGGTGGCGGCCGAGGCGGCGGCCCACTGGCCTGCCCGGCCGGGTCCGCGGCGGTGGGCCGCCTGGTCCGGCCTGGCCCTGCTGGCCGCGCCCTTCGTCACCGTTCCGCAGAACCTGGTCCCCCCCGCCGAACTCCAGGGCCACCACCTCTCCGGCCTTGGGCTGCTGGCCGGCAACTTGTACGTCTGCACCGGCCTCTTATCGCTGGGTCTGATCGCCGTGGCCCGCCTGATCCTGGACCGTCGGCCGCGGGTCAGCGGCCGTGGGCTTGCCAGTGGGCGGCGAACAGGGCTTCCTCGCTGACCGGGCGGGGCTCGATGGGGCGGGACACCCAGGTCAGGTTGACGAAGTGGCGGGCGTTCACGTTCTCGGTGGTGATGTTGCCGCCCCACGTCCCGCAACTGAGGCTGAGCGTGAACGGCAGGCCGTTGCGCGGGCTGCCCGCACCCTCGTTCAGGTTCTGGTTGACCAGCACCCGCGCGGTCCGGGTGGCCATCGCGAGCCGCTCCACGTTCGCGTCCGAGCTGGTGTGGATGCCGCAGGTATGGCCGAGCCCCTGGTAGGCGGTGATCGCATTGACCAGCTCCGCGGCGGCGGTGATATCGCCCTGGTAGGAGTAGACCGCCAGCACCACGGACAACTTCTCACCACTGAACGGATGGTCCGGCCCCGTGCCCGCCTCCTCGACCAGGAGCATCGGGCAGCCGGTGCCGACCTCGAACCCGGCCAGCCCGGCGATGTGCGCCGCCGACTTGGCCACCACCGCGATCGACGGGACCGCGCCGCCGTCCGGCCACATCACCTCGCGCAGCGCGTCCTTCTGCTGCTGGCCGCACAGGTGCGCGCCCGCCCCGATCAGCCGCCCGAGCAGCTCGTCGTAGACATCCGCGTGCACGATCAGCGCGTTGTCGGCCAGGCAGCTGGTGGCGTAGTCGAAGCTCTTGGCCGCGAGGATGGCGGACGCCGCGTCGGCCAGGTCGGCGGTCTCGTCCACCACGTGCACGGCGTTGCCCACCCCGACCCCGTAGGCCGGGGTGCCGGAACTGTACGCGGCGCGCACCATGCCCGCCCCGCCGGTGGCCACGACCAGGTCGGCCTGGCGCATCAGCTCCTGGGTCTTGGGCAGCGACGGCGCGGGCAGCGACTGGACCAGGTCGGCGGGCGCGCCGACCTGCTCGCACGCGGCCCGCATGAACCCGACCACGGCCTCGGTGGCCCCGGTGGTCCGGGGGTGCGGCGCGCAGATGATGGCGTTCCGCCCCTTGAGCGCGAACAGGGCCTTGACCGGCGGGGTCGCGTCCGGGCCGGTGGTCGGGATCAGCGCGGCGACCACCCCGACCGGCTTGGCGATCTTCACCAGCCCGGCGGCGGGCTGCTCCTCCACCACGCCGACGGTGCGCAGCCCGCTCATGTCGGCCAGCACCCCGGTCACCCGCTTGTGGATCTTGGCGACCTTGTCCGCGTAGTTGCCGAACCCGCCCTCGTCCACCGCCAGCCGGGCCAGCGTCTCCGCGTGGTCCTTGCGCACCACGGCCCAGGCCACCGCGGTGACCAGCTCATCCACCTGCTCCTGGGAGTAGGACTCGATGGCGCGGGCCGCGGCGCGGGCCCGGGCCACGACCGCCGCGACCTCCCCGGCCACCGGGCTGGCCTCCGGCTGGGCGTGCTGACTGCTGCTGCGCTCACTCATGCCAGCCAGGGTGACTGACCTGGCGGCCGAATCCACTGATCTGGCAGGTCGAGCCTGGGCCGGTGGTTTGTCCCGGCAAGACCTGACCGGCACCGGGGGGCTCCCCGCATGCTCGTTCATGGGCGGCGGGAGCATCCGCCGGGCATTCCCGTGCACGACCACCGGAAGGCGGGGCGGCAGGTGAGCAGGCTCGTGGTGATCGGCGGCGGCGCCGCGGGGATGTCCGCCGCGTCCGCCGCCCGCCGCGTCGCGCCCCGGCTCGACGTGGTGGTCTGCGAGGCGGGCGGCTTCGCCGCCTACGGCATGTGCGGGATCCCGTACTTCCTGGGCGGCACCGTGCCGCGGGCCGAGGACCTGCTCGCCTACCCGCCCGGCGAGTTCCGTGACCAGCGCGGCATCGACCTGCGGCTGCACACCCGGGTCAGCGCGATCGACCCGGCCGCGCACCAGGTGCACGTCACCGGCGAGGCGGGCAGCGGCCCGCTCCGCTACGACGCGCTCATCGTGGCCAGCGGCGCCGCGCCGGTGCGGCCGCCGGTGCCGGGGCTGGACGGCCCGCGGGTCTTCACCATCCGGTCGCTGGACGAGGCGATCGGGCTGCGGCGGCTGCTGGAGGGCGGGACCGTCCGGCGGGCCATCGTGGTCGGCGCCGGGTACATCGGCCTGGAGGCAGCGGAGGCCCTGGTCAGCGCGGGGGCCGAGGTCGAGGTGGTGGAGGCGCTGCCGCGGGTGCTGGGCAACGTGGACGAGCCGGCCGCCGGGCTGGCCCAGGCCGAGCTGGAGCGGCACACCCGGCTGCGGCTCGGCACCCGGCTGGATGAGGTGCGCCAGAGCCACCGCGACCAGGCTGGCCCGCGCACGCTGACCGCGGTGCTGGGCGGCACGGAGGTGGACACCGACCTGGTGGTGGTGGCGGCCGGGGTGCGCCCGGCCACCGGCCTGCTGGTCCGGGCGGGCGCGGAGCACCTGCCCGACGGGTCGCTGCTGGTCGACGCGAGCATGCGCACCTCGCTGCCGGACGTGTACGCGGCCGGCGACTGCGTGGCCCTGCAGCACCTGGTGCTGGGCGGGCCGGCCTGGGTGCCGCTCGGGCCGGCCGCGAACAAGACCGGCCGGGTGGCCGGGACCGTGGCGGCCGGCGGCGAGGCGGCCTTCCCCGGCATCGTCGGCACGGCGGTGGTGAAGGTGTTCGACCTCGAGGTGGCCCGTACCGGGCTGACTCTCGCCGAGGCGCAGGCCGCCGGGCTGGCCGCGGCCGCCACCGACGTGGTCTCCCGGTCCCGGGCGAAGTACTACCCGGGCGCGCAGCCGCTGCATGTCCGGCTGGTGCACGCGCCGGACGGCCGGCTGCTCGGCGGCCAGCTGGCCGGCCGGGAGGGCGCGGCGAAACGCATCGACGTGCTGGCCACCGCGCTGTACGCCCGGCTCACCGTGAGCGACCTGGCCGCGCTCGACCTGAGCTACGCCCCGCCGTTCGCGCCGGTCTACGACCCGGTGCTGGCTGCCGCGATCAAGGCCGCGAGCGCGGCCGCAAGCCGCGACCGCGCCCCGGGCAGCCGGGCAGGCCGCGGCCAGGCCGTCCCCGAGCCCCGCTGGAGGAGCCCGATGAGCCTGCAGCCCCCGCGTGACAAGCGCGCCAGCCTCGCCGACGCGGTGTCCCTGATCAGCGACGGCGCGATGGTCGCGCTCGGCGGCGGCCTGTCCGCCCGGCTGCCGATGGCCGCCGTCCGGGAACTGGTCCGGCAGCGCCGGACCGGCCTGCACCTGGTCGGGTCGGCGCACAGCATCGACGTGGACCTGCTCATCGCGGCCGGGGCGGTCCGCCGGTGCGAGGAGAGCTACGTCGGCTTCGAGCAGGACCTCGGGCTGGCCCCGTCCTACCGCCGGGCCGCCGAGGAGGGCACGATCGAGGTGGCGGAGAGCTGCTGCGCCACGATCCTGGCCCAGCTGCGGGCGGCTGAGATGGGGGTGCCGTTCCTGCCGGTCCGGGGGGTGCGGGGCTCTGACATAGTCCGGCTGCACCCCGAGTACGCGGAGATCACCTGCCCGTTCACCGGGGAGACGCTGGTCGCCGTGCCGCCGCTGCGCCCGGACGTGGCCCTGCTGCACGCGCCGTCCGGGGACCGCTACGGCAACCTGCACCTGGAGCAGCCGTACGTGCTGGACGAGCGGTTCGCGTCCGCGTCGCGGATGGTCGTCGCCACCGTGGACGAGCTGGTCTCCACCGAGCAGGTCACCGCGTCCGGCGTCACCATCCCCGCGCACCTGGTGGCGGCCGTGGCGCACGTCCCGTTCGGGGCGCATCCCACGTCCTGCTACCCGCGCTACGCCTACGACCGCAGCCACCTGCGCGAGTACGTGGCGGCGGCCCAGGCCGGCCCGGAGGACCTGGAGAAGTACGTCGCCACCTACATCCAGGACAGCGAGGAGAGCTACCGGGGGGCGATCGGCGCCGGCCGGCTCGCCCGGCTGGCCGCCTGGTCCCGGTCCACGCAGGGGTGGCAGGAGCTGTTCTCACCGGCAGGAGACTCCGCATGAGCTGGACGATCGACGAGTGGTTCGTGGTGGCGCTGGCCCGGACCATCCGGCCGGCCGAGACGGTGTTCCACGGCTTCGGCAGCCCGTGCGCCCAGGTCGCGATGCACGTGGCCCGGCGCACCCACGCGCGGGACATGGTGCTGGTCGAGGGGGCCATGTACGCGATCAACCCCGATCCCCCGTTCATCCCGCCGACCAGCAACGACGCCAGCCTGAGCCGGGGCGCGGCGTACAGCATGCGGTTCGAGGAGTTCTTCGACGCCGCCGTCCGCGGTGACGTGGACCGGATGTTCCTGTCCGGCGGCCAGATCGACGGGTACGGCAACACCAACGTGACCGCGATCGGCCCGGCCGGGCGGCCGAAGGTGAAGCTGGGCGGCGGGGGCGGCGGCTGCAACCTGTCCGCCACCATCGGCCACCTCACGGTGTGGACCACCCGGCACCGGTCGGGCCGGACCCTGGTGGCCGACTGCGACTTCATCACCGACATGGGGCACCGCACCCGGCTGGGCACCCGGGCCGAGCTCGGGTTCACCGGCGGCGGCCCGCAGTGGCTGGTCACCGAGCTGGGCGTGTTCGACTACCCGGAGGGGCCAGGCCCGGCTGGCGCAGGTGTTCCCGGACGTCAGCGTGGCCGAGGTCCGCGCGGCCACCGGCTTTGACCTGCAGGTCGCCGGGGACCTGCGCACGGTCCCCCCGCCGTCCGCGGCCGAGCTGGCCGCGGTCCGCTCGGCCGACCCGCTCGGGGTGCGCCGGTCGGAGTTCTCCGCGCAGGAGCTGGCCCGGGTGTTCGAGCCTGCCCACGGCCCGGGCTGCGCATGCTGAACGGCCCGGATGGCCGCCGCGGCCTGGCCGCCGTGTTCGAGCCGCGCCGGGTCGCCCTGGTCGGCGCGTCCGACCGGCCCGGCTCGGTGGGTCGGCTGCTGTGGGACAACCTGGCCGCCTTCCCCGGTGAGGTGGTCCCGGTCAGCCAGTCCGCCCGGGTGGGCGGCCAGGCCGCCTACCCCGACCTGCGGGACGTGCCCGGCCCGGTGGACCTGGCCGTGATCGCCACGCCCGGCCGCCACCGTGCCCGGCATCGTCGCGGCCGGCGGCCGCCAAGCGCGTCGCCGCCGTGATCGTGCTCAGCGCGGGCTTCGCGGAGGCCGGCCAGGCGGGCGCGGGCCTGCAGGCCGACGCGGTGGCCGCGGCCCGGGCCGGCGGCGTGCGGCTGGTCGGCCCCAACTGCTTCGGCGTGCAGAACGCCGGCCTGCCGCTGAATGCCTCCATCGCGGCCGGGCTGCCGCGCGGCGGCGGGGGCGTGGCCCTCGTCACCCAGTCCGGGTCCTACGGGATGGCCGTGCACGCGCTCGGCCAGGACGAGGGCCTCCGCGTGGCCAAGGTGTTCGCGGCCGGCAACAAGGCCGACATCAGCGACGCCGAACTGCTCGCCTACCTGCGGGACGACCCGGGCACCTCGGTCATCTGCCTGCTGCTGGAGTCGATCACGGACGCCCGGCGGTTCTTCACCGAGGCCTGCCTGACCACGCCGCGCAAGCCGGTCATCGCGGTCGTCGGCGGCCGGTCCGGCGCCGGCCAGCGGGCCGCCGTGTCGCACACCGCCGCGCTGGCCAGCGACGACGCGGTCCGCGACGCCGCGCTGCGCCAGGCCGGGGTGGTCCGGGTGCGCACCGGCCTGCAGCTGCTCGACGCGGCCCGGGCCCTGTCCAGCCAGCCGGTGCCGCGCGGCCCCCGGGTGGCGGTGGTCACCAACTCCGGCGGCACCGGGGTGGAACTGACCGACCTGCTGGCCGACCAGGGCCTGGCCGTCCCGGAGCTGAGCGAGCCCCTGCAGCAGGAGCTGCGGGCCATCATGCCCGGGTACGCCAGCGCCCGGAACCCGGTGGACATGACCCCGGCCTGGCACCTGTTCGCCACCGTGTACCCGGCCGCGGTCGACATGCTGGCCCGGTCGGGTGAGGTGGACGCGGTGGTGCCGGTGCTGCTGCAGCGGTCGGCGTCCGCGGAGGTGGCGGCGGCCGTCCGGGACGCGGTGGGGCGGCTGCGGGCGGATTCGGTGCCGGTGCCGGTGTACGTGTGCTGGGTCGCCCCGCGGGCCGCGGACGAGCATGCCCGGACGTGCTGAACGAGGCGCGGGCGTGCCGTGCTTTGCGTGGCCGGACGCGCACGGCGGAGGCGGTGGGCGTGGCCGTGCGGTGCGGGCAGCAGCTGGTTCGCGGGACCGGCGCTAAGGACGAGCACGGGGCCTCCGGGAGGCCGCCGCGCGCCTGCAACGGCTTGCGGCGGCCCCGCGGACGCCCCGCCGGGCGTCGCGGCCGTGCTGGCTGACCGGGTGCGGTCGGCATGCTCAGTCCTTCGGGGACTGCGCGGGCCCTGCTGGCCGAGGCCGGGATCCCCGGTGATCGAGACGGTGCGGTGCAGCAGTGCCGAGAAGGCCGTGGCAGCTGCGGGCCGGGTCGGGTATCCGGTCGTGCTCAAGGTCGATCACCCGGAACTGGTGCACAAGAGCGATGCCGGAGGGGTGCGGGTGGGGCTGGACAGTCCGGAGGCTGTGCAGGCCGCGGCCGGTGACCTGCTTGGGCTGGCGGACGGGGCGGCGGTCCTGGTGCAGCATCAGCATCACGGGATCGAGGTGCTGGTGGGCGGGCTGCGGGATCCGGAGTTCGGGGCCGTGGTGGTGGCCGGGATGGGCGGGGTGCTGGTGGAGACGCTGCGCGACGTGCAGCTGGCGGTGGCGCCGGTGGACTGGGCGCACGCGCTGGGCATGCTGCGGTCGCTGCGCGGGGCGGCGGTCTTCGATGGCGTGCGCGGCGGCGCGGCGGTGGACCTGGGCGCGGTGGCCGACGTGGTCGTCCGGGTCAGTGAGCTGATGGCGGATAGCCCAGAGATCGCCGAGCTGGACCTGAACCCGGTGCTGGCCGCCCCGGGCGGGTGCGTGGCCGTGGACTGGCGGATCCGGCTGCGTTAGCCGGTTCAGCCAACGGGTGCTGGCACCTGGCCGCGCCGGCCCGCAGCAGGATCCGGGCGCGGCGGATCCGGGATCCGCAATGGCGGGAGCGTCGTCCGGCGGCGTGCGGGCCGGTGCAGTGGCCGTGCTCCCAGCTTGGTGAGGGCGTCCAGCGCAGCGCTGAGCGGCTGCCCCGCCCGCCGCGAGTCCAGGTCAGACTGCCAATTCCGGTGGTCTTCGCCGAGGGCCTCCAGGTAGCTCAGGCACAGATCGGGCGTGATGTATTCCACCCGCCCGCGAGCCGCCTTCAGCGCAGCCACCATGCGGCCCTTCTCACCAGCCGCCTGCTCGGCGAATCCGTCCTGCACTTTCTCCAGAACGGATTCAATGAACCGCTTACGGTTGGCTATGAACTGACTCCAATGGCGGTCCGTCGCGTCGAAGGCGGACAGGCCCTCATCGAGACGCCAGAACGCCCCCTCGGCCAGCACGTCACCAAGCTCCTCGGCCCGCGCTCGCTCGGGCGTGCGAAAAGGGTCGTATGGGCGCTGCACCACGCGGCCGGTCATGCCCAGCGGCTGGATTCCCTTCTCGGCGTCGAGCAGGTAGAACCAGTCCTCGTTGTAGATGCTGGGAAAGAACGAATGGTTGCGGGCGGTGCTGACGACCAGGGCGCCGCCGCCGATGAAGGTCTGCTGCTCGCCGCCCACGGCGCGATACGCGTGGCAGACCACGGAATTGTCGGGAAATCCCCCGATCGCCAGGCCTACCGCGTGGTAATCCCCGAGCAGGGCAGCCGCCCGGGCCAGATCGTCCGGGTCCGGCACCTCGATGTCGTCGTCGAGGAACGCGATGCGCTCCCAGCCCACTATGCGGCTCAGCACGAGCCCGAGATTGCGCTTGGCGCTGGTATCCGTCCGCCGGTCGAACCGCGTGCCGGCCAGCATCCGGGAGGTCGCCAGCTTCGGCAGGCCGAGGCGGGTGTGGTCGCGGACGTCGATGGCGATCAGGTCGATGTCGGGGCGCAGCCGCTGCGCGATAACCGGCAGCTTCGTCCAGGTCTGGCTGTGCAGGGTGACCAGGGGGCAGTCCAGCCGCGCCGCTATATCCGCCGCCGTCCGGAGCAGGGCGGGGGTGCGGATCGTCGGGACTATGAGCGCATCGACATTGGCCCGCGCCAGCGCACTGTCATGCGTCCACAGCAGGCCACGATGGGAGGCGTGGTGATTCTGCGCCTCTGCTCCGGGCACGCCTCACCGGGCCCAAGTGAAGTGGATGTTTTCCGGGATCGTCCAGTCCGGGGTCACCGCGACATTGTTTTCGATCGTGACCCGGGTCAGGATGCAGAACTCGTCCTTACCCTGGAAATTCTCCTGCACGTACGAGTAATTCCGGTCCCGGAACCGCACGTCGGTGAGGGCCCGTACCGCGCCGTAAGTCCCGTTGCCGTACATGCCATTGCAGACCGTCACGGTCAGCTCCCGGTCGTACGGGTTCACGGCGCGTGTGAACAGGGCGACATCCTCGCGCAGCACGGGCTCGCCCGGAGCGCCGTCGACGTCGGCCGGCATCTCCAGGCGGGGCTCGTACTGGGCGGGCTTCCCGTTCTCCGTCACCTCGAAGTAGGGGACCTTCCCGGCCGCCCAGTCGGTCACCTGCCGCACCGGCAGGTCGAGGCGGTTGAGGATGGACGAGGTGAGGATGTTCCAGTCCACGCCGCCGAGGACGACGAGGTGGGTCGTGTAATCATCGTTGGTCAGCTCGTGCGCGGCGCGCAGGTACACCTGAGACGCCGGGTTGGCCGCCCGGATATGGCCGTGCAACTCGAACAGTGAGTCCAGGTCCGCATACCGGTAGAGCTTGATGAAATCCGGGTGCCGCGGATTGGCGTACTTGAGGTTGGGCAGCATCGCGTCCGGCAGCTCAGCGCAGACGATGGTCACCGTTGCGCCGTCCGGGAAATACCAGAAGCCGCCCGCGAGCGGGCTGGTGCCAGGGGCGGATCGCGGGTTCGCGCCAGCCGACATAGCGGGCGGTGCCGCCGAGGTCCGCAACGCGTTGTTGCGCAACTGCACGAGCTCCTTCTTGAGTTCCTCTCGCGCCTCGCGCTCCGCTTCCGTCAGCTCATCGGAGCGCAGCAGGCGCAGCGAGCCGCCCGTCACGGACCGGTCGGTGGCGAAGAAGGTGGCGTAGGCCTCCAGCCGTTTCGCGGGAGGGATCACCGGACTGGTCCGGGACTCCCAGGACGAGATGAGCGGCACGCTGATGGGCTGCTGCTGGCCGAGGGCGCGGGAGAGCTGATTCTGGGTGATCTTGCGCTCCGGAAAGCGCTCCTCCCTCAGCGAGCGGAGGCGCTGCGCGAGCATCTGCCGTGGGTCCTGCCTATCCACCTCAAGGCCCTGTTCATCTGAAGTTCAGAGTAATCACTGAACACTACCTACCACCTCACGATGCTGATGAAACACCCAGCGAACAGGCAGAACAGGTCAAGAATGCGGGAGGCCGAGTTCGGTCCCCGGGGAGGGAAGAAACGCGCTGCTCAGCCGGCCTACGCTCCTCGCACTTAGCCGCGAGAAGCAACCGGAAGGAGCGACGATGCTCATCGGCGGTCAGGACGTCTTGCTGCCCACGACGATGGTCGGCAACTACCCCAACCCACGGTGGTACGACGGGCACGCGTTCGCCACGCTGCCCAAGGGCGAGTTCATCCACGACTCGATCAGCAAGGAGGCGTTCGAGGACGTGGTCGGCGCGATCGTGCGCGACCAGGAGGCCGCGGGCCTGGACGTGATCGCCGACGGGAAGGTGTACGGCGGGGACTCCCCGTACGGCACCATCCTGTACTACTACCTGGAGCGGATGTCCGGCTACCGGCTGTCCGGGCCACCGATCGGCCTGCCGATCTACTCGACCCTCTTCTCCCCCACCTGCATCGGCGAGATCAGCCGGGAAGTGCCGTTCCACCTGGTCAACCTGCGCGCGGTGCGCAAGGCGACCAAGAAGCCGGTCAAGGTGTCCTACACCGGCCTCGGCGTGATCGCCGCAGCCACCACGAACCTGCACTACAAGGACACCCGGGAAGTCGCGATGGCGCTGGCCAAGGCGTTCAACGAGGACTTCAAGGAGCTCGCGGACAACGGCTGCGACATCATCCAGCTCGATGAGTTCGTCTGGCCGTACGGCATGGGCGACTGGGAGATCGACGCGCTCAACGCCGCGGTCGAGGGCGTGAACTGCGAGTTCTGGGTGCACACCTGCTGGGGCAACTACTCGGGCACGCCCGCCTACTTCCCGGACGAGACGAAGACCGAGTTCGGCGCGTTCGTGCTGGACAAGCGGGCCTCCGACGCCCCGGCCCCGGAACGCGCCCACGCGATCTTCCCGCACGTGCTCAACGCGAACATCACCGCGCTGAACTACGAGGTGGGCCGGACCGGGCCCGACGACCTCAAGCCGCTGACCGACAACAACTGGGCCAAGCCGTTCGTGGCCGGGGTCATCGACGTGAAGTCCACCGTCACCGAGAGCGCGGATGAGGTCGCCGACCGGATCAGGCAGGTCCTGGAGTACGTGCCCGCGGACCGGCTCGGCCTGTCCACCGACTGCGGGCTGATCAACCTGCCCCGGATGATCGCCGCGGGCAAGCTGCGCGCGCTCGCCGACGGCGCCGCCCTGGTCCGGGAGGAAATCCAGGGCTAGCCAGCCCCGGCGTCCGGTCCCGGCCTCACCGGGGACCGGACGCCGGCCCGCGGGGCCCCCGGGGCCAACGAACCACGGGAACCTCACCCTGCCAGGACAGCGAAACTCGGCGCCCCGCGTGCCTATGGTGCGACCACACCATGAAGCGGGAGGCGCACCGTGCCCGAGTGTCCCACCTTCCTCCGCCTGCCGGCCCGGTCGGCCAAGCCCCGGTCCCGCGGCATCACCCACGTGCTGGACAGCGGGCTGACCCCGGAGGGGACCCGGGCCTTCCTGGGCCAGGCCGCGGCCCTGGTGGACATCGTCAAGGTGGGGTGGGGCATCGGGTACGTCAACCCGACGCTGGAGGAGCGGGTCGGCCTGTGCACCGCCCATGACTGCCCGGTCTCGCTGGGCGGGACGCTGCTCGAGGTGGCCGCCATCCAGGACCGGGTCGGCGAGCTGCGGGACTGGGCCCTCAAGCTCGGGATGACCCATATCGAGGTGTCCGACGGGCTGCGGGCACTGCCGCCCGGCCGGAAGCAGGCGCTGATCCGGGAACTGGCCGCGGACTTCGTGGTCCTGGCGGAGACCGGGGCCAAGGAGGGCAACTACCCGCCGACGCCGGATGAGTGGGCGCGGGAGATGACCGGCGATCTCGACGCCGGGGCGTCCTGGGTGATCGCCGAGGGCCGGGAGAGCGGCACGGTCGGGCTGTACCACGCGGACCAGGGCATCCGCGAGGACCTGGTGTCGGCCATCCTGGCCCGGGTCCCCCAGGACAAGGTGATCTTCGAGGCGCCGGGCAAGAGCCAGCAGGCCTGGTTCGTCGGCCACCTCGGGACGGACGTGAACATCGGCAACGTCGCGCCGGCCGGCGTGCTGGCGCTGGAGACCCTGCGGCTGGGGCTGCGCGCGGACACCGCGGACACCGCCGCGGCCGGCGCGCTGCGATGATCCCGGACCCGGCGCCGAACACCATCACCCGCCCGTACCGCGGGCTGTCGGTGCAGGAGGTGGACATCCCGCTCACCCCGGACGCGATCGCGGCGCTGCTGCGCGACCGGGAGATCTACCGGCGGACGGCGTTCCTGGTGCTGCGCAACGGCGGGCAGACCGCCCTGGCCGCGGTCCGCCCGTCCGATCCCGGGCCGCTGTTCTCCCCGGTGGCGGAGCTGCGCGTGCTGTCCGGCCCGCAGACCACCGAGTGGATCACCGACCCCGCCGCCGACGTCGGCAACGCCTCCGCGCTGGCCGCGGTGGCGCTCAAGCACCAGCGCGACGGCGTGCTCGCCTACGTGGTGCAGGGCAAGTTCGAGCACGTGAACTTCATCTGGGCGCCCGCGCCGGTCCCGGTCCGGGTCACCGAGGTCGTCCCGCCGCACCCGCCGAAACTGCTGGCCATGGCCGAGCAGGTGGTCGCCTACGACGAGGACCTGCCCCCGGTGGACCTGGTCCTGGACGCGGTGGACGTGGCCGGGCTGGTCGCTGCCCATCCCGCGCCGCGCTACCTGCTGCCCTGCCGGGGCAGCGGCATGCCGGCCGGCCAGGAGACCAGCTTCCTGGACACCCACCCGCCCTACCAGGCCGACTGGCTGCTGATCGGCTGCGAGCGGTCACGGCAGTTCCACGAGCATTTTTACGCAACGCAACCGCAGCGGGTCGATCTCTGCCCCCGGGCCAGGGCCGCAGGCCAGCCCGGGGAACGGCTGCTCACCAAGTGCTGCCTGCTGGAACGCGGCATCGAGGTGGACGGCACGACCGCGGTGGTGCCGTGGGGCGCGAACCTGGACGAGGTCCGGGCGGCGCTGCGCGCGCTGTGCGGGGTCCCCCCGGTCAGCGCGGGCACCGGGCCATGAGCAGCGCGCATCCGGCCGACTCGGCCATCTTCGGCCACCTGTGGACGACGCCGGAGGCATCGGCGCTGTTCTCGGACGAGGGCCGGACGCAGGCGTGGCTGCACATCCTGGCCGCGCTGGCCCAGGCGCAGGCGGATGCCGGGCTGGTGCCGCCGGCCGCGGCCCGGGCGATCCGGGCGCACGCTGACGTGTCCGTCCTGGACCTGGACCTGGTGGCCAAGCAGACCCGGGAGACCGGGCACTCGACCATGGGGCTGATCCGCGCGCTGCGCGAGGTGCTGCCCGAGCACGCCCGGGAGTGGGTCTACTACGGCGCGACCGTGCAGGACCTGTCGGATACCTGGTTCGCGCTGGTGTTCCGGGCCGTGGGCGACATCGCCGAGCGGGACGTGACCCGGATGCGGGACCGGGCGCTCGAGCTGGCCGACGAGTACCGGGACACGCCGATGTGCGGCCGGACCCACGGGCAGCCGGGGCTGCCGGTCACGTTCGGGTTCAAGGCGGCCGTGTGGGCCGCGGAACTGGACCGGCACCTGGAACGGCTGCGGCAGGGCCGGCCCCGCTGGGAGGTGGCCCAGCTCGGCGGGGCGCTCGGCACGATGGAGTTCTGGGGCGAGGCGGCGCTCGGCCTGCTGGCCGGGTTCGCCGGGCAGCTGGGCCTGGGCGTGCCGGTCATCCCGTGGATCACCGCCCGCGACGGGGTGGCCGAGTTCAGCTGGCTGCTGGCCGCGATATCCGCGACGGCCGGCAAGATCGGGAACGAGGTCTACCAGCTGCAGCGGCCGGAGATCGGGGAGCTGCGGGAGTCGTTCACCCCGGGCACGGTCGGCTCGATCACCATGCCGCACAAGCGCAACCCGGAGATCTCCGAGCACCTGGTCACCCTGTCCCGGGTGATCCGGGCGCAGGCCGCGGTGGCCCTGGACGGGATGGTGTGCGAGCACGAGCGGGACGGGCGGGCCTGGAAGGCCGAGTGGCTGGTCGTCCCGGAGGCCTCGATGGCCTTCGCGGCGTGCGCCGGGTCGGCGGTGCGGATGCTGGACGGGCTGCGGGCCGACCCGGAGCGGATGCTGGCCAACATCGGCAGCCACCGCGGCTACCTGCTGTCCGAGCCGGTGATGCGGGCGCTGGCCGGCCGGATCGGCAAGCACTCCGCGCACGACAGCGTGTACGCCGCGGCCATGCGCGGCATCGACCTCGGCCAGGACTTCCGCACCGCGCTGCGCGGGGACCCGCGGCTGGACGCCATTTCCGACGCGGAACTGGACGAGCTGCTGCAGGTGCGGTCGGCGCTCGGCTCGTGCGCCGCGTTCGTGGACCGGGTCCGGCGGGCGTGCGCGGGGGCGGGCCGGTGACCGCGGGGCGGGCGCGGTGACCGGCGGCCGGCCGGCCGCCAGCCCCTGGACTGAGCCCGGGGAGCTGGGGACCGGAGCCGGCGGGCCGGGCGCCGGGGCCGGGGGGCTGGCCGGGCGGGCGCGGGTGGACCTGGTGATCGCGCCGACCCCGCTGCACCTGGCGCCGCGGCTGTCCGGCGAGCTGGGCGTTCGGGTGCTGTTTAAACGGGATGACCTGACCGGCGCCGGCCTGGGCGGCAACAAGCTGCGCGGGCTGGAGTTCCTCATCGCCGACGCGCTCGCGCAGGGTTGCGACAGCCTGGTCACCGGGGCCGGCCCGCAGTCGAACTGGACGATGCTGGCCGCGCTGGCCTGCCTGCGGCACGGGATCGAGCCGCACGTGGTCTGCTACGGCAGCGGCACCGGGCAGCAGGCCGGCCAGGCCGAGGGCAACATGCGGCTGCACCGCTGGCTCGGGGTGGACGTGCGGTTCACCGGGGCGCCGGAACGGTCCTCGGTGGACGCGGGCATCGCGGCGGTCACCGCGGAGCTGCGCGCCGCGGGCCGGCGCCCGTACCCGGTGCCGCGCGGCGGCGCGACACCGCTGGGCGCGCTCGGCTACGTCCGGGCCAGCGTGGAACTCGCCGCCCAGCTGGCCGGGCTGGATGAGGCCCCGGCCGGGCTGTGGCTGGCCACCGGGTCCGGCGGGACCCAGGCCGGGCTGGTCGCCGGGGCGGCCCTGACCGGCGCGCCGTACCAGGTCACCGGGGTGACCGTCAGCCGGCCGGCCGGGGAGTGCACCGGCCGGGTCCGGGAGCTGGCCGCCGCGGCGGCCGCGCTGGCCGGGATCGGCGCGGGCCTGCGCGCGCCGGACGTGCGGGACGGCTGGATCGGGCCCGGGTACGGCACGCCGTCCGCGGCCGGGCAGGCCGCGGCCCGGCTGGTCGCGGTGACCGAGGGCGTGTTCCTGGACCCGGTGTTCGGGGCCAAGGCGATGGCCGCCCTGATCGCCGGGTGCCGCGCGGGCCGGGTCCGCGGGCCGGTGGTGTTCCTGGTCAGCGGGGGCGCGCCCACGCTGTTCGCCGGGGACGCGCTCGCCGGGGACGCGCCGGACGCGCAGGCCGGGCCGGGGCAGGCCGGGCCGGGGCAGGCCGGGCCGGGGGGCGGGGCGTGATGGCCGGGGAGCGCCCCCCCGAGGGGTACCTGGGGGCCACGGCCCGGATCACCAGCGGGCCGGCCCCCGAGCTGGTCGAGGCGGGTTATGCGCTGGAGATCGCCGACGCGCCGCTGCTGCACCGCGGCCTGACCCTGGCCGACCTCGCCCACCTGGTCGAGCTGGTCGACTGCGGCGCGCTGACCCGGGCCGAGGCGGCGCCGGTGGGCGCGGTGCTGCTCATGCTGCTCGACTCCCCCGCCGCCGACTTCCCCTATGACCCGGTGTACGGCGACGCGTACAACAGCCGGGAGCGGGAGCTGGAGCGGGAACTCGGCCCGGCGGCGGGGCGGCTGCACCTGGGCCGGACCCGCCGGGAGGCGGGCCGCATCGCGTTCCGGCTCGCCCTCCGGGACCGGTTGCTGGGCCTGCACGCCGACGTGGCCGCCTTCGCCCGGGCCGTCGCGGACCAGGCCACCGCGCAGGCCGCCACGCTATGGGCCGACACCACCTACCTGCAGCCCGCCCAGCCGTCCACGTTCGGTCACTACCTGGGCGGCTTCGCCGAGCAGGCGGTGCGCCACCTGGACCGGATCGAGGCCGCGTACGTGCTCGCGGACGCCTCGCCCGGCGGGGCCGGCGGGGTAGGCGGCACCCGGCTGCCGCTGGACCGGGGGCGGCTGGCCCGGGGGCTGGGGTTCGGCGCCGTCGGCCCGCACACCCGCGACGCGATGTGGTCGGCCGACGGGAACGCCGACGCGGTGCTGGCGGCCGCGCAGGCCGCGGCGACCCTCAGCCAGCTCGCCTCCGACCTGGAGATCTTCGCCAGCCCCGCGTTCGGTTACGTGACCCTGGACGCCTCGCTGTGCCGGGCCAGCGTGCTCATGCCGCAGAAGCGCAACCCGTACGCCCTGCCGGTGCTGCGCGGCGGGGCCGGCGTCCTGGCCGGCCGCCTGGCCGGGCTGCTGGCCACCGGGCTCACCCCGTCGGCGCGCACCGACAACTGGCTGTACGCCTACGGCGAGGTGGCCGGGGCCCTCGACCTGGCCGGACGGCTCGTGCGGCTGGGATCCGCGGTGGTGACCGGCCTCACCGTGCACGCCGACGTCCTGGCCGAGCAGGCGGTCAGCCATTTCACCGGGGCGGCCGACCTGGCCGAGGAACTGACCCAGCGGTTCCGGCTCGACTACCGGACGGCCTACCGGGTGGTCGGCCGGGCGGTGGCCGCCACCGTGGCCCGCGGCGGGCGCGAGCTGACCGTGCCCGCCGTGCGCGCGGCCGCGGCCGAGATCACCGGCGCGGAGATACCGGTCACCGCGGACCTGCTCCGCGCGGTGACCGATCCCGCGGCGGTCGTGCCGGCCCGGGATGCCCCCGGCGGCGCGAGCCCGGCCCGGGTGGCCGAGCACGCCCGCCGGGTGCGGCGCCGGGTGGCGGCGGCGCGGCGGTGGAACGCGGCCCGCCGGGCCGCCATCGCCGGGGCCGAGGCTGAGCTGATCGCCGCCGCCCGGGACCTCACCGGGAACGGGCCAGATGGCGGCCGATGACCAGGCGCTGGACCTGGGGCTTCCCAGCTCCACGGGGACGGCCGGCCCGCCACGGGGCCGGCGCTGGTGGCGCCATGTCAGCGGCCATCGAGCATGGCGGCGTACCGGGCCAGGTAGAGCGGCCATCCCTGGTCTCCGTCAACGCCGTCGCTGACCGACGGCCAGCCGGGACCGTGCCGGTCGAGGTGGCGGTGCTCCAGTTCGACCCGGGTGCGGTCCGGTCCCTCGGCCACGAACCGGACCTCGACCTCACTGGTCAGCTCCGGGTCGGTCTCGACCTGCCATTGCGGGCTGATGTCCCAGCTGAATACCACCCGGGCTGGTGGCTCGTAGGCCAGGATCCGCGCCCACCGGCATTCGCTGCCGTCGACGGCGCGGTCGTAGATGTGACCGCCGACGCGGGGCTCGAATACCGTCTCGCTGATCGCGGCCGCAAGCAGGTTGTGCTCCGGCGGCTTGAAGTCGCCGAACCTCTCGGTGAACGCGGTGAAGGCCTGCTCGGCCGGCGCGTTGACCACCACCTGCTTGCGGACAACGGGGACCTCGGCTCGGGTCATGGACTCTCCTCCGTCACTTGTTCGGCAACATCCACGTAGCTGGCCAGAGCCCGCTGCCAGAAGGTGTCGAGCTGATCGCGCAACGCGGCCACGGCCGCCGGATTGAGCCGGTAGACACGCCTGGTGCCCACCGCGCGCTCACTGACCAGGCCGGCGTCCTTGAGGATCTTCAGGTGCTGGGAGACCGCCGACCGGCTGACCGGCAGCCCCGCGGCCAGTTGCCCCACCGCCTGCGGCCCGTCTGCCAGGCGGCCGACGATGGCGCGCCGGGTGCCGTCCGCCAGCGCGCTCCAGCCGTCACCTACTCGGTCAGGATCCACTAACGGTTAGCATTGCCTAACGGAGCGGCCGACGTCAAGCCCCGGCACGGGGCCGGGCCCGGGCCGGGCGCGTGGGCGACTGGGCCGGGGAGGACAGGTGGCGGCTGATGACCAGGCGCTGGATCTGGTTGGTCCCCTCGAAGATCTGCATGACCTTGGCTTCCCGCAGATACCGCTCCACCGGGAAGTCGCACGAGTAGCCGTCGTCGCCGAGCACCTGGACGGCGTTGGTGGTGACCTTCATGGCCGCGTCGGTAGCGATGAGCTTGGCCACGCTGGCCTGCCGGCTGTAGGGGCGGCCCGCGTCCCGGCGGCGGGCCGCATCGAGGTAGGTGGCCCGGGCCGAGTCGACCGCGGCGGCCATGTCGGCCAGCAGGAAGCCCGGCCCCTGGTGGTCGATGATGCGCCGGCCGAACTGGGTCCGCTCGCGGGCGTACCCGGCGGCGGTGTCCAGCGCGGCCTGGGCCAGCCCGGTCGCGACGGCCGCGATGCCCAGCCGGCCGGAGTCGAGCGCGGAGAAGGCGATGGGCAGGCCCTGGCCCTCGGCGCCGATCAGCGCGTCCGCGCCGATCTCGGCACCGTCCCAGCTGGCCACGGCCGTGGGGATGGCGTGCAGGCCCATCTTCTTCTCGGGGCGGCCGAACGAGAGCCCCTCGGCGGCGCCGGGGGCGAGGAAGCATGAGACGCCCCTGGCGCCGTCCGCGGTCCGGGCGAACAGGGCGTAGAAATCCGCCCGCCCGCCATGGGTGATCCACGCCTTGGTGCCGGTGATCCGGTAACCGCCCGCCGTGCGCTCCGCGCGGCAGGCCAGGGCGGCGGCATCCGAGCCGGCCTGCGGTTCGGACAGGGAGTACCCGCCGATGAGCTCTCCGGCCAGCATCCGCGGCAGCCAGGCGCCCTGCTGCTCCGGCCGGCCGAAGGCGGCCAGCGGATGACAGGACAGGCCGTGCACGGACACCGCCACCGCCACCGCGGCCCAGCGCGCGCCCAGTTCCTCGAGTACCTGCAGGTAGACCTCGTACGGCTGGCCGCCGCCGCCGAAGCGCTCCGGATAGGGCAGGCCGAGCAGGCCCGCCTGGCCGAGGGCGGCGAACAGACCTTCGGGATAGGTCGCCGTGCGTTCGTGCTCCTCAACCCGGGGGGCCAGTTCCTGGTCAGCGATCTCCCTGGTGAGGGCGAGGAGATCCTCGGCGGCCCGGCTTGGCAGGAGACGGTCCACTGGCACGGCGGCTCCTAACGGTGCTCGCCTCGATCCTAAAGCGCCCGGCCTGCGCTGGCCCCGGCCGCGGCCGGGCTCAGGCCTCCTCGATGAGGATGACGGCCGCGGTCAGCGGTCCCTGCACCGGGATGGCCACGCCGATGCCGGCCAGCGCGGCCCCGGAGACCTCGCCGGGGGGTACCCGCTCGCCGGCCAGGCCGGGCCGGCCGGGCAGCCGCCCGCCCGGGGTCACGTCGGCCACCCGGTACCGGCGCGCCGGGTCCAGTCCCGGCACCCGCAGGGCGGCGGGCTGATCGCTGCGGGGCTCATCCAGCTGCACGTAGCTCATCAGGGCGGCCGACTGATCGGCCGCGACGACGCCGTGCATCCACGCGGTGTCATCCGGGGTGTCGAGCCGGATCACCCGGCCGGAGTGCAGCAGGCCGCGGTGCTGCTTGTACAGGCCGATCCACGCGGCCAGCTCGGCCAGTTCCTCGCGGCTCGCCTGGGTGATGTCCCATTCGATGCCCAGGTGCCCGAACAGGGCGGTGGCGCAGCGCAGCGGCAGTGGCATGTACCGGCCGGTCTGGTGCGAGAACGGCGCGGACACGTGCGCGCCCAGGTACTCCGGGGGGACCAGCTGCCCGGTCCAGCGCTGGATCAGCTGCCGGGCGAGTGCGTCGGTCATGTCGGAGGTCCAGACGCGCTGGACCCGCTCCAGCATGGCCAGGTCGATCCGTCCGCCGCCGGCCGCGCACGATTCCCACTCCACGCCCGGGTGGCGCTGGCGGAGCCGGTCCAGCAGGCCGTAGACCGCCAGCGCCTGGTCATGCGCGGCGGGGGCGCCGCCCCGCGGCCCCGATCCGGCGTCGATGATGTCCCGGTTGCAGTCCCACTTGACGTAGGAGACCGGGTACTCCGACAGCAGGCCGCTGATCCGCCCGAACAGGTAATCCGCGACGTCCGGCCGGGTCAGGTCGAGGACGAGCTGGTGGCGCCGCAGCGGCGGGACCCGGTGGCCGGCGGACAGGATCCAGTCGGGGTGCGCCCGGTACAGGGCCGAGTCCGGGTTGACCATCTCCGGCTCGATCCACAGGCCGAACTGCATGCCGCGGGCCCGCACGTAGTCGGCCAGCTTGTGCAGCCCGCCCGGCCAGACCACCTCGTCGACCTGCCAGTCACCGAGCCCCGCCCGGTCACTGCGGCGGCCGGTGAACCAGCCGTCGTCGAGGACGTACCGTTCCACGCCGAGGCCGCCGGCCAGGTCGGCCAGCGCCGTCAGCGTGGCGAAGTCGTGCCGGAAGTACACCGCTTCCCACACATTCAGGTTCACCGGGCGCGGCAGGCGCGGGTGCGCGGGCCGCGACCGCAGGTAGCCGTGGAACTGCGCGGCCAGCCCGTCCAGCCCGGACCGGCTGGCCGCCAGGTACACCCAGGGCGTGGTGTAGGTCTCCCCCTCGGCCAGGGTGATCTCGCCCGGCAGCAGCAGCTCGCCGCCGCCGATGGTGGTCAGGCCCGGCAGCAGCCGCTCGGTGCCGCCGCTCATCACGTGGCTGGACGGCACCCGCTCCACACGGTGCACGGTGTTGCCGCTCCACGCCACGTGCACCCCGAACACCTCACCGTGGCCGAACCCGAACCCAGGCTCCCCGGCCACCACCACGGTGGCCGAGTCGTGGCCGGTGTGACCGCGGCGTCCCTCGCGCAGCCACAGGCCGTCCCCCAGCTGATGGCGCTGCGGGATCCGCTCGGCCGTCGGCCGGCCGGTGAAGTCGAGCACCTCGCCGGCCCGGCCGGGGAGCGGGAAGACCACGTCCAGGTGGTCGAGCACGTACGGCTGGCGGCCGGTGTTGGTCAGCGCGTGCCGGGCCCGGATGGCGCCGCCCGGCACCGCCTCGGCCTCGGTCACCAGCCGCAGGCCGGCGTCGCCGTCCGCCGCCTCGACCCGCGCCCGGCGGCCATCGTGCCCGGCCCGGGCCGGCCGGAACAGCGGGGACCAGTCCCGCCCGGCGGCCGGGCCGGGCTGGTCCCCGCCCAGCCGGTGGCCGGACAGGCCGGGGCGGCCGAACCAGCCCAGCCCGTGCTCGGGCAGCAGCGCGCAGGGCCGGGCCGCCGCCAGCAGGGCCGCGGCGTCGGCGGGATCCAGCCCGGCGGCGGGCACCGGGCCGGCCCAGACGGCGGGCAGCAGGCCCGGCCGCGGCATCAGGACCAGCCCGGTCCCGGCGGGGGCATCCGGGTCGGCCACCAGCAGCGGGGCGCCGGGGTGAGGGGGTGGGGAGGACGTAGCTGGCATCATTCTCCGCGGTGCGCAGGGCGGTGCTTACCGCGTTCAATACCCAGCCAGGCCGGCCCGCGCGGCTGGCTAACCGGTGACGTCCCGGTTGTTGGCCACGAGCTCGTGGGGCTCGCGATCCGGGCCGTCGACCCCGAAACTGATGATGCGGCGGGGATGGATCCGGATGATGGCGCCTGCGGTCCTGGCCGCCGAATCGGCCGGGGCGGCGATCGCCTCCGCCTGCCCGCGGATCTCCAGGCACCGGACGCGCCACGGGTTAACCGAGGCGATGTCGTCCACCACGAACGCCACCCGGCCGTTGTCGGCCACGTTGCGGAACTTGCGGCTGGCGGCCATGTTGAACCCGCCGATGTCGATCGTGCCGGTGCCGCCGTTGTAGCTGAACCCGACCGGGCTGACCTGGAGCGTGCCGTCCGGCTGCACGGTCGCCAGCCGCCCCAGCCGCTGGGTGCCCAGGTAGGCCAGTTCGCCGTGGGTGAATGACATGATGATCCTTCCGTGGTCCCTGCGGCCCGGATGCGCAGGCGGGCCAGGCGGCCGGGACAACCCGCCCGCTCATTCTGCCCAGCCTGCAACTTCAACCAGGCTTTAAGTCAAGCACGGAAGCAGGGCATCGCCGGTGCTGGTCGATACGGTGGCGTGGGTCCGCACCGAGGGCGGGCGGATCCTGTGCGTGCGCCCGCGCGGCCGGGACGTCTTCTTCATCCCCGGCGGCAAGCGGGAGGGGCGGGAGAGCGACCTGGACACGCTGCTGCGCGAGGTCCGGGAAGAGCTGACCGTGCTCCTCGACGCGGGCACCGCGGTCCATGCCGGCACCTATGAGGCGGCCGGGGCGGGCCTCCCCGACGGCGCTGTGGTGCGGATGAGCTGTTACACCGCGGAGTACCGGGGCAGGCTAGCCCCCAGCAGCGAGATCGAGGAGCTGGCCTGGTTCGGCTACGCGGACCGGGACCGGGTCCCCCCGGTCAACCAGCTGCTGTTCGATGACCTCAAGGCGGCCGGCCAGCTCACCTGAGACGGCCGGGCCGCCCCGCCGGGGGCAGGAGGAGGACCGGTGAGCACGACGATCACGGACCGCTGGGGCGCGCCGGTGCAGGCGGCCAACGAGAAGGCCGTGGCCCTGCTGGACGACGCCATCGAGCAGCTGGCCGCCCTGGCGGGCGACCCGGTCGCGGGGGCCGAGGCAGCCGTCGGAGCCGACGACGGCCTGATCCTGGGGCACGTCTACCGGGCTTACCTGGCGCTGTACGGGACCACGCCGGAGGGCGTGGGCGCCGCCGCGGAGATCCTGGCCGGGCTCGGCGAGCCGCCGGGCGAGCGGGAGGCTCACCACCTCCGCGCCGCCCGGGCCTGGGCCGCGGGGCAGTGGGACCAGGCCACCCGCGCGCTGGAACGCGCCCTGCTGCTGCACCCGCGCGACATGCTCGCCCTCAAGGTCGCCCAGGACCTGTACTTCTTCCTGGGCCGCCGGCTGGACCTGCGCGACGTCGCCGCGAGAGTCCTCCCATCCTGGCCGGCCGGGCAGCCGGGGTGGGGGTACGTGCAGGGCATGTACGCGTTCGGCCTGGAGGAGAACGCGGACTACCGCCAGGCCGAGGCGCGCGCCCGGGCGGCGCTGGGCGCGAACCCGCGCGACGTGTGGGCCGTGCACGCCCTGGCCCACGTCTTCGAGATGGAAGGCAGCCAGCGCGACGGCGTGGCTTTCCTGTCCGGGACGGCGGGCGACTGGTCAGCCAGCTTCTTCGCGGTCCACAACTGGTGGCACTACGCCCTCTACCACCTGGAACTGGGCGAGACAGGCCGGGCCCTGGCCCTGTATGACGACCCGATCCGGGCCCGCCGGTCCACCGAGTGGCTCGATATCGTCAACGCCGCCGCCCTGCTGTGGCGGCTGTCGCTGTCCGGGGCCGATATCACCGGGCGCGCGCAACTGCTCGCCGCGGATATCAGCCCGCTGGTTGGCCAGCCTGTCTACCTGTTCAACGACTGGCACGCGGTCATGGCCTTCAGCCTGGCCGGGGAGCACGAGCGCGCCGCGGACCTGATCGCCGCGAACCGGCGGCTTCCACCGGGCACCAACCGGGACGCGGCCGAGCGTGCCGGGCTGGCGCTGCTGGAAGGCTTCAGCGCGTTCGCCGCGGGCGACCCCGGGCGCGCCATCGACCTGATGATCGACATCCGGCCCCGGGCCGACGCGGTGGGCGGGAGCCACGCGCAGCGCGACATCATCGACCTGACCCTCATCGCTGCCGCCGGCCGGGCCGGGGAGGCCAGCCTGGCCCGGGCCCTGGTCACCGAGCGCGCCCAGCGCAAGCCGTCCGCCGAGGCCGCCGCCCGGCAGCTGCTCGACGCCAACGCGCCGGGCGGGCGGGCGTCCTCCTAGCGGCGGGGCTCCGGCCGGCCGCGGCACCTGCGTGCGCGGGACCTGCCCGCCGCGCCCGCGCGCGGCGGCGCCCTCAGCCCGTCGCCGCCGCCCGGTAGGGGCGGAAGAACGCGCGCAGCTCCTCCGCGTAGAGCTCGGGCTCCTCGAACGGCGCGAAGTGGCCGCCGCGCGCGGGCTCGGTCACGCGCACGACATTGGCGGTGCGCTCCAGCCACGCCCGCGGCGGGCGGACGATGTCGCCGGGGAAGAGCGAGAAGCCGGACGGCACCTCGACGCGGCGGGCGAGCTGCGCGGGCGGGATGGCGGCGTTGGCGTGATACATGCGCATCGACGAGCCGATCGTCCCGGTGAGCCAGTAGAGCGTGACGTTGGTGAGGATCTCGTCCTTCGTGAAGCACCGCTCGACGTCGCCGTCGCAGTCGCTCCACGCCCGCAGCTTCTCGACGATCCACGCGGCGAGCCCGGCTGGTGAGTCGGTGAGCCCGAAGGCGGCGGTCTGCGGCTTCGTGCGGTGCATGGCGGCGTAGGCGCCTTCCCTCGCACCCCAGGCCACCGCGCCCTCGATCCAGGCGCGCTCCTCGGGCGCGAGGTCCGCCGGATCGCCGGTGAAGACGGGCAGGCCCGCGTCGGTGCGGTGGACGGCCACGACCCGGCCGGGGTGGTCGAGCCCGAGATAGCGGCTCACGTGGCTGCCGAGGTCCCCGCCCGCCGCGCCGAACCGAGGGTAACCGAGGACATCCATGAGCTCGGCCCACAGGCTGGCGACGGCGATGGAGTCCAGCGGAGCGCCGGCCGGGTGGTCGGAGTACCCGTAGCCCGGCATGTCCGGCACGACCACGTCGAACGCGTCGGCGGGGTCGGCGCCGTGCGCGCCGGGGTCGGTGAGGAGCGGGATGACCTTCGCGTAGCGCCAGAACGAGTCGGGCCAGCCGTGGCTGAGAATCAGCGGCAGGACGGGCCCGGCCGGCGCGGCGGCCCGGGCGTGCGCGAAGTGGATGTTCAGGCCGCCGAGCGGGACGCGGAAGCGGGGCAGCCGGGCGAGCGACGCCTCCTGCGCCGGCCAGTCGAACCCGTCCGCCCAGTAGGCGGCGAGCTCGCGGAGGTAGGGCAGGTCGGTCCCGAGTGACCACCCGGCGTCTTCGGGCGCGTCCGGCCAGCGGGTCGCGCGCAGCCGCGCGCGGAGGTCCGCGAGCGCCGCGGGGCCGGCCTGCGGGGTGAACGGCTCGGGGCGGGGCGGGGCGTCCGGCATGGAAGGCACCCTACCGGCCGCGCCACGCTACGCCGCCGACGCGCGGAGCAGGTGCCTGAAGCCAGGCATGCCCTGGTCACCGGGATCACCGGTGACCAGGGGCACGCGCGGCGGCAAGCGGGGACGATGCCCGCCAGGGGCGCAGCCGGGCCGAACTGAGTCGCCGCTCAGCTCGGCTGGGGCACGATGCGGATGTAAGGCCGGGGCGCCTGCCATCCGTCCGGGTAGATCGTCTTCGCCTCATCGTCGGACACCGAGCCCGCGATGATCACATCGTCGCCCTGCTGCCAGTTGACCGGCGTGGCGACCCGGTGCTTGGCCGTCAGCTGGAGCGAGTCGATCACCCGCAGGACCTCGTCGAAGTTGCGGCCGGTCGTCATCGGGTAGACGAGGATCAGCTTCACCTTCTTGTCCGGGCCGATGACGAAGACGTTGCGGACCGTCTGGTTGTCGGCCGGCGTCCGGGTGGCCGGGTCGCCGCTGGTGCTGGCGGGCAGCATCCCGTACAGCTTCGAGACGTTGAAGTCGCCGTCGCCGATGATCGGGTAGTTGGGCGCGGTCCCCTGCGTCTCCTCGATGTCGCTCGCCCACTTCTCGTGCTTCTCGGCCGGGTTAACCGACAGCCCGATGATCTTCACGTTCCGCTTGTCGAACTCGGGCTTGATCTTGGCCATGTAGCCGAGCTCGGTGGTGCAGACGGGGGTGAAGTCCTTCGGGTGGGAGAACAGGACGGCCCACGAGTCCCCGATCCACTCGTGGAAGTTGATCGGCCCCTCCGTGGTGTTGGCCGTGAAGTCCGGGGCCGTTTCGCCCAGGGCGAGAGTCATGTTTGCCCTCCAAGTTCCGTTCCCATATATCCAGTGTTGCCAACGGCTTAGCCTCTCGCAGACGTGGCTGAAATATCACCTGCGAAACGCGCCCGGTTCAGGACGGCACGCGCGGCCGGGCCGGGTCCGCGGGCGGCCACCAGTGGCAGATGGCCGTTGCGTCCCAGGTCCGCCCGGATCGTCCGTGGCAGCACAGTGTATTCCCTTTCCCGATCGGATTAATAGCCTGGAAGGCAGGTCAGGGGCCGGGGCCCCGGGGTGGCGGCACCGGGCCCGGCCTCCCCGCTCCGCGGGCCCCGGGCGCCCGCACTCCAACTACATGGCTGCGACAGCCATGTAGTTCCATGTCACCCAAACTCACATTCATCTCGTCACGGTGCCAGCAGGGTGGCGATGGCCGCCAGCCGCACGATGCCGTTGATGGCCCGGCCGGCCGCCCGGATCCGGTGGCCCGCGGTGCCTGCTTGACGGCCGGGCTCATCGCCTCTACCGTTATACCAACATCATAGTTTAATGTCATGATGGAAGAAGGCGGATGTTCCGGTTCCGGCTCGATGGCTCCTCCGGTGTGCCGCCCTACCTGCAGCTGGTCCACCAGGTCCGGCAGTCGCTGCTGCTGGGCTACCTGCGGGAGGGAGACCGGCTGCCGACGGTCAAGGACGTCGCCAGCGACCTGGTGATCAACCCGAACACGGTGGTCAAGGCGTACCGGCAGCTCGAGCACGAAGGGCTGGCCAGCGGCAGGCCGGGACAGGGCACCTTCATCACGGCCAGCTCGTCTCCGGCGGTGCCGGACAAGCAGCAGGCCCTGCGCGCGTCGCTGGAGGAATGGCTGCGCGCGGCCGAAAAGGCCGGGCTCAGCGACGAGGCGGTCACCGCGCTGATCGCCGTGGCCCGCCACGACCTGGGGAAAGAGAGGGTCTGATGGTTCAGGACGAAGCCGGCGGCGGTGTCCCGGCACTGCGGGCCGATCGGCTCGGCCGGCGCTACGGCCACGTATGGGGGCTGCACGACTGCACCCTCGAAGTGCCGGTCGGCGCAATTGCCGGCCTGGTCGGCCCGAACGGCGCGGGCAAGACCACCCTGCTGGAGATGATTATCGGGCTGCTCGCGCCGACCGAAGGGGAGGTGTCGGTCTTCGGCGAGACCTCGCACGCGCCCATGGCGGCCAGGCTGGCGCGGGTCGGCTACATCGCCCAGGACCATCCGCTGTACCGCGACTTCAGTGTCGCGGACATGTTCCACCTGGGCCGGGCGATGAACCCCCGCTGGGATCAGCCGTGGGCGCAGGCACGGATGGACGCGCTCGACATCCCGCTGAAGCGCAAGGTCAAGTCCCTGTCCGGCGGCCAGCGGGCGCAGGTCTCGCTGACCATGGCGCTGGCCAAGCGCGCGCCGCTGCTGGTGCTCGACGAGCCCGTCTCCAGCCTGGACCCGGTCGCCCGGCTGGAGTTCATGCGGGAGGTGATGGCCGCGGCCGCCGACACCGGCCTGACCGTCATCATCGCCTCGCACGTGGTCTCGGAGCTGGAACGGCTTTGCGACTGGCTGATCGTGCTCACCGGCGGGCAGGTGCGGGTGGCGGGGCCGGCCGATGACCTGCTGGAGGCGCACCGGCTGGTTACCGTCCCCCGCGCTACCGGCGACGCGGAGCTTCCCGGGCTCCTCATCCACCGCGCCGACAGCGACCGGCATTCCACCGCCGTGGTCCGCGCCGACCCGGCCCGGCTGGCCGCCCAGCAGCGGCCCGGATGGCAGGTCGGGCCGGTGGGTTTCGAGCAGCTCGTCATGGCCTACCTGCAGCGCCGTACCACGGTCACAATCCCGGGCGATCGTGCCCCGGCCGCGCAGCGGCCCGGGCCGGCCACGAAGGCGGTTCCGCAATGATCTGGGTTACCTGGCGGCAGCACCGCGGCCAGGCGCTGTCGTGCCTGGCCCTGCTCGTCGCCCTCGCGGTATACGCCGCCATCGAGGGCACCTCGATGCGCACGGCATTCAGCAACAATGACCTAGCCGCATGCCTGGCCCGCAGCCAGGGGACCGCCTGCCCGGCCGGGGTCAACGCCTTCATGAACGAGTTCGGCTCGGCGGTCAACATCGCGTTCTGGTCGGTGGCCCTGATCGTCCCCGGGCTGGTCGGGGTCCTCGTCGGCGGGTCGCTGATCGCCCGGGAACTCGAATTCGGCACCTGGCGGCTGGCCTGGAGCCAGACTGTCCCCCGGACCCGGTGGCTGGCCGTCAAGCTGGCCCTGGTCACTGGCGGGCTTATCGTCGTCGGCGCGGCCATGACCGCGGTGATCACCTGGTACCGCGCTCCGATGGACCGCCTCACCGGGCATCTCCAGCACAACATCTACGACTTCGAGGGCCTGGTCCTCACCGCCTACATCCTGTGCGCGTTCGGCTTCGCCGTGCTGGCCGGGCTGCTGCTGCGCCGCAGCATCCCGGCCATGGTCGCCGCCTTCATCCCGTGGCTGGCCATCAGGCTCGTCGTCGAGTTCGTGTTCCGGCCCCACTTCATGACCCCGCTGAACGCCGCGGGGACCTGCGCGCCGCCGCGCGGATGCGGCACCGGCATCAGCTCCGTGCCGGAGGCCACCGGCCACATCGGCGACTGGGTGCTGGGCATGAACGGCAACGGCCTCACCTACCAGCCGGCCGACCGGTTCTGGGGCTTCCAGTTCATCGAGGCCGGCATCTTCGTGGCGCTCACCGCGGCCGCGCTCGGCGCGACGATCTGGCTGCTGCGCCGCCGCGCCGCCTGACCGCTTCCCCAGGGGCGCGGCCCAGCATGATGCCGGGCCGCTCCCGTGGGGCGAGCGCCGTCACATCCGGTGCATGCGCTGGAACTGCATGATGTCGTCCTTGCCGACGGCAACGGCGGCGGCCACCACAAGCACCGCGACCAGCGACGCCCACATCCACCACTTCATGGTGACCTCCCTCACTCCGGCGCGAAACGGATCTCGTGACGACTGGTCCATACCCTGCCTGGGCCTGCTAACCCGCCGCCCGGCGGCGCAGCCAGGCGTACCAGGCCGGCATCCCGGCACCGGTGGTGGCCGACAGCGGCAGCACCTCCGCCTGCGGGCTGGCCTGGCGGATGCCGGCCTCGCACTGCCCGGTGTCGAAGTCCAGGTAGGGCAGCAGGTCGGTCTTGCTGACCAGCACCAGGTCCGCGCGCCGGAACATGTGCGGGTATTTGACCGGCTTGTCGGCGCCCTCGGTGACCGACGCCAGCACCACCCGGGCGGCCTCGCCGAGGTCGAACAGGGCCGGGCAGACCAGGTTGCCGACGTTCTCGATCACGACCACCGAGCCGGGCGGCGGGTCGAGCGCCCGCAGCGCCCGGGCCACCATCTGCGCGTCCAGGTGGCAGCCGCTGCCGGTATTGACCTGGACCACCGGGCAGCCGGCCGCCCGGATCCGGCTGGCGTCCAGGGCGGTCTCCTGGTCACCCTCGACCACGGAGAGGACCGGCTGGCCGCCCAGCTCGCGCACGCTCCGCTCCAGCAGCGTCGTCTTGCCCGCGCCCGGCGAGCTCATCAGATTAACGGCCAGTACGCCGTGCTGCCTCAGCCACGCACGGTTCTGCTCGGCCAGTGCGTCGTTCTTGGCCAGCACTTTCTGTTCCAGCGTCACCGTGCGGCCGCCGGTGCCACCGGCCTCGTGGGAATGCCCGCCGCCGTCGTGATCGTGGTGCTCATGAGAGTGCGAGTGACCGTCGATCCGGTAACCGCCGTCGGCGCAGCCGCAGGTGGCACACATGTCAGGCCGCCACCTGGACCGAGAGGATGCGCAGTTCCTCACCGGCCAGCACCGCGATGTCGCCGCTGCCGCACGGGCAGAGGGGGAACGGGCCGTCGGGCGAGAAGTCGCGGCCACAGCCCCGGCAGTGGCAGCGGGCCGCGGGCTCGGAGATGTCCAGCTGCGCGCCGGCCAGGGCGGTGCCCTCGGTGGCCAGGTCGAAGCAGAACCGCAGCGAGTCGGGCACCACCCCGGACAGCGCGCCGATCTCCAGCCGGACGCCGGTCACGGTGGCCCCGGGCAGCCGCTCCGTCACCGCGTCGATCACTCCCTGGGCGATGGCCAGCTCGTGCATGCCGGTCAGCAGATCCGCGGCAGCGGGTCGCCGACCAGCAGGTCCACGATCCGGGTGCCGCCGAAGGAGGTCTTGAGCTGGACGATTCCGGGCGGGCCGTCGGTGACCCGGCCGATTACGCGTGGCCTCGGCGCCCAGCGGGTGGCCGCGCAGCGCCGCCAGCGCGCCGTCCGCCTGGCCGCCGTCCACCACGGCGACCAGCCGCCCCTCGCACGCCACGTACATGGGGTCGATGCCGAGCAGTTCCGCCGCGCCGCGGACTTCCGCGCGCACCGGGATGGCGTCCTCGCTGACCACGATGCCCGCCTCGGCCGCCGTGGCGATCTCGTTGAGGATGGTGGCCACCCCGCCGCGGGTGGCGTCCCGCAGGGCCCGGACCCCGGGGACGGCGTCCAGCAGCGTGGCGGCCAGCCCGGCCAGCGGGGCGGTGTCGGAGACGATGTCGGCCTCGATGTCGAGCTCGCCGCGGGCGAGCATGATGGTGATGCCGTGATCGCCGATCGGCCCGGACACCAGGATGGCGTCGCCGGGCCGCGCCTGGTCCAGCCCGAGGACCTGGTCCCTGGCCAGCAGGCCGACTCCGGCGGTGTTGATGTAGCAGCCGTCGGCCTTGCCCTTCTGCACCACCTTGGTGTCCCCGGTCACGATGCTCACGCCCGCGGCCGCGGCCGCGTCCCGCATCGAGGCGGTGATCCGGGTCAGGTCGGCGACCGGGAACCCTTCCTCCAGGATGAAGCCCGCCGACAGGTACAGCGGGGTGGCGCCGGACATGGCCAGGTCGTTGACGGTCCCGTTGACGGCCAGGTCGCCGATGTCGCCGCCGGGGAAGAACAGCGGGGCGACCACGAACGAGTCGGTGGTCAGCGCGACCCGGGCCCCGCCCAGCTCCAGCAGCGCGGAGTCGCCGAGCGGCTCCAGCAGCGGGTTGCGGAACGCGTCCAGGAAGATGGCCTGGATCAGGGTCTGGGTGGCCTTGCCGCCCGCCCCGTGCGACATCGTGATCCGCTCTTCCCGCACCCGGGGACGGCGCCGCCGGGCCCGGTCGATGCGGTCGAGCACCTGCTGCTCACGGCTCGACGGGCCGCCGTGGTGCTGCTCCTGCGGCCCCGCCTCGTCATGCTCGCGGAGCGCGTCGGCCACCCAGCCGCCGGACCCGTCCTGGCGTTCCCGCTCGCCGGGCGGGGCGCCCTGGCCGGCGGTCATGGCCGGCCCACCCGGATCTCGACCTCCGCGACCCGGGACCGGGTCATCCGGCCGTAGTTGTAGTAGGCGGCGCAGGCGCCCTCCGGGGAGACCATGCAGGTCCCGATGGGCGTCTCCGGCGTGCACGCGGTACCGAACACCTTGCACTCCCACGGCTTGAGCACGCCCTTGAGCACCTCGCCGCACTGGCAGGCCTTGGGGTCGGCGACCCGCACGCCGGGCACGTCGAACAGCAGCTCGGCGTCGAACGCCGCGAACTGCTCGCGCATCTTCAGCGCGGAGTGGGAGATGAAGCCGAGCCCGCGCCACTCGAAGTACGGCCGCAGCTCCATGGTCTGCCCGATGGCCTGGAGCGCCACGACGTTGCCGTCCCACGGGACCACCCGCGCGTACTGGTTCTCCACCTCGGAGCGGCCCTCGGACAGCTGCACCATCAGCATGTAGATCGACTGCAGGATGTCCAGCGGCTCGAACCCCGCCACCACGACCGGCCGCCCGTAGTCGGCGGCGATGAACTCATACGGGCGGCAGCCGATCACGGTGGACACGTGGCCGGGCCCGATGAAGCCGTCCAGCCGCAGGTCCGGTGAGTCCAGGATCGCCTTGATGGCCGGGATGATCGTGACGTGGTTGCAGAACACCGAGAAGTTGGGCAGCCCCTCGGCGGCCGCCCGGAGCACGGTCATGGCCGTGGACGGGGCGGTGGTCTCGAAGCCGATGGCCATGAACACGACCCGCTTGTCCGGGTTGCTGCGGGCGATCTTCAGCGAGTCGAGCGGCGAGTAGACCATGCGGATGTCGGTCCCGGCCGCCTTGGCGTCGAAGAACGAGCCCTGGCTGCCCGGCACCCGCATCATGTCGCCGAACGAGGTCATGATCACGTCCGGCTGGGCGGCCAGGTGCATGGCGTCATCCACCCGCCCCATCGGGATCACGCAGACCGGGCAGCCGGGGCCGTGCACCAGGGTGACCGACTCGGGCAGGTAATCCTCGAGGCCGTGCTTGTAGATGGTGTGCGTGTGCCCGCCGCACACCTCCATGAACTTGTACTCGCGCCCCGGCTCGCACAGCGACGCGATCTTCGCGGCCAGGGCGTGGGCCTTGTCTGCGTCACGGAACTCGTCGACGAACCGCATTGTCCGCACGCTCCCTCATTCGACCTGTGACTCGGCTAGTGCCGCCAGCTCGTCTGCATAAGCCTGGCCGATCCCCTCCAGGAACTCCAGCGCCGCGGCGGCCTCCTGCTCATCGATCCGGGACAGCGCGAAGCCGACGTGGATCAGGACCCACTCGCCGGGCTCGGGCGGGTCATCGCCCAGCAGGCCGATGTTGATCACCCGCTTGACCCCGCTCACGTTGACCCTGGCCAGGTCAGGCTGATCGGCGAGGCGCTCGATCACTTCACCGGGTATGCCGAGGCACATGGGACATCCCCTTACTCTTCATCGGCCCGGGCCGCGGCGGCGGGCGGGCGGCCGGCTTCCGCGCAGACCAGGTCCGTGACGATCCGCACCGCCTCGTCGACGGCCGCGGCGACCGGCTCGCTCAGCCCGATCCGGTACTCGACGCTGGCCGGCTCGCAGCAGACGACCAGGATGCGGCGCGCGCGTGCCGCCCAGCATGCCCAGCATGCCCAGCACCACGTCGGGCTGCATGCCGTGGCCGTCGAACAGGGCGGCGCCGGCCGGCAGCCCGGGCGCCGCCGGGCCCGGCCCGGGCCGGGCGTCCACGTCCAGCACGCTGACCGTGCCGGGCGGCTCCCCGCGCGGGGACGCGTCGATCAGGATGGCGGTCTCATACCCGCTGGACAGGTCGTAGGCGAGGTGCATGCCGCTGGTCCCGTAGTCGGCGACCCGGACCCCGTCCGGCAGCCCGCTGCCCATCAGCCGGCGGGCGACCTCACTGCCGAAGCCGTCGTCCCCGAGGAAGATGTTGCCCACCCCGGCCACCAGGGTCTTCCCGCTCATGGGCGGTCCAGCCCGGCGACGGCGGCCACCGTGAGCTCCCACAGCACGTGGTAGACGGTGGTCTGCGCCTCCTGGATCCGGTGCACCGAGGCGGACGGGGCGACGAACAGGTAGTCGATGCTGTCCAGCTCGGCCATCTTGCCGCCGTCATAGCCGGCCAGCCCGATGGTCAGCATCCCCCGGCGCCCGGCCTCCTCGAAGGCGCGCACCAGGTTCTCGGAGTTCCCGCTGGTGGACAGGCCGACCGCGATGTCGCTGCTGGTGCCGATGGCCGCGAGCTGCCGGGCGAACAGCACCTCCACGCCGATGTCGTTGCACAGTGCGGTGACCACCGAGGTGTCGTTGGCCAGCGCGAACGCGGGCAGCGGCCGGGCGCCGGAGCCCGGGTTGAGGAACAGCGTGGCCAGTTGCTGGGCGTCGGTGGCGCTGCCGCCGTTGCCGAACGCCAGCAGCCGGCCGCCCGCCGCGAACCGGGCCGCCGCCTCGGCCGCGGCGGCGGCCAGCCGGTCGGAGTCCTGCCCGGCGATCACGCGGCGCAACTCGGTGATCTCGGCCGCCTTGGCCACGGTGGACGCGCGGACCTGGGCCAGCACCGCCGGAAGATCACTGCCGCCGGAGTACAGGAACGGGTACAGCGCCTCCATCTCGGCCCGGGCGCCGCCGCTCATGCCAGCACCGCCGGTGCGAGCACGCCCGGCTGCTCGAAGAAGACGTGGACCAGTTCCCAGAGCACGTGGTACATGGTCACGTGCAGTTCCTTGACGATGCGGGGATCGTCGGACCGGGCCACCAGCAGGTGGTCGGCCAGCCCGCTGGCGGCGATGTCGCCGCCGGTCCCGCCGGCCAGCGCGATCCGCAGCAGGCCCAGCTCGGCCGCGGCGGCCAGGCCGCCGAGCACGCTGCGGCAGTTCCCGTCGGGCGAGATGCCCAGGGCGATGTCACCCGGCGCGGCCAGGTAGCGGATCTGGTGCGCGAAGATGGCGGCCACGCCGTCCCGCTCGGCGATCCCGGTCACCGTGGCGACATCGGTGGTCAGCGAGATAGCCGGGAGCGCGCGCTTCCCGACGATCACCGGGTGGACGAATTCCACCGCCACGTGCTGGGCGTCGGTACTCGCGCCGCCGGTCCCGAACACCACCAGCTTCCCGCCCTGGTGAAAGCGGGCCGCCATGGCGTGGCAGGCGGCGGCGACCGCCCCGGCCTGGGCGGCCAGGTCATCGACCGGGGCGGCCCGCAGGCCGAACAGCCGCACGGCGTCGCGGCCGGCCGGGACGCCGCCGGGGCCCATCCGGTCCTGCCCGGGTTGAACCGCCATGACAGCACGGTAGGACCGTTGTGGGGGGAACGTCCAGGCCCATAGGACAGTTTTGACCCGGCGCCGGACCGGCGGGCCAGCGCCGGGCCGGGCCCGCTACCGCAGCGGCACGTCGCCGAAGACTTCCTGGATGCGCCGCAGGTCCCTCAGCCGTGGCTCGGTGGTGCCGCCGACCCACCGGCTGACCGTCTTGACCGACACCCCGAGCAGCCGCGCGGCGGCCTCCTGGGTCAGCCCCTCCTTGCGGAGTGCGGTCGACATCCAGTCCGCGAAGTTCTCGGCCGGGACCGGCGCGGGAGCCTGGCGGGCCCGCGGGGACGGCCGGGCGCCGCGCCACCGCCCGCTCGGCCCGGTCGGCCACGGCGGCCCGGTCGGCCGCGGCGGCCCCGGGCGCCTGGGCCATGGACTCGGAGTGCAGCACGTCCACCTCGACGTGCTCGGGGAAGATCCGGAAGGCCACGTGGATGGACCCGGTCGGCCCGGCCGCATCCAGCAGGGCCTTGAACACGGTCTCGCCGACCTGCCGGTTCCCGTCCTCGGTGAGCGGGGACTCGGCCAGGCAGCGGCGCACGAAGTCGCGGATGTCCGGGATCGACGACGGCCGGGCGGGAAAGACCTGGAACAGCACCACGACCGGCGTGACCTCGATCGGGTCCGGGGCGGCACCGATCGGATCCGAGGCGGCACCGGGACGGGCTCAGCCACCAAGATAGTTCTCCCTCAGCTGTCTCCAGCGCTGACCGGCGGCGCCGGGGGCAGGACCTGCTGCAAGGTTATTCGATAAGGGGCATTCGTGACGACCTGGCACGGCCAGGCAAAGCGGTGGACAAATATGTCCGGTGACCGACTGTTCAGTCTTGTGACCCGCACCACGCCGTTCTACGATGGCCGGGTCTGCGCATCACGAAGGCGAGCTGCGCTGTGGCCAACTGCTCAGGGGCGTCCGCCCGCGAACCGTACCCGGGGCTGCCCGTCATGGACGGTCCCCCGGTCGCCGGCCTGCCCGTCGGCCCAGCTACTCGCCCCACCTCCCGCCCTGGCCGGGCGGGCCCTGTCGGACGCGGGCCGCCGGCCGGCCCGCGCTGCGCCGATCCAGTAACGAGGAGGTGGCCCTGGCATGGCCACAGCCAGCACGAACGATGCCGGCCCGCAGGCGGCAGCCGCGGAGCCCGTCGTCCACATTCTCTGGATGAACGGGGGGCTCGGCTGCGACGGCGACTCGGTCGCGCTGACCGCCGCCACCCAGCCGAGCATCGAGGAGATCGCGCTGGGCGCGCTGCCCGGGCTGCCCCAGGTCGCGGTGCACTGGCCGCTGATCGACTACGAGTGCGGCCCGGAGACCGGGGCGGACAACTTCATCGAGTGGTGGCACAAGGCGGACCGAGGCGAGCTCGACCCGTTCGTGCTGGTGGTCGAGGGGTCGATCCCGAACGAGGCGATCAAGAAGGAAGGCTACTGGGCCGGGTTCGGCAACAACCCGGCCACCGGGCAGCCGATGACCACCAACGAGTGGCTGGACCGGCTGGCGCCGAAGGCGACGGCCATCCTGGCCGTGGGCACCTGCGCCACCTACGGCGGGATCCACGCCATGGCGGGCAACCCGACCGGCGCCATGGGGGTCCCGGACTACCTCGGCTGGGACTGGCGGTCGAAGGCCGGGCTGCCGATCGTCTGCGTGCCCGGCTGCCCGATCCACCCGGACAACCTGTCCGAGACCATCCTCTACCTGCTCTACCAGGTAGCGGGCCAGGCGCCGATGATCCCGCTCGATGAGGCGCTCCGGCCGACCTGGCTGTTCGGGGCCACCGTGCACGAGGGCTGCGACCGGGCCGGCTACTACGAGCAGGGCGACTTCGCGAACGAGTACGGCTCGCCCAAGTGCCTGGTCAAGCTGGGCTGCTGGGGACCCGTGGTCAAGTGCAACGTGCCCAAGCGCGGCTGGATCAACGGCGTCGGCGGGTGCCCCAACGTGGGCGGCATCTGCATCGCCTGCACCATGCCCGGCTTCCCGGACAAGTTCATGCCGTTCATGGACGAGCCGCCCGGGGCCAGGGTCTCGACCGCCGCCAGCAGCATGTACGGCACGGTCATCCGCACGCTGCGCGGGTTCACCGCGAGGACGGCGGACGAAGAGCCCAAGTGGCGGAAGAAGGGAAGCGAACTGCTCACGGGCTACCAGCAGCCGTGGTGACCCGGGCCGCCGCCGGCTGCCGGCCGGCCGCTCTGATGAGGGAGAGGGATCAGCGATGACGACGGCCGAGGACACCGGCATTGTCGAGATGGCCTGGGATCCGATCACCAGGATCGTGGGCAGCCTCGGGATCTACACCAAGATCGACTTCAAGCAGAAGCGCGTCGTCGAGTGCCACAGCACCTCGTCGATCTTCCGCGGCTACAGCATCTTCATGAAGGGCAAGGACCCGCGGGACGCCCACTTCATCACCAGCCGGATCTGCGGCATCTGCGGCGACAACCACGCCACCTGCTCGGTCTACAACCAGAACATGGCCTACGGGGTCCGCCCGCCGCACCTCGGCGAGTGGATCATCAACCTCGGCGAGGCCGCGGAGTACATGTTCGACCACAACATCTTCCAGGAGAACCTGGTCGGGGTGGACTTCTGCGAGCGGATGGTGCGCGAGACCAACCCGGGCGTGCTGGAGCAGGCCAACGCCACCGAGGCGCCGCACGCGGCCGAGCACGGGTACCGCACGATCGGCGACATCATGCGCTCGCTGAACCCGCTGGAAGGCGAGTTCTACCGGGAGGCGCTCCAGGTGAGCCGGTCCACCCGGGAGATGTTCTGCCTGATGGAGGGCCGCCACGTGCACCCCTCCACGCTGTACCCCGGCGGCGTGGGCACCACGGCCACGGTGCAGCTGTTCACCGACTACCTGACCCGGCTGATGCGCTACGTGGAGTTCATGAAGCGCGTCGTGCCGATGCACGACGACCTGTTCGACTTCTTCTACGAGGCGCTGCCCGGGTATGAGGAGGTCGGCCGGCGCCGCGCCGACCTGGTCTGCTGGGGCAGCCTCAACGACCCGGAGCACTGCGACTTCCGGTACGACCACATGACCGACTGGGGCCGCAAGATGTTCGTGTCCCCCGGGGTCATCCGGGACGGCCAGCTGCTCACCAACGACCTGGTCGAGATCAACCTGGGCATCCGGATCCTGCTCGGCAGCTCCTACTACGAGGACTGGGAAGACCAGGAGATGTTCGTGACCCGGGATCCCGCTGGGCAACCCGGTCGACCGCCGTCACCCGTGGAACCAGCACACGATCCCCCGGCCGGCCAAGCGCGACTTCGACAGCAAGTACAGCTGGGTCATGTCGCCGCGGTGGTACGACGGGGAGAACCACCTGGCCGCCGACACCGGCGGCGGCCCGATCGCCCGGCTGTGGGCCACCGCGCTGGGCGGCCTGGTCGACTTCGGCTACGTGAAGTCCACCGGCCAGAGCGTGCTGATCAACCTGCCCCGCACGGTCAGCCGGCCGGAGGTCACGTTCGAGTGGAAGATCCCGCGCGACAAGTCGGGGGCGCCGCTGTCCAACGCGATCGAGCGGGACCGGGCCCGCACCTACTTCCAGGCCTACGCGGCCGCCGCTGCGCTGCACTTCACCGAGCAGGCGCTGGCCGAGATCCGGGCCGGGCACACGAAGACGTGGGAGCCGTTCAGCGTTCCTGACGAGGCGAACAGCTGCGGCTTCACCGAAGCGGTGCGCGGCGTGCTGTCGCACCACATGGTCATCCGGGGCGGCAAGATCGCGAACTACCACCCGTACCCGCCGACGCCGTGGAACGCGAGCGTCCGGGACAGCTTCGGCACCCCGGGCCCGTACGAGGACGCGGTGCAGAACACGCCCATCTTCGAGGAGAACCCGCCGGAGAACTTCAAGGGCATCGACATCATGCGCGCGGTGCGCAGCTTCGACCCGTGCCTGCCCTGTGGCGTGCACATGTACATGGGCAACGGGCGGAAACTCGACGTCATGCACTCGCCGCTGGCGGCGGTCACCCTGGCCACGTGATGTCGGGAGTAGATGAGGCCGGGGAGCAGATCGAGGCCCTGCTGGCCCGGCTGCGGGCGGGCGGCGGCCCGGCCGCGGCGACGGCCGAGGAACTCGTCGGGCTGCTGGTCGGCCTGTACGGGGACGGCCTGTCCCGGGTGGTGGCCGTGCTGCACGAGGCCGGGCCAGCGGGCACCGCGATCCTCGGCACGCTGGCCGGCGACCCGCTGGTGGGCAGCCTGCTGCTGCTGCACGACCTGCACCCGCTCGACGTGGACGCCCGGATCCAGGAGGCCCTGGACCGGGTCCGGCCCTACCTGGGCTCCCACGCCGGCGGGGTGCAGTACCTCGGCGTCCACGACGGGGTAGCCCGGCTCCGGCTGGAGGGCAGCTGCCATGGCTGCCCGTCCTCGACCGTCACCGTGAAGCTGGCCATCGAGGGCGCGGTCGCCGAGGCGGCCCCGGAGGTCAGCGAGGTGGTGGTGGAGGGCGTGACCGAGCCGCCGCAGGCCCCGTTGCTGCAGATCGGCAGCCGCCCCGGCGACCCGCCCGCGGCGGCCGCCGCGGGCGGCCAGGGCGACTGGGTCCTCCTCCCGGACATCGGGCCGCCCAGCTCACGCCCGGTGACCGCGGACGCGGCCGGCCTGCCGGTCCTGCTGTGTGCCGTGCGCGGGACGCTGTACGCCTACCGTGACGCCTGCCCGGCCTGCGGGTCCTCGCTGGGCGACGGCGGCCTCGAACGGGAGCTGCTCACCTGCCGGTGCGGTGCCCGGTACGACGTGTGCCGGGCCGGCCGGGGGCTCGACGGCGCGGACCGCCACCTGGACCCGCTGCCGCTGCTGTCCGACAGCCAGGGCGTGCGGGTGGCGGTACCGGCGGTGGTGCGGTCGTGACCGGCACCGGCCCGGCTGGCTTGCGCCGGTTCGTCCGGCCGCCCGGGCCGGCCGGGTCATCCGGGCCGGCCGCGGCGGCGCCCGGGCCGGCCACGGCCGGGCTCGCGGCGGCCGGGCCGGCATCCCCCGGCCAGGGCCCGGCCGCCGCGGCCCGGCCGGCCGTCCCGGGCGGCCTGACCGGGACCGCCGCGGCCCGCGACCGCCCCGGCGAGGCGTGCGAGATGTGCGGCACCAGCATCCTGGATGCCCACGGCCACGTGGTCGACCTGGAGCGGTCATCGCTGCTGTGCACCTGCCGCCCGTGCTACCTGCTGTTCACGCACTCCCAGGCCGGAGGGGGCCGGTGGCGGGCCGTCCCCGACCGGTACCTGAGTGACCCGGCCCGGCCGCTGTCGGCCGCCGAGTGGGACGAGCTCGAGATCCCGGTCGGGCTGGCCTTCTTCCTGCGCAGCTCGGCGGACGGCCAGGTGGCCGGGTTCTACCCGAGCCCGGCCGGGGTCACCGAGTGCCAGCTCGACCTCGGCCGCTGGCAGCGGATGGCCGCGGAGCACCCGCTGCTGCGCGAGGCCGAGGCGGACGTCGAGGCGGTGCTGATCCACCGCGACGGCAGCACGGTCGAGCACTTCGTGGTCCCGGTGGACGTCTGCTACGAGCTGGCCGGCGGCTGCGCCTGCTGTGGCACGGCTTCGATGGCGGGGACGAGGCCCGGGCCGCCATCGCGGAGTTCCTCGGCCTGGTCGCCTCCCAGGCCAGCGCGCTCGCGGCCGAGCCGGGGCCCTGACGTGGCCGAGCTGGTCTTCGACTGCATCGGCGCCCAGGCCGACCGGTACGCCGTGGTGCCCACGTTCAGCCTGCGGCTGCGGATCAGCGAGACCAGCGGCGAGCCGGTGGCGGCCATCGCGCTGCGCTGCCAGCTGCGGATCGAGCCCGCCCGGCGGCGCTACTCCGCCGCCGAGGCGGAGCGGCTGCACGACCTGTTCGGCGACACCGACCGGTGGGCCGACACGCTGAAGCCGCTGCAGTTCACCATGGTGTCGCTGATGGTGCCGGGATTCACCGGGAGCACCGAGGTGGACGTGCCCATCACCGCCACCTACGACCTGGAGGTCGCCGCCACCCGGTACTTCGCCGGCCTGGACGACGGCACCGTGCCGCTGCTGCTGCTGTTCAGCGGGACCTTGTTCGGGACCGCGGACGGCCGGCTCCAGGTGCAGCAGGTGCCGTGGAGCAAGGAGGCGCCGTTCCGGCTGCCGGTCAGCGTCTGGCGGGAGGCGATCGACGCCCACTTCCCGAACAGCGCCTGGATCAGGATGAGCCGGCCGACCCTGGACGAGCTGCAGCGCTTCAAGACCAAGCACGCCCTGCCGACCTGGGAGGCGGCCCTGACCGCGCTGCTAGCCCGGGAGGACGCCCCCCGAACCCAGTCGCCAGCGACCTAGCCCGGGAGCCCGGGGCTACGGAGCGGTCATGACTCTCGATCCGGCCCATGTCGAGCACGCCCGCAAGGTCGCGGACGCCGTGCTGTACGAGGGCTACCTGCTCTACCCCTACCGGCAGACGGCGCAGAAGAACCAGGCCAGGTTCCAGTTCGGGGTGCTGATGCCGCCCGCCTACCTGGCCGCCGACGACTCGGAGCGGTCCGCGTCCCAGACCGAGTGCCTGGCCGAGTGCGCCGACGACGCCCGGGTCGAGATCTGCGTCCGCTACCTCCAGCTGCGGCGGCGGACGGTTCAGGCCGCGACGCCGGAGGGCGGGCTGGCGGCCACCGGCCGGCTGCGGCATGGCGGCGCCGAGTACACCCCGTGGGACGAAGCGGCCGAGTGCGAGCAGTGGTTCTCCGTCCCGGTCGCGGACCTGCTCGGCCCGGGCACCCAGCTGGCCTTCGGGTCACCGTCTGGTGCGGAGGCCCAGAAGCTGGCCGATCCGGCAGGGCGGCGTGGCCGGCGGCTGACCTGGCGCTGGTCACGGCTGCAGGGGGTGCTGGATGTCCGGGCCGAGCGGGTCGCGGGCCCCTACCGCGCGCTGCGGCTCCGGGTCCGGGTGGAGAACCGCACCCAGCCGCCGGCCTCCCCGGCCAGCCGGGCGGACGCCCTCCCGTACGCGCTGATCTCCGCGCACATCCTGATCGGGATCGGCGGCGGGACGTTCCTGTCGATGACCGACCCCCCGGAGTGGGCGGCCGCGGAGATAGCCGCCTGCGCCCAGGAGGGCACCTGGCCGGTGCTCACCGGGCCGCCGGACTGCCGCAGCCTGATGCTCTCCGCGCCGGTCATCCTCCCCGACCACCCGGAGATCGCACCGGAGAGCGCGGGGGACCTGTTCGATGCCACCGAGATCGACGAGATCCTCACCCTCCGCACGATGGCGCTGACCGACGAGGAGAAACTCCAGGCCCGGGCGACCGACCCGCGGGCCGCGGCCCTGCTCGACCGGGTCGACGGCCTGCCGCCGGAGATGCTCGAGCGGATGCACGGCGCCATCAGGTACCTGTCCGGGGCGCCGGGCCCGGCCGGTTCCCCCGGCCGGGCCCCCGGTGCTATCAGCCCCCCAGGGGCGCCCGGGCGCCGCAGGAGCACGCCGGGGCCGCCGCCCAGCGGGTGCCCTGGTGGGATCCGGGCGCCGACACCAGCGTCTCGCCGGAGACGGATCATGTGGTCATCGCCGGGGTCAGGGTGGCCAGGGGCAGCCGGGTCAGGATGCAGCCCGGGGCCCGCCGGGCGGACGCGCAGGACCTCTTCCTGGCCGGGCGCGAGGCGCTGGTGGAAGCGGTGCTGAACGACGTGGACGGCCAGGTGCACGTGGCCGTCAGCCCGGTCCTGGATCCCGCTGGCTGAGCTGCAGCGCGGCCACGGCCGGTTCCTGTACTTCGCGCCCGACGAGATCGAGCCGCTCGCCGCGGACCCGCCCGGGACCGGCCCGGCCGTCGGCGCAGGCAACCAGTCACCCCATCACGAGGAGGAACCACCATGATCAGCAAACTGATCAAGGCCGCGCTGCTCGCGGCGCTGCTGGCCGTGGTCGTGCAGTCCCTGCCGGACGTGCAGCGCTACCTGGAACTGCGCGAGATGTGAGCACGGGCCGCGAACACGGCCGCGTGCGGAGGTGAGGCGAGCAATGGAGACGATCATCGGTTTCGTGGCCGGCTACCTGGTCGGCACGAGCGAGGGCAAGGCCGGGCTGAAACGGCTGCAGGACTCCTGGCAGGCGATCAGCACCTCGCCGCAGGTCCGCAAGATGGCGGCGGACGCGCTGTCCGTGGCGGCACCGGTGGCGAGGCAGGTCACCAGCCGCGGCCTGGGCGCCCTCGGCGGCGGCCTTACCGGCCGGGTTGCTCCCCCACCGCGGGCCTAGGAACTTCGCGCTGGTACCGGGACAGCCGCTGCCCGCCGTGGCGGCGGCTGTCCCGGGGTGCCAATCAAGCGGCGGGGGCCAGGACTACCTTGGTCCAGCCGCTGTCGCGCGCGTCGAAGTGCTGGTATCCCTCGGGGGCCCGGTCCAGCGGCAGCTCGTGCGAGACGACGAACGAGGGCTTGGCCTTGCCGGTGTGGATCAGCTCACGGAGATGCCGGTTGTACGCCTTCACCGGGCACTGGCCGGTTCCCATCCGCTGGCCCTTAAACCAGTACTGCCCGAAATCGAACGCGACCTCGCCGCGGCGGGCCAGCTCGTCCGGCCCTCCCGGGTCGGCCGGGACATAGACCCCGACCACGCCGATGGACCCGGTGAACCGGACCGAGCGCACCAGGTTGTTCAGCGTCGCATTCGGGTGTTCGTGGCCGGCCGGGTCATGCGCCTGGTAGCCGACGCATTCACAGCCGCAGTCCGCCCCCTGGCCGCCGGTCAGTTCCAGCACCTGGTCTATCGGGGACGACGCGGAGTCATCGATGGGAATGGCGCCGATCCGGCTGGCCAGCCCGAGCCGGTCGGGATGACGATCGACCACCATGACCTTGCTGGCCCCCTTGAGCCCGGCCGAGTACGCCGCCATCAGCCCGACCGGGCCGCCGCCGTAGATCACCACGGACTTGCCCGGCCCGACCCCCGCCATCTCAGTGGCGTGGTACCCGGTCGGGAAGATGTCGGCCAGCATCACGTAGTCGTCGAGTTTCTCCTCCGCGTCCTCCGGCAGCCGCAGGCAGTTAAAATCGGCCCACGGGACCAGCAGGTACTCGGCCTGGCCGCCATTCCAGGGGCCCATGTCGGCGAAGCCGTAGGCCGCCCCGGCGATCTGCGGATCGGGGTTCGCGACCAGGCAGTAGTTCGTCAGCCCGCGCTCGCAGTTCGCGCAGCGCCCGCAGGCGACGTTGAACGGCACGCAGACCATGTCGCCGACCTTGATCCGTTCCACGGCCGCGCCCACCTCCGTTACCCGGCCCAGGTTCTCGTGGCCGAGCACCCGGCCGGGCTCCATATCGGTGCGGCCCTCATACATGTGCAGGTCTGAACCGCAGATATTGGTCCGGATGATCTGGATGACCGCATCGCCGGGCCGGTCGATCCCGGGATCCGGCACGGTGGACACGGTCACATCCCGCGGGCCGTTGTAGACGAGCGCCTTCATCTGGCTGCGCCTCCCTGTCATGCCTGGTCCTGGATGGATACCGGCCAGCTGAGGCCGGCGAATCCCGCACTGTCACCAGGATCGCGGGCGGGCTGACGGGCCTGCATCCCCCGCCTTAATGGTCCCGGCGGGCCATTCCCGGGCAGGCATGATCCCGGGCGGAACGACTAGCCGGTTTGAGGATGCAGGCCAGCCGGGCCGCGAAGGTCAGAAGTAGCCAATGCTGCACGGCAAGGAGCGCCATGTACCTGTCGCTGCTCGTGCTGACCCGCGGGCGTTACACCATCGTCAACATCACCGGGGACGTCAACGTCTACTCGAGCCGCTGGCTGCAGGAGCACCTGCTGCGCTTCCTGCCGCGGGGCGGGACCCAGCTGGTGGTGAACCTGTCCCGGGTGACATTCATCGACTGCCGCGGCCTGCGCACGCTCCTCGCCACCTGCCGGAAAGCCGAGGAGCGGGCCTGCTCGATCCGCTTCAGCGAGCTGTCGAGCCCGGTGCAGCGGGTCGCCGAGCTGACCGGGCAGCGGGAGGACATCCCCATGGCCGGGCCGCCGGCCAGCCAGGGCCGGCCACCGCGGGACGTATCCGTGGCCTTCTGCGCCATGCCGCTGCCGGACCCGGCGCGCGTCGCGTCCGGGTGAGCGCCGGCCGGGGAGCGCCGTGCCGGGGAGCGCGGCCACCCGCCCCCCGGCCGGGCGGGTCAGTCCGGGTTCTGGTAGCTGACGGTCAGCTCGCCGCCGGCATAGCCGATGTGGATGACGGCACCGTCGCGGACCTCCCCGGCCAGCAGGGCGCGGCCGATCTTGGTCTCGACCTCCCGGGCGATGAACCGGCGCAGCGGCCGGGCCCCGTAGACGGGGTCGAAGCCCTGCTCGGCGATGAAGCGCAGCGCCGTCCGCGGTGATCTCCAGCTTCATCTGGCGCTCGGCGAGCCGGGCGCGCAGGACGTCCGCATCATGAGATCGACGATGCGCTCGATCTCCGCCGGGGTGAGCGGCTTGAACAGCACGATGTCGTCCAGCCGGTTGAGGAACTCGGGCCGGAAGTAGCTGCGCAGCTCGGCCATCACCCGCTCGCGCACGTCTGGCTTGATCTCGCCGTCCGACGATGGCGTCCTGTCGATCAGGTACTCCGATCCGATGTTGGAGGTCATGATGATGACGGTGTTGCGGAAGTTGACGGTCCGGCCCTGCGCGTCGGTGAGCCGCCCGTCGTCCAGGACCTGCAGCAGCGTGTTGAACACGTCCGGGTGTGCCTTCTCCACCTCGTCGAACAGCACCACCGAGTAGGGCTTGCGCCGGACCGCCTCGGTGAGCTGGCCGCCCTCCTCGTAGCCGACGTAGCCGGGGGGCGCGCCGACCAGCCGGCTGACGGTGTGCCGCTCCTGGTACTCGCTCATGTCGATGCGGACCATGTTGTCCTCGGTGTCGAACAGGGCCGCGGCCAGCGTCTTGGCCAGCTCGGTCTTGCCCACCCCGGTCGGGCCGAGGAAGATGAACGACCCGATCGGCCGCCGCGGGTCCTTGATCCCCGACCGGGCCCGGATGATGGCGTCGGCGACCAGCTGGACGGCCTCGTCCTGGCCGACCACCCGCTCGTGCAGGATCTCGTCGAGCCGCAGCAGCTTCTCCCGCTCGCCCTCCTGCAGGCGGCTGACCGGGATGCCGGTCCAGCGGGACACGATCGCGGCGATCTCCTCCTCGGTGACGACCTCGCGCAGCAGCCGCTCGCCGCCCTGGCTGCGCCGCGAGCCGCTCCTCCTCGGCCGCGCAGCCGGCGTTCCAGCTCGGGCAGCCTGCCCAGCCGCAGCTCGGCGGCCCGGTTCAGGTCGTAGTCTCGCTCGGCCTGCTCGGCCTCCTGCCGGACCTGCTCCATCTCCTCGCGCAGCGCCTGCACCCGGCGCAGCGCCTGGCGCTCGGCCTCCCACTGCGCCCGCATGCGCGTCGGCCTGCGCCCGCAGGTCGGCCAGTTCCTTGCGCAGGCTCTCCAGCCGGGCCTTGCTGGCCGGGTCGCTCCTCCTTGGCCAGCGCCGCCTCCTCGATCTCCAGCCGCATGACCCGGCGGGTGAGCTCGTCCAGCTCGGCGGGCATGGAGTCGATCTCGGTGCGGATCATCGCGCAGGCCTCGTCGACCAGGTCGATGGCCTTGTCCGGCAGGAACCGGTCGGAGATGTAGCGGTGGCTGAGCGTCACCGCGGCCACCAGCGCGCTGTCCTGCGATCTTCACGCCGTGGAACACCTCCAGGCGCTCGCGCAGCCGCGCAGGATCGAGACGGCGTCCTCGACCGACGGCTCGTCGACCAGGACCGGCTGGAACCGCCGCTCCAGGGCCGCGTCCTTCTCGATGTGCTTGCGGTACTCGTCCAGCGGTGGTGGCGCCGATCATGTGCAGCTCACCGCGGGCCAGCATCGGCTTGAGCATGTTGCCCGCGTCCATGGCGCCCTCGGCCGCGCCCGCGCCGACCACGGTGTGCAGCTCGTCGACGAACAGCAGGATGCGGCCCTGCGCCGCCCTGTACCTCGCTCAGCACCGCCTTGAGCCGCTCCTCGAACTCGCCGCGGTACTTGGCCCCGGCCACCAGCGAGCCCATGTCCAGGGCGAAGATGGTCTTGTCCCGCAGTCCCTCGGGGACGTCGCCGCGGGTGATCCGCTGGGCCAGGCCCTCCACGATGGCGGTCTTGCCCACGCCCGGGTCGCCGATCAGCACCGGGTTGTTCTTGGTCTTCCGGGACAGGATCTGGATCACCCGGCGGATCTCGGCGTCCCGGCCGATGACCGGGTCGAGCTGGCCGCTCGGCCGCGTCGGCGACCAGGTCGCGGCCGTACTTCTCCAGCGCCTCGTAGGCGGCCTCCGGCATGGCCGAGGTGACCCGCTGGTTGCCGCGGATCTCGGTCAGCGCCTCCAGGAACGCCGTCCCTGGTCAGCCCCTCCTGGGCAGCAGGCGGCCGGCCGGTGGTCGCGGCCCTCGGCTCGAGCATGGCCAGGATCAGGTGCTCGACGGAGACGTACTCGTCCTTGAGCCGGCTGGCCTCCTGCTCGGCGGCGTCCAGCAGGCGGGACAGCCGCTGGGTGACGTCGACCTGGCCCGGGTGCGGCGCCCGGGCCGGCTGACCCGCGGGCGGCGGCTGAGCTCGGCCTCCAGCTCCGCGCGCAGCCGGCCGGATCGGCGCCGGCCTGGCGCGAGCAGCGCGCGGGACGAGCCCGTCGGGCTGGTCGAGCAGCGCGAGCAGCAGGTGCTCGCCGTCGACCTCGGTGTGCCCGAAGCGCAGCGCCTTGGTCTGCGCGTCGTGCAGCGCTTCCTGCGACTTCTGGGTCAGCCGGTTCGGGTCCATGGTCAGCCTCCCTGGCCGTCGGGCGCTGCCGCAGGGCGCCTCGAGGACGGCGATCCGGTCGAGCAGATCGATGACGAGCGCCGATGGCCGCGTAGTTGAGCGCGAAGCCCGGCGCGCAGCCGCTGCACCCGGCCGATCGGCGGCGAGCTGGCCGGGCGAGAACCACAGCCGCCGGCGGCGTCCCGAGCGGCGTCGAGCATGCCCAGGGCGACCAGCCGGCGGACCAGGTCGGGATGCAGGCCGGTCGGCCCGGGCGAACGTCATCCAGGCTGAGCCGGGCGGGGCGGACCCGGACCATGGCGTAGGTCACGTCCGCCTCCTCGGGTCGAAGTCGGATGTCGGCGGCGAGCTCCTCGAACAGCTCGCCGCTCGCCGTCGATGAGCTTGCGGCGGCACCATGATCCGGGCCTCGGCGTACAGGTCACCCGGCTTGCCCTTGGGGTTGGGCAGGCCGCGGCCGCGCAGCCGCAGCCGCCTGCCGCTGGAGGTGCCCGCCGGGACCTTCACCTTGGCCTCGCCGTCCGGGGTGTCGACCGCGACCGTGGTGCCGAGCGCCGCCTCCCACGGGGCGAGCGGCAGGTCGACGTGGATGTCGCGGCCCTCGAGCCGGTAGCGGGGGTGCGGCGCGATGCGCACGACCAGGTAGAGGTCGCCGGCGGCGCCGCCCTCGCTGCCCCGGCCGCCCTGGCCGGCCAGCCGGATCCGCTGCCCGTCGGTCACGCCGGCCGGGATGGTCACCTCCAGGGTCGCGCGGGCGCCGCCGCCCGCAGGGTGATCGAGCGCCGGCCGCCGCGGTAGGCCTCCTCCACGCGTCAGCTCGATCTCCGCCTCCTGGTCGGCGCCGGGGATCGGCCCCCAGCCGCGCCCGGCCCGCGCCGCCGAACAGCCCGCCGAGCAGGTCGTCGAGGTCGATGTCCCTCGCGACGAACCCGCCGGTGCCCGCGACCGCGCCTGGCCCGGCCCGCTCCGCCGCCCGGGCCTGGCCCGCCAGCGCCGCCAGGTCCTCGCGCCCGCGCCGGCGGCGGCACGCGGCGCCAGGTCTCGCGGGTCGACGTCCTCGGGAACCTGCCGGAAGTCGGGCCCGAACGCGTCGTAGCGGCGCCGGGTCTCGGGATCGGACAGGACGTTGTAGGCCTCGGAGATGTCCTTGAACCGCTCCTCCGCAGCCGGGTCCTTGTTCACGTCGGGGTGGTAGGTGCGGGCCAGCTTGCGGTAGGCCCGCTGGATCTCCTCCTGGCTGGCGTTCCGCGGCACGCCCAGGATCTCGTAGAAGTCGCGGGCCGTCGGCCATCAGCCGCCTTGGCCACCACGACCAGCGCTGGCCGCAGCTGGCGGTCGCCGTCGCCGTAGGCGGGCCGGACGACCTCGACCACCGTGCCCCGGCGCGGCCGGGTCGGCCCGGGAGCCGACGCCTCATGCCGTGCCGGGTCGAAGGCCGCGCCCGAGGTCGTCGCGGCGCGCGAAGCCGAGCCGGGCGAGCACGCCCACCGCCTGGTCGCGGACCGCCGGACCCCGTCGATGATGCCGGCCGGGTCGGCCGCGGCGTGCTCCAGCGCCCGCTCCAGGTTGTCCACCACCGGCAGCCAGTCGCCGGGCCACCGCGGCCCGCTGCGTCCGCTCGGCCCGGCTGATCTCGCGCGGCGCACCGCTTGCGCAGGTTGTCGGCGTCGGCCAGCGCCCGCAGCCGCTGGTCCTCCAGCTCGGCGACCCGGCTCCAGCAGATCGGCGGATCGCCGCTCGCCCGGCCTTGCCATCCCGCGGCGCGGGCCCGGTGCCCGGGCCGTCCTGCGGCCGGCGGGCGCGGTCCGGTCGGGCCGCGCGTCGCCGTTCCCTGCCGGCTCATTCATGGGCTGGCTCCCATCGGCGCCTCAGTCATGGGTCGTGAACTCGGCGTCGATGACGTCGTCGTCGCCGGCTGGCCCGCTCCGGCTCGGCGGCCCGCTCGGCCGGGCCGGCCCTGGCCGGCGCGCCGCCAGGCTCTGGTAGACCTGCTGGAGCTCGGCGGTCAGGGTCCGGAGCCGGTCCAGCGGCGCCTCGTCATTGATCGCCTGCCGGGCGTCGGCGACCAGCGTCTCGGCCCGCGCCTGCTCGTGCACCGGCACCGCCTCGCCGAGCTCGGCCAGCCGGCGCTCCACCTGGTAGGCGGCGGCGTCCAGCTCGTTGCGGGCGTCGGTCAGCTCGCGCAGCCGGCGGTCCTCGTCGCGGTGCTGCTCGGCGTCGGCGACCATCCGCTCGACCTCGGACTTGTCCAGGTTGGAGCTCTCGCTGATCGTGATCCGCTGCTCGGCGCCGGTGTCCTTGTCCCGGGCCGACACGTTCAGGATGCCGTTGGCGTCGATGTCGAAGGTGACCTCGATCTGCGGCTTCGCCCCGCGGGGCGGGCCGGATGTTCTCCAGCCGGAACCGGCCGAGCACGCGGTTGTCCGCGGCCCGCTCCCGCTCGCCCTGCAGCACCACGATGTCCACCGCGGACTGGTTGTCCTCCGCCGTGCTGAACACCTCGGTCCGGCGGGCCGGGATGGTGGTGTTGCGCTCGATGACCTTGGTCATCACCCCGCCGAGGGTCTCGATGCCCAGCGACAGCGGCGTGACGTCGAGCAGCAGGACGTCCTTGACTTCGCCCTTGAGCACCGCGGCCTGGACCGCCGCGCCGAGCGCGACCACCTCGTCCGGGTTGACCGTCATGTTCGGGTCCTTGCCGCCGGTCAGCCGGCGCACCAGGTTCTGCACGGCCGGGATCCGGGTCGACCCGCCGACCAGGATGACCTCGTCGATGTCGGCCGCGGTCAGCTTGGCGTCGGCCATCGCCTGCTGGACCGGGCCGAAGGTGCGCTCGACCAGGTCGGCGGTGATCTGCTCGAACTTCGAGCGCATCAGCGTGGTGTTCAGGTGCTTGGGGCCGGAGGCGTCGGCGGTGATGAACGGCAGGCTGATCGTGGTCTGGGTGACCGAGGACAGCTCGACCTTGGCCTTCTCGGCCGCCTCGAACAGCCGCTGCAGCGCCTGCGGGTCGGTGCGCAGGTCGATCCCGTTGTCTCGCTGGAACTCGTCGGCGAGGTAATCGACGATCCGCCGGTCGAAGTCGTCACCGCCGAGGTGGGTGTCGCCGGAGGTCGCCCGGACCTCGACGACGCCGTCGCCGATGTCGAGAATGCTCACGTCGAAGGTGCCGCCGCCCAGGTCGAACACCAGCACGGTCTCGCTCTGCTTCTTGTCGAGCCCGTAGGCGAGCGCGGCGGCGGTCGGCTCGTTGATGATCCGCAGGACCTCCAGCCCGGCGATACGGCCGGCGTCCTTGGTCGCCTGGCGCTGGGCGTCGTTGAAGTAGGCCGGCACGGTGATGACGGCCTCGGTGACCTTCTCGCCCAGGAACTTCGCGGCGTCCTCGGCCAGCTTGCGCAGCACCAGCGCGGAGATCTCCTCCGGCGCGTACAGCCTGCCCTCGATCTTGAAGCGCGCGGCGCCGTCCGGGCCGGCCACGACGTCGAAGGACACCGCGTTGAGCTCGCTGGCGACCTCGTCGTAGCGCCGGCCGATGAAGCGCTTGGCCGAGTAGATCGTGCCCTTCGGGTTCAGGATCGCCTGGCGCCGGGCCAGCTGGCCGACGAGGCGCTCGCCCTGCTCGGTGAATGCGACCACCGACGGCGTGGTCCGTGAGCCCTCCGCGTTCGGGATGACCGTCGGCTTGCCGCCCTCCGTCGCCGCGATCACCGAGTTGGTGGTGCCCAGATCGATGCCGACTGCTCTTGCCATCGCTACCTCCCAGCAGCACGCTGCCGAGCCGGCGGCCTATCACATCCCCAGCCCGGTTAGTCCTGGTCCGGACGCTGAGCACCGCCCCGCGATCCCGGTGGCTCCTCCGAGTTCACCGGCACCGCGGGCGGCTGCTGTCACCCTGTGATTTCCACCCGCCGCGGCTTGGCCGTCTCCGACTTGGGGACCGTGACCTTCAGCACCCCGTCGGACAGGTTCGCGGCAACGCCCTCCGGGTTGACATCGCCGGGCAGCATGGTGCGGAATTCGAAACGCCCGGTGCGCCGGGCTCTGCGGCGGCGCCTGCCCTCCTCATCCTGCGGCTCGGGCACCTCGCCGCTGATGACCAGCTCCCGGTCATTGAGTTCCACGTTGAGCTGGTCTTTCGTAACTCCAGGGAGCTCGACCTCGATCACGTAGGCGTCGTCCGTCTCGGACAGGTCCGCCATCGGCGTCCAGGGTACGGCCATGACCTGCTGGAAAGGCAGGTCGCTGAACGCCAGGTTGAGCAACTGCCCCATCCGGTCGTAGATGTCCTCGAATTCACGGGACGGGTCAACCAAGGTGATGTTGCGAGCTCGAGCGGTCCGGCGGGCCGGAAGCTGTGCCATCGTGGAGCCTCCTCTGACACGGTCGCTGGCTTCGGGATGTTCCTTTCGGTCTGATGCTGGCCAGCCCGGGCCCGCACGGCATCCCCCAACCGGCTAGTGATGCCGGTGCAGGGCCTCCGCGGTCCCGGCCGGCCCGCACCGTACTAGCCACTTTGACGTAGTGGCGCCCTCCTCTCCCCGGTCAGGCTGGCTCTCATGCGTCCGGCGGGTAACGCCGGCTGTCGTGCGGAAAACGGGAGGAGGGCAGACCTGTGACTGTCTCGGTCGCCCCAGCCGGGCGGACCCGGCTGACGAACGAAGAGCTGGACAGCATCGTGTTCAGTCCGCTGGCCGCGTGCGCGGCGTCTGCACTTGAGGCTGACGCGTGGTTCCCGATCGCGACCGCGCCGACCGGGCCCGGGCCGAAGCCTCGGCCGCGCTCGCCGTCTGCGGCTCCTGCCCGGTGCGGCGGGAGTGCCTGGAACTGTCCTTGCGCCAGTGGGGCAGTGTGGGCCGCCACGGCATCTGGGGCGGCCTGGTGGAAGCCGACCGCGAGGCGCTCCGCCGTGAATGGCGGAAGGGAGTTCCGCTGACGGTCCTGGAGTCCGGCGGGCCGCCGGTCGTGCCGCCATACGAAGGAAAGGGACTGACTTTGCCCTACCGGCAGTAGCAACCCGGCGCGGTAACCAATGAAGAATAATCGACCAAAATCAGCAACCCAGCTAAGAATTCTGGCCACGAGCATGACTTACCGCCACTTGACCAACTCGATACCCCGGAACTGCCCAGCCCCAATGAACGGGAAGGTGCTTCCGGATCTCCTGTTGTTTCGCCGGTGAGGTGGTCATACAGTGATTTCTAACGGGACTCCATGATGGGCCGTCACGGCACCTGGGGCGCCAGACGGCGCGGGCCTGCCTCGTGCAAGGGGCGGGGCACAGGCCACCGTGGCGAACTCAATCTTCGGGGACCGAGTGATGCACGGTCGGGACACAGAGCTAAGCGTCGCACTCGACATGGTCCGGGCGGCGGAAGCAGGACGCGGCGGGATCGTGCTGGTCGAGGGCGGGCCGGGGGTCGGCAAGAGCGAGTTCCTCACCGAGTCCGCGGCGGCGGCGGCCGCCCGCGGATTCACGCTGGCCTGGCGGCGGGTAGGCCAGCGCGCCCGGGGGGACGGGCCAGACTGGCTGCTCCCACCCTCGCTGGAGGACTTCCTGGCGCCGGCGGGGAGGCACTGCGGCCGGCTGCTGCGGCAGGCCGCGGCAGGCCGCAGACCCGCCGGGGGGACCGCCCACGGGTGGTGCGGACCGGGGGCCGACGATAGTCGTGCTGGACGACCTGCACCGTGCCGACCCCACGATGATCTGGAGGCTGCGCGGCCTGGCCTGGGCCCGGCAGTCCGGGCCGCTGTGGCTGATGGCCAGGAGCACGGCCGACGCGGGGAGCGGGGCTCCGTGGCTGTTCGACCACCTCGAGCGCGCCGGGGCGGTCCGGATGCGGCTCGGCCCGCTGGACTCCGCTGCGGTCACCGGCCTGATAACCGACATGCTGGGGGTGGCACCCGACCCTGGGCTCACCGCGCTGGCGGCCGGGGCGGGCGGGAACCCGCTGCTGCTGGGCGAGCTGATCGCAGGCCTGCGGGACGAGGGGAAGATCCGCTCTGAGCGGGACTCGGCCAGGCTGGCCTGCGCGGAGCTACCACAGCGGTTCCGGGCCGTCGTGCAACGGTGGACCGAAGCGCTGGGCACGCGGACCCGGCAGCTGCTCGCGGTCGGTGCCGTCCTGGGCCAGTCCTTCAAGGTCGGCGACGTGGCGGCCCTCCTGGGCGAGCCGCCCGCCCGGCTGCTGCCGGAGGTCGAGACGGCGCTGTCCGCCGGGGTGCTCGAGGCCGGCAGCCAGGCACTGTCGTTCGGCAGTGAGCTGGTGTGGCGGGCGGTGGCCGACAGCGTGCCGTCCAGCGCCCGGCAGGCCCTGCACCGGCAGATCGGCGAGTACCTGCTCGGGCAGGGCGGCTCGGCCATCGAGGCGGCCGGGCACCTGGCCGAGGCTGGGCGCCCCTGTGCGCCCGCGGCGCTGGAGCGGCTGGGCCGCGCCGGGCGGACCCTGCTGGCCGCTGCCCCGCAGACCGCCGCGGAGGTGGCCCTCCGAGCGCTCGACCTGACCGATCCGGGAGACCCGGTCCGGTACCCCCGGATCGTGACCGCCGTGGAGGCGCTCACCGCCGCCTCCCGGCTCACCGAGGCGGAGCAGCTGATCAGCACCACGCTGGGGGAGCCCAGGCTGGTGCCGCCGGCCGCCACCATCTGGCTGCGGTCGCTGCACTCCTCCGTTCTCCTGCACAGCGGCCGCCCGGCCGCGGCGGTCGCCGAGGCGGAGAGCCTGCTCGCCGACACCCGCCTGCCCGGCCCGGCCCGGGCCGAGGCTGAGGCCAGCGTCCTGCTGGGGTGCTGCCTGGTGCCGGGGGACCTGGAGCAGGCCCGCCGGCGGGCCGAGCGCCTGCTGGCCGACCAGCACTCCGTCGGCGCCCCAGGTGTCCCCGCCGCGCTGCTGGTCAGCGCGGTGCTGGCCTGGCGCGCGGGCCGGCTGGCCGCCGCCCTGGACCTGGCGCGGCAGGCTAACCAGCCGGGCCTGACGGCGGCTCCGCGGCACACGTGGATTGCGCCGCTGCTGCTGGGCAGCATGCTGATCGCGCTCGGCGAGCGGGCCGAAGCCGGTGCGGTCGTCCGCGTCCAGTCCGCGGACGCTAGGGCGCTCGGCACGGCGGACCGGGACGGGTGCACGGAGATACTGAGCGCCGCCCTGGCCCTGGCGGATGGGCACGCCGCAGACGCCACGGCGCGCGCGGAGCGCGGCCTGCACCAGGCGGCCGTGCACGGGGCCCAGCTACTGAGCCCCTATGGCCACGCGATCCTGGCCACCGCGCAGCTGCGGGGCGGCGATCTGGCCCGGGCGGTCCGCACCGTGCAGGAGGCCCAGGCACTCCAGTCGGAGCACGGGCCCGGCTACGGGTACGACAAGTGCCTGCTGGCCGCGGCCCAGCTCGCCGCGGCGCGGCAGGATGCGGACGGAGCCGCCGGGCTGGCAGCCGGCCTGTGCGCGCGACTGGCGGACGAGCCCGCCGTGCTGCTGGAGGACCTCAGCGGACCCGGCTGGCTGGTCCGCTTCGCCCTCGGGCGGCAGCAGAAGGAACGGGCCGAGACGGTCGCCGCGGCCATCGGCGGCCTGGCCGCGGCGAACCCGGGGTTCCCGGGCGTCTGCGCGGCGGCGGCGCATGCCCGCGGCCTGTTCGACCGGGACGCCGATCTGCTGGCCCGCGCGGCCGCGGACAGCCCCGATCGCTGGGCAGCCGCGTCAGCGGCGGAGGATCTGGGGGGCCTGCTCGTCAACCGCGAGGACTTCGGCCGGCCGGGCTGCACCTCGAGGAGGCGCTCGCCGGCTACGAGCAGGCCGCCGCGCTGCGCGACGGCAGGCGGGTGCGGCGCCGACTGCGCGGCATCGGCATCCGGCGGCGGCATTTCAGCCGCACGAACCGGCCCCGTTCCGGATGGGACAGCCTGACCGATACCGAGCACACGGTGTCCGACCTGGTGGCGCAGGGCCTGACCAACCAGCGGATCGCGGATGAGCTGTTCCTCAGCACGCACACCGTCGCCTTCCACCTCCGCCAGGTGTTCCGCAAGCTGGATATCTGCTCGCGCGTCAACCTGGCCCGGGTCCTGACGGAACGGAGCCACGCCCCGGGCCAGGAACGGGCCGGGTGAACCGCGTGGCCAACCGGTCAGCCATCAGCGAGAACGGAGTGGGCGCGTACCAGTACCTGGCTAGCAACGAGACCTGGCAGTGGTCGGACGGCACCTATGCCATCCACGGCTTCCGCCGCGGCGACGTGGTCCCGAGCACGGCGCTCCTGCTGGCTCATGCCCACCCCGCCGACCGTGGCCAGGCGGCCCGGATGCTGGCTGAGTGCCTGTGCACCGGGGAGCTATTCAGCTTCCTGTACCGGATGATCGACGCGGCCGGGAGCCTGCACTGGGCCCTGATCGCCGGGGAGGGCGTGTTCGACGCGGCCGGCACCGTGACCGGGGTGCGCGGCTACGTGGTCGACCTGACCGAGCCTCAGGCCCGGGCCAGGTCACGGCAGGCGGGGAGCACGCTGCGCAAGGCCGTCGCCTCGCGGGCCCGGATCGAGCAGGCCAAGGGCGCGCTGATGCTCGTGTACGGGCTGGACGCCGAGGCGGCGTTCGCGCTGCTCAGCTGGCAGTCACAGCATTCCAACATCAAGCTGCGCGAACTGGCCGACCGGCTGGTCAACGCGGTCGGCGGGGACGGTGTCGCGTCCACGGCCATCCGGTGGCGCCTGGATGAGATGATCTACCACCTGCCGGGTACCCCCGCTCCCGCAGGGCGGGCCACCCCGGCGCACGCGGAGGACAGCCTGCTCGCTGTGGACCGTGAGGCCGCAGACGGTGCCGTGGTACTCCGGCTGTGCGGCGAGGTCAACATGGCCACCGGCCAGCGCCTTGATCATTACCTCGCGGAGGCGGTCACCGCGGCCGTCCCGCCGTCGCCGGTGGTGGCAGACCTGACCGGCGTGCAGCACCTCGGCTCGATCGGGGTGGCCCTGCTGACGTCGTATCACGGAAGGTGCCAGGCAGCTGGGACGCCGCTGCGGATCGTGGCGAGCAACGGCTCGGCCGGCAGCATCCTGTCGATGCTCCCGGTCGGCCTGGAGTTCCACGCCAGCGTGGCGGAGGCGCTGCGGCATGCCCCGCGTGGCCACCCGGACCGGCCGCGCCCACCTGAGCCTGGCCGGTGAACGCCGGAGTCCGCGCACGCCAGATCCGCGCGCAGCGCGACCGCCGTCATGGAGGCGTCATAGTCCATGGCGGACCCTCCTTGGCTCGGTCACCGGCTGGGCGGCGGCAGGCCGGATCAGCCGCTGCCGGAATACCCAGTAGCTCCAGCCCTGGTAGGCGAGCACGAACGGGACGAAGATGGCCGCCACGATGGTCATGACCAGCAGGGTCTGGTGCGCCGAGGCGGCGCTCCAGATGGTCAGGGCGGCCCCGGGCCGGTCGAGACCATCACCCGGGGGAAGAGCGCGCTGAAGACCGCGGCCGCCACGGCCAGGATGCCGAGCGCGCTCAGGCCGAAGGCGAGGCCGTCCCGGTGGGCCATGACCAGGGCCCCGGACGCGGCGAAGGCGACCCCGGTCGCGATGGCCAGGGCGATCGGCACGGGGCCGCCCACGCCGCCAGGCCCGGGGGTGCCGGTGGCCGCGAGCCATCCGGTGGTGCCGACGACCAGGGCGCCCGCCGGGACCGAGAGCCATATCGCGACCCGGCGGGCCCGGCCGGCCAGCGGCCCGACGGTCTTGAACGACAGGAACGTGGCCCCGTGCACGACGAACATGGCCAGGCTGGCCAGCCCGCCCACGATCGCGACCGGGGCCAGCAGGCCCCAGAAGCTGCCCCGGTACAGCCCGGCCCCGGACAGCGGCAGGCCGTGGATCAGGTCGGTGAAGGCCACCCCCCAGAGGAAGGCAGGGATGAGGCTGCCCACGGCCAGGCAGATGTCCCAGCCGGCCCGCCACCGGGCGCTGTCGCGCTTGCCCCGGAACTCGAAGCTCACCCCGCGCCCGATCAGGGCGGCCAGCACGATGAACAGCGCGAGGTAGAAGCCGCTGAACATGCTGGCGTACCAGAGCGGGAAGGCGGCGAAGGTTGCACCGCCCGCCACGATCAGCCACACCTCATTGCCGTCCCAGATGGGCCCGATGGCGTTCCTGGCCACCAGGCGGTCCATGTCGTCCCGCCCGATGGCCAGGCTGAGGATGCCCACGCCGAAGTCGAAGCCTTCGAGCACGAAATAACCAGCCCACAGCAGGCCGATCAGGGCAAACCAGGCCGTGTTCAGGCTCGCTACCGGTCCGCTCACCGCCAGCCTCCTTAGTAGATAAGTTCCTGGGCGCGCTCACCCGGCCCGCCCGCCGCCGGGCTGGGCGGAAGTCCCTCGGCCGTCGCCAGGCCGCCCCGCGCCGCCCGGTACATCAGGCCGACGTCGATGATCCCCAGCACGGTGTAGAGCACGGTGAAGCCGCCCAGGGTCAGGGCCACGTCGGCCAGTGACACGCTGGGCGAGCCGGCCGCGCCCGTCTTGAGCAGGCCGAAGACGATCCACGGCTGGCGCCCCATCTCGGTGAAGATCCAGCCCGCGGTGTTGGCCAGGAACGGGGCGGCGATGCAGGCCAGCAGCGCCAGCAGGGTCCAGCGCCCGAGCTCGAGCGGCTTGGTCGTCCCGCGCCGGGATCGCCACAGCGCCCACGCCGACATGATCAGGGTCAGGAACCCGAGCCCGACCATGATGCGGAAGCCCCAGTAGGTGACCCACAGCACCGGCAGGTAACTTCCCGGGCCATAACGCAACGCCTCGGCGTGCTGGGCCCCGGTGATGCCGGTGACCCTGCCGTTCCAGGACAGGGTCGCGATCAGGCTGAGCAGGTGCGGGATCCGGATCTGGAAGATGGGCTGACCGGACAGGTTCCCGATGGTGAGCAGCGAGAAGCTGGCCCCGGACTGGGTCTTGTAGACGGCCTCGGCGGCGGCCATCTTCATCGGCTGCTGGGTATCCATCAGCCGGGCCTGGATGTCGCCGGTGACGATGACCAGGACCACGCAGGCCAGGGCCACCGCCGCTGCCAGCCGGGCGGAGCGGGTGAACGCCGCCACGTTGTTCCCGCGGAGCAGCTGCCAGGCCGAGACCCCGAGCACGAACATGGCGCCGGTGACGAAGGCGGCCAGCACGGTGTGCGAGAACTCAGCCCACAGCGTCGAGTTCCTGAGCACGGCCCAGAAGTCGGTGAGTTCCGCCTTCTTCCCGGCGCCCAGGCCGACGATGCGGTAGCCGACGGGATGCTGCATCCAGGCGTTGGCGGTGAGGATGAAGAACGCGGACACGATGGTGCCCAGGCTGACCAGGCAGATGCAGAGCGTGTGCACGAGGGGGGAGAGGGCCCGGCCGAAGATCCACAGCCCGACGAATGTGGATTCGGCGAAAAACGCCAGCAGTCCCTCCATGGCCAGCGGGGCGCCGAAGATGTTGCCCACGAAGACCGAGTAGTTCGACCAGTTCATGCCGAACTGGAACTCCTGGACGATGCCGGTGACGACGCCCATGGCGAAGTTGATCAGGAACAGCGTCCCGAAGAAGCGGGCCAGCCGTTCCCAGGCCTCGTCTTTGGTCCGGTAGGCCTGGACCTGCATCACCGCCACCAGCAGCGCCAGCCCGATGGTGAGCGGCACGAACAGGAAGTGGTAGGTGATCGTCACGCCGAACTGCCAGCGGGACAGCAGCACCTTCATCGCGCCGCCCCCGCACGGCTGGGCGGGGCGGGCTGGCCGTCATTCCCTGACTGCCTCCGTGACCCAGGTCCGCAGGTCGGCCGCGGGTGCGCGCCCGCCCGGCGAGTCACCACCTGCCCGTGCCGGAGCACCATGAGGGTGGGGATGGCCTGCACATCGAACCGCTGCCGCAGCTTGGGCTACTCGTCGACGTTGACTTTGACCAGCTTGACCCGGCGGCGTAGCTCGGCGGCAGTTGCTCGAGCGCCGGGCGACCATCCGGCACGGCCCGCACCACGGCGCCCACAGATCGACGAGGACCGGAACGGAGCGCTTCTCGGCGCCGCGAAGGTGTCATCCCCGGCATCGCCGATCCAGGGCAGCGGGCGTGACAGCAACCGCAGCGCGGGGTGCCGTCGCGACGACCGGGACCCGGTTCGGGGCCGCAGTTCGGGCAGGTGATCAGCTCGCTGGACATGGGCGTACCCGGCCCCGGCGGCCGGGGCGGGTACATCCTGAATCCGGCTCGCAGACTGGGCCGCCCGGCCGCGCCCGCAGGCCCTACCCGAACATGTGACGTGCCCCGGGCGCGAGGGCGAAGCCTGGGAACACACCGCGACACGGGCCGGGGGTGAGCCGATGAAGACGCACCGAGATCAAGGACGACGTCATTGAGGAGCTGCGCTGGGACCTGAAGATATCCGCGCCCGACGCCATCGGCGTGGCCGTCAAGGACGGGGCGGTCACCCTGACCGGCCATGTGTCCAGCTACGCCGAGCAGCGGGCGTGGCCGGGCCGCGAGCGCGTCTACGGGGTCAAGGCGGTCGCCAACGAGCTGGAAGTGAGGCGTCCGGCCTGCCCCGCGACGACTCCGAGATCGCCAGCGCCATCGCGACGTCCTGGACTGGAACGTGCAGGCCCCCGAGGGACGCGTGCACGCCGAGGTGGAGACGCTGGGTCACGCTCGAGGGCGAGGTGGACCACGACCTCCAGCGGCGTGAGGTCGAGCGGATGGTCGTCAGATCCGGGGCGTCAAAGGCGTGCTGAACCACATCACGGTGAAGTCGCCGGCGAGCCCGGACAGCGTCCAGGCGCTGATCGAGGAGACGTTCAAGCGCGAGGCAGAGATCGACGCGCGGCACGTCCGGGTCGAGGTGTCCGATCACCCGCGCAGCTCTACGGGCATGTGCACTCGCTCAAGGAACTGAGCGCCGCCGAGGCCGCGGCGGCCGCCGCGCCAGGTATCGCGCGCGTGGAAAACCACCTGGAAATGTCCCCCTGCGTAGGGCGGCGACCTGGCAGCCCGCCCGGCCTCGGCCAGCCCATCGTCCCCGGGCACCAAAACCGATACCCCCGGCGGCGTCGGCCGGTGACACCGCCAGCCCGGCCGCCCTGGCGACCGCGGCTGGCGCTGGCCTGCCTGCCGCGCCCGCCGCCAGGAGCGCAGCCGCCGACGCATCCGGCCGCCGTCCAGCTTACCCGCCTGCAGCTCACTCCGGAGCCGGTCGAGATGGCTGATCAGCTCGCCCCGCAGCGGCCATCCGACCGGCTTGGCGGCGGGATCGATGGCCAGCAGCTCGCTGAGCCGGTCCTGCTGATCCCGCGCCACGCCCAGGTGCCGCTGCAGCTCGGCCTCCAGCACCTGGTGCCGGGACGGATCATCGACGGTGACCAGGCGGCCGTACGTCCGGACCGCCGCGACAGCTCCCAGAGCGCTTCGGACAGCCTGCTGCGGACCTGCGGGTCGTTGATCGGGTTGTCTTCCTCGCCGAGCCTGGTGAGGTCGGCGAGGACGCGGGACAGGATGCGGATCACGGTCGTCTCGTGCTCGAGAGTCTCCAGGCTCTCGCGCAGGCTTATCGTGCTGAACGCCTGCCGCACGCTGCGCGGATTCAGCCGGATGCTCTCCTCCGCCTGGCGGAGCGCGTCGTCCACCCGCCGGATCTCGCTGCCCAGGGACCGTGATTGCCTCAGCCACTCGTTGGCGGAGCCCAGGACGGATCCGTCACTGAGGCTGGTCGCTATCCGGCCCAGCAGGTCGGCCATCTTGCCGCAGAGGTCTGCGATGGCCTCTTCCGCCGTCTGCACCTGCGGCGACGCAGGACGAGCCCGGCGGCCAGGCCTGCGGCGGTCCCGACAAAGGTCTCGACGATCCGCCCGGTGGCGGCCGCCCGGGTCCCCACCGACAGGATGAGCATGGCGCTGATCGGGACCTCGAGGATGTTGTCGCCCAGGCGCAGCGCATACCCGATGGCCAGGGCGATCGCGATGGTGATCCCGAGGCTCCACCAGGTGAACCCGACCCAGGCCGACAGGCCCACGGCGAGCAGGACCCCGGCCACCACGCTCGCCACCTTGGTGACCGCGCGGCGGAGCGTCTGGTACAGGCTGACCTGGACGACGAGCAGCGCGGTCAGCGGGGCCAGCACGGGCCGGGGTGCAGCGGTCAGCACGAGCGCGAGCAGGTAGGCGAAGACGGCCGTGCAGGTCAGCCGGACTATGGTCACCGCCGTGGGCTGGGCGCGGGTGCGTACCACGGTCAGCGTCTGCGGCGTGCGCTGGGCCACGGCTCGGGCGGCCGCGGTGAGCTGGGTGGCCTGATGCCGGCGGAATACCCGGCTGATCATCCGCGCCGCACCGCCGGCATCGCTCACCCCCTGGCTGGCCACGTTGCCGGGCGGCCCGCGCCCGGACATCCCCCGTTCGGGTAGGCCGCGGCCAGCCGGGCAGAACTAACCGTTCTGCTGATGTGCGGCGGCCAGCGGGCCGGCCAGCCTCGGGATATCTGTCAGGGAGGCGGAGGCCGAGCATGTCCGTATCACTCGATCCGCACGTGACCATGATCCGCCCGGTGTCCCCGCGGACGCCGGGCGGCTGCGAGGAGTGCCTGCGCCTGGGCTCGGCCTGGGTACATCTACGGCTGTGCCTGACCTGCGGTCACGTCGGCTGCTGCGACTCCTCGCCGCTGCGGCACGCCCGGGCCCACGCCTTCGCGACGGGCCACCCGATCGTGGCGTCAGCCGAGCCGGGCGAGGATTGGCGCTGGTGCTATGTCAACGAAACCTATGTCTGACCAGGGTGGCGGCTCGCCGGTGCAGGAAGCCGGGCCGGTCGAAGAGACACCCGACCTGCAGGGAGCGTACCCCCGGCTGAGCGAGGCACAGATCGCCGCGCTGGAGCCGCTGGGCCAGCGCCGCACGACGCGCCCGGAGGAGATCCTGTTCCGCGAGGGCGACCGGGACTGTGACTTCGTGGTCATCCTGGACGGCCATGTGGCCTGCGTGGAAAACCGCGGAACGCCGGAGGAGCACGTCATCGGCCTGCACGGCCGCGGTCGCTTCCTCGGCGAGCTCAACCTGCTGACCGGCGAGGCTTCCTTTTACACCGCCGTCGCGGTCGAGGCGGGCGAGGTACTCGCCGTGCCGGCTGCCCGCCTGTCGGAACTGGTGGCCGGCGATCCCGCGCTGGGCGACCTCGTGCTGCGCGCCTGCCTGGTCCGCCGCTCCATCCTGATCGGCCTGGGGGTCGGCCTGCGGATCATCGGCTCGCGGTACTCGCCGGACGTCCGGCGGCTGCGTGAGTTCGCGGCGCGTAACCGGCTGCCCAGCCGGTGGCTGGACCTGGAGACGGACCCGGCTGCCCAGGCGCTGCTCGAGGAGCTCGGCGTGGCCCCGGAGGACACTCCGATCGTGATCGTGGGCAGCCGGCTGCTGCGCAACCCGAGCAACGCCGAACTGGCCGCCGCGACCGGGCTGCCCGCACCGAGTGCCGTGGAGAGCAGCTACGACCTGATCGTGGTGGGGTCCGGGCCGGCTGGCCTGTCCGCCGCCGTCTACGGCGCCTCGGAAGGTCTGCGGACCATCGCCCTGGACGACACGGCCACCGGCGGCCAGGCGGGGACCTCGTCCCGGATCGAGAACTATCTCGGCTTCCCGTCTGGCATCTCCGGCGCGGAACTCGCGGAGCGGGCCATGCTCCAGGCGCAGAAGTTCGGCGCCCGGTTTGCCGTGCCCGCCGCGGCCACGTCCATCGCCCAGCAGGATGGCCATTACACGGTCCGGCTGGACAATGGAAGCGCGATCACAGCCCGGTCCGTGGTCATCTCCACCGGGGCCAGGTACCGGCGGCTCCCGGTGCCGAGGGCGGACTTCTTCGAGCAGATGAGCATCTACTACGCGGCGTCACAGGCCGAGGCGACGATGTGCCGCGGCGACCCGGTGGCGATCGTCGGCGGCGGCAACTCGGCCGGGCAGGCGACCGTGTTCCTGTCCCGGCAGGCGGAGCGGGTCACCCTCATCGTCCGGGAGCGCGACCTGTCCGTGAACATGTCCCGGTACCTCATCGACCAGGTGACCCGGATCCCGAACGTGCAGGTCATGCTCGGTACCGAGATCCGGGAGCTGCTCGGCGACGCCTCGCTGGAGGCGGTCATCGCCGAGGACAACCAGGCCGGCACCCGGCGCATCATCCCGGCCCGGGCCCTGTTCGTGTTCATCGGCGTCGCACCGTGCACCGGCTGGCTCCGCGGCCAGGTCGATCTCGACGACCACGGCTTCGTCCAGACCGGTCCCGACGTCGTGCCGGGAGGCGATGCCATGGCCAACGGGACGGGCTGGCGACGCTCGATGCTGGAGACCAGCCGGCCCGGCATCTTCGCCGTGGGCGATGTGCGCAGCGGCTCGGCGAAGCGGGTCGCCGCGGCCGTCGGCGAGGGCGCGATGGCGATCCGGCTCGCCCTGGAGAGAATGCAGTCCGCGTAAGCCGATGGCGGATGGAGGCGGTGGCATGCCCGTGATGGGGTTCACCAAGTTCGAGCGGTTCTTCCGCGTCGCGGGTGGCGTGGACGTCAACCGCGACGACGTCAAGCGCTACCTCGACTTCGTCAACGACGCGCTCTACGACATGCTGATCATGGCCCAGGGCACCGCGAAGGCGAATATCCGGGACATCATCGAGCCGCGGGACCTGCCGCTCACCAAGGGCGTGCAGGAAAGCATGCACGCGTTCGAGAAAATCGACGCCGACATCGAGCTCGAGCCCATCCTCGAGTCGCTGGCCGCCCGGCCCCCGCTCGACGTCACGCTGAGCGAGGAGACCGAGGCCCGGCTGCCGGCGCTATTCGGCGGCATCAGTGTCGCGCTGGCCCGGACGTTCAAGCTCATCGACGCCGAGCTGGAGGCAGTGCACAGCGAGGAATGGGAACGCACGTTCCAGCTCTTCCGGCTGCTGATCTGACTACTACCGGCGTGCGCCAGAGGGGACACTGATGATCACTGCCGAGACAGTCAACCGCATCCTCCGCTTCGACAGCGGGGGACTGCCGGTGGTCTCGCTCTATGCCCGGATCGAGCCCGGGGCCAGCCGCCGGGAGCTGCACACCCGGGTGTCGAGCCTGCTCGATGAGGTCCGCCAGGAGGCCAAGGACGGCTCGGTCAACCGGGATGCCCGGATGTCCCTGCGTGGTGACCTGGCCCGGATCAGGGACGCGCTCGGCGAAGAGCACTGGAACCCGGGGGCCGTTGCGATATTTGCGTGCGGCGGGCGCGGGCTCTACACCGAAGTGCCGCTGCCGCAGCCGGTCGCGGACCGGGTCATCGTGGACGCCACGCCGCACGCGCACCCGATGATCACGGTGCTGGAGGAGCACGAGCGCTGCTGCGTAGCCCTGATCGACCGGACTTACGCCCGGCTCTGGGAGTTCTACCAGGACGAGGTGCGTGAGCTCGAGAAGATACGGGACGCCGAAGTGCGCAAGTCCGCATACCCGACGCCGCTCGACGAGTACCGGGTGCGGAACAAGGCGGACGAGCTGAGCAAGAAGCATTACCGGAACGTCGCGGAGGTGCTCCGGCAGCTGCTGGATCCCGGCGGCTTCGACGCGCTGGTCATCGGCGGGCACGACTATGAGGTGCCGCGGTTCATCCAGCAGCTGCCTGCGGGCATGCGGGGCCGGGTGGCCGGCACCTTCAGCGCGGACCCGGGCACCGCCACCTCGGCCGAGGTGCGGGCCAGTGCGGCCGCGATCGCGGAGCGCCACGAACGGGAGCTCGACCAGCAACGGGTCGCCGCACTGCTCGAGAAGAACGCGATGGGCGGGCTGGCCACGCTGGGCCTGCAGCGGTGCCTGTGGGCTGGATCCATCAAGGGCATCGAGAGCCTGCTGCTGCGGGACGGCCTGTCCGCCGAGGGCGTGGTGTGCGACGAGTCCGGCTGGCTGGCCGCCGACGGGGACACGTGCCCGCTGTGCGGGAAGCCCACCCGCCGCACCCCCGACGTCGTCAACGAGCTGGTGCAGGCCGTCATCAGCGAGAGCGGATCGGTCCATCACATCGACGCTGACAGCAGGCTCCGGGCCTTCGACATGGGCGCGGAACTGCGCTTCCCTTTGCCCCACCCGCCCACCGTGCAGGAGTAGCGATGCTGCATGTCCGGCTGAACCTGATCACCGCGGACCCGAGTCTGCTCGGTGATTCCGTCAAGTTCATCGAAAACGAGGTGCGCCCCGCAGTCGAGGGCCAGCCCGGCAATCTTGGCCTCACCCTGAGCGCGAACCCGGAGATCGGCGTCGCGGTCCTGGCGTCGTTCTGGGTGTCGGGCGACGCGCTGCGGGCCAGCGAGCGGGTGGTCGCGCCGGACCGCGCGGCCGCGGTCCGGCGTGCCACCGGGACCGTGAGCGTCGAACGCTACGCCGTCCCGGTGTTCGAGCGGGATGCCCCGCTGCGCAGCGGGGAGGGTGTCCGGCTGACGCGGATGAACGTCGCGCCGTCAGCGGTGGAGGACACGGTCGAGGTGTTCGGGGACGTCGCCGTTCCCCGGCTGGCTGAGACCGAGGGCTTCTGCAGCGCGCTGCTGTTCATCGACCGGAGCACCGGGCACTCGGTCACCGAGACCCTGTGGCGCGACTCGAAGGCGCTGGCCGCGAGCCGGAGCACCGCGGCCGCCGTGCGCGTGGACACGGTGCTGGCGACCAACGGCGTGATCTGCGCGCTGGAGGAGTACCAGCTGGTGTTCAGCTCGGCGCGGAAACCCTGACGGGACAGGGCACATTCGTCAGTCTATTCCATCCCCCCGCCCCCCTAACCCCCCCCCCCCCCCCCCCCCCGTCCCTCCCGCCGCTCCCCGACCGGCTGGTCCCACGGCGCTGCGGGACGGCCGCCCCGGGCCAGCCGGGCCGCGGCCCGGACGCGGGCCGCGGCTCATGCACCGAGCAGAGCGGCCTCAGCCCTCTCGATCACGCGCTGGATGCGCAGGCCGTGCTCCGCGTCGAGTTCATGGGGCGCGCCGCGTGCCACCGCGGCGGCGAACTCGCCGAGCATGACCCCGAAGGCCTCGGACCCGCCCGCTTCCCGGCAGTCCATGGCCGCGGACCCGCCGCTGCCGAAGATCTCGATGTCAGCCCGCTGGTCCTTCTCGGCGGCGGCCGCGTACAGGGATGCCTCGCTGAACCGGCCAGCCGAATGCTCGAGCAGCAGCCCGAGCCAGCCCTGGGGGTCGCCGTGCGCCTGCACCGCCCCGACCGGCCCGAGCGCCGCATCGAGCAGGTCCACCAGGGAGTGGCCGAGGCTCCGCAGCACACCCATCTCGGCCCGCCACGCCGGGCCAGGCGGCCCGGCCGTCACCAGCCGGGCGCTGCCGCCGAGCGGATACGTGCGCCGGACATCGGTGCCCAGGAACCGGCGCACCGCCGGGTCATACCGCCACACCAGGGCGACCTGCGACACGACCGGCCGGCCACGGCCCTGGCCACCTGCTCGGCCCCGGCGAGATCCGCGGCGAGCGGCATCTCCAGCAGCACGGCCCGGGACCGCCCGGCGGCCAGTTCCGCCAGCCCGGGCTGCGCCGCCGGGGGAACGGCGAAGGCGACCGCGTCGCACTCGTCCAGCAGGTCCGCGAAGCGCTGGTAGGTGCGGACCCCGTACTGGCCGGCCAGCCGCTGCGCAGTGGGGAGGACCGGCGCCCACACCCCGCCGAACGTGGCGTCCTGCGTGGCGGCCAGCGCTGGGGCGTAGGCTTCGCTGGCCCGGCGCCCGGCGCCGGCCAGCCCGATGGTGATCGCCATGCCCCCACCGTAGGACCCGGTCATGTGGCGGACGCCCTGGCCGGCGCCAGGCTGCTGAACTGCCCCAGCACGCTGAACGCCGCGAACACGCAGAGACCCCGCCGATCAGGGCCACCCGCACTCCGGCGGGGCGGCGAGACGGGGCCGGAACTCGGCGGCCAGGTGCAGGACCGGACCGTCTCGGGAATGAGCCAGAGAGCGGCCAGCGCCACCGCGCAGACCCCCAGGTAGGCACGAGGAAGAACACGCTGTGGGCCGGCATGGCCACGTACTGGCGAACAGGCCGGCGACCAGCGGGCCGAGGCCCAGCCCGGTCATGTTGCCCGGCTGGAGAGTCCGCGCCGGCGGCCCGGTGGTCGCCGCGGGGCTGGAGCTCGGCCAGGGCGGCCGTCGCCGTGCCGGTAACCAGGCCCGCGGCCGTGCCGCTGATCACCCGGGCCCGGCGCGCAGCAGCCAGATATCGGAGGCGATCAGGAACAGCGCGGTGCTCGCGGCCACGCAGGCCACCGCGAGCGCAGGACCTTCCTGCGCCCGATGTGGTCGCTCAGCTCACCCAGCGCTATCAGCGCAAACAGCGTGCCCACCACGTAGCAGGCGAAGACCATGGTCACCCCGAGAGAGCCGAAGCCCATCTGCCTCTCGTACAGCACATACAGCGGGACGGGCAGGGTCCCGCCCAGCATGACGATCAGCAGGATGCAGGCCGTAGCCAGTATCCACGGCGCCCTGGCCGGGACCGTGATCCCGCTGACGGCCGGGCTGGCCATCAAGACGCGCTCTCCGACTGCGCCCGGCCATGCGGCCCGCCCCAGGCCGCCGCGGTCCGCGCTGTCCCGGCCGCCGGGACCGCGGTGCGCGGAGTCCGGGGCCGGACCAGCAGGCCGTGTGCAGGCCCCCTTCATCCGCACCGCGATCCACACCCCAGCTCCGACAAGAGCACCGTCAGGACGAATATGACCATGGCACACCTTCCCGGGACTCAAGCCGCTAGCCAGACCGGCGGCCGTTCTGCTGTCCCCAGCCGCTCGCAGTGGCCGGGAGGCAGCGCGGCCCGGGCCGGTGATCGTGTGTGCCTGACCGAACGGGTGATGTCACGGCCGGGAAGCGCTGCCCGGATGGGATCCGGTACCGCGGTCCAGCGCGGCGCCGATCCACGCTCCCACCAGGATCAGGGCGACCGCGATCAGTATGGTGACCATGTCACTGCCCTGGCCGGGCGGCGCCCAGGCCGGGCCGGGGCCCCCGGCCGTGACCAGGGTGCGCGGATACCGGCAGCTCCTGGCCACGAACCTAACGGGGGGCGGCGTGGGCGGTACCCCCTGGACAGCTAGATTCATCGTGGGACGGCTGGAAGGCGGCGGGTTCCAGCTGCAGCCGTTCCTGACCGCGGCGGCCAAGGCGCCCACAGCGGCCAGGGCGCCCCGCGCCGGCCCGGCCGCCGCGGCCGCGGCGCCATTAAGCTGGGCGGATGGCCGCCGGGATACAGTCACGGACCACGCTGGTCCGCCGGGCGCGCCGGATCAACCGCGAGCTGGCCCGGCTATATCCGGACGCGCACCTCGAACTGAACTTCGAGCACACCCCGCTCGAACTGCTGGTGGCGACGATCCTGGCCGCCCAGAACACCGACCGGCGGGTCGACGGGGTGAACCCGGCGCTGTTCGCCAGGTACCGCAGCGCGTGCGACTACGCCGCAGCGGACCGGGCGGAGCTGGAGGCCATGATCCAGCCGACGGGTTTCTTCCGGGCCAAGGCCAGCACCCTGATGGCGCTGGGGCAGGCCTTGTGTGACCGATTCGGCGACGAGGTTCCCAGCACGCTGGAAGACCTCGTGAGCCTGCCGGGTGTCGGCCGCAAGACCGCGAACGTGGTGCTCGGCGATGCCTTCGGCCAGCCCGGCCTGGTATCATGGACACCCACGTGGCCCGGCTGGCCCGGCGGTTTGGCTGGACCGCCCAGGCGGACCCGGACAAAATCGAGCGGGACGTGAGCGCCCTCCTGCCGCGCACGGAGTGGACCGCCGCGTCCCACCGGATGACCTGGCATGGCCGCCGGGTGTGCCATGCCCGGCGGCCCGCGTGCGGCGCGTGCGGCATCGCCCGGCTGTGCCCGTCCTTCGGCGAGGGGCCCACCGATGAGGAAACCGCCCGCAAGCTGGTGAAACCTGGGCCCTTTTCCTGACCCGCGGTCAGGCCCGTACCCGCATCTGGTGGGCGGTGAAAGTCAGCGCGGCCAGCCCGACCACCGCGATGATGGCGTAGGCCGTGTCCGTCCGGAAGCTGTCCCACGCCGTGTCCGGGGCCACCGCCAGCACGAACACGCCGACGAAGCGCAGGATCCCGGCCCGGGACCAGCCGCTGGCCGCGGCCCACCACAGCGCGGCGGCGGTCAGGCCCGTCCAGGCCATGTGCGCGGCCGGGCTGAGCAGCCCCCGGGTCTGCAGGACCCCGTCCACCGCGGACAGGTTGCCGTGACTGAGGATGAGCGTGACGAAGCTGTAGCCCATGGTCTCCAGCACCGCGAAGCCGGCGCCGCTGGCGACGCCGATGAGCAGGCCGTCGGCCGGGCGCCGGTAGCGGCCCCAGAGCAGGATCAGCGCGGGCACGATGAGCTTGGCGGTCTCCTCAATGAGGCCGACACCGATCATCGGCAGCGTGCCCAGCTTGCGCAGGGTCTCGTACTCCAGGGTCCCGGCGACGACGACGCCGATCACCCCGCCGGTCGCGGCGGTGACGATGAGCAGGCTGCCGGGCACGTCGTAGGGCAGCCGGCGCCCGTAGACAAAGACCACGAACGACGCCGGGACCACCGCGAGCCGAAGAAGATGAGCGCGGCAACAGGTTCGGGTTGTGGGTGACGGCCAGCGACTGCTGAAGCGGCTCGAACAGCCCGGCGCTCACGACCAGGACGACCAGCCAGGCCATGCCGGGCAGCCTGATGCCGTCCGACAGTTCGGAGCGCGCGGGTGGGCGGACTAGCGTCACCGGCACGCCGCGCTGCGGTATCCGGCTCATGTCGCCCGCCTCCGGCTCGCGCGGCGGTCACGGCGGTCTCCCGCAGGCGCTGGGTTCACTCGCCGAGTGTCCGCCCCGCTCCCCCGGCGGCACATCCTCAGCCTGGGTAGCTCTTCGCAGGCGGATGGCTGCGGCCTGCCTGTCGGCCCGTCCGGCGGCGACCGGGGCGCCCCCCGGCTGAGGGGCAGCAGGCCACGGCCTGACCCGGCGCCGGGCCATTCGTCCTTCGGGGGTGTGGGCCCGATCGACGTGGGCAGGGCCCACGGTGAGCCGCTACGGGAGGCTACGCGCGCAGCGAAGGGGAGGACATCGTGGCGATCGCGACCATCAACCCCGCGACCGGGGAGACGGTGAAGACCTACGACGAGATGAGCGAGGCGGACGTCGAGCGGTGCCTGGCCGCGGCCGCGGCGGCGCACGCCAGCTACCGGCTGACCAGCTTCGACGACCGGGCCGGGTGGATGCGCCAGGCGGCCGGCATCCTCGACGCCGAGCAGGACCAGATCGCGGCGATGATGACGACCGAGATGGGCAAGACGCTGGCGGCCGCCCGGCAGGAGGTCGCCAAGTGCGCCGCCGCCTGCCGGTACTACGCCGAGCACGCCGCCGGGTTCCTGGCCGACGAGCCGGCCGACGCCGAGGCCGTCGGGGCCAGCCGGGCCTACGTCACGTACCAGCCGCTCGGGCCGGTGCTGGCCATCATGCCGTGGAACTTCCCGCTCTGGCAGGCCATGCGGTTCGCGGCGCCGGCCCTGATGGCCGGCAACGTCGGGCTGCTCAAGCACGCCTCGAACGTGCCGCAGACCGCGCTGTTCATGCAGGACCTGTTCGCCCGGGCGGGCTTCCCGGCCGGGCCGTTCCAGACCCTGCTGGTCGGCTCGGCGCGGGTCGAGCCGATCCTGCGCGACGGGCGGGTGGTGGCGGCCACGCTCACCGGGTCGGGGCCGGCCGGGCAGTCGGTGGCGGCCATCGCCGGCAGCGAGATCAAGAAGGTCGTGCTGGAGCTGGGCGGCAGCGACCCGTTCATCGTGATGCCGTCGGCCGACCTGCCGAGGCGGCCGCAGGTCGCCGCGTTCGCGCGCTGCCTCAACAACGGCCAGTCCTGCATCGCGGCCAAGCGCTTCATCGTGCACGACGCGGTCTACGACGAGTTCGAGCGGCTGTTCACCGAGCAGATGTCGGGCAAGACCGTCGGGCGATCCGATGCTGGACGGCACCGACGTCGGCCCGCTGGCCTCCGAGCAGCAGCGCGACGACGTCGAGGAGCTGGTCGCCGACGCGGTGGCCAAGGGCGCGAAGGCGCTGTGCGGCGGCGCCGCGCCCGAGGGGCCCGGCTTCTACTACCCGCCGACCGTCCTGGCCGGCATCACCCCCGAGATGCGCGTGCACGCCGAGGAGGTGTTCGGCCCGGTGGCCACGCTCTACCGGGTCGCGGACATCGACGCGGCGATCGAGCTCGCCAACGGCACCGAGTTCGGCCTCGGCGCGAACGCCTGGACCAGCGACGAGGCGGAACAGGAGCGGTTCATCCGGGACCTGGCCGCCGGGATGGTGTTCATCAACGGCAACGTCACCTCCTACCCGCAGCTGCCGTTCGGCGGCGTCAAGACCTCCGGTTTCGGCCGGGAGCTGTCCGCCAGGGCATCCGCGAGTTCTGCAACATCAAGACCGTCTGGATCGGGGTCCCGGGACATGACGGGCGCCAGGGGTTGCTGACCCGGTCACGCCGGCGGCGGCGGGGGCGGCGGGCTCGCGGGCGCCTGGCGGGAGTGGAGCGCGAAGGCGTGCTCGATGTCCTCGCGTTGCACGGCGGGCCCCGGGAGGTCGAGGGGGCCGTTCCAGGCCAGCCCGTTGAGGAAGATCGTGAGCTGGCGCCCGGCGATGGCGGGCCAGCCCGGGCCGTGCGGCAGCGGCTGGGTGACGAGCGCGCTGAAGATGATGATGTCGGTGGCGTTGACCGGGGCGCGGATGCTGTGGTCGGCGTGGCCGCGGTCGATGAAGCGGTCCAGGCGGCGGTTGATCGCCTGGCGTGCCGCGGACGGCTTCGCCGGTCATCAGCGGGGGCGCGCCGTGCAGGGGCAGGACCGAGCTGGTCGGCGATGCCCAGGGTGCGGGACAGGTACTGCGCGACCGCGTCGAGGCCGGGGAGATCCGTGCTCTCGATCTCGTCCAGGATCTGGTTCAGCAGGCGGTAGGCGCGGTATTCCAGGGCGTGCAGCAGGGCCTTCCGGTCGGCGTAGCGGCGGTACAGCGTGCCGACGCCGACGCCGGCCTCCGCGGCGATGGCGGCCAGCGGGACGTTGCGGCCCTCGCGGAGCATCGCGGCGGCGGCCGCGGCCAGGACGCGCTCGCGGTTGGCCTCGGCGTCGCGCCGGGGACGGCGGGGCGGCCGCCTGCTGGCCGCCCGCCCGGGCCGGGGCCGCCCGGGCTCCCCGTCCCCGCTCATAACCCGGCCTGGCTCAGCAGCCTGCCGTCCCGGTCCCGGAGGAAGCGGGAGGCGGCGATCACGTCGCCGGGATCGAGGGCGGCCCGGATGGCCGCCAGCCGCTCCCGGTCGGCGGGCGGGAGGGAATCCGCGTCCCGGGACGGCCCTCGGCGAACGAGACGGCGCTGCGGCCGGCGTCGGCCGGTGCCCAGGCGCGGCGGACGCGGCCCAGCGCCTGCTCGGCCGCCTCGCGGGTGCCGGGCGTGTCGGCCAGCCCGACCGCGTGCAGCAGGAACGGCCCCGGCACGGTGGTCACCGCGCCGCTGGCCGGTGGGCGGTGCGGCGCTCCCCGTGTTGCGCAGCTCGATCAGCGCCAGCGGCGAGCCGGGCCGGAGGCCAGGCTCAGGATGCTGGCCGCGATGGCCGGGGTGCCCGGTCCAGCCACCGGCCCTCGCCGAGAGCGGGGACCGCGACGGGCGGGTCGAGATGGATCCCGGCCAGGCGGGCCGCGTCGGCCGCGCCCCAGGTGTCGGCGGCCGGGGGCGGGACCGCGGCGAGCGCGTCCCGCAGCGCGGCCGCCTGCCCCGGGCCGTGCGGCGAGGCCAGGGCCAGGTGCACGACCGGCGTGCCGCGCAGCGCCTCCGGGAACGGCGGGGCAGGCGGCGCGTGCAGCACCGAGATGCTCGTGGCCAGGGCCGGGCCGATCCGCGGCAGGGCCGCGGCCCAGGCGGACACGACGGCCTCGAGGTGCGCGACCGGCCACAGCAGGTACCCGGCCCACAGGTCGTCCACGGCGGCCAGCCCGAACTGAGCCGGGCGGCGACGCCGGCCCCGCCACCGCCGCGGAACGCCCACAGCGCGCGCGGTCCGCGGGGTCGGCCGCGTCCTCGGCGGCCCGCCGGATGGCGCCACGGCCGTCAACGTAGTCCACCGCGCGGAGGGCGGCGCTGGCCAGGCCCGCGGCGCGCACCAGCCAGCCGACCCCGCCGCCGAAGGTGTAGCCGCTGACGCAGACGTCCGGCGCCGGCCGGCCAGGCCCAGCAGCCCGTGCCGCTGCGCGGCGGCGTTGACCGCCGCCCACGTCACGCCCGCGCCAGTCCGGGCGGTGCGCGCGGCCGGGTCGATGCTGACCTCGGCCAGCCCGGAGGTGTCGAGGATGATCGTGTCGCCGCCCACCTCCCCCGCCGCCCCGTGCCCGGTCGCCTGCGGCAGCACCTGCAGCCCGCTGCGCGCCGCGTACCGGACCACCTCGGCGATGCCCTCGATGGACCGGGGCGCCGCGGTCAGCGCGGGATGCTGGGATCCGCTGGAGTTGTGCGGGGTGGTGGCGCGCGGGTACCCGGCCGAGCCCGGCCACGCGTACTCCACCTCCGGGGACGGCGCCGGGTCGTTCAGCTGGCTGCGCGTCATCGTCTTCCCCTAACGGACGAATAATTCCGCTTCAGCCTATACACCCGCGGCCGGGGCCGGAAGGAGGCCTGATCCGGACGGGAAAATCCGGATCATCCGGCGAGCCGAAGCCGGGCCAGGATCTCGTCCAGGTGGGCCAGGTCGCCGGGTGACAGGGCGGTGAGGGCGGCGGGGGGCTCGGCCAGGATGCGCTCGGCCAGCGCGGCCGCCTCCCGGCCCGCCGCGGTCAGCGTCACCAGCTTGCGGCGGTGATCGTCGGGATGGGCGGTCCGCTGGACCAGTCCGCGGCTTTCCAGCTTGTCCACGATGACGGTGGCGTAGGGGGCTCCACCCCGTTCGCCTCCGCGATGTCGCGGAGGGTCAGCGGGCCGCGGGTGAGCATGCGGAGGACCTTGACCCGGCCCAGCCCGCGGCCCAGGCCGAGCGCCCCCGCAGCTGCTCGCGGCGGTCCTGGGCGGCGACGAACGCCTGCATGGCGGACCAGAGGCGGGGGGCCGCCCCGTGGACGGCGGGGACGCCTCGGTCATCGCGAAGCTCCTCTGATCGGCGGGCCGGCCGTTCGGCGTCGCGGGACAGGCGACTGGAGAACGGCGCAGGGCCAGGCGGGAGCCGGCGGGCCTCCGTCGCGTGAATGTGCTGACGATGATCGGCCGCGACTGGGTTGAGCATCGAGCTGTTGCCGCTCGCAGGCGCCGGAACACTATCAGCCTGCCGAGCACCGAGCTGACGCTGCACAAGGACCTCGTCGACTCCATGCGCTCCTGCTCAGCCAGCCGGTCACCAGCGATGGCGCGCCCGGTATCGACGCCGGCACGGTGGCCACGTTCACCGGATCGGACTGGGCTGAGACACCACGCTGAGCGACAACCTGGCCAAGGTGGCCCAGCGGCTGCCAGCCGATGGCCCAGCGACGAGCAGGGCGGCCTGGTGGCCCGGCGGGTCGAGAAGGTCACCGAGGCTGCAGCGCGCCAAGACGCTGAAGCGGCGGGCCGCGCCAAGATTGGGCGCCGGGTGCCCTGGTACGACCTCCCCGAAGAGGTCGGGTAGGGGCGGTCAGGCACGAGAGCACCGCGCCCGCTGTCGATCAGCGGGCTCCTGTTCGTCGTACCAGGTGTAGAGCACATCCCCCGGCCGGCGCGGCCGCCGGGGGCGCCGACGGACATAGGAGGATGGCAATGAAGCCTGCGGACATCTGGACGCACATCCATTCCGAGCGGGCGCAGATGGCCGATACCTGGGCCGACCTGTCGCCGCAGCAGTGGGCCGCCCAGTCCTGGTGCCAGGGCTGGTCAGTCCAGGACACCGCGGGCCACATCGTGGCGGCCGCCGAGCAGACCCCGGCGAACTTCTACAAGGAGCTGGCCTCGGCGGGGTTCCGGTTCAACGTCTTCACCGACCGGGGCGCCCGGCGGGTGGGGGCCGCCGGGCCGGATGAGCTGGTCCGCCGCCTGCGGGCCCGGACGTCCACCACGAATCACCCGCCCGCTCCGGTGATGGCCATGCTGGGCGAGATCGTCGTGCACGGCCAGGACATCCGCCGGCCGCTGGGCCTCAAGCACCGGCCGCCGGAGGATGCCCTGGTGGCCGTGGCCGACAGCTGGAAGAACTCCAACCTCCTGATCGGGGCGAAGCGGCGGATCACCGGCCTGCGGCTGCGGGCCACCGACACCGAGTGGGCGCACGGCGATGGCCCGGAGGTGTCCGGCCCGCTGCTCTCGCTGATCGTGGCCATGACCGGCCGCAAGGCCGTTTACCCCGACCTGGCCGGCGAGGGGGTCGCCGAACTCGGCCGCCGGGCCTGAGCCCGCCCCCGTCACGCGGGCCCGGCCACGCGGGCCGCGTGTCACGCGGGCCCGGCGACGCCGATCAGGTGGCCCTCGGGATCGGTGAAGTGGCCGACCACCAGGCCGGTCGGCGCCCGGACCGGGCCCATCTGGCGCTTCCCGCCGAGGCTCTCGGCCCGCCGCAGGGCGGCTTCCACGTCAGGGACGCCGACATAGAAGATCACGTGGCCGTCGTAGCCCGCGCCGCCGCCGACGCCGCCGGGGATCCCGGTCCCGTCGCTGGTCGTGACGCCGTTCACGAAGCCGTAGTTGGCCGGCTCCGACACCGCCTCGGCGACCGGGGCGCTCGTGTCGAACTCCCAGCCGAACAGCTCGCCGAAGTACCCCCGGAGCTGCTCCGGGTCCTTGCCGATGATCTCGAAGTGCACAACCGGCTGTGCCATGGTCACTCCCTTCCGCGCCGGCCGCCCGGCGCCCTGGGGGGCAGGCCCCCGCACTGGTGACCGGCGCACCGCATCAAACTCACCGGTGGCCGGCCCCGCACCAGGCGGAGCCCGCCCGGCTGAGGTCATAGGCTGCCCGCATGATCGATCAGCGGCTTCAGGAACTGGGCATCGAGCTTCCCCCGGTGTTCCCGCCCGCGGGTAACTACCTCGGATGCGTGGTCGACGGCGGCCTGGTGTACGCCGGGGGGCACGGGCCCATCCACGGCGAGACCATCATCCGCGGGAAGGTGGGCCGGGACCTCTCGCTGGAGGAGGGACGGCACGCGGCCCGGCTGACGGCCCTGTCGATCCTCGCCACCCTGCGGGCCGAGCTCGGCAACCTCGACCGCATCGCCCGGATCGTGAAGGTATTCGGGATGGTCAACGTCGCGCCGGGATTCAACCAGACCCCCGCGGTCATCGACGGGTGCTCCGACCTGCTCGTCGAGGTGTTCGGTGCGGCCGGGCGGCACACCCGCAGCGCCGTCGGGCTGGCGGAGCTGCCCTTCGACATCGCCGTCGAGATCGAGCTGATCGCCCGGCTCCGGTCAGGCTGACGGCGGGCCGGGGATCCCCAGCTGCCGGGCCAGCGTGGCGTGGTCCCAGTGGATCCGCTGCGAGCGGATCAGCCTGCGCTCGAAGCCCACGATCGCGACCGTCAGCACCTCGGCCCGCCGGTGGGTCGGGGCGACCCCGGGCAGCAGCCAGGGCAGCTCCCGGTCGTGCGTGAACGACACCGTCGATTCGTCGACCAGGTGGAACCGGTCCACGGTCCGGGACAGCCTGGTGACGGCCAGGTCACCGGGCACATGGGGCAGGAAATCCTCGGCGAAGAACCGCTCCAGCGCCGGGCGCCCGGCGGCACCGGTCTTCGCGGGCAAATGCCAGACCGACGGCTCGGCGGCCAGGTGCGCGAGCGCCCCGGCCAGGTCACGGCGGGCGACCGACGCTTCCCGGTGCTCGTCCCACAGCCGCTCCAGCTCTCGCATGAACTGCGCGATCGCCGTGGTCACCTGCACAAAATACCCATTGTGCGGCCGGTTACCGCGCGCTCCTCACGCCTCCGGCTGGCTCACGGCGGGGCTGCCTCGGGACCGTTCCCGGGCCGCCGGCTTCCCGGCGGGCCCGCTGGGCGGATGCGATATACTTCGGCCAGCAGCAGGATGGTCGGGAACACCAGCGGCAGGAGCAGCAGCTGCAGCAGTCAGAGGGTGTTGCCTGGTAGCCGGTCAGGTCACCGCAGGCGTAGCCGCCGATCAGGGTCACGATCCAGGCCAGGGTCAGGGCCGCAAATGCGGCCTTGTGGTGAGCCGCACCGCACAGCCAGCAGCAGGCCAGGCCGCATGCTGATCAGCGCGGCCGGGAGCGGATCAGCTCGAACCGGCTACAGCGTGTTGCCGGGAAGCCGGTCCACCGGATCGGCAACAGGTAGCCCGCCAGCACGAACGCGGCGAAGCCCGCGACGGCGATCCCGTAGCTGGCCCTCCTGGCCGGCTCATGTAGCCGCATGCTGGATCCAGATGGGAAGGGTGCCGAAGGCGACCGGCAGCAGCAGGAGGTGCAGCCAGTCCCACAGCTGCACATTGGCCGGGAACCCGGTCCACTGCCACCCCTTGACATAGCCGCCCCAGAGCACCACCAGGACGGTTACCGCCAGGAGGCGGGTCCCGTACTCCGGGCCTGCACTCGGTGTGAACTGCGAGGGTGCTGACGGCGCTGCTGCGTGCCACGACGCCGCGCGGCGGCAGCTCGGCGAGGGGCACGGAGGCGAGCTCGTCAGCCTGGCCGCCAGCCTTTCTGAGCAGCACTGGCCGTGCGCGGCGCCGGCTCCGTGATCGCCGGCGGGCTGAGCGCGGCGACGGCGTTCAGGCCCAGCAGGTCGTCCGGCTCAACGGAGATGGTCAGTATGGCCACGCGGTTCCCCCCACATGAGCCTTCGGATATAAGCCGTGATCATGCCATCCGGGACTTTCGGCCGGATTTCCGGCCAGGTAGTGCCGGAGCCTCGCACCGTCATGCGCGCCAGCGGCGCTACGGCGTGCGAGGTCACGGGGTGAGCGGGGCGCCAAGGCCCGGCGTAGCCGGCCGGAGTGGGCAAAATCACTTTCCGCTTTCTCTAGCAAGCGCAAACGCTTGATATCCTGAGCATGACGAACTCCGGACAAGATGAGGTGTGAGAGATGACTAGCTGCCCACCTATTACAGCGCGGTGGCGAGCCGGGCCAGCGAGGCGGCGGAGAAGGCCGCTGATTCCTGGACCCAGGGTATGCGCAAGCTGACGGGCTTGGTCCCTGCGTTGCCGCAGGTTGATCTCGTCCCGGCCGTGGAGCGCTACTTCGATTTCGTGCAGCGGGCCGTGGACATGAACCGCGACATCACCGTCCGGTGGGCGCAGGCGGCGGGCACGCTGACCGGTGCGGTCCGGGAGCAGGCGGAGTCGGCCGGCCAGGTCGTGCGCGAGCGGGCCGAGTCGGCGGGAGACGCCGTGCGCGAGCGGGCCGAGTCGTTCGACCAGGCTGCCGCCCGGCAGGCGGAGCAGGCGGAAGAGGTCGAGAGGGAAGTGGCCCGTGAGGCCCGCAAGCTGGAGCGGGAGCAGGCCAGGCAGGCGCACCAGCAGGCCCGCGAGCCCTACGAGGGCCTGACCAAGGCCGAGCTGAGCAACCTGCTGGCCAAGCGGGGCCTGCCCAAGTCGGGCAACGTCAACGAACTCATCGAGCGGCTGGTCGAGGCGGACGGCAGGTAGGTAGCTCGTCAGGGCACTGATGGCTGATCGGCGGCGACGCGCAGCGGCATGGCGCTGGCGCGCGGGGCGGAGGCCATGTCGTCCAGGCTGCGCCCGGCAGGCTCGGGCAGCACCAGGGTCAGGGCGAAGCCGGCCACGGCGACCCCCGCGGTGAGCAGCAGCGTGCCGCGCAGGCCGAGCGAGGTCTGCAGCAGCGGGAACAAGAAGACGCCGATGAACGCCCCGAGTTTGCCGATGCCCGCGGAGATGCCGTGCCCGGTGGCGCGCATGTTCACCGGGTACAGCTCGCTCGGCATCACGAAGGTGGTCATGTTCGGGCCGAACTCGGTGAAGAAGTAGCTGACCCCGTACACCAGCAGGAACGGCACCACCATGGTGGTCATGCCCGGCACCGCCGCGATAAAGGAAAGCAGAGCCGCCATCATCGCGAAGCCGAGCAGCTGCAGCCGACGGTGCCCGAACTTGTCCAGGCGGGCGATCGCAAGTATATAACCGGGCACCGCCGCGACCACGAAAATGGCCAGCTGAGGGCGATCTTCGTCATGGTCGAGGCGTGGGGCGAGATCAGGCCGAGGATCTGCGGGGTGGAGATCGTGTTCCCGTAGTAGGCGTAGTCGAGCAGGAACCAGGTGCCGGCCGTGCCGGCCAGCATGACCAGCCACCGGCGGTTGGTCAGGAAAGCCCGCAGCCCCATCTCATGCTGCTGCCCGCTGGCCCCGTTGCCGCTGACCTGCCCGCCGGTGAAAGCTGGGCCATCCGGTTCGCGGCCTGCTCCGCCTTACCCTGCACCTGGACCTGGTAGCGGGGCGATTCGGGCATCCGGCAGCGCAGGTAGATCACGGCGGCGGCGGGCACGGCGCCCAGGGCGAGCAGGACCCGCCACGCCGTGTCGTTACTGGCCCCGGCGCCGAGCAGCGCCAGGGCGATCAGCGGCCCGACGATGAGCCCGAGCGCCTGGGTGCCGAAGACCATGCCGACCAGCTTGCCGCGGTCCTTGCGGTTGGCGTACTCGCTGACCATCACGGCGCTGACCGGGTAGTCACCGCCGACGCCGAAGCCGAGCACGAACCGGAACCCGATCAGCACCCAGTAGGAGGGCGACAGCGCCGCCCCCAGCGCGCCGGCGATCATGATCGCGGCGACGATCCAGTACACGCGCTTGCGGCCGATCACGTCGGCGAAGCGGCCGAACACGAACGCGCCGAGGAACGCGGCGAACAGCATCGTGGAGTTGAGCAGGGCGAGCCTGCCCGAGCTCAGGTTCCAGTCCTTGGTGATCAGCGCGGAGGCGATCCCGATGACGAACAGGTCGTAGGCGTCGGTGAAGAACCCCATCCCCGACGCCAGCACCGCCCGCAGATGGAACCTGCTCAGCGATGCCTCATCCAGTTCCGCGATCAAGTCCCTGGCCGGGATCTCGGTCACAGCACTCCCCCCGCCGCTTATGCCGCCTGCCCGTGCCTCGCGGCGGGCCGCCCGTCTTGCTGCTGCGGCAGAAATTATCCGGCTCAGGCAACGCGCCACCGACTTAAAGATGGACGGCAAGTGAACGAAAGATGGCTGAAAACCGAACTGATGCGGATAGCCGATAGGAAGGGCACTGCCGCGGTGACGAGGCGGAGCGGACCGCGATCCGGCATTTGCTGGAGCTGAGCGCTCAGGAGGAGAAACGACTGTGGGCCTACCAGGCTCACCTGGCGGGACACACCACGGGGGAAAGTTTCGGGCGGGCGGCGGCGGTCCTCAAGCTAGCTGCGGCCAGTACGCCCGCCAACGCAGCAGAAAGCCTGCGTGCCTCACGCTGAAAGCGCCGCCGCACCTGAGCGGAGCTAGCCGTCAGCACGCTGATTTCCCGGGGCCAGCATGACCGCCCGCGGGGCGCCGGCGCGCGTATCCTGGGCGCATGGGCCGGATATTGAAAATCCTCGGCGGGATGCTCGCCAGTTGGCTCGGCTTGATGGCCATGGGCTGGATGTTCTCGATGCTCAAGGCGTTCTTCATCATCGGCCTGATCGCTCTCGCCGTCTTCATCATCGTGGTGGTGCTGTCCAAGCGCCGCCGGCCGGCCTGACCGGGCCGGGCCCCGCTCCCGGCCTGGCCGGGCTCCGCCGGAACCTCAACGCAGCGCGCCTGAACGGCCTCGACGTGCGAGTCAGCCTGGTCACGACCCGTTACCGGCCACTGCCCGGATAGGTGGCAGGATCCGCGACCGGTCAGCGGGCATGCTCGGGGCTGGCGGCCGGCGCCGCCCGGCGGCTGGCGATGAAGTACTTCACGCCTTCCATGGTGAGATACGCGGTCACGACCGCGATCAGGACCGGCGCGGTCTGGAGTCCGCCCACCTGCGATACGAACGCGGCCAGCAGCACCACGGTGAACGGCGCGGCGACGAGCGCCCCGGGGACGGCGGCAAACAAGCAGGTGAAGCCAGTCCGAGTGGCACGCCCGGGATGAGCTGGTGGACGAAGACTCCGGCCGTTCCGCCGATGAACAGCGACGGGAAGATCGGCCCGCCGATGAATCCGCTCCCCTGGCTCACCGCGAAGGTGAAGATCTTCGCGATCACGATGACCGCCAGCAGCCCGGCGCCGAGCGTGCTCGCGTCGTGCAGCACCGTCGTGAGCTGCGCGCTGCCGGTGAAGAGCGTCAGCGGCAGCGCCACGCCGACGAGCCCGAACAGCACGCCCCCGAGCGTGGCCCGGGGAATGTCCGGGATCCGGCTGAACACCCGCGTCGCCAGGGTCATGAGCAGGGCCAGTATGGTCACCACGACGGCCGCGAACCAGCCCAGCAGAACCCCGGCCGGGAGCTGCCAGTCCTCGAATTTGTACTGCGGCACCTTGTAGATGCCGAGGAACAGCGATCCCGCGATGGCGAAGTAGATACCGAAGCTGACGCTGGACGCGATGATCGTCCCCAGCAGCGTCTTGGTGAACCGGTTCCCCCCGGGCCGGCCCACCTCGAGGAGCAGCATCACCGTGATGACCGGGCTCGACAGCATTCCGCCGTACGCGCCTGCCATCCCGGACACGACGTTGACCTGGGAATCCTCGGTGCCGAGCGCTCTTCGCCGGGCGATCCAGGTGGCGACTCCGCCGCCCATGGACCCCAGGGCTTTCTCCGGGCCCAGGCTCGCGCCCCCCATGAGCGAGACCGCCGATATGAGCACCATCGCCGGCACCAGCCGGGCATCGACCTGGCCGGTCTTGGCCTCGGCGATGATGCCGGGTGTCTCCTCGGGCACGTGCAGCCAGCGGTGCAGCACTCCGACGACCAGGCCCGCCGCGGCCGTGACCGCCACCCACCACCAGTGCCCGCCGAGCCAGTGCGGGTTGGCATCGACATTCCACTTCTCGCCATCGCCGATCAGGCCCAGGAACACCAGGCCGGCGAAGCCGCCGAAGACCCCCAGCGCGGCGGCATACCCCATGAGGGGCCAGAACCCCGCCGACTGGGTAACCGGGCGGGCAGGAGGCGGCTCGGGGGTGGCGCTCACGGGCGGAATCTCCCCCAACCGCACTCTCTGAGATCTTCGCGCTGGCCCTGACCTGGCGTGCGGCCCGGGAGCCTCGGGCCAGCTGGTCAGCGCCTTCGGGGCATCAGCGCGCCGATGAGCCAGAAGAGCGGGATGAACAGGCCCACGATGAACATGACCCAGTGGCCCTTGCGGATCGACATGATGCCCAGAGTGACGAGCAGGATGAAATAGATGATGCCGCTCAGACTGATCCACACCATGGTGACCCTCCCGCCTGCGAGCCTGATGCGAGCGCCCGGGTGTTCCCCGTGCCGCCGCATGTCGGCCCGCGTTCGGGCATGGCACCGAGTTCTCGCCGTCAGTGCAACCTAGCCGCCCGCCCGGGACGGCCAACTCACCCATCACGGGTGATACGGGCGAGGCTCAGCGGCGGGTCTTGTGCCCGTGCTGGCGGGCGAGATCATCCAGCACGCCGGTGGCCTTGCCCCTGTCCCCGCGGAGTGCTTCCAGCTCGGCCGGTGCCAGCTGGGTGACGACGCTCCAGGGGTTCCGTTCCCCGCGGCCATCGACCTTGGTGAGCCGGTAGAGCACCTGCCCGTCGGCACGCATGATCCATTCAAAGGACATCACCGCGAGCTCGCTGGCGGAGCTGCTGTTGACCCGGGCGATCACCCTCGGGGAAATCAATGCCATGCGTTATGCCCTCTCGCTGGTGACCGCCCGGCGATAGAGCCCCGTCTCCCGGAGCCGGTCACGTTGCTCTGGCCCGGGACAGACGCTACCGGGTGATCCTGCAAAGGATTGCATGATCGGCCAGATGTCATGCACATCACAGCCAGCGACCGGTACCGGGATCCGGCCTCAGCGGGATGGCGCCGGTAGCCCGTGACCCGCAATCGATTGGCAGCGCCGGCCGTCCGCCGCGGCCCCCGGGGACAGCCGTCCGCCCCGGCCCCCGGGGAACGGCCATCCCCCGGATGGCGTAGGTCAGGTCCGCTCGCCCCGGGCGGCGAGCGTGGCGATCTCGTCGACCATCTCGGCCCACAGCGGCCTGGGCAGGTCATGACCCATGCCCGGGTAGCCGATGAAGCGGGACCGCGGGATGGCCCGGGCGAGGGCCAGGCCGCCGCTCGGCGCGACCAGCGGGTCGGCCAGCCCGTGGATGACGAGCGTCGGAACGGTGATCCGGCGCAGCTCCGCCGTGCGGTTCGGCTGGGTGACGGTCGCCTCGAGCTGGCGCAGCGAGCCAGCCGGGTCGACGCCGCGGTCCCAGCTCCGCCCGGCCACGTCACGGACGTACTGCTCGTCGAACAGGTCGCCGCGCGAGCCGATGACGCGGAACGTCTCGACGGCGGCGGCCACGGCCGAGTCCCGCCCGGAGATCACTTCCCGCCGCAGCAGCCGGGCGTACACCCGGGCCTTGGCCTGCCCGACGCGCCGCGATCCGGTCGAGGTCATCATCAGCGTGAGCGAGCGGACCCGGCCGGGATACCGCAGGGCCACGGTCTGCGCGATGAACCCGCCCATCGACGCCCCGACCAGGTGCGTGCTGGCCAGCCCCAGGCCGTCAAGGAGCCCGGCGACGTCGTCGGCCATGTCGCCGATCGTGTACGGCGGCCGCCGCCGGTGGATGAGGACGTCGCTGAGCCGCGGCGGCGGCAGGTGCTGCAGGTGGGTCGAGCCGCCCACATCCCGGTTGTCGAACCGGACCACGAAGTGGCCCCGGCCGGCCAGCCCCTCGCACAGCTCGTCAGGCCAGGCGATCATCTGCGTCGCCCACCCCATCACCAGCACGATGGGCGGGTTCCCCGCCGCGCCGAACGTCTCGTACGCAAGCTCGACGCCATTAGCCGCCACCTGGCCCTGCGTGCGGGCAGCCACGTCACCCATTCGTGCAGTCTCGCATGCCGCGGTCCCGCGGCGGATTCCTGGGATGCGCCGGCGCATCCCAGGAGGCGGGCGGGTCAGGCGCCAGGATGATCCGCGCCACCCGGCCCGTGACCCAGCCAGCCGGCGTAGGAGGTGGATTCATCGAGGCCGAGTTCCGCGCCACCGGGCAGCGCCTCGGCGAACACGAGCGCCGCGGCGGCCTCCAGCTCGCTGCGGAGCAGGCCCGGGGGGCCGGTCACCTCGAATCCCAGGGTCCACCAGTCCTGGCCGGGCGTGCGGATCTCGGTGAGTTCCACCTGGCATCCCGGCTCCCGGCCGCCCTCCGCGCTGCGCGCCACCATCCGCCCGCTGCCCGGGGCGAACCGGCTGATGCGGCGCCTCTTGCGCACCGGCGTCCAGCCGGCCAGGTCATCCCCGCCCTGCCGGAGCGGGGCACAGGGAAAGGACCACTTCACCCAGGACTCCATGCGCCCGCTGGCGCGGCCCGCCACCCGGAGGATGCCCGGGCTTCCCCGGTAGGCCTTCACCTCCAGCGCCGTGTCCCCGCGGACCTTCACCGACAGGCCGGGCAACTGCGGATCCACGAGGTAACTGTCCTCGCGTGACTCCACCCCGGCCGGGAACCGCCCGAACCACCGGGCCACCGCCGTCGCCAGCCGGCCCGGGATGATCCAGCGCACCTCCAGGCTGGGGCCCCCGCCGCAGGACGACGCGGCGGACAGGCCGGCGATGGCGCTGCGGACGGATGGTTCGGCAGTCACGAAGCCCTCCCCCGGTTACTCCGCTACCCACGGCTGCTGGCTTCGCCCGATATGCCAGCAGTCCACTGCCGCTCACCCCCCGGGACATCACCCCCGGAGGGTGAGCGGCAGCCTCCCGTCAGTCACGGCCGGCGGTGCCTGCGCCGGCGGCCCCGTCGTCCGCTGGCACCTGACCGGATCGCCCGGCCTTGACGACGGTGTCAACCTTGCGGAGGAAGCTGATCAGCGCCATGGCCAGGAACACACCGCCCATGAGCGCCAGGATGTCCGCCTCAGACCGCCCGGTCCGGCGGGCGATCGAGCGGGCAAGCGGCTGGGCGGCCGCCCTGGTCCGGCCGGACAGGCCGGCCTGGCCCATGGCCACGAAGTTCTTCTTCGGCATGTCGCGCGCTCCTTCCGGGCGAGGCGGCCCGCCCCTGACCCGGGCCGGCGGGTCAGCTGACTTCGGTGGCGGCTTCCTGGACGGCCTGGTCGACGTCCTTCGCCTTCACATCGAGTTCCTTGGCCACGTGCTTCTCGGCCTTCAGCCCGGCCTTCTCGATCGCCTGCTGCAGCTTGCTCTCGCCCACGACGATCAGGGCCGCCTGCCCATCGTCGATGATCTCCCCGAACTCCTTGACATCGGCGCGGGACATGCCCCGCCACAAGTGGCCGCCCACCCCGCCCACCGCTGCGCCGACCGCAGCACCGACGATGATCGAGGGCGGGAACAGGATGCCGACCAGGGCACCGACGGCGGCGCCGCCCCACGCCCCGTGCCGGGTGGCCATCTCGTCCTTGTTGACGTGCACATAGCCGCCGTCGTCCTTGGTGACCACCGCGGCGTCGTAGGTGCCGATCGCACCCGCCTTATGCAGGTCCTTGACCACGGCGTAATCGTCCTTCGCCGCGTCCGGAGTCGGATAGGTGCCGATATAGATGAAAACTGCGTCCGGCTTCGCCATGTCGTCTCCCTTGCCCCCATGAGCCGCCCCGGTTATACCTCCACCGTCGCGCATCCGCCGGCCGGGCAAATCATCCGGCCTGGGTGACACGGCGGTTCAGCGTGGTTGTCCCTCGGGTTCCGGCGCCGGCTGCTCCTGGCTCGGTCCCGGGCTCGGGTTGGTGCAGGCCGAGGGCTTTGGCCAGGGGGGTGGCGGCGAGGCCGTAGATGGCGACGGTCCCCACGATGACCAGGAACGTGGCGGGCAGCAGCTTGCCCGCCCCGCCGATGTGCAGCGCGACGAGCGGGGCGGAGAAGCTCGCGGCGGTGGACGCCGCGACGATGCCCCGCGGGTCCATGGACCCGACGAAGATCCGTTCCTTGGTGGTCAGGCTGGTGCGCACAGTGGCCACCGCGGCGACGGCCGGGCGGACCACCACGACGAGCAGGGCCACCAGGCCGAGTGTCGGCCAGATCACGCCCCGCAGGGACGCGGGGGTCACGGTGGCGGAGATGGAGATGAACAGCGTCCCGATGGCCAGCTGGACGATGGTCTTGAGGAACGGCCGGTCCTCGGGCAGGTCGATCCCGGGCAGGTTGGCCAGGATGATCCCCATGGTGATGGCGGCGACCAGCCCGGTGTCATCGCGCAGCGCGTCGCACAAGCCGGCGATGGTGATCACCGTGGCGATGATGGCCTGGGTAGCGAGGACGCCGGTGAGGTGCAGCTTCTTGAGCAGGAGCCACAGCACCAGGGCGCCGGCCGCGCCGCCAGCGACGCCGATCCCGATCCGGGCGGCGAAGGCGAGCAGGCCGTGCAGCAGGTGGTGGGTGCGGGTCGATTGCAGCTCATTGAAGACGACGACGGCGATGATCGCGCCGATCGGGTCGATCGTCGTGCCCTCGTAGCCCAGGATCGTGGTCAGCTTCCTGCCCGGCCGGGCGGCGGCCAGGATGGGGGTCACGACGGTGGGGCCGGAGACGATCAGGATCGCACCGAGCATGATGGCGGCCTTGGCGGACAGCCCGAGCAGCAGGCCGCCGAAGAAGCCAGCGCCGGCCCAGGTCATCGGGATGCCCAGGTTGCGAAGCCGGTTCACCACGCGGCGCTGCTCGCCCTCCAGCCCCTTGGTGGACAGGTCGAGCCCGCCGTCGAACAAGATGATCGCCACGGCCAGGCTCACCAGCGGCGGGAACGCGGCCCCGAAAATCTTGTCCGGGTTGACCGCCGTGATCAGCGCGCCCGCCGCGAACCCGATCGGCAGCAGCAAGATGATCGCCGGGATGCGCAACCGCGCGGCAATGACCTGGCAGGCCACCGCCAGCCCGACGATGAGCGCCAGGCCGGCGAAGATCTGCGACGCACTCACCGGCGCACCCGCCAGCGGTGGCGGGCGGTGCGCGGCGGCGGGCCCGGCCGCCTGCCGCACATGGAAGTACGCGCCATCGGGCCATGATGCGCGCCCCTCGTAAGGCCGCACATCATCCGCCCCGGGGGACCAGCCGCATTGACCAGGTGAGAAACAGGGAGAGCCGGTCATTCCAGGTACTGACGGGACCTCCCGCCGGCGCGCACGGAACGTAACCTCGGATCATGGACAACCGGGACGAGATCCGGACTTCCTACCCCCGGCGGCCCGGCCCTATTCGGCGGATCCCCCGGTCGCGAGCCGCATGAGGTCGGTGTTGAGGTCGATGGAGGTCTCGGTTCCGCCCGCGCTGCCGAACTCGTGCTGGTAGCTCGGCCAGGACTCGTCCCTGATCTTGCGGGCGAAGCCGCTTTCCATCAGCAGGATCAGCTCGAGGGCGGCCCGGTCGATGCGCTTGCCCAGGGCCGGGTCGCTCCAGTCTTCCGGCGCGGCGAACAGGGCGGTCGGCACGGTCATGGTGCGCAGGTAGGCGAACTGGGAGCGCATCTGATCGTCGGCGACGAGGGCATGCCGGGCGGTCCCGGCCGTCGCGGCCAGCACGACGGGCTTGCCGATGACCAGGTCGTTGTCCAGGACCTGGAAGAACGAGGTGAACAGGCCGCTGGGGCCGGCCTTGTAGACCGGGGCGGCGGCGATGATGCCGTCGGCTTCGCCCAGGGCCGTGACCGCCTGCTGCAGTTTCGGCGTGATCAGCTGTGACACCAGCGCGGTGGAGATGTCGGCGGAGATCTCACGCAGTTCGATGACGCTGGCCGTCACCCTGGTCCCGTGACCGGCCGCCAGGGCCATGGCACGCCCGGCGGTGCGGTCGGCCAGCAGCCTGGTCGCCGACGGGTCGCTGGTGCCGGCGCTGACCACCGCCAGCCGCAGCGGTTCCGGTTCCTGGAGGGTGGTCATGGGCGCGGGTCCTCGTTCTTGTCGCTGGCCGCCACGCTCATGGCGGCGGGCTGGCGGGCTAGTTTCAGGCAGATCATTTCCAGTTGCCGCAGCTCGCCGTGGTCCAGCCCGGCGGTGAGCGCGCCGGCCACGCTGCGGGCGTGCCGGCGCCCGATGTGGCGCTGCAGGGCCCGGCCGGCGCCGGTGAGCGCCAGCCGGACCCCGCGCCCGTCGGCGGGGTCCGGCTGGCGCTCGACCAGGCCGCGCTCGGCCAGCCGGTCCACCAGCCGGGACAGGGCCGGCTGGCTGAGCAGGACGTGGCGGTTCAGCTCGCTGATGCGCAGCGGCTCGGCGGCACTTGGACAGCGTGTAGAGCACGTCGTACTCCCGCATGGAGATGTCCGCCCAGATGTCCTCGGCCGCGAACTGCTTGAGCAGGACGGCGTGAGCGGACAGCAGGGCCTCCCACGCGTCGTTGGCCAGGTGCCTGGTGCCCGGCATCACAGGCCCGGGTACACGGTCTGGAGTTCCGGGGCCGTGTCGGTGTAAGGGGACGAGCCCGTGACGTTGTCGCCGCGGTTCGCGTTCGGGCCGCGGCTGGCGCGGAGCCTGGTCGCCGTACTTCGCCGTGACCAGGCTGGCGTGGGTCGGGGCGTCGGGCGCGTCCGGGTCGCGCCGGGCGGCGGTCTCCTGGCGCAGCACCGGCACGACCTCGCCGCCGAGCAGCTCCAGCTGGTCCAGCACGGTCTTCAGCGGCAGGCCGGCGTGGTCCATCAGGAACAGCTGGCGCTGGTAGTCGCCGAAGTGCTCGCGGAAGGTCAGCGTCTTGTCGATGACCTCCTGCGGGCTGCCCACCGACAGCGGCGTGAGCTCGCTGAAGTCCTCCATCGACGGCCCGTTCCCGTAGACCGGCGCCTCGTTGAAGTAGGGGCGGAACTCCCGCTTGGCATCCTGGGAGTTCCGGGCCAGGTAGGCCTGGCCGCCCAGGCCGACGATGGCCTGCTGCTCGGTGCCGTGGCCGTAGTGGGCGTAGCGCTGCCGGTAGAACCGGATCAGCCGCATGTAGTGCTCCTTGGGCCAGAAGATGTTGTTGGCGAAGAAGCCGTCGCCGTAGTACGCCGCCTGCTCGGCGATCTCGGGGGTGCGGATCGAGCCGTGCCAGACGAACGGCGGCACGTCGTCCAGCGGCCGCGGGATCGACGTGAATCCCTGCAGCGGAGTCCGGAACTTCCCCTGCCAGTCCACGACGTCCTCGCGCCACAGCCGGTGCAGCAGGTTGTAATTCTCCAGTGCCAGCGGCAGCCCCTGCCGGATGTCCTGCCCGAACCACGGATAGACCGGCGCCGTGTTGCCGCGTCCCAGCATCAGGTCCATCCGGCCCTTCGACAGGTGCTGCAGCATCGCGTACTCCTCCGCGATGCGCACCGGGTCGTTCGTCGTGATCAGCGTGGTCGAGGTGGTCACGATCAGCTTCTTCGTGGTCGCCGCGATATACGCCAGCAGCGTGGTCGGCGCGGACGAGAAGAACGGGGGGTTGTGGTGCTCGCCGATCGCGAACACGTCCAGGCCGACCTCCTCGGTCTTCTGCGCGATCCGCACCGCCGCGTCGATCCGCTCCGCCTCGCTCGGCGTCTCCCCCGACACGGGATCCCGGGTGATGTCACTGACCGAGAAGATCCCGAACTGCATGGCCTGCCTCCGAACCCAGATATATGCGTTTGCATGTATCCCAACAGCGGGGGCGCCAGGGTATTCCGCCGGGCCGGACCGCGGGCGGACCGCGGCCGGACCGCGGGCCGTCAGCGGATGGTCGCCGGGGGCTCGGGGGCGAAGCGCTGCAGCCGGTCCCCTCCGTGGCCGACCACGCCGTAGCTGCCTTCGGGCATCTCGTTCCAGGCACCGGGGAGATCACCAACGGGCTCGGAGACCACCAGCCGCGTGTCATCGGACATCTCGAACAGGATCTCCCGGTCCGGATACAGCTGCCGGACCGCGCGGACATCACGGCTGAAGAACAGCGACCGCGACTTCCCCTCGCTCGAGTAGCGGAACACCCACAGGGTCTCGCCGTCGGTCGTCGCGATCGTGCCCTGGAACGGGTACTTGACGCCCCGCTGCTGGCCGCAAGCCTCGACGAAGCCGATGGCCCGCGCCACCGCCCCGGGCGGATCGTCCTCGAGACCGAACGTGAGCGCCAGGTAGAACAGGACCTCGGTGTCCGCCTGCCCCTTTATCTCGGGAAAGAGCGATTCATCGACGGTGAGGACAAGATCCCGTTTCATCGCCGCGAAACCATCGATGAACCCGTTGTGCATGAACAGCCAGCGGCCGTGCCGGAACGGATGGCAATTCGTCTGCTGAACCGCCGACCCGATCGCCGCGCGAAGGTGCGCGAAGAACAGCGGCGAGCGCACGTGGCCCGCGATCTCCCGCAGGTTCTGGTCATTCCAGGCCGGCTCGATGCTGCGGAAGACCCCTGGGACCGGCGCGGCGCCATACCAGCCGACGCCAAAGCCGTCGCCGTTCGTCGTCTCAGCGCCGAGCTTGGAGTGCAGGCTCTGATCGATCAGCGAATGCGCCGGGGTATAAAGCACATCTGCGAGCAGGACAGCCGACCCCGTATAGGCAAGCCAGCGGCACATGCGCCGCTCCTTTCGTCGTGCGGTGCAGGATCAGCGGGCCCGGCCTCGCCGCCCGGCTAGCCCCGGCGCGGGTCGGAGAGCACCACGACGGCCCGGGGACCGACCGTGACGTGCTCACCGGCGGTCCGCGGCGCGGCCGCGGAGCCGCCGGGCAGCGCCGGGTCGTAGCTGTCGATCTCGATGCGCCAGGCTGCGTGCGGCCTGATGGCGGGGAGGGTGAACTCGAGCGGCTGCCACCACGCGTTCACCAGGACCAGGAAGTCGTCGTCGACCAGCGGCGTGCCGTCCGCGGCCCGGTCCGGGGCGTCGGATCCGTCCAGGTAGAGCGCGATGGCCAGGGCGTTGGGATCCGACCAGTCGCTGCCGGTCATCCCGGATCCGGACGGGGTGAACCAGCGCAGTTCCGACGCCTCGGTGCCGCCCAGGAAACGTCGGCGGCGGAACACGGGGTGCTGCCTGCGGAAGGCGACCAGGCGGCGGGTGAAGTCCTGGAGCTGCGTGTCGGGCTGGGACCAGTCCACCCAGGCGATCTCGTTGTCCTGGCAGTAGGCGTTGTTGTTGCCCTGCTGGGTCCGGCCGAGTTCATCGCCGCCCAGCAGCATCGGGACACCGAACGACAGCAGCAGGGTGGTCAGCATGGCCCGGGACTGGCGCGCGCGCAGCGCGCGGATGGCGGGATCATCGGCCGGGCCTTCCGCCCCGCAGTTCCACGAGCGGTTGTCGCTGGTCCCGTCGTGGTTCGATTCCCCGTTGGCCTCGTTGTGCTTGTCGTTGTAGGAGACCAGGTCGCGCAGGGTGAAGCCGTCGTGCACGGTGATCAGGTTCACTGACGCGGTGGGGCGGCGGCGCTCGCCGGCGTAAAGGTCCGATGACCCGCAGAAGCGGGTGGCGAACTCACCCAGGCCGACCGGGTGACTGCGCCAGAAGTCGCGCATGGTGTCCCGGTACTTGCCGTTCCATTCGCGCCACAGCGGCGGGAACCGGCCCAGGTCGTAGCTGTCGATCTGGCCGACATCCCACGGCTCGGCGATCAGCTTGACCCGGGACACCACCGGGTCCTGGGCGACCATGTCGAAGAACGCGGACACCTCCTCGAAGCCGCCATCCTGGCGGCCGAGCGTGGTGGCGAGGTCGAAACGGAAGCCGTCGACGTGCATCTCGGTGATCCAGTACCGCAGCGAATCCATGATCAGTTGAAGCGTCACCGGGTCGCCCGCGTTCAGCGAGTTGCCGCAGCCCGTGGTGTCGACGTAGTGGCGCGGGTCGCCGGGTTCCAGCCGGTAGTAGCGCGGGATTGTCCAGGCCGCGGAAGCACAGCGTCGGCCCGAGCTCGCTGGCCTCCGCGGTGTGGTTGAACACCACGTCGAGCAGCACCTCGAGCCCCGCCGCGTGCAGCGCGTCCACCATCGCCTTGAACTCCTCGACCTGGCCGCCCGGCTTCCCGGCCCGGACCGCCGCCGAGTAGCCCTGGTGCGGGGCGAAGTAGCCGATGGTGTTGTAGCCCCAGTAGTTGGTGAGCCCGCGCTGGAGCAGGAACGACTCGGGGACACTCTCGTGCACCGGCAGCAGCTCGACGGCGGTCACCCCGAGGTCGAGCAGGTGGGCGATGGCCGCTTCATGACCCAGTCCGGCATACGTTCCGCGCAGCTCCGGCGGAATCCCCGGATGGCGCATGGTGAAGCCCTTGACGTGCAGTTCGTAGATGATCGTGTCGGAGAACCGGCGGCCCGGATGGATGCCGTCCCGCCAGCGGAATGCGTCGCCGGCCACCACCAGGCTCCGTGGCACGCTGGCGGCGGAGTCCGCGGCGCTCGGGGTGTCCGGATCGCCGCCCGCGTAGCCCAGCACCTCAGGCCCGAAGGTGACCGATCCGCTGACGGCCCGCGCGTAGGGGTCGAGCAGCAGCTTGGCCGGATTACAGCGGATGCCGCGACCCGGGTCGTAGGGCCCGGTGGCCCGGTACCCATAGGCCTGGCCTGCCCCGATCCCCGGCACGAAGCCATGCCAGACCCCGGCGTCGTAATCGGTCAGCGGAATCCGGGTCTCCGTGCCGCCCTCGTCGAACAGGCAGAGCAGCATCCCGTCCGCGGCGGCCGAGGCCACCGCGAAGTTCGTGCCCCCAGCACGGGCGGTGGCGCCCAGCGGGAACTGGCTTCCGGGCAGCGCGGTGACCGGGTGCCCCGACCCGGCGGTCATGGCCGGCCCTCCTGCCCGACCTCCCGGATGACGTCGCCGACGGCGCGGACCCCGCCGTGGCGGCGCCGGATCACGTCGGCGATCAGGCCGGTCCAGCCGGTCTGGTGCGCGGCGCCGATCGCGGCCCCGTTGTCACCGTGGAAGTACTCGCTGAAGACCAGGTTGTCCCGCCAGGCCGGATCGTTCTGCAGCTTCTCGGTCCCGCCGAAGCAGGGCCGGCGGCCGTCCGGCCCGCGGGTGAAGATCGAGATGAGCCGGTCGGACAGGTCCTGGGCGACCAGGTCCAGGGTGAGCTGCTGGCCCGACCCGGTCGGGTACTCGATGGTGAAGTCGTCGCCGAAGAACCGGTGGTAGCGCCCCAGCACGCTGACCACCAGGTAGTTCAGCGGGAACCAGACCGGGCCGCGCCAGTTGGAGTTGCCGCCGAACATGGACGTGGTCGATTCGGCCGGCTCGTAGTCGACGCTGGCCCGGATGCCCTCGACCTCGAATTCGTAGGGATGTTCACGGTGCCAGGCCGACAGGGCCCGCAGGCCATGCGGGGACAGGAACTCGCTCTCGTTGAACAGCCAGCCCAGCAGCCGCTCCAGCCGGGCCGGGCCGCACAGGCTGAGCAGCAGCCGCTGGTGGCCCGGCTCCCCGCGCAGGACGCCGGTTTCACGGAGCTTGGAGGTGTCGCTGAGGCCATCCTGCCCCACGAGGTCCGCGAACTGCTTGCCCACCACCAGCGCGCGTTCCAGGTCCTTCTCCTCGATGACCGCGGCGGCGAGGGCCGGGATGATGCCCACCATCGACCGGTGCCGCACCGGCACGCACTGCCCGGACGGCGTGATCAGCCGGTCGTAGTAGAGCCCGTCGGCCTCATCCCACAGGCCCTGGCCTTCAAGCGCGCGGCGGATGGCGGCGAAATGCTCGAGGAACTTGAGCACCAGGTCCTGGGCCGGCCGCTGCCCGGACCGGTTCAGCACGGCGGCGATGCCGCCCATGGCGATCGCGTAGAACCCCATCCAGCCGGTGGCGTCGGACTGCTCCAGGGTGCCGCCGACCGGCAGGTGCGAGCGGTCGATCGGGCCGATGTTGTCCAGGCCGAGGAAGCCGCCCTCGAACAGGTTGTTGCCCTCGGCGTCCTCCAGGTTCACCCACCAGGTGAAGTTGACCAGCAGCTTGTCGAACACCCGGCTGAGGAACTCGATGTCGCGGCCCCCGTCGATGGCGAACAGCTCCAGCGCCGCCCACGCCTGCACCGGCGGGTTCACGTCACCGAAGTCCCACTCATACGCGGGCAGCGCGCCGTCCGGGTGCTGGAACCACTCCCGGCACAACAGGATCAGCTGGTACTTCGCGAACGCCGGGTCCACATGGGCCAGGGTCACGCAGTGGAAGGCCAGGTCCCAGGCCGCGAACCACGGGTACTCCCACTTGTCCGGCATCGACATGATGTCGAACGCGTTGAAGTTGCGCCACCGGGAGTTCCGCCCGGCCAGCCGCTGCGGCGGCGGGGCCGGCTGGGTGGGGTCGCCGTCCAGCCAGCGGGCCACGTCGTAGTAGTACAGCTGCTTGCTCCACAGCATCCCGGCGAACGCCTGCCGCATCACCATCGCCTCATCGGCATCGGCCGTCGCCGGGGTCAGCTCGGCGTAGAACTCGTCGGCCTCGGCCCGCCGCTGGGCGATCACCTGGTCGAACTCGGCGCCGAGCGGGTCGGCCGCCTTTCCCCGGGGCGCTTTCGCAGCCGGCGGGCGCAGCCGCAGCCGCACCTCGGCCGTCTCCCCCGGCGGGACCGTGAGCTGGTACCAGAACGAGCACTTGGTGCCGGTCCGTTCCGGATTGACGGTGGCCGCCCCGCTCACCACGTGGTCGTTGATGCCGTCCTTCGGGTACGGCGTGAGCGCCGCGGAGCCGAACAGCCGCTGGTCGTTGGTCTCGTTCTCGCAGAACAATGCCGTCGGCTGGGTCCCGTCCGGCCCCGGGCCGGCCAGCAGTTCCAGCGCGCCGAAGAGTGGATGATCGATGCCCGCCGCCGAATCACCGGCCGCCCGCATGGCCGGCTTGGGCGCATCCACGTCCCAGGACCAGGTGTTGCGGAACCACGCGGTCGGCAGCACGTGCAGCGTCGCGGTCTCCGGGCCCGCGTTGGTCACCTGAATGGACATCAGCAGGTCATCGGCGCCGGCCTTGGCGTAGTGCACCTCGGTGATCCAGTACCGGTCACCGTCGAACGCCCCGGTGTCCAGCAGCTCGTACTCGGGTTCCTCCCGGTTGCGGGCCGCGTTCTGGTCGATGAGGTCCTGGTAAGGGAAGGCGGACTGCGGATAGTGATAACGCCACCGGTTCCAGGCGTGGCTCGGCACCGCGTCCAGGTACCACCAGTACTCCTTGACGTCCTCGCCGTGGTTGCCCTGGGCTCCGGTCAGCCCGAACGCCCGCTCCTTGAGGATCGGGTCCTGCCCGTTCCACAGCGCCAGTCCCAGGCACAGCCGCTGCTCCACGTCGCAGAACCCGGCTAGCCCGTCCTCGCCCCAGCGGTAGGCACGGGACCGCGCGTGATCATGCGGCAGGTAATCCCACGCCTCACCGTCCGCGCTGTAGTCCTCGCGCACCGTGCCCCACTGGCGCTCGCTGACGTACGGTCCCCACCGGTACCACTCGCCCGCCTGGAGCAGCCCGTCCTCCAGCCGCCCGAACCCAGCCACCCGGTCCCGCTCAGCAGTCACTGTCTTCCCCTGTCGTCCCGATGCAACGCGGCATCCTCTTGTGCGGCGCCAGGTCACATCCACTGCGGTGATTTGCCGCGCACGGCAATCGCGGCCGATCCCGGTTCCTTTCTAACCGCTGGGACAGGGCTCGGTTCATCACCTGCGGAGGGTGATGATTACCCATCCCGCGGGCCACTCGATCGGCTAACCGCCGGAGCGTTGTGCATTTCTTTTTGGCCTGGCGTTCCGCGCCATCCCGGCAGGCTGAATAATCGGCAAACAAAAGGTTGACCCGCGGCTAATGGAGCCGGACCGGGGACGGCCGGGCGGCTGCTCACGGTGCGGTCAGGCCGGCCAGGCCGGCGCTGGCCTGCCACAGCCGGGCCGCGGCCGCGGGGTCGTAGGCGGCCGGGTTGGCGGTCTTGGGCTTGCCCTGGGCGAAGTAGCAGCCGGTGACGCCTGCCACCTGTGGGGAGGAGGCGAGGTAGACCGGGGCGGCCGCACCCTGGGCCGGGGTCTTCATGAACGGGCCCGCCACGCGGATCAGGAGGGCGAAGTGCGCCACCGGGTCTTCCGCACCGAAGCTGGTGCGCACCACGCCAGGATGGAGCACGGTGGCGGTGACCCCGGTGCCTTCCAGGCGGCGGGCCAGCTCGTAGGTGAACATCACGTTGGCCAGTTTCGACTGGCTGTAGGCACGCTGCCCGGAGTACTGCTGCTCGCCCTGCAGGTCGGCGAAGTCGATCGGCCCCTGGCCTGGACGCCGGAGGAGATGGTGACGACCCGGGCGGGCGCGCTGGCGATGAGCCGGTCCAGCAGCAGGCTGGTCAGCAGGAAGGGCGCGAGGTGGTTGAGCGCGAAGGTGCGTTCGAGGCCGTCGGCGGTGACGTGCCGGTGAGCCCAGCACCCGCCGACGTTGTTGACCAGCACGTCCAGGCGCGGGTAGGTGCCAGCCACCTGGGCGGCCAGGCGGCGGACCTCCGCCTGGGAGGACAGGTCGGCGGCAAAGGCGTCTATGGCGGTGTTGCCCGTCGCGGCGCGGATGCCGGCCGCGGCCGCGGCCGTACGCGCCTGATCGCGGCCGGTGATGCCGACCCGGGCGCCCAGGGCGGCGAGCCCGATGGCGGTGGCCCGGCCGAGGCCCCCGGTGCCCCCGGTGACGAGAACGGACTTCCCGGCCATGAGAGGGGCATCGCCATGGGTATCCCTGGGCTCCTCAAGGGGCAGCACCTTGACCGCGGTACTGGTGCTCGTGATCACCTGGTCGGTGCCTTGGGGTTGACCGCGTCCCTGGCGTGACGTTCCCTGCTGACGCTACGCTGGCAACAGAAACTAGCAATGAATTTCTAGAAAGATCATGGTAACCTGAAGGCGTGGCAAGCTGGGGTTTCCTGACCAACCACGCCCGGGTGCTGCTGTGCATCGCCGCCGACCCGGGGGTGCGCCTGCGCGACATCGCGGCCAGGCTGGGCATCACCGAGCGCAGCGCCTACGGCATCGTCACCGACCTGGCCGAGGCCGGCTACGTGGTCAAGGAGAAGGACGGGCGCCGCAACCGGTACCAGATCCAGGCGCACCTGCCGCTGCCCGACCCCGCCGGCCGGGAGCGCACCGTCGGCGAAATCCTGGCCCTGCTCGCAGGCGAGGACCAGCCCGGCATCGAGGTGGCCCTGGCCGACTGACCGGCCCCGCGATCACGCTGCCGCACTGGCTGCCGCCCTCATGGTATGGTGCCATTGGCTGTCAATGCTCACCATTACCAATGCCGTTGATTTACCGGCATTCCGGTTTCGAGCATTTCGCGCCCAGACCAGGCTGCAGCCCCGTCGCGGGCCTGGCAGCGGTCCGCAATGCACCCTTGGCGTTTACCGGCACCTTAGCCACAAGAAACGTAGGCAGCAGAAATTGATATCGTTCATCTGGTCCCCCGGAAATCCCCTGCCCGCTGGCACCGGCGGCTCGGAGAATTACACCGTCGGCCAGGTCCGGGAACTGACCAGGCGGGGCATACCAGCACAGGTGGTCACCGTCGGCCTGGGCGCCGGCGACGGCCGGGACGAATTCACCGGCATCCCATTCCGGTCACTGCCGACGCTGGCCGGGGTCGGCGAGCTCGACAGCACCGTCGTCTTCGTCAACGAACCGCACACCACGGCGACCAGGTATCCGGCGTTCCTTATCCTGCACAACCCGCCGCCGATCCGGGAACAGAAGAAAGCGTTTGCCGACGGAGGGGACCAGGGACCGGACCCTGATCGCCACCAGCCGGTACGCGGCCTCGCTATGGTCGGGATACCTGGACGTCGACGTCGCGACGATCAGCGTCGTGTACCCATTCGCCGAACCGTGCTTCGCGGCCCAGCCCCGGCCGGGCAACGAGACCGGGAAGACCCGCGTCCTGTTCGCCGGGCGGCTGAGCCCGGAGAAAGGCATCTACACCCTGCTGGAGACCCTGCACATCGACATCATCGAGCAGGATCCGGCCCTGGAGTTCACCGCGACGACCGCGGGCGCGGACAAGCCGCAGGGGAAGATCATCGAGCGGCTGCTCGGCGAGCACCCCGGAATCTCCGTGGTGGCCACCTGCAAGACGCCGGCCAGGATGGCGGCGCTGATGGCCGGCCACGACATCGTGGTGATGCCCTCCAACAGCCAGTACTGGCACGAGACCTTCGGCATTGTCTCGATCGAGGCCCAGCATTCGGGTTGCCGGGTCGTCGCCTCCGATGATGGCGGCCTGCCCGAGACCGACTGCGGCGGCGTGGTGCTCGTCCCGCCGGACAACGCCGAGGCGCTCGCCTGGGGTATCCGCGCGGCGGTGGACAGCGGGCCGCTCTCCCCGGCCGCGCGGCTGGACGCCGGGGCACGGTTCACCGTCGGGCAGTCCGTGGACGCGCTGCTGAAAGTATTCGCCCAGCCGCGGCCGATCCCGCCGGCGACCATCGTCCGGCAACTCGAAGAGCTGATCCTGGCGCCATCGGCAGAGGCGCCGCGCGCGGTCCGCCCGCTCAGCGCGCGGGCCGGGACGGCGGCGGTGCACGCGTCCCCGGCCGGGGCCGCCGCATGAGTTACCCGCATGCGCCGTTCCGGCACCTGCTGCGGCTGACCGATCACATCGGCCTGCTCGAGCACGCCGAGGGGATCGTGCCCCGGCACGACCATGGCTACCGCGTGGACGACGTCGCCCGCGGCCTCGTGGTGGTGTGCCGGGAGCCGTCGCCATCCCAGGAACTCGTCATCCTCGGCCGCCGCTACCTGCACTTCCTCGCGCAGGCGCAGGCGCCCGACGGAACGTTCCGCGACCGGCTCGGCTACGACCGCCGGTGGCACGGCCAGCCCGGGACGCAGGACTGCTGGGGCCGTTCCCTGTGGGCCCTGGGCACCGCGGCCGCACGGGGCCCCACCACGGGGATGCGCGAGGAATCCTTCACCCGGTTCGGCCTGAGCGCGCAAGTCTCCTCGGTGCGGCCGCACGCGATGGCGTTCGCGGCGCTCGGCGCGGCCGAGATACTCGACAAATGGCGCGGCCATTCCGGCGCGCTCACGCTTCTCGCCAAGGCCAGCACCGTTATCGGTGAGCCGCCGGCCGACCCGGCCTGGCCGTGGCCGGCGCCCCGGCTGAGCTACGCGAACGCCGCGATCGCCGAGGCCGTCATCGTGGCAGGCTGGAAACTGGGCCAGGACCGGGTGCTGCGCAACGGGCTCCGCATGCTGGAGTGGCTGCTGGCGGCCGAGACCCGGGATGGCCACCTGTCGGTGGTGCCGGCCGGGGGCTGGGGCCCCGGCGAGATGCGCCCCGCGTTCGACCAGCAGCCGATGGAGGTGGCCGCCCTGGCGGACGCGTGCATGCGCGCGGCCGCGGTGACCGGGGACACCAGCTGGCTGGCGGGCGCCCAGATGAGCGTGGCCTGGTTCCTCGGTGACAACGATGCGAGGGTGCCGATGCTCGACGAGCAGACGGGCGGCGGCTGCGACGGCCTCGGGCCGGCCAGCCGCAGCCGTAACCAGGGCGCGGAGTTGACGCTCGCGATGATCTCCGTGCTGCAGCAGGGCCGCCGCCTGGCCGCCGCCGCCCGGTGAGGGATCCCGGCTCCGTAAGGCTAGCAGCCTGGCCCAGGCCGCCGGATTGTCCCGCAACTGACCAGCGGGCGCCGTGCAGCGGAACCCGCGGGCTGGCTATCGCGGCCTGGACGGTAGGGAACACGCCGAGGTGACGGTGCAGTCCCGTGCTGTGCAGCACCCGGTCCACCTGCGGCGGAACCGCTGCCAGGCGCAGGAACCCGCCCAGCAGGCTGGCCCGGCGCCCGGCGCCGACCAGCACTGCGAGCCCGTTGGCGTCACACGAGCTCACCTTGGACAGGTCGAGGACGAGCCGGGCCGGGCCCGGCCGGAGCAAGCCGAGAAGCTGCTCGCGCAGGGCCGGAGCGCAGCCGATGCCGAGTTCGCCGGCCAGTTCAGCGACGGTGATGCCGGCCACGGTCCGGGCGGAAAGGGCCAGGCTGGGAGTTGTCTCGTTACCGGGGTCCATGAGGAGCCTCCTCGGAGTGAGCGGGACGGGCGGCCTGGCGGCTGCCGCGTGCTGGAGCGCACCGGATGCCACGGCCGCTCAGCGGCGCCTTTCGCCGGCCACGGCCGGCGCCGGTGCCCGCGAGCAGGGCGAGGACCTCGCCGATGGTCCGCTCGCGGCCGGTGGGCTCGGGCAGCGGCAGGTGCCCCTGGATCTGGTAGCGGTTGCGCCGTCCGTCCTTGTGCTTGCTGATGTAGCCCGCGCCGGTCAGGTCGGTGACGATGCCGTAAGCGCTTCTCTCCGTGATGCCCAGGGTGATCGCGATGTCGCGCAGCCGCACCCCCGGGTCGTGCGCGAGAAGCAGCAGCACCCGGCCGTGGTTACTCAGGAAGCTCCAGCTGCCCATGCCATAAGAGTACCAGCATTTCTAGAAAAAAATTGCCAGTGAGGTCAGGCTGGCGCCGGGACGCCTTCGGTCCTGGGTCAGGCTGGTGCCGGGCGGCTGTCCAGGGCGGCCAGGAACTCGGTGATCGCCGCCGCGATCTGGGGTGCCCCGCGGCGGGGCAGGTGGTGGCCGATCTGGTCCAGCAGCTGAACGCGCGCATCGGGCAGGGCAGCGGCCAGCTGATGGGTGGCGCCGACGGGGATGAGCGTGTCGTGCGGGTCGGCGATCAGCAGCACCGGCTGCACGACGGCCGCCAGGGACGCGGTGAGGCCGCCGAGCTCGTGGGCCAGCGCCCGCTGCTCGGTGAGGAAGGTGCGCCACAGCGGCCCGTGATCGTGGTGCGCGTGGCCCCAGACGTGCCAGTTGACATGCTCGTCGGCGGTGATGGGCCGCCGGCGCAGCCGGGCGATGGCCGCCAGCCGGGCCCGGGCCAGCCACGGGGTCAGCCACCACGCCGTCACCGCGCACACCTCCCCGGTCACCGGCGCGGCCAGCAGCCGGTCCCAGCCGGTCAGGCAGCCCGGGCCGACACTGGCCAGCAGGACCAGCGCCTCGACCCGCTCGGGTGCCAGCTGGGCCACCGACAGCGCCACGCCTCCCCCGTAGGAGTGGCCGACCAGCACCGCCCGCCCGATGCCCCGCGCATCCAGCTCCGCCAGCACCGCGCGGGCGCCGTACGCGAAGCCTCCCGCGGGCAGCGGGCTGGCCCCGTACCCGGGCCGGTCCAGCGCCACGACATGGAGCGCGGGCGGCAGCCGGTCAGCGACCTGCTGCCAGTCCGAGCCCGAACCCGGCTGGCCGTGCAACAGCACGACCTCATGCCTGCTCACATCAAGCGAGCTTAGATCGACGTTCACCGGCCGCCCCCACACGCTCCTCAACGGCCCTCCGGCGGCACTGCCCCGCCGCGGCCCGGGGCCGCCGGCCCGACTCCTGACGCTCACCTGGCCGGCTGACTCTGGATACCCGCCGGTAGCCGGGCCAGAGTACTGTCAGAGCAAGCATCCCCCCCGGGCCAGCGCCGTCCTCCCAGCACGGGCGCTGGGCCGGCCTCGCTGCTCTGGACCCCGGCGGCACATCACCAGACGACCACGATGTGCTTGTTAGGAGTTCCCGGTGGCATCCCTCGAAGCAGGGCCTGCCCGGTCAGGCCAGCTGCTACCGCCCGGCACCCCAGCCCCGGCGCCCCGGGGCACCGAGTATGCCGAGTTGTCCCGGCAGATCAGGGCGGCCGGGCTGCTGGACCGGCGGCCGCGGTACTACGCCTGGAAGATCATGGTCACCGCCGTGCTGCTGGCCGCGGGGTGGGCCGCCTTCGTCGTGCTCGGCGACTCGTGGTGGCAGCTGGCGGTGGCCGCTTTCCTGGCGGTCATGTTCACCCAGGTCGGCTTCCTGGGCCACGACGCCGGGCACCGGCAGATCTTCCGTTCCCGGCCGGGCAACCACATCCTCGGCGTCGTGCTCGGCAACCTGGGCATCGGGCTGAGCTACGGCTGGTGGGTCAGTAAGCACAACCGCCACCACGCTCACCCCAATCAGGAAGGCGCGGACCCCGACATCGTGATCGGCGTGCTGGCCTTCACCGAGTCCCAGGCGCACGCCGGCCGGGGCCTGGGCCGGCTGGCGTTCCGCTTCCAGGCGTTCCTGTTCTTCCCGATGCTGCTGCTGGAAGCGGTCAGCCTGCACGTGGCGAGCATCCGCGCGCTGATCAGCCGGCCCTCCCGTTACCGGGCCTGGGAGGCGGGGCTGCTCGCCGTCCACGTGGCGGGTTACCTCACCGTGGTGTTCCTGGTCCTCTCCCCGGTCAAGGCCGTGGCGTTCATCGTGGTGCAGCAAGGCCTGTTCGGCCTGTACCTCGGCGCGTCATTCGCGCCCAATCACAAGGGCATGCCCATCCTGGACGCCACCGACCGGAGCGGCTTCCTGCGCCGGCAGGTACTCACCTCCCGCAACGTCCGCGGTGGCTGGCTCACCGACCTCGCCCTGGGCGGCCTGAACTATCAGATCGAGCACCACCTGTTCCCGTCCATGCCCCGGCCCAACCTGCGCCACTCCCAGGCGATGATCAGGGCGTTCTGCGCGCAGCGGGACCTGCCCTACTGCCAGACCAGCCTGGTCGGCTCCTACGCGCAGGCCCTGCGCTACCTCAACGCCATCGGCAAGTCAGCCCGCCGCCGCCTAACGGTTTTCTAGAAAAATATTGCTAGTTTTCTAGTGCGCATATAAACTGGAGCGGGCACCAGGGATGAGCCGGCGGGCAGTGGCGCCGAGGCCAGCCGGGACGGCCACGCACTGGCCCGGTCCCCGGTGCCGGAAGGAAGTAAGCCATGGCACAGCCAGCGGCACCAGACGCCGACACCACCGGACAGCGCCCCAGCCAGCCGCGCAGAGCTCCCCGGCCACCGAGCCGGGCCGCCCCCGCGGCTCAGCTTCGACCCCGCACTCAGCCGCCGCGGAGCCGTTGACGGAGGGTGGTGGCCGCAGTCGCGGAACGCGACTGCGGAACTGCCCGGCCTCATCGCCGCGCTGGACTCCCGGCCGGGAGTGCACGTGCACCGGCTGTCCGTGCACGTCGACGAATGGGACGACATCCCCCGCCGGGTGCCCGCCGGGGCCGGCCACGTCATCCGGGTCGACTCGTTCAGCACCATTCCCCGCCATACCATCAGCGTCACCGCGGACGCCCACGACATGATCAACCTGCTGGTCATTCCCTCAGGCACCGCGGCGGCGCCCGCCCAGGCCGCCATGGACGCGGCCATGACCGGCCGGGGCGATCCCGCAGCCATGCTCGCCGGGGCACCTCAGGCACCGGCGCACCAGCCCGGCACCTGACGGCCGCGGTGGCGGCTTGCGGGCGGCGACGGCCACGGCACCCTTCCCATGCCCGCCGGCGGCCCGCCGAGTGACGCACGACACCTGGCGCCCGCACGACACCGGCCCGCCTGCGGCGTAGTGTCGGCAGGGAAGCTGGTGAGTTCGCCGCTCGGCCCGGACCCTGCCCTGCCGCTGGAGCAAAGCAGGAAGGCGCCCCTGATGGCCCGAGTGGACCTGAGTACCCGCGGACACGACGGCCAGGTGGTCGTCGAGTTGCGCGGCGAGCTCGACCTGGCTGACGCGGCCAGTGTCGCGACCGCGCTGCAGCGGCAAGTAGCCAGGATGTGATCTCGGCCGGGCCAGGCATGACGTCACTGACCGGCATCGATACCTGGGCGCGCGGCAGTGGCCTGGAGATCGTGCTGCTCGTGACCGGGACGATCCTGCTCACGCGCGTCGCGGCCTGGGCGGGCGCGAGGATCACGGACCGGATCGACGCCAACGCCCAGGAGACGGATTCGCTGGTCCGCTCGGAGGCGTCCAAGCACCGGCACGCGCTGGCCCAGGTGATCACCTGGGCCAGCCTGGTGGTCATCTACTGCGTGGCCGGGGTGCTCATCGCGGCGCGCCTCGGCATCCCCGTGACGAGCCTGGTCGCCCCGGCGGCCGTGGTGGCGGTGGCCCTGGGTTTCGGTGCGCAGCGCATCGTCCAGGACATCCTGGCCGGCTTCTTCATCATCACGGAGCGCCAGTACGGTTTCGGCGACCTCATCAGCCTTACGGTGCCGGGCCAGTCCAGTCCCGCGATCGGGACGGTCGAGGACGTCACGCTGCGGGTGACCACGGTGCGGACCGCCGACGGCGAGGTGGTCATCACCCCCAACGGCCAGATCAGCCAGGTGACCAATCTGTCGCGCGACTGGGCGCGCGCCGTGGTGGACGTGCCGGTGCCCGCGGCCGTGGACGTCCACCGGGTGAGTGACCTGCTGCGGCTGATCGGGAATGAGGCGTACCAGGAGCCGGGCGTGCGCGGGCTGCTGCTGGACCCCCCGGCCGTCATGGGCGTGCAGAGCATCGACCTGAACCAATTCCAGGTCCGCATGGTCGCCAGGACGTTGCCCGGCAAGCAGTTCGAGGTCGGGCGGATCCTGCGGGTGCGGATCACGGCCGGGTTGCGGCGCGAGGGCATCCGCCTGCCGGCCGACCTGGAGACGGCCGAGCCGGCCGGGACCGCCTGATGCGGCGGGTGCGGATCTCCACCTGGATCCTGACCGCCGTCTTCCTGCTCACCCTGGCCACCTACCTGCTGGTCAGGCCGCCACAGACCGCAGCCGTGACCCCGGCGACGACGACAGCCCCCGCCTTGCCCGCAGCCACCACGCCACCGCCAGCAGCTACACCGAAACCAACCACGCGGACCAGGCCGGCGAGCACGCCGAAGCCGACCGCCGGCGCCCGGCCACGGAGTTCGGTGTCCCCGGCCGGGACACGCCCGGCCCCCGCTCCCGCGACATCGCCCTCCTCCGTGGTCACCCCCGCTCCCTCGGCCACCGGCACGGCGTCCCCCTAGGACGAACGGCTCGGCGGGCCTGGGCCGCATGCGGCCCGGGCCGGGGACGGTGCCCGTCAGGCTTCCGGGACGCGCACCGCGATCTCGCCGCCCAGCCGGAACCCGGTGGACAGGCCGAGGCTGTCGCCGCTCCAGAAACGCCCGGCGTCATACCAGTTCGGATGGCGCTGGCCAGGAAGCAACCCCATGGCCTGGTAGGTGATGGCCAGCACCTCCGCACAGTAGGCGCTCTCCACCCCGTCATCACGCGGCCGGTGCCGGATGGCCGGCGCCCGCGCGGCCAGCCACCGCGACGCCAGCCGGGCGGTGGACGGGAAAGGCGTGCCGTCCAGCCGGGCGATCGTGCGCAGCACCGCGTCCTCCATCTCGCGGGTCACCCCGCCATCGAGCTGGCGAAGCCAGGCCCGCTGGCCATACCGGAGGCCCCAGGTCATGACCGCGCCCCGCAGGTCATGCAGCTGGACCCCGCGCTGGCGCCGTCCCGACCACAGGTCGGGCAGGGACCGGCCCAGCTCGGCATGCCACATCAGCGGCCGGCAGGTCGTCAATGACGACGGACATCCCGACGTGGTTGACCGGGCTGTTGGTCGCCACCTGGATCGCCCGGTCGGCTGCCGTGCGCCCGCGGAACAGCCACACGTCACCCGTGCGCGTCACATCCAGGGCCTCATCAAGGGCGATGCTCACCGCGGTCACGCTCTCACCTAAGCACGGTCTACCCTGAGCAGGTGCGCTGGTGGAAGGTACTGGGACTGGCCGCCTTCGCGGGCGTCGCCGCCACCGGGGTAGTGATCGCCCGCGCCGAGCGCCGCCGTCGCAGCTACACCCCGGAGCAGATCCGGGAACGGCTGCACGCCCGGCTGGCCGAAGCCCCGCAGGCCGGTCAGCCGCCAGGGAAGAACTAGTCATCCCGGCGTTCACCGTCCCCGCGGCGTGGCGTTCCCGGCCGGCCCGGCGGGGCATGACGGGAAGCACGTGCTCCTGCTATCCGGGACCGGGATACGGGCGTAGCCTCAGGTACAGAACTACACGTACCAGCCTGCACCGTGCCACCGCGGCAGGTGCACGCGACCGCGTTGCTCCGGACCCCGGTGGCACGGCCAGCCAGGCTGGTTGCAGCTAAAGGGGTCTCAGCGATGCACCGATCATCAGGCTTGGCTTACGCCGGAGGCGCCGCGACGGTTCCGGCACCGGACGCGGCCCGCGCGCTGCTGACCCGGGGTCCTCCCGGTGGGAGCGGCCAGGAACCAGCCGGCACCATCACTGCGGACGTGATCCGCGAACTGGCCGATGATCACGATCGGATTGCCCGGGACCTGAACGATGTCGTGGTCCACCGGATCTTCGCCGCCGGGCTGGATCTCGAGGCGGCGCTGGGCCTGATCGGCGAGCGCCCGGGCAGCAGCATGATTCACCACGCCATCGACGAGCTGGACCAGGCGATCAGGGACATCCGGGACGCCGTTTTCAGCATCCGCCCCCGCGATTAACCAGGCAGCGCGACCGGCCGGGCCCTCCCCGGCTACGACGTGCGGCTGCGGGCGCGCAGCGGGCCCGTGCTCCCGGTGCCGAGCAGGCGCGACCGGAGAACGGCGAGTGCGCGGGCGAGCAGCCGGGACACCTGAACCTGGGAGATGCCAAGCTGCTGCCCGATCTGCGCTTGTGTCATGTCCTCCCGGAAGCGCATGACCAGGATTTGCTGCTCACGTGAGGGCAGCTCACCCCAGTGCGTGGCGACGGCCCGCATGCCCAGCAGGTGCTCCAGCCGCCAGTCCTCCTCGCCGAGGACGTCGGCCAGGGTCCCCGTGGCGGCCAGGCCGGCCAGCGGCGCGTCCAGCGAGGAGGGCCGGAAGGCCAGCTCGGCCCGCCGCGCGTCCTGCAGATCAGCACCGCTGACTCCCAGGTGCCTGGCCATCTCGGGGTCGGTCGGCGTCCGGCCCAGGTCCTGGGTCAGCTGGCGGACCGCCTCGCGGGCTTCCAGGGCCAGCTCCTGAACGGAGCGCTTGACGTGGACCGGCCAGCACTTGTCCCGGAAGTGCCGCTTGATCTCGCCGCTGATGACCACCTGCGCGTAGGCGGCCAGATTGCTGCCGACGGCCGGGTCGAAGCGGATGATCGCGTTCATCAGGCCGACGTACCCCACCTGCATCAGGTCCTCGGCGGGCTCGGGGCCGCCCCGGTACCGCTGCACGCACGAATACACCAGGCTGCGGTGCCGGTCTACCAGCAGCTCGTACGCCGCGGCGCGCGGGGGGCTGGCGGCCGGCAGCGAGCGGACCAGGTCCAGCAGCTCCCGGTCGCTCAGCCCGGCCAGGCGCTTCTCCAGCACCCAGCGCGCTGGGGCCGCCGGAACCCCCGCGGCGTCCTGGGCCGATATGGCCAGCCGTGGGGAACTGCCGGTGAGGAAATTACCGCCACGCTCGCCTCGGCTCGCAGAAGGCCAGGAAGAACCGCCGAGGTCCGGGGCAGTCAGGTACGTCACCGTGCACGACTGACACGATGAGGCTAATCCCTATCCCGGTAAGGCTAGGCCACCGTCACGCCGGCGGCAATGCCGGGGTGCCCCCCGGGGCCCTGAATTCCTGAAATCAGATATTGGCCGCGGAATTCCCTAGGCGCGGACGTCCGGGAAGGGGTAAGGTCAGGATAACCGCTCCGGACCCTGGCAGCCGCATCCGCAATGTTTCTGCGGATGCTCGGCAGGGCCCGGTTTTTTTGTGCACGAAAGCGATGCCGGCCAGACGCCACAGGCCGGAGGCTGGTGAGAACCCGAGGGAGGTTCGTTTCTCCCTGCGATCTGCCCAAGCATGAGGGGCTCCGCGTGCGTCACCTCGTCACCGCGCCGGGGGCGGCCGCACCGCACCTGCGCTGACCTTCCGGAGGGTTGCCGTGCTGCCAGCAGAGGACGCCCCGGGCGCGATGGACTGGATGGCCCGGGGGGCCTGCCAGGATGAGGATCCTGAGCTCTTCTTCCCCATCGCGGCGGGCGGCCCTGCGCTGGAGGAGATCAACGCAGCCAAGAGAGTCTGCCTCCGCTGCCCGGTACGCGCCGCGTGCCTGTCCTTCGGCCTGAAGACCGCCCAGGAGGGCATCTGGGGCGGAGCCACTCCCGAGGAACGCCGCGCCATGCGGAAACACCCGGCACTCGCGGCCGTGCCGATGTACCAGCTGGCGGCCGGCCAGTTGCCGCCACAGTCGCGCCCGCACCGCAGCGGCGGCAGCCGGTCAGGGCCGCTGCGATGAGCTTGCCTGCCCGCCAGCGGCGGGCCCTGGACTCGATCGAGAAGAGGCTCCTGGCCGGCGATCCGCGTTTCGGGTCGCTGTTTGCGGTCTTCACCAGGCTGACGTGGCATGAGGAAATGCCGCGGAGCGAACTGGTCAAGCCCGGCCGATGGCAGGTGCTGCGGCCGTTCGCAGCGCTCGCGCTCGCGCTCGTGGCGGTGGCGGGTTTGGTGGTGTTCACCTTGATGGCCCCCGGCCAGGCCAGGTGCGCTACTGCGGCCGGGCCGCGGCCTGGCCATTCATCGGGCTCCGCGGCAGGCTGCCCGGCCCGCCCGGTGCTGATGCAGGAACGGGATTACCTGCACTGAGCGCCCGGCCGCGCTGTCGCCGCCGGGCGCCACGCCCTAGCGGGATGAGTCCCGGGAAGTGCTGCCCGGGCTGGTGCTCATCCGGTCCCGGTTACGGGCGGCTCTGGGACGGCGCCCTTATTCGGCTGGCGAGGCTCCGCGGGCACCCTCTCGAACGGGACCGTCAGCTCGAACGGCGGCGCGTCGAGGAAGTTCCGGAGTCCGACGCCACGGCGCAGCCCGGTGTTGTGCCGCTCGGCCAGCCCGTGGGCCACCAGCACCCGGGCCTGGTCGGCCGTCGCCTCAGTAAACGGCGCGGTCCATGGGCCGTGCATGTCCAGCCGCCGCATCATGGCGAATGGCAGCCACACGCTATCCAGGCCCGTTCCGTACTCCACGACCATCCGCTTCTCGACCCCGGTCATGCTGTTTGCCTTTCCCCCCGGGTTTCCACGGAGTACCGCGTGCAGGCTGTCGTCACGCCAGCCATCCCGGGCGGCCCTCAGCCAGGCGTTCTGCCGGCTGAAGATGCTCTCGGCGATCGAGGTCTTCGCCTTACTCCGGGGACCAGGATCAACGCCACCAGGTAGGCCATGACGCCGTTCCCATCGTTCATGTCCGCCGCCCTCGGGGGTGATCCCGGGACAGCTGCCGCCGTCGGCGGCTATTCTCCGGTGCCTGCTCTCAGCGTACGTTTACCCCCTAAAAGTAGCAATATTTTTCTAGAAAAGATCTGCTAATAATGCGCCGCAGCACCACGGGCGGGTGGGCCAACCCCGCGGGCGGCCGGGAGGCATCGCCCGAAGGATCAGTTCCTCGGTTAGGCCCTCGCCACCGTGAGTGACCTACGTGGCTTGCGGGGTCAGTGTGGCGGTCAGGCCGGCCAGCAGGATGTCGAGTCCTCGTTCCAGCTCGGCGGCGCCGTCGTAGGCGGCCAGGACAGGGGCCAGGCTGCGCAGCAACGGGAATTCGCTGATCGGCAGCCGGTGCAGGCCCAGCCGCAGCAGGTCGTCGGTCTCGTCCGGGTTCTCGATGAGTTCCTGCAGTTCGTCGAGGACGTGACCGTGCAGGAACCCGAACAGGGCGCGGTAAATATGCAGGGCACCCGGCCCGCTGAACCCGGCCCGGGTGAGCAGCGCCAGGACGCCTTCGAGCGGGCGCAGGGTACCGGGCGGGCGGAGTCCCAGCGGGGTGGCCAGCGGACGGGTGACCAGCAGCGGCACCACGTGCGGGTGAGCCAGCGCCAGCGCGCGGTAGTCCCGGGCGATGGCGCGCAGCTGGCCGGCCCAGTCCGGGTCGGCCGGGTCCACCTTCAGCTGGGCGAGCACGATCTCCGCGACGCCGTCGAGCAGGGCCGCCTTATTCGGCGCGTGCCGGTACAAGACCATCGGGTCCCGGTGGAGGGCGCGGGCAAGCCGGCGCATGGACAGTCCCTCCGCCCCGTCGCGGTCAATGAGCTCCAGCGCGGCGGCCAGCACCACATCCCGGGTGATCTTGCCGTCCGGGTTCAGGCCAGCGGCCTGGCCGGTGCCGCCGGCCGGTGGTGACGTCATCGCGGGTAACACCTTCCCTCTGGCCGCCCGGGTCAACGATCCCTGATGTTATCAACGTAGATCTACACTGTAGACAATGCTCTTTCTGTGGCGTTTACTTTAAGCAGCAGCGTAAATCTCTGGAGTTGCGTCATGATCATCATTGTCGGGCTCGTCATCCTGATCGCGGCCGTGATCGCCGGCGTGGCCGGTGTTCTTGCCAACAGCGGGAGCGGCCATGCCCTCACCCACGGGTTCGTGGTGCTCGGCTATCACGTGACCGGCTCCACCGGGACACTATTCCTCTACGGCATCGTGGTCGGGGCGGCTGGCCTGCTCGGGCTGACGCTGCTGCTAGCCGGGGCCCGGCGCACCTCCCGGCGCGGCAGCGCCGCGCGCCGCGGGCTCAAGCAGTCCCGCCGCGAGACCGCAGCCGCGACCCAGGCCCGCGACGACCTCATCGGCCAGCGCGATACCGCCCGCGCATACAACACGGGCAGCGGCCAGAGCGTCACCGATCCCCCCGCCGCTGGCCCCCTCTCGGCGGACTCAGCCGCGAACGGCAGAGCAGGTAGCCAGCCGGGCTGATGCCCCGAAGGCGGGCGGCGGGCTTTGTCCAGCGCTCTGTCGAGAGCCTGACCAGCGGCGGTTAGCTGGGCCCGCAACACTGGCGTGCCGGAGCCGGGATTCTGGCTTGGCGGCACGCCGATGGTGATCAACACGGCGGCGATGACCAGGTCTCGGACGGAGCCAGCGGGCAGCACCGTGCGCGGGAGGAGGATAATTCGCGAGGATGAGCGAGGAGAGGCGGGACCCAGCCCACGCGGTCGGCGCGGCCGCGCTCGCGGCGGGCTGGTCGCACCGCCATCGTGACGTGTCGGGCGGCTGGTTGCGGCCCACCGTGTTCGGGGCGGTTGACGGGCTGGTGACGAACGCGTCGCTCATCGCCGGGCTGGGCGGCGGCGGCGCCTCCTCGCACGCCATCGTGCTGGCCGGGGTGGCCGCACTGGTGGCCGGGGCGTTCTCGATGGGCACCGGTGAGTACGTGTCGGTGACCAACCAGAATGAGCTGGTCCACGCCGAGGTCGCGGTGGAGCGGAGGATGCACACCCAGTTCCCCGCCGCCGAGCAGGCCGAGCTCGCCGAGACCTTCCGCGGCTACGGCGCGGACCAGGACACCGCGGCCCGGATGGCCGCCGCGGTGTCACGGGATCCGGATACCGCGCTGCGCGTGCATACCCGCGAGGAACTCGGCGTCGACCCGTTCGAGCTGCCGTCCGCCTTCCTGGCCGCCGCCTCGTCGCTGGTCGCGTTCTCCCTGGGGGCGCTGGTGCCGCTGCTGCCGTACCTGGCCGGGCTGTCCTCCATCGCCGTCTCCCTGGTTATCGCCGCGGTGGCCCTGATCATCGGCGGGATGGCCGTGGGGCGCCTCACCGGCCGCCCGGTACTGCGCGCGGGCCTGCGCCAGCTCGCCCTGGGCGCGCTCGCCGTCGCGGTGACGTTCGGCGTGGGCAGCCTGATCGGCAGCCACGTCGGCTGACCGGGGGCCGCGGCCAGTCCCGCGCAGCAGCGCAGGCGCTCGGCCGTGCGTGGTCACTTCGTGCCAGAGCCCGCCGTTGAGGTTGAGTGCGTTCCCGTGTGCCTGGCCGGGAGCGGTGTCCCCGACGTAGGTGTACAGCGGGTGGCCGTCGTAGGTGGCCTGGGCTGAGCCGTCGGGCCGGGTGATCGTGCCGACCCGGCCGGTCACGCCGGGCCCGGCCGTCACCGGTCCCGTCACCGGGGGCCAGTAGACGGCGCAGGACCCGGTGCAGTGTGACGCGGTCGCCGTATCCGGGGCGAACCAGTACAGCGTGAAGCCCTTCGCGTTGGTGAGCACCGTGGCCCCGCCGATCCGCGCGGTCCTCAGGCCACCGCCTGCGGTCGCCGGCCCGGATCCGCCCGCTCCGGCCACGGCGATGCCGAGCAGCACCAGCGCGGCTACGCACAGGCCGGCGATCACCGGCCCGGAGCCCGGAATGCCCGCCCGCAGGCTGGCCGGCGGCCAGGCCCGGGGCGAGGCGGGCGGGGACAGCTGGCCGGGCCCGGCCGGGGCCGCAGGCCAGGACGGCCAGCACGGCGAAGGCGGCGACCTCGATCACCCCGGCGACGATTCCCGCGGTCGTGCGGACCTCGGTGAACCCGAACAGCCCGGCCCAGACCGACAGCAGGTAGCCGCCGAGGGTGGACAGCGCGAACCCGGCGCCCGCCGCGGCGGCCAGCCGGGAACCGGTCACGAGCACCGCCGCGGCCAGGCCGAAGGCCGCGATCACCTGGAGCAGGAACAGCCAGCCGATCGTCGGTACCGACCGGTAGCCGGTCAGGTACAGGTCAAGGTGGATCCCGCCGGTAGCGCGCCAGCAGCCCGGCCCCGGCCACCCGCAAGCCGAGCCGCTGCGACCGCCCCAGCCCCGGCCGCCGCGGCCTGCCCATCGGTCAGTACCCGCCGCCCGCCCCCGCTGGAGCTGTGCGCCGGGCTGGCCGCGGGCGCGGCCGCACCGGACACCGTCACCTCGTGCCATACCCCGCCGGAGACGTTGAGGCCGTTGCCCTTGGCCTGCCCGGGGGCGGTGTCGCTGACGTAGGTGTAGAGGGGATGGCCGTTGTAGGTGGCCTGCGTCGAGCCGTCCGACCGGGTGATCGTGGCCAGCTTGCCGGTGACGCCCGCCCCGGCCGTGGCGGGCCCCTTCACCGGCGGCCAGTAGGTGGCGCACGATCCGTTGCAGTTCGACTTGGTCGCCGTGTCCGGGGCGAACCAGTACAGCGTGAACCCCTTGGCGTTGGTGAGCACCGTGGCGCCACCGATCTTCGCGGTCTTCAGGGCACTGCTGGACGAGCCGGCGGCCGCTGAGGACGCGGCACTGGACGAGGAACACCCGCCGCGGGCGTGCTGGCCGTCGATGAGCCGCCCGATGAACTCCCGCACGCCGCGGCGATCAGGGCTATCCCAGCCAGCCCGGCTGGCGCCCACCATCGATTACGCATCTCGTACCTCGCTCCAAGAAGGACGAACTCTCTCTTCCCAGCACGTAACGCGAGGCGGGTCCGTTCACGGCACACCGCACTCGGCGGCGCGCGGCGCATGCGCGCGGGCAGCCAGGGCTGCCCATCCGGCCACAGTCGGGTGAGCGAGGCCGGCGGGTCACGGGCAGGCGGCCTGCAGGCGCGCCTGGGAGATGGCCCAGGCGGCGTTGACCAGGCCGATGTGACTGAATGCCTGCGGGAAATTGCCTATCATCTCGCCGCTGGCCGCATCGACCTCCTCGGCCAGCAGGCTCACGTCGTTGATCGCCGCCACCGCCCGCTCGAAGGTCGCGGTGGCCTGGTCGAGCTCACCGGCGAGGGCCTGGGCGTGAGCCAGCCAGAACGTGCAGAGCAGGAAGGTTCCCTCGTCACCCGCCAGGCCATCCTGGGCCAGGTAGCGGTACACCAGGCCCCGCTCGTCGGTCAGCCGGGCGGCGGTCGCGTCGATGGTCGCCTTCATCCGGGGGTCATCTCCGGGCAGGAAGCCCGTGATGGCCAGCATGAGGTTGGACGCGTCGAGATCGTCGCTGCCGAAGGCCTGGGTGAAGGCACCCGCCCGCTCACTCCAGCCGTGCTCCAGGATGGCCGCCCGGATCTCGTCCCGGGCCGCGGCCCATTCCTGGACCTGGTGCTGGGCGCCGAGCTGGGGCGCCAGCGCGATCGCACGGTCGAGCGCGGCCCAGCACATCAGCTTGGAGTACAGGAAGTCCCGCGGCTCGCCGCGGATCTCCCAGATGCCCTGGTCCTTTTCCCGCCAGCGGCTGGCGGCGGTTCCCGCGGCGGCGGCCAGGAACTGCTGCGTGGGCGGGTCGAGATCACCGAGCTTCTCGACCAGCCGCTGGGCGGCCCCGAGGAGCTCGCCGTAGACATCCAGCTGGCGCTGGGTCCAGGCGCCGTTGCCGACCCGGACCGGCCGGCTGTCCCGCCAGCCGGCCAGGTGCGGCAGCTCCCGCTCGGACAGGTCGCGCTCACCGCCGATCCCGAACATGATCTGGAGATCCCTCCCCTGCTGCAGCTGGGACGCGGCGGCGTCAGCCAGGAAGGTGAAGAACTTGCCGGCCTCGTCCGGGCAGGCCGCCACCCACAGGGCCTCCATGGTCAGGGAGGCGTCCCGCACCCAGGTGTAGCGGTAGTCCCAGTTCCGCGCCCCGCCGACCGTCTCCGGCAGGGACGTGGTCGGCGCCGCCACGATCGCGCCGGTCGGCGCGTACGTCAGCGCCTGCAGCACCCGCCCGGAATGGTGGACAAGCTCCCGCCAGGGGCCCTCGTAGCTCTGGTGAATCGCAGACCAGGACCGCCATCCCGCGATGGTGTCCTCCAGCCGGGCCGCGATCGTGCTTGGCTCCCAGGCGCGCAGCGGCGGTTCCCCCATCTGGCCATGCGCCAGGGCGAAGCCGAGCACTTGCCCCGCCGTGATGTGCAAGCGCGCGGTCGCTGTGGCGCCGTCAATCCCGAATGCGGCCGGCCCGGACAGCAGCAGCCGGGCGGCTCCGCCGCGCGCGGCCAGTCCGCCCGGCACCGCTTCCAGGATGGGGTAGATGAGGCCGTATTCGGGCCGGGGTGCGTAGCTGACCTCGATGTCCATCTCCCCGCTGGAGCACGCGAGCCGGCGCAGCACGACTCCAGGGGATCCGGTGCCTAGCGCATGACCCCGCTCATTCCGGCCCATGGCCATCGCATCGGTCAGCACGGCGGTACCGGACGCGGTCGTGAAGGTGGTTTCCAGCACCAGGCTCTGGTCGGCGTAGGCCCGGCTGGCCTGGAACTCACCGGCTGGCGTGATGGCGAAATATCCGGCACCAGGGTCGAGGAGCCGGGCGAAGACCGCCGGGGCGTCGAAGCGGGGGAAGCACAGCCAGTCCACCGAGCCGGACCGGCTGACCAGCGCCGCCGACCGGCAGTCGGACAGCAGGGCATAGTCGCCGATCGGCAGGCCATCCATCACAGGCCCCATTCTCCGCATCAGTGAGGAGTGCCACCAGCGGAACGGCCCCGGCACCGGCGATCGGGGAGGCCGGGCCGGACTTGAGTCCGGCCCGGCCCGCCGTCAGTGACCGACAGCCTGTTCCCGGTGCGGGAGCTTCCAGTTCGGCCGGACGAAGTGACAGGTGTAACCGTCGGGGTAGCGCTCGAGGTAGTCCTGGTGCTCGGGCTCCGCCTCCCAGAACGGGCCGGCCGGCTCCACCTCGGTGACCACCTTTCCCGGCCACAGGCCGGAGGCCTCGACATCGGCGATGGTGTCGTACGCGACCCGCTTCTGCTCGTCATCCGTGTAGTAGATGGCCGAGCGGTAACTGAGGCCGATGTCGTTGCCCTGGCGGTTCTTGGTCGTCGGGTCATGGATCTGGAAGAAGAACTCCAGGATGTCCCGGTAGGAGATCTGCTGCGGGTCGAACACGATCTCGATGGCCTCAGCGTGAGTCCCGTGATTCCGGTACGTCGCATTGGGGACGTCCCCGCCGGTGTAGCCGACCCTCGTGGCCAGCACGCCTGGGCGCCGGCGGATCAGGTCCTGCATTCCCCAGAAACATCCGCCGGCCAGGATCGCCTTTTCTGTCTTGTCGCTCATCGCTGTCCCTTCCCCGCTGCGTCCTCGAACAGGTTGCGGTAGGCCCCGTAGCCCTCAGCCTCGAGGTCACTGACCGGGATGAACCGGAGGGCGGCTGAGTTCAGGCAGTACCGCAGTCCCCCGGCCTCCGCGGGGCCATCGTCGAACAGGTGGCCCAGGTGGCTGTCCGCATGAGCCGAGCGGACCTCGGTCCGCGTCATGCCGTGGCTCCGGTCCAGCTTCTCGATCACGTTCCCCGGCTCGAGCGGCACGGTGAAACTCGGCCACCCGGTGCCACTGTCGTACTTGCTGACCGAGGCGAACAAGGGCTCGCCGGAGACGACATCCACGTAGATGCCAGGCTCCTTGTTGTCGTAGTAGGCGTTGCTGAACGCCCGTTCGGTCCCGTTCTCCTGCGTCACCCGGCGCTGCTCGGGCGTCAGCCGCGCGATGGCCTGCGGGTCTTTCCTGTAGGTGTCTGGCATCTCGTCCCCTCACGGTTACGCCATGTGCAACGTGTGCCGTCGCTGCCATCATCTCCAGCACATCTCTTGGCCAGTTAGTTCCCCAGCGGACCCCGCCTGATGGCTCGCTGAGCCACCCAGGCGGCAATCTGGCCGCGCACCCAGGCTGGCGCGTCATTACCGTCGGCCTCCAGGGCCGCCGCCCACAAGGTAGCCTGCCTCCCGGCCCTGTTACCGGGGCCAGCGCACGATGGGCGGCGGCAAGGCTGGGCCCAGTGCGCGGTCACGAGCGACAGGGAGAAGCGAGTATGAGCGTCGGCAAGCCTGAGGTCGACTTTCCCGGTGGCGAGCCGCCGGCCAGCCTGGAGATCACCGATATATGGGAGGGTGACGGCCCCGCGGCCAAGCCGGGGGACAACGTCAAGGTTCACTATGTCGGGGTCGCGTTCTCCACGGGCGAGGAATTCGACGCTAGCTGGGACCGGGACGAGCCGCTGCCGTTCCGGCTCGGTGCCGGGCAGGTCATCGCGGGCTGGGACCAGGGCGTGCAGGGCATGAAGGTCGGCGGCCGGCGGCAGCTGATCATTCCTCCGGGCCTGGCCTACGGGGACCGGGGCGCCGGGCGCGCGATCGCTCCGGGCGAGACCCTCATCTTCGTCTGCGACCTGGTCTCGGTCTGACGAGCGTCCCGCGGTAGTCCCTCGGCGCGCCGGGTGTCCGGGCGGCCCGGCCCGGCCGCCGCGCCGATCGACGGGCTGCGCAGCGGAGCTGGGTCTTAGTAGGTGGCGCGGCCGCCGCTGATGTCGTAGACGGCGCCGGTGGAGAAGCTGCACTTGTCCGAGGCGAGCCAGGCGACCAGTTCGGCCACCTCTTCCGCGCGTCCCAGCCGGCCCATCGGGATGAGGCTGGCCAGGTGCGCGAGCACCGCGGGTGCGGTCGCGGCGTTCATGGGTGTCTCGATGACCGCCGGTGCGACCGCGTTCACCAGGACGCCGCTCGTGGCCAGTTCCTTGCCCAGGGACTTGGTCATGGCGATCACCGCGCCCTTGGACGCCGAGTAGGCGGACAGGTTCGGGTTCCCGTCCTTGCCGGCCATGCTGGCGAAGTTCACGATGCGGCCCCAGCCCCGTTCCCGCATCCCCGGCACGAAGGCCCGGCAGAGGTTGACCGTGCCCTGCACGTTGACGGCGAAGACGGCCGCCCACTCATCGGCGGTGGTTTCCCATAGCGGCCTGTTCGGGCCGACGATCCCGGCGCTGTTGATCAGGATGTCCACCGGGCCGATGCGCTGCGCGGCCGCGCTGACCGCCCCAGGGTCCCGCACGTCGGCGAGGATGTCCGCCCCCGCCACGATATCGAGCGTCACCACATCCACGCCATCGTGCGCCAGGCGCTCCGCACTGGCCCGGCCGAGGCCGCTGGCGCCGCCGGTGACAACTGCGGTCCGGTTCATAACTTTTCCAATTATTGAAATTAGATATAACATCTGGAATATGGCTCATCGTAACGGGCTTTCCGCCCCCCCGGAAGGCCCGCCGGAGGGTCGGCTGGTGGGCTCGGAGCGGGTGCTCGCGGTCCTCCGCGAGCTGGCCCGGCACCCGGCTGGCGCGGAACTCGAGGAGATCGCACGGTCGGTGCGCAGTCCCAAGCCGACCGTGCACCGCGCGCTCGCCGCGCTGCGCCGGGCCGGTTTCGCCGACCGGGACGGCCGCGGGCATTACGTCCTCGGGGATGAGTTCGTGCGGATAGCTTTCGCGCACCATGAGAACCGCCCCGATCACCTGCGGGTGACCCCGATCCTGGAGTCGCTGTCCCGCCGTTTCGGGGAGACGGCGCACTACGCGGTGCTGGACGGGGAATCGGTGGTCTACCGGGCCAAGGTCGATCCCCCGACCCGGGCCGTCCGCCTCACCTCCACGGTGGGCGGCCGGAACCCGGCCCACTGCACCGCGGTCGGGAAGATGCTGCTGGCCTGCAGCCTGCCGGACGACACCGCGGTCCGCCGCTGGGCAGGTGACCGGATCCTGGACCGGCCCACCGGCCGCACCGCGGCTGACCCCGGGGCACTGTGCGCCGAGCTGCGCACCACCCGCGAGCGCGGCTACAGCATCGACGACCAGGAGAATGAGCCGGGAATCGTCTGCGTGGCCCTCCCGGTCTTCCTGACCTCACCGACGGTGCCCAGCGGGGCCATCAGCGTCAGCGCGCTGGCCTACCGCACCCCGCTGACCGCGCTGCTGGACCGCCTGCCGGCGATCCGGTCCATCATCGATCCACGCCCGGTCAGCACCGTCTGATGCTCGCGTTCGTCCTGACCGGGCCACGCCAGTCGGCCGTGCTCGACCTCGAGCCCCCGGTGGCAGGCCCCGGCCAGGTCGTCGTGGACGTGCACCGGGTGGGGGTCTGCGGCACGGATGTCGAGTTCTTCACCGGCGAGATGGCCTACCTGCATGAGGGCCATGCCTCGTACCCGTTGCGGCCCGGCCATGAGTGGTGCGGCGTGGTCGCCTCGGCCGGCGAGGGCGCCGGGGCGGCCTGGCTCGGCAGGCGGGTGACCGGCGACACCATGCTGGGCTGCGGCACCTGCCACCGCTGCCTCGACGGCCGGCAGCACATCTGCGCGCGCCGCCACGAGATCGGCGTCCGTGGTGGATGGCCGGGTGCCCTCGCGGAGCGGCTGCTGGTGCCGGTCACCGCGCTGCGGCCGCTGCCGGACAGCGTCGATGACACCGCCGGCGCGATGGTGGAGCCGGGCGGTAACGCCTTGCGCTCCGTGCAGGCAGCGCGCCTCAGCCCGGGGCGCCGGGTCCTCATCCTCGGGCCGGGCACGATAGGCCTGCTCTGCGCCCAGTTCGCCCTCGCCACCGGGGCGGAGGTACACGTGGCCGGCCTTTCGGCCAGGAATCTCGCCCTGGCCAGCACCCTGGGCGCTCATGGCACCTGGACAACGGACGCCCTGCCCGCGCTGGCCTGGGACGCGGTCATCGACGCCACCAACGACGCGGGCACCCCCAGGGCGGCACTCGACCTCGTGGAGCCCGGAGGCCGGCTGGTGCTCGTCGGGCTGGCCGGCCAGCCCAGCCTGGTCGATACCCGGGCCATCGCCCTCAAGGACGTCACTGCCGTGGGCATCCTCAGCGCCTCGCCCGGTCTCGGCGGCACCATCGAGCAGTATGCCGCCGGGCTCGACCCCAGACCGCTGGTCGCCGCGACAGTCGGCCTGCACCGCACGGCGGATGTCCTGGCCGGCTGGCGGCCCGGGGACGCCGGGCCGGGACCGAAGATTCACGTCGATCCGCGCAGCACGTTCCCCGGGTAGCAGCTGACTTCTCACCCGCCTGCCGTTTCCCTCGGCAGGCCGCCATCCCGCGCAGGTTAGCTTACGGGGAGCAGAACGTGACCTCGGGGTAGCGTGGTGACGGCTCGTCCAGCCGGGCTTGCGGCCTGCCGCGCAGGTGCTGGTCGAAGAAGGCCCGGACATAGGCGCGGGTGATGTCCAGGGACCGGGCTCCGGACAGGCCGGCGCCGGTGTCGATGCCGGTCTGATCGGCCAGCAGCGCCAGGTCGGTGAAGGAGGCATGCACCGCGCCGGCCACCACGAGCCACCGCTTCCAGCCGGTCAGGAGTTTCCAGTCCCGCTCCCAGGTGATCACGGCGCCTCTCCGGAGTTTCCAGTCCCGGGTCCCGGGTGCCACGGCGCCTCCGCTCCCCGGGGTGTAGTTGGATTGCTTGCCCAGGAACAGGAATGGCCGTGCCAGGCCCTCGTCCGGGATCGGGGCGGCAGTGGCGCCGTCCATGTCGATGCCCGCCCGCAGGCGCGAGTCGGCCAGCATGGCGGCGATGGTGGCGGCGCCGCCGGCGGAATGGCCGGCCATCGCCATCCGGGACGGGTCGACCAGCCCGGCGCCCGGCCACGCCGGGTGCGTGCCGGTCAGCTCGCCGAGCACGAAGCTGACATCGGCGGCCCGGCTTGCCACCAGCTTCTCCTTGAACCCCTCGTCCCTGCGGCGTGCCGCACGGGCGAGGCAGGTGGTGACCCGCCCGTCGGGAAAGGCCGTGGCGTGACTCTCGTAGGTGTGGTCAATCCCGGCCACCACGTAGCCGTGGCTGGCCAGGTCCTCGGCCAGGGCGGTGAGCGTGCTGCGGGAGTTGGTGAAGCCGGGCGAGAGCACGACGAGGGGGAGGCTGCGCGGACGCCCGGCCGGCCTGGCGTCGCTGACCGCGTTGGTCTGCACCGTGCTCAGCGTGTCCTGCGGGATACCGGTGATGCCCCTGCTGGTGAGCTGGAGCCCGGACTCGGCTGGGGTCATGTACCGGGCTCGCCGCCCGTCCGATGGCACCGCCGGATACCACAGGGAAACCATCAGCTCCCGTGCGTTCGCCCCCGGGACCCACGGATCGGGACGGGAGGCGTCTGCCAGCCACACGGACGCGGTGCCGGCCGGGTACGGACCGGTCGGCTCAGGCAGGTACGGCGTGGGACCGCGCCCGGCCGGCACATCACCGGCGTCTGCGGAAGTTCCCATCCCGCCCATTATCACCGCCCGCCCGCGCGCTCTTGAAATGGCCAGACGGGTGCGCACTAAGTTGGCCGCGTTCCCGCCATCAAGGAAATCCGTCCCCGCCGCGTCGAACTGCGGCGTGGTGATGGCGGCGGCGTGATTGCCTCAGGAGGCGGAGCGGCGGCGCAAGCCGATAGCGGCCAGCGCCAGGCCGGCCAGCGCGATCACCGGGCCGGCCACGGCCCAGAAGGTGACGCCAGACATGGCGCTTCCGCCGACGGCGCCCACGCCCTGCAGCGTGAAGAGGACGCCCAGCAGCGCGATCAGCACGCCCCCGCCGATGAGCAGGAAGCTCTTCATGTTGGCTGCCTCTTCCTCCCGGGCCGCACGGCCCGCCCGGTTGCACCCGGCCGCGCGACTTCTCCCGGGCCGCGTGGCGCCGGCCCACCGCCATGCTGTCAGTCCGGGAACGGCCCCGCGGCCGGGAAGGTTCATCCGCTCCGGCTCATGGCCGTGGCACAGGAGCCGGGATGGCCAACCCCGGCGCGAGTCCGGCGCGACACTCGTCCCCCTCATGCCTCCGGCATGCCGCCCTGACGAGCGTCCGGGTCGAGACACGAGCGGAGCTCGCGGCACAGGCAGGCAATCGCCGCCTTGTTCTGCTCCCGTGTCAGCGGTCCCAGGTCGGGCGCGTCACGCACGTCCGCGCCGAGTGCCTCGGCGAGCAGAACCTGAGGCCACCCCCGTGAGCCCGTCTGGTGCCGGGCCTCCACCCGCTTCTGCAGCTCCGGCCAGAGGGAAGTGCCCCGGGCGAGGTCAAAGCCCCTCAGCAGGGCGATCGCACGCTCATAGGTCGCACGTCCGACGTACATGCCCAGATGGTCGTCGATGATCTGGGTGAGCTCCAGCCAGTCCATGCGCCAAGCCTGCCACCACGCCGCGGCCCAGCAGGGCGGCACGCGCGGGAGAGTTCAGTTCAGGCCGGTGGCGGGAATGCCCCCGCCACCGGCCGGCCCGGGACGTCCACCGGCCAGCCCGGGCCGGCCTGGACGTCATGATCAGGCGAGGTCGAACCGGTCGAGGTTCATCACCTTGTCCCACGCCGCGACGAAGTCGGCCACGAACTTCTCCTTCGCGTCATCGCTCGCGTAGACCTCCGCGAGCGCGCGCAGCTCGGAGTTCGACCCGAAGACGAGGTCGGCACGGCTGCCGGTCCACTTGACCTCGCCCGTGGCCGCGTCGCGGCCCTCGAACGTGTTCGCGTCCCCGGACGCCGCCGTCCACGTCGTGCCCATGTCGAGCAGGTTGACGAAGAAGTCGTTGGTCAGGGACCCGGGGGTCGCGGTGAAGACGCCGAGCGGCGACTGCTGGTAGTTCGCGCCCAGCACGCGGAGGCCACCGACGAGGACCGTCATCTCGGGGGCGCTCAGGGTCAGCAGGTTCGCCCGGTCGAGCAGCAGGTACTCAGCCGGCAGCCGGTTGCCCTTCCCGAGCGTAGTTGCGGAACCCGTCCGGCTGTCGGCTCGAGCGCGGCGAACGACTCGACGTCGGTCTGCTCCTGCGACGCGTCCGCGCGGCCCGGCGTGAACGGGACCTGGACGTCGAAGCCGGCGTCCTTGGCGGCCTGCTCGACGGCCGCACCGCCCGCGAGCACGATCAGGTCGGCCAGCGAGACCTGCTTGCCGCCGGCCTGGGCGGCGTTGAAGGCCTGCTGGATCCCCTCCAGGGTGCGCAGCACCGTGGCCAGCTGGTCGGGGTCGTTGACCTCCCACCCGCTCTGCGGCTCGAGGCGGATGCGCGCGCCGTTGGCGCCGCCGCGCTTGTCGCTGCCGCGGAAGGACGAGGCCGCCGCCCACGCGGTGGACACGAGCTGCGGACACCGGCAGGCCCGAGGCGAGGATCTGGCCCTTGAGGGAGGCGATGTCGCCGGCGTCGATGAGCTCGTGCGTCACCGCGGGGATCGGGTCCTGCCACAGCAGCGTCTCGGCCGGGACCTCCGGGCCGAGGTAGCGCGCGACCGGGCCCATGTCGCGGTGGGTCAGCTTGAACCACGCCCGGGCGAAGGCGTCCGCGAACTCGCCGGGGTTCTCGAGGAAGCGCCGCGAGATCTGCTCGTAGACCGGGTCCACGCGGAGCGAGAGGTCGGTCGTCAGCATCGTCGGGGGGCGGCTCTTCGACGGGTCCTGGGCGTCGGGGACGGTGCCCGCCCCGGCGCCGTCCTTCGGCTGCCACTGGTACGCGCCGGCCGGGCTCTTGGTCAGCTCCCACTCGTAGCCGTACAGGGTCTCCAGGAAGCTGTTGTCCCACGTCACCGGGGTAGGCGTCCAGGTGACCTCGAGACCGCTGGTGATCGCGTCGCCGCCCTTGCCGGTGCCGTAGCTGCTCTTCCAGCCCAGGCCCTGCTGCTCGAGCGGGGCGGCCTCGGGGTCGGGGCCGACGCTGTCCGCCGGGCCCGCGCCGTGGGTCTTGCCGAAGGTGTGACCGCCCGCGATCAGGGCGACCGTCTCCTCGTCGTTCATCGCCATCCGGCGGAACGTCTCGCGGATGTCGCGGGCCGCGGCGAGCGGGTCCGGGGTGCCGTTCGGGCCCTCCGGGTTGACGTAGATGAGGCCCATCTGGACCGCGCCGAGGGGCTCCTCGAGCTCCCGGTCGCCGGTGTAGCGCTCGTCGTCGAGCCAGGTGGTCTCGGGACCCCAGTAGACGTCCTCGTCCGGCTCCCAGACGTCCGCGCGGCCGCCGCCGAAGCCGAAGGTCTTGAAGCCCATCGACTCCAGGGCGACGTTGCCGGTGAGGATCATGAGGTCGGCCCAGGAGATCTTCTGGCCGTACTTCTTCTTGACCGGCCACAGCAGCCGGCGGGCCTTGTCCAGGCTGACGTTGTCCGGCCAGCTGTTGAGCGGCGCGAAGCGCTGCTGGCCGGCGCCCGCGCCACCGCGGCCGTCGCTGATCCGGTAGGTGCCCGCGCTGTGCCACGCCATCCGGATCATCAGCGGGCCGTAGTGGCCGAAGTCGGCCGGCCACCAGTCCTGCGAGGTCGTCAGCACCTCCGCGATGTCCCGCTTCACGGCCGCGAGGTCGAGGCGGCTGAACGCCTCGGCGTAGTTGAACTCCGCGCCGAGGGGGTTGGCCACGGCGGGGTTCTTGGCCAGGATCTTCAGGTTGAGCCGGTTCGGCCACCACTCACGGTTGGCGTCCCCCATGGTCGGGTGGATCCGGCCTGCGTGGGCGACCGGACATTCCCCCCCGCTCTCCGGGGTCGCGTCTTCGACGACTACTGGATCATGGTTCTCAGACATGGGAATCCTTCCGGATTAGGCGGATCACGGTGCTGAGGAACTGCGGGCTGGCGGAACAGTCGGGGCACAGGCCCCAGTAGATGACCTGGGCCTCGTCGATCGAGAAGCCGTGGTCGTCGGACGCGGTCAGGCAGGGCGCCTCGCCGACCGCGCAGTCGACGTCAGCGACGACGCCGCACGACCGGCACACGACGTGGTGGTGGTTGTCCCCGACGCGCCCCTCGAACCGGGCCGGGCTGCCGGCCGGCTCGATGCGGCGGACGAGTCCCGCCGCGGTGAGCGCGTGGAGGGCGTCATACACGGCCTGAAGGGAGATGTGGCCGACCCGATCGCGCACCCCGGAGGCGATCGCCTCGACGCCGAGGTGGTCACCCTCCCGGACGGTCTGGAGCAGTGCGACGCGGGCAGCCGTCACCCGCAGGCCCGCACCGCGCAACTCCTCGGCGGGCGTCGGAGCCTGGGATGCGGTCATGCAGCCCAACCTACCGCCATAAACGCTAATGGTTCAAGACAACGAATTATCCAAGTCTTGTCCCCGGGCCCGGGCCCCGGCCGCGTCCCGGGCAAGGCCGGAGCGCTACTGCCCGCCCGGCTTCATGTACCGGTCGAGGAAGGTGATCACCCCGTCGATAGCCCGCTCCTGGACCTGGTCGGGCGGCCCGTCGCCCGCCAGCGGGAAGAGGTAGCCGTGCAGCGGATGATCCCAGGACACCCACCGGGTGTCCTGGCCGCCTTCGTCGAGAAGTTCGTAGCTGAGGCGGAAGATCCCCTGGAGATGGTCGCCGTCCCGTCCCATGACCAGGATCGGCACGTCGATCGGTGCGATGCGCTCGCGGGCGACCGGGAGGTTGGTGCGTGCCCTCACCCACGCCGGGTCCTGCATCTGCATCTCCTCGATGTCCCGCAGCCCGGTCTCGGGGTTGACGGGGGCGGCGTCGCCCAGCCGCAGGTCGAGGAACTCATGATTGGCCGGCTCGCTGGCGACGCCCGCCCGCAGCAGCCCCGGGTACCGGGAGGCCAGCTTGAACAGCATCTCGCCGGCGTGGCTGACGCCGATGTGGCCGAGGTTGCCCGCGTCCATCTGCGGGTGCCGGCGGACGTGCTCGAGGACGGCGAGCTCATCCTCGAACTCCAGCGGCGACCGGTTCATGACCTCCATGCCCTGGCGCCCATCGACCATGAGCGGGCCCCCGCGGTTGAAGCCGAGGTCAACCTCCGTGCGGTACCGCCCCCACCCGCAGGCGTAGCCGGCGGCGAGGAGGCGCTCCATGATGTACGGGCGGGCGTGCACCCACTGCCGCAGCCAGCCCATCCCGCCCCCGCCGTTGCCGTAGGCGAGGAAGACGAACGGGAACCGCCCCTCGTCAGCGGGCGTGCGCACCACGTAGGGCACGTACAGGCCGTCGCGCGACTCGGCCAGGTAGTACGCCGCGGGCCGGGCAGACCCCTCGACGTCCTCCACGAAGACGGGCTCGCCGGTGCTCCACCGCTCGGCTGTCATGCCGGGATGCTATTGCGAGGGGGAAGTCATGCCTGCACCCGGGCTAGTTGTTGTCGCCGAACACCACCTGAATCGTCCGCTCGTTCGCGGCGCGCAGGACATTCAGCTCAAGGGAGCTACCTTGTGCCGCCGGGAGCGCGTCGTAGAGGTCGTCGATCGTGCGCACCGGCCGGCCCCCGGCCGCCACGATCAGGTCGCCCTGGGCGAGGCCGGCCCGTGCGGCCGGGCTGCCGTCCGCCACCTCCCGGATAAGCACGCCCTCGGCGTCGGGGAGGCCCACAGCGCGCCTGAGCCGCCTGGCCACGTGCCCGGGAGCGACGGCGACGCCCAGCTGCGGCCGCTCTGCCGACTCCCCACGGGCCAGCGAGCCGGCCTGGCTGCGGAGCTCCTCGTCGGCGGGTATGGCCAGGTAGAAGCCCTCGCCGAGGCGGTTGGTATTGAGCCCGAGCAGTTGCCCCCCGGCATCCAGGACCGGGCCGCCTGAGGACCCGGGGAGGAGCGGGGCGGTGTGCTCGACGCTGCCGGTAATTTGGCGGCCACGCGGGCCGCGGAAGGTCCGCTCGGTGCCGGAGACAAACCCGGACGTCACCCGCAGCCCACGTCCGCCCGGGTTGGCCAGTGCGAAGACCGGCGTTCCGATGCCAGCGGGCGCGCCGGCCGCCCACGGCAGGGCCGGGGCCGTGCCGGTGTCGACGTCGATGACGGCGAGGTCGCCGTCGATGTCACGTCCCGCTACGGTCCCCTGGGCCGTGCGCCCGTCGGCGAAGGTGACCGTCACCTGATCGCCGCGCACGTTGTGCGCGTTGGTCAGCACCCGGCCCGCACTGAGCACGATGCCCGAGCCGACACCCCAGCGCTGCCCGATGCCGACGACCGAGGAGCCGGCCCCCTCGGCCAGTTGCCTGATGGTCTGCTGTATCTCGTCAAGGACCGCCATAGCCGCCACACCTCCTGTAGGTAGTAACTTGCAAGTTACTACCTACAGGTGACCTGTCAAGCTGATGGCTACCATCGGTTCATGGCCGAACCGGAGCACGCCTCGTCACCGCTGGCCGAGGCGCTGACCAGAGTCGGTGACCGGTGGACGCTGCTCCTGGTGGAGGCCCTGCTCACTGGTCCACGCCGATTCAGCGATCTCCTCGCCCAGATCCCGGGCATCGCGCCGAACATCCTCTCCGAGCGCCTCAAGCGACTCGAACGGGAAGCGCTGCTAGCTGCCCGGCCCTACTCCCTCCGGCCACCGCGGTCTGAGTACGAGCTCACCGCCGAGGGCAAGGAACTCGCCGGCGCGCTCCGCCTCCTGGCGCACTGGGGAGCCGGCCACACCGACCCGTCCGCGGCACCCCGGCACTCCGCATGCGGCACCCAGATCGAGGCCCGGTGGTACTGCCCGACCTGCGATGTCCTCGTTGACGACGAGCCACCGCACAGCGAAGAGCGCTTCCTGTGACCGAGTCAGCGCAGTCAGCCCGCCACCTCGACACGCCCGTCACCACGGCTCACTCCTCCGATCCGATTGTGAGCACGTGCCAGAAGGTCGCCGTCCCGAGCCAGGGGACCGTGACTACGACGAGGATCTCCAGCGCGTGGGCGCTGCCGGTGATCAGCCCGGTCAGGCCAGCGATGACCGCGATCGTGCCGAGGCCGGTGGCGATCCGCCTGAACACCTCGCCCAAACGCGGCTGGGGTCTGGTATACAGGTCGCCGCCCCCGAGGGCAGCGCAGCCGATGCCGAGGACCAGCACCACGGCGGATGTGGCCCACGCGCTGGAGATCAGCAGCAGGCTCGATCCTGCCAGATACGCTGCGTACGTGATGACGATCGCTAGGACCCCGCCGGTCGAAACTGCGTCCCTCCAGGTCAGGCCCATTGTCAGCGCCTCCTCCGGGCTCCGGTGAAGAGCCACTGTCAAGTCTGCGCCCAGGCGCCCTGCATGGGTACTCCAAGCCG
>CAWIYD010000026.1:0-59442 GCA_963840195.1 uncultured Actinomycetes bacterium
AGGCGGCGGGCGAGCCAGCCTGTAGGCCGGGTTCTGTGCACCCGCCGAAGCGGGCCGACGGCCATCCATCTGGGGCTGCCGTTGCCGGCCGCCTCATGCGGTCTACCCGCGAGCTCGGGCGGGCCGCCCTCGAACGCTCGCGCAGTCTCCCCCGCGACCCGAAGACCGCGGAGGATCCCTTCTGACCTTGCTCCGAGTGGGGTTTACCTAGCCGCCGCAGTCACCTGCGGCGCTGGTGGTCTCTTACACCACCGTTTCACCCTTACCCGGTCCCGGAGCTCAGCCCCGGAGCCGGGCGGTCTGTTTTCTGTGGCACTGTCCCGCGGGTCACCCCGGGTCGGCGTTACCGACCACCCTGCCCTGCGGAGCCCGGACCTTCCTCACCGGGGCCGCGCGGACGCGGTCCCGGCGCGGCCGCCCGGCCGGCTCGCCCGCCGTGCTCCACAGCATAGGGGCCCGCAGCCCGGTTGCCGTCGTCAGGCCGGGTGAAGGTGCGCGGTGTCGTTCAGCGTCCGGACCACCGCCGGCCCGTCCGGGTACCAGTCGACCTCGCACAGGCAGGCCACGCTGAGGAACATCCGGCGCATCGACTCCGGCGGGGCGAGCAGCGCGTGCCGCAGCACGGTCTTCATCGGGGTGACGTGGCTGACCACGACGACCGTCCCGGCCGGGCCGCCCGCCAGGACCCGGTCCAGCGCGGCCAGCACCCGGTGGCCGGTCGCGTCGAAGGACTCCCCGCCCGGCGGCGGCACGCTAGTGTCCTTCAGCCACCCGGCCACCTCATCGGGCCAGCGCTCCATGGCCTCGGCGAAGCTGAGGCCCTCCCACTCCCCGAAGTCGGTCTCCATCCAGCCGTCGTCCACCTCGACGGGCGCCCCGGTGGCCGCCGCCACCTCGGCCGCGGTCCGCCGGGCCCGCTGCAGCGGGGAGCTGACGATCCGGTCGATCGGGCCGCGGGAGGCGAGCCGCCGCGCGGCCGCCCGGGCCTGCGCCAGCCCGGCCTCGGTCAGCGGGATGTCGCCACGCCCCGCGAACCGGCGTTCCGCCGATAGCGGCGTCTCACCGTGCCGGAGCAGCACGGTGGTCAGCGGCTCGGGCTGGGCGCCGGTCCAGCTCGGGCCAGGCCGAGCCGCGGCGGCAGGCTGGCCCGGGGCCGCGGCCGAGACCCCGGCACCCGAACGAGAACCATTCCCCCGCTGCCCCGCCTCCCCGTCTTCGTCCCCGGCCTCATCCATGGCCCGGTTGGCCAGCCGGTCGGCATGGGCGTTCCGGGCCCTGGGCACCCACCGATAGGACACCCGGCCGAGGCGGCGCGCCGCGGCCTCGGCCTGGGCCGCGAGCGGCCGCAGCGCCGGGTGCTTGATCTGCCAGCGGCCGGACATCTGCTCGACCACCAGCTTGGAGTCCAGCGCCACGTCGACGTCGGCGCCGGGGGCCAGCTCGGCGGCCGCGGTCAGCCCGGCCACCAGGCCGGAGTACTCGGCCACGTTGTTGGTGGTGACGCCGAGGCTCTGGTACAGCTCGGCCAGCACCTCGCCGGAGGCGGCGTCGCGGACCACGGCGCCGTAGCCGGCCGGGCCGGGGTTGCCCCGGGAACCGCCGTCCGCCTCGACGATCAGCGACCGCGGCATGCCCGGTCCAGTCGCGCGGGACGGCTAGCAGGGCTCACAGCCCGGACTCGGGGGTGCGGACCAGGATCCGGCGGCACTCCTCGCAGCGCAGCACCTCGTCGGGGGCGGCGGCGCGGATCCGGTTCAGGTCCACGGTGTTCAGCGACAGATGGCAGCCCTGGCACCGGCCGCCGCGCAACGCGGCCGCCCCGGTCCCGCCGTGCTGGGCCCGCAGCTTCTCGTACAGGGCCAGCAGGTCGGCGGGCTCTTCCGCGGTGACCCCAGCCCGGCGGTCCTGGGCCTTGCCCGCTTCCTCGGCCATCTCGGCCAGCGCGGTGTCCCGGCGGCCGGCCACCGCCTCCAGCTGCCCGGCCAGCGCGGCCCGCTCGGCGGCCAGGGCCTGATGGCGGGACTGGGCCGCCTCGCGGCGCTCCATCACGTCCAGCACGATCTCTTCCAGGTCGGACTGGCGGCGGGCCAGGGAGACGATCTCCGATTGCAGCGTCTCCAGGTCCCGGGCCGAGGAGACCTGGCCGCTGTCCAGCCGGGCCCGGTCCCGCTCGATCCGGGTCCGGACCTGGTCAACGTCGGCCTCGGCCTTGCCCTGCTCCCGGGCCAGGTCTTTCTCCGTCGCGTCCACGGCCACGATCTCATCGTGCAGGGCGCGGTCCCGGGCCGTGATCTGGTCGGCCTCGGCGATCTCGGGGAGCGTTCGCCGGCGGTGCTCCAGCCGGCTCAGCTCCGCATCGACGTCGGCCAACTCGAGCAGCCGCTGCTGCGCCTGGGGAGATGCTTTCACGGGTCCCCACGTTAGCCCCCCGCCGGGGCGAGCGGAAACAGCGCAGCGCTGCGCCCGCCGGTCAGGAGGGCAGGGCGAGGTGCACCACCATCGGGCTGGTGGGCCTGCTCGCCCCGGCGGCCGGCTCGACGGTGACCGCCACGGTGTCCCCGGACCGCAGCCCGGCCACGATGACCGGGGCGGTCACCCCGGCGTGCGGCGCGGGCAGCATCCCGGCGGCCCGGGCCCGGCCGCCGCCCATCAGCCACAGCTCGTAGCGCTTGGCGGACGGCAGGGCGGGCAGCCGGGCGGCGGTGAACACGAGCATCCGCTCGTGGTGGGACATCACCACCGTGGCCGAACCGCCGGAGACGGCCCGGGCCGTCATCATCACCGCATCCGGGGCACCCAGCACCGCCGCCACCGCGCGGGCCCGCGATTGTTCCTGGCTGAGCTGCTGCTGGTCGTGGTACGCCAGCCCGCCGAAGGCCAGCGCGGCCGCGGCGGCCCCGCAGGCGGCCGCCAGCCCCCAGCGCCGCCGGGGCCGGGCGCGCCGCGGGGCTGGCCCGGTGACCGGGGATCCCTGCCGGGTCCGCGCGGCGGCGGCCAGCACGCGGGCGCGCAGCGCGTCAGGGGGCGGGGTGACCGCGGTGGCGGCCAGCATCGCGGTGGCCTCGTGCAGCCCCTGGGTCTCCTGGCGGCACGAAGGGCAGGTGGCGAGGTGGCGCTCGAACCGGGACCGGTCCGCGGGGCCGAGCGCATCGAGCGCGTAGGCACCGGCCAGCGTGTGCGGGTCGGTGCGGTGCAGCGGGGACCGGCGCATCATCTATCCCACCCCCAGGCAGTCGCGGAGCCGGATGAGCCCGTCCCGCATCCGCGTCTTGACCGTGCCGGCCGGCAGGTTCAGCAGGGCGGCCACCTCCCGGTAGGTGCGGCCCTGGTAGTAAGCGAGCGTGATGGACTCGCGCTGCAGCTCGGTGAGCGAGCCCAGGCAGCGGCGCACCCGCTCCGCGTCCAGCCGCGCGGCGACGCTGTCCGCCACCACGTCGTAGTCGATGTCGGGCCGGGTGGCACGCTGCTCCCGCCGCAGGGACGCCTGCTCGGAACGGACCCGGTCCACTGCCCGCCGGTGGGCCAGCATCATCACCCACGCCATCGCCGTGCCCCGGCCGGCCTCGTAGCGCGCCGCGTGCCGCCAGACGTCGAGCAGCACCTCCTGGGTGACCTCCTCGGCCTGGAACGGGTCACGCAGCACGCTGCGGGCGATGCCGAACACAGGCCCGGCCACCTGGTCGTAGACCGCGCCGAACGCCGCCTCGTCGCCCCGGGACACCAGGCCGAGCAGGACGGCGAGCCCGCCGCTGCCCGGCGGCGCGGCAGCGCCGTCACCCTGGCCGTGCGGCAGCCGTCCCGGCAGGCCCTCGCTCATCCCCATGTCCTTTATTCGTCACCGGGTTACGCTTGGCTTGCCGTTAGCCCCGATCCGGGGCAATCCAGATCGCCATCGGCTACGAATAACACCTGTGAAATACCGTTCACATCGTCGCACGACCGGCCGTGGGATACTGGCCGGCCTGCTGACCGCATGCGTGGCGCTCGGCGTGGCCCAGCTCGTCGCCGGGATCAGCCGCCCGCAGGGATCGCCGGTGGCCGCCGTCGGCAGCCTGGCCATCGACCACACGCCCCCGGCGGTGAAGAACTTCGCCATTGCCACCTTCGGCTCGAACGACAAGACGGCGCTGGTCACCGGAATCCTGGTGGTGCTGGCCATCCTGGCGGCCGGCATCGGGGTTGCGGCCATGCGGCGGCTGAGCTACGGCATGCTGGGCCTGGCCGGCTTCGCGGTGATCGGCTTGCTCGGCGCGCTGACCCGGCCGAACGCCGCCGCGGTGGACGTGCTGCCCACCCTGATCGGCGTGGCGGCCGGCGCCTTCACGCTCGCCCAGCTGGTCCGGGCGGCCCGCAAGGGATCCGCCGCGGCCGGGCCGGGCGATGCCCGCCCCGCTGCGCCGCGGGGTGGCCCGGGCGCGGCCGACTGGGCGCCCCGCGGCCCCGATGCCCCCGCCCAGCCGGCCCCCGGCCAGGCGGCCGCGGACTCACCCCGGCCGGCCGTGCCGGCGCGCAGCGGCCCACCGGGGCCGGGCAACCGGGCCGAGGACCTCCAGCCGCCGGGACGGCGGGCCTTCCTGGCCGCCGGAACCGCCGCCCTGGCCGTGGGCGGTATCTCCGCGGTGGCCGGGCGCTCGCTGGCCGAGCGGTCCAACGTGTCCGAGGCCCTGGCCAGCGTCCACTTCCCCCGGGCCACTCACCCGGTGCCGCCGCTGCCACCCGGCGCCAACCTGGGCATCAAGGGCCTGTCCCCGTTCATCACGCCGAACGGCTCCTTCTACCGGGTGGATACCGCGCTGATCCTGCCCCAGGTGGACCCGAAGAACTGGCAGCTGCGCATCCACGGCATGGTGGAGCGCGAGATCACCATCGACTTCGCCCAACTGCTGCGCCGCCCGCTGATCGAGGACTGGATCACCCTGTGCTGCGTGTCGAACCCGGTGGCCGGCCCGTACATCGGGAACGCCAAGTGGCTGGGTGCCAGCCTGGCCAGCCTGCTGCGGACGGCCCGGGTCCGCGCGGGCGCGGACCAGCTGCTGTGCACCTCCACCGATGGGTTCACCTCCGGCACGCCGATCGCCACCGTGCTGGATGGCCGGGACGCGCTGCTCGCGGTGGGCATGAACGGGGCGCCGCTGCCGGTCGCGCACGGGTTCCCGGTCCGGATGGTGGTGCCCGGCCTGTACGGCTACGTGTCCGCCACCAAGTGGGTCACCGACATCAAGGTGACCACGTACCAGGGCGAGGTGGCCTACTGGGCGCAGCGCGGCTGGTCAGAGCAGGCGCCGATCAAGACCGAGTGCCGGATCGACGTGCCCGGCGGGTCGGTCCGGGCCGGCCGCACCCCGGTGGCCGGGGTGGCCTGGGCCCAGCACAAGGGCATCGACGCGGTGCACGTCCGGGTGGACCGCGGGCCCTGGGAGCAGGCCCGGCTGGCCGCGGTCCCCGGCATCGACACCTGGCGGCAGTGGGTGTGGGACTGGGATGCCACCTCCGGGACGCACACGATCGAGGCCCGGGCCACCGACGCGACCGGCTACACGCAGACCGCGGTGCAGGCCGCCCCGGAGCCCAACGGCGCCTCGGGCTACCCCAGCATCACCGTCTCGGTCTCGTAACGGTGACCACGGGGGGCGACCCCCCGGACCCCCGCGCATGCGGGCGCTCGCTGGGCCGGCCATCCCAGCATCTTTACAACAGCTGGTCGCGGATCTGGCCGGAGAGGTAGGCGCTGAGCCAGCGGCCGAGTTCGTCGAACACCTGCTTGCGCGTGGCGCTGCCCGGTTCACCGGGGAGCACCTCGCCGGGCTCGGTGTCGTCCACCTTCAGCCACGTGACGTGCTGGCCGAGCCGGATGGTCGCCTTGCCCCCGGCGATGACCGGCAGGCCGAGCAGGCCGCCCGTCCCCCCGGGGGCATCCCAGTCCGAGGCCGGGCACAGCACCAGCACCGGGCAGCCGATGTCCAGCCCGCGGCGGACCCGGCGCCGGATGACGGCGAGCAGTGCGGGCGGGCGGCTGGCCGGGCCGGCCGCCGCGCCGCCGGGCAGCACGCGGTCCAGCCATGACCCGCTGCGCAGCGCCGGGCCGGCCAGGACGAGGGCATCAGCCGGCTGGCTGCCCCGCCGGGCGTGGCACCACAGCGCGGCGATGAGGGCCCCGGTGCCGTGCGCGCACAGCACCACGGTCTCGATGCCATCGGCGTCGCGCACGTGCGCGGCCGCGGAATCCAGGCAGGCCAGGTACTCGGCGAGCTCGTCGGCCCGGCTGGCCTGCGGCGGGCGCCCGGGGTCCCCGAGCCGCCGCAGGTCCGCCGCGTAGAAATGAAAACCCCGGTCGGTGTACCAGCCCGCCAGGTCGGGCGGCACGAACGGGTCGTCCATGCAGTGCAGGTAGATGACCGCGCGCTTGGTAGGGCGGGCGCTGCGCCGCCGCAGCACGGCCCCGTCCAGCCCGGCGATGCCCGGCGCTTCCTCGTCCAGTGGCAGGATGACCGCCTCGTACCCTTCGGCCGCCCCGTCAATATCCGCGATGATTCCCATGGACTTCCCCCGTCCCCAGCAACCCGACCCTGCTCCGCCGCCATGGTCGAACACGGAGCGTCATGTCGCAGTGTGGCACCGTGACCGCACGTGCAGCGCGGAAACACGCCAGGGGAACCGGATCACCGGCCGAACGTTTGCCGTCACCGGGGAGAAATCCGGCCGGCCGGCCCCGGACAGCTCGTAACCTCGGGTCATGGCCAGCGCTGAGCACGACCTGATCGAGATCGAGCGGAAGTTCGACGTGGACGACGGCTTCGCGCTGCCTGACCTGGCCGGCCCGGGCGGGGTCACGCTGGCGCCCGCCGAGGTCTGGCGGCTGTCCGCCATCTACTTCGACACCGGGGACCTCAAGCTGGCGGCCGCGCGCATCACGCTGCGCCGCCGCACCGGCGGCACCGACGCCGGCTGGCACATCAAGCTGCCGGTGGACGCGGACACCCGGCGGGAACGGCACTTCCCGCTCGGACTGGCCGCGCCGTCCGCCGGGTCACCCGGAGCCGGCCAGGCGCAGGCCGCCGGCCCTGGCCCGGCCAGCGTGCCCGGCCCCGTGGCCGCCGAGGTCGCGCAGTGGACCCTGGGCGCCCCGCTCCGCCCGGTCGCCCGGCTGGAGACCACGCGGACGGTGCGGCGGCTGGCCGGCCCGGACGGGCAGATCCTGGCCGAGGTGGCCGATGACCAGGTCACCGGCTCCCGGCCCGATCCGGCCGACCCGGCCACCTGGCGGCAGTCCGACGCCTGGCGGGAGCTCGAAGTGGAACTGGTCGGCGGTGACCGCGGGCTGCTGGCCCGGGTGGCTGGCCAGCTCGTCGCGGCCGGGGCCAGGCCGTCACGCTCCCCGTCCAAGCTGGCCCGGGTCCTGGGTACCGGCCCCCGCTAGGCGACCGGTCCCCGCTAGCGTTCCTGCGGCGGTGCCGCCGCCCCGGGTGGCGGCGCGATCAGCTCACTGACCGGGCGGCGGGCGGTGGCCGCCGCGGTGTGCGCGCAGCCGAACTCCAGCAGCAGGTGCGGCGCCCCGCGCAGGCCGAGCCGGGACCGGACCAGCACCCGGATGGCCGCCGACTCCATCGGCTGGCTGTTCAGCGACGCGAACACCCACCGGCTCGCGGCGTGCACCAGGATCCGGTTCAGCGCCTGCCCGGCGCGCAGCCAGTCGGTCGGGGTGTCGGCGTCGGTCATCAGGATCGCCGCGGCGGGCGGCAGCCCGTCGCCCGGCTCGAGCAGCCCGCGGCCCCGGCCGAGATCGAAGTCGCGCTGCGCCAGGCGTCGGCCCGGCGCCCCCGGGTCCCCGGCCGGCGTGGCCGGGAAGGCGTGGGCCGGGACCCCGTCCCGTGCGGTGCTCCCCTGTCCCCGGGTCCAGCGCCGGAGCTCGGCACGGACCAGGGGGTCGCGGCGCTGCCAGCGGCCCGCCGCGGCGACCAGGCGGTGCAGCCGGGCCCGGGCCGCCTCGTCCAGCAGCACCAGCGTCGCGCCTTCGGTCACCGCGTCGTGCTGCAGCGCGGGCAGCAGCCCGGCGGGCAGTGGGTCGCTGCTGAACGGGCCCCGGTGGGTGTGCCGGTGCGGCACCGCGGTCAGCATGTCCCATTCGGCCGGGCTGACCGGCTCCTCGCGCCCGGGCCGGACCCGGGCCAGCAGGTCGGGCCGCCCGGGCGCGGGCAGCAGTTCGACCAGCGGCAGGCGGCCGAGGTGGCGGACCGCGAGCCGCAGCCCGAACAGGGCGGCGCCGCAGCTGATGATCAGCTCGCGGCCGCCGGGGTCCACCGCCCGCAGCTGCCGGCTGCGGTCGGCGTAGAGTTCCACCCCGTCGTCCCGGCGGCGGAACCGCCAGGGCTGGGTGTTGTGCACCGAGGGGGCCCGGGCCGCGGTCCCGATCAGGAAGCTCATCTCGTCGGCGCTGAGCGGCGCCGCGCCCGCGGGCGGCCCGCCCGCGCCGAGGGTGATGTCGGACATATATCCCCCTCCTTGCTTCCTGCCAGGGTGCGGGCCGACCGCGCCGGGCCGTAGTGCCGTGTGCCCTGTCCGAGCGGGACCAAAGGCCCCGGGCGGCCGGGGCGGGCGCGGTCCGCGGCGCGGGCCCGGGATCTCAGAGCGGGGCCAGAGCCAGCCCCAAGGCCGGCCAGATCCCGGTGGCCGAGAGTGGGCATGTCAGTCTTCCGCAGAAAGGGGTCCTCATCATGACCAGCGACGCGCGGACCGTGTCCGCTGTGGTGGCCCGGGAGCGTGCTCGCCGGCGTCTCCGCGGCGCGACCGCCGGCGCCGGTATCCTGGGGGTGGCCGTGGCAGGCGCGGTCGCCCTGCACCTGCCGGGCACCAGTCACCCCGCCACGAGCAGCGCGGCGGGCACGTCGTCCCGGTCTGGTACCGGGTCCGCGAGCTCGCCATCGCAGTCCGGCAGCGGGTCGGGCTCGGACGATTCCGGTTCGTCGAGTTCCGGCTCAAGCTCAAGCTCGAGCTCGGCTCAGCCTCCGCCCCGGCCGCCAGTTCCGGCTCGGCCGGGGTCACCTCGGGAGGTTCATGATGACTGCTGACGCCGCCAGTGAGCTGGGTGCCCCGGCGTCAGCGGACTGGACCGCCCTGGGCACCCAGGCATGGCTGCTGGTGACCGACCCGTCGCAGCTGGACGAAGGGCGGCGCCTGCTCACCGCGGACCTGGCGGCCGTCGACGCGGCGTGCAGCCGGTTCCGGGACGACTCTGAGCTGATGTCCCTGGAGGCCCGCGACGACGCCGGCCCGGTCCAGCTGAGCCCGCTGCTCGCCGAGGCGGTGACCGTGGCGCTGCGCGCGGCCGAGCTTACCGGCGGGGACGTGGACCCGACGGTCGCGACCGCCATGTCCGCGCTCGGGTACGACCGGGACTTCGCGCTGGTGCCGCCGGCCGGGCCGGGCATCACGCTGACCGTGCGGGCGGTTCCCGGCTGGCGGATGGTGCACCTGGACCCGGCGACGCGGCTGCTGAGCCTGCCCGCGGGGGTGCGGCTGGACCTGGGCGCCACCGCCAAGGCGTGGGCGGCCGACCGTTCCGCGGCCCGGCTGGCCGCCGCCCTGCGCTGCGGCGTGCTGGTCGGCCTGGGCGGCGACATCGCGGTGGCCGGTGACCCGCCGCCCGGCGGCTGGCGGATCCGGGTGCAGGACGTGACCGGCCGGCCGGAGGACCCGCCCCCGGGACCGGCGGCGGTCGTGGCCATCACCGAGGGCGGCCTGGCCACCTCGAGCACCACCGCCCGGCGCTGGCGGCGCGGCGGCGACGTGCTGCATCACATTCTCGACCCCCGGACCGGGCTGCCCGCGCCGGTTTACTGGCGGACCGTCTCGGTCGCCGCGGCCAGCTGCACCGACGCCAACACGGCCAGCACCGCGGCCATCATTAAAGGCCATAAAGCCGTCGATTGGCTGGCAAATCTGGGCTTGCCCGCACGCCTCGTCGATGCGGCGGGTAATGTGCAGACCGTGTGCGGCTGGCCCGCCGAACCGCGGTAAATCCCGGCCGGCAGCAGGCCGCAGCCAGGCCAAGCCCGGCCCAGGCCAGTGTTTTACCCAGGCATGACACAAAGGCCTGGCCGCAGGGCAGCAATGCAGAGCGGGCAATTCACCGAACGTGCATTTCCCGGGGAGGGACGCCGATGAATCACCGCCGGGCGGACGTGCGCGCGGCCGTGGCCCAGCGCCAGCGCAGCCAGGACCAGCTCCGCACCGTGACCGTGACCGTCGGGGTCGCGGGCGTGGCGGCCGCCGGGGCGGTGGCGTTCATCCTGCCGGGCTCCACGCACGCCGCGGCGAGTTCCCGGACGGCACCTGCCACCCCGGCCAGTTCCGGGAGCACTGGTTCCGGGAGCACGGCGCCCGGCTACGCGCCCAGCACGGGGGCCGCGCCGGGCGCGGCCAGCGGCGCCACGACGCACCACGCGCGGCGGCCGCGCGCCGCTTCGGCAGCGAGCGCGCCGGCCAGTGCCGCCGCCCCCGCGCCGAGCACGCCGGCGGCTGCGCCGGTGCCGTCGGCCGCCCCGCCGCAGACCGTGTCCGGGGGTTCCTGAGCAGGTCCCGCCGGGGCGCACCGCGCCCGCCGGGACGGCCCGGGCGGGCAGCCGGGACGGCTGTCACGCGGCCGCCCCGCCCTCCTCCTCCCCGCCTGCGGCTGCCTCCTCCTCCTCCGGCACCGCCGCACGGTGCGCGTCGTAATGCCACATCCCGGGCAGCAGCCAGCAGGTGAGCGCCCCCACCGCGATGCTGAGCAGGCCGCCGGACCACGCGGCGAACTGCGGGCCGCCGATGGCCGCCGCCGCCCCGGCCTCCCCGTCCCCGAGCCGCGGGCCGCCCTGGATGCCCGCATAGATGAGGCTGTTCACCCGGCCCTGCATCCGGTCCGGGGTGACCTGCTGGACGATCACCATCCGGAAGACGGCGGAGATCACGTCCGCGGCACCGGCCACCGCGAGCAGCGCCAGCGCCGCGGGCAGCCAGCGCACCAGGCCGAACGCCGTGATCGCCAGCCCCCAGGCCAGGACGCAGAGGACTACCGCCCGGCCCGCGCCGCGGGCCCGGCCGACCCGCCCGGTGAGCAGCGAGCCGGCCAGCGCTCCGACTCCCGGTGCCGCGTTCAGGTAGCCCACGGTGACCGCGCCGCCGCCGTACACGGTGGTGGCCAGCGCCGGGAAGAGCGCCCGGGGCATGCCGAACACCATCGCGCCCAGGTCGATCAGGAACACCCCGGCCAGCGGCTGGCTGGCCCGCAGGTAACGGAGCCCGCCGGCCAGCGAGGCCAGGCTGGCGGGCTGGCCGCCGCGCTCCGGGAGCAGCGCCGGCAGCAGCAGCACCGACACGAACGCCACCCCGAACGAGGCCACGTCGAGCAGGTAGCCCACGGCGAACCCGGTCTGGGCGATCAGCAGCCCGGCCGCCGCCGGGCCGGCCACGTAGGACACCTGGGTCGCGGCCGACTGCACCGCCACCGCGGCGGGCAGGTCGGCCGGGGGCACCAGGCGCCGCAGCGAAGCCCGCCGCGCCGACCAGTCGAGCCCCTGGAAGGCGGCCGCCTCGGCCGTGCACGCGAACAGCGGCCACAGCTGGGCATGCCCGGACAGCGCGTTGGCCGCCAGGCCCGCCGACCCCACGGCCAGCATCAGCTGGGTGAACAGCAGCACGCGGCGCCGGTCCCAGGCATCCACCAGCGGGCCGCCCACCAGTGAGCCGGCCAGCAGCGGGATGAGCTGGCCCAGGCTCACCAGCCCCACGACGGCCGTTGAGCCGGAAAGACGGTAGGCCTGATAGGAGACGCCGACGATGGTGAGCTGGCTGCCGAGCTGGGAAACGAGCTGGCCGCCCCACAGGCGGCGGAAATCACGGTGGCGGCGCAGCGGCCCGGCGTCCAGCAGGATGCCGCCGGCCAGGCGCCGCCGGGCAGCGGGCGGACCAGTCATGCGGCCTCCAGCGGGAAGGGAACGCGGCCAGCCCGGAGGCCGGGAGCGGCCGCGCTCGACGGGAACAGCGTGAGCCATATGTATCCGTCATGTATACCGAAACGGCGGTTCCGTCCCGCTACCAGGGCCTGAGCTGGCCAGTCGCCCGGCGTTCAGAGGAAATTGAGAGGCTGGCCATAGCGCCGCCTGCACCGGGCCGGACATGCTTACATCGAAGCGATCGACTCCCAGAGGGACCAGATGAACGGAATCACCCAGAGCACCGCGCTCTGGTACGCGAGCCGGGCCACCGGCGTGGTGAGCCTGCTGCTGCTCACCGGCATCGTGGTGCTCGGCATCCTGGTCAACCGCCAGGGCCGGCTGCCCGGCCTGCCCCGGTTCGTGGTCACCGGGCTGCACCGCAACCTGTCCCTGCTGGGCGTGGCCTTCGTCGCGCTGCACGTGATCACCGCGATCGCCGATCCCTACGTCACGATCCGCATCGCCGCGGCCGTGATCCCGTTCGCCTCCTCGTACAAGCCGTTCTGGCTGGGGCTCGGCGCGATCTCCCTCGACCTGGTGGCGGCGCTGATCGTGACCAGCCTGGCCCGGGCCCGGATGAGCCGCCGGGCCTGGCGCGGGCTGCACTGGTTCAGCTACGCGGCCTGGGGCTCGGCGGTGGTGCACAGCCTCGGCGCCAGCAACGACCTGCACCGCGGCGTGCTGCTCTACCTGGCCATCGCCTGCTGCCTCGTGGTGGCCGGCGCGGTCATCTGGCGCATCACGCACGCCGGGCGGGAGCTGCCGCGGGAGGAGCGCGCCGCCGCGACCCTGGAGATGATGTCGCCCGGCAGCATCCGCGACGCCCGGTCACCAGCGCCGTGACCCTGAGAACATCCGCTGACGACCCACGAAAGCCGGTACCCGATGACCTATGGCACGACCGTGCCGTACCCAGCCCACGGCGGCCACGGCCAGCAGCGGGGCGCCGCCCCGCACCGCGGGGCGGGGCCGGATGGCGGCCCGGCCCGCCGGGGCGGGCCGGGCCAGCACGGGGGCAGCCAGCCGGGGCCGCAGCTCACCGAGCCGCCCGCCAGCCAGCATGACGGCCGGCCAGAGGACATGCCCCGGCTGCTCCCGGCGCACGGCGCGGTCCCGGTGGACCTGCGGACGCACCTGGCGCGGTACGGCGCGCCGCCGTACTTCGGCCAGCCCGGGCGGCTGATCCCGGTGCTCAAGGCGGCCGGGCTGACCGGCCGCGGCGGGGCCGCGTTCCCGGTGCACCGCAAGCTCGCCGCGGTGGCCGAGGCGGCCACCCACCCCATCGTCATCGGCAACGGAGCCGAGGGTGAGCCCGCGAGCGACAAGGACAAGTCGCTGCTGTGGATCTCGCCGCACCTGGTGCTGGACGGCCTGCAACTGGCCGCCGAGGCCGTGGGCTCCACCGCGGTGGGCCTGTACGTGCACCGCAACGCACGGCTGCAGGAGCGGCTGCGCGCGGCGGTGGCGGAGCGGGCGGCGGCCGGCCTCGACGCCGCGCCGGTCGAGATCATCGACGCGCCGCCGCGCTTCCTGGCCGGCGAGGAATCGGCGCTGGCCAGCCGGGTCAGCGGCGAGCCCGCCATGCCCCGGTTCAAGCCCCCGCGGGTCTTCGAGCGCGGCGTGGTCGGGCGGCCGACGCTGGTGCAGAACGTGGAGACGCTCGCGCACCTGGCCCTCATCGCCCGGTACGGGCCGCGCTGGTTCCGCAGCGTGGGCACCGCCGAGGAGCCCGGCTCCATGCTGTGCACGCTGCACCAGCCGGACGGCCGCCGCGACGTGGTCGAGACGTCCGCTCGGCACCCCGCTGCGCCACCTGCTGCTGCTCGATGAGGGCACCCAGGCGGTGCTCAGCGGTGGCTACCACGGAGCCTGGCTGCCCGCCGCGGACGCCGCGGCGATGACGCTGAGCGACGCCCAGCTGCGCCCGGCCGGCGCGTTCGTGGGCGCGGGCGTCCTGGTCGCCTTCCCGGCCGACCGGTGCGGCATCGCCGAGGCGGCCCGGGTCGCCCGCTACCTGGCGCTGGAATCGGCCGGGCAGTGCGGGCCGTGCTTCAACGGCCTGCCGCGGATCGCCGCCGCCATGGACGAGGTGGCCAGCCCGCAGCCTGATCCCCGCGCCGTCACCGACATGCTGCGCTGGGCCGGCCTGGTGGAAGGCCGCGGCGCGTGCCACCACCCGGACGGCACGACCCGGTTCATCCGCAGCGCGCTGCACGTGTTCGCCGATGAGATCGACCGGCATGCCCGCGGCCGGTGCGTGGACCCGGCCCGGCGGCCATTCCTGCCGCTGCCTGCCGGCGCCGCGCTGGACGCGGCCGACTGGAGCTGAGATGAGGAAGCAACTGCGCGTCGACCCGACCGCCTGCTCGGGGCACGGGCTGTGCGCCGAGCTACTGCCCGAGCTGGTCACCCTCGATGAGTGGGGCTACCCGATCATCGCGGCCGAGCCGGTCCCCCGGGGCCTGGACCGGCACGTCCGCCGGGCGGTCACCGACTGCCCGGCGCTGGCGCTGAAGCTGCAGCGCGTGTCCTGAGAGGGTTCTCAGCGGGTACGTAGAATTTGCTGGGAGCTTGGCGGCGGATACTGGGGTTGTGATGGGTGAGGCGCAGGTGGCGGGGCCTTCGGCGGGCCGGTCAGCGCCGGTGCAGCGGGTGGATGGCAGCCCGGTGCGGGTGCTGGTCGTCGATGATGAGCCGAGCCTGGCGGAGTTGCTGGCCAGCGTGCTGCGGTATGAGGGCTGGGAGATCCAGACGGCCGGGGACGGCGCGTCGGCGGTCCGGGCGGCGCGGGAGTTCCGGCCGGACGCGGTGGTGCTGGACATCATGCTGCCCGATTTCGACGGGCTGGAGGTGCTGCGCCGGGTCCGGGCGGAGAACCCGCACGTGTGCGTGCTGTTCCTGACGGCCAAGGACGCCGTGGATGACCGGGTGGCCGGGATCACCGCCGGCGGCGATGACTACGTGACCAAGCCGTTCTCCCTGGAAGAGGTGCTGGCCCGGCTGCGCGGGCTGCTGCGCCGGGCCGGGATCGCCCGCTCCCGCGGCGAGACCCAGCTGGTGGTCGGGGACCTGGTCATGGACGAGGACGCCCGCGAGGTCCGCCGCGGCGAGGAGGTCATCGACCTGACCGCCACCGAGTTCGAGCTGCTGCGGTTCCTGATGCGCAACCCCCGCCGGGTGCTGTCCAAGGCCCAGATCCTCGACCGGGTCTGGAACTACGACTTCGGCGGCCAGGCCCACGTCGTCGAGCTGTACATCTCCTACCTGCGCAAGAAAATCGACGCCGGCCGCGAACCCCTCATCCACACCGTCCGCGGCGTCGGCTACGTCCTCAAACCCGCCAGCTAAGGCCACCGCATGACCACACCCGACGCCGCCCCCGCGGCGGAGTCGCCGTCTGGGCGCCGCTTCCGCCTCGGGCCCCGCACGCTGCGCGGGCGCCTGATCGCCGGGCTCGTCACGCTGCTCATCGTGGCCTGCGCCGGGGTCGGCGCCGTGACCTACGTGGTGCTCAGCCACACCCTGATGAGCCAGCTGGACCAGCAGGTCGCCCAGGCCAACGTGCGGTACAGCAGCTGCCTCGAGTCACCGGCCCCCGAGTCTGACCAGCACGGCCGGCACCCCGCCCCGGCCCAGCCGTCCAGTGACGGCGACCACGACAACGACAACTTCCCCGGCGCCCCGCAGAACTGCGGGACCCATCAGGGCGGCCAGACGTTCACCGCCGCGATCGTCGATCACCAGGTGCGCTTCCCCGCGCTGGCCAGCGGCGCCTGCCACCTGACCGCGTCCGACAAGGCCAAGCTGCTGGCCCTGCGCACCAGCAAGCACCCCACCACCGTGACGCTGTCCTCGCTCGGCCCCTACCAGGTCGTGGCGGCCCCGGGCAACGACCAGTCCGTGCTGGTGACCGGGATGCCGCTGAGCCAGAACGATGCCACCCTGCAGAAGGTCGAGCTGGCCGAGATCATCGTCTTCTCCGTCGCCGTCCTGCTGACCGGGTTCATCGGCACGGGGTTTGTGCGGTTGTCGTTGCGGCCGTTGCGGCGGGTGGCGGCGACGGCGGCGCGGGTGACGCAGCTGCCGCTGGCCAGCGGGGAGGTGACGCTTGAGCGACCGGGTCCCGGACGCCAACCCGCGGACCGAGGTCGGCCAGGTCGGCACGGCGTTCAACCGGATGCTCGGCCACGTGGAAGCCGCCCTGGCCCGCCGCGCCGCCTCCGAGGCCCGGCTGCGCCGCTTCGCCGCCGACGCCAGCCACGAGCTGCGCACCCCGCTGGCCGCCATCCGCGGCTACGCCGAACTCGCCCTGCGCCACCCCGGCCCCGTCCCCGCCGACATCGAGCACGCCCTGCGCCGCGTCGAATCCGAATCCGCCCGGATGAGCGTCCTGGTCGACGAACTGCTCCTGCTCGCCCAGCTCGACGCCGGCCGCCCGCTGGCCCGCGAGCCCGTCGACCTCACCCGCCTGGCCATCGACGCCACCTCCGACGCCCGCGCCGCCGCCGCCGCCCACCGCTGGCAACTCGAACTGCCCGGCGAGCCCGTCCTGGTCCGCGGCGACGAGCACCGCCTGCACCAGGTCCTGGCCAACCTCATGTCCAACGCCGCCAAGCACACCCCGCCCGGCACCACCGTCACCATCGCCCTGGCCGACGGCCCGCCCCCCGCACCCGGCCACGACCCGCCATCGAGCTATCCGTCACCGACAACGGCCCCGGCATCCCCCCCGACCTCCAGCCCACCCTCTTCGAACGCTTCGTCCGCGGCGACACCACCCGCTCCCACCAAGCCGGCCAGCCCCCCTCCACCGGCCTCGGCCTCGCCATCGTCGACGCCGTCACCACCGCCCACCACGGCACCGTCACCCTCGACTCCAAACCCGGCCACACCCGCTTCACCATCACCCTCCCCCGCCTCGAGTCATTAACGGCCCCGCGGGACGGCACCGCGCAGCCAGCGGCGAGCCTTCCTGACTGCCCGTGATCCCCCAGGCCCACGGGTCGGGAGCAGCTGGCCGGTAGCCAGTACACGAACGTGTCCGTCTGCGGGATGCCGGACGGCGGGCGGCGGGTGACGCCCGCCGTCCGGCATCCCGCGGGAGATGCGCACCGGCACGTGCCCCACGCTCATCGTGGTCGGGGCGATCTTGCGGTTCGCCGTCGCGGCTGGCTCGTCCCATGGCGTGAACGTGCATGTCGTGGGGATCATCGTGCTGCTCGCCGGAGTCCTGGGCCTGCTGCTTTCGCTGCTGATGTGGCTGAACCCCGGCCGGAGCCGCCGTAACTTCTCTGCCACGAGCCTGATGCTGGCCGGGCTCGCCCGCTACCTCGCGGGCGTTGGCACGAGCTGGTCGCTGCCCCGGGGCCGTACCCACCGCTGACCCGTCACGAGATAGCCGTCATACACACCGCAGCGGAACGCAGACTTCGGAGGCAGTAATGCGAATTGGATCGGTGCTGCTCATTGGCTACGGAATGCCCTATACGCAGAAACCCGCGAAGGCTACCATAAGGCTAGTCGCTCCGGACCCTGGCAGCCGCACCCGCATACCGCGGATGCTCGGCAGGGCCCGGATTTTTTCGTGCACGGAAACGATGCCGGCCAGACGCCACAGACCGAGGGATGGTGAGAATCTACCGGGGAATCTTCCCCGCTGCGATCTGCCCAAGCATGACCGGACTACCGCGTGCGTCATCTCGTCACTGGCTGAAGGAGTCGGTTATGGGCATCATCGCTTGGATTATTCTCGGCCTGGGCGCAGGCTTGCTCGCCAATATGCTGATCCCCGGCAGGAGATCACAAGGCCTTATCCTCACCTGCGTGATCGGCATCGCCGGGGCACTCCTCGGCGGCTGGGCAGCGACCAAGTTGTTCCACATCCACAGCCTGCAAGGGTTCTTCAACCTCTCCACCTGGATTACCGCGATCGTCGGCGCAGCGGTCCTGCTGCTCGCCTTCCACCTGATCACCAGCCGGTCTGGCCGGTCCAGCGGGTCCAACCGGTCCCGCCGGTCCCGCCGGTATGCGCACCGCTAACGCACGCCATGGCCGCGCCGGCCCGCTGATTGCAGCTTCGGGCTTGGCCAGGTGCCCTCACGGAGGGACGCGCCTCCAGCGCCGGCCGGGTCACCGCGATGACCCGGCCGGCGCGGAAATCCGTGCCCGGGCCCAACGGCGCCTTCCCCCGGCGGCCAGGCGGAACGCCTCCCCGGCCAGGTAGATGGCCTGGAGCCGGGACGCCGTAGCACCTGGGTACCGGCGAGGGGCCGGGCTGTCAGGTGAGGGCGCCCACAGATGCCCGGGCGTTCACTGCGCCGGCCAGCGCTGGCCGATCTGCGCCTGTGTCATGCCGTCGGCAAAGCGCCTCAGCAGGATCCTCTGATCTCATGTTTCACATCCGCGCGGCCACCATGGACGCTTGTTTCGAGCTGGCCAGCATGATGCCAGGGGAATCGCGCCGCGTTCCCAGCATGGCGGCGGGACAGCCGCGCATCGCGGCCCGGGCCGACACCCCGCCCGGGGCTCATGAACGCACTGAGAGGGTTCTCAGCGGGTACGTAGAATTTGCTGGGAGCTTGGCTGCGGATACTGGGGTTGTGATGGGTGAGGCGCAGGTGGCGGGGCCTTCGGCGGGCCGGTCAGCGCCGGTGCAGCGGGTGGATGGCAGCCCGGTGCGGGTGCTGGTCGTCGATGATGAGCCGAGCCTGGCGGAGTTGCTGGCCAGCGTGCTGCGGTATGAGGGCTGGGAGATCCAGACGGCCGGGGACGGCGCGTCGGCGGTCCGGGCGGCGCGGGAGTTCCGGCCGGACGCGGTGGTGCTGGACATCATGCTGCCCGATTTCGACGGGCTGGAGGTGCTGCGCCGGGTCCGGGCGGAGAACCCGCACGTGTGCGTGCTGTTCCTGACGGCCAAGGACGCCGTGGATGACCGGGTGGCCGGGATCACCGCCGGCGGCGATGACTACGTGACCAAGCCGTTCTCCCTGGAAGAGGTGCTGGCCCGGCTGCGCGGGCTGCTGCGCCGGGCCGGGATCGCCCGGTCCCGCGGCGAGACCCAGCTGGTGGTCGGGGACCTGGTCATGGACGAGGACGCCCGCGAGGTCCGCCGCGGCGAGGAGGTCATCGACCTGACCGCCACCGAGTTCGAGCTGCTGCGGTTCCTGATGCGCAACCCCCGCCGGGTGCTGTCCAAGGCCCAGATCCTCGACCGGGTCTGGAACTACGACTTCGGCGGCCAGGCCCACGTCGTCGAGCTGTACATCTCCTACCTGCGCAAGAAAATCGACGCCGGCCGCGAACCCCTCATCCACACCGTCCGCGGCGTCGGCTACGTCCTCAAACCCGCCAGCTAAGGCCACCGCATGACCACACCCGACGCCGCCCCCGCGCGGCGCCGGACCGCGCCCGGGCACTGGCTGGCCGGCCGCACGCTGCGTGGCAGGCTGATCGCCGGGCTGCTCACGCTGCTCGCCGTCGCCTGCGCCGGGGTCGGTGCCGTGACCTACGTGGTACTCAGCCACACCCTGGTCAACCAGCTGGACCTGCAACTGCAGGCGGCCGGCAGCCGGTACGTCGCCTGCATCGAGGAGCACGACGCCGACGGCCCCAAGCCGCCGCCGGGTACCCCGGCCACGGCGAACTGCAACCAGACCCCGGGACTGGGACCGGGCACCTTCGGCGCCCGGCTGAAGGACGGCGTGGTCACTAACCAGGCCGTCATCGGCGGCAAGGTCCACCTGACCGCCGCGGACACGGCGCGGCTGGACCAGGTGCCGCCCAACGGCGGGTTCCGCACCGTGGAGCTTGAGTCGCTGCACGGCGACTACCGGGTCACCGCGGTCCGCGGCCACGACGGTGACGTGCTGATCACCGGGCTGCCGCTGGCCGGCATGGAATCCACCCTGAGGAAGGTGGAGATCGCCGAGGTAGCGGCGTTCTCGGCGGCGCTGGTGCTGACCGGCCTGCTGGGCACGGGGTTTGTGCGGTTGTCGTTGCGGCCGTTGCGGCGGGTGGCGGCGACGGCGGCGCGGGTGACGCAGCTGCCGCTGGCCAGCGGGGAGGTGACCTTGAGCGACCGGGTCCCGGACGCCAACCCGCGGACCGAGGTCGGCCAGGTCGGCACGGCGTTCAACCGGATGCTCGGCCACGTGGAAGCCGCCCTGGCCCGCCGCGCCGCCTCCGAGGCCCGGCTGCGCCGCTTCGCCGCCGACGCCAGCCACGAGCTGCGCACCCCGCTGGCCGCCATCCGCGGCTACGCCGAACTCGCCCTGCGCCACCCCGGCCCCGTCCCCGCCGACATCGAGCACGCCCTGCGCCGCGTCGAATCCGAATCCGCCCGGATGAGCGTCCTGGTCGACGAACTGCTCCTGCTCGCCCAGCTCGACGCCGGCCGCCCGCTGGCCCGCGAGCCCGTCAACCTCACCCGCCTGGCCATCGACGCCACCTCCGACGCCCGCGCCGCCGCCGCCGCCCACCGCTGGCAACTCGAACTGCCCGGCGAGCCCGTCCTGGTCCGCGGCGACGAGCACCGCCTGCACCAGGTCCTGGCCAACCTCATGTCCAACGCCGCCAAGCACACCCCGCCCGGCACCACCGTCACCATCGCCCTGGCCGACGGCCCGCCCCCCGCACCCGGCCACGAGCCCGCCATCGAGCTATCCGTCACCGACAACGGCCCCGGCATCCCCCCCGACCTCCAGCCCACCCTCTTCGAACGCTTCGTCCGCGGCGACACCACCCGCTCCCACCAAGCCGGCCAGCCCCCCTCCACCGGCCTCGGCCTCGCCATCGTCGACGCCGTCACCACCGCCCACCACGGCACCGTCACCCTCGACTCCAAACCCGGCCACACCCGCTTCACCATCACCCTCCCCCGGCTGAACGCAGGCTGAACGCCGCCCGGCCGGCCCCGGCCTCATAGCGGCCGCAGAAAGCGGCCGCAGAGCCAGCCCAGGCACAGGCCCCACCGTGGGGATATGACTTCCCCGCAGCATCTGCTCATGACGGGCACCCCCACCGAGCCACGGCAGCCCATCCAGCCCCGCAGGTCGAGATCATCGTCCCGGTCCGGAACGAGGAGCGCGACCTCGGCCCGAGCGTCCGCCGGCTGGTCAGTTACCTGGACAGCAGCTTCCCGTTCTCCTCCCGGGTGACCATCGCCGACAACGGCAGTACCGACCGGACCTGGGCCATCGCCACGGAACTGTCCAGGGCCTGCCCTGGGGTGGGCGCGGTGCGGCTGGCCCAGCCGGGCCGCGGCCGCGCGCTGCGCGCCCAGTGGACGGCGAGCGAGGCCCAGGTACTCGCCTACATGGACGTCGACTTGTCGACTGACCTGAACGCCCTGCTGCCGCTGGTGGCGCCGCTGCTGTCCGGGCACAGCGACGTCGCCATCGGCACCCGGCTGGCCCAGGGGGCCCGGGTGGTGCGCGGCCCGCGGCGGGAGGTGATCTCCCGCTGCTACAACCTGCTGCTGCATGCCACGCTCGGGGCCCGGTTCTCCGACGCGCAGTGCGGCTTCAAGGCCATCGCCGCGGACAAGGCCCGGATCCTGCTCCCGCTGACCCGGGATACCGGCTGGTTCTTCGACACCGAGTTGCTGGTCCTGGCCCAGCGGGCCGGGCTGCGCATCCACGAGGTACCGGTGGACTGGATCGATGACGCCGACTCCCGGGTGGACATCGTGGCCACCGCGCTCGCCGACCTGCGCGGCATCATCCGGCTCGGCTGGGGGCTGGGCCGCGGCACGATCGGCGTCCCGGTGCTGCGCAGCCTGTCGCTGGCGCCGCCCGGGCGCCCGGAACTCCCCCGCCAGCTGGCCCGGTTCGCGCTGGTCGGCGTGGCCAGCACGGCGGCCTACCTCGTGCTGTACCTGGCCCTGCGCGAGGTACTGGCCGCCCAGGCGGCCAATGCGCTGAGCCTGCTGGCCACCGCGATCGGGAACACCACGGTGAACCGCCGGTTCACCTTCGGCATCCGCGGCGCGGCCGGCACCGCCCGGCACCAGTTCCGCGGCCTCATCGCCTTCGGCGCCGGGCTGCTGCTCACCTCCGGGGCGCTGGCCGGCCTGCATGCGGCCTCCGCCCGCCCGGCCCGGGGCGCCGAGGTCGCCGTGCTGCTGACCGCCAACCTGCTGGCCACCGCCGTCCGCTTCGGCGTGTACCGGTCCTGGGTCTTCCGGCGGCCCCCGGTGCCCGGCCCCCAGGCACCCGCCACCCAGGCTGGCCCCGGTGGCCGGCCGGAAGGATGCTGCTGATGAGCGCCGTCACCACCGGCCCGTACCCGGTGACCGGCCGGGCGCACGCCCGGCCCGGCCCGCTGGGCCGGCTGTGGCGCGGCCCCGCCGCCGACCCGCGCTGGGCCCGCCCCGCCCTGCTCGGCCTGCTCGCCCTGACCGCACTGCTCTATGCCGCCGGGCTGAGCCGCAACGGATGGGCCAACGACTTCTACGCCGCCGCCGTCCAGGCGGGCACCAAGAGCTGGACGGCATTCTTCTTCGGCTCGTTCGACTCGTCCAGCTTCATCACCGTGGACAAGACACCCGCCGCGCTGTGGGTGATGGAACTGTCCGCGCGGATCTTCGGGCTGAACTCCTGGAGCCTGCTGCTGCCGCAGGCCGCTGAGGGCGTGGCCACGGCCGCCCTGCTGTACGCCACCGTGCGGCGCTGGTACGGGCCCGCGGCCGGGCTGATCGCCGCCGGGGTGCTGGCCTGCACGCCGGTCGCCACCCTGATGTTCCGCTTCAACAACCCGGACGCCCTGCTCGTGCTCCTGATGACGGCCGCGGCCTACGCCATGACCCGGGCCGTCGAGTCCGGGCGGACCCGCTGGATCGTGCTGGCAGGCGCGCTGCTCGGCACCGGCTTCCTGACCAAGATGCTGCAGGCGTTCCTGGTCCTGCCGGCCTTCGCGCTGGCCTACCTGGTGGCCGGGCCGCCGCGGCTGGGCAGGCGGATCTGGCAGCTCCTGGCAGGCGCCGGGACCCTGCTGGCCGCCGCGGGCTGGTGGGTGGCGATCGTCCAGTTCACCCCGGCCGCGGACCGCCCGTTCATCGGCGGGTCGACCACCAACAGCGTGCTGCAGCTGGCCTTCGGCTACAACGGCCTCGGCCGCCTGGACGGGAACGAGACCGGCTCGGTGGGCTTCACGGCCGGGCGCGGGGCCGGGCCGTCGTTCAGCGGCGCGGCCGGCCTGGCCCGGCTGTTCGGCAGCGACATGGGCGGCCAGATCAGCTGGCTGCTGCCCGCGGCGCTGATCGCGCTGGCCGCCCTGGCCTGGGTCGCGCTGCGGCGCCCCCGGGCGGCGCGGTGGCCGCGCCGCCCGGGCCGCGATGACCGGGCCGCCGCGGCGGCGCTGCTGTGGGGTGGCTGGCTGCTGGTCACCGGCCTGGTGTTCAGCTTCATGAGCGGGATCATCCATCCCTACTACACGGTCGCCCTGGCCCCCGCGATCGGCGCGCTGGCCGGGATCGGCGCGGTTCTCGGCTGGCGGTCGCGGGACCGGCTGGCCGCCCGGCTGGTGCTGGCCGCGGCCCTGGCCGTCACCGGTGGCTGGGCCTACCTGCTGCTGGGCCGCAGCGCGGGCTGGCTGCCCTGGCTGCGCCCGCTGGTGCTGGCCTGCGGGCTGGCCGGGGCCGTGGTGGTGCTGGCCGGGGGCAGGCTGCACGGCCGCACCGCGCTGCTGGCCGTGGCGCCGCTGGCCCTGGTGGCCGGGCTGGCCGGCCCGGTCGCGTACAGCATCGACACGGTGGCCACGGCGCATACCGGCGCGCTGCCCACCGCGGGGCCGGCCGTGACCTCGGCCGGCGGCCCCGGCGGGGCGCCGGGCACCGTCGGCGGCGGCCGGCCGTCCGGCCCCGGGTTCCCGGGCGGATCGGGACAGCCAGCCGCGGCCGGGACGGCCGCGGGCGGTGCCGGGGGCGCCGTGCCCGGCGGGACGTCCCAGCGCCCCGGCCACCCGGCCGCGCGGCTGCCGCGCAGCGCTGCCGGCCAGTTCCCGGGCGGCACCGCCGGCCGGTCCGGGCGGTTCCCCGGCGGAGCAGGCGGGCTGGGCGGGGCCGGCGGCGACCCAGGTATCCAGCGCGGTGACGAAGCTGCTGACTAGCGGCGCCGCCGGCTACCGGTGGGCAGCGGCCACGGTGGGCGCGGAGAGCGCGGCGCCGTTCCAGCTGGCCAGCGGTGAGCCGATCATGGCCATCGGCGGGTTCAACGGCACCGACCAGGTACCGGGCCTGGCCGAATTCAAGGCCATGGTGGCCGCCCACGAGGTGCACTACTTCATCGGCGCCAACGGAAGCAGCTTCGGCGGCGGCTCCGGGGACGCGGCGCAGATCACCGCGTGGGTGGCGGCCCACTTCAGCCAGGAGACCGTGGGCGGCGTGACCGTGTACAACCTGGCCCGGGCGTCCTCATGAGGCGGGCGGCGGGCGCGGCCACGGGCGGGGCCAGCCCGGCGGCCAGCGACCGCCGCGCCGCACGCAGCCGCAGCAGTCGCTGGTACTCGCTCGGTGCCAGGCCGTGGACGGCACGGAAGGCCCGGTAGGCGGCGTAACGGCTGCACCCCGCCGCGGCCGCGAGACGCCCCGGAGACCTGGCCAGCGGCGCAGCCCCTCCCGTGATCGAAGATCGCGATCGCGGTCCGCGAGGACCTGGCCGCCTGGCAGCAGCTGAACGTGACCGCCTTCCTGGCCAGCGGGATCGCCGGGACGTTTGGCGAGACCATGGGGACGCCGTACGAGGATGCACCGCTGATGGCCGGCCCGGCGCCTGCGCCTGGTCATGCATGATCGGCCGGCCCGGGCGTCATTATAGCCACCGCACTTTACGAATGCGGCAGGCCGCTAAGCCGGTTAATCTCCGGCCGGGCCTTGACAGCGAATAGCCTGGTCACCGTGCTGCAATCGTGAGCACTACCAGGCCGGCCGCAGGTCAGCCGCGGATTCATGGCTGGCTGAGAAGTTCCGCCGACCATTCCAAGAGCGCCGGGCGGCAGGATAATGAGCACTACCGGCCGGGCCCGCGCCGGACGATGACCGAAGAAGGAGGCACCAGTGACTGGCCTTGTCTGGCTCAATGTCCCGCTCATTGTCCTGGCCTTCGCCGCCATTGTCGGCAGTCCGCTGTGGCTGACATTCTCTCGTCCCGAGACGCACCCTGATTACGCTGAGGCGCGGGCACACTTCATGGCCAGGGCCCGCCGGGCGCATGTCGCGGCGGTATCGGCCGAGCCGCCGGATGCCGCCGGGCTGACCAGCGCGCGGCAGCATGCGGCCGCGACCGCGCCCGTGCCCGGCCGCCAGCACTCCGGATGGGTGCGGGGCGCCCGCCGGCACGCGCGGCCGGCCGCCGCAGCCGGCCGGTCAGCCTGACGATCCCGGCAGGCGGCGGAGAGGGTGTCCCAGCTCCCCTAGTGCGCCCCTCCATCGCGGTCACCGGCAGGTGTACCCCGGCAGCGCGCGGGTACCGGGTACAAGGGCCCCCGCCTGGCCGGCCATTGGCACTGGTCCGTCCCCCTGGCCCGGCGCATGCTCGGGGGTGACGCCCCCTCCAGAGGGAGGTCACGGGGCGGGCCAGTTCACCTCACTGGCCCCCCTGCCGGGTGAGGCGGCCCGGGCGTCGTCCTTCATAACCTCACGAGAGGGGTGGCTGACGTCACGATCGTGGCCTGACAAGGAGGTCGGCCTTGCTGGATGGCCTCCGCGACCGGCTGGGCGCCTACCTGGGAGCGCGGCGCCCTCTTCGGCAGGCGGCGCGGGGCGCCCCGGCTGGCCATGCGGCACAGCGATGGCGGGAGCCTGAGCAGCCATGCCTGACGAACGCAAGACCCTGACCCGTTACACCATCGAGTCCGAACACCGCCATCCCGGTTCGACCGGTGACTTCTCCGGGCTGCTCAATGCGGTCGCGACGGCCGTGAAGATCATCAGCAACCAGGTCAGCCGCGGCGCGCTGGCCGGCACGCTGGGCAGCGCAGGCGTGCAGAACGTGCACGGCGAGGCTGCAGAAGAAGCTGGATCTCATCAGCAACGAGGTGATGATCGGCGAGACGGAATGGACCGGGTACCTGGCCGCGATGGCCTCTGAGGAGATGGAAGACATCCGCCCCGTCGTGCCAGCCGGGCGGCGCGGGAAGTACCTGCTGGTATTCGACCCGCTGGACGGCTCGGGCAACATTGACGCCAACATCTCGGTCGGCACGATCTTCTCGATCCTGCGCAGCCCCGACCCGGGAGCGGAGCCGCAGGCCGGGCACTTCCTGCAGCCGGGCGCCGCCCAGGTGTGCGCCGGCTTCGCCTTGTACGGGCCGTCCACGATGCTGATCCTCACCACCGGCGACGGCGTCGACGGATTCACGCTCGATCGCGACATCGGCGCGTTCGTGCTCACTCATCCGCAACTGCGCATCCCCGAGGACTGCGGGGAGTTCGCGATCAACGCCTCCAACGAGCGCTTCTGGGAACCGCCGGTCCGCCGCTACATCTCCGAGTGCCTGGCGGGCAGCACCGGGCGGCGGGGCCGGGACTTCAACATGCGCTGGATCGCCTCGCTGGTGGCGGAGACCTACCGCATCCTTACCCGCGGCGGTGTCTTCCTGTACCCCAGGGACAGCAAGGAACCGGCCCAGCCAGGGCGGCTGCGGCTGCTCTATGAGTGCAATCCGATCTCCTTCATCGTCGAGCAGGCCGGCGGCCTGCGCCAGCACAGGACGCGAGCGGGTCATGGGACTCCAGCCCGAGAGCCTGCACCAGCGCGTGCCGCTGATACTCGGATCCAAGAACGAGGTCGAGCGGATCGAGCGCTATCACCGCGACCAGGCCAGCGGACAGGGATCGGCCTTCGACGACTCGCTCTTCAACAGCCGCTCCCTGTTCCGGATCCCCTGACTGCAGGAGGACTGGTGTCGCCCAAGCATCCGATCGTTGTCATCACCGGCTCGTCCGGCGCGGGCACAACCTCGGTGACCAGGACCTTCCAGCACATTTTCCTGCGTGAGCAGATCAACGCGACGATCGTCGAGGGCGACTCGTTCCACCGCTACGACCGGGACCAGATGAAGGCCGCCACGGCGGCCGCCGACGCAGGAAGGCAACCACGAGTTCTGCCATTTCTCACCCGAGGCGAACCTGCTCGAAGAGCTTGAGACCCTGTTCCGCGAGTACGGCAAGGACGGCGGCGGCAAGGTCCGCAAGTACCTGCACGACGCGCAGGAGGCCAAGCCGTTCGGCCAGCAGCCCGGGACCTTCACGCCGTGGGCAGATGTCGACCCCGGCAGCGAACTGCTCTACTACGAGGGGCTGCACGGTGCCGCGGTCACCGACAAGGCGGACGTCGCCCAGCACGCTGACCTGCTGGTCGGGGTGGTCCCGATCATCAACCTCGAGTGGATCCAGAAGCTTCACCGCGACCAGGGCGCCCGGGGCTACAGCAGCGAGGACGTGGTCGGGACCGTGCTGCGCCGCATGCCGGACTACGTGAAATACATCTGCCCCCAGTTCTCCCGGACGCACGTGAACTTCCAGCGCGTCCCGACGGTGGACACGTCGAATCCGTTCATCGCCCGGCACATCCCGAGCGCCGACGAGAGCTTTGTCGTCATCCGGTTCGCCAACCCGAAAGGCATCGACTTCCCCTACCTGCTGTCGATGCTGCACGACTCGTTCATGTCACGGCCAAACATCATCGTCATCCCAGGCGGGAAGATGGAGCTGGCCATGCAGCTCATCTTCACCCCGCTCATCCTGCGCCTGATGGAGGCACGGCGCCGGGCCTGACCGCCCGCGGGCACCAGCATGAGCGCGGCACCTTTCACCAGCCCTTGCCGCACCGGTCCCGGCGGCAGCCGGCCGGGCTTATGGCAGGTGAGCGAGGTTGACCGCCTGCAGCTGCTGGGAACCCGTGTTGGTGACCAGCAGCGTGCCGCCCCCGGGCAGCAGCGCGAACTGCCGGGGCTGCTGGCCCGACGCCACGTAGCCGAGCAGGGCGGGGCGGTGGGCCAGCGCGTCCTGGACGTTGACGACGGCGAGGTTGGAGGCGCCGCCGGGCAGGCTTGCCGCGGTCGGAGTCGGCGATCACGATCCGGGTGCCATGGTCCACCATCGTCAGCCCGAGCGGCACCGCACCGACCGCCTGGCGGGCCAGCAGCGCGTGCTGCGGGTCGCTGAGCAGCTTGGCGGCGGAGAAGGCGAGCAGCGCGTTGGAGTTCGATACCGTCACCCAGACCTGCTGCCCGTCGGCCGAGGTGATCACCCGGGACGGCCCGCAGCCGGCCGCCACCCTCTTGACCACGGCCTTCGCCGGGTCCGCCTCGGCGGTGCGCACATCGACGATGCTCAGCCCCCCGCCGGCCGAGGAGTTCCCCTGGCCTGCGCTGGTCACGTAGGCGTAGCGGCCGTCCGGGGACAGCGCGATCCCGATCGGCTCCGGGGGGACCGGGATCAGCCCGACCAGGTCGGCCGGGCTGAAGCCGGAACTGAGCGCACGCTGGAGGTTGAACACCCCGACGTTGTGGGTGGTCTGGTAGGTGACGAAGGCGAACCGGCCGTCCGGGGTCACGGCCACCTCGGCGGCGTGCTTCTGGCCGGGGCTGCTCAGGGAGCCCAGCGCGGTGGTCGAGCCCTGCTCCAGGGCGCTGACCTGGTACACGGTCAGCCCGCTGCTGCCGCTGACCACCAGATGGCCCTGATCGGGGGTGAGCGTCTCGCCGAGTGACCCCAGGGGGACCTGGGCGGTCAACAGCGTGCTCGCCGGGGACTTCGCCGTGCTCAGCACGGCCAGGCGGCCGTTGGTGAACGAGACGAAGGCGAACCCCGGCCGGGTGGCCACGTCGAACGGCTGGCCGCCCAGGCCGGACATCTGGCTGGCCAGCTGGTGCAGTTGCGGGGCCTTCGCGACCGCCGTCGTGCAGCCCGGCAGCGCCAGGGCCGTGGTGTGGCTGGGCGTCCCGGTCCCATTGCCCCGGCCGAACAGGAAGAAGCCGCCACCGGCAGCCAGCACCGCCACGCAGCCGACGGCGATCGTGGCCCGGGAGCGCCAGTGCGCCCGGGCCGTCACGCGGCCAGGGCCAGACGGCCCGCGGCCGGGTCCCGACGGGCCCGGGCCGGCTCCCGGCTGCCGGGGCCGGCCCGGCCCGCCCGGGCGCGCTGGGCCGCCGGGCGCCCGGCGGCGGCCCGGGGCGCGCTGCCGCGCCGGCGCCCAGCATGCCCAGTGCCACCTGCTCGGTGGCCGGCCCGCCAGATTTCCCCGGCTCGCCCGCGCTGCCCCGCGGCTCCCCCGCGCCAGCCCGCGGCTCCGCGGCACTTCCCAGCGGCTCCCCCGCGCCAGCCCGCGGCTCCGCGGCACTTCCCAGCGGCTCCCCGGGGTCAGTCCGCCGCTCCCCGGCGCTGGCCCGGTCAGCCGGGCTCGGCGGCTCGCCGGCGGCCGCCCCGGACACTCCGGCCGCGACGGCGGTGGCGCCGAACGTCTCCGGCGGGACCAGCGTGGTCTGGTCCCGCGGCGGCCTGGCCGGCGCCAGGGCCGGCCCGCCGCCCGATTCCAGGCCGCAGGCCCGGCGCAGCGCGGCGGCGAACTGCGGGCAGGTCGCGTACCGGTCGGCGGGCACCTTGGCCAGGGCCTTGGCCAGGACCTCGTCAACCGCCACGGGCAGGTCCGGCCGGCGGCTGGTCAGCGTGGGCGGCTCCGCGGACACCTGGGCCCACATGACCGCGATGGACTCATCCCGGACGAACGGGGGCTGGCCGGTCAGCATGGTGTAGGCCGAGCAGGCCAGCGCGTACTCGTCGGTCCGCCCGTCCACGGCGCGCGCCTCGACCTGCTCCGGCGCGATGTAGTCGAGGGTGCCGAGGAACTGGCCGGTGGAGGTCAGCGCGCTGGACGACAGGGCGCGCTTGCTGAGGCCGAAGTCGGATAGGTAGGCGTGCCCGGGAAGGTCCGGGCCGGCCGAGGCGTCCAGCAGCATGTTGCCCGGCTTGACATCCCGGTGCACCAGGCCGTGGGCATGAGCCGCCTCCAGCGCCCCGGCCACCTGGGTGATGATGTGGCAGGCGCGGGCCGCGCTGAGCGGGCCCTCCGCGTTGACCAGGGTCTGCACGTCCGATCCCTGGACGTACCGCATGGCGATGAACAGCACCCCGTTGGCCTCGCCGGCCTCGAAGATCGGGATGATGTTGGGGTGGTCGACCGCGGCGGCGGTCCGTGACTCGCGGATGAACCGCTGCCGGAACCCGTCGTCCTGGGCCAGCTGCGGGGTCAGCACCTTGAGGGCGACCGGCCGTTCCAGCCGGGTGTCGTAGGCACGGTAGACCACGGCCATGCCACCACGGCCGATCTCCTCATCGAGCCGGTAGCTGGCGATGCGGGAGCCAACGCCGAACCCGCCCGATGCCGGGGTCTCCTCCGTCACCGTGTCCGTCCCCCGCCCATTGCGTGCCCGGCCGACGCTGAGGCGCGTCGGCCTCCGTGAGCAGGCAACCAAGCCTAGCAGCGTTTCCCGCGCCGCCTTGAATGATGAAGGCCCGGGCGCCCCGGCGCAACGGGCCGCGCCGGCCAGGTGCCGGCCCCGGCGGCCAGCCCTCGCGGAGCGCCTGCTCAGCACCCCTGCGGCGGCCGGACGGGCTGAGTTAATTCTGGGTAAACCGGCTCCTCGGCCCTTTAGCCCGGAGCGGCCAGGAAGTAGCGTGCGAGCGTGCTGATCTCCCCTCACGAGCAGGAGCGGCTGCTGCTGCACGTAGCCGCCGGGCTGGCCCGTGAGCGCCAGGCGCGGGGGCTGCGGCTGAACTACCCGGAGGCGACCGCCGTGATCGCCGCGTACGTGCTGGAGGGGGCCCGGGACGGCCGCAGCGTCGCCGATCTCATGGAGGCCGGGCGGCACGTCCTGACCGCCGGCGAGGTCATGGAGGGAGTCCCGGAGATGCTGGAGTCCGTCCAGGTCGAGGCCACCTTCCCGGACGGGACCAAGCTGGTGACCGTGCACCGGCCAGTCCCGTGATCCCGGGCGAGGTCCGGCACGGTCCCGGCCCGGTGCCGCTCAACCCCGGGCGTGACCGGGCCGTGGTCACCGTGACGAACACCGGTGACCGGCCGGTCCAGGTCGGCTCGCACTACCACTTCGCCGCGGCCAACCCGGCGCTGGACTTCGACCGGGCGGCCGCCTGGGGGCGCCGCCTGGACGTGCCGGCGGGCACCGCGGTCCGCTTCGAGCCCGGGGTGACCCGGGAAGTATCCCTGGTGCCGCTGGGCGGCCGCCGGATCGTTCCCGGGCTGCGGCCGGAGCACGCCGGGCCCCTGGACGGCAGCCGGTGAGCGAGACGCCGTCGATTGGCCGCGGCCGTTACGCGGACCTGGTCGGGCCGACCGCCGGGGACCAGATCCGGCTGGCCGACACCAACCTGTTCATCGAGATCACCGAGGACCGGGCCCGCGGCCCCGCCGGGGCCGGTGACGAGGTGGTGTTCGGCGGCGGCAAGGTGATCAGGGAGTCCATGGGCCAGGCGGTGGCCACCCGGGCTGAGGGCACTCCCGACCTGGTCATCACCGGTGCCGTGGTGCTGGACTACTGGGGGGTGGTCAAGGCCGATGTGGGCATCAGGGACGGCCGGATCACCGCCCTCGGCAAGGCCGGGAACCCCGACATCATGGACGGGGTCCACCCGGACCTGGTCATCGGGCCGTCCACCGAGGTCCTGGCGGGCAACGGGCGGATCCTCACCGCGGGCGCCATCGACTGCCATGTGCACCTGATCTGCCCGCAGCTGCTCGGCGAGGCGCTCGGCGCGGGCGTGACCACCGTGATCGGCGGCGGCACCGGGCCGGCCGAGGGCACCAAGGCCACCACGGTGACCCCCGGGGCCTGGCAGCTGGCCCGGATGCTGGAGGCGGCCGACCCGTGGCCGGTCAACGTGCTGCTGCTCGGCAAGGGCAACACGGTGTCGGCGGAGGCGCTGGCCGAGCAGCTGGCCGCCGGGGCGGGCGGCTTCAAGCTGCACGAGGACTGGGGGTCCACCCCGGCCGCCATCGACGCCTGCCTGCGCGCCGCCGACGCCGGGCAGGTCCAGGTGGCGCTGCACAGCGACACGCTGAACGAGGCCGGGTACGTCGAGTCCACGCTGGCCGCCATCGCCGGGCGGGGCATTCACGCCTACCACACGGAGGGTGCGGGGGGCGGGCACGCTCCCGACATCATCACCGTGGCCAGTTACCCGAACGTGCTCCCGTCCTCGACCAACCCGACCCGCCCGCACACGGTGAACACGCTCGACGAGCACCTGGACATGCTCATGGTCTGCCATCACCTGAGCTCCCGGGTGCCGGAGGACCTGGCGTTCGCCGAGTCACGCATCCGGCCCACCACCATGGCCGCCGAGGACGTCCTGCACGACCTGGGCGCGATCTCCATGATCGGGTCGGATTCCCAGGCCATGGGGCGGATCGGCGAGACCATCATCCGGACCTGGCAGACCGCGCACGCCATGAAGGAGCGCCGTGGCGCGCTGCCCGGTGACGGGTCGGCGGGCTTCCCGGCGGACAACCTGAGGGCCCAGCGTTACGTGGCCAAGTACACGATCTGCCCGGCCGTGGCCCACGGCATCGACGGCGAGGTCGGCTCGGTGCAGCCGGGCAAGCTGGCCGACCTGGTGCTCTGGGAGCCGGCCTTCTTCGGGGTCCGGCCGCACGCCGTCCTCAAGGGCGGCATGGTGGCCTGGGCCGCGATGGGCGACGCGAACGCCTCCATCCCCACCCCGCAGCCGGTGCTGCCCCGCCCGATGTGGGGCGCGGCCCCCGTGGTGGCCGCCGGCACCTCGCTGGCGTTCGTCGCGCCGGCCGCGGCCGAGGGCGGGCTGGCCGGGCGGATCGCGGTCCGCCGGGCGCTGGTCCCGGTGGCGGACGTGCGCGGCCGCGGCAAGGCGGATCTGCCGCTGAACGACGCGATGCCGCGGATCGAGGTCGACCCGGACACGTTCACCGTGCGGATCGACGGTGACCCGGTCGAGCCGGCCCCGGCCAGCACGCTGCCCATGGCGCAGCGCTACTTCCTGTTCTGATGCCGCTGACCGCCTCGCTGCTGCTGCTGGCCGACTCACGGTTGCCGGCCGGCGGGCACGCGCACTCGGGCGGGGTGGAGGCGGCCACCGTGGCCGGCCTGATCGTCGGCGAGGCCAGCCTGGACGGTTTCCTGCGCGGGCGGCTGGCCACCGCGGGCCTGGCCGCCGCCGGGCTGGCCGCCGCGGCCTGCGCCCATGCGGCCGAGGTGTCCGGCGGGGCGCCCGCGCGCTGGGCGGTGCTGGGCACGGAGGCGGCGGCCCGGACCCCGTCACCCGCGCAGCGCGCCGCCGCGCAGGCGCAGGGCCGGGCGCTGCTCCGTGCGGCCCGGGCGGCCTGGCCGCATCCGGTGCTGGAGTCACTGGCCGCCAGCGCCCGCCCCGGCATCGGTCTCGCCAGCGCCGGCCCGGCGGCCCCGGGATCGCCGGGCAGCACGCCTGCCAGCCCCGGCGCGGCGGCCCCCTACCACCCGGTCGTCCTGGGTGCGTGCACCTGGATCACCGGCGGCGTCCCGGCGGACGCCGCCCTGCTCGCCGCGACCGCCGCGATCACCGGGCCGGCCTCGGCCGCCATCCGGCTGCTCGGGCTCGATCCGCTGGCCGTGACCGGCCTGCTGGCCCGCTACGACGCGGATGTGGCGGCCCTGGCCGCGGCGGCCGCCGGCGCCGCCGCCCGCGGCGACTGGGCGGCCCTGCCGGCGCCGTCCGCGCCCGGCCTGGACCTGCTCGCAGAACGGCACGCACGGGAAGAGGTGGCCCTCTTTGAGTCATGACCACGCGGACACTCACCCGGCCCTCGGCGGCCATCCCGGCCGGGCCCTGCGGCTCGGCGTCGGGGGGCCGGTCGGCAGCGGCAAGACCGCCCTGGTAGCCGCCCTGTGCCTGGTGCTCCGGGACGAGCTGGCCCTGGCCGTGGTGACCAACGACATCTACACCACCGAGGACGCGGACTTCCTGCGCCGGGCGGGAGTGCTCGATGACGGCCGGATCCGGGCCGTGCGCACCGGCTGCTGCCCGCACACCGCGATCCGCGACGACATCGCGGCCAACCTGGAGGCGGCCGAGGACCTGGAGCACCGGCACGCGCCGCTGGACCTGCTGATCATCGAGAGTGGCGGGGACAACCTGACCGCCACGTTCAGCCGCGGCCTGGTCGATGCGCAGATCTTCGTGCTCGACGTGTCCGGCGGCGACAAGGTGCCGCGCAAGGGCGGCCCCGGGGTCAGCCGGTCCGACCTGCTGGTCATCAACAAGGCCGACCTGGCCGCCCAGGTCGGCGCCGACCTGTCGGTGATGGCCCGGGATGCCGCCCAGGTCCGGGGCGGGCGGCCGGTGATCTTCAGCTCGCTGCGCGACCGGCCGGGCGCGCCGGAGGTCAGCGACTGGGTCCGGGCCCTGGTCCGCGCCCGGGCCGCTGATGCCCCGCGCCCCGCACCCACGGGGTGACGGCCCGGACGGGCGTGCGGGCCCGGGCCGCGGTGGCGACCCGGGCGGACGGCGGCGGCCGGACCCGGGTCACCGTGCTGCGCTCGGACGGCCCGCTGGCGCTGCGCGACACCCCGCACGGGGTGTACCTGGTCGGCGCCGCGGCCGGCCCCTCGGCGGGGATGACCTGGCCCTGGACATCGACGTGGGCCCGGGGTCGCGGCTGCTGATCCGGTCGGCGGCCGGGATGCTGCTGCTCCCCGGGCCGCACGGCGGCCCCTCGGCGCTGCGGATCACCGCGCGGGTCGGCCCGGGCGGGCGGCTCGACTACGGCCCGCAGCCGGCCGTCGCCGCCGCGGGCTGCGATCACCGGGCCCTCGCCGTCATCGAACTCGGCCCCGGGGCGGCGCTGCGCTGGCGGGAGGAGATCGTGCTGGGCCGGCACGGCGAGCCGCCCGGGCACTGCCGCAGCCGGCTGGACGTCACGCTGGCCGGGTCCCCGGTGTACCGGGGTGAGCTCACCGTCGGCGGTCCCGGCACCGGCAGCAGCAGTGCCGTGCTCGGGGACGCGGGCGCCGCAGGGGGCGTTCTGCTGGCCGGGGACGGGCGGGCGCAGCCACCCGCAGCGGCGAGCGAGGGCCTGGCCGTGCTGCCGCTGGCCGGCCCGGGCGTGGCGGTCACGGCCACCGCGCCGGACGCGGCCACCCTGGCCCGCCGCCTGGACCACGGCGAGCGGCTGGCCGGCTACTGACCCGCGCAGATCATCCGCCGCCCAGCGCCTTTCCCGGGCCGGCTGGCCGGCCTATGCTCCGGCTAGAGGCGCAGGCCACCGCCTCCAGCGAGGTGATGACCTTGTCCCGTCCCGCCCCGGCCGCCGTTCGACTTCGGTGCCCCCTCCGCGGAGCGGGACATCGAGCGGGGGCTGGAGGAGTACTTCGTCGAGTCCGAGGCCTACCGCCGGGTGCGGTCCGGCGCCAAGCGGATCGTGGTGGGCAACCGGGGCATCGGGAAGAGCGCGATCTTCCAGGTGCTGGCCCGGCGCGAGCGGGAGGAAGGCAGCTACGTCATCGAGCTGTCCCCGGAGGACTACTCCTACGAGCTGCTGAGCCAGACCATGGCCGCGGAGCGCAACGGTTCCTGGGCCAAGCTGGGCGCCTACGCGGTGGCGTGGAAATACCTCCTCTACGTGCTGATCATGAAGGAGGTGTCCCGGCGCCGGGTGCACCTGAAGAAGGGCGAGGCGGCGCAGATCTACAAGTACGTCCGGGACAACCACGCCAATGCGCACGGCAGCAAGCTGTCCGCGCTGGTCTCGTACCTGAAGCGGATGGAAGGCGTGAAGATCGGCAAGTACGAGGCCAGCATCAGGGCCAGGGAACTGGAGCGGCTGTACAAGCTGGAGGAGATCCACCACCTGCTGCCCGGGCTGCGCCAGGTCGCGGAGCAGCGCCGGATCGTCGTGCTGGTGGACGAGCTGGACCGGGGCTGGGACTCCTCCGAGGACGCGCAGGCGTTCGTGGCCGGGCTGTTCCAGGCCTGCCTGTCGGTCAACTCGCTGCACGACAACCTGCGCGTCTACATCTCGCTGCGGCAGGAGCTGTACGACGACATCCCGGCGCTGTACGAGGACGCGCAGAAATACCGGGACCTGATCGAGACCATCCACTGGACCGAGGGGCTCGCTGCTGACCCTGATGGCCAACCGGATCCGGCACGCGCTGCCCGCGCTGGCCGCCAGTGACGACTCCGAGTGCTGGAGCGCCCTGTTCGGGGCGCCGCCCGGCCAGCCGCGGGCCCGCTCGTTCGGCTACATGATCGAGCGGACGCTGTACCGGCCGCGGGAGATCATCCAGTTCTGCACGCAGGTTCTCGAGTGCGCGGGCGGCGGGCCAGTCCGGGCCGCCCTGGCCGCACCGGGCCATCACCGAGGCCGAGGTGATGTACTCGGCGGACCGGGCCCGGGACATCGCCGCGGAGTACCGGTTCCAGTGGCCCGGGCTGCTCGGCGTCATCGACGCCTTCCGCGGCCAGCGGGCGGTGATCGGGCGCGACGACCTCGAGCTGCTCTGCCTGGCCCTGATCACCCGGGACATCCCGTCCAGCGGGACCGGCGGCTGGCTGGACGAGTGCACGCCGGACCAGCTCATCGAGATCCTGTGGCAGGTCGGCCTGCTGCGTGCCGAGGCGGAGGCCGCCGGCGGCGGCACCTGCTCAGCGGGCGCCGGGCCGGGTGGCCGCAGCTTCCTGGGACCGCACCAGGCCCGGCGGCTCAATCTCGGGGCGGCCCAGGTGTTCCAGGTCCATCCCATGTTCCGTGCTTACCTGCACGCGGCCGGGCCCTGACCCGCACTCAGCCCGGGCCGGCCAGCTCCGCGGTCAGGGACGGCCAGGCGACCGGGTCGTGCCCGGGCACCAGCCGGTAGCCCTGCTCGGCGGCGATCCGCTTGAGCTTGCGGATCTGGGCCACGCTCTGCTCCGGCGAGGCCCCGATCCGGCCGCCGACCGCCACCTCGCGCTCGATGTTCTCGGTCAGGTCGGCGGCGTCGAAGGCGAACACGAACCCGCCGCCGCCGGCCGACGCATCCCGCCGCACCACGAAACTCTGGTGGCCCGGCGTGTGCCCGGCGGTCAGCACCGCGGTCACCCCCGGGGCGATCTCGGTGTCGCCCTCAGCGGTCCGCCAGTCGATCCGCGGGTCGTCGAAGTCCACCCGGAAGATCCCGTTCTCCTCGGGCCCGGGCGGGCTGGACATCCCGTAGTCGAGCTCGGCCCGCTGGATGTGCACCGGTACCCGCCCGGCGAAGTGCTTGAGGCCGCCGGCGTGGTCGTAGTGCAGGTGGCTGACCGCGACCGCGCGGATGCTGGCCAGGTCCACGCCGACCGCGTCCAGCGCCTCGTCCAGTGGCTCGCCGGGCCCGGGCAGCACCGGCTGGACCGCAGGGTCACCGTGGAACCGGGCGCGCAGCGCCGGGTCGGTGATCAGCGCGGTGTTGAACCCGGTGTCCAGCAGCAGCCAGCCGCCGTCGCATTCCAGCAGCACGCCCGGCACCGGCTCGCGGAGCACCTCGGTGTCCGGCGCGCCCTCCACGGACACCGATTTCGGCAGGTCCGCCCAGCCCAGCGTGAGCAGCGATGATGCGGCGCACCCCGGCACTCATCCGCGCCTCCTTCCTGGCCGATCACATCGGCGGGGCCGTCACCCCCGGCCGGCCCACCCGCATGCTAAACGGCCCTGGCCAGGCACTGCCCCGGCAACAGCTGGGTTGCCGGGGCAGTGCTAGTCCGGGGACGGCCCCGGGAGGATGGCGGTTAGTTACTCCGCAGCCAGGTGGCGGTGAAATTGCCGCCGCTGAGTGCGGAAACCGAGTCCTTATCACGGCCAGCGCTGTCGATCATGATGATCTCGGTCGGGCTCTCGGTGCTGAGGCTTTTCCCGTTCGCGGTGGCACCGGTGAAGGTGATCGGGCTGAAATGGGCCAGCGGCAGCACGCCGGTGCTGGAGGAGGGCGCCTCGGCGATGACTTCCGCCGACGAGTTGGCATCGCTCCCGGACGCATGGATCGTCTGGGTCCAGCCCTTGGTGGTGTCCTTGAGGACCAGGGTGTAGCTGCTGCCGCCGTTGTAGGTGACGGAGCCGAAGAAGTGGTCCCCGGGGCTGCACCGGGTTGCTGAAGTTCACCGGGTACGCGGGGTACATCTCGTACCACGAGTAGTACTCGGGGGTCCGGCCGGCGCAGTCAACCTCGCTGCCGGTCTGCTCGACGCTGCCGCTGTTGTAGCCGTCGAGGCCGACCCAGAACGACGAGTACTGGTCTCCCGCTGCTGCAGGTGCCGGTCGGCTCGGTCCAGCTGGCGGACACGCTCTTGAAGCTGCCGTTGCCGCCTGATGACGCGTAGCCGGACCAGTTGGTGCTCTCGGCCGCGTTCGCCGGGCCGCCGTGCGCGACGAGAGGCCTGGTTCCCGGTCCGGGGCGAACGAGGTGCGCCGCGGGCCCGATCACGTGGGTGACGGGGTGGGCGGCGGGTGACGCGGAGGCCGCGCCGGCCGCCGCCACCGAGCCGAGCACCAGGCCCAGGCCTGCGAGCGGGATGCACCATCTCCGTAACATGTAGCTCCTCCTGCCGTAGCGGGGGTGCAGGACGCCGGGCGGCCATGTCGGGGCGGAGCCCGGCGCCTCTGCCGTGGTTTCCGTGACCGTACGATGCGCGATGGTAATCAAGAAACCAGTGATTAGTAAAGCTATGGCAAGTACCGACCCCATCGGGTGGTCAGGAAGCCGGTTGTGGCGCCACGAATGTGAGTGCTACCAGCGTCTTTCCGGTGCGGCCCACCCAGCGGCCCGGGGCGGCATGCGCTCGGCGGCCACCTGCGGGACCCGCTCCGCCTCGGCGTCCGCCGCCAGCAGCGAGCCGGCCACGTCGGTGAGCAGCGAGCGCACCGTGGCCACGGCGGCGCGGTGCAGCATCACCCGGTCCAGGGCCGCGCCCGCCGCGCCCAGCGGCGGGCGGTAGGCGCCCATCAGCGCCAGCGTGCAGCAACCGTCCTGGTCGCCCGCGCTCAGCACCAGGTTGGCGTCGAGCACCGGGAACAGCCGGCCCATCGCGCCAGTGGCTTCCCAGCGCAGCGGGATCACCATCTCGCCCTCGCGCGGCAACGGCTCCAGCAGCCGGACCCGGACGAGCTTGGAGGCGCCCAGCACGCTGCCCAACGGCCCCACCCTGATCAGGGTCAGGCCATCCGCATACGCCTGCTCTGACCGGGTGCCCAGCCACCCACTGCGGGTCAGCCCGCCCAGCCTCATCCGTGCCACTGGGTAGGCCAGGTCCAGCGCAACCTCGTGGCTCGCGAACATGCTCACAAGTGAGCCATTGGAAGGCACCTGATCAGGAGGGACCAAAGTCACCTTTCCGGCCGCCGAACGGCTCCGGGTCCGTGGCACCGCCCCGTACGGCTTGCTGAGCGCTCGCTGATCTAGAGCTCCTGGCGCCGGCGCAGGTAGCTGAAGGCGGCCCAGCCGGCCGGGACCGGCAGCCAGAAGGTGAGCAGGCGGAACAGCAGCACCGCGCTGACCGCGGTGGCCGCGGCCATGCCGGTGGCGGTCAGCCCCGCCGCCAGGGCGGCCTCGACCGCGCCGAGGCCCCCCGGGGTCGGCACCGCGGAGCCGAGGGCGCTGCCGGTCAGGTAGACGACCGCGGCGCTGGTGAACGGGATCGACCCGCCCAGCGCCAGCACGCAGGCGCTGAGGCAGAGGATGTAGCTGGCGGTCAGCAGCAGCGCCCCGCCGATGCCCTCGGCCAGCTTGCGCGGCCGCTGCACCATCTCCAGCAGCCGGGGCAGTACCTGGCCGAGGGCGGGCGCGAGCCGGGCCCGCAGCAGGCGGCGGCCGCCGGGCACCGCCACCACCACCAGCGCCGCCACGACCAGGCCGGCGATGACGAAGTAGACCCAGCGCGGCGGGCTCAGCGAATGGCTCCGCGCGCCGGTAAGGGCCACGAACACCACCAGCAGCAGCGCGTGCAGCACGAACGCGACGACCTGGGCCACGCCGACGCTGGCCGCGGCGACCGCCGCGGGCACCTTGTGCCGCTGCAGGTAGCGCACGTTGAGCGCGGCGCCGCCCACCGCGGCCGGGGTGACCAGCGTGACGAATGACCCGGCCAGCTGGGCCAGCACGGTGCGGGGGAAGCTCAGCCGCTCCAGCACGAATCCGGACAGCGACCAGGCGGCGGCCAGGTAGGTCAGCACGGACAGGCCCAGCGCGGCCAGCATCCAGCGCGGGTCGGCGGCGCGCAGCAGGCTGGTCAGGTTGACCCGGGCCAGCTGCCCGATGAGCAGGTAGGCGGCGAGGATGCTGGCCACCAGGGTGACCAGGGTGCGCAGCCGGATCCGCTCCAGCTGGACCGGCGGGACGGCCACCCCGTCCGCGGGGGCCTCGGACAGCAGCCGCTGCCGGAGCGCGGGCAGCACGTCCTTGTGCCGCCGCAGGTAAGCCCGGGTGGACCGGGCCAGCACCACCGGCTGCAGCAAGGGCACCAGGGCCAGCAGCCCGGCGCCGCCGAGCTTGCGCTCGGCGAGGGCCGCCGCGCGTTCCGGCCCGACCAGCGTGGCCATCTCGGCGAGCAACTGGGCCAGGTCCAGCCGCCGCTGCAGGTCGCTGGCGGCCACGTCACCGCCGCCGGGATCGAGCAGCTTGACCCGGCCGGCGCCGTCGATCACGATCCGGTCGGCGGTCAGCGTCCGGTGGGTGACCCGGTGCGCGTGCAGCCGGTGCACGGCGTCCCACACCGAGTCCAGCTGCGGGTCGGTCAGCGCGCCCCCCAGCTCGGCCAGCGAGGTGCCGCCGTCGGCGTCGGTGGCCAGCACGATGGCCTCCGGGCCCGCCCGCACCAGGGCCCGCAGCCGGGGGGTGAGCACGCCGGCGTCCTCGACGGCGTAGGCCATCAGGGCCCGGCGCTCCGCGGTCCGGTCGGTGGACAGCGGCGCCCGTCGGGATACCTGGTCACGGAGCCGGAGGGAGCGGTACAGCCGGTACAGCGCGCCCGCCGCCTGCTGGTCGCGGTCGAAGACGGTGACGTCCAGCCGCACGCCGTCCGGCCCGGCCGCCGCGTAGCGGCGTGACTCGGAGCCGGATTCCGGCACCCGGCGCAGCTCGGTCACCGGCTGGCCGGCCGCGCCGAGCGCGGCGGCGATGGCCTCGGCCGGGGGGCGCTGCGACATCGAGCCCGCGACGTACCGCACGGCCAGGCCCAGCACCCAGCCCAGCAGCAGGGTGATGAGCACGGACAGGACCGTGGTGTGCAGGGCGGCCAGGCTGGCGGCCGCGTAGACGGTGACCGACACCCACAGCGCCGCCCGCCAGCGCGGCCGTCCGCTCAGGTCGATGATCGTCGTGTACGCGATCAGGCCGGCCAGCGGGGCGTCCAGCGGGCCGAAGCTGCTGGCGTTCGCGGCCGCCGGGGCGATGGCGCGGTACAGCGGCTCGGCGGTCCCGGTGCGCAGCAGCACATCCGCCAGCGCGACGAACAGGCCGGCCAGCACGCCGGTCACCACCGCCTCGGCCAGCCGCCTGGCCTGGCGGCGGACCAGCTGCCGGATGGCCAGCGCCACCGGCAGCAGGACGAGGGCCAGGACGGCCAGCACGCGGAGCGTGCCGAGGATGGCATGCAGCCCCTGGCTGGCCTTGACCACATCGGTTTCCACCCCGGTGACGGTCGCCTTGGCCACCAGCCCGGCCGCTACCAGGAGGGCGATGCCGACGCACCCCGCCACAAAGCGCAGCAGGTCGGCCGGGCGCCGGATGCGGCTCGGCTGGTGGTCCTCGACGATCACCGCCGGCCGGGCCGGGGCGGCCGCGTCGCCGGCGGCGCCGTCACGGGCGGCGGCGTCGCCGCCGGCGCCATCACGGGCGGCGGCGTCGCCGGGGGCGCCGGGCATGACGCCTGCCCTCTCGCCACCGCGGCCGGACAGGCGCCGGGCTCCCGGCGTCCGCTGTGGTGGCGTCATCCGCTGATCGTTTCACCCCGCGGCCGGCGCGGAGGTGCGGGCCCTGGTCAGCGCCGCTTCCGGCCGGGCCGCGTCCGGACGAGCAGGAGCCAGGCCATGGCGGCGAACACCACGCCCAGCAGCGTCTGCATGCCCATGTCTAGTAGCCAGGTGGACGGCTTGTGCACCCAGAGCGGATCGGGCGGCAGGCCCCCGATCAGGGCCAGCCTGCTGGTGGACGCGGTGGCGGCAAAGCCCCAGCGGGACGGGAACAGGTAGGCCACCTGCTGCAGCCCCATCTTGCCGTTCAGCGGGATCACCCCGCCGGTCATCACCACCTGCACCAGGGTGAGCAGGACCAGCAGCGGGAGGGCCGTCTCGGAGGTGGACACCGCGGCCGAGATGAGCAGCCCGATCGCCATGGAGGCGAGCGCCAGCACCGCGATGGCCAGCAAGACCTCGGCCAGTGCCGAGCCCAGCACCACGCCGTGGGGCGGCATCGGGCGGCCCGCCAGCCCGATCGCCACCAGCACCGCCGCCTGCACGATGCTGATCACCCCGAGCACGATCAGCTTGGACCACAGGTAGGCGCCGGCTGACAGCCCGGCGGCCCGTTCCCGGGTGTAGATCGGCCTTTCCTTGACCAGCTCCCGGACCGAGCTGGCGGCGCCGTTCAGGCAGGCCGCGACGGCCAGGATCAGCAGCACCGCCTCGGCATTGCCGTTGGTGCGGGGCAGCCCGGTCAGCCCCAGCGGGTCCGGCATGGACCGGACGAGCAGGCCCAGGATGAGCGGCAGCAAGACCGTGAAGCCCAGGTACAGGCGGTCGGAAGCGATCACCGACAGGTACCGGCGGGCCAGGGTGGACAGCTGCCCGACGCGGCTGCGGGGCAGCGGGGCAGGCTCCGGCGCCCTCCTGGCCTGCTGCGGCTCCCGCGGCGTCAGCCCGGTCGTGACGTAGTCCGTGTGGTACTGGGAGCAGGCGAACTCGGCCCCCCAGTCCCGCGCCGTCTCCTTGTCGAACGCCTCGTACACGCCGGCCCAGTCCGGCTTGCCGAAGAACTCCAGCCCCTCATCCGGCGGCCCGAAGTAGGCCACCCGGCCGCCCGCAACCACCTTGCCGTCCGTGTCCAGCAACGGCACCAGCATGAGCACCCGGTCGCAGAGGTCCAGGTGGGCGACGTCGTGAGTGACGACGATGACGGTGCGGCCATCGTCGGCCAGCCCGCGCAGCGTCTCCCAGACCGACTTGGTGCTGCCCGGGTCCAGCCCCGACGTCGGCTCGTCCAGGAACAGCAGTGACGGCTTGGTCAGCAGCTCCATGGCCACGTTGACCCGCTTCTGCTGCCCGCCGGACAGGGAGGATGCCCGGGTGTTCGCGTGCGCCCTGAGGCCGAGCTCGCCGAGCACCTCATCCACCCGGCGGCCCCGCTCGGCCTTCGAGGTGTCCCCCGGGAACCTGAGCTCGGCCGCGTACCGCAGCGCCCGGCGGGCGGACAGCTGCATGTGCAGGATGTTCTCCTGCGGCACCAGCCCGATCCGGTGCCGCAGCTCGGCATAGTGCGTGTAAAGGTCACGGTTGTCGTAGAGGACGGTGCCGCCGCTGGCGGGCCGCATCCCGGTCAGCGCGCCCAGCAGGGTGCTCTTGCCCGCCCCGCTGGGGCCGAGGATCGCCACCAGGTTGCGCTCCCCGATGGGCAGCGTCACATGATCGAGCAGGATCTTCCCGCCGCCGATCTGGACGGTGAGGTCCTGGGCGACCAGGGAGACATCGCCTTCGTCGATGAACTCCCGCAGCTCGTCGCCGACCAGCCGGAAGGTGGCCCGCCCGATGCCGATGATGTCCTGCTCGGTGATGGCGACCCGGGCGACCCGGCGGCCATTAACAAATGTCCCGTTATGGCTGTCCAAATCGACGATTTCGTACCGGCCGCCGCCGATATTGCGGAGTTCGGCGTGCTCCCGGGAAACGCTGAGGTCCGGTACCACCAGGTCATTGCTCGGGTCCCGCCCGATTCGCAGCCGCCGGGCCGGCGCGCGCATCACCGAGGTCGGGCGGCGGTCCACGCTGCTGACCCCGGCGGCCGGCAGGTTCGCCTCGGCGCCGGCGACCGTGCACATCATGACCGGGCCGCTCTCCGGGTGGCCAAGGCGCAGCACGCAGTTCTGGGTGATCTCGATCCGGTTCACCCGCTGCGCCCCGAGGAACGTGCCGTTTGTGCTGCCCTGATCCTCGAGGACCCAGCGGTCCCGGTCGGCGCGCAGCACCGCGTGCTTCCAGGAGACCCGGGAATCGCTGAGGACTACGTCGGACTGAGGGTCCCGGCCGATGCGGTACTGGGCGCCCGCACGCAGCGTCCGGTCGGACCCCTGGGTCTTCACCACGAGCGCCGGGGCATCCGGCGGCGAGACGAGACGCTCGTTCATTTGCCCAGTCTAAGGGGATTCAAGCCCCGGTAATATAGCTGCGCCTGCTATCCGGCCTGCCGGGTATCGCCGGTGGCGGCGGTGGGCATGTGCGTGTTTTGCCCGGAAAGCCCGAAACTCAATCTCTCCGCGTACCCGCCCGGTAGCGAGCAGAATGCAAGGCGCGCTCCCCGCAGGAAGCGCCATCGGCAGACGACCCGGCAGGCGAGCGCTGGAGGCGCGGTGAGTGACGAGAACCCCCGGCCGGCCGGGGCCTTCCCGCCCGGCTCGCGGGTCGCCGACTTCCGGCTGGAGGAGCCGGTCGGCCGGGGCGGCATGGCCGTGGTCTACCGCGCCTGGGACCTGCAGCTGGACCGGCAGGTGGCACTCAAGATCCTCGATCCGGCGCTGGCCGAGGACGCCGGCTTCCAGGAGCGGTTCCTCCGCGAGCAGCGGGCCGCCGCGGCGGTGGACCATCCGAACATCATCCCGGTGTTCGCCGCGGGCGAGGCCGGCGGCGTGCTGTTCATCGCCATGCGGTACGTGGCCGGCGCCGATGTCCGGACCCTGGTGGACACCGGGGGCCCGCTGCCGGCCTGGCGGGCGACCGGGATCCTCGCCCAGGTGGCGTCGGCGCTGGACGCGGCGCACGCCCGCGGCCTGGTGCACCGGGACGTGAAGCCGGCCAACATGCTGCTGGACGCGGGCCACCCGGGCGAGCGCGCGGACCACGTCTACCTGTCCGATTTCGGGCTGAGCAAGCCGGCCCTGGCCGCCCTGGGCCTGACCCAGGCGGGCCAGCTGGTCGGGACCCTGGATTACGTGGCGCCGGAGCAGATCGAGAACCGCCCGGTGGATGGCCGGGCCGACCTGTACGCCCTGGCCTGCGCGGGCTACGAGATGCTGGCCGGGGCGCCGCCGTTCCGCCGGGATCAGCGCTTCGCGCTGCTGTGGGCGCAGCTGTCCGAGCCCGTCCCGCCGCTCACCGCCATCCGTGCTGACCTGCCCCCCGCGGTGGACGGGGTCATGGCCCGGGCGCTGGCCAAGTCGCCCGCCGACCGCTACCAGCGGTGCGGCGAGTTCGTCGCCGCCTTGCGGGAGGCCTGCCAGGAGGCGCCGGGCCACCCCCGGCCGCCGGCCGCCGTGACGCCCGCCGCCGGGGACGCGTTAACGCAGCCGGCGGACGACGGGCTGCCGGCGGACGACGGGCTGCCGGCGGACGACGGGCTGCCGGTGCCGTGGACCGTCACGGAGCCGGGCACCGGCCAGGCGGCCACGGCCACTGAGCCCGGGACCGCCTCGGCACCGGGACCCGCCGCCGAGGGGGCCCTGGCCGGCGGCCAGGACTTCCCGGGCGCGGGCGCCCCCGGGACCGCCACCGAGCCCGGCGGCTGGATCAAGCCGCCCAGTTTCCCGGGTGAGCCCGGGGCGGCTCCCGCCGAGGCCACCGGACCGCTCCCGGCGGCCGCGCCAGGCGGCCCGGAATCGCCGCCCGGCGGGCCGGCGCCAGCCGCGCGGGCGTCCCGCACCTCGTGGAACTCCCGGATGATGGTGACCCTGGTCGCCCTCCTGATCCTGGGCGTGGCGGGCACCGCCGTGGCTATCAGCCGCGGCACCCGCCGGGCCGTGCCCGCCATGCCCGGCTGTGTCAGCGCCACCGCATCCGCCCCCCGGCTGGCCGCGGTGCACCCGCGCTTCGTCACGCTGGCCGGCATGCCGTTCGCGGTCGCGGTGACCGGGCAGGGCCGGTGGTCCTTCGTGTCTACCGGGGACGGCCGCTCCATCGAGGTGCTCCGCTCCGGCGGTGGCGGTGCTCCCCCGGTCCCGGTGCGGTCCATCGGCCTGCCGGCGGCCGCCCAGGGCGAGGCCATCACCCCCGGGGGACGCTACCTGCTGGCCGCGACGGGCAGCGGTGCCGCCGTCATCAGCGTGGCCCGCGCCGAGCAGGGCCGCCCGGGCGCCGTGCTCGGCTCTCTCACCAGCCCCGGCGGCGCGGGCGCGGTCGAGGTTACGCTGTCCAGGAATGGCGCCTTCGCCTTCGTCACCCTGCAGCGCACCGGCACCATGGCCGTGTTCGACCTGCGGGCCGCGCTCGGCAGCGGGCTGCGTGAGTCCGGGTACCTGGGCAGCGTCCGGCTGGGCGTGAACCCCATCGGGATGACCGTCTCCCGGGATGGCCGGTGGCTCTACGTGACCAGCCAGAGACGGGACGCCCGTGCCGAGCAGGGCTCGCTGACCGTGGTCGACGTGCGGCGCGCCGAGGCCGACCCGGCGGCCTCGGTCCGGGCGGTGGTGGCCGCCGGGTGCGATCCGGGCCGGGTGATCACGACGTCCCGGGGGGCCATGGTCTGGGTGACGGCGCGGGCGAGCAATGCCCTGCTGGCCTTCTCCGCGGCCCGGCTGCGCACTCGCCCCGGATCCGCCCTGATCGCCAGCGTGCGGGTTGGCCAGGCGCCGGTCGGGCTGACCGCGCTGAACGGCGGCCGGCGCATCCTGGTGGCCAACTCCGGCGCGGACCCGCTCCGGGACACCCTGGCCAGCCTCGGCGTCATCGACGCCGAGGCGGCGCTGCAGGGCCGCCCGGCCCTGCTCGGCCTCATCCCGGCGGGCTCCCGGCCCGTGGAGTTCGCCCTGGAGCCCGGGGGCCGGATGGCCCTGGTCACTAATTCGGCCTCGCACCAATTGGAGGCCGTAAACCTGGCCAGCCTGGGCTGAGGCCGCCGCTCCCGTCCCACCTGCCCCGGCCCTGGCCAGCGCGGATAACGGACCGCGGGCCGGGAGCCGTTTACTGTGGCCGCCTGGAGGGCATCGCTTTCGCCAGGCATGTCATAACATCTGCGCAACGCTACCCGGCATCTGGCCGGCGCTCGAGCACCCCACTGGCGGCTACCGTGAGCGACTACCCGACGCAACGCCTGCCGTTCCAGCCCGGACCCGACGGCGACCCGTACGCCGACTATTACGACGACCATGGCGCCCCCCGGGGCCGGGGCCGCCGACGGTCCCGTGGCCGCCGCGCCATCGTCATCTTCCTCGTGACCCTGGCCGTCCTGGCCGGCCTGTTCGTGATCGCCGACCGGGTCGCCGTGCGGTTCGCGGACAACGAGTTCGCCACCCAGATCCAGAAGCAGGGATTCAGCAGCAAGCCCCAGGTGAGCATCGAGGGCTTCCCGTTCCTGACCCAGGTAGCCGCCAAGCAGTTCAACGACGTGAAGATCACCGCCAACAACGAGCGGGTCGGGCCGGTCACGGTCGACCACATCCACGCCACGCTGGGCAATATCAAGCTCACCTCCGGGTGGACCAGCGGCACCGTGGGCAGCATCAACGGCACGGGACTGATCACGTTCGGCAGCCTGTCCAAGGCGTCACCCGTGTCGATCGGCAAGATCACCAGGGTCAGCAACAACGAGGCGAAGCTCACGGTCACCCTGGGCGGCCTGGTCTCCACCAGCGCGGTGGCCAGGGTGACCAGGGTGGGCGACCGGATCGACGTCAGCGTCATCTCGGCCGGGGGGATCCCGGCCTCGCAGCTCGGCCTGGGCAATTTCTCCATCCCGCTGCCCAACCTGCCGATGGGCATGACGCTGCAGAGCGTCAGCGTCACGGACCAGGGACTGCTGGTCACCATCACCGGGCACAACGTCGCGTTCGGCGGCTGAGCGCCGCCCACGGCAGCGGCTGAGCGGGTCCCCCGGAGGGCCCGCACCCTGGCGCAGGCTGCGGGCCACGCTTAGCATTCCCGCGTGGCGATGATGCTCGGGATCGTGAAGCGGCTGCTGCTCGGACGGCCGGTGCGGAGCGACCACCTGGGTCATACGCTGCTCCCGAAGCGGATCGCCCTGCCGGTGTTCGCCAGCGATGCGCTGTCCTCCGTCGCCTACGCGACGGAGGAGATCCTGATCGTCCTGTCGGTCGGCGGCATCGCGTTCTTCCACTACACCCCGTACATCGCGCTGGCGGTGGGCGTGCTCATGCTGGTCGTGGTCGCGTCGTACCGGCAGAACGTGCACGCCTACCCGTCCGGCGGCGGGGACTACGAGGTGGCCACCACCAACCTCGGGCCCCGGGTGGGCCTGGTCGTGGCCAGCGCCCTGATGGTGGACTACACCCTGACCGTGGCGGTGTCGGTCTCCGCCGGGGTGGCCAACCTGGCCTCGGCCTTCCCGGTCCTGGACGCCCACGTCACGCTCATCGCCGTGCTGGTGGTGGCGGTCATCGCGCTGATGAACCTGCGCGGGGTCCGGGAGTCGGGCACCGCGTTCGCCATCCCCACCTACTGCTTCATCGGCGTGGTCGCCCTGCTCATCATCTGGGGCTTCACCCGGCTGGGACTCGGCCATCACCTGCAGTCCGACAGCGCGGGCTACCGGATCAAGGTCAGCCGCGAGTACACCGGCGTCGCGCTGGTGTTCCTGCTGCTGCGCGCCTTCTCCTCCGGCTGCACCGCGCTGACCGGGGTAGAGGCGATCAGCAACGGGGTCCCGGCCTTCCGCAAGCCCAAGAGCAAGAACGCCGCCACCACGCTGGCCCTGCTCGGCATGATCGCGGTGTCGATGTTCGCCGGGGTCACGGCGCTGGCCCTGGCCAGCCACGTGCACTACGCCCCGGCCCAGGACCTGGTGGGCGCGCCCGCGGGATACACCGAGCGGACGGTCATCGCCCAGGTCGGCCGGGCCGTGTTCGGCGACACGTCGCCGCTGTTCTACGTCCTGCAGTTCGTCACCGCGCTGATCCTGGTGCTGGCGGCCAACACCGCGTTCAACGGGTTCCCGGTGCTGGCCTCGATCCTGTCCCGGGACGGCAACATGCCGCGCCAGCTGCACAACCGCGGCGACCGGCTGGCCTTCAGCAACGGCATCCTGCTGCTGGCCGGGTTCGCGATCCTGCTGATCGTGGTGTTCCAGGCCTCCCCGACCCGGCTGATCCAGCTCTACATCATCGGCGTGTTCGTGTCGTTCGTGTGCAGCCAGACCGGGATGATCCGGCACTGGAACCGGCTGCTGCGCGACCGAGACCGAGCAAGAGCGCCCGGCGGCGGATGGTCCGGTCCCGGGCGATCAACACGGTCGGCGCGTGCTTCACCGCCGTGGTGCTGGTCATCGTGCTGATCAGCAAGTTCGCCAGCGGGGCCTGGATCGTGGTGGTGGCCATGCCGGTCATCTGGCTCACCATGCGCGGCATCCACCGTCACTACGACAGCGTGGCGGTCGAGCTCACCCCGGCCGAGGACCTCGGCCTCACCCTGCCGGCCCGCAACCGGTCCATCGTGCTGGTGTCCAAGCTGCACCTGCCGACCCTGCGGGCGCTGGCGTACGCGCGGGCCACCCAGCCGAGCCACCTCGAGGCGGTCACCGTGGACGTGGACGAGGCGGAGACGCTCCGGCTGAAAGAGGACTGGGAGCGGGCCGGCATCCCGGTGCCGCTGACCGTGGTGGCCTCCCCGTACCGGGAAATCACCCGGCCGGTGCTGGCCTACGTCAAGCGGCTGCGCCGGGAGAGCCCGCGCGACATCGTCACCGTGTACGTGCCCGAGTACGTGCTGGGGCACTGGTGGGAGCAGTTGCTGCACAACCACAGCGCGCTGCGGCTCAAGTCCCGGCTGCTGCTGCTGCCCGGCGTGGTGGTGGCCAGCGTGCCCTACCAGCTCCGGTCGGCGGCCCACCGCTACCCGGCGGGCGTCCAGCCGCCGGCCGGCCTCGGCACCGAGCCGCCCGGGACCGGCGCGATGCCGCCGCTGCACCGGCTGACCGCCGGGCCGGACGCGCTGCACGCCGCCGACCTGCAGGCGGAGTGCCGGGAGGAGGGCGCTACCCCGATCGCCGACACCAGCGCTCACGAATACGTCGACCTGGCGGGCACGCTGCGCACCGTCACGCTGCGGCCGCACGGGCACCAGCCTGACCATGGAGGCGGACCTGTGGGACGGGACCGGCAGCGTCACGCTGGTCTGGCTGGGCCGCCGGGACATCCCCGGCATCCGGCCCGGCCGGCGCATCGAGGTGCATGGCCGGCTGGCCCAGATCAAGGACGAGCGCACCATCTACAACCCGAGCTATCAGCTCCGGCCCGGCCCGGACTAGCCGGTCAGGGCTGGAAGCGGTAGCCCATGCCGGGCTCGGTGCGCAGGTAACGGGGCTGCGCGGGATCCGGCTCGAGCTTGCGGCGCAGGTGCGCGACGTAGACCCGCAGGTAGTTGCCCTCGGTCTCGTACTGCGGTCCCCACACCTCACGCAGCAGCTGGCGCTGGGTGACCAGCCGCCCGGAGTTGCGCACCAGCACCTCCAGCAGCTGCCATTCGGTGGGGGTCAGCCGGACGTCGGCGCTGTCCCGGATCACCCGCTTGGCCGCCAGGTCCACGGTGAAGTCCGGGGTGGCCAGCACCGGCTCGTCCGGGGCGGGCGCGGCCCGCCGGACCGCCGCCCGCAGCCGGGCCAGCAGTTCGTTCATCCCGAAGGGCTTGGTCACGTAGTCGTCGGCGCCGGCGTCCAGCGCGGCCACCTTCTGGCTCTCCTGCCCCCAGGCGGACAGCACGATGATGGGGGTCGATGTCCAGCCACGGACGCCCCTGATCACCTCCGTGCCGTCCATGTCCGGCAGGCCCAGGTCCAGGATGAGCACGTCGGGGCGGTCCCGGGCCATGGCGGCCAGCCCGGAGGCGCCATCCGCGGCCGTGCTGACCTCGTACTGGCGGGCGGTCAGGTTGATCCGCAGGGCACGCAGGATCGGTTCCTCGTCATCGACCACCAGGATCCGGGTCACTGGCCGGTGATCCCGGCCATCAGTCGGCCGCGGCGGTCGAGGCGGCCGGGGCGGCCGCCACCGGCAGGCCCACCCGGACGGTCAGCCCGCCGCCCGGCGTGTCGGCGGCCAGCACCGTGCCGCCCATCACCTCCAGGAAGCCCCTGGCCACCGCCAGGCCGAGCCCGACACCGGTCCCCGAGCCACGCTCGCCGAGCCGCTCGAACGGCTCGAACATCCGCGCCTTGAACTCGTCCGGGACGCCCGGGCCGTGGTCGCACACCTCGATCAGCACCTGGTCACCGTGGCGGCCAGGCCCGCAGCACCGGCGGCTGGCCGGCCGGGGAATGGGCCAGCGCGTTGGAGAACAGGTTGGCCAGCACCCGTTCCAGCAGCACCGGGTCGGTGCGCACCAGCGGGAGGTCGTCGGGCACCGCCATCCGGATGCTGCTCGCCGGGGCCAGCCCCAGCAATGCGGCCGGGGCCACCTCCTCGACCGACGCGGGCTGCAGGAACGGCGCCAGCGATCCGGTAGCCAGCCGGCTCATGTCGAGCAGGTTGCCGATCAGCGCGTCGAGCCGGTCCGCGGCGTCCTCGATGGTGGCCAGCAGCGCCGCCTCGTCGTCCGGGGTCCACGCCACATCCGTCTGGCGCAGCGTGCTCACGCTGGCCTTGATGGAGGCCAGCGGCGTCCGCAGGTCGTGGCTGACCGCGGCGAGCAGCGCGGTCCGCATCCGGTTCCCCTCGGCCAGGGCCTCGGCCTGGGCGGCCTGGGTGCGCAGCCGGTCCCGGTCCAGGGCCGCTCCGGCCTGGGCGGCGAAGCCGTCCAGCAGCCGCAGGCGTGACCGGCGCGCGGCTGGCCGGCGATGGTCAGGGCGACCGTCTCGCTGGCCGGCACCCGGGTGACCGGGGCGCCGGGCGCGGCGGTGCCGCTCACCGCGACGCTCACCCACTGGCCCCGGATCCGCTCGGCCAGTTCGGCCCGGCCGCCGCAGGTGGCGGTGAGATGGTCCAGGACGGCGGCGGGCGTGTCCGCGCCGCCGAGCACGGTCTGCGCCAGTTCCAGCAGCGAGGCCGCCTCATCCGCGCTCCGGGCGGCCTGTACCTGGCGGCGGGCGGCCAGGTGCACCACGCTGCTCACCGTGACCGCCACCGTGACGAACAGCAGCAGGGCCAGGGCGTTGCGCGGCTCGGCGATGGTCAGGGTGTGCAGCGGCTTGGTGAAGTACCAGTTCAGCAGCAGGCTGGCCAGGACGGCGGCCAGCACGGCCGGCCAGAACCCGCCCACGACGGCGACGGCCACCACGGCGACCAGGTAGGCGAGCAGGTCGTCGGACAGGTCCAGGTGCGGGCGCTCGGCGGCGAGGAGGACGGTCAGCAGCGGCAGCCCGGCCGCGAGCAGCACGCCGGCCACCTGCCGCCGGCCCCTGAGGCCGGCGGATCGCTGGCCACCCCGCGGGTCCACGCTCCCTAGTCTGGACGACCGGGCCAGCTCGCGCACTATCAGGCCGGTCAGTGAGCCCAGCAGCACGCAGCCGGTCATGGTCACCGCGTCGCGCAGGGCGTCCGGCCCGGACATCCGCAGCTGCGCGTAGGGCGGCCGGGAGAATCCCGCCACGGTCAGCCAGCCGATGACGCCGAGCGCCAGGCCGGCCAGCGGCTCGGCGGCGGCGCTCAGCACGACGACGACGGCGCCCGCCAGGATGAGCACCCCGGTGCCGGGCAGCCGGCCACCCAGGCCCGCGGCCACCGCGCCGATCACCAGGAACGCGGTGAACCCGGCCGGCAGCGCGATATGCGCCGCCAGCCCGGCACGGGCACGGCTCCGGTTCATCCCTCCCAGTGCACCCCGGGCCAGCGCCGCCGCGGCCGATCTTCACGCGCCTTTAACACCGCCGGAGGCAGCTTTAACGCCGCGCTAACGGGCTGCCCGGGATCAGGGGCCGGGACGGCGGCGGCGTCCCGGCCGGGACGCCGCACGAAGGCCGCCGAGACCGCCGCCAGCACGCTCAGGGCCGCGGCGCCCAGCCAGACGTGGCGGAACGCGGCCACCTCGGCGGCCGGCCCGGCCGGGCGGCCGAGCACCGTCACCAGCAGCGCCACGCCCAGCGCGGCCGCCACCTGGCGGGCCATGTTGACGAGGGCCGAGCCGGTGCCGAACCGGGCGGGCGGCAGGGTGGTGGTGCCCGCGCTCATCAGCGTGGGCAGGGTCAGGCCCACGCCCATGCCGGTGAGCAGCATGCTGGGCAGCATGTCAGCCGCGTAATCCGGCGTCACGCCCGCGGTCCCGAACCGCCACAGCAGGCCCGCGGCGAACAGCAGGTTCCCGGCCGCGGCCACCGGGCCCGGGCCGACCCGGCGGGCCAGCGGCCCGGCGCCCAGGGCGAGGGCCGGGACCATGGCCGGCCCCGGCGCGATGGCCAGGCCGGTGCGCAGCGCCGAGTAGTGCCACACGGCCTGGCACCACAGCACGTTGGACAGCAGCATGGCGGCGAACCCGATGCCGAACACGAAGACCGCGGCGCTGGCCGAGCGGAACGCCGGGATGCGCAGCAGGGACAGCTCCACCAGCGGCCGCTCATGATGGGCGCAGCGCCACAGGAACCAGGCCAGCGCCACGGCGGACCCGGCGAGCAGGCCGATCACCACGCCGGACGACCAGCCGCGGGTCGGCCCCTCGACCAGGCCGCCGGTCAGGCCGCCGACGGCGGCGGTGAGCAGCACGACGCCGGCCAGGTCGGGCAGCGGCTCCGCCGGCCGGGGCGGCGGGTGCGGCAGTACCCGCGCGCCGGCCAGCAGGGCGGCCACGCCGACCGGCAGGTTGACCAGGAAGACCCAGCGCCAGCTGGCCTGGACCAGCAGCCCGCCGGCCACCGGGCCGAGTGCGGCCGACAGCCCGCCGACCGCGGCCCAGGCCCGGACCCGCCCACCCCGCTGCGGCCCGGGGGTGGCGGCCAGCAGCAGGGCCAGCGAGGTGGGGATCAGCGCCGCCGCCCCGGCGGCCTGCAGCACCCGCGCCGCGACCAGGACCGCCAGCCCGGGGGCCGCCGCGCAGGCGGCGGACGCGGCGGTGAAGATGGCGATCCCGGCCAGGAACACCCGCCGCTGCCCGGTCCGGTCACCGAGCCGCCCGGCCGGGACCAGCAGGGCGCCGAACACGATGGCGTAGGCGTTCAGCACCCAGGACAGCCCGGCCAGCGAGCTGCCGCCGAAGTCCCGGCCGATGCTGGGCAGCGCCACGTTCACGATGAACAGGTCCAGGTTCGACATGAAGATGGCCGCTACCACCACGGCGAACACGCGACGTGACCCGGAGCTTGATTGGTTTGAAAGTCCAACCGACATGCTCAGACGGTAGCGGCTACCGGTTTGATATGGCAACCTTGAAGCATGGAGAGGATCGGGCTGAGCCGCACCGGAACCGGAGCGCCGGCCGGGACGGCTGGCCGCCGGGCCGCTGCCCGGCCGCCCGTGCTCGATCGCCCGTGCCCTCGACGTGATCGGGGAGAAATGGACGTTGCTCGCGATCCGGGAGATCTCCATCGGGAACCACCGGTTCAACGAGATCGCGCGGAACACGGGCGCGCCGCGGGACCGGCTCGCGGCCCGGCTGAACCGCCTGGTGGCCGCGGGGATCGTGGAACAGCGGGTCTACCAGGACTCGCCCCGGCGAGCGGGGTATCACCTGACCAGGGCGGGCCGCGAGCTGACCCCGGTGCTCCGGGCCCTGCTGGCCTGGGGTGACCGCTGGGTGTCCGACGAGCCGCCGGTGACGCTGCAGCACGCCGGCCATGACCTGGAGCCCGGGCTGATCTGCCGCACCTGCGGCACCGAGCCCGACCCGCGCTCGGTGTCGGTCCGGGTCAACACTCCCGGCTGGACGCTGCGCGGCCCGGAGCCCGGCGCTACCTCATAGCCGCCCTGCGGCGGTAAACCGCCCTGCGGCGGCCGCGATCCCGGCTAGCGCGGGCACTCGTCATGGACCCACTGCCCGTCCAGCCGGCGCCGCACGTCCTGGCCGGCGGTGATCACCGTCCCGCACCGTCCGCACACCGTGCCCGGGGCATGCGCCTCGTTGCCTTCCGGGTCGAAGTGCTCGGTCTCCTGCTCCTCGGTCTCCCGGTCGGCCAGCTCGCGCTCGGCCGGGTCATCCGGCTCCGGGGGCAGGGCTCCCTGGTCGCGCCGCTCGTCTTCACCGTAGTCGGGACCGAAGTCAGGTCTTATCGTCATGAATGCCCCTAGGGTCCGCCGCGTGGTCAGCCCGCCGCGCCAGTCTGCCAGTACCGCACCCGGTCAGCCAGCCGCGGCCCGCAGCCGGCCGAACTCCGCGGCCAGCGCCGCCGCGCTCCAGTGCGCGTTGAGCCCGCTCGGGTTGGGCAGCACCCAGATCCGGGCCGGCCCGGCCACCGCGTCCTGCGGGCCGATCACCGCCTCCGGGCGGCCGAACGCGGTCCGGTAGGCGGTGATCCCGACGACCGCGAGCCATTGCGGGGCCAGCCGGGCCAGCTTGCCGGTCAGCAGGGCAGCCCCGGCCCGCAGCTCGGCGCCGCTCAGCTCCGCGGCCCGGGCTGTCGGCCGGGCGGCCAGGTTGGTGATCCCGAGGCCCAGGGCGGGCAGCCGGTCCTGCTCCTCCGGCCGGAACAGGCGGGGCGTGAACCCGGACTGGTACAGGGCGGGCCAGAAGCGGTTACCCGGCCGGGCGAAGTGGTAGCCGGTGGCGGCCGAGTACAGCCCCGGATTGATGCCCGCGAACAGCACCCGCAGCCCGGGCCCGGCGATGTCGGGAAGCACGGCCTGCCGGGCATCCTCCAGGTCGGCCGGGGAGGGCCGGGCCGGGCGGGAGGCGGTGGTCATGGACGGGCCCCGGGCACGTTCAGACCCTACCCGCCCTTCCCCGGCCGCGGCCTGCCCGCCCGCCGTGCCCGCCAAGTCGGGTAAATCGTATTACTCTCCAGGCAGTTTCGTATCGGCGGACGTGGCGCGAGTAAGTCGCCTATGTTTACCGCACGCAGAAATGGCTACTGATAAATATCGGAATGCTTTGGGCAGGCCGCTGGGAGTATGCAGCACTAATCCCGCGGCCGCCTCGGGCAGGTGAATATGCGCACTGGGGGGTGACCGCTATATTCACGAGCAGGCTGGCCGGGCCCGTCTGGCCCTGGTCCTGGTCCTAGCGTTCTGATGCGGCCAGGCACTGGCTGCCCGGCCCGCTTAGCGAGTTAATTCCAGCGCCCGCGTGCGCGATGGTCGCCGATGGCGACGCCGACGCCCTGACCCTGCGTCACATCCCGCCGCCGCGGCCGCCATCCTTTCTTCCGGGGTGGCTGGCTCGCGTCCAAGGGCGAAAACCGAGCGCGCGTGGCGCGCCCGACAGAAGGTTCCCTTTGTCACTGAAGAGACCTTTTTACCGCCTGAACGGAAGAATTGCCCTGATGCTGGGCGGGACAGCCATCGCCGTGGCCGGCTTCGCCGGGGCCGGCCCGGCGCCGCATGGCACCGGCCCGCATGGCACCGGAGCGCATGGCACCGGGGCGACGGCCGGGCTGGCCGCAGCAGCGGGCGGTTCCGGGCCGGGCGGCCAGGCCAGCGGCGGGACGACCGCCGCCCTGGCGGCCTACGGAAGCACGGCCAGGCGGCCCGGGCCCGGGCATGGCCGGCTGCCGGTCAATCACCGGCCCGGCCATCACCACCCCGGCAGGCACCGGTCCCGGCCGCACGCGCGGCGGCATCTTCGTCACCGCCGGCACCACTCCGGGCCGGGCGGCCCGCGCTTCCACCGCTCGCCCTGGCGGATCGCCTGGTCGATGCTGCCCGGGTTCCGCTGGACGCACTGGCAGTTCCGCTACCTGAACCTGCTGTGGATGCGGGAAAGCGGCTGGAACCGGTACGCCTACAACGCCGCCTCGGGCGCTTACGGCATCCCGCAGGCCGTGCCGGGCAGCAAGATGGCCACGGCGGGACCCGACTGGCGGTCCAGCGCCCGTACCCAGATCCTCTGGGGCATGAGCTACATCAAGACCCGCTATGTGACCCCGTGGCGGGCCTGGCAGCACGAGCTGCGCGCTGGGGTGGTACTGAGCGGGACGGCTCACAGCCGGCCCAGCACGGTGAGGGAGGCCGCGACCGGAGGGCGGCTGACCAGCGACGCCCAGGTGAGCTCGCTGCGGCAGAACCGGGCGAAGGCGTGCGACCCTTTCCGGGACGCCAGCCCGGTGTGGAAGGCACCCGGGTGCCTGGTGAAGCCGGCCAGCAGCCGCCGCCCGGCGTCCATCTCCGGGGATCAGGTCCCGGGCGACGGCGGCCGGGTACCCGTCCAGCGCCATGCCCAGCCGTGCCGTATCCGGGGCGGCGGCCGCCGCGGCGGCCGCCGCCCCGGCCAGGGTGCCGGAGCGGAGCGCGAAGCTGATGCCCTCCCGGGTCCACGGCTCGAGCAGCCCGGCCGCATCGCCGGCCAGCAGCACCCGCCCGCGGCGCAGCGGTGAGTCATCCGCGCGGCAGCGGGTGAGGTGCCCCGAATCGTGCTCCGGCGGGTACCCGTCCAGGCCGAGCCGCCGGGTGAAGTCGCGCAGGTACTGCCGGGTCTGCTCGCCCTGGCCGCGGGCGGCTATCACGCCGACGGTCAGGCGGTCGCCCTTGGGGAAGACCCAGGCGTAGGAGCCGGGTATCGGCCCCCAGTCGAGCAGCAGCCGCCCCCGCCACCCGGCCGCCACCGGCGGCGGGACCGGGATCTCCAGTTCCAGGCCGAGGTCCACCTGGCGGAACCGCGCCCCCGCGTACCGGGCGCTGACCCCGGACGAGCCATCCGCCCCGATGAGCACCCGGGCCCGGACCGTCTCCCCGTCGGCCAGCCGCACGGTGACCTGCCCGCTGTCCTCGGCGATGGCCCGGACCATGGCCCGCTGCCGCACGTCCGCCCCCGCGCCGGTGGCCGCGGTGCGCAGCGCATCATCGAATTCCTCGCGGGACACCATGGCCAGCAGCGGTTCCGGGTAGCGGCGGGTGAACTCCCGGCGGCCGTTCAGGGTGGTGGTGACCTCGTGCACGGTGTCGCGGGCCGGGATCTGGATATAGCGGCGGGCCACCGCCAGCGACGCGCCGATCAGGCCGCCGCCGCAGGTCTTGTACCGCGGGTACTCGGCCCGCTCCAGCACCACGGTGCGCGCCCCGGCGGCCGACGCGGCCAGGGCGGCGGCCAGGCCCGCCGGTCCCCCGCCGGCCACTGCGACATCCCATGCCCCGTCGTGCGCCACCCCCGCAGCGTAGACGAGGCGGCAAGCGGAAATGCGCTTGCGGGGGCCGGCTGCGGCGGCCACGATGGGGCGGATGACCTGGACCGCACCGCAGGTGACCCGCACCGAGCCGCCCACCGTGGCGGGCGAGCGGGAGTCACTGGAGACCTGGCTGGACTTCCACCGCGAGACGCTGCTGTTCAAGTGCCAGGGCCTGACCGGGGAGCAGCTGGCCCGCCGGGCCGTGGCGCCCTCGTCGCTCTCCCTGCTCGGCCTGGTCCGGCACATGGCCGAGGTGGAGCGGGCCTGGTTCCGGATCCGCTTCGTGGCCGAGCCGGGGCTGGGCAACCTGTACTGCACCGACGAGTTCCCCGACGGCGACTTCGACCTCGCCGAGCCGGGCGGCGCCGAGGCCGACTTCGCCGCCTTCCAGGCCGAATGCCAGCTCGCCCGGGCGGCGGCGGCCGGGCGGGAGCTGGACGAGACGTTCGTGCATCCCCGTACCGGGACCACCTTCGACCTGCGCTGGGTCTACGTGCACATGATCGAGGAGTACGCCCGGCACAACGGCCACGCCGACATCCTGCGGGAGCAGATCGACGGCACGACCGGCGACTAGCGGGAACGCCCGGCCGGGCGTTCCCGCCCGCCGCCATCCGGCCGCCGCCATCCGCCCGCCGGGCCGCGCGCCGTTACCCGGCCACGGCCCCGGCGGTGGCGGCGGCCGCGGCCGCGGCCAGTTCGTCCCACGACTGCGGCACCGGCCCCATCAGCGGCGAGGAGATCAGGAAGTCGGCGGTGGACCGGTTGCAGGCGACCGGGATGTTGCACACCACCGCCACCCGGAGCAGGGCCTTGACGTCGGGGTCGTGCGGCTGCGGCTCCAGCGGGTCCCACAGGAACACCAGCAGGTCGATCTCGCCTTCGGCGATCCGCGCGCCGATCTGCTGGTCACCGCCGAGCGGCCCGCTGCGGAAGCAGGTGACCGGCAGGCCGAGCCGCTCCTGCAGCAGCCGGCCGGTGGTGGCGGTAGCGAACAGCTGATGCCGGGCGAGCCGCGGCAGGTTGTAGGCCGCCCATTCCAGCATGTCCTGCTTCTTGTTGTCGTGCGCGATCAGGGCAATCCGCCGCGCCGGGGGCGCGGGCAGGTCAA
>CAWIYD010000027.1:0-78550 GCA_963840195.1 uncultured Actinomycetes bacterium
CGCCGCAGGCCCCGTCGGCCGAGGAAGAAATATCCCGCACATTTGCCTTGGTCACCAGCGCTGGCGACAAGGCGGTGGCCTATTTCTATGGCCGGCTGTTCGCCGCCAACCCGGAACTGCGCGCCATGTTCCCGGCCGCCATGGACGCCCAGCGCGACCGGCTGTTCCGGGCGCTGACCAGGATCGTGCTCAGCCTCCGCAAGCCGGACGCGATGGAGACGTACCTGTGCCAGCTCGGCCTCGATCACCGCAAGTACGGCGTTCAGGCCGTGCACTACCCGGCGGTCGGCCAGGCGCTGATGGCCACGCTCGGCAAGTTCGCGGGCCCGCAGTGGACGCCCAGCGCCGAGGCGGCCTGGGCCGCTGCCTATGAGCACGCGACGCAGCTGATGACCGCGTCCGCCCGGGAAGCCGCGCAGCATTCGCCCGCCTGGTGGTCGGCCGAAGTGGTCAGCCACGAACTGCGCACGCCGTCCCTGGCCGTGCTCACCGTGCGGCCGGACGAGCCGTTCAGCTACCAGGCGGGCCAGTACGTGAGCATCCAGTCGGTCCGCTGGCACCGGGTGTGGCGGCCCTTCTCGGTCGCCAACGCGCCCCGCCCGGACGGCCTGCTCACCTTCCATGTCCGGGCCGTCCCCGGCGGGTGGGTGAGCTCGGCGCTGGTGTACCACACCAAGGTGGGGGACCGGGTGAACCTCGGTCCGCCGCAGGGCGCCATGACGCTCGACGCCGGAACCGGGGACGGCCTGTACTGCGTCGCGGGCGGGTCGGGCCTGGCGCCGATCAAGGCTCTCATCGAGCAGGCGATCGCGGACAGCGAGCACGGCCGGCGGCGCATGATCCGCCTGCTGGTCGGGGCCCGCCACGAGGCTGACCTCTATGACCTGCCCGACCTGTGGCGGCTCGAGGCCGGATATCCGTGGCTGGAGATCTGCACGGCGGTATCTGGCGAACGGGCCTACACGGGGGAGCGCGGAATGCTCCCTGAGGTCATCGCCCGCCAGCTGCCGGAACGGGGCGCTGACATTTACCTGAGCGGGCCGCCGGCGATGGTGCATAAAAGCGTGCGGGTGCTCCAGTGCCCGGAATTGATGCAGTGGCGCATTCACGCCGACCCGGCGGACCTGCCGGGCTAATGGGCGCCTGGCGCGGCGGCCGCCGCCTTCCCGGCACGACGGCCGGCCTGGTGTGCTGATCATTTCACGTGGAACACTAAAGCTTAACGGGATGGCGTGGCAATGAAGTCAGCATGGAGAACGCTGCTACGCCGGGAATACCTAGCGTGGGCGGCGCCGGGAGGCGCCGCCCTGCACGGAATGCCCGGCGCCCTGACGGCCGGATGCCCGGTGGCGGTATCCGCCCTCGGCGCGGGAACAGCCCCGTTAGTGACGGGAGCGGCGCCGGCCGCGCCGGCCGCGCCGTCGGCCGCGTCGGCCGCGGCGGCCGGTGCGGCTGCGATGACGGCGGCGCCGCCGGCCGTGGTGACGCCCCGCACCGCTCCCGGCCCAGGTGAACCCGCCCGCCCCGGCCCCCGGGAGGCCCCCGGCTCCGGGGAGGCCCCCGGCGCCGGGGGCGGCTCAGGCCCCGGAGTCGGGGGCGGCTCAGGCCCCGGGCAGGACCCCGGCTCCGAAGGCGCGTCCGGCCGCGGGGATGACCCTGGTCCCGCGGCTGGCCCGAGCCGGGGGGACGGGCCCGGCGCGGACCCGGACCGCGTCCGGGCGCCGCGGCCCCGTCCGGCCTGGGGGTGGCCCGCCCGGGCCTGGCGGGTGCGCCCGGGGGACCTGGAGGAACAGGCCGCCGAGTTCATCCGGCTGCACCGCGCGGAGTGCCCGCAGGCCGGGCCGGCCGGCCCGCGCCTGCGGGAGATCCGCCGTGAGATCAGGATGACCGGCACGTACCGGCACACGCCCGGGGAACTGGAGTTCGGCGCCCGGGTCGCCTGGCGGAACAGCAGCCGGTGCATCGGGCGGCTCTACTGGAAGAGCCTGCGGGTGCGTGACCGGCGCGAGGTGGACACGGCCGAAGGGGTGGCCGCCGAGTGCGCGGACCATCTCCGCGCCGCCAGCAACCACGGGCGGGTCAGGCCCACGATCACCGTCTTCGCCCCGGATGCGCCCGGGCGCCCGGGACCGCGCATCTGGAACGAGCAGCTGGTCCGGTACGCCGGCTACCGCGAGCCGGACGGGACGGTGCGCGGCGAGCCGTCCAGCGCCGACCTGACTCACCTGGCGCTGGACCTCGGCTGGCCCAGCGACGGGCAGGGGAAGTTCGACGTCCTGCCGCTGATCATCTCGGCGGGCGGGGATGAGCCGCGGTTCTTCGGGGTGCCCGGCGACGCGGTCGTCGAGGTGCACCTGATCCACCCGCGCTTCCCGTGGTTCGGCCAGCTGGGGCTGCGCTGGTACGCGGTGCCGGTGATCAGCGACATGTGCCTGGAGATCGGCGGCATCTGCTATCCGGCCGCCCCGTTCAACGGCTGGTACATGGGCACCGAGATCGGCGCGCGTAACCTGGCCGACGCCGACCGGTACAACGAGCTGCCCCGGATCGCCGAGTGGATGGGGCTGGACACCACCCGGGACCGCTCCCTCTGGCGCGACCAGGCCCTGGTCGAGCTCAACCTGGCCGTGCTGCACTCCTACGACACGGCCGGCGTGACCATCACCGATCACCACACCGAGTCCCACCGGTTCCTCACCCACCTGGCCCGGGAGGAGCGCGCCGGGCGCATCTGCCCGGCCGACTGGACCTGGATCGTCCCGCCGATGTCCGGTGCGGCCACCGGGGTCTTCCACCGGTACTACGAGGATGCGGAGCTGCGGCCGGCGTACGCCCGCCATCAGCGCGACTTGCCGCGGCTACGGATCACGACCAGCGCCGAAACTTGCTCGTAACATGTGAACCACGTCTTTCACTCCCCCGAAACACTCTGTGATGCCGGGTGAAACGCCTTAGGCGGACAGTCGGCACAGGACAGGGTGCCCCGAGAAGGTGGTCGCATGAAGCTCATCACTGCGGTGATCAAACCGTTCAAGCTGGACGAAGTGAAGGCGGCGCTGCAGGCGTTTGGCGTGCATGGAATGACCGTGAGCGAGGCGAGCGGCTACGGCCGCCAGCGCGGGCACACGGAGGTGTACCGGGGGGCGGAGTACCAGGTGGACCTGGTGCCCAAGGTAAAACTGGAAGTGCTCTGCGACGACGAGGACACCGACGACCTGATCGGCGTGATTGTCAAGGCGGCGCAGACGGGCCGGATTGGTGACGGCAAGGTCTGGTCTGTCCCGGTTGACACGGTGGTGCGGGTCCGTACGGGCGAGCGCGGCCCCGGCGCCCTGTAACGGCGTGCTGTAACAAGCGGATCGCGGTAGAGGCGGAGGTCTGATCGGAGTGCTTGGGACGGGCCGGGGGGATCGTCAGTCGTGATGTCCGCACCCTCGGCCCGGCCACAGTCCGATGGGCCGCCGCTCACGTCCTTCGCCGCCGACCGCACCCGGCGCAGTGCGGAGACGGATCGCTGGCTGGCTTCCCTGCTCGGTGCCGAGCCCGGCGTGGCCCTGGTGGCCGTGGGCGGGTACGGCCGCCGCGAGCTTCTCCCCGGCAGCGACCTCGACGTCCTGCTGTTGCACGACGGCCGGGACGGCATCGCCGCCATGGCCGACCGCATCTGGTACCCGATCTGGGATTCCGGGACCCAGCTGGACCATGCCGTCCGCACCATCGCGGAGGCGCGGCGGGTAGCGAGATCGGACCTGAAAGTGGCCCTCGGGCTGCTTTACGCCCGGCACGTGGCCGGTGACCCCGACCTCACCAGCGCGCTGCGGGTCGGTGCCCTGGAGGACTGGCGGGCGTCGGCCGGGAACCGGCTCGCCGAGCTCCAGGCGCTGCACGTGGAGCGGGCCCAGCGCAGCGGTGAGCTCGCCTTCCTGCTCGAGCCGGACCTGAAAGAGGCCCGGGGCGGGCTGCGAGACGTGCACGCCATCCAGGCCATCGCGGCCGCCTGGGTCGCGCCCGGCCCGGGGCCCCGGGTCCGGGCCGCCTACGAGTCCATCATGGATGCCCGGCACGCCCTGCACGAGATCACCGGGCGGCCCACCGACCGGCTGGTCCTCCAGGAGCAGGACGAGGTGGCCCGGGTGCTGGGCCTGCTGGACGCCGACGCGCTCATGCGCCATCTGGCCGGGTCCGGCCGGGCCGTGGCTTACTCCGTGGACCAGGCGTTCCGCCAGGCGCAGCGCAGCCGCGGCGGCCGGCGCCGGAGCAAGGCGCAGCGCCGGCCGCTGGCCGACGGGCTGGTCGAGCAGGACGGCGAGGTGGTGCTGGCCCGGGCGGCCGACCCGTCCGCCGACCCCGCGCTGCCGCTCCGCGCGGCGGCCGCCGCCGCCCAGGCCGCCCTGGTCCTCGCGCCGCGCACGCTCACCCGGCTGGCCGAGTGCCCGCCGCTGCCGGTGCCCTGGCCGCCGGAGGCGCGGGACGCCCTGGTGGCGCTGCTGGGCGCCGGCCCGGCCGCCGTCCCGGTCTGGGAGGCGCTCGATCAGGAAGGCCTGGTGGCGAGCCTGCTCCCGGACTGGGACCGGGTCCGCAACCGGCCGCAGCGCAACCCGCTGCACACCTACACCGTGGACCGCCATCTGGTCGAGGCGGCGTCCCGGGCCGCCGCGCTGACCCGGGACGTGGCCCGGCCGGACCTGCTGCTGCTCTCGGCGCTGCTGCACGACATCGGCAAGGGCTGGCCCGGGGACCACCGGGTCACCGGCGAGGTCGTGGCGCGGGACGTGGCCCGGCGGGTCGGCCTCGGCCCGTCCGACGCGGAGCTGGTGGCTGGTGCGGTCCGGCACCACCTGCTCCTGCCGCAGACCGCCACCCGCCGTGATCTCGACGACCCGGTGACCGTGGCGCAGGTCGCCGCGGTGGTGGGCGGCCGCCCGCTGCTGGAGCTGCTGCACGCGCTGGCCATCGCGGACGGCCAGGCGACCGGCCCGGCGGCCTGGAACGACTGGAAGGAAGGCCTGGTCGGGGACCTGGTACGGCGGGTGGAGTCGCGGCTGGCCGGGGAGTCCCCGCCGGCCCCGCTGCCGCTCCGGCCGGACCAGGCGTCGCTGGCCGAGGAAGGTGTCCCCGCCGCCCGGGTCCGCGGCTCGGAGGTCACCGTCGTCGCCCCGGACCGGCCCGGCCTGCTGTGGCAGGCGGCCGGGGTGCTGGCCTCGCACCGCCTGGCGGTGCGGTCGGCCAACGCCACCTCCCACGGCAGCATGGCGGTGGCGGCGTTCACCGTGGCCCCCGAGTATGGCGACCCGCCCGAGGCCGACCTGGTCACCAGCGACCTGCGGCGGGCGCTGGAAGGCCGGCTGGACGTGGCGGAGCGGCTGGAGCGCCGGATGCGCGCCTACCGGCAGTCCCCGGTCCCGGTGCCGGTCGCGCCGCCCAAGGTGACCCTGCTGGACGAGGCGTCGCGGACCGCGACCGTGGTGGAGGTCCGGGCGCACGACGCCCCCGGCCTGCTCTGGCGGATCGGGCGGGCGCTCGGTGACTGCGGCCTCGACGTGCGGGCCGCCCGGGTGGAGACGCTCGGCGCGGAGGCGGTGGACGTGTTTTACGTGGTGGACTCCTCCGGCGGGCCGGTCGGCGGCTCGCGGATCCGGGGCAAGATCGCCGCGCAGGTGCTCGCGGCGCTGACCGGATGATCGTGGGGGCGGCCCGGGACCGGTGATCGTGCCCGGGCGCCCGAGGACCGCGGCACCGGCCCGCCGATATCGCCTGCCGGGCCGCCCGGTGACACTGACCCGGTCGCGCTGACCGGATAGCCTGGGATGCGTGTTCGAGACTCTCTCCGACAGGCTGACCCAGGTCTTCTCCTCCCTGCGCGGGCGCGGGCGGTTGTCGGCCGCCGACATCGATGCGACCGCCCGGGAGATCCGCATCGCGCTGCTCGAGGCGGACGTCGCGCTGCCGGTGGTGCGGGAGTTCATCGCGCGCATCAAGGAGCGCGCGTCGTCGGAAGAGGTGTCCGGCGCGCTCAACCCGGCGCAGCAGGTCATCAAGATCGTCCACGAGGAGCTCATCGGGATCCTCGGCGGCGAGGCCCGCCGGATCCGGTTCGCCAAGGTGCCGCCGACCGTGATCATGCTGGCGGGCCTGCAGGGCTCCGGCAAGACCACGCTGGCCGGCAAGCTGGCGCTGTGGCTGAAGGACCAGGGCAACACGCCGCTGCTGGTCGCGGCGGACCTGCAGCGGCCCAACGCGGTGCAGCAGCTGCAGGTCATCGGGGAGCGGGCCGGCGTCCCGGTCTACGCGCCCGAGCCCGGCAACGGCGTCGGTGACCCGGTGCAGGTGGCCCGCCAGTCGCTGGACGAGGCCCGGCGCCGCCAGCACAACGTGGTCATCATCGACACCGCGGGCCGGCTGGGCATCGACGAGGAGCTGATGCGCCAGGCCGCCGACATCAGGGACGCGACCGACCCGGACGAGATCCTGTTCGTGGTGGACGCGATGATCGGCCAGGACGCGGTGGTCACCGCGCAGGCCTTCCTGGACGGCGTCGGCTACGACGGGGTCGTGCTCACCAAGCTGGACGGTGACGCCCGCGGCGGTGCCGCGCTGTCCATCGCCCAGCTCACCGGCAAGCCGGTGATGTTCGCGTCGTCCGGCGAGAAGCTGCAGGACTTCGACGTCTTCCACCCGGACCGGATGGCGTCGCGCATCCTCGACATGGGCGACATGCTCACCCTGATCGAGCAGGCGGAACGGGCCTTCGACGAGGACCAGGCGGCCAAGATGGCCGGCAAGCTGGCCTCGGGTGACGGCTTCACGCTGGAGGACTTCGTCGAGCAGCTCGCCATGGTCCGCAAGCTCGGGCCGATCGGCAACCTGCTCGGCATGCTGCCCGGTGCGGCGCAGAACCGGGAGATGCTCAGCCAGATCGACGACAAGGACCTGGACCGCGCGGCGGCCATCGTGAACTCGATGACCCCGGCGGAACGGCGCAACCCCAAGATCCTCAACGGCTCCCGCCGGGCCCGGATCGCCAACGGGTCCGGGGTCACCGTGGGCGAGGTCAACAACCTCGTCGTCCGGTTCCTCGAGGGCCAGAAGATGATGCGGCAGATGATGGGTGGCGGCGGGATGCCCGGCATGCCGGCCATCCCGGGCATGCGCCGGGCCACCGCCAAGAGCACCAAGAAGGGCAAGAAGAAGCCCAAGGGCGGCCGTCCCGGCGGCAATCCCGCGAAGGCCGGGCGCGGCCAAGCCGGGCGCGGCCAAGCCGGGGGCCGCGACGCCGGCCGCCGGCCCGCACGCGGGTAACGGCGCCGGCCCGGCCATCCCCGGCCTGGGTGGCGCGGTGCCCGGCGGGCTGCCCGGCTCCCAGGAGGAACTGGCCGCCAGCCTGGAGGCGCTGACCGCCAACCCGGCCGCGCTCCGCGCCGCCGAGAAGATCGCCGGCAAGATTCCCCCGCCGGAGGGGCTGGGCGGCGAGCACGTCGGGCCCGTCCAGCCTGCCCGCGGGCTTCGGGCTGTTCGGCCGGCGCAAGGACAAGAAGGACGGCAGCAAGTAGCCCCGGCCGTCATTCCGCCTGCCCGCCGCCGCTGCCTGGCAGCGGGGGCGTGGCGGCACCGCTGAGACACGACCAGGCTGTGCGTGGTTGCGGCTTTGCTGCACACCGGTGTGCAGCAAAGCCGCAACCACGCCTCCGCTGCCGCGCCGCGGCCGCCTGACTGGCCTCAGGACCGCGGTCATCCGGCCGGTGACGGGACGGTGATTCGGCCGCGATTACGCCCTGGCCCCGGGTCTCTGGCACAATGTGTCCGTCACTCCGGGTTCGGCGACGCCCTCTCACGCTCGTCGGCCCGGGACCGAGCGGGCCGACGCGGTGGATCCCACCCGGCGCGAGCGTTGCCCGCATCCGAGTTTTCTGGGAGAGACCACACCCGTGGCTGTCAAGATCAAGCTGAAGCGCATGGGCAAGATCCACGCGCCGTTTTACCGGATCATCGTGGCCGATGCCCGCACCAAGCGGGATGGCCGCGCGATCGAGGAGATCGGCAAGTACCACCCGAAGAACGACCCGTCGTTCATCGAGGTGGACTCCGAGCGCGCCCAGCACTGGCTGTCAGTCGGGGCGCAGCCGACCGACCCGGTCCGCAAGATCCTCGAGATCACCGGCGACTGGCAGAAGTTCAAGGGCCTGCCGGGCGCCGAGGGCACGCTGAAGACCGCGACGCCCAAGCCGGACAAGAAGGACGCTTACGCGGCCGCGGTCGCCGAGGTGCACGGCCTCGGCGACGCCGCCAAGGCCGCCAAGGGCCGCAAGCCGGCCGGCAAGGGCGACGACCAGGCGGACGCCGAGGCCAAGCCCGCGAAGCCCGCGGGCCGGTCCGGCGGGAAGCAGGCCGCCGCCAAGACCAGCGCCAAGGATGACACCGCCAAGGCTGAGACGGCCAAGGCTGAGACGGCCAAGGCCGAGACGGCCAAGGCTGAGACGGCCAAGGCTGACACGGCCAAGGCTGACACGGCCAAGGCTGACACGGCCAAGGCTGACACCGCTAAGGCTGAGACGGCCAAGGCCGACGACCGCCAAGGCTGACGACGGCCAAGGCTGAGACCGCCAAGGACGACGCCGCGCAGGCAGCCGCGCCTGAAGCGGCTGCGCCTGAGGCGGCTGCGCCTGAGGCGGCGCGCCTGAGGCGGCGGCGCCTGAGGCGGCCGCGGCTGCGGACGCGGAGCCGTCGGAGGCCCCGAAGGGCGGCAAGGCCAAGGCCGCGCAGGCCGCGGAGCAGGGCGACGGAGCCTGACATGCTGGAAGAGGCCCTTGAGCACCTGGTGAAGGGCATCGTGGAACACCCGGAGGAGGTCCGGGTGGACAGCCACGGATTGCGCAGGGGCCGTGTCCTGGAGGTGCGGGTGCACCCCGATGACCTGGGTAAGGTCATCGGGCGTGGCGGCCGCACCGCCAAGGCACTGCGGACCGTCATCGGCTCGCTGGCCGGCGGCAAGTACGTACGGGTCGACTTGCTCGACGTGGACGAGGTCCGTTAACGGGTCATGCAACTTGTCGTGGGCCGGATCCTCCGGCCACACGGGGTCCGCGGCGAAGTGTCGGTGGAAGTACGCACCGACGAGCCGGGGCTCCGGTTCGCCGCCGGGACGGTGCTGGCCACCGACCCGGCGGAAGCCGGGCCGCTGGCCGTGGAGTCGGCCCGCTGGCATTCCGGGCGGCTGCTGATCACGTTCGCCGGGATCAGCGACCGGGACCGGGCCGATGGGCTCCGCGGTACCTGGCTGACGCTCGACTCGGCCGAGGCCGGGTCACCGGATGACCCCGACGAGTTCGGTGACTACGAGCTCATCGGGCTGGCCGTGGTCACGGTCTCAGGTGAGCCGGTGGGCCGGGTCGCGGACGTCCAGCACCACGGGCAGGACCTGCTGGTGATCGAACCGGGAGGCGTGCTGGTGCCGTTCGTGGCCGCGATCGTGCCGGAGGTCGACGTAGCCGCCGGGCGGCTGGTCATCGACCCGCCGCCAGGGCTGCTCGAACTGGGGGCCGCCGAGCCCGGCCGGGGCTGAGGTGACCGCGTGCGCATCGACATCATCACGATCTTCCCTGAGTACTTCACGCCGCTGAGTGTGTCCCTGCTGGGCAAGGCGGCCGCGCGCGGGGCCATCGACCTGCAGGTGCACGACCTGCGGTCCTGGGCCCACGACCTGCACCGCACCGTGGATGATGCGCCGTTCGGCGGCGGCCCGGGGATGGTGATGTCCCCGGTCCCGTGGGGTGAGGCGCTGGACGAGGTGACCGCGGCCCGGCCCGGCCCGCCGCAACTCGTCGTGCCCACCCCGGCGGGCCGCCTGTTCACCCAGGCCATGGCGGCCGAGCTGGCCCAGAGCGGGTGGCTGGTGTTCGCGTGCGGCCGGTACGAGGGAATCGACGCCCGGGTCGCGGCCGAAGCGCGGGCGCGCATGCCGGTGGCCGAGGTGTCCATCGGTGACTACGTGCTGTCCGGCGGCGAGCCGGCCGTGCTGGTCATGATCGACGCGATCGGCCGCCTGCTGCCCGGCGTGCTGGGCAATGCGGGATCGGCGGCGGATGACTCGTTCGGTGGCGGCGAGGGCCCCATGGCCGGCCTGCTCGAGGGGCCGTCCTACACCAGGCCGCGCACGTGGCGGGACCGGGAGGTCCCCCCCGTGCTGCTGTCCGGGGACCATGCCGCGATCGCCCGGTGGCGGCGGGACGAGGCGCTGCGCCGGACCGCCGCGGTCCGGCCGGACCTGGTGACACGGCTGCTCGCGGGAGCCGAGGGCGGTCTCGATGCCCGGGACCGGGAGGTACTCTCGGAGGCTGGCTTTCCGGTCACCCCGGAGGATGTGGCACACTGGAGCACGCCACCCACGTAGGCCAACCCCGCGGGTGCGCATCCTGGTGCCCTCGTAGCCCGGGATACCCGGAGTACACCGACCGACGCCACGCGTTCGCAGGCCTTCGCGCGCGTGCGGACAACTGAGGAACCACAGCCATGCACACCGCGATCGCCGAGCTGGAGCAGGCCCAGATCCGCTCTGACATCCCGGACTTCCGCCCGGGGGACACGTTGAAGGTCCATGTGCGGGTCAAGGAAGGCACCCGGTCCCGGATCCAGGTCTTCCAGGGCGTCGTGATCCGGCGCCAGGGCGGCGGCGCCCGGGAGACCTTCACGGTGCGCAAGATCAGCTACGGCGTCGGCGTGGAGCGCACCTTCCCGGTGCACAGCCCGTCGCTGGACAAGATCGAGGTGGTCACCCGGGGCCGGGTCCGCCGCGCCAAGCTCTACTACCTCCGCTCCCTGCGCGGCAAGGCCGCGCGGATCCGGGAGCGCCGCGAGCCTGTCCGCTAGCAGGCCGCCCTCCGGTGCCCGGTGCTCCGGGGCCCGGGCGCCCGCCCGGGCCTGGCGGCATCTCCCTGGCTGCCCGTGCCTGTGGGCCGCCCGCGTGCGGCACCCGGGCCGGGCGGTTACTCGTCACCCCGGCTGCGGCCGGGCGCGTTCCCGGCGCGCGGGCTCAGCTCTGGCGGTCCCCGGTCCGGGCGAGGTTACTGCCGCTCACCTGGGCTCCGCACCGCCGTCACTGGCCACCGCTCATGCTCGGCCCGCTCCGGCCGCCCGCCGCGGCCGTGCTGCCCTGGCCGTCCTTCGCCCACCTACGAGGTGGCCAGCGGGGTTCGTGTTGTCCTCCCTTCCGACGGCGGCAGGGCTCACCGGGATGCTGCTTCCCGGCCGGGCGCGCCGCCGGCTGCGGGCGCGCCCTGCGCCCGCCCGGCGTTAGGCTCGGAACCAATGAACGATGACCGGAGTATGGGTGATCCGGCGGTGACCGGCTCTGGCGGCCTCGGCCATCCAGGTAGTGACGCCGACAGCGTGGTCAGCGCGGACGGGGAGATGCCGGGCGGCACGGGGACGATGACGCCCTCCTCCCGCGCGCCTGCCGACGGAGCCGAAACGCTGACCACCGGAGCCGGCGACGGCCCGGCCGGGCCTGCCCGCGGCACCGACGGGGGCGCCCACCGCGCGGCCGGCGCCCAGCGCGCCGGAGCCAGCCGCCCTCGCCAGAGCCGCACCAGGCGGCGGCTCAACTGGTGGGTTGAGCTCATCGCGCTGTTCGCGCTCGCCCTGGTCATCATGCTGGTCATCAAGACCTACGTGGTGCAGGCGTTCTTCATCCCGTCCTCCTCGATGGAGAACACGCTCGACATCGGGGACAAGGTCCTGGTCAACAAGCTCATTTACCACTTCCGCTCGATTGAGCGCGGGGACATCGTGGTGTTCAACGGCGAAGGGTCCTGGGACCCGCCGAGCCCGCCCGCCTCCAGCGACCCGGTGGTCCGGCTGGCCAGCCAGTTCGGTCACGCGGTGGTGGGGCTGTTCGGCATCTCGCCCGGGGTGCACGACTACATCAAGCGGGTGATCGGGCTGCCCGGTGACCATGTCGCGTGCTGCGACGCGCAAGGCCGGGTCACCGTCAACGGGGTCCCGCTGACCGAGAAGTCCTACCTGTACCCGGGCAACATCCCGTCGGTCACCCGGTTCAGCATCACCGTTCCCCCCGGGCGGCTGTGGGTGATGGGAGACCACCGCAACGTCTCCTACGACTCGCGAGGGCACGTCGGTGACCCCGGCGGCGGCACGATCCCGGAGAACCAGGTGGTCGGCCGGGCGTTCCTGATCCTGTGGCCGCCCAGCCGGTTCCGGGTGCTGCCGATCCCCGGGACGTTCACCGCGCTGAACGCCTCCAGCCATGCACTCGGCGCCCCGGCCGCGCCCGGCTGCGGTCGCCGCCGTCGCCGCGCTGCCGCTGACCTGGGTCGAGCGCCGGGCCCGGCGGCGGCTGGGCCGGCTGGCCGGCCGCCGCCCCCGCTGGCCGGGACGCAGGTGAGCGCGTGCCGGTGCCATGGTGGCGGCATCCCGGCTATACCCCCCGGCGTGCGGCAGGACTGACTGGGTACGAACGCGTCCTGGCCCGGGCCGGGCTGTCCCCGGTCGCCGGGATCGATGAGGCTGGCCGTGGTGCCTGCGCGGGCCCGCTGGTGGTGGCCGCGGTGATGCTGGACCCGGCCAAGCTGTCCCGGCTGGGCGGGATCGCCGATTCCAAGGCGCTCTCGCCGGCCGAACGGGAGGCGGCCTACGAGGATGTGACGCGGGTCGCCCTCGCCTGGCACCGGGTGATCATCCCGGCGGCCGAGATCGACGCCTGCGGGCTGCATGTCTGCAACATCGCCGGGATGCGGCGCGCGCTGGCCGGGCTGGCCGGTACCCCCGGGTACGTGCTGACCGACGGTTTCCCGGTGCGCGGCCTGGGCGTGCCCGCCCTGGCCATGTGGAAGGGCGACGAGGTGGCGGCCTGCGTGGCCGCCGCATCGATCGTCGCCAAGGTCACCAGGGACCGCATCATGATCGGCCTGGCGGGACGCTACCCGGCGTACGGCTTCGAGCAGCACAAGGGCTACTCGACCCGGCGGCACATGCGGGCGCTCGCCGAGCACGGGCCGTGCCCGGAGCACCGTGCCTCCTTTGCCAACGTCATGGGACTCGCCCGGGTGACCGCCGAGCCGCCGGGCGGCTGGGCACCGGAGCCCGGGGGGACTGACGCGCCGCCCGGGGTGGATGTCAACGAGATGGGGACCGGGGAATTGCTCGGAGGAGAATTGACCTATGGTTGATGCCATCCGGCCCGGACCTCCCGACGCAGGCTGATCGGAGGGGAGCAGATGAGCGCAGAAGACCTCGAAAAGTACGAGACCGAGATGGAGCTGCAGCTCTACCGCGAGTACCGGGACGTGGTAGGCCTGTTCACCCACGTCGTCGAGACCGAGCGCCGCTTCTACCTGACCAACCAGGTGGAACTGAACGTGCGCACGGCTGAGAACGGTGAGGTTTACTTCGAGGTCACCATGCAGGACGCCTGGGTCTGGGACATGTACCGCCCGGCCCGGTTCGTGAAGAACGTCCGGGTGGTCACCTTCAAGGACGTCAACGTGGAGGAACTCGCCCGCACCGAGCTCGAGGTGCCGGACACCAAGTAGCCCGGCCCGCTGCGGGCGCCTCGCCGCGGCCAGGCCTGGGCCCGCCGGCCGGCCCGCCCCGATCCGGGCCTGGGCTGCCCCGCCTGGATTGAAGCACACGGCAGCGACAAATCCGCCCCGTCATCCACAGAACCCGCTTTCTGTCACCGGTTGTCCACAGCCGGGCAAGTGCCACTCCCGCGCCCTCCCCGTGCCCGGCAGCGTGTGCACCGGAGGTGATGCCGCGTGCGCGACAAAGACGTGCTGGGGCGGCGGGGTGAGCAGGTCGCCGCCGAGTACCTGCAGCAGGCCGGGATGCGGATCTTAGACCGGAACTGGCGGTGTGCCGCGGGTGAGCTCGACATCGTGGCGGCGGAGCGCCGCACCCTGGTCGCCTGCGAGGTCAAGACCAGGTCCGGGACCTGGTACGGCAGCCCGCTGGAAGCCGTCAGCCGGGCCAAGCAGATGCGGCTGCGGAGGCTGGCCATCGCCTGGGTGGTCGCCCACGGCGTGCTGTTCGACGAGGTGCGCGTGGACGTGATCGGGCTGCTGGCGGACCGGTCCGGCTCGATGACCATCGAGCATGTGCGGGGGGTGGCCTGAATGCCGGTCGCGCGCACCCACTCGATCGCCCTGGTCGGCGTGGAGGGCCATCCGGTGCAGGTCGAAGCCGATATTCAGAACGGCCTGCCCGGGCTGCTGCTCGTCGGCCTGCCGGACACGGCGCTGCGTGAGGCCAGGGACCGGATCCGGGCGGCGGTCATCAACAGCCGGGAGCAGTGGCCGCAGCGGCGGATCACTGTCGGCCTGTCCCCGGCCAGCCTGCCCAAGCGCGGCAGCGGCTTCGATGCCGGGATCGCGGTGGCCATCCTGAGCGCCGCCGGCGTGGTGCCCACGGCGTCCATCGAGGGGGTCGCGTTCCTCGGCGAACTGGGCCTCGATGGCCAGCTCCGCCCGGTCCGCGGCGTGCTGCCCGCGGTCGCCGCGGCCGCGGGCCGGGGATTCCGCCGGGTCGCCGTGCCCCAGGCCAACGCGGCCGAGGCTGCCCTGGTGCCCGGCATCCGGGTGGCCAGCGCGGCGACGTTACGCGGCCTGCTCGGCTGGCTGCGCGGCGATCCGCCCGGCGGCGCGGCGGGCCAGGTGGAATTGATCGACGGCGGCGCCGCCCCGGCGGTCCCGGCCCCGCAGGCGCCGGCGCCGCCCGGCCGCGCCCCCGACCTGGCTGACGTGCTGGGCCAGCCCGCGGCCCGCCGGGCCGCCGAGATCTGCGCGGCCGGGGGCCACCACCTGTGCCTGCTCGGGCCGCCAGGGGCCGGCAAGACCATGCTGGCCGAGCGGATCCCGACCGTGCTGCCCCGCCTGGACGCCGCGGCGGCGCTGGAGGTCACCGCCATCCATTCGGTGGCCGGCGTACTGCCCGACCGGAGCCCGCTGCTGGCCGCGCCGCCGTTCTGCGCGCCGCACCACACCGCGAGCAAGGCGGCGATCGTCGGCGGGGGCAGCGGGGTCATCCGCCCGGGCGCGGCGTCCCTGGCCCACCGTGGCTGCCTGTTCCTGGATGAGGCGCCCGAATTCGGCCGGGACGTGCTCGACGCCCTCCGCCAGCCCCTGGAGTCCGGCGAGGTGGTGGTGGCGCGCGGCCGGCGTGACGGCCCGGTTCCCGGCCCGCTTCACCCTGATCCTGGCGGCCAACCCGTGCCCGTGCGCGAAGGGCCCGGGCCGCCGGGCCGCATGCGAGTGCACGCCCGGGGTCCGCCGCCGGTACCTGGCCAGGCTGTCCGGCCCGCTGCTCGACCGGGTCGACGTGAAGGTCGAGTTCCTGCCCGTCAGCCGCAGCGAGCTGCTCAGCGACCGGGCCTTCGCCGAGTCCAGCGCGACGGTGGCGGCCCGGGTGGCGTGCGCCCGGCAGCGCGCCGCGCACCGGCTGCGGGACACCCCGTGGCGGCTCAACGCCGAGATCCCGGCCAGCGAACTGCGCCACTGCTACCCGCCGGCCCCGGGCGCGCTCACCCCGGTGGAGCGGGCCATGGACCTGGGGCAGATCAGTGCCCGCGGGGTGCACCGGGTGCTCCGGGTCGCCTGGACCCTGGCCGACCTGGCGGAGGTGCCCCGGCCGACCGCTGACCAGACCAGCTACGCGCTCGGACTGTGGCTGGGGGTGCCCCGGGTGACCGGCCGCCCGGACCCGGCCCGCCCGGACCCGGCCCGCCCGGACCCGGCCCGCCCGACGACCTGGGACCGCGCCCCGGACCTGGCCCGCCCACGACTGGAAGGCCCTGAAGCGGCCCGTCTGGCCCCGGACGGCCCGGCGGCGGGCCACACCGGCCTGGGCCCGTGCTGGCCCGGGACCGGCTGGCCCGGGCCGCGCTGACGTGCGTCGCCGAGCCCGGCGATGCCCAGCTGGGCGCCTTGCTGCGGCGCTGCCCGCCGGCCACGATCGTGGCCGCGCTGGCCGCGGTGGCGCCGGCGGCCCGCACCGGTCCCGCCGCCCTGGACGGCGGCCCGGCGGGTCCGCCCCCGGGCCGGGCGGACTGGGTAGCGGACGGCCTCGTCCCAGGCCTCGCCCGGCGGCCAGGCTCGGACTCGGGCTAGCGGCTCGGCCCGTCCCGGGCTCGGCCGTCCCGGGCTCGGCCGTCCCAGGGCGGGCGGCGGAGGCCCTGGCCTGGCTGTGCCGGGCCGGGAACGACATCCCCGGCCTGGATCGTGCCCTGCGCCGCTGGTCGGCCCGGCTGGGTGCCGTGCCCGCCGAAGGCACCCTGCTCGGCTGGCAGCGGGCCGGGATCCGGCTGCTGTGCCCGGGCGACCCCGGATGGCCGGGCCAGCTGGACGTGCTGGGTGAGGCCCAGCCGTGCGCGCTCTGGGTCCGCGGCACCGCCGATCTGCGGTTCGCCTGCCTGCGCTCGGTGTCCGTGGTGGGAACCCGGGCCGCCACCGCGTACGGGCAGCATGTGGCCGCGGCGCTGGCGGCCGGCCTGGCCGAGCGCGGCTGGTCGGTGGTGTCCGGTGGCGCGTTCGGCATCGACGGCCGTGCGCACCGCGGCGCGCTCGTCGCGGGCGGCACCACGATCGCGGTGCTGCCCTCCGGGGTGGACGAACCGTACCCGCGCGGGCACCACGACCTGTTCGAGGACATCGCCGCTGACGGCCTGCTGGTGAGCGAGTGGCCACCGGGCCGGACCCCCACCCGGCCGGGGTTCCTGGTGCGCAACCGGGTCATCGCCGCGCTCAGCCGCGGCACGGTCGTCGTCGAGGCGGCACTGCGCAGCGGGGCGCTGAACACCGCGCGGCACGCCCGCGACCTGGACCGTCCCCTCATGGCCGTGCCCGGGCCGGTGACCTCGGCCGCCTCCGCGGGCTGTCACTTCGTCATCAGGGACTGGGGCGCCGAATGCGTCACCGGGGCCGCGGACGTGGTGGCGGCACTGTCCTTCGGCCCGGATGACCTGCCCGGCCCGGCCGGCGGCACCGGTCCTGCCCCGGGACGCGCTCGACCCGGTGACCAGGGGCATCCTGGAGGCGATCCCGGCCCGTGGCGGCTGGGGACCGGCCCGGATCGCGGCGTCGGCCGGCGTGGACTTGGATACCGTGCTGTCCGGGCTGGGTGAGCTCGCGGCCGGCGGATTCGTCGAGCGGTGCGAGCGCGGCTGGCGGCTGCGCCGCCCGGGGGGATGAGCACGATGCCCCGGGCTGGATGGCTAGCTGCCCCCGAATCATCCGCTATCGCCACAATCTTGGAGAGAAAGCCCACATTCTTGCCCGAAATCGGGCAAGAATGTTGCATTCGCGGCCGACGAAGACGCATGCTGGTGCTGTGCCCGGCGCGGAACGGCCTTTCGAGGACCTGATCGCCCACCTGACCCGCACCAGTGCGCTGAGCCCTGGAGAGGCGGCACGGTTGATCGCCGAGGTGGTCGGGTACTTCTCCGAGCCAGCGGAGGTTTTCGTCCGCCGGCGCCACAGTCGAGCTCAGGGCGCGGGGACTGGCTAACGACCGGGTGTTCGATCAGATCGCGGCCGAGCTGCAGCACCGGCTGGTGGCACCGCCCCAGTACACGCTGCGCCAGCTGCGCCGCATCATCTACGGCTGACGGGGGGCATGGCATGTGCGGAATCGTCGCGCACATCGGGGGACGCGACTGCGTCCCGATCCTGCTGGAAGGGCTGGCCCGGCTGGAGTACCGCGGGTACGACTCGGCCGGGCGTGGCCGTGCTGGGGCGCGGCGGGGAGATCCGGGTGCACAAGGCCCAGGGCCGGGTGGCCGACCTCGCCGCCTCACTGCCGGCGCGGTTCAAGGGCAGCCCGGGAATCGGGCACACCCGGTGGGCGACCCACGGCGAGCCCAGTGACGTCAACGCCCACCCGCATGTCTCGGGACCGGTCGCCGTGGTGCACAACGGCATCATCGAGAACGCCGATGAGCTGCGTGCGAAGCTGATCGTGGACGGTGCCGTGTTCGCCTCCGAGACCGACAGCGAGGTCCTGGCCCACCTGATCGCGGCCAATCCCGCGGCCGAGCTGGAAGAGGCGGTCCGGCAGGCACTGACCTCGGTGGTCGGCACCTACGGCATCGTGGTGCTGGACGCCCGCCACCCGGACCGGGTGGTCGCGGCGCGCAACGGCAGCCCGGTCGTGCTCGGCATCGGCGACAAGGAGATGTTCGTCGCCTCGGACGTCGCCGCGCTGGTCCGGTACACCCGCCAGGTGGTGCACCTGGACGACGGCGAGGTGGCCACGGTCCAGGCGGACGGCTTCCGCACCGCCACCCTCGATGCCCGGGCGACCACCAAGGAACCGTCCACCATCGACACCGACGCCGCCTCCTACGACGCCGACGGTTACGCCCACTTCATGCTCAAGGAGATCCATGAGCAGCCCCGGGCGGTGCAGCGCGCGCTGCGCGGGCGGCTCGACGAGCGCTTCCACACCGCCCACCTCGGCGGGCTGAACATGGACGCCCGCCAGCTGCGGGAGATCCGCCGGATCAAGGTCCTCGGCTGCGGCTCGGCCTACTACGCGGGCGAGGTGGGCGCGCAGCTCATCGAGGACCTGGCCCGGATCCCCGCGGACGCCGAGCCCGCTTCCGAGTTCCGGTACCGCAACCCGGTGATCGAGCGGGACACCCTCTACATCGGCGTCAGCCAGTCGGGCGAGACCTACGACACGCTGGCCGCGGTGCAGGAACTCCAGCGCAAGGGCGGCCAGGTGCTGGGCGTGGTCAACTCGGTGGGCAGCGCCATCGCCCGCGAGTGCGGCGGCGGCATGTACCTGCACGCCGGGCCGGAGGTCTCGGTCACCTCGACCAAGACCTTCACCGCCACCGCCGTCGCCTTCGCGCTGCTGGCGCTGCACCTGGGCCGCATCCACGACCTGTCCCCGGCCGACGGCAAGCGCATCATCGCCGGCCTGCGCGCGCTCCCGGCCCAGATCGACGAGGTGCTCGCCGGGGAGGAGCGGATCGCCGGCATCGCCGCCGAGCTGGCCGGCTGCCAGGGCATGTTCTTCATCGGGCGGGTCCGCGGCTGGCCGGTCGCCCGGGAGGGCGCGCAGAAGCTCAAGGAAGTGTCCTACCTGCACGCCGAGGCCTACCCGGCCAGCGAGCTCAAGCACGGGCCACTCGCCCTGGTCAACCCGGGGCTGCCTACCGTCGCCATCGTGCCGGACGACGACCTGCTGGACAAGAACATCTCCACGCTCGGCGAAATCCGCGCCCGCCGCGGCCCGGTGCTCGCGGTCGGGCACAGCGTGCTGGATGACCGGCTCGCCGACTACCAGGTCCAGGTGCCCAAGAACGAGCCGGAACTGGACCCCATCCTGCTGTCGGTCCCGCTGCAGATGCTCGCCTACCACTGCGCCGTCGCGCTCGGCAACGACGTGGACAAGCCGCGCAACCTGGCCAAGAGTGTCACGGTGGAGTAAGGGCCGCCCGGTGCCGCACACTGGGAGGCATGGCTGACGCATCCCGGGCGTCCCCGGCCCGGGACGGCCGGCCCGGAGACGGCCGAGCCCCTGCCGGAACGGCTCGGGCAGGCCCTGGACGCGTTCCGGCGGCATCTGGCGGCCGAGCGGGGGACGTCCGATCACACGGTCCGGGCTTACGCCGGCGACGTCCGGGCGCTGCTGGAGTACGCCGCCCGGGCCGGGATGACCAGCCCGGGCGGCCTCAGCATCGGGATCTTGCGGGGCTGGCTGGCGGCCCAGCACCACGCCGGGCTGGCCCGGGCCACGCTGGCCCGGCGGGCCGCCGCGGCCCGCACCTTCACCGCGTACGCCCACCGCCGTGGCTGGCTGGCCGGCGACCCGGGCCCGCTGCTCGGCACCCCGCGGGTCCGCCGCCGTCTGCCCGAAGTCGCCCGGGCCGACCAGGTGGCCGCCGTCCTGGCGGCCACGGAGGCTCGCGCCGCGCCGCCTGCCGGGGACGGTACGGCGGCCGCGGCGGCAGCAGCGGACGGCCCTGAACCGGAGCGGCCGTGATCTGCGGGAACGGGCCGTTATGGTGCGGGATCTGGCCATCATGGAGCTGCTCTACGCGTCCGGTATCCGGGTCAGCGAGCTGTGCGGGCTGGACCTGGATGACCTGGACCGCGAGCGGCGGACCATCCGGGTGATGGGCAAGGGCGGCAAAGAGCGCGTCGTGCCGGTGGGCCTGCCCGCGGAGCGGGCGGTAGCGCGGTGGATCCGGGACGGCCGCCCTGTCCTGCTGGCCGCCGGCAGCGGCCGCGCGCTGTTCCTCGGCGCCCGGGGCCGGCGGCTGGACCCGCGCGCCGCGCGCCGGGTGGTGCATGCCCGGCTCGGCGCGGTGCCCGGGGTCCCCGACAGCGGCCCGCACGGCCTGCGCCACGCCGCCGCCACCCACCTGCTCGAAGGCGGTGCCGACCTGCGCAGCGTGCAGGAGATCCTGGGGCACGCCTCGCTGGCCAGCACGCAGATCTACACGCATGTGTCCGTGGAGCGGCTGCAGGCCGCCTTCCGGCAGGCGCATCCGCGCGCTTGAGGGTTGCGGGTAGACTCCTGACAGGTCGCAGAGCCAGCGCGCAGGCGCGGGCGATGTCGGCCAATTCGCGCGTCCGCTAGCCGCCAGGGTGCTTGAGCGAGTGCCCGGCGGGACGCAGCCCACCGGTCCGCGGCCTTCCCCGGCCGCGGCGGGGTGCGCCCGGGCGCCAGGCATCAACCGAGAGCGTCGGCGCGATCAGGCGCGGCGCGTGATCAGGAAGGGGACCACCGGCATGGCTCCGGTCGTCACCATGCGTCAGCTCCTCGAGAGCGGCGTGCACTTCGGGCATCAGACCAGGCGCTGGAACCCCAAGATGAAGCGATTCATCCTGGCCGAGCGCAACGGCATCTACATCATCGACCTGCAGCAGTCGCTCGACTTCATCGACACCGCCTACGAGTTCATCAAGGAGACCGTCGCGCACGGCGGGTCCATCCTCTACGTGGGCACCAAGAAGCAGGCCCAGGAAGCGGTCGCCGAGCAGGCCCGCCGGGTGGGCATGCCGTTCGTCAACCAGCGCTGGCTGGGTGGCATGCTGACCAACTTCCAGACGGTCTTCAAGCGCCTGCAGCGGCTCAAGGAGCTCGAGGAGCTCGACTTCGACGACGTGGCCGGCTCCGGCATGACCAAGAAGGAGCTGCTCCAGCTGCGCCGGGAGCGGGACAAGCTGGAGCGGTCGCTGGGCGGGATCCGGGACATGGCCCGGGTGCCCAGCGCGATCTGGGTGGTGGACACCAAGAAGGAGCACATCGCCGTCAGCGAGGCGCGCAAGCTGGGCATCCCGGTGATCGCCATCCTGGATACCAACTGCGATCCGGACGAGGTGACCTACCCGATCCCCGGGAATGACGACGCGATCCGCAGTGTTTCGCTGCTCACCAGGGTGATCGCCGACGCGGTCGCGGACGGCCTGATCGCCCGGGCCGGTGCCGCCGACGGCGAGGCCAAGCCCGCCACCCCGGCCGGCGATATCGGCGCCGAGGAGCCGCTCGCCGAGTGGGAGCTGGCGGTCCTGGAGGGCAAGGCGGCCGACGAGGCCGCCGCGCAGCCCCCGACGCCGCCGCCGAGGTGAACGGATCGGCTGAGGCCAGCGCCGAGGCGAACGGATCGGCTGAGCCGCCGCCGAGGTGACGGACGGCCGACGCCGCCGCCGAGGCGAACGGATCGGCCGAGGCCAGCCGCCGAGGCCAGCCCCGAGGACAGCCAGCCGGAGACGGCGGGTGTCGCGGCCGGCCCGGCGGATGCGCCGGCCAGCCAGGCCGACGGGGCCTGACATCCGGTTCCGGCCGGCCCGCGGGCGCCCCGGCACGGCACAGCCCAACCACGAAGACACACCGAAAGATAGATGAGGACATGGCGAACTTCACCGCCGCGGACGTGAAGCGGCTGCGTGAGCAGACGGCCGCGGGCATGCTCGACTGCAAGAAGGCACTGGAGGAGGCCGACGGCGACTTCGACGCCGCGGTGGAGATCCTCCGTCTCAAGGGTGCCAAGGATGTGGGCAAGCGGGCGGGCCGGACCGCCGCGAACGGCCTGGTCACCGCCGAGCTGGACGGCACCCAGGCCGGGGTGCTGCTCGAGCTGAACTGCGAGACCGACTTCGTGGCCAAGACCGACGTGTTCCAGGCCGTGGCGGCGCAGATCGCCACCACGGCCCTGGCGCAGCGGCCGGCCGACCGGCTCGCCCTGCTGGGCCTGGAGATCCGGCCGGGCACCACGGTGCAGCAGCACATCGATGAGGCCAGCGCCTCGCTCAAGGAGAAGCTGGAACTGGGCCGGTACGCGCTGATGGAGGGCGGCTACATCGTCACCTACCTGCACAAGTCCGACCCGCAGCTGCCGCCGACGGTGGGCGTGCTGGTCCAGCTGGACGCAGGAGTCCGCGGAGGCGGGCAAGGACGTCGCCCACCAGGTGGCGGCCATGCGCCCGCAGTACGTGACCCGGGACCAGGTGCCCTCCGACGTGGTCGAGAAGGAGCGGGCGATCATGGAGCAGATCACCCGGGACGAGGGCAAGCCCGAGCAGGCCATCGGGAAGATCGTCGAGGGCAGGCTGAACGCCTTCTTCAAGGACATCGTGCTGACGGAGCAGCCGTTCGTCCGGGACCCGAAGAAGACGATCAAGCAGATCCTGGCCGAGCAGGGCGTCACCGTGCGCGCGTTCGCCCGGTTCCAGGTCGGCCAGGCCGGATGACGAGCGGGAACCTGTGACGCCGGGCGGAGGGGAAGGCACTGTGGACGGTGGCACGACGTGGCACGCGGGTGCCGCCGTGCACGGACCCTCCCCGGCCGGGGCAGGGCGCCGACCCCGAGTTCCGGGAGGGGCAGGCCCACCGCCGGTGGAACCGGGTCGTGGTCAAGCTGTCCGGGGAGGCCTTCTCCGGGGACGAGCCGCTGGGCATCTCGCCCGACGTCGTGTTCCACCTGGCCAAGGAGATCGCGGCCGTCGTCGCGGACGGCGTGGAACTGGCCGCCGTGGTCGGCGGCGGCAACATGTTCCGCGGCAAGCAGATGGCCGAGCGGGGCATCGACCGGGCCCGCGCGGACTACATGGGCATGCTCGGCACCGTCATCAACTGCCTGGCCCTGCAGGACGTGCTGGAGAAGCTGGGTGTCGAGACCCGGGTGCAGACCGCCATCACCATGGGCCAGGTCGCGGAGCCCTATATCCCGCGCCGGGCCATCCGGCACCTGGAGAAGGGCCGTGTGGTGATCTTCGGCGCGGGCCTGGGCGCCCCGTTCTTCTCCACCGACACCTGTGCCGCGCAGCGCGCCCTGGAGATCGGGGCCGAGGCGGTGCTCAAGGGCACGCAGGTGGACGGGGTCTACGACGCGGACCCGCGGCACACCCCGGGCGCGGTGCGGTTCAGCCAGATCGACTACGGCGAGGTGCTGCGCCGGGAGCTGAAATTCATGGATGCCACCGCCGTGAGCCTGTGCATGGACAACGGCCTGCCCATCGTGGTCTTCGACCTGATGGAGGAGGGCAATATCGCGCGCGCGGTGCGCGGTGAGAAGATCGGCACACTGATCTGCCGGTCCGGGGACTACTGACCGGCCGGCGCGAACATGGCCGGCACGAGGCGCTCAGGAGCCGCAGTGATAGACGAGACTCTTCTCGAAGCCGAGGAGAAGATGGAGAAGGCCGTCGCGGTCGCCAGGGAAGACATGGCCGCGATCCGCACCGGCCGCGCGCACCCGACGATGTTCGCGAAGATCACCGTTGAGTACTACGGCACCCAGACCCCGGTGAACCAGCTGGCCTCGTTCCACATTCCTGAGCCCCGGATGGTGATCGTCCAGCCATTCGACAAGTCCTCGCTGGGCGCCATCGAGAAGGCCATCCGCAACAGCTGACCTCGGGGTGAACCCCTCCAACGACGGCGCCATCATCCGGGTGGTCTTCCCTGAGCTGTCCGAGGAACGGCGCAAGGACTACATCAAGGTCGCCCGGCACAAGGCCGAGGACAGCCGGGTCTCGATCCGCAACATCCGGCGGCACGCCAAGGACTCGCTGGACAAGATGGTCAAGGCGAGCGAGGCCGGTGAGGACGAGGTGCACCGCGCGGAGCGCGAACTCGACGAGCTCACGCACACGTACGTGGGGCAGGTGGACGAACTGCTGCGGCACAAGGAAGCCGAGCTCCTCGAGGTCTGAGCTTGGTCTCCGACGAGCTAGGTGATCGCGGCCGGAGCGCCCCGCCCGGGCCGGCCCGCCGCCGGCCCGGCCGCTGCCCGCGGACCCTGGCGCACCTGCCGCCGGGCCGCCCGCACCGGGCGAGATGCTGCCCCCCGGTGATGCCGCGGCTGCCGATGCGCCCGCGTCCCCGGAAGGGGAGCCCGCACCGGAGGGGGTGGCGGCGTCCGTCAGCGCCATGCTGGGCCGCGTGGACCCGCCCGCGGAGCCACTGACCGCGGAGCCAGTTACCACCGGGCCACTGACCACCGGGCCGCCGCCCGGGGGCCCGCCGCCCAAGGGAGGCCGGGCGGGCCGTAACCTCCCCGCGGCCATCGCGGTCGGGCTGCTGCTCGGCGGTCTCGCCGTGCTCACCCTGTTCACGGTGAAATTCACCTTCCTGATCTACATGGGCGCCATCGTGGGACTGGCGCTGCTGGAACTCGGCCGGGCGCTGGGCGGCCGCGGCATCCGCCTGCCGCTGATCCCGCTCGCGGCCGGGGGCGCGGCCATGCTCGCCCTGGCTTACCTGCGCGGCGAGCGCCCGCTGGTGGCCGCGCTGGCGATGACGGCCATCGTGGCGATGAGCTGGCGGCTGGCGGGCGGCAGCGACGGCTACCTGCGGGACACCACGGCCGCCTTCTTCGCGCTGCTCTACCTGCTGCTGCCGACGGCGTTCGTGGGGCTGATGCTGGCCCCGGCGGACGGCTCGCGGCGCACCGTGGTGTTCCTCATCCTGGCCGTGTGCAGCGACGTCGGCGGTTACCTGGCCGGCAGCCTGATCGGCCGGCACCCGATGGTGCCGCGGATCAGCCCGAAGAAGACCTGGGAGGGGTTCGGCGGCTCGGTGCTCGCCTGCCTCGCGGCCGGTGCGATCACCATGGTCACCCTGCTGCACGGGGCCTTCTACCAGGGGCTGCTCGTCGGAGCCGGGGCCGTCGTCGCGGCGACCGTCGGCGACCTGGCCGAGTCCATGATCAAGCGGGACCTGAAGATCAAGGACATGGGCACGATGCTGCCCGGGCACGGCGGAATCCTCGACCGGCTCGACTCCCTGCTCATTACCGCGCCCGTGGTCTGGCTGCTGCTATTCATCTTCCTCGGCTGACGTTTGGCGTCCGTTTCTCCGGATACTTGGCCGGGCGACTCGCACGTACGGCACGGGGGAGATTCGGAGCGGTGAAGGATGTCCAGAAGGCGGCGTTTCAGCCTCGTTTTCCTGATTTACATCATCATTGGCCTGGTGGTGGCCTGGGAGAAGGCCTACATCACGGTCGCCCTGCTTAAGCTCGTCCTGTCCGCGCTGCTGGCCGTCTTCCTCTGGTGGCTGGTGCTGCTCGGCGTCAACCTCCACCTCCACTGACAGTTAGCCCCGCCCCGGCGGGGCCCCGACCCAGGCAGCCGCCCGGGGAAGGCCGGGTCCCAGGAAATCCAGCCGGGCAGTGCGGGGGAAGTGCTGGCCCGGGTCGTGGCCAGAAACCATCGCCATTACGACGGTTTCTGGCCACAACTCTTTTCCGGGCGGTGGGTCGGGGCGTGTTCCGGGTGGTGGGTTCCATGGTGGGTTCCGGGCGGGTCCCGGTCCCGGGCGGCGGAAGGGCACCGGCCATAGCGGGCCGTTAAGCATGGGTATTCAAAGCCGTGGCCGATTGGGGCCTTACTGGCTGACGACCCAGCTGCGGCGCTGGGCGGCCAGGTTCGTGACCAGGCTCGGCGACCCGCGGTCCTTGGCGAACAGCCGTTCCCGCTCGCTGATCGGCAGCACCCACAGCCAGCGCACCGGATCGCCGCCGAAGGTGAACCCGGACAGGTCCGGTACCTCAGGCCCCGGCAGCTGGGCCGGGTCGTCGAGGAGCAGCACGCCCGTGTTCCCGCCGCCCAGCGGGAAGGTGGACGGCTCGTGATACCAGCGGATGGTGTGCCCCGGCCCGAACCAGGTCACCGCCCGCCACGGGTAGTGGGCCAGCCACAGGAAGATCCGGGCCGCGTCCGGGCTGGGCATGGTGGTGGCCAGCGCCAGCTCGATCCGCGCGGCCGAGGTGGGATCCTCGGCGTACTGCTCCACCACCGGCATCCGCTGGCAGCTCATCCCGATCGTGGTCAGCACGGTGAACGGGCGGTCCCGGGTCGGCGGCCGTTCTGACACCCCGGCCAGCGGCTGCTTCCCGCCGCTGACGTCCCAGTACCGGGAGCCCGGCCCCAGCCCGTGCAGCAGGTGCCCGAGCACGGCCTTCTGGAACCCGGCCCACGCGCCCTCGCCGGCCCGCCACCGCCAGAAGGCGGTGGCCCGGTCGGCGCGGGGGCCGAGCCCTTCCATGGCGTCATCCAGCGCCCAGGCGAACGGGGTCTGGCCGATCACCTCCCGGCTGTACCCGGGCATGCCCCGGGACAGGGCCGCCCAGCCGGGAATCACCGCGAGGAGCCGGCCGCCCTCGATCACCGCGACGCCGTCGCCCTCCTCGAACCACAGCGCGCGCAGCACCCGGCGGTCCAGCATGGGCAGCCCGGCCGGATGCTTGGTGTGCGCGGCCGGCATCACCGTGGCGTGCCCGGCGGCGGCCGGCGCCGGGTCGGCGGCGGGCGGGGCGGGCACATGGTTGGCGATCCAGACCGCCGCGATGGCAGCGGACTGGTCGTACAGGTAGGCGGTGGTCGTGGAGCCGTCGTACTCGACCACGAGCCGCCTGCTGCCGTACGGGCTCTCGCTGCTCAGCAGGATCTCAGGCCGCCCCGGCCGGGCTGCGGGACTGCCATCTCTCCCGGTCCTGCGCAACGTGGGCATGCACGAAATCTACTGATTCGCCGCAGGTCACCGCCGCCGCACCCACGATATTGTTAAGCGATTCACCATTTCCAGCCTACGGAGCGCAGGTGCCTGCCAACCGATCCCCAGCCCGGCCGCCCCGGCACCTGGCCGATCTCGGCCCCGCTGAGCGGCGCGCGGCCGCCGCGGAGCTGGGCGGGCCGGCGTTCCGGGCCGACCAGCTGTCCCGGCATTACTTCGGCCGGCTCACCGACGACCCGGCGGAGATGACCGACCTGCCGGCCGGGTCCCGGGACGAGCTGGCGGGCGCGCTGCTGCCCCGGCTGCTCACCGCGGAACGGGAACTGGCCTGCGACGGGGGGATGACCCGCAAGACGCTGTGGCGGGCGTTCGATGGCGCGCTCATCGAGTCGGTGCTGATGCGCTACCCGGACCGGATCACCATGTGCGTGTCGTCACAGGCAGGCTGCGGGATGGCCTGCCCCTTCTGCGCGACCGGGCAGGCCGGGCTGACCCGGAACCTGTCCGCGGCCGAGATCGTCGCCCAGGTGGTCGCGGGGGCCCGGGCGGTGGCCCGGGGCACGGTCCCGGGCGGCCCGGGCCGGGTCTCCAACATCGTGTTCATGGGCATGGGGGAGCCGCTGGCCAACTACGCCAGCGTGCTGCGCGCGGTGCGGCGGATCACCGATCCCGTCCCGGCCGGGCTCGGCATCTCGCAGCGCGGGGTGACCGTGTCCACCGTCGGGCTGGTGCCGGCCATCGGCCGGCTGGCCGGCGAGGGCCTGGCGGTCCGGCTGGCCGTGTCGCTGCACGCCCCGGACGATGAGCTGCGCGACGAGCTCGTCCCGGTCAACCGCCGCTGGAAGGTGGCCGAGGTGCTCGACGCGGCCTGGGGCTACGCCGCCGTGACCGGCCGCCGGGTGTCCATCGAGTACGCCCTGATCCGGGACGTCAACGACCAGCCGTGGCGGGCTGACGCCCTCGCCGCCCTGCTGGCCGGGCGGCTGGCCCACGTCAACCTGATCCCGCTGAACCCGACCCCCGGCTCCCGGTGGACCGCGTCCACCGCCGCGGCGATGGCCGAGTTCGAGGCCCGGCTGGCCGCGCGGGGCGTGCCGGTCACCGTCCGGGACACCCGGGGCAGCCAGATCGACGGTGCCTGCGGCCAGCTGGCCGCCGGCCCGGCCGCGGCCGGCCGGCCCCCCGGCCGGGGAGGTCCCGACGCTCCAGATCAGCGCCCGGGTACCGTAGTCCTCCATGCCGCACAGACGGGGTATGGGCGGCGCCTACCACGCGCTGGCCTGGCGCGTGGTGCACCGGGCCTGGCGTACCGCGCGGCAGGCCGGGCGCGATCACCGCGGAGACACCGGCCGGCCGCGGCTTCGCCGGGTTCGGCCCCGGATCGATCATCGCCTTCCCGACCGGGTCGCTGTACGGCCAGGCGTGGATCGAGATCGGGTCCGGCACGCTGATCGGCGAGCAGGTCTCGCTGTCCGCGGGCATGCTCCCCGGCCAGGACCTGGGCGAGGTGCCGGTGCTCCGGATCGGCAGCCGCTGCGTGATCGGGCGGGGCAGCCACCTCGTGGCCCACTGCTCCCTGGTGATCGGGGATGACGTTTTCACCGGCCCGAACGTGTACATCACCGACCAGAACCACGGTTACGCCGACCCGGACATGCCGATCGGCCGTCAGTGGCCGCGGAACACCGCGGTCTCCATCGGGTCCGGAAGCTGGCTGGGGGCTGGGGCGATTGTGCTGCCGGGCGCCTGCATCGGCCGTAACGTGGTGGTGGCCGCGGGCTCCGTGGTCCGCGGCCCGGTGCCCGACCGGTGCGTCATCGCCGGGGTACCGGCCCGGGTTGTGCGCGAGTATGTGGCAGGTAATGGCTGGTCACGGCCATCGCCAATGCTGGGCGAACGTTCCTGATCGGCTGGAAAGCGGCCCGTCATCTGTCACGATGGGGGCACGCCGCCACCGGCGGAGCCGAACTCGATAGTGCAGGCCGCCCTCCGTGTCGCCCGGGCGCCGCGGGCCCACGTCCGTGCGGCCTGACCCTGGATAGCCAAGGGGGCATGTGAAGGGACGCAACGATCTCGTCGCGAGCGCCGCGTACCGGCCGGAACCGGCCGCCGTGGCGGCGGCGCGCAAGTTCGTGCGGGAGACCCTGCAGTCCTGGCTGCACCCGGGGCCCGGCCTGGCTGGGGACGCCGGGCTGGTGGACGACGCCGTGCTGCTCACCAGCGAGCTGGTCACCAACGCCGTCGTGCACGCCGGTACCGATGTCCAGGTGACCTGCAAGCTCGCGGGCAGTGCCGTAGAAGTCGTGGTCCGGGACAGTCACCCGGCCCGGATGGTCCCGGGCCCCGCCAAGCAGGACCAGATTCCAGCTGAACGCACCAGTGGCCGCGGACTGCTGCTGCCCTCGGCCTTGGCCTCCGCGTGGGGCGTGAGTTACGGGACCGACACCAAGGCGGTCTGGTTCCGGATGGGACTCGGCGGCGAGCAGTCCGGGCCGGTCGAGCCGGGCACCGGCCCGGATGCGCCGCCAGGGGCGGTTCCCGTGATGCCCGCCACGACGTGGGGGATCCGCGCGCTGCCGGAGGCGGCGGCCGAGCCCGGCTACGACGACCTGCTCCATCAGTGCGTCGCCTCGGCCCGGGTGATCGTGGCGGCGGATGCCGGGTACGCGCTGGTCGCCGATGAGGACGGCAACCTGACCGTCCGGGGCACCGCCGGGATCAGCCCGGCCGCGCTGCTGCGCAGCGCACCCTCGGTCACCACCGTGCCGTTCCTGGTCGAAGGCCGGGTCACCGGGGTGCTCGCGGTCGCGGCCATGCTGCCCGGCCGGTTCGGCGACAGCGACGTGCAGCGCCTGCAGCAGCTCGCCGACAGCATGGCGCCCGTCCTGGAACGCTCCCGGCTCGCGGAACTCGAGCAGGCCCGCCGGGCCCGCATCGCGGTGCTCGCGGAGGCCAGCGAACTGCTGTCCGGCCCGCTGGACGCCGACGTGGTCCTGGCCACCGCCGGGCAGGTCGTGGTGCCCCGGCTGGCCGAGTGGTGCGCGCTGCTCATCGCCGGGCCGGACGGGGGGCTGCGGGTCGCGGCGGCCCGGCACGCAGACGACGCGGCCCGCGACGCCCTCACCTGGCTGCTGGAGCGGGGCTGCGCCACCGTGCCGTGGCCGGGCCCGCAGCCCGCTGGCCGGGCCGGCGATCCGTGGCGCTGGCCGCTGAGCGGGGCCGTCGCCGGCCGGCGCGCCGCGCGGCGCGGCGGAACTGGCCGCCCGGGGCGCCTGGTGCTTCCCGCTGGCCGGCCGGGCCGGCCCGGCTCGGGCTGCTGGTCCTGGGCGGCCCGCACGCCGGGCGCCCGTCCCGGGAAGTGCTCAGCCTGGCCCAGGATCTCGCGGGCCGGGTGGCGCTGGCCGTGGAGAACTGCCGGCTGGCCGCGCAGCAGCAGGCGGAGCAGCAGGCGCTGCGGGCGGCCCTGGTCCCGGCCGAGTTGCCCCGGGTGCCGGGGTTCGAGCTGGCCGCGGCACACGACCTGCCCACCGCGGGCGAGGTGGCCGGCGGCGACTTCTGTGACGTGTTCCGCGTCGCGGACGGACGGTGGCGGTTCGCCATCGGGGAGGTGTGCGGCGCCGGGGCGGCCACCCTGGCCGTCGCCTCGCTGGCCCGCACGACGCTGCGCATCCTCGGCGGGCAGGGGGTGAGCATCCCGGGCACGCTCAGCCGGCTGAACCAGCTCATCCTCGATGAGCGCGTTCCCCGGGGCGTTCCTGACGCTGATCCACGGGGAGGTCCGGCCGGGGCCGCCCGCCCAGGTGTTCCTGGCCTGCGCGGGGCAGCCGCTGCCGCTGGTGCTCCGGGTGCCGCCGGACTCACTGACCGGTGCGGAGCCCGGGGGCGAGCCGGCCGCCGTGCCGTCGGTGCCGCAGGCCGCGGTGGTCCCGCAGCCGGTCCTCGGGGTGATCGACGGGCTCGGTTTCGCCGCCCAGCCGGTCGTCCTCGGCCCGGGGGACCTCCTGCTGTGCGTCACCGACGGGGTGACCAGGCGGCGTGACGGCGACCGGCTGCTCGACGACGACGACGGCCTGGCCCGGCTGCTGTCGGCCTGCGCCGGGCTGACCGCCGGCGTGGTGGCCGACAAGGTGCACCAGGAGGTCCGGTGCTTCGGTGGCCGCCCGGCCGCCGACGGCATGGCGGTCCTGGTGCTCCGGGTGGACGTGACATCCGCCGCCGGAACTTAACAGATCAGGTCGTGTGGTGCGGTCCGCCTGGCCCGGGCGGCGTCCCCTTCTCGGCGCGCAGCCGCGGGGTGAAGATCTCGCCGCGGAGGGCCCGGCCGAGCAGGTCCACGGCCCGCGCGATGTCTACCAGGCGGCGTCCCTCGGTGCGGTAGGCGGCCAGTACCGCGTCCACTCCGGTGGCGGGCAGCGCGCCGCCGAGTTCGGTGCGGGCCGCGCGGTAGCCCTCGCGTGCCCCCTGCACGCAGGCCGTCACGTGATGCCTGGCCATGCTCGCGAGGGCGACCGGATGCCGCCGCAGGACGCCGTACAGCCGGTAATCGGGGGGCACCACATCGAGCAGCCAGGCCACCGCGGACGCCTCGAAGTCTGCGCTGCCGGGCGGGTGCACCCCGGGCGGCCAGCCGGGCGGAAGATACGCTGCCATCCGTCCACGATAGCAAAGTCATCGAATGTAAGTTCTATTCGGCTCTGTGGCCTGGTAGTCGGCGTGAGCACCGGTGAGGGGCCGGTGCTCACGCCGCCGGGCGTGCCGGGGCCACCACGCCTTACCTGCAGCCGGCGACGTCGCTGGCGTCCGGAACCGGGGCTGGCGCGGGGGCCGGGGCCGTCGTTACCGAGCGGTGGCCGGGCGTGGCCGCCTGGCCATGGCCGGTCCCGCCGACGAGCCGGGCCTGGCGGGCCAGCCGGGCCCGGTCGGCCGCCCGGGCCCGGGCGGCCCGGCGGGCGTGCCGGGCCTGCTGGGCCTGGCCGTCCTGGGCGGCGCGGCCGAGCATGTCCCGGACGTGCTCGGCCGCGATGGCTGCCTGAATGGCTGGATACATGACCGCCTCCTGGGTGGGTGTGCGGCCACGGTCCGGCCGCACACCTTCGAGGTTCGCGGTAAGGCGGCCTGCCCCGCATCGGACGGATGCCCTATCCCGGCCGCCCGGGGCGCCTTAGCTGGCGGCTAAGCCGGGCGCCGGGCTAAGCCAGCCGGCTTCGGCGGCCCGGCTGGTTCAGGCCGCGCGGCGGTGGACCAGCCAGACGGTCGCGGCCAGGAGGAGCAGGGACAGCGCGAGCAGCCAGCCGCCCTCGATCCACTGGAACGGCCAGAACCGGCTGTCGGGCTGGTAGGTCGTCAGTCGCGCGTAGCCGTGCTGGGCGAGGTAGTGCACCGGGTCAGTGGTGGCGCGGGCCGCGGGCCCAGGCTGGAACTGCCCGGGCGTCACCGCCTGTATGTCGACCGCGCGCAGCGTCTGGTTGATCATGGACAGGCTGGCCGGCTGGCCGCCCCGCGTCCACAACTGGCTGATCACCCACCGGCCGTGCAGGCTGATGGCGGGGTTGGTGCTGACCAGTGGCGCCGCGTAGTGCCGGCGCAGGAACGCCCCGGTCACGAAGGCGAGCCCGGCGTATCCGGCGAAGGTGGCGAACATCGCGGGGATGACCCGGCGGATCAGGACGCCGGCCAGGGCGCCGATCGCGAACGCGGCCAGCGTCCAGGCGGCGAGCGCCACCCCGCGCAAGTCGAAGATGGTGGGATACAGCGGGCCGTTGTCGTCTCCCGCGCCGAAGATCGGCTGGATGTACCAGGAGACGAGCACGCTGAACGCCCCGGCGGCGACGGTGACCGCGACCGCGAGCGGGCACGAGCTTGGCGACGGTCCACCGGGCCCGCCCGAAGCCCTGGGTCCAGGCGTAGCGGAAGGTGCCGGTCTCCAGTTCCCTGGCCAGCACCGGCGCGCCGGCGAACGCCCCGATCAGCGCCGGGATCACCTGCAGCAGGCCGAGGACGGGCCCCACGCCGGGCGCGTAGGCATTCAGGAAGCTGCCGGCTGCCTGCTGGCAGGCACCTGAACCGGCCGGGCGGCAGGCGGCCACGGCGGCATAGGCATGGTGCATCTGCAGGCCGGTGATCAGCAGGTACACGGCCGCCACGCCGAACAGCGCGGCCACGCCGGCCAGCGCGAGCCGGTGCTGCCGCCAGGTCACCCACGCCATTCTGTCGCCACGGCACCGGCCGCAGGCTCGCGTCCCGTCCCGGCTTTGCGGGCACGGTCAGTGTGGTCACTTCGTCACCTCCGTCGGTTCGGCGTACCTGGCGCGCGCCGGACCGGGCAGCGCCCCGGCGCCGGGCTCGCGCAGGTAGGCCAGGGTGAGTTCTTCCAGGCTGACCGGGTGCGCCTGCCAGCCGGGCGGCACCGGGTCAGCCGCTCCGCCGGTCCTGACCAGCAGGTGGGCCTGCGCGGCGCCGTGCCGGGCGTGCACCACGCTCAGCCGTTCGGCATGCCGGCCGGCCTCGGCGGCCGGGCCGGTCAGCACGCGGTGGCAGGCGAGCAGGTCGTCGACCTCGCCGGCCACCTGGACGCTGCCGCGAGACACCAGGATGAGGTAGTCGGCCACCCGCTCCAGCTCGGCGAGCACGTGCGAGGACAGCAGCACCGACACGCCGTCGTCGGCCACCGCGGTCATCACCGTGGCCATGAAGTCGTGCCGGGCCAGCGGGTCGAGCATGGCCATCGGCTCATCCAGCACCAGCAGCCGCGGCCGCCGGGCCAGCGCCAGGGTCAGCGCGAGCTGCGCCTGCTGGCCGCCGGACAGCTGGCCGGCCTTCCGGTTCAGCGGGATGCCCAGCTCGCCCAGCCGGGCCTGGGCGTAGCCCTGGTCGAAGCGCCGGTTCAGGTTGCGGGTCAGGTGCAGCATGTCGGCGGCGGACAGGTTCTTGTACAGCGGCGTGTTCTGGGCGACGAACGCGATGCCGTCCAGCGCCGCCAGGCGACCCGGCGCGCCAGGCCGCCGAGCACGGTGACGACGCCCGCGGTCGGCGCGGTCAGGCCGACCGCCAGGTTCAGCAGCGTGGTCTTGCCGGCGCCGTTCGGGCCGACCAGCGCGGCCACGTGCCCGGCGGGGATGGCCAGCGTGCACTCGCGCAGCGCCCACGTGCCGCCGTAGCGCTTGCCCAGGCCGCTGGCCTCGATGACGTTCATGCCACGCCCTCCGTCTCGCCGCCTGCCGCGCCGCGGCGGTCGCCGGAGCCGCCGCGGCGGTCACGGAAATCCCGCAGCGCGCTGGTGAACAGCGCCACGATCCCGTCCTCGTCCAGCCCGGCCGCGTCGGCGGTGGCCAGCCAGCCGAGCAGGGAGCGGTGCAGCACGGCCAGCTCGGGCAGCGCGACCTGGCTGAGCGTGGCCTGGATGAACGTGCCCTGGCCGGGCCGGCCAGCCGCCAGGCCCTTGGTCTCCAGCTCGCGGTAGGCCTTGAGTACCGTGTTCGGGTTGATGGCCAGCGCGGCGACCACGTCCCTGACCTTGGGCAGCTGGTCGCCGGGCTTGAGGTAGCCCAGCCGCAGCGCGTGCTCCACCTGCTGCACGAGCTGCAGGTAGGTCGGCACGCCCGAGGCCGCGTCCAGCCGGAACGCGGCCGGCGACCCGGACCCGGCCGGATCGTTGACTTCTTTACCTATAGTCATAGGACAAGATTACAGACGATAATACCGCTGTCAAGCCCGCCCGGCCGGGGACCGGGAGCAGGCGCTGGGCCGCCGCAGCCGCGCCGGGTACGGGCCCGAATTGCTAAGGTCAGACTTATCAGTTTAAACTGATGGTATGACCGAGGAAGCGGACCTGCGCGAGGTCGCCGCGGCGCTCCAGATGAGCATCGGGCTGCTGCGGCGGCGGCTGCGCCAGGTACGGCCGGAGGGTGAGCTCACGCTGCCGGAAGTCGCGGCCCTGGCCCGGCTGGACCGGTCCGGCCCGGCCACGGCCAGCGCGCTGGCCCGGCTGGAGCAGATCAGCCCGCAGTCGATGGGGGCGACGCTGGCCGGCCTGGAGGCGCGGGGCCTCGTCGCGCGCAGCCCTGACCCCGACGACGGCCGCCGGATCGTCCTGTCGGTCACCGGCGCCGGGCAGCAGGTGCTCCGGGACAAGCGCAGTGCCCGGACCGAGCAGCTGGCGCAGGCCCTGTCGGCTGGCTTCACGCCCGCCGAGCTCGCCCAGCTGCGGGCGGCCGCGCCGCTGCTCGAGCGGCTGGCGCAGAGCATCTGATGACCACGGCCACGAGGCGGCGGACGATGACCCGATGACCGGGCGGCTGACGGCCCGGCGGCGGCACCCGGGATCCGGGGGACCGGTACCGGTGGGTGGCCCTGACCAACACGACCGCGGCGATGTTCATGGCCACGCTCGACGGCTCCATCGTCATCATCGCGCTGCCCGCCATCTTCCGGGGCATCCACCTGGACCCGCTGGCGGCGGGCAACATCAGCTACCTGCTCTGGATGATCATGGGCTACCGGCTGGTCCAGGCCGTGCTGGTGGTCAGCCTGGGCCGATTCGGCGACATGTTCGGCCGGGTCAAGATCTACAACGCGGGCTTCGCGGTGTTCACCGTGGCATCCATCCTGCTCTCGTTCGATCCGTTCCAGGGCGGCCACGGCGCACTGTGGCTGATCGGCTGGCGGGTGCTCCAGGCCATCGGCGGGTCCATGCTCATGGCGAACTCGGCCGCGATCCTGACCGACGCGTTCCCGCCCGACCGGCGGGGCTTCGCGCTGGGCACCAACCAGGTGGCCGGGCTGGCCGGCATGTTCATCGGCCTGGTGGCCGGCGGCCTGCTGGCCGCGATCGACTGGCGGGCGGTGTTCTGGGTCAACGTGCCCGTCGGCGTGTTCGGCACGCTGTGGGCCTACCGCAAGCTCCGCGACAACGGCGAGCGGCACCCGGGCCGGATCGACTGGTGGGGCAACATCACCTTCGCCGTCGGGCTGGGGGCGGTGCTGATCGGCATCACCCTGGGCATCCAGCCCTACGGGCACGACAGCATGGGCTGGGTGAACCCCGCGGTCCTCGGCCTGCTGTCCGGCGGCGCGGCGCTGCTCGCGGCGTTCATCGTGATCGAGACCAGGATCGCCGAGCCCATGTTCCAGCTCAGCCTGTTCCGCATCCGGGCGTTCACGGCCGGCAACGTGGCGGGCCTGGTGGTGTCGATCGCCCGCGGCGGCCTGCAGTTCGTGCTCATCATCTGGCTGCAGGGCATCTGGCTGCCGCTGCACGGCTACAACTACAGCGACACCCCGCTGTGGGCCGGGATCTTCCTGCTGCCGCTGACCGCGGGCTTCCTCGTCTCGGGCCCCGTGTCGGGCACCCTGTCCGACAGGTTCGGTTCCCGGGGCATCGCCACGGCCGGGATGGCCGTGTTCGGCGGGAGCTTCATCGGCCTGATGCTGCTGCCGGTCAACTTCCCGTACTGGGCGTTCGCCCTGCTCATCGCCGCGAACGGGATCGGCAGCGGCATGTTCGCGGCGCCGAACTCCTCCTCGATCATGGGCAGCGTGCCGGCCCGGTACCGCGGGGCGGCGTCCGGCATGCGGTCCACGTTCCAGAACTCCGGGACGGCCCTGTCGATCGGCATCGTCTTCTCCCTCATGATCGCCGGACTGGCCAGCACCCTGCCGCGGACCCTGACCAGCGGCCTGGCCGCCCGTGGCGTCCCGCACGCGGCCGCCGCGCACATCGGCTCGCTGCCGCCGGTGTCGTCGCTGTTCGCGGCGGTCCTCGGGGTCAACCCGCTGCAGCACCTGCTGGCCGCCTACGGGGCGCTGTCCGCGCTGCCGGCCGCGAGCCGGCGGGTCGTCACCGGCCGGGCGTTCTTCCCGGACCTGATCTCCGGGCCGTTCCACCAGGGCCTGGTGGTGGTGTTCGCGGTCGCGGCCGCGCTGGCCGCCGCTGGCCGGGGCCGCGTCGCTGCTGCGCGGCGGCCGCCCGCCCCGGGCCGTCACCGGCACCGGGCCGGCCGCGCCGCGCCCGGCCGATGCGGCCCAGCCCGGATCCCGGTGACCGGCGGGGGTCAGCGGTCCGGGCGGCCTGGCGTTCCGGCCGGCCAGCCGGGCGCGTCGCGCAGCGCGGCCCACGGCGGCGGTTCTTCCGGCCAGGCACCGGGTCCCGGGTCCGGCCGGCCCCAGGCCAGCCGCGGCCGGCGCCGGTGCCGCCGGCCCGGCCCGGCCGCGCCGGCCGGCGGCCCGAAGCCCGCGGTGACGCAGCCGCCGCCCGCCGCGGACTTGCCCACGGTCAGCGAGCCGCCGGACGCCTCGGCGATGCGGCGGGCGATGTCCAGGCCCAGGCCGGTCGACCCGGCGCTGGAGCGTCCCCGCTGGGCCGCGTCCGGGTCACCGAAGCCCGGAGCCGGCGTCGGACACCACCAGCCAGGCCCCGCCGCACGCCCGGCGGCTGACCCGGACCGTGCAGCCCGCGCCCTCCGGGGTGTGCGCGAACACGTTCTCCAGCAGGATGTCGGCGCAGGCCGCGAGGTCTTCCCGGGACACCGCGACGTCGGCCGGCCCGGCGGTCATCTCCACCGTCATCTGCCGGTCCTGGTCATCGGCGAGCGGGCGCCAGAACGCGGCCCGCTCGGCGATCACCTCGCTCGCGTCGCAGCGTGGCTGGATCACGGTCCCGCCCGGCCGCCGTGCCTCCCGGATGATCTCATTGACGGTCCGCTGCAGCCCGTCCACGTCGCTGGTCAGCTGAGCCCGCTCGGTGCCGTCCTGCAGCGACTCGGCATCGATCCGCAGCGCGGTGAGCGGGGTGCGCAGCCGGTGCGACAGGTCGGCGGCGGTTTCCCGTTCGTGCGCCAGCAACTCGCCGATGCGCGCGGCCAGGCGGTTGAGCCCGCTGCTGACCTGCCGCATCTCTGGCGGGCCGGCCAGCTCGGCCCGGGCGGCCAGGTTTCCGGCGGCCAGCTGGTCGGAGGCGCGGGCCAGGGCGCGCAGCGTGCGCACCTGCGACCTGGCCAGCTGATCGGCGACGGCCACGCTGAGCAGCAGCAGGCCGAGCCCCACCCCGCCCAGGATCAGCCAGGCCCGGGTCACGCCGGCCCGCAGCTGGGCGCGGCTGACGAAGGCCCGGATCACCGCGGTGCCCTGGGACAGGCCCTGCACCGCGACGAGCACCTCGACCCCGCCGTGGGACCGGGTGGCGAAGCTGCGCCCGGTGGCGGCCAGCCGGACCCCGGCCGACAGGGACGCGGGCTGGCCCAGGACCGGCCCGCCGGGCAGGAACACCGTCACCGGCTGGTCCCGGTCCGCGGCGTTGACCCGGTCCACCGCCAGCCGCAGGCTCGCGCCGGACAGCGTGGCGACCAGCGGGGCCATCCACTGGGCCCGGACCGTGGCCGCGCTGACCGCCCGGTCGGCCGCCGACGACCGCAGCACCAGGGCCAGCGGCACCAGGAAGGAGATCAGCACCATCGAGCTGACCGCGACGACCAGGAGGATGATCCGCAGTCTCATCGCGGGCCCGGGCCAGCCGTGCGCACGGTCATGACGGAGCCGTGAGCTTGATCCCCACACCGCGCACGGTGTGCAGGTAGCGGGGCTGCTGGGCGGTCTCGCCGAGCTTGCGCCGCAGCCACGACACGTGCACGTCAACGGTCTTGTCGGCACCGCCGTAGGGCAGCTGCCAGACGTGGGTGAGCAGGTCCCGCTTGGTCACCACCTGGCCGGCGTGCGCCACCAGGTAATGCAGCAGGTCGAACTCGCGCCGGCTCAGGTCCAGCGGGACCCCGTCCAGGGTGGCCTCGTGCGCGTCGGCGTCCAGCCGCAGCGACCCCACCGTGAGCGCGCCCGGGGCCTCCGGCCGGCCCGCGTCGGCGCGGCGCAGCACGGCCCGGATCCGGGCCTCGATCTGGCCGCCGCCGAAGGGCTTGACCACGTAGTCGTCCGCCCCCGCGTCGAGCACCCGGATGATGGTGGCCTCGTCATCGCGGGCGGTGATCACGACCACGGGAACCTTGCTGATCGCGCGCAGCATCCGCAGCGCCTCGTAGCCGCCGAGGTCGGGCAGGCCCAGGTCGAGCAGGACCAGGTCCGGTGGTGCCTGGTGGATCTGCTGCAGCGCGGCCATCGCGCTCGACGTGCTCGTCACCACATGGCCCCGCTCGGTGAGCGCCCGGATCAGCGCGCCACGGATCGAGACGTCGTCCTCCACCAGCAGCAGCTGCACCACGAGCAGGACGTTATCCGGAAAAAGGCACCCGACGCAGCCAGTCAGGGCACCATGGGAAGCCCTCCTGCCAGGCTGTTAGCGCTGGCTTAACCCCTCCTTAGGCCGCTGCCCGTGACGATGATCCCCGTGCCTACCCGCGTCCTGCTCGGTATCGGAGCCTGGCTGGTCGGGGTGGGCGCGGCGACCGGCGGCAGCCTGGCCGCGGTCTCGCTCATCGGCCAGAGCATCGCGGGCACCCCGACCCAGCAGCTGACCGTGTCCGCGGTCAACCATGCCCTGGCCAGCGGCGGCCGCGACACCGAGCCATCGTCTGCGGCGTCCCCCACCCCGGCCGCAGGCCGCCGGGGCGCGGCGGCGGCCCCGTCATCCTCCCCACGGGGCGCCGTCGCGCCCGCCGGGACGCTGCTGAGCGCGGCGGGCGGTACCGTGCTGGCCAGCTGCACGCCGGCCGGGGCCTACCTGATCTCGTGGAGCCCGCAGCAGGGCTACCAGGCCGAGGACGTGATCCGGGGGCCCGCCCCGGTGGCCCGGGTGTTCTTCACCGCCGGGCAGCAGGGGGAGCGGATGCTGGTCACCTGCCAGGCCGGCGTGCCGGTGGCCGCGACCGGCTGGGCCGGCGACGACGGCGGGGAGCCGGGCGACAGCTGACCCTCAGGTCTGCCGGTGCCCGGTCTCCTCGATCAGCAGGGCGAGCGTCGGGCAGCTGGCCGCGGCCCGCTTGGCCAGCGTGGCCAGCGGGCGGGGCACCGGCCCGGAGGCCAGGATCGGGTAGCCCCACTGGTCCAGGGTGATGACCTCGGGCAGCAGCTCGGCGCACATCCCGTGCGCGGCGCAGGTGATCGGGTTGACCCGCAGCCTGATGCTCATGTCCAGTCCCAGTCCCGCTCGTCGTCGCCGGGCACCGGGAGCAGCGGCTCCCGGCGCAGCCCGTAACAGGCACCGCTGAGGTCATGCCGCCGGGCATCCGCGGCGAACGTCCGCAGCGCGCTGCGCACCAGCCGGGTGGCCCCGTCCGGGTGGCGGCAGGCCCCCCGGCCCTCGATGACCGGGAGAAGCCGGCCGATCTGCTCCAGCGCCCGGCCACGGCCACCGTGGTACGCCAGCTCGGCCAGCGCGTCGGCCAGGGCGGGCAGGCCGAAGACGCACGGCCCGCACTGGCCGGCGGTCTCCTCCGCCAGATAGCGGACCACCCGGGCCGTCTCGGCCAGGCCGCAGGAGGTCACCGGCAGGGCGATCAGGATGCCGGCACCCATCGCGCCGCCCGCCGCCCGCAGCGTGGGCTGGCTCAGCGGCAGCCCCCAGGCGTGCTCAGCCGGCATCCAGCCCCCGAAGTACCCGCCGACCAGGACGGCCTGCGGCCGCTCGGTGGGGCCGCCGGCCAGCATGAGGACATCGCCGATGCGGGTGCCCAGCTCGATCTCGTAGATGCCGGGCCGGCCGACCGTGCCGCCCACCGTGACCAGCGCCGACCCGGTGGCCGAGGGCAGCCCGATGCTGCGGAACCAGCCGTCACCGTACCGGGCGATCAGCGCCAGGTGGGCCAGCGTCTCCACGTTGTTCTCCAGCGTGGGGCGGCCGCGCAGGCCGCGCTCGTCCAGCCGGGGCGGGGTGAACGCGGGCTTCCCGGGGCCGCCGCCCAGGAACGCGGCGACCGCGGTCTGCTCGCTGGACACGTACCGGCCGGGAATCCCGGTCACCTGGATCGGCACCGGGTCGGTGCCCGCCTCGTGCCGGGCGTCGGCCGCGGCCTGCAGGCGGTCGCGGAGCCAGCCGTCGCGCCGGTGCACGACCAGGTGGGCTTCCCGGGCCCCGACCGCCTGCGCGGCCAGGCTGATCCCGTCCAGCACCAGGTGCGGCAGGCGGGTCAGCAGCAGCCGGTCCTTGCCGCTGGCCGGCTCCCCTTCCGCCCCGTTCGCGATCACCACCGCCGGGCCGCGGCGGCTGGCCACCGACCGCATCTTCCGGCCGGTGGGGAACCCGGCCCCGCCGCGCCCGGTCAGCCCGGAGCGTTCCACCACCTCGATCAGCGGTGCCGGCCGGCCGGGGCGCCCCGGCCGGTGCGGCGGGACCGGCCCATGGCAGCGCTCGTGGTCGGCCAGGCTGGCCGGCCGGTCGTAACGCAGGCCGGCCAGCAGGCGGGGCAGCCGCCGCGGCGCAGGCTGCCCCGCCGGGATGGCGGGGACGGGCAGGAGCTGCCGGCTCACCATCCGATTCCGCCCGCCCCCAGCACGGCGGGCACGGCGACCGCGGCCGCGGCCATCACGGCCAGCCGGAGCACGCGGCGCTCGGGCCAGCGCTGCAGGACCCGCCAGGCGACCGCGGCCGCGACCAGGGCCAGGCAGGCGATCGTCAGCACGGCCGCCCAGGACCGGTGCGCGTCGGTGCCCGCGCCCACCGCGTGGGCCACCGCGACCGGCCAGCAGGCGTAGCCGCACCAGTGCACCAGCCGCCAGGCCCGGTGGCCCAGCCGCATCCGGCCCACGCTGGTCACGATCAGGGCGATGAGCAGGTCCAGGGCGACCGCGCCCAGGCCGACCCAGGCCCGCTTGTAGCCGGAGATGAACGGGATGAACGCCGCGCTCAGCTGGATGGAGGTGTAGGAGTCGAGCACCGTCGTGGCCACGTGCAGCGTGAGGAAGGCCACGGCCAGCAGCGAGACGTTGCGGTGCAGCCCCACGGTGAGGAAGCGCGGGTACCGCGGCGTGGCGAACCGGCCGGCGGTGAGCACCCCGAGCAGGACGCTCGCGGTCAGCAGCAGCAGGGACACCAGGCCGGTGGCCCGGGTGGCGTACCACAGGCCGGGGCCGCTGAAACTGACCGTCATGCCGGGATCCCGGTCCCCGCGCCCGGACCGGCCCCGCGGTCCGGCCAGCCGGCCACGGTGTGCACGGTCCCGTCGTGCCGGGCCAGCCGGGCGGGCAGGCCCAGCGCGGCCAGCCAGCCGGGCGCCCGCTCGCCGCGGATGATGGCCGCCGTGCTGGCCGCGTTGGCGTCCAGGCAACTGGCCGCGGCCACGGTCGCGGTCCGCCAGCAGGTCCGGGCGGGCAGGCCGGTGGCGGGGACCAGGATGTGGTGCACCGTGGCCGGGCCCCGCCGCCAGGACCGCACGATCGTGCTGGAGGTGGCGAGGCCGCCGTCGGACAGCACGACCGACTGCGCGCAGCGGCGGGGCGCCTCACCCGGCCCGACGTCATCGGCGATCCCGACGCACCAGCCGCCGCCCGGCGGTTCCCCGGCCACCCGGATGTCCCCGCCCAGGTTGACCAGGACGCCACAGCCGGCCGCGGCCGCGATGGCCGCGGCGGCGCGGTCGGCGGTGAGCGCCTTGGCCGTGGCGCCCAGGTCGAGCCGGGCCCCGGGCGGGATCCGGACCCGCCGCCGCCGCTGGTCCAGGTCCACCGCCTGCCAGCCGGCCGCCGGCCGCCGGCCCGGCCCGCCCAGCACCGGCCCGCCCAGCACCGGCCCGCCCAGCACCGGCCCGCCCAGCACCGGCCCGCCCAGCGCCGGCCCGCCCCGCCAGCCCGCCCGGCTCCGGCCCCGGACGCCCCGTCCCGCCCGGCCCCGGGCCAGGTCCCTGGGGCAGCAGCGCGAAGTCGCGGTCATAGCCCAGCGCGGCCAGCGCGGCGCCGCAGGTCGGGTCCACGTCGCCCGCGGTGGCCCGCGCCGCGGCCAGCGCGGCCGCCAGGGCCTCGGCGAACAGCGGGCTCACCGCCATCTCCCGGCCACCGGCCCGGTTGAGCCGGGACAGCTCGGAGTCGGCGCGGAACCGGGAGCAGGCCGCGTCGGCCGCCGTCAGTTCCGCGCTCAGGATGGCGCGCGCTACCTGACCGGCCGCCGGGTCAGTGACCAGGGCAGACACCGTGGTTCCCCACGCGCGGAAGGTAATGTCAGTAATCATCAGCGGGTCGTTCATCCGCCGGTGTGCGATCCGCTCGACGTGCTCTGCACCGGGCTGGGGGCCGGGGCGGGCGCGGGGGGCGTCGTCGGCGGGGCCAGCGTCGGGGCCGCGCTGCTCGGCGGGGCCGCCGCGGCCGTGGCGGGCTGCGCGGCGGGCGTGCTCGCCGCCGGGGCCGCCGCCCGGTGCGTCGCGGAGTGGGCCGAGGTCGGGGCCGCGGTCGTGGCCGGGGCCGTGCTGGCCGCCGGGGTGGCGGGCCGGGTCGTGGCCGGGGCGGTGCTGGCCGTCTGGGCGGGCGCGCTGCGCGCGAACAGCACCGCGAAGGCCGCCGCGGTAATGGCGCTCAGCTGGGTGGCGCGCCAGGTCAGCCGGGACAGGCGGCGCAGCGCCACGTCCCGGCCGCCGTCCGGCTCGCCGCTGCCGCCGCTGGGCCGGCGGCCGGTGCGGCCCGCGCCGGCCTGGCTGCCCGGCCCGGCCGGGAGGCCAGCCCCGGCCAGCGGGCGGGTCAGTCCGTCGTCGGGCCATTCCGGGTACGGCCCACTGGGTTCGAATCCGTCATGCATGGCGCACAGCACACCGGAAAACGGGTTAAGGGCCGCCCAAGAACGGCTGAAGAATGCCCCGGCGATTGGCGGGCCGGTTTCCGGCCGCCCCGGCCCGTATGTCACGCTACGCCGCTGAGACGCGTGATTAACATGCCGGACATCTGCGCAGGTAACGATCAGCCAGGTGAGCAGCGGTTATGCGGACTGGCGCGGGCATGTGATCGTCTGCGGGCTGCACGGGGTGGGCCTGCGGATCGCCCGGCTGCTGACCCTGTCCGGGGTGCCGGCGGTGGTGGTGGACGACAACCCCGACCTCCGGCTGGCCCGCAGCCTGATCGCCTGGGGCATCCCCCACCTGACCGGCAGTTCCAGCAGCGCGCAGACGCTCACCGAGGCCGGGCTGGCCGGCGCGGAGGCGGTGATCTGCGTCCTGGACGACGATCTGCGGACCCTGGAGACCGCCCTGCTGACCCGGGAACTGCGGGCCGACGTCCGGGTCGTGGTGCAGCTGGGCAACCCCGCGGTGGGCCGGGCCCTGTCCCGGATCCAGGTGTCGGTGCTGGACGTGGCCGGGCTGTCCGCGCCGTCCATCGCCGAGGCCTGCCTGCGGTCCGGGGTGCAGGAGATCAGGCTGGCCGGGGAGCGGTTCGCGGCGGCCCGGACCACCGCGCCGCGGGCCGCCAGCCTGCGTGAGCTGTACGGGGCGCTCGCCCCCATCGCGGTGCAGCCGGCCGGCGGTGACGTCGTGGTGTGCCCGGGCCGGGACCAGCGGGTCGCGGCGGGCGACGGGGTCACGCTGATCGGCACCCCCGACGAGCTGCGCGCCGCCGGGGTCACCGGGCACCGCGACCTTGACCCGGCGCGCCCGGCCGCGTGGCCGGTCCGCGGCCTGCGCCACCTCCGCCATCTGGCCGTCTCGCTGCTGCACGCCACGGACCGGCGGCTCACCGTCGCGCTCGGCGCGCTGTTCGCCGTGCTGATCGCCTCGACCACGATCCTGCGGCTGGCCTTCCAGCTGCCCGGCGGGCACCGGCTGACGCTGCTGGACGCGGCCTACTTCACCGTGGAGACGGTGACCACCGTCGGCTACGGCGACTTCTCCTTCCGGCACCAGGGCCCGTGGCTGATGGCCGGCGCCATCGGCCTGATGCTGCTCGGCGCCCTGTTCGTCGCGGTGTTCTTCGCCATGCTCACCAACATGCTGGTCAGCCGGCGGATCGAGGAATCCCTGGGCCGCCGCCGGATCACCGGGCTGCGCGGGCACGTGCTGGTCATCGGGCTCGGGTCGGTGGGCATGCAGGTCGCCGCGCGGCTGGCCGCGGCGGGCAGCGAGGTGGTCGTGGTGGAGATGCACGACGGCAACCGGCACCTGGGCCAGGCCCGGGCGCTCGGCGTGCCGGTGGTCATCGCGGACGCGACCCTGCCCGAGACGCTGGAGTCGGTCAGCCTGGCCAGCGCGTCCGCGGTGGCCGTGCTGACCAGTGACGACCTGGCCAACCTGGAGACCGGCCTGGCGGTGCGCGACCAGCTCGGCCCGCGCTGGGCGGCCACCCCGGTGGTGCTGCGCATGTTCGACCCGCAGCTGGCCCGGTCGGTCCGGCACAACTTCGGGTTCCGCAATGTCCGGTCCACGGCGGCGCTGGCCGCCCCCTGGTTCGTCGGCGCCGCCCTGGGCCTCGACGTGCGCAGCACGTTCTACGTCGGGGACGAGCCGCTGCTGGTGGCGCGGCTGACGGTGAGCGCCGGCGGCGGGCTGGACGGGCTGGCCATGCGGGACCTGGCCGCGACGACCCGCATCCTGGCCATCAGCCGCGCCGCCGACCAGGGCTACCTGGAGCACCCGCCGCGCCGCGGCACCCGGCTGCGGGCCGGGGACCAGGCCTACCTGATCGGCCCCTACGAGGAACTGCTCGCGGTGCTCCGCCGGGACCGGCCGAGCCCCGGGGCCGGCGGAGCGCCGCAGCCTGTGGATCAGCCGGTGACCGCCGCCGAATAGAATGGGGCGGCCGCGGGTTATACGTGGTGACCCCACTCCCTATCGCAGATGAGATTCCGTATGCCCGTACGCCAGGCCCAGCTCGCTACCCGTGACGAACTGCGCAACGTCGCCATCGTCGCGCACGTCGACCACGGCAAGACCACCTTGGTGGACGCCATGCTGTGGCAGTCCGGCGCGTTCCGGGCCGGTGCGCAGGTCAACGACCGGGTACTCGACTCCGGTGACCTGGAGCGGGAAAAGGGCATCACGATCCTGGCCAAGAACACCGCGGTGGCGCACGGCGGGCTGACCATCAACATCGTGGACACCCCCGGCCACGCGGACTTCGGCGGCGAGGTGGAGCGCGGCCTGTCCATGGTGGACGGGGTGCTGCTGCTGGTGGACGCCAGCGAGGGCCCGCTGCCGCAGACCCGGTTCGTGCTGCGCAAGACACTCGAGGCGCACCTCCCCGTCATCCTGGTGATCAACAAGGTGGACCGCCCCGACGCGCGGATCGCGGAGGTGGTGGACGCCTGCTACGAGCTGTTCCTGGACCTGGACGCCACCGAGGAGCAGATCGAGTTCCCGATCGTGTACGCCTCGGCCCGGGCCGGCCGCGCCTCGCTGACCCGTCCCGCGGACGCGTCGCTGCCGGACTCGCCGGACCTGGAGCCGCTGTTCACCGTGCTGCGCGAGACGGTGCCGGCGCCGTCCTACGACCCGGCCGAGCCGCTGCGCGCCCACGTCACCAACCTGGACGCCTCGGCCTACCTGGGCCGGATCGCGCTGTGCCGGGTCGAGTCCGGGACCATCAAGAAGGGCCAGCAGGCCGCCTGGTGCCGCCGCGACGGTTCCATCGAGAAGGTCAAGATCACCGAACTTTTCCGAACGGAAGCGCTGGAGCGGGTGCCCGCCGACAGTGCCGGGCCCGGGGACATCATCGCCGTGGCCGGGATACCGGAAATCATGATCGGCGAGACGCTGGCCGATCCCGACGATCCCCGGCCGCTGCCGCTGATCACGGTCGATGAGCCGGCCATCTCGATGACGATCGGGGTGAACACCTCGCCCCTCGTCGGCCGCGAGAAGGGCTCGAAGGTCACCGCGCGCATGGTGCGCGACCGGCTGGACCGGGAACTGGTCGGCAACGTCTCGCTGAAGGTCCTGCCGACCGAGCGGCCGGACACCTGGGAAGTGCAGGGCCGCGGCGAGCTGGCGCTGGCCGTGCTGGTGGAGACCATGCGCCGGGAAGGCTACGAGCTGACCGTGGGCCGCCCCACCGTGGTCACCCGCGAGGTGGACGGCAAGCTGCACGAGCCGGTCGAGCGGCTCACCGTGGACGTGCCCGAGGAGTACCTGGGCGCGGTCACCACGCTGCTGGCCCTGCGCAAGGGCCGGATGGAGCACATGACCAACCACGGCACCGGCTGGGTCCGGCTGGACTTCATCGTGCCCGCCCGCGGCCTGATCGGGTTCCGCACCCAGTTCCTCACCGACACCCGGGGGACCGGGATCGCGCACCACGTGTTCGAGGGATACGAGCCGTGGTCCGGCGACATGCGGATGCGCCCCACCGGGTCGCTGGTGGCCGACCGGTCCGGCTCGGCCAGCGCCTACGCGATGTTCTCCCTCCAGGAGCGCGGCACGCTGTTCGTCGCCCCGGGCACCGAGGTGTACGAGGGGATGCTCGTCGGCGAGAACTCCCGCTCCGACGACATGGACGTGAACATCACCCGGGAGCGCAAGCTCACCAACGTGCGCCAGTCCACCGGCGAGGAACTGGAACGGCTGGTTCCGCCGCGGGCGCTCAGCCTGGAGCAGGCCCTGGAGTTCTGCGCCGACGGCGAGTGCGCGGAGGTCACCCCGTCCACCGTCCGGCTGCGCAAGGTGGTGCTGGACGCCAAGGACCGCGCCCGGTCGCGGGCCCGCCGCTCCCGCGGGGAGTAGCGCCCGCGGGGAGTAGCGCCCGCGGGGAGTAGCGCCCGCGGCCGGAGTAGCGCCCGCGGCCCGGCCGCCCGCCTTGGCCCGCCCGCCCTGGCCCGCCCGCCCCCGCCCTTCGTGATGTTGACTTTGCCCACATCCCGCTGTGAGCAAAGTCAACATCACGAAGGGCGGCGGCTGCCGCGGGTGCGCCCCGGCTACTTGATCAGGCCGAGGTAGATCACGGACAGCACGCCGAACACGACGCAGTAGATGGCGAACGGGTACAGCGTGCGGGTCTGGAAGTAGCGCATCAGGAACCGCACCGAGACGTAGGCGCCGACGCCGGACAGCACGCTGCCCAGCAGGATCTGCCCGCGGATCCCGCTGCCCAGGTGGCCCATCAGGTCGGGGACCTTCAGCATGCCCGCGGCCAGGATGACCGGGGTGGCGAGCAGGAAGGCGAACCGGGCCGCGTCCTCGCGGGACAGGCCGCGGCTCATGCCGGCGACCATGGTCACCCCGCTGCGGCTGATGCCGGCCAGCAGGGCCAGGATCTGCGCGGAGCCGATGAGCACGGCCCGCCCGTACCCGATCCGGGCCAGCCGCTCGTCGGCCTGGACGGCCAGCGCGATCTCTTCCTGGCGGACCACCTGGTGGCCGGAGGCGTGCCGGGCCCCGGCCTGGCCGGCCACGGCGGCCGCGCCGCCCTGGGCCAGGGCCTCGTCCCATTCCCGGGTGACGGCCTGGTCGGCCTCCACCGAGGCACGCGGCCGGAACTTCTCGCCGCAGTACAGGATCACCCCGTTGACTATGAGGAACACCCCGGCGATGATCGGCTTGGCGAAGATGACCCGGAAGGTGTGCTCGGCGACCAGGCCGACCAGGCCGACCGGGATGGTGGCCAGGATGATCATCCAGGCCAGCCGCTGGTCCCGGGTCTCCACCCGGCGGTCCCGGATCGAGCTCAGGAAGCCGCCGATGATCCGGATCCAGTCCCGCCAGAAGTAGATCAGCAGCGCGATCGCGGTGGCCACGTGCAGGCCGACGATGAAGGCCAGGTACGGCGACTCGGGCTTGGCCACGTTCAGGTCCTGGGCCCAGCTGCCGCCGACGAGGGCCGGGATGAGCACGTTGTGCCCGAGGCTGGACACCGGGAAGAGCTCGGAAACCCCCTGGATGAGGCCGACGACGGCCGCCTCGAGATAGGTGATGTGACTCATGCCGCCCTCAATTTCCGGTTCCTTGCGATTGCCCCGCGGTTGCCACCGCCGAAGCTACTTGATGAAGCCGAGGTAGATCACGGACAGCACACCGAACACGAAGCAGTAGATGGCGAACGGGTACAGCGTGCGGGTCTGGAAGTAGCGCATCAGGAAGCGCACCGACACGTAGGAGCCGATGCCGGACAGCACGCTGCCCAGCAGGATCTGCCCATGGATCCCGTGCCCCAGCGGCCCGGTCAGCTTGGGCAGCTCCAGCACCCCGGCGGCCAGGATGACCGGGGTGGCGAGCAGGAAGGCGAACCGGGCCGCGTCTTCCCGGGACAGGCCGCGGGCCATGCCGGTGACCATGGTGACGCCATCCCGGCTGATCCCGGCCAGCAGGGCCAGGATCTGCGAGGCGCCGATGATCACCGCTTGCAGGTAGCCCATCCGGGACAGCCGCTCGTCGGCCTGGATGGCCAGCATGGCCTCCTCCTGGCGGACCGCCTGCTGCCCGGCGGCGTGCCGCGCCTGCCGGGGCTGCCCCGGCTGCCGGGCGGCCGGCGGTCCGTACCCGCCGGGCCCGGCGGCCACCAGTTCCCGGTCCCGCTGGCGCTCGGCGGCGACCTGCTGGTCGGCGCGCACCGACCGGCGCGGCCGGAACTTCTCCCCGCAGTACAGGATGACGCCGTTGATGATCAGGAACACGCCGGCCACCACCGGCTTGCCGAAGATCTCCCGGAAGGGCTTGTCGGCGACCACGCCGACCAGGCCGACCGGGATGGTGGCCAGGATGATCATCCAGGCCATCCGCTGGTCCCGGGTCTCCACCCGGCGGTCCCGGATCGAGCTGAGGAAGCCGCCGATGATCCGGATCCAGTCCCGCCAGAAGTAGATCAGCAGCGCGATGGCGGTGGCCACGTGCATGCCCACGATGAACGCCAGGTACGGGGAGGAGGCGCTGGACACGTTGAGGTCCTGGGCCCAGCTGCCGCCGACGAGGGCCGGGATGAGCACGTTGTGCCCGAGGCTGGACACGGGGAAGAGCTCGGAAACCCCTTGGATGAGGCCAACGACCGCAGCCTCAAGGTAGGTGATGTGAGACATGGTGACCTTTCGATCCGCGGGGTGACGCGATGCCCAGGCGCTGCTCACTCACCGGCGGCCCCTGCCCTGGCAGGAGACATCGTACGGGCTGCGTCCCGGCCGCGTGGCCGGTGGCGGGGCGAATGAACCGAATCTGAACCAAGCGTCACCCGGCCGGGGGCCACCCCGTGACGGCCGGCCGGGCCGGGGCTTACCCGGCGGCAGCCGGCGGGCAGACCACGGCGAACGGCAAGGAGGCGCCGCTGAGAACCAGGGTGCCGGCCTGCGTGCCGCTGCTGACCTCGAGCACCACGGGCGTCCCGTTCTGCATCGCCACCAGGATCTCGTCAGCCAGCCCCGAGATGCTGGCGGCCTGGCGGAGGTGGTACAGGGAAAGCGGCGCGCCCGGGGCCGCGGGCTGCGGCACATAGACCGACGCGGCCGGTCCCGACGCGGGCGGCAGGTCGGCATCCGTAGGCACCCAGTCGGTCCCGCCCGGCGGGCCGAGCAGCGTGATGCTGCCCGCCACCGCGGGAGACAGCACCAGGTAGCCGCGGGCCGGCCCGGCGACCGGAAGGCGGAACGGGTCACCGCCGGCGAGCTGCCCCGCCAGCATGGTGAGGTCCGCGTCCCGAAGAACCCAGGCCGGGCCGATGCCCGCAATCTGCAGCACGCTATACACGATGGGTCTCCTCAGGTTGGCCCGGCCGGCGGCCAGGGGGGTCCAGCGGGATCAGGCCGAGCCGGCGGGCGGCCGTGGCCGCCTCGGTCCGGTTCCGGGCGCCGAGCTTGCCCAGGATGTGCGAGACGTGCACCGCGACCGTGCGGTCGCTGATGAACAGGGCCCGGGCGATCTGCCGATTGCTGTCTCCGGTGGCGAGCCGGGCCAGGACGGCCGACTCCCGCTCGGTCAGGTCCAGCCGCGCCGACGCGACGGCCCGCTCCGGAGGTGCCGCGGCGGTGCCCAGCCGGGCCTGCGCGCCCAGCGCTTCGGCCAGCCTGACCAGCGGGATGGCGGGCAGCTCCCGGGCCAGGGCCAGGCAGCTGGCCAGCGCGCGGGCCGCCTGCTCTCGCCGGCCGTTCCGGACGGCCGCCTCCGCCTCGCGGAGCCGGGCGTACGCCTGCCGGTAGGGCTGGCCAGCGAAGTGCCAGGCGTCGGCCACGCCGCGCCACTGGGCCCGGGTGTCGGTGCCGTGCTCCCGCGCTTGCTCCGCGGCGGCCAGCGCGCCGAACGCGGCCACCAGGGGCTGCCCCGGGCCGTGCCGGTCGGTGATGGCGCGCGCCCGGCCGGCGAATCCGGCGGCTGTCTGCGCCCAGCGGGCGCTGATGTCCCCGGGCGGTCCCGCGCCCGGCCCCGCGGCCCCGGGCACGAGGGCGAGGTCGGCCGCGGCTCGCGCGCCGGCCGCGAGCAGCCGCATCTCCTGCTCGGCGAGGTGGCCGTCCCCCAGCGCGGCCAGCCCGGCCAGCACCTCCCGGGTGGCCGGGGCCGGCTCGCCGTCGTTGAGCGCCTGCTCAGCCAGGCAGGCGTGCCGCGGCGCGGCCAGCCGGGGGTCCCCGGGGAAGGCGGCCAGTTCCGCGGCCAGCCCGCCCACGGCGGGCCGGTCGCCGCGGCCCACGGCCAGTTCCAGCCGGAGCAGCGTCAGGTACCGGCTGACGCCCGCGGCCGGGTCGCCAGCCAGCTCGTCCAGCAGCTGGCTGGCTTCCGCCCACCGGCCGGTGGCCACCAGGACCGCGGCCGTGTTGTTGTCCAGGATGCTGGTCAGAGTGGCCGGGGCATGCAGCGTGCGTGCTGCCCGCCGGCCCTCACGGGCCACCTCGAGCGCGTCCGCGAACCGGCCGGCCGTGCACAGCAGGTACATGTGGTTGGTCGCTGCGCGCAGGACATCCTCCGCGCTGCCGGAACGGCGGGCCAGCCGGGAGGACGTCCGCAGCGCTTCCAGCCCACCCGCGAGGTCACCGCGCTGCGCCCGGATGAGGCCCAGGGTGGCCAGGCCATGCGCGTGCTGGGCGGTCGCGCCAACCTGCTCGGCGATCCCGGTGGCCCGCTCGGCCAGGGGCCGTGCCACATCCAGCTCACCCAGCAGCAGCCAGCGGGTGGCCTGGGCCGCGAGCACCCGGGCCTGCGCGGCCGAGGGGGGCCCGGCGGCCAGCAGGTTGACGGCCTGACCGGTCGCGTCCACGGCGGCCTTGAGGTCACCCGCCTGCCAGCGGTAGCGGCCGAGCCGCTCGAGCAGCCGCGCCTGGTCGGCCGGGCTGGCCGCGTCCGGTAAGGACAGTGCGTTCGCGGTGTACCAGGCGGCCTGCTCCGGCTCGCCAGCCAGGCTGGCGGCCTCGGCCGCCTCCTCCAGGGCCGCGTGGCCCCAGTCCGGCAGCCACCTGGCCAGTTCGGCGGCCATCGCGAACAACCGGCTGGCCTCGGGATAGGCGTGCGCCCCCATCGCCCGCCGGGCGGCGTCCAGGGCGGCGGGCGCCGCCTGGTCCGGGCAGCCCGGCCAGCTCCCAGTGCCGGGCCAGGCTGGCCGGGTCCGCCCCGTCCCGGGTGGCGAGGGCCGCCGCGAACCGGCGGTGCAGCCGGCGGCGCTCACCGGGCAGCAGCTGCGCGTACAGGATCTGCCGGGTCACCGCGTGCGGGAACGTGTAGCCGTCGCTGGCCGCCACCAGCAGGCGCTGGCTGACCGCCTGGCGGACCGCGCCGAGCAGCGCGGGCTCGGGCATGGGCAGCGTGGCGGCCAGCAGTTCGTGGGACATCCCGTCGTGGGTCACGCAGACCTGGTCAATCACGTCGCGGCCTGCCGGGGTCACGCTGGCGGCCCGGGCCAGGACGGCCTCGGCGATGGAGGCCGGCGGCCAGTTCGGCCCCGAGCCGGCCAGCTCCCGGGCGTACAGCGGGTTGCCGCCGGCGGCCGCGACCACGGCCGCCAGCTGGACGGGGTCCGCGCCGGCCGGGGCCAGCCCGGAGACCAGCGCGCTGATCTCGTCCCCGGTGAGTCCGGTCAGCCGGAGCCGGGTCACCCCCCGGCGGCGCTGCAGGGCGGCCAGCCACTGGGCGGCCTCCTGGGACAGGTCCTCCTCGCGCAGCGTGCCGATGATCAGGACCCGCTCGGTGCGCAGCCGGACAGCGAGGAAGGCGAGCAGCTGGAGGGAAGTCTCATCGGCCCAGTGCAGGTCCTCCAGGACCAGCACGAGCGGGGCCGGGGCCGACAGCCCGGACACGAGGGCGGCTACCCGCTCGAATACCCGCTGCCGTGCCGCCAGCTGGTCACCGGGCGTGTCGCCGGCGAGCATCGGGGCCGCCTGGTCCCGCAGGGCGGCGACGAACGGCCCGTAAGCCAGCGTCGTCCCGGCCAGCGGCACGCACTCGCCGATCCGCAGCTGGGCGCCGTCTGGGCCGGGATGGTCGGGGTCCAGGCCGGCCGCCTCGGTGAGTTCCCCGACCAGGCGGGTCTTGCCGATACCCGGCTCGCCGGTGATCAGGAGCAGCTGGGCCAGGCCGCCCGCCGCGCGGCCATACGCGGCTAATGCCGCGTCCCGCTCGGCGGCCCGCCCCACGAACGGACCTCCCCTGCTCACATAGGGAAGTCTCCCCGCTCGGCCGGGCTACGTCGAGGGCCCAGGCATCGCCGGACGGAGCGCGGTCCTCCGCATGAGCGGCGGAACACGGAATCCCCGGGGCCGGGCCCCGGGGCGGGGCACCGGCGCGGGGTGGTTCTCGTTGGGCGGGGGTTCAGGCCTACTTGGCCGGGACGGGCGGCGTGTCGTGCCTGGGGCGGCGGGCGATCTTGCTGCCGAGCCAGACCAGCGGGTCGTACTTCCGGCTGGCCACGCGCTCCTTCATCGGGATCAGCGCGTTGTCGGTGATCTTGATGTTCTCGGGGCAGACCTCGGTGCAGCACTTGGTGATGTTGCACAGGCCGAGGCCGAAATCATCCTGGGCGATCTCCCGCCGGTCGGCGGTGTCGGCCGGGTGCATCTCCAGCTCGGCGATCCGCATCAGGAACCGCGGGCCCGCGAACGCGTCCTCGTTCTCCGGGTGGTCCCGGATCACGTGGCAGGTGTTCTGGCACAGGTAGCACTCAATGCACTTGCGGAACTCCTGCGAGCGGTTCACGTCAACCTGCTGCATCCGGAACTCGCCCAGCCCGATGGACGGATCCGGGGTGAACGAGGGGATCTCCCGGGCCTTGGCGTAGTTGAACGACACGTCGGTGACCAGGTCACGGATCACCGGGAACGTCCGCAGCGGGGTGAGCGTGATGGTCTCGTCCTCGGTGAACGTGTTCATCCGCGTCATGCAGGCCAGCTTGGGCCGCCCGTTGATCTCCATCGAGCAGGAGCCGCACTTGCCCGCCTTGCAGTTCCACCGGACCGCGAGGTCTCCCGCCTGGGTGGCCTGCAGCCGGTGCAGGACGTCCAGGACTACCTCGCCCTCGTTCACCTCGACCGCGTAGTCGGCCAGAGAGCCCTGCCCGGCGTCACCGCGCCAGACCCGGAGCTGTGCCTTGTAGGCCATCAGTGTGTCTCCTCTGGAGCAGCGGCGGGCAGCCCGGCGAGCTCCTCTTCCGTCATGTATTTCCTGAGCTCGGCCACGTCGAACAGGGCGATCAGGTCGTCGCGCATCGCGGGCAGCGGCTGCCGGGTGAGCGTCACCCGGTCGCCGTCCAGCGTGCAGATCAGGTTGATCTTGCGCCATTCCGGGTTCATCCCGGGGAAGTCATCGCGGGTGTGCCCGCCGCGGCTTTCCTGCCGTTCCAGCGCCGCCTGCGCCACGCAGTCCGCGATCAGCATGATGTTGCGCAGGTCCAGGGCCAGGTGCCAGCCTGGGTTGTAGGCGGAGCCGCCCTCCGCGCTGACCTGGGCCGCCCGCGCGCGCAGCTTCTCCAGCTCGGCGAGCGCCGCCTTGATCTCGTCTTCCCGCCGGATGATGCCGACCAGGTCGCTCATGGTCTGCTGCACCTCAGAGTGCACCGTGTACGGGTTCTCCCCGCCCGAACGCTCCAGCGGGGCGACCGCCTCGGCCTGCGCCGCCGTCACGTCGGCGTCGGTCACCGCGGGCCGGGCACCGTCCAGGCCGTCCACGTAGTCAGCGGCGCCCATCCCGGCCCGGCGGCCGAAGACGATCAGGTCGGAGAGGGAGTTGCCGCCCAGCCGGTTGGAGCCGTGCATGCCGCCGGTCATCTCACCGGCCCCGTACAGGCCGGGCACGCAGGACGCGCCGGTGTCCGGGTCAACCTCCATGCCGCCCATCACGTAGTGCTGGGCCGGGCCGACCTCCATCGGCTCCTTGGTGATGTCCACGTCGGCCAGTTCCTTGAACTGGTGGTACATGGATGGCAGCTTGCGCAGGATCACCTCGGCGGGCAGCCGGGTGGACACGTCGAGGAACACTCCGCCGTGCGGTGACCCGCGGCCCGCCTTGACCTCGGCGTTGATCGACCGGGCCACCTCGTCACGGGGCAGCAGCTCGGGCGGGCGCCGGTTGTGCTCCGGGTCGTCGTACCAGCGGTCGGCCTCTTCCTCGGTCTCCGCGTACATCGCGCGGAACACGTCCGGCACGTAGCCGAACATGAACCGCTTGCCCTCGGAGTTGCGCAGCACCCCGCCGTCACCGCGCACCGACTCGGTGACCAGCAGCCCGCGGACCGACAGCGGCCAGACCATGTGCGTGGGGTGGAACTGGACGAACTCCATGTTCAGCAGCTTGGCCCCGGCCAGCAGCGCGAGCGCGTGGCCGTCCCCGGTGTACTCCCAGGAGTTCGAGCTGACCTTGAAGGTCTTGCCGATGCCGCCGGTGGCCAGCACCACGGCCGGCGCCTCGAAGACGACGAACTGGCCGCGATCACGGAAATAGCCGAACGCCCCGGCGATCCGCTCGCCGTCCTTCAGCAGCTCGGTGATCGTGGTCTCCGCGAAGACCTTGATCATCGCCTCGGGGTCGCCGAGTTCCCTGGCGTCTTCCTGCTGCAGCGCGACCACCCGCTGCTGCAGGGTGCGGATCATCTCCAGGCCGGTCCGGTCGCCGACGTGCGCCAGCCGCGGGTACTCGTGACCGCCGAAGTTGCGCTGGCTGATCTTGCCGTCCTTGGTGCGGTCGAACAGCGCGCCCCAGGCCTCCAGTTCCCAGACCCGGTCCGGTGCCTCCCTGGCGTGCAGCTCGGCCATCCGCCAGTTGTTCAGGAACTTGCCGCCGCGCATGGTGTCGCGGAAGTGGACCTGCCAGTTGTCCTTCGGGTTGACGTTGCCCATGGCCGCGGCGCAGCCGCCCTCCGCCATGACCGTGTGCGCCTTGCCGAACAGCGACTTGGAGATGATCGCGGTCTTCTTGCCCGCCTGGCGGGCCTCGATGGCCGCCCGCAGGCCCGAGCCGCCGGCGCCGATCACCACGACGTCGTAGGAGAGCCGGTCGATGTCACTCATCTGAGCCTGTGTGCCTTCTTCTGCTGGCTTCGCGGGGACGGCCTAAAAGAACCGCGGGTCGGTGATGGCGCCACTGGCCACCAGCCGGATGTAGAGATCGGTGAACAGCACCACAGAACAGGGATACCCAGGCGAACTGCTGATGCTTGGCGTTCAGCGTGGACACCTGGGTCCACATCCAGTACCGGGCGGGGTGCTTGGAGAAGTGCTTGAGCCGGCCGCCGACCGCGTGCCGGCACGCGTGGCAGGACAGCGAGTACAGCCACAGCAGGGCCGCGTTGACCAGCAGGATCAGCGTGCCCAGGCCCATGTGGCCCCACTGGCCCTGGTGGTTGCGGAAGGCGATGACCGCGTCCGCGGTGAGGATCACGTTGAACACGACCGCGATCCAGAAGAAGTAGCGGTGCACGTTCTGCAGGATCAGCGGCAGCCGCGTCTCGCCGGTGTACTTGGCGTGCGGTTCGCGCACCGCGCACGCCGCCGGTGACCGCCAGAAGGCCCGGTAGTAGGCCTTCCGGTAGTAGTAGCAGGTCAGCCGGAAGCCCATCGGGCCGCCGATGATGATGATGGCCGGGGTCAGCCAGGTCAGCCACGGGATCCAGTTGAACCCGGCGCCCTGGGCGCAGGTGGTGGCCAGGCACGGGGAGTACAGCGGGGAGATGTACGGCTTCCAGAAGTAGTCCGCGTTGACCAGCGACGCCCAGGTCAGGTAGATGACCACGACCGCGAGCGCGGCCGCGGTGATGGCGGGCTGCCGCCACCACGGGTCCTTGCGCAGCGTGGCTTCCCTGATCTGCGCCCGGGTGCTGGCCGGCGCCTGAGTTACCTGCGTCATCGGTGACGTCTCCGCCCTTGAGCCTCAGTGGGTGGTCTCGCGCCTGCTGGCAGCCCCCGGGCCGCTCGCACACCGCAAAGCGAAACCTTATGTAACTGAATATCACCGCCAAGCCGGTCGCGGTGCTTGTGCGCGTGTGACTCTCACTACACAGGCCGCCCGGGCGGCCGGTCCGGCAGGCCCAGGGCGCGGCGCAGGAAGTCCACCTGGAGCAGCAGCAGGTTCTCGGCCACTTCCTCCTGCGGGGTCATGTGGGTCACCCCGGACAGCGGCAGCACGCTGTGCGGCCGCCCGGCGGCCAGCAGCGCGGAGGAGAACCGCAGGGTGTGCGCGGCCACCACGTTGTCGTCCGCGAGCCCGTGGATCAGCAGCAGCGGGCGGGTCAGCCGGGGCGCGTCGGCCAGCAGGGAGTTCTCCCCGTACACCTGCGGCTGCTCGTCCGGGAGGCCCAGGTAGCGTTCGGTGTAATGGGTGTCGTACAGCTGCCAGTGCGTCACCGGCGCGCCCGCCACCGCGGCATGGAACACGTCTGGGCGGCGCAGCACCGCCAGGGCGGCCAGGTACCCGCCGAACGACCAGCCCCGGATGGCGACCCGTCCGGTGTCCGCGTCCGGGCAGCGGGCCGCGGCCTCGCGCAGCGCCTCGACCTGGTCGTCCAGGACCGGGCCGGCGAAGTCATGCCAGACTTCCCGGTCCCAGGCCGGCCCGCGGCCGGGGGTGCCCCGGCCGTCCGCGACCAGGACCGCGAAGCCCTGCTCGGCGAACCACTGCGAGGTGTGGTACGCGTCCTGCATGGCCAGCACCCGCTGGGCGTGCGGGCCGCCGTACGGGTCCAGTAGCACGGGCAGCCGGGCCGACCCGGGCCGGTGCCAGGACGGCAGCAGCAGCGCGCTGCTGATCTGCCGCTGGCCGGCGGTGAACAGGTCCGGGTGCGGGGCGGGCAGGGCCGGCCGCTCGGCATGCGAGGGAATCTCCGGCGCGGCGGCCGGCCCGCCGCGGGCTCCGTCCCGGAGCACCCGGGCGGCGGCCCCGGGCCCGGCAAGCGTGCGGCTGACCAGGACGGTGGTGCCGCCGGCCCGGGTTCCGCCGTGCACGCCGCCGGGCGGGCTGATCTCGCGCAGCCCGGCCGGCCCGTGGCTCCACAGCCCGATCTCGGCCGGGTCCGCCCCGGACGCGGTGAACAGGATCACGTCCCCGTCCACGCCGGTCACCTCGCGGACCTGGAGGCTGGCCGGGGTGAGCGGTGCCGCGGCGCCGGCCGCATGGTCGGCCGCGCTGGCCGCCAGCAGCCGGCGGGCGCCGCCGGCGTCGGCGGTCCACACGATCCGCCCGTCGCCGGTGCGGGCCGGTACCCCGGGCACGATGTCCACCCAGCGCTCGTCGGCATCCTCCCGGATCAGCGTGGTGCGCGCCGGTCGCCGGGTCCGCGCGCAGCAGCCGGAGCCGCCGCTGGTCCCGGCTCTGCACCACGATCAGCGGGTCGCCGTCCTCCCAGGACACGGTGACCAGGTAGGGGAAGGCGGCCCGGTCCCAGCCGATCTCGGCGCGCCCGCCGTCCAGCCGGGCCAGCAGCAGGGACACGTCGGCGTTCGGCGTCCCGGCCGCCGGGTAGCCGATCACGGTGGCCGGGCGGGCCGGGTTGGCCGGGTCGGCGATGTGCCACCGCTGCACCGGCGTCTCGTCCACCCGGGCGGTGAGGATGGCGGAGCCGTCCGGCGCCCACCAGAAGCCGCGCGTCCGGCCCATCTCCTCGGCCGCGACGAACTCGGCCAGGCCGTAATAGACGCCGGGCGGGTCGTCGCCGGCCGGGCCGGCCAGCACCGTGTCGGTCCCCGTGGCCGAGGTCGAGGACGTGCAGCGCGCCGTCGCATACGTAGCCGATCCGGCGCCCGGACGGGTCCGGCCGCGGGTCCAGCGCGGGCGCGAACGCCGCGGCGGGCCGGACCCCGCCGGTGCCGTCCAGGCTGGCCAGGTAGAGCTGGCCGCCGAGCGGGAAGGCGGCCACCGTCATCGCCCGGTCGGTGGCGTAGGACACGATCCCGCCGGCCTGCTCCCGGACCCGTTCCCGGCGCGCCTTCTCCTGCTCGGGCAGGTCGGCGTCGTCCGCCGCCAGGGCCGCCGGGTCGGCGACCAGTTCCTCCTGCCCGGGGCCGGCGTGCCACTGCCACAGGCAGGTCACCGGGTCGGTGCCGGACTTGCTGCGCAGGAACGCCACCCGGCTGCCGTCGGGGGAGACCCGGAACGACCGGGGCGCGCCGAGGGAGAACCGCCGGGTCCTGGCTTGCTGCCGGGGGAAGCTGTCGGTCATGCCCAGCATCCTGCCAGCCGGGCGGGGCTGGTTAGGCTGCCCGCCATGACCGCTGCGGGTGAGGGAGGGCTGCTGCTGGTGCACGCCCATCCGGACGACGAGTCGATCGGCACCGGCGCGACCATGGCCCGCTACGCGGCCGCCGGGGTGCCGGTGACCCTGGTCACCTGCACGCTGGGGGAGCTGGGCGAGGTCATCCCGCCGGAGCTGGCGCACCTGGCCGCCGACCGCGATGACCGGCTCGGCGAGTACCGCATCGGCGAGCTGGCCGCCGCCTGCGCCGCGCTCGGCGTCGCCGACCACCGGTTCCTGGGCGGCCCCGGGCGGTGGCGGGATTCCGGGATGATGGGCCTGCCCAGCAACGACGACCCGCGCTGCTTCTGGCGGGCGGACGCCGGGGAGGCGGCCGCCGCGCTGGCCGCCATCGTCGCTGAGGTGCGGCCGGCGGTCATGGTCAGTTACGACGCGAACGGCTTCTACGGGCATCCGGACCACATCCAGGCCCACCGGGTGGCCTGGCGGGCGTTCCAGCTCGCCGCCGGGCCCGCGGCGAAGTTCTACGCCACCGCCCTGCCGCGCTCGGTGCTGGCCGGGGCGCTCGGCCGGGTCATGGCGGCCGGCCTGCCGGACGGGTTCCTCGCGCCCGCCACGGTGGAGGACCTGCCGTACACCCCCGACGAGCAGGTGACCACCGAGATCGACGGCACCGCCTACCGGGCGGCCAAGGCGGCCGCGATGGCGGCGCACGCCACCCAGATCACGGTGCGCGGTGACTGCTTCGCGCTGTCCAACGGCGTCGGCCAGCCGCTGCTGGGCCGGGAGTTCTTCACCCTGCTGGCCGGGCGGCCTGGCCGGCGGCCCGGGCTGGGAAGCGGACCTGTTCGCCGGGCTGCCCGGCGCCAGCGGCTGACCTGGCGGACGGGGCGTCCGGGACCGGCGTATAGCCTGCAATCCGTGGACAGCATGCCGCCGCGCCGCCCGGACGCCAGCCCCGAGGCGTTCGTCACGGGCGGCGCCTACGCCCTGCTGTTCCTGCTGGGCGCCCTGCAGGCGCTGATCGGCTCCTTCCAGTTCAGCCGCGCCCTGGGCACCTTCCCGGCGGCCGCGGCCGCCTTCGCGGTCCTGATCCTGGTCACCTGCCTGCTGGGAGCGGCCGGGATGGGCAGCGCGGCCGGCGCGCTGGTCCCGGCCATCGGCTGGTTCGTGGTGTCGGTGGCGATGACCCTGCCGACCGCGGGCGGCAGCGTGATCGTGACCGGCACCACGGCGGGCGAGTGGTACCTCTACGGCGGGTCGGTCTGCGCGGTGGCCGGCGTGGTGATCGCGTTCCTGCGCCGGGGCCGCCAGCGCACGTGGGCCCGGGGCCACGGGGCCCTGCCGCGGCACCAGGGTTCATGACGGAGGCTGACGGCGCTGAATTCCGGCGCGTGGCCGGGCGGTTCGCCAGCGGGATCATGGTCGTCACCACCCGCCTGGACGGCGTGGACCACGCCATGACCGTGACCGCGTTCGCCTCGGTGTCGCTGGTCCCGCAGCGGGTGCTGTTCTGCGCCGAGAAGATCGCCCGGTTCCACGACGCGGTGCTGGCCGCCGGGTCCTGGGCGCTGTCCGTGCTGGACGAGGAGTCGGAGAAGACCGCCCGCTGGCTGGCCACCCGCGGCCGCCCGCTGGAGGGCCAGCTGGCCGGGATCGCCCATCACCCGGGCCCGGTGACCGGGGCGGCGATCCTGGACGCCGCGCTCGGCGCGCTGGAGTGCCGGACCACCGCCGTGCACGACGGCGGCGACCACAGCATCGTGGTCGGCGAGGTGCTCGGGGCCAGCGAGCCGAACCCGGGCGGCCGGCCGCTGCTGCACTACAGCGGCCGGTACCGCACCCTCGCCGACTGAGCCTGGCCGCCCGGAGCGGGAGCCAGCGTCCCGGAACGGGAGCCAGCGTCAGCCGCGCAGCACGGCCTCGATCTGGTCGATGCCCCAGTCCAGGTCCGGCTCGCTGATCATCAGTGGCGGGGCCAGCCGGATCGCGGTGCCGTGGGTGTCCTTGGCCAGCACCCCGCGGGCGGCCAGCCGCTCGCAGGCCTCCCGGCCGGGCAGCGCGGTGAACTCGATGCCCGCCCACAGCCCCCGGCCGCGGACCTCGCGGACCGCGGCGGCCGGCAGGGCGGCCAGCCGGTGGTGCAGGTGCGCGCCGAGCTTGGCCGACCGCTCCTGGTACTCGCCGGTGGCCAGCAGGGCGATCACTTCCCGGCCGACCGCGCAGGCCAGCGGGTTGCCGCCGAAGGTGGAGCCGTGCTGCCCGGGCCGGAAGACACCCAGGATCTCCCGGGAGGACACCACCGCCGACACCGGCACGATGCCGCCGCCGAGCGCCTTGCCGAGCAGGTACATGTCCGGGACCACGCCGTCGTGCTCGCAGGCGAACGTGGTGCCGGTGCGGCCCAGCCCGGACTGGATCTCGTCGGCGATCATCAGCGCGCCGTGGGCGGTGCACAGGTCGCGGACGGCGGCCAGGAAGCCGGGCGGCGGCACCAGCACGCCGGCCTCGCCCTGGATGGGCTCGACCAGCACGCCGACCACCCGGTCGTCCATGGCCGCGGCCAGCGCGGCCGCGTCCCCGTACGGCACGACCCGGAACCCGGGGGTGTACGGGCCGAACCCGGCCCGCGCATCAGGATCGGTGGAGAAGCTGATGATGGTGGTGGTGCGGCCGTGGAAGTTGCCCTCGAAGGCGATGATCACGGCCTCGTCCGCGGGGACGCCCTTGACCTCATACCCCCACTTGCGGGCGGTCTTGATCGCCGTTTCCACCGCCTCCGCGCCGGTGTTCATCGGCAGCACCATCTCCATGCCGGCCAGTTCCGCGAGCTCGGCGCAGAACGGCCCGAACTGGTCATGGTCGAAGGCCCGGCTGACCAGCGTCACCCGGTCCAGCTGCCGCTGCGCGGCGGCGACCAGGGCCGGGTGCCGGTGGCCGAAGTTGAGCGCCGAGTAGGCGGCCAGCATGTCCAGGTACCGGCGGCCCTCGGTGTCGGTCACCCAGGCGCCCTCGGCCTCGGCGATGACGACGGGCAGCGGGTGGTAGTTGTGCGCGCTGTGCGACTGCGGACAGGGCACGCAGGTCATCCATGCTCACGGTCATGGCGGATCCCCCCTTCACGACCTCAGCTCCAGTGTGCAGCACTTCGGGCCGCCGCCGGCCTTGCGGAATTCCGACATGTCCACCGGGACCGGCTGGAAGCCCCGTGCCGCCAGCTGGGCGGCCAGCCCGGCCGCCTCGGCGGGCAGCACGACGTGGTGGCCGTCGCTGACCGCGTTCAGCCCGAGCACCGCGGCGTCGTCGTCGCTGGCCTCGATCAGCTCCCCGAAGCACGCCGCGAGCGCGGCCCGGCCCGCGTCGTCGAACGCCGCCGGGTAGTACGCGGCCGTTCCGGCGTCCAGCACGCACAGGGCGGTGTCCAGGTGGTAGAAGCGCGGGTCGATGAGCCGCAGGCTGATCACGGGCAACCCGAACAGCAATTCAAGATCGTTCTTAACGGCCGCGTCGGTGCGGAACCCATGTCCGGCCAGGATCATCGCGCCCGCGTGGACGATGTCCCCTTCGCCCTCGTTGACCAGGGCCGGCTCGTGCACCGCGGAGTAGCCCTGGCGCCGGAACCAGTCCAGGTAGGCCGGTCCCTCGGCGGCCCGCTCGGGGTGGCGGAACCGGGCGCCGAGCACGGTGCCGCCGATGACGGTGGCGCCGTTGGCGGCGAAGACCATGTCGGGCAGGCCGGGCTGGGGCTTGATGAGCCGGACCGAGTGGCCGAGCGCGCGGTAGGCGTCGCGGAGGGCCTGCCACTGCCGGATGGCCCGGGCCGTGTCCACCGGTTCGCCGCTGGCCATCCACGGGTTGATCGCGTACTGGACGGTGAAATGGCTCGGCGGGCACATCAGGTAGCTGCGCGGCTGCGGCACGCGGCTCGCCGGGCCCGGGCCGGCGCCGGTGCGGAGCAGCGTGGCCATCCCCGGACTGTGGTCGGTAACGGTCATCAAGCCTCCTCTCAGCCTGAGGTCGGTCGCTGGTGCGCTGACCAGCGGATTGCTGGCGTACTGGCCAGCGGATCAAGCGTATGAGCCGGACGGGGCGGCAACCATGCGCGCAAGCTGCGTCCTAGCGGTGATTCGTTGTGAAGATTCACGGATTCTGCGCGCTTTGTTGCGTCAACGCCCCCGGAAACGCCCGCGTAACATGCCGGAAACATTCACGGCGGGCGCTGGCCCGGCCGGCACCAGGCCGCGGCGAGGGGATCAGCGGGAGGAGACGGTCCAGGACTGGCCGTCGGGAGTGTCGGTGACGGTCACCCCGAGGGCGGCGAGTTCGCTGCGCAGCCGGTCAGCGGCGGGCCAGTCGGCCGCCGCCCGGGCCGCCGCCCGGGCCTGGAGCAGCCCGCCCGCGCCGGACGGCAGCGCGGGCGCCGGGTCCCGGCCGACGTCCCGGGCGAGGTCCAGCCCGAGCAGCCGGTCGGCGTGCGCGAACGTCTCGAACTTGGCGCCGGGCGGCACGCCGGGGTCCCGCTCCAGGCGGCGCAGCACCCGCAGCGCGGCCGGGGTGTCCAGGTCGGCCTCGAAGGCCGCGGTGACCTCGCTGGCCGCGGTGGCGGCCAGCGCCTGGCTGGGCGAGCGGGCCCACTCGGCGACCCGCTGCCGCCACCGGCGCAGCGTGACGTCCGCGGTGTCCAGCACCTCCCAGGTCAGGTTCAGCTGCTGCCGGTAGCGGTGATCCAGGAAGGCGAGCCGGAGGGCGAGGGGATCGTGGCCGCGGGCCGGCAGGTCGCGGAGCAGCACCACGTTCCCGGTGGACTTGGCCATCTTGCGGCCCTCGAACAGCAGGTGCTCGCCGTGCACCCAGCGGCGGACCACCTCGTGCCCGGTGACCGTGTTGGACTGGGCCCGCTCGTCTTCGTGGTGCGGGAACCGGAGGTCGATCCCGCCGGTGTGCACGTCGATGTGCTCGCCCAGGTAGTGCAGGGACATTGCGGAGCATTCGGCGTGCCAGCCCGGGAACCCGGTGCCCCACGGCGCGGGCCAGGTCAGCTCGCGTCCGGGGGGCGCGCCCTTCCACAGGGCCCAGTCGGCATGGAACCGCTTCTCCGGATCCACCTCGCCGCCGGACCGGTGGCCGGGCCGCAGGTCGGCGAGCCGGTTCCCGGACAGCTCGCCGTAGCCGGGGTAGGAGCGGGCGTCGAAGTACACCGAGCCGCCCGGTGTCGGGTAGGCGTGCCCGCCGTCCAGCAGCCGGGCGATCAGCCCGGTCATGAGCTCGATGGACTCCGACGCGCGCGGCGAGTGCTCCGGGGGGTAGATGTTCAGCGCGGCGCAGTCGGCGCGGAACCCCGCCTCGTAGTGCCGCGCGATCTCCAGCGGGCTCTTCCCCTCCGCGCGTGCCTGGGCGATGATCTTGTCTTCGCCCGCCGGGTCGACCTCGGTGTCGTCCGCCAGGTGGCCCACATCGGTGATGTTCTGGCAACTGGTCACCCGCAGCCGGCCCGCCGACGCGGTCCGCCGGATCAGGTCGGCCAGCAGGTAAGAGCGCAGGTTGCCCACGTGGGCGTCCCGGTAGACCGTGGGGCCGCAGCTGTACATCCGCAGCGCGCCCCCCGGGGCAGGCTCGACCCGTTCCACCTGCCGGGTCCGCGTGTCATAGAGCCGAAGCACAGCCCCAGCCTATGAGGGCACCGGCGGTCAGGGCAGCCCGGCCAGCCGGCTGGCCGCGGCGTCGATCCGCTCGTCGGTGGCGGTGAGCGCGACCCGGATGTGCTGCGCCCCCGAGGGGCCGTAGAACTCGCCCGGGGCGACCAGGATGCCCGCCTCGGCCAGCAGCCGCACCGAGCCCCAGCAGTCCAGCCCGGGTCGTGACGCCCACAGGTACAGGCCCGCCTCGGAGTGGCTGATCTGGAAGCCGGCCCGCTCCAGCGCCGGGCGGAGCCGGTCGCGGCGGGCCGCGTACGCGGCCCGCTGCCGCTGGGCGTGCTCGTCGTCGTCCAGGGCGGCGGCCATCGCGGCCTGGATGGGGCCGGGCATCATCATCCCGGCGTGCTTGCGGATCTCCAGCAGCCGGGCGATGAGGGCCGGGTCGCCGGTCACGAAGCCGGCCCGGTACCCCGCCATGTTGGAGCGCTTGGACACCGAGTGCACCGCGAGCAGGCCCTCGGCCGTCCCGCCGCACACGTCCGGGTGCAGCACCGACACCGGCTCGGCCGTCCCAGCCGAGGCCGATGTAGCACTCGTCCGAGGCGAGCACCGTGCCCCGCTCGCGGGCCCAGTCCACCATCTTCCGGAGATGCGCGGGCGGCAGCACCCGCCCGGTCGGGTTCGACGGGGAGTTGACCCAGACCAGCCGGGCGGCTTCCGGGCCCAGGGCCGACAGCCCGTCCGCCGCGACCCCCCGCGCCCCGGCCAGCCGGGCGCCGATGTCGTAGGTCGGGTAGGCCAGCTCCGGGTAGGCGACCACGTCCCCCGGGCCGCAGCCGAGCAGGCCGGGCAGCGCGGCGATGAACTCCTTGGTCCCGATCAGGGGCAGCACCGCAGCCGGGTCGACGATGACGCCGTGGCTGCGCGCCAGCCACCCTGCGGCCGCCTCGCGGAGCCGCGGGGTGCCGTGCGTCGCCGGGTACCCGGGCCAGTCGGCCGCCGCCCGCAACGCGTCCATGACCACACCGGGCACCGCGTCCACCGGTGTGCCCACGGACAGGTCAACGATGCCGCCCGGATGGGCGCGGGCCTTCTCGCCGTACGGGCTGAGCAGGTCCCAGGGGAACCGGGGCAGCCGGGCCTCGATGGTCAGCCTTCTTCTGCTGCCTGCGGTGGCAGCGCGGTCACGATCGCGTGGTCCTTGTTGATCTTGCCGACCTTGGAGGCGCCGCCCGGCGATCCGAGGTCTTCGAAGAACTCCACGTTGGCCTTGTAGAAGTCCTTCCACTGGTCCGGCACATCGTCCTCATAGAAGATGGCCTCGACCGGGCACACCGGCTCGCACGCGCCGCAGTCCACGCACTCGTCCGGGTGAATGTAGAGCATGCGCTCGCCCTCGTAGATGCAGTCGACGGGGCACTCCTCGATGCACGACCTGTCGAGCACGTCAACGCAGGGCTGCGCAATGATGTAAGTCACGTCCGAACTCCTCTTGGCACTTTCCCATGGGACCTGGGGCTCCCAGTATCCCGGGTTGGCGTCAGTATCTCGGTCGCACGGCTCGCCCCGCGCCCGGGACTACCAGAAACACCGCCGCGCGGCAGGTTATCAGCTCAGCTTGATCGTGTTCGCCGACGGTGGGCCGGGATCCCGCACCCACCCTTTGGCGCCGGTGGCGGCCCGCCAGTAGTACCCGCCGAAGCTAACCTGGTGAATGCCGTAGCTGCTGGCGTGAGTGACCAGCCAGGCCGCGACCTCCCAGCCGAGCTTGGGCCGTGCGACCCGGAGCGCCAGGCCCTGGCGCGCCGTCGTGGCGCTGCTCGCCGCCGCGGCCCCGAAGGTGCCGGCCAGGCTCCGGGTGATGGCGGCGCGGTCGGCCCGCTTCGGCACGGCCGACGACCACCAGCAGTAGACGGCGTGCCCGTGCTGCCCGGTGAAGGCGGCGGACATCTCCGCGGCCATCTTCTCGTACTGGATGTAGGCGGATCCATCCGCGCTGTGCTGCACGTCCTGGGCGGCCTGGTAGATGGGCAGCCGCTGGTACCGGGGCACGGCCTTGAGCGCGCGGAAGAACTTCGTCGTGGCGTACACCGGGTCTTCCAGCTTGTCGCGCGGCCCCCAGCCCTCGGAGGGCCGCTGCTGGAACACGCCGACCGAGTCCATGTCGCCGTAGTCCAGGTTGTGCAGCTTGGACTCCTGCATGGCGGTCGCGTAGGCCACCGTGACCGCGGTGCGCGGCATCGACTGCCGGTGTGCCACCCCGGCGATGGTGGCCGCGATGCTGGCCTGCTGGGTATCGAGCAGTACCGTCTGGCGCGAGGCGCTGGCCTGGCATCCGGAGCCGGTCAGCACCGGGCCGATCACCGGAGCCAGGCGGCGCACCAGGACATAGCTCCCGGCGGCCAGGATGGCGACGACGACCATGGTGACCATGATGCGGCGGGCTTTCCGCTTCGGCGGTCGGGCCGGCGACTGGCTCGGGCGGCTTCTGGGCACACGCCGAAGTTACCGGGGCCGACGGCCGGCGGCGACACGGACGGTCCGGCGTGGCGGCCCGGCAGCGGCGCGGATGCCGCGTGGCAGGATCGGGAGGGTGCAATCTGAGTCACGGCGCCGGGTCCGCCGCCAGGGCCCGGCCACGCTGCGCGGCAACTTCATCCCCAAGACCACGACCGACCAGCGGCTGCTGGACCGGCGCGGTCCGAGCGACTGGGTGCATACCGACCCGTGGCGGGTGATGCGGATCCAGGCCGAGTTCGTCGAGGGCTTCGGGCTGCTCGCGGAGCTGGGGTCCGCCGTCTCGGTGTTCGGCACCGCCCGGGCCCAGCCCGGCAGCCCCGAGTACGAGCAGGCCGAGGCCATCGCGCGCGGCCTGGCCGAGGCGGGGTACGCCGTGATCACGGGCGGTGGTCCGGGGGTCATGGAGGCCGCCAACAAGGGCGCGGCCACCTCGGGCGGCGTGTCCGTGGGGCTGGGCATCGAATTGCCGATGGAGCAGGGGCTTAACGACTACGTCGAGATCGGCCTGGAATTCCGCTACTTCTTCGTCCGCAAGACCGTTTTCATCAAGTACTCACAGGCCTTCGTGGTCCTGCCCGGTGGGTTCGGCACGCTGGATGAGCTGTTCGAGGCGCTCACCCTGGTGCAGACCGGCAAGATCACCAGGTTCCCGATCGTCCTGGTCGGCACCGATTACTGGTCGGGGCTGCTCTCCTGGATCCGGGAAAAGGTGCTGGCCGGCGGCATGATCTCGGAGGGTGACCAGGATCTGCTCACCGTGGCGGATGATCCCGCCGAGGTGGTCAGCATCATCAAGCGGGCCCACGCGCAGCGCAACGGGTCAGATCCTGATGGTCAGGCCGTCTGAGCCCCGTTCCTGCGGTGCTGCCGGTCCGGGCGCCCCGGACGTGGCACGATGCTTAGGTGCCCGTTCTGTTGCTACTTGCGGGGGCGGTCATTCTCGTCGGCGTGGTCAGCGTGGCCATGGGCCGTGGTGGCGAGATGGCCGAGTTCCCCAGTGATTACCTGCCGCCCACCCTGGATGACCTGCTCACCGCGGCCGATGTCGCCGCGCTGCGGCCGCCGTCCGGGCTGTGGGGCTACAACATCCAGGTCACCGACGAGGCGCTGGGCCGGATCGCCCAGGTCGTCACCGAGCGCGACGTGGAGATCGCGGTGCTGCGCCAGCAGCTCGCCGAGCTGCGGGCCGGGAACGGCCCGGCTCAGCGGGCAGGCGGCCGCTACCCCGTGATCCCGCCCCGGGTGGCGGTCGTGGCGCGGGATGCGGTCCCGGCCGGAGGCGGCGGATGTGCCGGCGGAGGCGGCGGACTGCCGGCGGAGGCGGCGGCGGTCCCGGCCGAGGCTGAGGCTTCGCCGGTCCCCGCCGAGCCGGAGGCTGGGCTGGCGGAGGCGGCAGTGCCCGGGCCTGCGGCTGTGCCCGCCGAGGCTGTGCCCGCCGAGGCTGCGTGCCCGGCCGGAGGCTGTGCCCGCGGAGGCTGTGCCCGCCGGGGCAGCGCCCGCGGAGGCCGTGCCCGCCGAGGCCGTGCAGGCCGAGGCTGAGGCTGAGGCTGAGGCCGGCAGCGAGCCTGCTGCCGTCCACGGCGCCGCCCGCCGCGATGAGTAGCGCGGGCCGCCCGGCGCAGCCAGGCCCGGATGGGCAGCTGCGCTGCCCCTGGGCACTGGGCACCGCCGACTACCTCGCCTACCACGACGAGGAGTGGGGCAAGCCGGTCCGTGACGACCGCGGGATCTTCGAGCGGCTGTCGCTGGAAGGCTTCCAGTCCGGCCTGTCCTGGCTCACCATCCTGCGCAAGCGGGAGAACTTCCGGGCGGCGTTCGGCGGGTTCGATCTGGAGACCGTGGCCGGCTTCGGCCCGGCCGACGTGACCCGGCTGCTGGGCGACGCGGGCATCGTGCGGAACCGGGCCAAGATCGAGGCGGTGATCCGCAACGCGGCCGCCGCGCTCACCGTCCCGGACGGCCTCGCCGCGCTGGTCTGGAGCTACGCCGGCGACCCGGCCGGGCAGGGACCGGGCCCGCTCACCACGGCCGACCTCACCGCCACCACGCCGCAATCCACCGCGTTGTCCAAGGACCTGCGGCGGCGCGGGTTCGCCTTCACCGGCCCGGTCACGGTCTACGCCATGTTCCAGGCCTGCGGGCTGGTCGACGACCATCTGCAGGGGTGCTTCTGCCGCGGTGCGGAACGCTCGGCGACTGTGGGACACTAAGCGGAACCCACCGTCACAACCTGTGATTCACACGACGGTCCCTGACCGCGTGCGCGAAACCCCCGCGGAGGCTCCCATGACCGACGCTCAGCCCGTTCCGCACGGCGTGGACACCGGCGTGCCCGCCCCCGCGCGCATCTACGACTTCCTGCTCGCGGGTGAGAACAACTTCCCGGCCGACCGGGCCGCGGCGGCGCAGATCATGGAGGCCGTGCCGGAGATCAAGGACGCGGCCTGGTCCAACCGCGGGTTCCACCAGCGTGCCGCGACGTGGATAGCCCGGCAAGGGATCCGCCAGTTCCTGGACATCGGCTCCGGCCTGCCCACCGTGGGCAACACGCACGAGGTGGTGCAGCAGGTCCAGCCGCAGGCCCGGGTGGTGTACGTGGACAACGACCCGCTGGTCGAGCTGCACGGCCAGTCGCTGCTGGCCGCGGGCGGGACCATCAGCGTCATCCTCGGCGACCTGCGCGACCCGGACGGCATCCTGGGCCACCCGGAACTGCGGCGGCTGATCGACTTCAGCGAGCCGGTCGGCCTGCTGATGACCGGGGTGCTCATGTTCGTGGCCGACGGCTCTGACCCCTACGGGCTCGTCGCCCGGTACGTCAGTGAGCTGGCCCCGGGCAGCTACCTGTCGCTGTCCCACCTCAGTGCCGATCACAAATCGGAGCGCGCGGTGGCGGGCTTCCGTGCCGTCTTCGACACCGCGACCGAGCAGCTCTACTTCCGCTCCAAGGATGAGGTCGCGCGCTTCTTCACCGGGCTGGAGCTCGTGCCGCCCTACGAGGGCAGCCGGCCGGAGCTGTGCTACACCGGCGTCTGGGGGGCTGAGGACCCGGCGGCAGCGGACACCGACGGCTCCCGCTGGCTGTGGTGCGGGGTAGCCCGCCGCCCGTGACCGGGCCCCGCAGCAGGCAGTCAACTCGCGGAGGATGCGGTGAGCAGCAAGCCGACCGTCGCGGAGCTGGGCATCGATCTGGACGCCCAGGACTGGCAGCGGTCCGGGGACTCCGACGGGGCGATCGAGGTCGCCTTCGTGCGCGCGGCGGGTGCAGGCCACGACGGCGGCGCGGCCGCCGAGTGGGTGCTGATGCGGGTGGCCGGTGACCCGGGTGGCCGGGTCCTCGTCTACGACCGGCACGAGTGGGAGTGCTTCCTGGACGGCGCCCGGAACGGCGAGTTCGACGACGGCGCCCGCTAGCTCCCCGGGGCCGGGGACCTGCGCACCTGAGAACCACCTGAGAGTTCCTGATAAAGATTCGAGAATCTGCGATTCACAACTTAGGCAGCGTTATGCTGCCACCAACGTCTTGTCAAGGAGCTGATCGCAGATGGCTGACGACGCCTACGGCGCCACGGTCGCCAAGCGTCGGCTGTCCCGCCGCCTGGCCGAGCTCAGGGTGCGGTCCGGCCATACCGCCAACCACGTCTGCGACATCCTCAACTGGGGCCGGGGCAAGGTGGGCCGGTTCGAGGCCAACCAGTGGAAGCGCCCCGAGATGAGCGACATCCGCGACCTGCTGCGCATCTACGGCGTGGAACGGGAGGCCGCCGAGGAACTCGAGGAACTGGCCATGCGGGCGCGCTCCCGGCCGTGGTGGCGGGACTACAGCGACATCTTCGACAACGAGTTCCCTGGCTTCGAGAACGATGCGGACCGCATCCGGGTCTTCATGCCCCTCGTCCTGCCGGGCCTGCTGCAGAACCCGGACTACGCCGAGGCGCACCTGCGGGCCGGCCCGCGGCCGCCGGCCTGGCGGCGCCGGGCGATGGAGACGCGGCAGCGCCGCCAGGAGATCCTGGACCGGACCGACGGCACCGCTCCCCGGCTGGTGGCGGTGATCACCGAGGCCTCGCTGAGTTACTCCTGGAGCACGCCATCCGACCGGCGGGACCAGATCGAGCACCTCATCGAGATGGGTGACCGGCCCAGCGTGGAACTGCGCATCCAGCGGTTCGCGGACGGCCCGCCGCTCGGCCTGCTCTCCCCGGTCAACATCTTCGACTTCCCTGGTGACGAGCCCAGCCTCGTCTACACCGAGACCGATGCGGCCATCCAGGAGGTGAGCAGCGCAGCCCAGGTGAGCACGTACGGCGAATCGTTCAAGCGTGCGCTCGACGGGGCGCTGGAGCCCCGCGACACGCGCTCCTATCTTGAACACCTCGCGGATCAACTGGAGTTATCCCATGACTGACCTGTCTCGAGCCCAATGGCGGAAGGCCCGCCGCAGCCTGCATAACGGCGGCTGCGTGGAAATTGCCGCGAACCTCCCAGATGTCGTCGCCGTGCGGGACAGCACCCGCCCCGGTGCCGGCGCCCACGTGGTGGGCCGGGCCGCCTTCGCGCGGTTCCTGGCGGACACCAAGGCGGGCCGCTACGACCTCGACCGCCCGGCCGCCGGCTAGCACCTGCCCTGCAGAAAGAATCCCCCGGGCCGCCACCCGGGGGATTCTTTTCATGCAGGCCTGTCTCGAAGGCCCGGGGGCCCGCTTCGAGGGACCCCCGGGGCTCGACTGTACCGGCCCGGCCCCGGCCGGTGAGCCTCCAGGCCGGACACGGTTGGTTACCTGGCAGCTACAGCAGTATCACCATGTGTAATGTCAGGATGGGCGCCGGTGCCAGCGTCTAGTTAAGGTAAAGACTCATCCAAGGTGGCCTTTGCGAGGCGGATGTCGTTGCGGGCGGCTAGGCTGACTCATAATCTGTGTTTCACAGATTGCGGGCCGGGAAGGCTGAGGATCATGTTAGCGTCGCTTGCCGCAGTTGCACCGCATGCCGCAGTTGCGGTGGATCCTCCGGCGGTGACCGTGTCCGCGGGCGGCTGCTGCGGCCGCCCTGCTTCCCGCCAATACCAGCTGCGCGCCGGCCGCCCGGCGGTTCTTCCGGGCCGCGGCCGCGGGGGCTGGCCTCCCCGCGGAAGCCCTCTACGACGGTTCCGTGATGGCCAGCGAACTCGCGGCCAACAGCTTGCACGCCCGGGGGGCCGTCGAGTTCGCGGCCCTGGGCGCCGCCGAAGCCGGCCACCCGGAGGTCTGGCTCTACCTCCGCCAGGTGGCCGGTGAGCAGGAGTTGGTCTGCAAGGTCTTCGACGCCCTGCCGGGCTGGCGGGGTGGCATGCGGCCGGACGTGGCCGCCCAGGTGCCCGCGGATGCGATCAGCGGCCGCGGGCTGCACGTCATCCATGGCCTGTCCCACGGCCGGTGGGGGCACCACCTGAGCCGGGCCCGGCTGGGTGCCTGGAAGATGCCGGGGAAAGCGGTCTGGTTCGCCCTGCCGGTGCCCCGGTCCATGGCACTGGACCGGTTCCGCCAGCCTCAGCCCGGCTCGCTGCAGGCGGCGAGCACCCTGGAGGGGATGCTCACCGATCGCGGGATCGGGCACATCGTCCGGGCCGACGCGGCCGCGTCCGGCATGTCGGTGCTGTCCATCCGCCGGGATCTCACCGTGTGGTGCCGCAGCCGGGTGGTCTCGTGGACCACGCGCACCGGCCACCGGGAGTGCCGCACGTTCTGCGATCTGGTGGACGCGGCCGAGCAGATCGTCTGCGCGCACGAGGAACTGGCCCGGGCCGACGCGGCCCAGGCCCGCTGAGCCCGGCGGCGCCCGGCTAGCGGCCCTGGAACGTGGGCTGCTCCTTGCGGGTGAAGGCGACCGTGGCCGCCTGGTGGTCCTTGGTGCTGCCCAGCACGGTCTGCACCTCGGCCTCCTTCTCCAGCGACTCCGCGAGGCTGTGCTCGGCCGAGTAACGGAGCTGTTCCTTGATCCCGGCGTACGCGGCAGTCGGCCCGGCGGCCAGGCGGGCGGCCAGCGAGCGGGCCGTCTCCGGCAGTTCGGCGTCGTCCACCACGCTGTTGACCAGTCCCAGCTCCAGGGCCCGGGCGGCGGGCACCGGCTCGGCGAGCAGCAGCAGTTCGGCGGCCCGGCCCGCGCCGGCCAGCCGGGGCAGGGTCCACGAGGCGCCCGAGTCGGCGGCCAGGCCGACCCGGGCGAAGGCCATCAGGAAGCTCGCCCTCCGCGCGGCAATCCGCAGGTCACAGGCGAAGGCCAGCGAGGCGCCGGCGCCGGCCGCCATGCCGTTCACCGCCGCGATGACCGGCTTGGGCATGCTGGTGATGGCCGTCACGATCGGGTTGTAGTGCTCCCGCACCGTGTCCAGCGCGGCCTGGCCGCCGGCCGCGGCGTCCAGCAGGCCGGCGTGCTCACGGAGGTCCTGCCCGGCGCAGAAGGCCTGCCCGGCGCCGGTGACCAGCACGGCCCGCACCTGCGGGCTGGATCCGGCCCGGCGCAGCGCGTCCAGCAGTCCCGTTTTTACCTCGGTAGTCAGCGCGTTCAGGGCGGCCGGCCGGTTCAGCGTGACGATGGCGACCGCCCCGTCGAGTTCCCAGCGCACCGTCTCGGTCACCGGATTCCCCTTCGCGTCGAGTGTGCTAACCCTCCGTCACCACTGGGATACAAGGGGCTGCTGTGGCGGTAGTTACCGAGGGCAGCGGGCGGAACGGAGTGCTGATCGTTACCACTGTAGGCCGGAACTCTGGATAATAGAGATACTGATCAACTCGGCTGTGGGTGGCCGGACCCCGCCGTAGGCGCCGGGATCCCGGCGCGGGAAGCCCTGGAGGGCTTCGTGCGGCCCCGAGGCAGGAAGGGGATGCGGAATGGCGGCGATGAAGCCGCGGACAGGTGACGGTCCGCTCGAGGTCACCAAGGAGGGGCGCGGCATCGTGATGCGCGTCCCGCTCGAGGGCGGCGGGCGGCTTGTGGTCGAACTGTCCGCGGATGAGGCTGCCCGGCTCTCGGATGCGCTCAAGTCGGTCACCGGCTGAGCCTTGCCGGTCAACGCCACAGTAACCGCCGTCGCGGCGGACGGCCCGCAGGCCCTGGCCCAGTACCTGCGCGACGCGGCTGCCGGGCAGGCCGCTGCGGCTGAGGCAGCTCCAGGCGAGGACGCCGGGGGCCTGCCCGGCCTGGTAGCGATCGCGGTCCGCCCCCCGGATGAGCCGTCCGGGTGCCCGGCCCCGGGGCCGGGCGCCGCCGGCCTGGACGATTACCTTCCGGTCAGCCTGGCCGACGTGATCGCCTGCTCCGATCTCAACGGCCGGGCCGGTGAGATCGCCCAGACGGTGATCCGGGTCGGCGAACGCCCCTGCCTGGTCCTGCTACTGGGCATGGGCGACGGATCCCCGGCCGCCCTGCGGCGGGCCGGGGCGGCACTGGCCCGCCGGGTGCCTGCGGGGCGCAGCGTGCTCACCGCCGCCGTCCTCGACGAGCCGGACGAGGCGGTGCACGCCTTCACCGAGGGGCTGCTGCTCGGCTCCTACCGGTTCGGGATGAAGTCGGACCGCGCCGGGCCCGCCGCCCCGGTGCAGGTGCGCCTGCTGCTGACCGGGCCGGACGGCCGTGCGGCCGTGGTGCGGCACGCGGTCACCGTGGCCGGTGCGGTGGGGCTGGCCCGCGACCTGGCCAACACCCCGTCGATGCTCAAGACGCCCGCCTGGCTGGCGGCCGAGGCGCTCCGGGTGGCCGGCGAGCACGGCCTGACCGGCCGGGTGTGGACGGAATCCGAACTGGCGGGCGGCGGGTTCGGCGGCCTGCTCGCGGTCGGGGCGGGATCGGCCCGGCCGCCGCGGCTCATCCAGTTGAGCTACCAGCCCCCGGGGGCCGAACGGCACGTCGTCCTGGTGGGCAAGGGCATCACCTTCGACAGCGGCGGCCTGTCGCTCAAGCCCAACGAGGGCATGCAACTGATGAAGACCGACATGGCCGGCGGCGCGGCGGTCATCGCCGCCATGTCGGCGCTGTCCGCGCTGGGCGTCCGGGTCCGGGTGACCGGCCTGGTGGCGGCGGCGGAGAACATGCCGTCCGGCTCGGCGGTGCGGGTCGGGGACGTGATCACCCATTACGGCGGGCGCACCGTCGAGGTGCTGAACACCGACGCCGAGGGCAGGCTGGTGCTCGCCGACGCGCTGGCCTACGCGGACGCGGTGCTCGATCCCGATGTCGTGGTCGACCTGGCCACGCTGACCGGGGCGGCCCGGGTGGCGCTGGGCTCGGTGATGGCGGCCTGCTACGCCACCGACGACGCGCTGGCCGCGGACCTGCTGGCGGCCGGGACCGACAGCGGTGACCGGCTGTGGCGGATGCCGCTGGCGCAGGAGTACCGGCCCGGGCTGGACTCCCCGGTCGCTGACCTGGCCAACGTGGCCCGCAGCGGGGCACGGGCCGGATCGATCGACGCCGCCCTGTTCCTGCGCGAGTTCACCGGCGGGCGGCGATGGGCCCACCTGGACATCGCGGGCGCGGCCCGGTCCGGCGCCGATGACGGTGAGAACACCAAGGGCGCCACCGGGTTCGGCACCCGGCTGCTGCTGCGCTGGCTGACCGGGCTGGGCCCCGCCTGACCGGGCTGGGCCCCGCCTGACCGCGGCGAGTCAGGCCCGCTTGACCGCGGCGAGCAGGCCGTCGCCGACCGGTACCAGCACCGGCACCAGCCGGCCATCGTCCCTGACCTGGCCGGCCAGTTCCCGGATCGCCAGTGCTGCCGGGTCGGTGCTGGCGCGGTCCGCGGCGCGGCCGCCGGCCAGGGCGTTGTCGAAGGCGACCACGCCGCCCGGCCGCAGCAGCCGCAGCGCCTCGGTCAGGTAATCCAGGTAATCCTGCGGGTCGGCGTCGCAGAACACCATGTCGTACGCGCCGTCGGTGAGCCTGGGCAGCACATCGAGTGCCTTGCCGCTGATCAGGCGGTACCGGTTCGAGCCGAACCCGGCCTCGGTGAAGGCCTTCCTGGCCAGCCGCTGGTACTCGGGCTCGGCGTCGACGCTGGTCAGGACGGCGTCCGGGCGCATCCCGCGGAGCAGCCAGATCCCCGACGTCCCGCAGCCGGTGCCGATCTCGACCACCGACCGGGCGTTGACCGCCGCGGCGATGAAACGCAGCGCCGCGCCGGCCGCGGGGCCGATCGGCGTGGTCCCGCCGACCTCGGCGGCCTCCCGGCGCGCGGCCAGCAGTGGCTCGTCCTCGTGGAGGTAGTCCTCGACATAGGCAAGGTTGGCCTGTGCACTCACAGTTCGGTCCTATCCAGGTGAAATGCCGTCCCCGGGCCCTGCTGTCCCCGGCGGCAGCCTATCCTTTACCCCCCGGCCCGGGAACCAGCGCGCCCTGCCGCGACGTTAACACTGACGCGGCGTGGATGATCCGGCGGCCGGAGTGCGGGAAGGGGATGCCTGGGCACCATGGTGGTACAGGCAGACAGCACGAGGCAGGGGAGCGACTCGGTGGACGAGCCCGGCACCGCTCCCGGGGAGGTCCCCGGGTGGACGCCGCCCAGCTGGGAAGAGATCGTGCGCCAGCATTCCGCGCGGGTCTACCGGCTGGCCTACCGGCTCACCGGCAACTCCCACGACGCCGAGGACCTCACCCAGGAGGTCTTCGTGCGCGTCTTCCGCTCCCTGGACAGCTACAAGCCCGGCACCTTCGAAGGCTGGCTGCACCGCATCACCACCAACCTGTTCCTGGATTCCGCCCGCCGCAAGCAGCGGATCAGGTTCGAGGGGCTGGGGGAGGAGACCGCGCAGCGCCTCCGGGGCGGCGAGCCGAGCCCGGCTCAGGCGTTCGACGACCGGCACCTGGACTCCGACATCCAGGCCGCGCTGAAGGCGCTGGCCCCGGAGTACCGGGCGGCGGTCGTGCTGTGTGACATCGAGGGCCTGTCGTACGAGGAGATCGCCGACACGCTCGGCGTGAAGCTCGGCACCGTGCGCAGCCGCATCCACCGCGGCCGCGCGCAGTTGCGGACCGCGCTGGAGCACCGCCGGCCGCGCCGGGGCGTCGCGGAGCGGATGCCCGCGGTGCCGGCCGGGGATATGGCCGCCCCGCTGGCGGGTGAGCTATGAGCCATCTCGGACAGCGCCTGTCCGCCCTGATCGACGGCGAGCTCGGCGCGGCCGAGCGGGACCGGGTGCTGGCGCACATGGCGCGCTGCGAGGGGTGCCGCGAGGAGGCCGCCGCGCTCCGGGCCCTCAAACAGCGCATGCACTCACTCGGCGAGGCCATGGCGGACACCGCCCTGACCGGGCGGCTGATGGCCATGGCCGCGTCCGGCGAGGCGCGGGACGCACCGGGGTGGCGGCCCAGAGCCGTGTACGCCGCCGCCCGCTGGGTGGCCGCGGGGCTGGTCGCCTCCGCCATGGCCGGCGTGGGCATGGCTGCGTTCTTCATCGGCGGCGAGCAGCAGGACCCGGGGCCGAAGGTCACCCCCGCGGTGGATACCTTCCTGGTCCAGCACGGCATCGTGACCGGCGATGTGCCGGTGCCCCCGGCCAGCGCCGAGCCGTCCAGCACGGCACTGTCCAGCCCGGATGCGTCCAGCGCGGACGCTGGCCGGCACGGGTGCCGTCCGGCACGGGGCTGGCCGGCACGGGGCTGGCCGGCACGGGGCTGGCCGGGGCCGGTACGGCGGCCCGGCGCGCCGCCCGGGCGGCGACGCCGCCCTCCGGGACCGCGGCCAGGCCCGTCGCGCACGCCGGTGCCAGCGCGGCCCCCACTGTCACCCACCGGCCGCCGGCCCAGCGAGTCACCGAGCGGACCGCGCTGTTGTGGCCGGCCCGCCGTGGCGCGGCGGCGCTGGTCGCGGCGGCCGCCAGCCCGGGGCCCTGACCGGCCATGTTCACCCGCACCAGTGTCGTCCCGGACCGGGAGACCCCCGATCACGACCCGCTGCACCTGCGGATCGCCACCGCCGCGGTGGTCCTCGGCCTGATCGCCAGCGGGGTCGCGGTGGTCTG
>CAWIYD010000028.1:0-235690 GCA_963840195.1 uncultured Actinomycetes bacterium
GCCCTCGCCCGCCTGGACGCACCCGGATCTCTCCCCGGCCGCGGCTCGCTGACCACCGAGCCCGGCGGCCAGGTCGAGCTCAGTTCCGCGGCCGCACCGGGCCTGGGTGCCTGCATCGCGGACGCCCGCCGGGACCTGGCCGTGATGCGGCAGGCCCTGGCCCCCGCCGGGCTGCGCCTGGCTGGCCATGGCATCGACCCCCTCCGCCCGCCGCGCCGGGTACTGCGCCTGCCGCGCTACGCGGCCATGGAGGAATTCTTCGACCGGGCCGGTCCCTGGGGCCGGTTCATGATGTGCAGCACCGCCTCGGTCCAGGTCTGCCTGGACGCCGGGGAGGAGGACGGCGCCACGGCCGGGTTCCGCTGGCGCTGGCAGCTGCTGCATGCGATCGGCCCGGTGCTGGTCGCGGCGTTCGCCAACTCACCACTGCGCGTCGGGGTGCCCTCCGGCTGGAAATCGACCCGCCAGCTGGTGTGGTCCCGGCTCGACCCGAGCCGGACCCGCGCTCCCGCGGGTGCGGAGCCGCGGTCCGGCCCCGGCGGGACGGACGGCGCCGACCCGCGGGCCGCGTGGGCCGCCTACGTGCTGGACGCCGAGGTCATGTGCGTCCGGCGGCCGGGCTCGCCGTGCTGGACCGTGCCGGCCGGCCTCACCTTCCGGCAGTGGCTGCGCGGCCCGGCCGCGGACCGCCCCACCGCATCCGACCTCGACTATCACCTGTCCACGCTGTTCCCGCCGGTGCGGCCGCGCGGGCACCTGGAGCTGCGGGTCATCGACGCCCAGCCCGGTGATGGCTGGATCGTGCCGGCCGCCCTGGTCACCGCCCTGGTCGAGGACCCGGCCGCCGGGCAGGCGGCGATGGCCGCGGCCGGGCCGTTGTGGCCCGCGGCGGCGCTCCCCGATCACACGGCGTCCCGGGGCAACGGGCGTCCCCCCGTCCCGCCTGCGCCGTGGCTGCGCGCTGCCCGCTACGGGCTGGCCGCGCCGGACCTGGCCCGGGCCGCCCGGGACTGCTTCGCCGCCGCCGACGGCGCGCTGGGCCGCCTGGGCGCCCCCGGCCCGGTGCGGGACGCCGTGGCCCGCTACGCCGACGAGTACGTGCTGCGCGGCCGCTGCCCGGCCGACGACCGGCTCGACGAGGCCCGCAATGGCGGCGTCCCGTCCGGCCGCCAGCTCGGCCTGCAGTTGTCCGGCCCCCCACCGGAGGAGTCATCATGACCGTCATCCCGCCCGGGCCGCCGCCCGCCGGACCCCAGCGGCGAGGCGCTGCGCGCCGCGATCGCCGGTACCCTGCTGACGGCGCGCGAGCGCACCCGGCTGCTCACCGACGCCGTGGACGACGCCGACCTGGTCCGCCAGCACTCCCCGCTGATGTCGCCGCTGGTCTGGGATCTGGCGCACATCGCCAACCAGGAGGAGCTGTGGCTGCTCCGGGCGGTCGGCGGCCGGGAGCCGATGCGCCCCGAGATCGACCCCATCTACGACGCGTTCGAGCACCCGCGGGTGGAGCGTCCCACGCTCCCGCTGCTGCCGCCCGGCGAGGCGCGGGCCTACGCCCACGAGGTCCGCGGCCGGGTGCTGGACGTGCTGGAGGCCGCGCGCTTCACCGGGGAGCCCCTGGTGACCAGCGGGTTCGCGTTCGGCATGGTGGCCCAGCACGAGCAGCAGCACGACGAGACCATGCTCGCCACCCACCAGCTGCGCACGGGCGCGGCGGTGCTCAGCGCGCCGCCGCCGCCCGCGGCCCCGCCGGACGCCGCGGGCCTGCCGGCCGAGGTGCTGGTCCCGGGCGGGCCGTTCACCATGGGCACCTCGGCGGAGCCGTGGGCGCTGGACAACGAGCGGCCTGCGCACAGCGTCGAGGTCCCGTCCTTCTACCTGGACACCACGCCGGTGACCAACGCCGCCTACCAGCAGTTCATCGCCGACGGCGGGTACGCCGACCCGCGGTGGTGGACGGCGGACGGCTGGGCGCACCGGCAGCGGGCCGGCCTGGAGGCACCGCTCTTCTGGCGCCGCGAGGGATCCGGCTGGGTGCGCCGCCGGTTCGGGGTCACCGAGCCGGTGCCGCCCGCCGAGCCGGTGATGCACGTGTGCTTCCACGAGGCGCAGGCCTACGCCCGGTGGGCAGGCCGGCGGCTGCCCACCGAGGCGGAATGGGAGAAGGCGGCCCGGTTCGATCCGGCGGCCGGCCGGACCCGGCGCTTCCCGTGGGGCGACGCGGAGCCTGCCCCGGACCTGGCCAACCTGGGCCAGCGGCACCTGCAGCCGGCCCCGGCGGGCAGCTACCCGGCCGGCGCGGCCCCGTCCGGGGCGCGCCAGCTGATCGGGGACGTCTGGGAGTGGACCAGCAGCGACTTCCTGCCCTACCCGGGCTTCCGGGCCTGGCCGTACCGGGAGTACTCGGAGGTCTTCTTCGGCCCCGGGTACAAGGTGCTCCGCGGCGGCTCGTTCGCGGTGGGCCCGGTGGCCTGCCGGGGCACCTTCCGCAACTGGGATTACCCGATCCGGCGGCAGATCTTCGCCGGGTTCCGCACCGCGCGGGACGCCGGGCCGGCCGCCCGGCCCGGGGCGGTGAGGCGGCCGGATGTGCCGCCACCTGGCTTACCTCGGACCGCCCGCCACGATGCGCGCGGTGCTCAGCGACCCGCCGCACGGCCTGGTCCGGCAGTCCTGGACGCCCCGCCGGCAGCGGTACGGGACGGTCAACGTGGACGGGTTCGGCGTCGGCTGGTACGCCGGCGACGACCCGGTCCCGGCCCGCTACCGCCGGGCCGGGCCCATCTGGGCCGATCCCTCCTTCGCCGACCTGTCCCGGGTGATCCGCACCGGGGCCCTGCTGGCCGCGGTCCGCTCCGCGACCGACGGGACCGCCGCCGGGGAGGCGGCCGCCGCGCCGTTCGCGGCGGGGCCGGTGGCTGTTCAGTCACAACGGCACCCTGAACGGCTGGCCCGGGGCGACCGCCGGCCTGGCCGCCACGCTGCCGCCGGGGGAACTGCTCGACCTGGAGTCCCGCACCGACTCCGCGCTGGCCTGGGCCCTGGTGCTGCACCGGCTGCGGGACGGGGAGGACATGGCCCGCGCGCTGGCCGGCGCGGTCGCCGACCTGGACGCGCACGGGGTGGCCGGCCGGTTCAACTTCCTGCTCACCGACGGCGAGGCGATCGCGGCCACCGCGGCCGGGGACACGCTGTGCTTCCGGGGCACCGCGTCCAGCGCCGTCGTCGCCTCCGAGCCCGCGGATGACGAGCCGGGCTGGATCGAGGTGCCGGAACGCTCGGTGCTCACCGCCCGGCCGGGCCAGGTCGACGTGTCCCCGCTGAAGCCCGCCGGTTTACCGGCTGCCACCCCCTGGCCTGCCAGCACTCCATGCCCCACCACCGCTGCGTGACGACCGAGGGAAGGGAATCTCCGACCGTGAGCCGACTCCAGATCGACCGGCGCCTGCCCGACGGCTTCGCCCGCGCGGCGCTGCGCGCGGACGCCCGGGCCGGGCTGACCGCCACGCCGAAATGGCTGCCGCCGAAGTGGTTCTATGACGACCGGGGGAGTGAGCTGTTCGAGAAGATCACCCTGCTGCCGGAGTACTACCCGACCCGGGCCGAGCGGTCCATCCTGGCCGCCGCGGCGCCGGACATCGCCGCCGCCAGCCGGCGCCGCGACCCTGATCGAGCTGGGATCCGGCTCCTCGGAGAAGACCCGGCTGCTGCTCGACGCGCTCCGCGGCCCCGGGACGCTGCGCAGCTACGTGCCGGTGGACGTCAGCGAGTCAGCGCTCACCGGGGCCGCGCGCCGGGTGCTGGCCAGTTACCCCGGGCTGGCCGTTAAGGGGGTGGTGGCTGATTTCGAGGCGGACCTCGGCCTGGGCGGCACGGACGGGCCCCGGCTGGTGGCCTTCCTCGGCAGCACCATCGGCAACCTGCTGCCTGGCGAGCGGGCCGCCTTCCTGGCCCGGCTGCGGGCCGGGCTGGGCCCCGGTGATGCCCTGCTGCTCGGCACCGACCTGGTGAAGGACCCGGCCGTGCTGCTCGCCGCCTACGACGACGCCGCCGGGGTGACGGCGGCCTTCAACAAGAACGTGCTCGCCGTGCTCAACACCGAGCTGGGCGCCGACTTCGACGCGGACGCGTTCGACCACGTGGCGGCCTGGGACGCCGGGCAGGAGTGGATCGAGATGCGGCTGCGCTCGGCCACCGACCAGGTGGTCCGGCTGCCTGCCATCGGCCTCACGGTCTCCTTCGCCGCCGGCGAGGAGTGGCGGACCGAGGTGTCGGCCAAGTTCCGGCGGCCGGGGGTGGCGGCGGAACTCGCCGCCGCGGGCTTCGCGATGCGCTCCTGGTGGACCGACGACCAGGGCCGCTTCGCCCTGTCGCTGTCCAGCCCGGCCTGACCGGACCGGAGTAGCGGCCAGCGGGTGCCCGTTGTCGGACAATACCGTCTTTTACGGGCGGTAGCTGGCACGCCACGGCGAGCACGGGTTTACTGAACTCTTGATGACGGCCGCCCGGCCGCCGGCCGCCGGGGCGGCAGGCCCGCGGGTGACCGGTAAGGTGCACGCCAGGAACCTCGGCATGCGCGGTGTACCGACGTTGGATGCGAGGCGACGCACATCACCATGGACACACGGGATCTGGCGGGCTGCCCGGCAGCGGGCTGGCGCAGCCGGCGGGGGTGACGGATGTACCCAGTGCCGCCGGCCGGCTGCGCGGATGTCTGGTGGCTGGACATCACCACGGTCGCCGTGGGCCGCCCTGAGCTGGCCGAGCTCAGCCTGGAGGAGCACAAGAGGGCGGCCTCCTTCGCGTTCCGGGCCGACCGGCGCCGCTACACCGCCGCGCACGTGATGCTGCGCCGGGTGCTCTCCGGTTACCTGGACATCCCGCCGTCCAGCCTGCAGTTCCGCCGCGAGCCCTGTCCCCGGTGCGGCAAGCCGACCGGCCGGCCCGCCCTGCCGTTCGGCTACGGGCTGCATTTCTCGCTGGCGCACAGCGGCGACGCGGTGGTGATCGCGGTGGCCGGCCAGCGAGGTCGGCGTGGACGTGGAGCAGCAGCCGTCCGGCTGCGTGTGCGCGCTGTCCGCGGACATGGACGCACGGGACGCGGAATGGGGCCGCTCGCTCAGCGAGCCCGGCCGGCACGACCTGGTCATGCGCTGGTGGGTGCGGGCCGAGGCGGTGCTCAAGTGCACCGGCGAGGGGACCGGCCACGACGGCATCGGCGACTTCCCGGTGCTGGGCAGCCCGGACGGGCCGGTCGGCGTGGCCGTCCCGGGCGGGCCGGAGCAGGTGATGGCGGCGACCAGGGTGCACGGCTGCTCGCTGATCTCGCTGCCCGCGCCGCCGGGTTACCAGGCCGCCCTGGCCCTGGCCGGGCAGGCCAGCGCGGTCCGGCTGGCCATCCGGGCGCCCTGGGCGGCCGCGTCCCGCCGCCCCAGCCGTACGCAGCGCTAGCCCGGGGGGACGACCCCCGGAGCCCCCCGCGCATTCGCTGGCTCGGAGGGGACACGCCTGCGGCGCGCCCCGCCTCGCCAGCGGGCGTGCGCTATCCGTGCGTCCGTGCGGATCGCGGGTAGTCTCGGAGGGCAGGCCCGCGGCAGCATGGAGGCAGACATGACAGCGGTTTTCGCGGTGGACGCATGCCGGACCCCGGTCGGCCGGGTCAAGGGCGCGCTGGCCGCGGTGCGGCCGGACCACCTGACCGCCGAGGTGATCAAGGCGCTGCTGGCCCGCAACCCGTGGCTGGACCCGGCCCGCATCGACGACGTCTACTGGGGCGCGGCCAACCAGGCGGGCGAGGACAACCGCAACGTGGCCCGGATGGGCGTGCTGCTGGCCGGGCTGCCGGTGGAGGTGCCGGGGGCGACCGTCAACCGGCTGTGCGGGTCCGGGCTGGAGGCCATCGCCAGCGCGGCCCGGGCCATCGCGGCCGGCGAGGCCGACATCGTGCTGGCCGGCGGGGCCGAGTCGATGACCCGGGCGCCGTTCGTGCTGCCCCGGGCGGCCGAGCCCTACCCGCGGGAGGCCGGGGTGGCGGACACCCGGCTGGGCTGGCGGCTGGTCAGCCCGCTCATGCAGGAGATGTACCCGCCGGTCAGCCTGGGGGAGACCGCGGAGAACGTGGCCGACCGGTACCGGGTGAGCCGGGAACGCCAGGACGAGTTCGCGCTGCGCAGCCACCAGCGGGCCGCGGCCGCCCAGCAGCGCCGGGCGGTTCGGCGACGAGATCGTGCCGGTCACCGCGCCCGCCGGCCCGGTCACCCAGGACGAGGGCATCCGGCCGGAGCCTGACCCTGGAGGACCTGGCGGCCAGGCGGCCCGCCTTCCGCCCGGGCGGGACGGTAACCGGCGGCAACTCCTCGCCGCTCAACGACGGGGCGGCCGGGGTCGTGCTGGTCAGCCAGGAGGTGGCCGAGGCGGCCGGGCTCACCCCGCTGGCCCGGTACGCCGGCACCGCCACGGCCGGGGTGCACCCGGATTACATGGGCATCGGCCCGGTCCCCGCGGTCGGCAAGCTGCTGCGGCGTACCGGCTGGGAGGCCGGCAGCCTCGATCTCGTCGAGGTCAACGAGGCCTTCGCCGCGCAGGCGGTGGCGGTGTGCGACGAGCTGAAGCTGGACGGCGACCGGGTCAACGTGAACGGCGGCGCGATCGCCATCGGCCACCCGCTGGGCTGCTCCGGCGCGCGGATCACGGCCACCCTGCTGCACGAGTTCCGGCGGCGGGGCGCCGGCCGGGCCGTGGCCAGCATGTGCATCGGGGTCGGCCAGGGCATCGCTACGGGCTGGCAGGCGCCCTGACGGCGTCCGCGGGCTGGCCGCCCCGGCCGAGCAGCACCGCAACGGGCGGGAAGATGAGCACGGACAGCACGCCGGCGCCGACCATGGCCGCGGCGGTGGCCGGCAGCATGACGTGGTCCCGCAGCCCGATCTCGGCCAGCGCGATCAGCAGCGGCATCGTCGTCGCGGTGATGAACGCCATCTGGGCCCGCTGGCGCAGCGGCAGGACGCCCCGGTAGACCAGCAGCGCGGGCAGCCCGCGCACCGCCAGCAGCAGCCCGAAGAAGAGGAACAGCCGCAGCGGGTCGCCGATGATGGCCTTGAGGTCCAGGGTCATCCCGGAGGCCACGAAGAAGATCGGGATGAAGATCCCGTAGCCGACCGCGTCGAATTTGTGTTCCAGCCCGGTGGTGTCCATCTTCATCTCACGGGTCCAGCCGCGCAGCACGATCCCCGCCAGCAGGGCGCCCAGCACCACGTCGAGGCCGAACTTGCTGGCCAACGTGAGCAGCAGGAACAGCAGCACGGTGGCCCAGCGCAGGGTGGTCTGCCCGGTGGCGTCCTGGCCCTCGCTGATGGCCCGCTGCACCGTCCGGCGGGCGGCCAGCCGGGGTATGAAGGTGAGCGCCAGCGCCAGCACCCCGACCAGGGCCACCGACGCGAGCGCCACGAAGTGGTCCCGCTGGGTCAGGAACACCGAGATCGCGATCGTGGGCAGCAGCTCGCCCACCGCCCCGGCGGCCAGCACGTAGCTGCCGAACCGGCCGCTGAGCATGTGGTTGTCCTGCAGGATCGGCAGCAGGGTGCCCAGCGCCGTGGTGGTCAGGGCCAGTCCCACCGGGACATAGTCATGGACGTACCCGGCCGCGCCGAGGCCGGCCACCACCCCCACCGCGAGCACGGCCGCCGCTAGCCACCCGGCGATGGCCAGCCTTCCCGGCTGCTGGCGCAGCAGCCGGGGATCCAGTTCGTAGCCGGCCAGCAGGAACAGGAATCCGAGGCCGATGTTGGACAGCAGCTGGATGCTGGCCGTGTCGGCGATGCCCAGGCCGTGCGGCCCGATCAGGACGCCGCCGAGCAGGAAGACGACCACCTGCGGCACCCGCGGGCCCGGCAGCACCGCGATGATCAGCGGGGTCAGGGCCGCGACGAGCGCGACGACCAGCAGGTCTTCCAGCCCCCTGGTCACGTCCATGCCTGCTCCGCTCCGCCTGGCCCGTGCCCGCAGGCCGTTCCGCAGGAGCGCACGCGCGGCGGGCAGGCGCCAGCGGCGCCAGCCGGAATGATGATGGTGCCCCCGTCGCTGCCCCCGGACGCCCACATTGGCGTCGCAGGGTGACAATTCCCCGCCGGGCGGAAGCTACGCCCGGCGGGGGCCGCCGGTCAGGCGATCTGCTCAGCCAGCGTGAAGGCCACCGTGCCCTCGCCATCCACCTGCGCGTCCAGCGACTTGTCGTCCAGCGCGACTGCGGCGTCCGGCTCCAGGAACACCCGGGCGCCCTCGGTCTCGATCACCTGATCACCGTCGGCCGGGCTTTCCGCCAGGGTGACCTGGAAGGCCGGGCCGCCGTCCGGCTGGGACATGATGCGCAGGCCGGTCTGGTCGGGCAGTTCCGGCTGTGAGGTCAGGTTACGGATCGCCGAGACGGCGCCGTCGGTCAGTGTGAGCATGATCGCTCCTGTCCTTCTTCCTTCTCGGGCATGTGCAGTTGGGCGACCACTACCCGGTTCCGGCCGGCTCACTCACCGTGGGCCGGGCCGCCGGCGCCCGCCGGCCGCCGCCCCGGATGACGGGGCGGCAGCCCGCGGGTGACGACGGGGGGGCAGCCGCCGGGTAGGGTCGGCGGCGGGTGTGTACTGCGACCTAAGGGGCCGTCGTGGAGACAGGCAGCGGCGCGGCGGGGGCGGCCCCGCAGGCGGCCGGCCCGGGCGCCGCGGACGCTCACGCCGTGGAACCGGCGGCCGGGACGGCTGTCCCGGACGCCGCCGGGGACCGCCTCCCGGACCGCATCTGGACCGTGCCCAACCTGCTGAGCATGGCCCGCCTGGCGGGCGTCCCGGTCTTCATCTGGCTGGTGCTGGGCCCGCACGCGGACGGATGGGCCGTGGTCCTGCTGTTCGCGGCCGCGGCCACCGACTGGCTGGACGGCAAGATCGCCCGGGCCTGGCACCAGGAGAGCCGGCTGGGCCAGGTGCTCGACCCGGCCGCCGACCGGCTCTACATCGCGGCCATGCTGATCTCGCTGGCGGTGCGGGCCATCATCCCGTGGTGGCTGGTCGGCCTGCTGGTCGGCCGGGAACTGGTGCTGGGCGGCGCGCTGCTGTGGCTGCGGGCGCACGGCTGCGAGCCGCTGCAGGTCAGCTTCGTGGGCAAGGCGGCCACGCTGTGCCTGATGTACGCCTTCCCGCTGCTGCTGCTGGGCGCCTACGGGGGGACCCTGGCGCTGGTGGCCAAGGTGGCCGGGTGGGCGTTCGCCTGCTGGGGCACGGCGCTCTACTGGTGGGCGGCCGGCCTGTACCTGGCCCAGGCGCGGCAGGTGACGGCCGGCCCGGCCGGGGGCGGCGGCGGTGGCCGGGCGGGGACCCGGCCGTCATGATGGAGGCACCCAGCGGCACCGGCCCGGGGATGGCCCGGGCCGGGCGCGGGCGGTAAGCGTGCGCCGATGCTGTGGAAGGAGGCCCGTCAGCGGTGAAGGCCGTCGTGATGGCCGGCGGTGAGGGCACCCGGCTGCGCCCGATGACCGCCAACCAGCCCAAGCCCCTGCTGCCCGTCTGCAACAAGCCGATCATGGAGCACGTGCTGCGGCTGCTCAAGCGGCACGGCTTCGACGAGACGGTCGTGACGACGGCGTTCCTCGCCTCGCTGGTCCGGAACTACTTCGGGGACGGCGAGGACGTGGGCATGCGCCTGCAGTACGCCACCGAGGAGATGCCGCTCGGCACCGCGGGCAGCGTGAAGAACGCCGGTGACGCGCTGCGCGACGAGCCGTTCCTGGTCATCTCGGGCGACGCGCTCACCGACATCGACCTGTCCGCGATGGTCCGCGGCGCACAAGGAGAGCGGCGCGCTGGTCACCGTCGGGCTCACCCGGGTGCCCAACCCGCTGGAGTTCGGCATCATCATCGTCGGGGAGGACGGCCGGATCCAGCGCTTCCTGGAGAAGCCCACCTGGGGCCAGGTGTTCTCGGACACGGTCAACACCGGGATCTACGTGATGGAGCCCGAGGTGCTGGCCGAGGTGCAGCCCGGCGAGCCGGTGGACTGGTCCGGCGACGTGTTCCCGGCCCTGCTCAAGCGCGGGGCGCCGCTGTTCGGCTGGATCGCCGACGGCTACTGGGAAGACGTGGGCACCCACGAGAGCTACCTCAAGGCCCAGGCCGACGTGCTGTCCGGCCGGGTGGACACCGAGATCGACGGATTCGAGGTGTCCCCGGGCGTCTGGGTGGCCGAGGGGGCCGAGGTGGACCCGGAGGCGGTGCTCTCCGGGCCGCTGTGCATCGGCGACTACGCCAAGGTCGAGGCGGGCGCGGAACTGCGCGAGTTCACCGTGCTGGGCAGCAACGTGGTGGTCAAGGAGGGTGCCTTCCTGCACCGCGCCGTGGTGCACAACAACGTCTACGTGGGCCAGGGCGTCACCCTCCGCGGCTGCGTCATCGGCAAGAACACCGACGTCATGCCGAACGCGCGGATCGAGGAAGGCGCGGTGGTCGGCGACGAGTGCGTGATCGAGCCGGAGGCCTACCTGTCGGCCGGGGTCAAGGTCTACCCGTTCAAGACGATCGAGGCCGGCGCGGTGGTGAACACCAGCGTCATCTGGGAGTCCCGCGGCCAGCGCACGCTGTTCGGCCCGCGGGGCGTGTCCGGCCTGGTCAACGTGGAGATCACCCCGGAGCTGTGCGTCCGGCTGTCGAGCGCGTACGCGACCACGCTGCGGAAGGGCTCCACGGTCACCACGTCCCGCGACGTGTCCCGGGCGGCGCGGGCGCTCAAGCGGGCCGTGCAGTGCGCGCTGAACGCCAGCGCCATCAACGTGGTTGACCTGGAGGCGCAGCCGCTGCCGGTGGCCAGGTTCCAGACCGCGCGCAGCGCGTGCAGCGGGGGGATCGCGCTGCGGACCACGCCCGGCGACCCGCAGTCCATCGACCTGGTGTTCCTGGACGAGCGCGGCGCCGAGCTGTCCCAGGCCGCCGCGCGCAAGCTGGAGCGGGTGTTCTCCCGGCAGGAGTACCGCCGGGCCTTCCCCGGCGAGATCGCGGAACTGGCCTACCCGTCCCGGGTGGTCGAGTCGTACGCGCAGGAACTCGTCCGCAGCGTGAACATGACCGGCGTGCGGGAGGCCGGGCTCAAGGTGGTGGTGGACTGTGCCGGCGGCACCGTCTCCCTGGTGCTGCCCGGCCTGCTGGGCCGCCTCGGGGTCGAGGTGCTGACCGTCAACAACCGCCTCGACGAGGCCAACCCCACCCAGAGCCTGGCCCAGGTCCGGGCCGGCCTGCAGCGGCTGTCCGAACTGGTCGCCTCGTCCCGCGCCGCCTTCGGGGTCCGCTTCGACCAGGTCGGCGAGCGCATCATGCTGGTGGACGACAGGGGCGCGATGATCAGCGACGACCGGGCCCTGCTGGTCGTGCTGGACCTGATCGCGGCGGAACGGCGGTCCGGCCGGGTGGCGCTGCCGGTGACCACCACCCGGGTGGCCGAGCAGGTCTGCCGGTTCCACGGGGTGCAGGTGGACTGGACGCCCACCTCGCTGCACGGGCTCACCGAGGCCACCGCGGGCGAGGATGTAATTTTCGGTGGCGACGGCCGGGGCGGGTACGTGGTCCCCGAGTTCAGCCGCACCCTGGACGGCATCGCCGCCTTCACCCGGATCCTCGGCCTGGTCGCCCGGACCCGGCTCACGCTGAGCCAGATCGACGCCCGGATCCCGGCCGCGCACCTGCTGCGGCGCTCCATGCCCACGCCGTGGGCGGCCAAGGGCGCCGTGATGCGGACCGTGGTGGAGGCGGCGGGCAACCGGACCGTGGACACCACGGACGGGGTCCGGATCGTCGAGCCGGACGGCGGCTGGGTGCTGGTGCTGCCGGATCCGGCCGACGCGGTGACCCACCTGTGGGCCGAGGGCGCCGACGCGGACACCGCGCAGGCGCTGCTGGATGAGTGGGCCGCGATCGCGGAGCGTTCCGGGGGCTGACTTTCCCGGCTAAGCTGGCCTGTTCAGTGTCCAGCGAGGACATCGCCACCCGTGAGACAATCCAGCCTCATCGGAGCGTGCAGGCGTCGGAGGTGCGGCCAGTATGTGGCGGAGGCGACACGATAGTGCCCCGGGCGGGTCCCGGGGCGTGGAGTCGTCGCCGGGATCAGGGCGGCGCCGCGGGTGGCGGGCCCGGTTCACCCCGGCGGGGCGACGCGCGTGGCGCATGGACCCGCCGGGTCCGCCGCAGGTAGCGTGGACGCGATCAGCCGAGCACGGGACAGCCGAGCACGGGGAACGGGCGGGGGCGGACGTCGTGCCAGCCCCGAGCCCATGGCCAGCAGAGGAGAGGCTGGGCCACGACATGCCGAGCATTTACTGCACCCGGTGCGGCCAGGCCAACCCTGACGACGCGCGCTTTTGCCTGCATTGCGGGACGATGCTCGCGCGCATGGGGGCCGACCGGCCGGGTGAGACCACGTCCATCATCTCGCTGGGCGGGGATGTGGCCGAGGCGGAGTACGGCGAGGAGCCTTTCGCCGACCCGGCCTCCATGGAGTCGCTGCCCGGCGGCACCGCGCTGCTGGTGGTCAAGCGGGGGCCCAATGCGGGCAGCCGGTTCCTGCTGGACAGCGACATCACCACGGCCGGGCGGCACCGGGACAGCGACATCTTCCTTGACGACGTCACGGTGTCCCGGCGGCACGCGGAGTTCTACCGGCACGGGGACCGGTTCACCGTGCGCGACGTCGGCAGCCTCAATGGCACCTACGTCAACCAGGAGCGGATCGAGGAAGCCGCGCTGAACGGCGGCGACGAGGTGCAGATCGGCAAGTTCCGCCTGGTGTTCCTCACCGGCCGGAGGCCGCAGGTGGAGCGTGGTGGCGGGGGCGCGCAGGTCGGGGCATGAGCGCACAGCCCACCCGGGCGGGTTTCGGCATCGGCGAGGTGCTGGCCCAGCTTCGCGGCGACTTTCCCGATGTGAGCGTCTCGAAGATCCGCTTCCTGGAATCCGAGGGGCTCATCCAGCCTGCCCGCTCGCCGTCCCGCTACCGGCGGTTCAGCCCCGCCGACGTGGAGCGGCTGCGCTACATCCTGACCGCCCAGCGGGACGAGTACCTGCCGCTGCGGGTGATCAAGGACCGGCTCGCGGCGGCTGACGGGGGCGGCCCGGACGGCGGCGGCCCGGCGGGCCGCCGCGCGGCCCGGCCGCTGAGCAGGCGCGAACTCCTGGAATCAGCCGGGATCGAGGACCGCCACCTGGCCGAGCTGGAGGATTTCGGGCTGGTCAAGGCGGCCGGGCGGCAGTACGGGCCGGAGGCCCTGGAGGCGGCGCGGATCATCGTCGCGCTGAACCGGTACGGCGTGCAGGCCCGGCACCTGCGGGCGGTCCGGGCGGCCGTCGAGCGGGAGACCTCGCTCATCGAGCAGGTGGTGGCGCCCACGCTGCGGCAGCGCAGCGCCGGGTCGCGGGACCGGGCCGGGCAGACCGCCCGGGAGATCGCGGCGCTGTCCCTGCAGCTGCACGCCACCCTGATGGACGGCGCGCTGGCCGAGGCCGGATTCCCGGAGACAGGGCTGGCAGAGGCCGGTTTCGCGGACGCCGGATTCCCCGGCACCGGGTTCGGAGACACCGGCTTCGCCGGTCCCGCCGCCGCCGGGTCCGGCGCGTGACATCGCTCATCCCGGGTGTACGTTGGCAAGGAGTGCCATCGCAGGGGTCCACGCCTGAGCCAGCGCGTCAGGCACACGTGAGGACGGAGCCGCCGTGAGGAAGATGGAGGTCGTCGGCGTCCGGGTCGAGATGCCCACGAACCAGCCCATCGTCCTGCTGAAGGAGACGCAGGGGGACAGGTACCTGCCAATCTGGATCGGGCCGGTTGAGGCTACCGCGATCGCCTTCGCCCAGCAGGGCATGGTCCCGGCCCGGCCGCTCACCCACGACCTCTTCCGTGACGTGCTGGAAGCGCTGGAGGTCCAGCTCCAGACGGTGAACATCACGGCACTGCGGGATGGCATCTTCTTCGCCGACCTGATCTTCTCCAACGGGAAAGAGGTCAGCGCCCGGCCGTCCGACTCCATCGCGCTGGCCCTGCGCACCGGGGCCGCCATCTACGCCAGCGAGGATGTCCTCGACGAGGCGGGCGTGGCCATCCCGGACGAGCAGGAGGATGAGGTCGAGAAGTTCCGCGAGTTCCTGGACACCATCACCCCCGAGGATTTCGGGCGGGCCACGTGAGGCAGCGGCCTGCGCGACGCGCCGTCGCCGATCGTTGACGGGACCGGGGCCGCCAGCCTACCGTGCGAAACAAGTACCCAGGGTGGTCAGCTCCCGGGTGGAGGCAGGCGTGGCGGTAACCAAAGGTAACAGGCAGTCGCCGGGTGTGCGCGGTGCGGCGATGCAGCAGGCCGGCGAGCAAGGCCTGCTGTTCGGCGACGACGTCGAGTCCAGGCCGGCCGGCATCGGCTACCGGGGCCCGACGGCCTGCGCGGCCGCCGGGATCACGTACCGCCAGCTCGACTACTGGGCGCGGACCGGGCTCGTCGAGCCCAGCGTCCGCGCGGCCACCGGATCCGGGTCGGCCCGGCTGTACGGGTTCCGGGACATCCTGGTGCTCAAGGTGGTCAAGCGGCTGCTGGACACCGGGATATCGCTGCAGCAGATCCGGGCCGCCGTGACCCACCTGCGCAGCCGGGGCACCGACGACCTGGCCAGGGTGACCCTGATGAGTGACGGGGTCAGCGTCTACGAGTGCACCTCCTCCGATGAGGTGGTTGACCTGCTCCAGGGCGGCCAGGGAGTGTTCGGCATCGCACTGGGCCGCATCTGGCAGGAAGTGGACGGCACGCTGGCCGAGCTGCCCGCCGAGCAGGCCGAGAGCGCGGAGCCCGCGGCGGAGCCGCCGGCCGGCTCCCGCGAGGCCGATGAGCTGGCCCGGCGGCGGGCCCGCAAGACGGGCTGACCGCCCGGCCCAGGGCCGGGCGACCCGCGGGAATGCGCCGGGGTGCCGGGGGTCCCTCCCCGCCTCGGGTAAGCTCGGCACAGCCGATCACACCGTCCGGGAGAGTTCCCGCGCAGCCAGCGCGGGGCGCCGAAGGGGCAACCTCCCCGGAACCTCTCAGGCAGCCAGGACCGGACGGGACAGGCATCTCTGGAGTTCTGCGCCCGGGCGCCGGCCATGCTGGCCGCGGCCGGGGCGGTCACGACAGAGGGGGAGGACCAGGCAGGCACGGAGCGTGCCTGGCGGCTCCCTCTGGAGGCTCCGATGAACTTCGCCGCACGGCACATAGGACCGTCGGCCGACGAGCAGCAGCGGATGCTGAGCGCGATCGGCTACGCCTCGCTCGACGACCTCACCGCCGCGGCCCTGCCGCCCGGGCTGGCCGACCCCCGCCCGCTGGACCTGCCGCCGGCCGCGTCCGAGGCGGAGGCGCTCGCCGAGCTGCGCGCGCTGGCCGCCCAGAACACCGTGGCCACCTCGATGATCGGCCTGGGCTACTACCCGACCATCACCCCGGCGGTGATCCGCCGCAACGTGCTGGAGAACCCGGCCTGGTACACGGCCTACACCCCCTACCAGCCGGAAATCTCGCAGGGCCGCCTGGAGGCGCTGCTCACCTTCCAGACGGCCATCGCCGACCTGACCGCGCTGCCGGTCGCCGGGGCATCGCTGCTGGACGAGGCGACCGCGGCCGCGGAGGCGATGACGCTGGCCCGGCGGGCGGCCGGCCGGGGCCGGGTGTTCCTGGCCGACGCCGACTGCCTGCCGCAGACCCTGGCCGTGCTGGCCACCCGGGCCGAGCCGCTCGGCATCGAGCTGGCCGTCACCGAGGTGACCCCGGCAGTGATCGAGGCGCAGCCGGAGGGCGCGCTGTTCGGCGTCCTGCTGCAGTACCCGGGGGCGAGCGGCGCGGTCCGCGACCTGCGGCCGGCGATCGACGCCGCGCACCGGCGCGGGGCCCTGGCCGCGGTCGCCGCCGACCTGCTCGCGCTGACCCTGCTGACACCGCCCGGGGAGCTGGGCGCGGACATCGCGGTCGGCAGCTCGCAGCGGTTCGGCGTGCCCATGGGGTACGGCGGCCCGCACGCCGCCTACATCTCCGCCCGGGACGGGCTGCGCCGGCAGCTGCCCGGCCGGCTGGTCGGCGTCTCGCTGGACGCCGACGGCCGGCCCGCCTACCGGCTCGCGCTGCAGGCCCGCGAGCAGCACATCCGCCGCGAGAAGGCGACCAGCAACATCTGCACCGCCCAGGTGCTGCTGGCGGTGCTGGCCGCCATGTACGCGGTCTACCACGGCCCGGACGGGCTGACCGCCATCGCGGCTGCCGTGCACGGCCGGGCGGCGCGGCTGGCGGCGATGCTGCGGGCCCGCGGGGCCGGCGTGCCGGAAGGGGGCTTCTTCGACACCATCCGGGTCACCCTGCCCGGCGGCGCGGCGGCCGCCGTGCAGCGGGCCCGGGAGGCGGGCTACAACCTGCTCCTGGTCGATGCGGACACGGTGCAGGCCGCCTGCGACGAGACCACCACCGAGGCATGCCTGCGGGAGGTGGCCGAGGCCCTGGTCCCGGGCGCTCATCCGGACGCGGCCGTCCCCGGCCCGGGGCCGGGCAGCGCGCTGCCGCCCGGGCTGCTCCGCCAGTCCGGGTTCCTGGCCCACCCGGTCTTCCATGAGCACCGCAGCGAGACCGCGCTGCTGCGCTACCTGCGCCGCCTGGCGGACTTCGACATCGCCCTGGACCGGTCGATGATCCCGCTCGGATCGTGCACGATGAAACTCAACGCGGCCGCGGAGATGGAGCCGGTGACCTGGCCGGAGTTCGCCGGGCTGCACCCATTCGCCCCGGCGGCGCAGGCCCGCGGGTATGCGGCGCTGACCAGCGACCTGGAGCGGTGGCTGGCCGAGATCACCGGCTACGACGCGGTCAGCCTGCAGCCCAACGCGGGCTCCCAGGGCGAGCTGGCCGGGCTGCTCGCCATCCGGGGCTACCACAGCGCCCGCGGCGACACCGGGCGGGACGTCTGCCTCATCCCGGAGTCGGCGCACGGCACCAACGCGGCCAGCGCCGTCCTGGCCGGGCTGCGGGTCGTGGTGGTCAAGTGCGGCGCCGACGGTGCCATCGACCTGGGCGACCTGGCGGCCAAGCTGGAGTCCCGGGGCAGCCAGGTGGCCGCCATCATGCTGACCTACCCGTCCACCCACGGCGTGTTCGAGGAGACGGTCAGCGCCGTGTGCGAGGCGGTGCACGCCGCGGGCGGCCAGGTGTACGTGGACGGCGCCAACCTCAACGCGCTGGTCGGCCTGGCCCGGCCGGGCCGGTTCGGCGCGGACGTGTCGCACCTGAACCTGCACAAGACGTTCTGCATCCCGCACGGCGGCGGCGGTCCCGGCGTCGGCCCGGTCGCGGTCCAGGCTCACCTGGCCGACTTCCTGCCCGGGCGGAAGGCGGGCCCGGTCGCGGCGGCCGCGTACGGGTCGGCCGGCATCCTGCCCATCTCCTGGGCCTACCTGCGGATGATGGGCCCGGACGGGCTGCGGCAGGCCTCCGGGGTCGCCATCCTGGCCGCCAACTATGTCGCCCGCCGGCTGGGCGGGCGCTACCCGGTGCTGTACACCGGCCGCGGCGGGCTGGTGGCGCACGAGTGCATCCTGGACCTCCGGCCGGTCACCCGGGAGACCGGCGTGACCGTGGAGGACGTGGCGAAACGCCTCATCGACTATGGATTTCACGCCCCGACGATGTCCTTCCCGGTGGCCGGGACGCTGATGGTGGAGCCGACCGAGAGCGAGGACCTGGCCGAGCTGGACCGGTTCTGCGACGCGATGCTGGCCATCCGGGACGAGATCGACAAGGTCGCCTCCGGCGAGTACGACCGCGAGGACAATCCGCTGCGGGGCGCCCCGCATACCGCGTCGATGCTGCTCAGCGCGGACTGGAAGCACCCGTACGAGCGTGAGCAGGCGGCGTACCCGCTGCCCGGTGACCGGCGCGGCAAGTACTGGCCGCCGGTGCGCCGCATCGACCAGGCCTACGGCGACCGCAACCTGGTGTGCGCCTGCCCGCCGGTGGCCGCGTTCGAGGACTGACGCTTATCGGCAAGGGCTCCCAGGCGTTACGCTGCCTGCCAGTGCTCGGGCAGGAGAGGCGCAGGATGGGATATTCCCCGCAGTCGGTCATCGTCGGGCTGGACAACGGCGGCACGATGAACAACGCCACCGTGCTGGCCGAGGGCGGGCGCTTCCTGGTCGATCACATGCTGGAGCGGCCGAGCCGGGTGCGGGAGGGACCGGACGCCGCCATCGAGGCGCTGGCCGCCTCTTTCGACCAGGTGCTCGACGTCACCGGGGTGCCGCGGGCGGTGGTGCACGGGGTCGGGCTGGACACCCCGGGCCCGGCCAGCGCCGACGGGGTGCTGTCGTCCCGCGGCGGGACCAACCTCGGGCACGCGGGCTGGGCCGGCTTCAACATCCGGGCCGCGCTGGAGGAGCGGCTGGGCCTCCCGGTGATCTACACCAACGACGCCAACGCGGCCGCGCTGTACGCCCACTACGCCCGGTTCGGTGCCGCCGCGCCGCGGCATTCCAGCGTGGCCGCCATCGTCGGCACCGGCCTCGGCGGCGGCCTGGTCGAGGCCGGGGAGGTGGTCAGCGGGGCGGCCGGGATGGCCGGCGAGCTCGGCCACGTGCAGATCCCGCTGGACGGGCTGCTGGCCGACGGCCAGCCGGTGCCCGCCTGCAACTGCGGGCTCCCCGGAGACGCGGAGAGCGTCGCCTCGCTCACCGGCATCGAGCGGAACCTGCTGCCGTACTGGCTCGGCCAGTTCCCCGGGCACGAGCTCGCCACGCTGCCGCTGGCCAAGGCGGCCAAGCTGGTGCGCGGCTTCGGCGAGGCGGGTGACCCGCTGGCCCGGCACATCTTCGAGCAGCAGGCCATGGCCCTGGGCCGGGTATTCTCCATCGCGGCCATGTTCACCGACCCGGGCACCTACTTCGTCGGCGGGGGCGTGGTCGAGGCGGACCCGGTGTTCAGTGCCTGGTTCCTGGACCGGGTGTCGGCGCACACGACGCTGCGCGCCGAGCAGCACGCGGTGGTGGACTTCGCGCTGGTGCCGGACCTGGACCGGGCCGGCGCCCGTGGCGCGGCCCTCGCCGCGCGGTCCGCCCTTCACGCGGTCACCGGGGAGCCCGCATAGAGTTGCTGCGTGGCAGATCCGCACTCCTACCGGCCAGCGCCCGGGTCCATCCCGGAATCGCCGGGGGTGTACCGGTTCCGTGACGAGCACGGCCGGGTCATCTACGTCGGGAAGGCCAAGAACCTCCGGTCCCGGCTGAATTCCTACTTCGCCGATTTCGCCGGGCTGCACCCGCGGACCCAGACGATGCTCCGCTCGGCGGCCAGCGTGGACTGGACCGTGGTGGCCACCGAGGTCGAGGCGCTGCAGCTGGAGTACTCCTGGATCAAGGAGTTCGACCCCCGGTTCAACGTCCGCTACCGGGACGACAAGAGCTACCCCTACCTCGCCGTCACCATGAACGAGGAGTACCCCCGCGTCACGGTGATGCGCGGCGCCAAGCGGCGCGGCGTCCGCTACTTCGGGCCCTACTCGCACGCGTGGGCCATCCGGGAGACGGTCGACGCGCTGCTCCGCGTCTTCCCGGTGCGGACCTGCTCGGCCGGGGTGTTCAAGCGGGCGGGCCAGATCGGGCGGCCGTGCCTGCTCGGCTACATCGGCAAGTGCTCGGCGCCGTGCGTGGGCCGGGTCAGCGAGGCCGAGCACCGGCTGCTGGCCGAGGAGTTCTGCGACTTCATGGCCGGGCAGACCGACCGGTTCATCCACCGGCTGGAAGCGGACATGCGGGAGGCGGCCCGGGCCGAGGAGTACGAGCGGGCCGCCCGGCTGCGCGATGACATCAAGGCGCTGCAGCGGGCCCTGGAGAAGCAGACCGTGGTGCTCGGCGACGGCACCGACTGCGACGTCATCGCCCTCGCCGAGGACCAGCTGGAAGCGGCCGTCCAGGTGTTCTACGTGCGCGGCGGGCGGGTCCGCGGGCAGCGCGGCTGGGTGGTGGACAAGGTCGAGGACGTGACGCCGGGAGAGCTGGTGGAGCATTTCCTGGGCCAGGTGTACGGCGATGACGCCGTGGCCAGTGACCAGGCCGCCGCCCCGGCCGGGCGCGGCCGCCGGGGCGACGCCGGCGGCCCGCTGGACCCCCGGCACATCACCCGCCCGGCCGCGGGGCAGCGCCAGGGCAGCGTCCCCCGGGAGGTGCTGGTGCCGGAGCTGCCGCCGGACGCGGTGGCCGTGGAGGAGTGGCTCAGCGCCCGGCGGGGCAGCCGGGTCCGGCTCCGGGTGCCGCGGCGCGGCGACAAGAAGGCGCTGCTGGAGACCGTGACCCGGAACGCGGGGGAGTCGCTGGCGCTGCACAAGACGCGCCGGGCCAGTGACCTGACCACCCGCAGCCGCGCGCTGCAGGAGATCCAGGACGCGCTCGGCATCGACGAGGCGCCGCTGCGCATCGAGTGCTACGACGTGTCCAACCTGCAGGGCACCCACGTGGTCGCCTCCATGGTGGTGTTCGAGGACGGCCTGGCCCGCAAGTCGGAGTACCGGCGCTTCGCCATCAAGGGCACCGGCGGGACCGACGACGTGGCCTCCATCTACGAGGTGATCACCCGGCGGTTCCGCCGCTACCTGGAGGAGCGCGAGGCCACCGGCGAGCTGGACGCGCTCGGCGACACCGAGGCCAGACGGCCGAGGCCAGCCCGGCACCGAGGCGGCCCGAGGTCATCGGGCAGCCGCGCAAGTTCGCCTACCCGCCGAACCTGGTGGTGATCGACGGCGGCCAGCCCCAGGTGGCCGCGGCCGCCCGGGCGCTGGCCGAGCTCGGCATCGATGAGGTCGCGGTGTGCGGGCTGGCCAAGCGGCTGGAGGAGGTGTGGCTGCCGGGGGAGGACGAGCCGGTGATCATGCCGCGGACCAGTGAGGGCCTGTACCTGCTGCAGCGGGTCCGGGACGAGGCGCACCGCTTCGCCATCACCTACCACCGGGCAAAACGCTCAAAGGCCATGGCGGTCAGCGAGCTTGACTCGGTCCCGGGACTCGGCCCGGCCCGGCGGGCTACGCTGCTACGGCACTTCGGCTCGGTGCGCAAGCTGGCCAGCGCGACCGAGCCGGAAATCGCCGGCCTGCCCGGCATCGGGCCGCGCATCGCCGAGGCGGTGCTGGCCGCGCTGCGGCCCGCCGGGCCGGACGGCCCGGGCCCGGCGGGCGATGCGGCCCGGCCGGGCGGCGACAGGACAGACGGGGCGGCCAGCGTGGCGGATGGGGGAACGTCTTGAGCAAGGCAGCCTACGGAGGGCGGGCGCGATGACCCGGCCCGAGCCAGCCGGGGAGGCGGGGGCCGCGCCGGACATCGTGGTCATCACCGGGATGTCCGGGGCCGGCCGCAGCACCGCGGCGAAGTCGCTGGAGGACCTGGACTGGTTCGTCGCCGACAACCTGCCGCCCGGCCTGCTGCCCACCATGATCGAGCTGGCCCGGCGGGCGATGGGCGCGGTGCCCCGGGTGGCGGCGGTGATGGACGTCCGCAGCCGGGCGTTCTCCACCGACCTGCAGTCGGCCATCGGCGAGCTGGCCGCCCGCGGCGTCAAGCCGCGGGTGGTGTTCCTGGAGGCCGGTGACGACACGCTGGTCCGGCGGTTCGAGAGCGTCCGCCGCCCGCACCCGCTGCAGGAGAGCGGCCGGGTGGTGGACGGCATCGCGGCCGAGCGGACGCTGCTCCAGGGTGTCCGCGAGGAGGCCGACCTGGTCATCGACACCTCAGCGCTCAACGTGCACGAGCTGCGGGCCCGGATGCACGCCACGTTCGGCGCGGAGGCCCAGGCCGCGCTGCGGGTGAACGTGGTCTCGTTCGGCTACAAGTACGGGCTTCCGGTGGACGCGGACATGGTGGCCGACTGCCGCTTCCTGCCCAACCCGCGCTGGGTGCCCGAGCTGGCCCCGATGACCGGGCGCGACGAGCCGGTCCGGGACTACGTGCTCAGCCAGCCGGGCGCCGCGGAGTTCCTGGCCAGCTACGTGGCCGCGCTGCGGATAGTGCTGGACGGCTACGAGCGGGAGGGCAAGCGGTTCGTGACGCTGGCCATCGGCTGCACCGGCGGCAAGCACCGCAGCGTCGCCATGGCCGAGCAGGTGGCCAGCCAGCTCACCGGCACCGGCCCTTCGGTCCAGGTGCTGCACCGGGACCTGGGGCGCGAGTGAGCCGGCCGGCTGCCCGCGCGGCCGACGCCGCGGTGGCGCCGTCGGTCCGGCCGCTCAACCCGAAGGTCGCGGCACTCGGCGGCGGCCACGGCCTGTTCGCCGCGCTGTCCGCGCTGCGCCGGGTCACCCGCCAGCTGACGGCGATCGTGACCGTGGCCGACGACGGCGGCTCCAGCGGCCGGCTGCGCCGCGAGTTCGGCGTGCTGCCTCCCGGGGACCTGCGGATGGCCCTGGCCGCGCTGTGCGGCGACGACGCCTGGGGCACCACCTGGAGCCGGGTGGTGCAGCACCGCTTCAACTCCGGCGCCGAGCTGGGCGGGCACGCGGTGGGCAACGTGCTGATCGTCGCCCTGTGGGAACTGCTCGGGGACACGGTGCAGGGCCTGGACTGGGTGGCCCGGCTGCTCGGCGCGCACGGCCGGGTGCTGCCGATGGCCTCGGTCCCGCTCGACCTGGCGGCCGAGGTGGAGGGGGCCGACCCGGCCCGGCCGGAGGCGCTGGCCACCGTGCGCGGCCAGGTGGCCTGCGCGTCCACCACCGGCCGGGTACGCTCAGTGTCGCTGATCCCGGCGGACCCGCCCGCCTGCCCGGAAGCGGTGACCGCGATCGGCGAGGCCGACTGGGTGGTGCTCGGCCCGGGCTCCTGGTTCACCAGCGTCATCCCGCACCTGCTCGTGCCGGACCTGGCCCGGGCGCTGATCACCACCCCGGCCCGGCGCATCGTGGCGCTCAACCTGGTACCGCAGCCGGGCGAGACGGAAGGATTCTCCCCGCAGACCCATCTGGAAGTACTTGCTGATCACGCGCCACAGCTCCGGGTCGACGTCGTGCTCGCGGATCGCCGGGCCGCGGAGGGCACCGCCGCCGAGCTGGACAAGGCGGCAGGCCGCCTCGGGGGCCGGCTGGTCCTGGCGGATCTGGCCATGCGGGACGGGACCCCGCGCCACGATCCGCGCCAGCTGGCGGGGGCATTCGCAGAGATTTTCGAGGGGGAGTGATGCCGGTGGCGATGACCGGCCTGGTGAAGGACGAGCTCAGCCGGGTGAGCGTGCTCAAGCCGTGCTGCCGGAAGGCGGAGGTGTCCGCCCTGCTGCGCTTCGCCGGCGGGCTGCACCTGGCCAGCGGGCGCATCGTGGTCGAGGCGGAGCTGGACACGGGGGTGGCGGCCCGGCGGCTGCGCAAGGACATCGCCGAGGTGTTCGGGCACTCCTCCGACCTGATCGTGCTGGCGCCCAGCGGGCTGCGCAAGGGCAACCGGTACGTGGTCCGGGTCCGCAAGGACGGGGACGGCCTGGCCCGGCAGACCGGCCTGGTGGACAACTACGGCCGGCCGGTCCGCGGGCTGCCCCGGCAGGTGGTGGCGGGCACCACCTGCGACTGCGAGGCGGCCTGGCGGGGCGCGTTCCTGGCCCACGGCAGCCTGACCGGGCCGGGCCGCTCGATGTCGCTGGAGATCACCTGCCCGGGGCCGGAGGCGGCGCTGGCCCTGGTCGGCGCGGCCCGGCGGCTCAAGATCAGCGCGAAGGCCCGTGAGGTGCGCGGGGTGGACCGGGTGGTGGTCCGGGACGGCGACGCCATCAGCGCGCTGCTGACCCGGCTCGGGGCGCACAACAGCGTGCTGGCGTGGGAGGAACGGCGGATGCGCCGCGAGGTGCGGGCCACCGCGAACCGGCTGGCCAACTTCGACGACGCCAACCTGCGGCGCAGCGCCCGGGCCGCGGTGGCGGCCGGGGCCCGGGTGGAACGCGCCCTGGAGATCCTGGGCACCGAGGCCCCGGAGCACCTGACCGTGGCCGGCCGGATGCGGATCGAGCACCGGCAGGCCAGCCTGGAGGAGCTGGGCCAGCTGGCCAGCCCCCCGCTGACCAAGGACGCCATCGCCGGCCGGATCCGGCGGCTGCTGGCCATGGCCGACAAGCGCGCCCGCGACCTCGGCGTGCCGGACACCGAGGCGAGCCTGCCTCCGGACATGCTCACCTAACCGCCCGCCCCGGACTACACCGGGTTTGAAACTTTCATCCTGTCCCGGCCGCGGGCCGGCGGCCGCCAGGCCGGCCGCACCGGGCGGCCGTGCCGCCAGCCGGCTAACCCATCCCCGGGCGGCCCGGGCCACGGGGCGGATTCCGATAGGCTCAGAGCCGGGATACAGGTGCCGCCGCAGGCCGGTGCCGCCCGCCGAGGCGGCCGGAGAGCCGGCCCGCATGGAGCTAGGACGAGGAGACGGGCCACCGTGACTATTCGCGTGGGCATCAATGGATTCGGCCGCATCGGGCGCAACTTCTGGCGTGCGGTGCACGCGGGCGCGGGCGAGGGCATCGAGATCATTGCCGCGAACGACCTGACCGACACCGCGACACTGGCGCACCTGCTCAAGTACGACACCGTGCTGGGCACCCTGGACGCCGAGGTCACCGCCGAAGGCGAGAGCATCCGGGTCGGCGGCCAGGAAATCAAGGTCCTGGCCGAACGCGATCCCGGGGCGCTGCCCTGGCGTGACCTGGGCGTGGACGTGGTGATCGAGTCCACCGGCCGGTTCACCAAGGCCGCCGACGCGGGCAAGCACCTGCAGGCCGGGGCCAGGAAGGTCATCATCTCCGCCCCGGCCTCGGGCGAGGACATCACGATCGTGATGGGCGTCAACGACGGGTCCTACGACCCGGCCAGCCACCACATCCTGTCCAACGCCTCGTGCACCACGAACTGCGTGGCCCCGCTGGCCAAGGTGCTGCACGACAACTTCGGCGTCGTCAAGGGCCTGATGACCACCATCCACGCGTACACCAACGACCAGGTGATCCTGGACTTCCCGCACAAGGACCTGCGGCGCGCCCGGGCCGCCGCGCAGAACATCATCCCGACCAGCAGCGGCGCGGCCAAGGCCACGGCGCTGGTGCTGCCCGAGCTCAAGGGCAAGTTCGACGGGATGGCGATGCGGGTCCCGGTGATGGACGGGTCGGTGACCGACCTGGTCGTGCAGTTGAGCCGGGAAGTCACCAAGGACGAGGTGAACGCCGCGTTCAAGGCGGCCGCCGAGGGCACCCTCAAGGGGTACCTGCACTACACCGCCGACCCGATCGTGTCCTCGGACATCGTCGGCACGCCCTGGTCGTGCACCTTCGACTCCTCGCTGACCATGACCTTCGGTGACCAGGTCAAGGTGATCGGCTGGTACGACAACGAGTGGGGCTACTCCAACCGGCTCGCCGACCTGGCCGCGCTCGTCGGCGCGCGGCTGTCATGAGGCGTCTCGACGACCTGGACGTGGCCGGGCAGGTCGTCCTGCTCCGCTCCGACCTGAACGTGCCGCTGGATGGTGAGACCATCACCGACGACGGCCGGATCCGGGCCAGCCTGCCCACCATCACCAACCTGACCGGGCGGGGCGCCCGGGTGCTCGTCTGCGCCCACCTGGGGCGGCCCAAGGGCGACGACTACGCCGCGCGGGCGGCGGGCGGCCCGTCGCTGCGGCCGGTCGCCGCCCGGCTGGGCGAGCTGCTCGGCCAGCCGGTGACGCTGGCCACCGACGTGGCGGGGCCCTCGGCCCAGGCCGTGGCGGCCGGGCTGGCCGACGGCGACGGTGGCGCTGCTGGAGAACGTCCGCTTCGAGCCCGCCGAGACCAGCAAGGACGACGCCCGGCGGGGCGAGCTGGCCCGCCGGTTCGCCGCGCTGGCCTCCCGGTACGTGGGGGACGGGTTCGGCGCGCTGCACCGCAAGCACGCCAGCGTGTACGACGTGCCCGCGCTGCTGCCGCACGCCGCCGGGGAGCTGGTCATCGCGGAGATCGCGGTGCTCCGGCAGCTCACCACCGACCCGGCGCGGCCCTACGTGGTCGTGCTCGGCGGGGCCAAGCCGTCGGACAAGCTGGCGGTCATCGGCAACCTGCTGGGCAAGGCCGACCGGCTGATCATCGTCGGCGGCATGTCCTACACGTTCCTGGCCGCCCAGGGCTACGAGGTGGGCAAGTCGCTGCTGGAAGCTGACCAGATCCCGCAGGTCACCGAGGTGCTGGCCGAGGCGGAGCGGCGCGGCGTGGAGGTCGTGCTGCCGGTGGACCTGGTGGCTGCCGACCGGTTCGCGCCGGACGCGGACCACGAGGTGGTCAGGGTCGGCGAGTTCCCGGCCGACCGGGAGAGCCTGGACATGGGCCCGGCCACCCGGGCCCTGTTCACCCAGAAGCTGGCCGACGCCAAGACCGTGTTCTGGAACGGCCCGGCCGGCGTGTTCGAGTTCCCGGCCTTCGCGGCGGGCACCCGGGCGCTGGCCGAGGCGATCAGCGCGGTCAGCGGGCTGACCGTGGTCGGTGGCGGTGATTCCGCCGCGGCGGTCCGGCAGCTCGGCTTCCCGGCGGACGCGTTCACGCACATCTCCACCGGCGGCGGGGCCAGCCTGGAGTACCTGGAGGGCCATGCCCTGCCCGGGCTGAGCGCGCTGGAGGCGGACGCGGGCGGGGCCGGCTGATGGCCGCGGGCCCGGTGCGCAAGCCGCTCATGGCCGGCAACTGGAAGATGCATAACACGCACTTCGAGGGGCTGACCCTGGTCCAGAAGCTGGCCTTCACGCTGACCGGCAAGGACTACGACGCCGTCGACGTGGTCGTGCTGCCGCCGTTCACCGCGCTGCGCAGCGTGCAGACGCTGGTGGCCGGGGACAAGCTGCGGATCGGCTACGGCGCCCAGGATCTCTCCCCGCACGACAAGGGCGCCTACACCGGCGACGTGTCCGGGCCGATGCTGGCCAAGCTGGGCTGCGGTTACGTGCTGGCCGGGCACTCCGAGCGGCGGCAGTACCACGGCGAGGACGACGCGCTGGTCAACGCCAAGGTGAAGGCGGCGCTGCGGTCCGGGCTGACGCCGATCCTGTGCATCGGCGAGAACCTGGACGTCCGGCGGGCCGGCGAGCAGCTGACCTTCACCCTGGGGCAGCTCGACGGCGGCCTGGCCGGGATCACCCGCGAGCAGGTGGCCGGCCTGGTGGTGGCGTATGAGCCGGTCTGGGCCATCGGCACCGGCGAGGTCGCCTCACCGGAGGACGCCCAGGAGGTGTGCGGCGCGATCCGGCAGCGGATTTCCGGGGTGCACGGCGACGCGGCGGCGGCCGGAGTGCGTATCCTGTATGGCGGGTCGGTGAAAGCCGACAACATCGTGGCCATCATGGCGCAGCCGGACATTGATGGGGCGCTGGTCGGCGGGGCGAGCCTGGATGCGGGCGGGTTCGCCGCGATATGCCGGTACCGTGAACTGACGGTCGGCGCCTGACCCGGCCCCGGGACGGCGTGCCTGCGGAGAGATGAGACTTAGCGGTGGTTATCGGGATCTCGGTCGTGCTCATCATCACCAGCTTGCTGATGATGCTTCTGGTGCTGCTGCACAAGGGCAAGGGCGGCGGCCTGTCTGACCTATTCGGTGGCGGAGTCACATCCACCCTGGGATCATCATCAGTAGTCGAGCGTAACCTCGACCGTCTTACGGTCTTCACCGGCATCATCTGGTTCCTCTGCATCGTCGGGCTCAATCTGCTGCTGAACCGCTGACGCGCCCGCTGTGACCGGACATGCCAGTAAGCGCACGTAGCAAGGGGTGAGCAGTGAGTAGTGGCAACGCGATCAGGGGCAGCCGGGTCGGGGCCGGCCCCATGGGCGAGGCGGAGCGTGGTGAGGCAGCGCCACGGATCAGGGTTGCCTTCTGGTGCGCCAACAAGCACGAGACCCGGCCCAGCTTTGCCTGCGATGCCGCGATCCCGGAGACCTGGGACTGTCCCCGGTGCGGGTACCCCGCCGGGCGCGACGAGAACAACCCGCCCGGGCCGCCGCACAGCGAGCCGTACAAGACCCACCTGGCCTACGTGAAGGAACGGCGCAACGACACCGACGGCGCCGCCATCCTGGCCGAGGCGCTCGACCGGCTGCGCCGCAACGGCTGACCCGGCTGGACTGAGGCTAACCGCGGCCAGGCCCTGGCCGCGGTTAGCCTGTTTTCTGGGCCGGCGCCGCGCCCTGGGTCAGTGCGCGAACGACTCGCGGTGCCCGGGCCCAGCCAGCGGGACCTGGCTGTGCGGATGCGCGGACAGCTGGTGCACATGCCGCCGTATGTCGGCGAGCAGCAGGTTGGCGAGGTCCTGGCTGAACCCGTTGCGCACCACGATGCGGAGCACCGCGGTGTCGGTCAGGTTGGCCGGGAACGTGTAGGCGGGCACCAGCCAGCCCCGGCTGCGCAGCCGCTCGGACAGGTCGAAGACGGAGAAGCCGGCGTCCGGGTCGGCGATCCGGAAGGCGAACACGGGCAGGTCGCTGCCGTCCGACAGCAGCTCGAACACGTCCATCCGGGAGATCTCCCCGGACAGGTGCAGCGCCACGTCCTGGCACGCCTGCTGGATGCGCTGGTAGCCGTCGAAGCCGAGCCGCAGGAAGTTGTAGTACTGGGCGGCCACGTTCGCCCCGGACCGGGAGAAGTTCAGCGCGAACGTCGGCATCTCCCCGCCCAGGTAGTTCACCTTGAAGACCAGGTCCCCGGGCAGCGCGTCGCCGTCCCGCCAGACCACCCAGCCGACCCCGGGGTAGACGAGGCCGTACTTGTGCCCGCTGGCGTTGATCGAGGCGACCCGCGGTACCCGGAAGTCCCAGCTCAGGTCGGGGTGCAGGAACGGGGCGACGAAGCCGCCCGAGGCCGCGTCCACGTGGATCGGCACGTCCGGGCCGCCCGCCGCGTGCCGCCGGTCGAGTTCCGCGCTGATCTCGGCGACCGGCTCGTAGCTGCCGTCCATGGTGGAGCCGAGCACCGCGACCACCCCGATGGTGTTCTCGTCGCACTGGGCGGCGGCCTCCGGCCCGCGCAGGTGCAGCCGGCCCGGCTCCATCGGCACCATCCGGGGCTCCACCTGCCAGTACCGGCAGAACTTGTCCCAGCACACCTGGACGTTCGTGCCCATGACCAGGTTCGGCCGGGAGGCGTCCGCGCCGGCCGCGCGGCGCCGCTCCCGCCAGCGCCACAGCAGCGCCATCCCGCCCAGCATGCACGCCTCGCTGGACCCGGTGGTCGAGGTCCCGGTGGCCGCGCCCCGCTCCGGGGCGTGCCACAGGTCGGCCAGGATGTTCACGCACCGCGACTCCAGCTCCGCGGTCTGCGGGTACTCATCCTTGTCGATCATGTTCTTGCTGAGGCACTCGGTCATCAGCTGCTCGGCCTGGGGCTCCATCCAGGTGGTCACGAACGTGGCCAGGTTCAGCCGGGCATTGCCGTCCAGGATCAGCTCGTCGCGGACCGCCTGCAGGGCGGTGTCCGGCAGCAGGCCGTGCCGGGCCAGCCGGTGCCGCGGCACCGTCAGCCGTTCCTCCCGGACGTAGACCGGGTTGATCTCGAGTTCGTCTTGCTCCCACGTGTTCCGGTGCAGCGCCATCGGGACAGGCTATCCCCGGCCCGTGCCGCGGGCGCAGCACCCCGGCGGCCAGGGCAGGATGGTGTCATGGATCTTCCGGTCAACCCGCCGGTGGCGCCGATGCTGGCCCGCCCGGTCCCGCGGATACCCGACGGCCCGTACAGCTTCGAGCCCAAGTGGGACGGGTTCCGGTCGATCGTGTTCCGGGACGGCGGCGAGGTGGAAATCGGCAGCCGGAACGAGCGGCCGATGACCCGCTACTTCCCCGAGCTCGTCGCGGCCGTGCTGGAGCACCTGCCGGAACGCTGCGTGATCGACGGGGAGATCGTCATCCCGGACGCGGCCGGGCAGCGGCTGGACTTCGACGCGCTGCTGCAGCGGATCCACCCGGCCGCCTCCCGGGTGGCCCTGCTGGCCGGGCAGACCCCGGCCCACTTCGTCGCGTTCGACCTGCTCGCGCTGGGCGACGAGGACCTGAGCCAGCGAGCCGTTCGCCCGCCGCCGCGGCGTCCTGGAGGACGCGCTGGCCGCGGCCGGGCCGCCGGTGCACCTGACCCCGGCCACCGTGGACCACGCGGTCGCCGGGCAGTGGTTCCGGCAGTTCGAGGGGGCCGGCCTGGACGGGCTCATCGCCAAGCCGCTGGACGGCGGCTACGAGCCGGACAAGCGGGTGATGCTCAAGATCAAGCACGAGCGCACCGCGGACTGCGTGGTGGCCGGCTACCGGCCGCACAAGAGCAGCCCGGAGGCCGTCGGCTCGCTGCTGCTCGGGCTGTACACCGACGGCGGCGGCCTGGCCAGCGTGGGCGTGGTGGGCGCCTTCCCGATGGCCCGCCGCCGTGAGCTGTACGCCGAGCTGCAGCCCCTGGTCACCACGTTCGACGAGCATCCCTGGAAGTGGGCCGGCCCCCCGGGAGACGGCGGCCCGCCGTGCGCAACCCGCGGTCGTCGGAGACCAGCCGGTGGAACGCCGGGAAGGACCTGTCCTTCGTGCCGCTCCGCCCGGAGCGGGTGGTGGAGGTCCGGTACGACCACATGGAGGGCACCCGGTTCCGGCACACCACCCAGTTCGCCCGGTGGCGGCCGGACCGCGACCCGCGGTCCTGCACCTATGCGCAGCTGGACGAGCCGGTCAGCTTCGACCTCGCCGAGATCCTGGCCCCCGGCCGCTAGCTGGCGGCGGATCAGGCCGGCCGGCGCAGGTAGCGGCAGAGCAGGAAGCCGTCCTCGGCCAGCACGTGGGCCAGCTCCAGCCGGGCCAGGCCGCCCGGGGGCCCCTGGATGATCCGGCCAGCCGCCCCGGCCGCCAGCACCGGGCTGACCGTGACGCACAGCTCGTCGAGCAGCCCGGCCGCGGCCAGCTGGCCGAGCAGGTGCGGGCCGCCTTCGGCCAGGATCGCGCCGGTAGCCGCGGCGGGCCAGCGCGGCGATGGCGGCCGCCGGGTCGCCCCGCTGCCCGCCCGCGATGATCACATCCGCGTGCCGGGCCGCCTGCGGCCCGCAGCGCGGCGGGCGCCGACTCGGTGGTGATCACGATGGTGCGGGCATCCGCGGGGGCCTGGGTCAGCAGCGGCCCGTCCAGGTCCAGGTCCAGCCGGCCGGTCAGCACCGCGATGGCCGGGGTGGCCGGGCGGCCCGCGCGCAGCCCGGCCCACGCGGGGCCCGACCCGGGCCGGGCGGTACTGCTCGTCGCGGGCCGTGCCCGCGCCGACCAGGATCACGTCGGCGAGCGCCCGGAGCAGGCCGAAGACGGTCCGGTCCGGGGGCCCGGACAGGCCGCCGGACAGGCCGTCCACCGCGGCGGCGCCGTCAGCGCTGGCGATCATGTTGGCCCGCACCCAGGGGCGGCCAGGCGGCCGGGCGTCGCCCGGGTAGGCGTACAGCGCGGGCAGGTCGGGTGGGCCGTCGCCGGCGGCTGGCGGGTAGAGCTGGCGCAGGGCCGTCACCGCGCGCGGCCGGCCGGCCCGGCGATCCGGCGCAGCACGATCATCGACCGGGCCGCGAGCTCGATCGTCGCCCCGGCCGGGCGCTCGCCGTCCGCGACGCCCGCCGTGTCCAGCACCACCTCCCAGCGGCGGCCGAACTCGGGCCCGGGCAGGGTGAACCAGGCCGCGCTCGCCGTCCGCGCAGAACAGCAGCAGGAAGGAGTCGTCCCGGACCGGCTCGCCGCGGGGGCCGGGCTCGGTGATGGCATCCCCGTTGAGGAAGACGCCCAGCGACTTGGCGTACCCGGTCTTCCAGTCGCCGTCCATCATCTCCCGGCCGGACGGGGTGAGCCAGGCGATGTCGCTGGGACCGTCCTGGCTGCCGTCCGGCCCGCGGAAGAACCGGCGGCGGCGGAACACCGGGTGGTCCCGGCGCAGCCCGGCCACCGCGCGGGCGAAGTCAGCGAAGTCCGCCTCCTCGTCGCGGGCCGGACCAGTCCACCCAGGACGTCTCGTTGTCCTGGCAGTAGGCGTTGTTGTTGCCGTGCTGGGTCCGGCCGATCTCGTCGCCGGCCAGCAGCATCGGGACGCCCTGGGACAGCAGCAGGGTGGCCAGGAAGTTCCGCCGCTGCCGGGCCCGCAGCGCGGTGATGGCCGGGTCGGTGGTCGGCCCCTCGGCGCCGCAGTTCCACGACCGGTTGTCGTCGCTGCCGTCGGCGTTGTTCTCCCCGTTGGCCTCGTTGTGCTTGCGGTTGTAGGAGACCAGGTCGGTCAGCGTGAACCCGTCGTGGCAGGTGACGAAGTTGATCGACGCGACCGGCCGCCGCCCGCTGGTCTCGTACAGGTCGCTGGAGCCGGTCAGCCGGGAGGCGAATTCCGGCAGCGTCTCCGGGTTGCCGCGCCAGAAGTCCCGCACCGTGTCCCGGTACTTGCCGTTCCACTCGGTCCACAGCGGCGGGAAGTTCCCCACCTGGTAGCCGCCCTCGCCGACATCCCACGGCTCGGCGATGAGCTTGACCTGGGACACCACCGGGTCCTGCTGGACCAGGTCGAAGAAGGCGGACAGCCGCTCCACGTCGTGCAGTTCCCGGGCCAGCGCGGACGCCAGGTCGAACCGGAACCCGTCCACGTGCATGTCCAGGATCCAGTACCGCAGCGAGTCCAGGATCAGCTGCAGCGCGTGCGGGTGCCGCACGTTGAGGCTGTTCCCGCAGCCGGTGTAGTCCAGGTAGTAGCGCGGGTCGTCGTCGCGCAGCCGGTAGTAGGCCGCGTTGTCGATGCCGCGGAACGACAGCGTGGGCCCGCGGTGGTCGGACTCGGCGGTGTGGTTGTAGACCACGTCCAGGATGACCTCGATGCCCGCCGCGTGCAGGTCCCGGACCATGGCCTTGAACTCGCCGACCTGGCCGCCGCGCTGGATGGAGGAGGAGTACGCCTTGTGCGGGGCGAGGAAGCCGATCGTGTTGTAGCCCCAGTAGTTGCTCAGTCCCCGGGTGACCAGCGTGTGCTCGGGCACGAACTGGTGCACCGGCATCAGCTCGACCGCGGTCACGCCGAGCCGGGCCAGGTGCTCGATGACGGCCGGGTGGGCCAGCCCGGCGTAGGTGCCGCGCAGCTCGGCCGGCACGTCGGGGTGGCGCAGCGTGAGCCCGCGCACGTGCGCCTCGTAAATGACGGTCTCGTGGTAGGGAATCCGCGGCGCCCGGTCATCGCCCCAGTCGAAGAACGGGTTGATCACCACGTTCTGCGGCATGTACGGCGCGCTGTCGGCCGTGTTCGCCGCGGACGGGTCGGTGAACTTGTAGCTGAACAGCGACTCGTGCCAGCGCAGTTCCCCGTTGAGCGACTTGCCGTACGGGTCGAGCAGCAGCTTGGCCGGGTTGCAGCGGTGCCCCCGGGCCGGGTCGTAGGGCCCGTGCACCCGGTAGCCGTAGCGCTGGCCGGGCCCGACGTCAGGCAGGTAGCAGTGCCAGACGAACGCGTCCACCTCGGTGAGCGGGATCCGCGTCTCGGTCAGCCCGGCGTCGTCGTCCCCGTTCAGCAGGCACAGTTCCACCTGGTCGGCGACTTCGGAGAACAACGCGAAGTTGGTCCCGGTGCCATCCCACGTGGCCCCGAGCGGATAGGGAGCTCCCGGCCACACGCGCACCATGTGACCCTACCTGGGGGCCAGCCGCGACCGGTCCAGAATCTCCGCTCGACCGCTATCCGGTCCGGCAACAGGCCGAACGGCACCCCAGGTCCCAGTCGACTCCGCCCCGGAGCCGAGCCGCGAGGCGCAGAACGCGTCGGCCACCGCGGCCGGGGCGTGCCGGACGAGCAGCGCGGCCTGCAGGGTCACGGTGATCATCCCGGCCAGCCGCCGGGCGCTGAACTCCGCGTCGGCGGCGGGCTGCCCGGCCAGCGCGTGCAGGGCGGTGCGCAGCCGCGTGGCCGCCGCGTCCAGCCGCGGGTCGGCCCCGGCGGACCGGGCCAGCTCGGCCGCGAGGGCGTCAGCGGCGCCCTCCTGCCGCCGGAGCGCGCGCAGCAGGTCCAGCGCCGTCACGTTGCCGGAGCCCTCCCAGATGGAGTTGAGCGGCGCCTCGCGGTACAGCCGGGGCATCCCCGACTCCTCCACGTAGCCGTTGCCGCCCAGGCATTCCAGCGCCTCGGCGGCGTGCATGGGGGCCCGCTTGCAGATCCAGTGCTTGGCCGCGGGCAGCGTGACCCGCAGCAGGGCCGCCTCGGCGCCGTCCCCGCGGGCTGCCCGGCCGGCCGCGCCGGCCAGCCGGATGGCCAGCGTGGTCGCGGCCTCCGACTCCAGGGTGAGGTCGGCGAGCACCGAGGCCATCAGCGGCTGGGCGATCAGGTCCTTGCCGAACGCCTGCCGGTGCGCGGCGTAGTGCACCGCGGTGACGCAGCCGCGGCGCATGCCGGCCGCGCTGCCCAGCACGCAGTCCAGCCGGGTGGCGCTGACCATGTCGATGATGGTCCGCACCCCGCGCCCGGCCTCCCCGACCTGCCAGGCCAGCGCGCCGTCGAACTCCACCTCGGCGGAGGCGTTGGACCGGTTGCCGAGCTTGTCCTTGAGCCGCTGCAGGGCCATCGCGTTGCGGCCGCCGTCGGGCAGCACCCGGGGGAGGAGGAAGCAGGTCAGCCCGGCCGGCGCCTGGGCCAGGATCAGGAAGAGGTCACTCATCGGCGCGGAGCAGAACCACTTGTGCCCGGTGATCAGGTGGGCGCCGTCCCCGGCGCCGGGCACCGGCTCGGCCCGGGTCGTCCCGGCGCGCACGTCCGAGCCGCCCTGCTTCTCGGTCATCGCCATCCCGGCCAGCAGCCCGGCCTTGCCGGCCGGGGGCCGCAGCCCCGGGTCGTACACCCGGGCCGCCAGCCGCGGCTCGAACTGGCGGGCCAGGTCCGGCGCGTGGCGCAGCGCGGGCACCGCGGCGTAGGTCATCGACACCGGGCAGCCGTGCCCGGCCTCGGCCTGGGACCACACGTAGAACCTGGCCGCCCGGGCCACCTGCGCGCCGGGCTCCGGCTGCGCCCACGGAGCGGCGTGCAGGCCGGCCCGCACCGCCGTGCCCAGCAGCACATGCCAGGACGGGTGGAACTCGACCTCGTCGATACGGTTCCCCTGGGCATCGTGGCTGCGCAGCACCGGCGGGTGCTCGTTGGCCAGCCGGGCATGCTCCGCCGTGTCCGCCGCGCCCGCCGCCAGGCCCAGCTCATGCAGTTCCGGCTCGGCCCAGCCGGCCCCTCGCGGGCCAGCCCGGCCAGCAGCGCCGGGTCGTCGGCGACGTCATGCCCGGCCAGCGGCGGCACCTGGTTGAGCACGGCATGGGTCGGGTGCGGCCGGCCGGCCGGTGCAGGGGTCATGTGGCGACGATAACCCGCGGCCACCAGCGGCAAAGCGCCGGAAACCCGCAGTTACCTGAGAGAAACTGCAGCGCCCGGTCCCGCCAGCGGCCGGCCTCGGTGTAGCGGTCCAGCAGGACGTCGGCGACCTCGGGTGCCGCGCCCAGCGGGGCGGACACCACGGCCGCGCCGGCGGCCCGGGCGGCGGTGGCGATGCGGTCGGCGAACAGGCCGGGGGCGAGCAGGTAACTGGCCACCACGACCCGCCTGGCCCCGTCCCGCAGCAGCGCCGTCACGGCCTCCTCCGGCGTCGGCCGGGCCGCGGAGGCGTACCCGGGGAGCACGGCCCGCCAGCCGCGGGCCGCCTGCCAGTCCGCGGCCAGCCGGGCGATGACGGCGTTCGCGGCCGGCTGGCTGGACCCGGCGCTGACGCGAGCACCACCGCGGTGTCCCGGGCACGGTCCGCGGCCTGTCCTGGCCGGCCTCGGCCAGCCGCCGCTCCAGGGCCCGGAGCAGTCCCGGGTGCGGCCCGAGCGGCGCCCCGTAACTGATCCGCAGCCCGGGCCAGCGCGCCGCCGCCCCGGCCAGCACCGCGGGAATGTCCGTGCCGCTGTGGTAGGCGTCGGTCAGCAGCAGCGGCAACACGACCGTGCTGGCCCGGGGGGCAACCCCCGGAACCCCCCGCCCCGGGAGGCGGCCCGGATACCTCGCCGGCCAGCGCGTCCAGGACCTGGCGCCGGGGCGGGCGCGGCATGGCCCAGGAAGGCGGCCCGCGCCTCCAGCCCGGCCAGCCCGCGCGCCGCCGCCCGGTCCCGGGCCAGCCGGAGCAGCGCGGTGATCGCTGCCCCGGCCCGCGGGTCACGGCTGCCGTGCGCGACGGCGACCACGGGCGGCGGTGTCAGGCGGTGTGGATGCCGCATTCGGTCTTGCCGGTGCCGGTCCACCGGCCGCTGCGCGGGTCGGCGCCGGGAGCCACCGGCAGCGTGCAGGTGGCGCAGCCGATCGACGGGTACCCGTCGTAGACCAGCGGGTTCACCAGCACGCCCTGCTCGGCGATGAACGTGTCCACCTGCTCCTGGGTCCAGGCCACGATGGGGTTGACCTTGACCATCTGGCGCCGGGCGTCCCACTGGACCGCCTTGGTGTCGCTGCGGGCGTTGGTCTCCTCGCGGCGCACCCCGGTGAGCCAGGCGTCGTAGGGGTCCAGCGCCCGCTCCAGCGGCACCACCTTGCGGAAGTAGCAGCACAGGTCCGGGTTGCGCCCGTACAGCCGGGGCCCGAGCACGGCGTCCTGCTCCTCGACGGTCCGCGACGGGGTCACGTTGACCACGTTCACCGGGTAGACCGCGGACACCGCGTCCCGGGTGCCCAGGGTCTCCGCGAAGTGGTAGCCGGTGTCCAGGAAGATGACGTCCAGCCCCGGCTTGCACCTGCGAGGCGAGGTGGATGATGACCGCGTCAGTCATGGACGACGTGATGCACAGGCGGTCACCGAACTGGTCCACCGCCCACCGGATGATCTCCTCCGCTGGTGCGTCGGCCAGAGCGTCAGCGGCCTGGGCTGCGAGCCTCTCCATCCGGATTGCTTCCTCCCCGGCAGCAGGGCCAGCGGTTGCTGGCTTGGTGGCGGCGTCGCTCACCGGATCACTCCTGTTCCAGCCAAGCGTAGCTGGAAAGACCTGATACAGCTGCGGCACCGCCAGGTGCCGTCCTGTTCCTGTGGTTCCAGGTCTTCTTCTCCACAATAGGGGCAATAAAACGGTACTGCCCGCTGTGTCGGATTTGCCGGGCTTGTCATGCGAAGTCCTCCTCGCTGGCCCGGGCGGACCAGGCGGCGAACGTCTCTCCCTCTGCCCGGCTGGCTGAGAACCGGCGCAAGACCCGCTCCAGATAGTCCGGAAGGTCCTCGGCGGTGGTCTTCAGCCCGCGGATCTTCCGGCCGAAGCCGGAGCCGGTCCCGTCGCCGCCGCCCAGGCGGCCGCCCAGGTGGATCTGGAAGCCCTCGGTCTGGGTCCCGTCCGGGCCGGTGACCAGCGACCCCTTGAGGCCGATGTCCGCGGTCTGGATCCGGGCGCAGGAGTTCGGGCAGCCGTTCACGTTGATCGTCACCGGCTCGGTGAAGTCCGGCAGCCGGCGCTCCAGCTCCGCGATGACCTGGCCGGCCCGGGCCTTGGTCTCCACGATGGCCAGCTTGCAGAACTCGATGCCGGTGCAGGCCATGGTGTGCCGCCGGAACACGCTCGGGGCGGCCGGCAGGTCGGCGGCGTCCAGCGCGGCGGTGAGCTCGGCCACGCTGGCCTCGGGCACGTCCAGGATCACCATCTTCTGCTCGGTGGTGGTCCGCACCCGCCCGCTGCCGTACCGGGCGGCCAGGTCCGCCACGCGGCCCAGGGCGGTGCCGGACATCCGGCCCACCCGCGGGGCGAATCCGACGTAGTAGCGGCCGTCGCGCTGCTGGTGCACGCCGACATGGTCGCGGCGCCCGTCCCGGGGCGGGGGAGGGACGGGCCCTTCCGGCAGCGCGTAGCCCAGGTACTCCTTCTCCAGCACCTCGAGGAACTTCTCCGGCCCCCAGTCGGCGATCAGGAACTTGAGCCGGGCGCGGTGCCGCAGCCGCCGGTAGCCGTAGTCACGGAACACCCCGGTGACCCCGGCCCACACCTCGGGCACCTGCTCGGGCTGGACGAACGCGCCGAGCCGCTTGGCCAGCATGGGGTTGGTGGACAGCCCGCCGCCCACCCACAGGTCATAGCCCGGCTCCCCATCGGGGCCGGTCACGCCGACGAACGAGACGTCGTTGATCTCATGCACGGTGCACTGGGCGGCGCACCCGCTCATCACCGACTTGAACTTGCGGGGCAGGTTGGAGAACTCCGGGTCGCCGACGTAGCGGGCGGTGGTCGCGTCGATCTGCGGGGTGGCGTCGATCACCTCCCCGGCGTCGATCCCGGCCAGCGGGCAGCCCAGCACCACCCGCGGGGTGTCCCCGCAGGCTTCCGTGCTGGACAGGCCGACGGCCTCGAGGGTGTCCCAGATGGCCGGGACGTCCTCGATGCGGATCCAGTGGTACTGGATGTTCTGCCGGTCGGTGATGTCGGCGGTGCCCCGGGCGTAGCGGTCGGAGATCAGGGCCAGCGCCCGCAGCTGGTCGTTGCTCAGCTGGCCGCCGTCGATCCGGACGCGGAGCATGAAATACTCATCGTCCAGCTCCTCCGGCTCGAGCGCGCCGGTCTTCCCGCCGTCGATGCCCGGCCTGCGCTGCGTGTACAGGCCGTACCAGCGCATCCGGCCGCGCAGGTCGGCCGGGTCGATGGAGCTGAAGCCCCGCTTGGAGTAGATGTCGATGATCCGCTGGCGGACGTTCAGCCCGTCATCGTTCTTCTTGGTTTCCTCGTTCTTGTTCAGTGGCTCGCGGTACCCGAGAGCCCACTGGCCCTGGCCTTTGTGGCGGGCTGGCGGCATCTGGCGCGTCCCTTCGTGTCCTGGGGGCGCGGCCGCGCGCGGGCAGCCTGGTCCGGCTGCGCCGGTGATCCGGGCGGCCAGGGCGGCGGGAGAAGCTGCCAGGCGCCAGGGCACCGGCCGCGGCACACGCCCGTGATCGGGCGGTGGTCAGCGGCCGGGCCGACAGACTGCGCTGCGTACCCGCTGCAGGTCGACATGCCTGCGGGCAACAAGGAGGGGATCAGCAGCGCGCACGATACGAGGATCACATGAGACGGCGTTGCCTGTCGAGACAGGTTCTACTACCGAAATAGTTCCCGGCTGGGCCGGGCAGGTTAGCGGCGCGCTGTCGGTGCCCACGGGTGGTGCCAACCGCCGCCCGGCCACGCGCTATTCCCTGGCCGGCGTTCCCCCGGGCCGACTCAGCCCTGCCGCACCCAGTTCAGCGGCTCGTCGCCGCCGGCCCGCTGCGGCAGGGCTGACATCGGCTTGTGCTGGCAGTCGCACCAGGTGCCCCCCGGGCAGTTCTGGTGGTCGCGCTCACGGCAGGGCAGGCAGATCATCTGCCTGGCTCCAGGGAAATCAGGCCGCGTTGGCGCGGCGCATCCGGCGGCGGCGCTCGGAGGCACGCTCGTCCTCGTTCAGCCCGCCCCAGGTGCCGTACTTCTCCGGCCGTGAGATCGCGTAATCCAGGCACTCGGTGCGCACCGGGCAGGTGGCGCACAGGGCCTTGGCCTTGCGCTCGCGGATGTCCCGCTCTGGCTGGCGTTCGCCATCGGGGCCGAAGAAGAGCACGACATCCGTGCCGCGGCACGCGGCGGCATCTTGCCAGCCCCAGTTCGGCCGGGGAGGCAGGGTGACCTGCCGCCGTACCTCAGACATGATTAGATCTCCTCAACAGGCTCAATGTGTTTCCCGCGTCCAGCCGACCCTCTGGTTGCCTCGGACGTTCGGTTCCGCGCGTGCGGCTTTTGCCCCGTCGTAGGTATGCAACGCGCTGCATCACCTGCGTGTTCCCGGGGCGCGGGCAGCCTCGAGGCACCCGTGACCCCACGGGGGGACGTGCTCGGGGGGCAACCCTGCCGGATGAGCGAGGCCAGCGCCGTGGCGGCTGTGCCATGCTCTGCCGAAACCAGCCCAGTCCAGCGGACCGATGATCAATGATGCCATCCGCAGGGCCTGTCCCGCAGGCAGGATCGTGAATCTGGCGGCACAGATGTCCGGCCGGGCGGGCGCGGATTTCCCCCCGCCGCATAGCCGCAGGATGCGGGGCGTCCCCGTGCACCCTGGCCATATCATATGTGATCGTTAATTGGACAAACCCGTTAGTTCGGCGTCACCATGGGCAGCATGTCAGCGTCGGACGCAGCCCCGTTGCCCCGGCTCGGTGAGGTGTTCTTCGACGTACGAGGCAACTCCCGCAGCATGCGGCTCAGCTGGTACGCCGATACGGGCGTCGCGGTCTTCTCCATCTGGCAGGGCGGTACCTGCACCGGCACGTTCCGGCTGCCCATGGACGACCTGGCCCGGATGATCGAGGCACTGCGCCGCGGCCCCCAGGGCCAGCGCGGCCCGCGCGAGGTGCCGGGCGAGGCGGCCGGCGGCCGTGAGGCCGCTCCCGGCCGCGGCATGCCCGGCGCCGCGCAGCCCGGTGCGCAGGAGCCCGGCCAGGCCACCGTGTCCATGCGGCTGCCCGCCGCGGCGGACGGCCCCGCGGCGCAGCGCCCGGAGGACCGCGGCGAGCCGGCCTACCGGCGGGACTCGGGCGGTTACCCGGTGGACCCGCTGAGCCCGGACTACCGCGACCCAGGTTCCGGGGAGTTCCCGGCGGCCGGCTCGGGGGGTACCCCGACGTCCCGGCCACCGGTGACTACCGCCGCGGCGGCAACGGCCCGGGCGGCTACCCGGGCGAGCCGCCCGGCGGGTACCGGCGGCCCGCCGCCGCGGGGGGCTACCCGGCCGACCCGGGTTACCGGGCCGACCCCGGCTACCCGGACGTCCCGGCCACCGGCGACTACCGCCGCGGCGGCGCGGGCCGCCGCCCGGAGGACGCCGGGGGATTCCCGGAGGGGGACGGCTACCCGGACCCCGGTTACCCGGACGGGCCGGCCACGGGCGACTACCGGCCCGGGTCGTCGGGAAGTCACCGGCGCGGTGACCCCGGGTACCCGGCCGATCCGGAGGAGTACCGGCGCGGGCAGGCCGGCAGTCACCGCCGCGACGCGGGGGCTATCCCGGTGACCCCGCGTATCCGGCCGATTCCCCGGCGCCGCGATATTCCCGTCAGCCGGGCATTGCGGATTATCCCGGCGAACCGGGCACCGGGGGCTCCGGCGGATATCCGGCCGGGCCCGATTATGAGCCGCACGGGGACGAGTGGGACGAGGACACCGCGGACCAGGCCCTCGGCGGCTACGGGGCCGCCCCGCCACCGGAATCCCATCCCTATGGGCGCCCGCCCGCCAATCGCGACTCCCGCGAACGCGGACGCTATCCCGGCCGTCATTGACCGGCGTCCCCGGTCGGCCGTCATTCCTGGGCCACGGTGGCCCCTCACCTAGCCAGGCCGGATAGCCGCGGCTGCGCCGCCCCTTAGGGATAGGCGCGGCCCGGCCGGCGGCGGCATCGGCGGATGCGGCCGGCTCCGAATGGCGGGCCGCCGCGTTGCCGCCGGGCCCTTCTTTGAGTGTCGTTATGGTTGGGCCGCCCGTGGCGGGATATATTTGCCACAGAGGAAGGGGGGCCTCAAGTGGCACAGAAGGTTTCCGTCACATTTGCCTGTGACTACGACCAGAAACCGATTCCCGAGGGCCAGCATCAGACCCGGCGGTTCAGCCTGGACGGCCGGGACTATGAGATCGACCTGTGCTCCAAGCACAGCCAAAAGTTTGACGACATCGTCGGGCGGTACGCGCAGCGAGCGCGCCGCGCGGCGGCCCGGGTCAGCCGGACCAAGCGGCGTACCACGGCGCACCGCCAGCACAGTGCCGCGATACGGAGCTGGGCCAAAGAATCCGGCATTGCGGTCAGCGACCGCGGCCGCATTCCGTCTGATGTCGTGGCGAGATACGAGGCTAATCACAGCTAGCCGCAGGGGTCACGGCGAGCCCTGCTCCGGCCGACCGGCCGGCTGATCGTCGTGGCCCGGCTCGGCTGCGGGCTGCCGGCCCGAGGCCTCCCTCTCTGCCGCTGCCGGGCCGGCCGCAGCCGGCCCGGCAGCGGGTTGCTGCGTGGCGCCGTGCTGGGCCGCGGCCGCGGTGGCCTGCTCGACCGCGGCGGCCGCGGCCGGCTCCGCCGCCGCCTGCTGACCGGCTGTCGCGTCTGGCACTGCCGCGGGTACCGCGGGCGTCCCGGGCGCGGGCGGCGGTGCGGCCTGCCCGCCGCGGTGGCCCCGGGTCATCGGCCCCACCGCGGCCGCCAGCACCTGGGAATTGGGCAGGTTCAGCACCCCGTCCTCGGTGTCGATCCGCAAGTAGGTAATGCCGATCTCGGTGACCAGCCCCTCGGTCACCCCGCCGAGCGCGCCGGATTTCAGCCGGATATAATCGCCGACCGTGAACGGCCGGGACAGCAGCAGCACCAGGCCGGCGAAAATGTTGGACAGTGACTGCTGCCCCGCGATGCCGAGCAGGATAGTGGTCACCGCCCCGCCGACCAGCAACTGGCCGACGGGCACCTTCATCAGGCTGATGGCGAACACCAGCGTGGCGGCGCCGCCGATCAGCAGGATGGCGTAGCGCACCACCGCGGCGTGGCCGGTACCGACGACCGGGGAAAGCACGTCCCTGGCCTTTCCGGCCAGCCCCACCACGGCCGCGGCGGAGAAGACGCAGAACGCCGCGATGGACGCAGCCGCGATCACCTTCGGGGTGAAGTTGGCTTTCCCGGTCCAGTCCTGGAATTGCCCGCCGGCCACGCTGGCCACCACGGCGGCGACAACGGCCAGCAGCAGCGCGATGATGGACCGCCACGGCCGGGCGTGGGCCCGGGCCCTGGCGACCTGCTCGTTCACCCGGGCCACATGCCTGGCCCGGTCGAGTTGCCGTTTCTCGTGCAGGTCCACCTGACCCATCCTGCCGGGGGCGCCGGCACGAATGATCCCGGGGGCCCGATCGGCCTCCCGGGATCATGTCGCGCCGCGGCGGCGGCACCGGTCAGTAGCGGGCGAAGGTCACACCCGCGGCCCGAGCAGCGGACGGCCGACCGGCGCGGAGAGCCGGCCGCCCATCCCGTTCGCCACCCCGGCCGCCGACGCGTACCAGGCCGCTGCCGCGGTCACCACGCCCACGTAACCGCCGAACTTGACGGTTCCGCTGCTGCCCGAGAAGTTGCCGATGAACAGGATGACCTCGGTCGCCTCCAGGGTGAGGAACACGAGGAACACCGCGATGTTGACCTGGGTGCTCCAGATCAGCATGTAGGTGTTGAAGATGGCGAAGGCGAGCAGGATCCAGCCGACGTCCTTGCTGAACGCCCCGGCCGTCAGCGGGCGGAGCAGCAGTTTGGACCCGACGAGCTGGAAGTACAGGAAGAGCCCGATCCAGAACCCGCCGTAACTGGCGAATGCGGTGGCTCCGAAGACGTTCCGGTTGCGGAACTCCCACATCCCGGCCAGCAACTGGCACAGGCCGCCGTAGGCGAGCGCGTAGCCGAGCCAGGCCAGGCCGCTCCCCTTGGTCATCCACCCGGCGTTGAACGCCGAGAGCAGGAACGTGGTCAGGGCGAAGGCGGCGAGTCCGAGCGGCGCCGGATCTGCGATGCCCGTGACCGGGGCAGCCACGCGGGTGGCGGGTAGGTCCTCATTGACGCTCACGTGATTCCTCCTGGCGAAACAGGATAGAACGGGCCAAAAATGGCTATTTCGTCTTCACAGCGGGCTCAGCAGAACCAGAGAGAAGATCTGCCCTGAGCGTAACGCCGGATGCGGGCCAGGGGGAGACCCAGGTTTTCCCGGATGCTGACGATTGCATCAAGGCTGACCAGCAGTCTGGCTCTGGGTCAGCACCTGGCTCAGGCCGGTGCGGGTGGCCAGTACGTAGATGCGGTCCTGCGCGGCCAGCCGGTAGCCGGGCGGCGGTGACCAGTCCACCTCGTCGGACGCGGCCCGGCGCAGCGCGATCACCCGCAGCGCGCCGGCCCGGTGCACGCTGTCCACCGCCTGGCCGTCCAGGGCCGACCCGGTGCTCACCCCGACGTCCGCGATGAGCAGCACGTGCCGTCCGACCGGGATGGTCCGCAGCACCTGGTGCTCCAGCATGGCGGCCGCGAAGGCCGGTGCGGCCAGGTATGGCACGCTGCGGGAGATCGTGTTCCCGACGGTCTTCTGCACCCGCTCGGCGAGATCGTCGTCGGACAGCCGCAGCACCAGGCGCAGGTCGGCGGCGAGCGCCCGGGCGTGCAGGGCGGTCTCCAGGTTGACGGTGTCGCTGTCGGTCACCGAGACGAGGGCCTGGCTGGTGCGGATCCCGGCCGCCCGGAGCGTCTCCTCGCGGTACGTCTCGCCGATGACCACCCGCAGCCCGAGCTGGCGGGCCAGCCGGACTCCCGCCGCGTGCTCGTTCTTGTCCACGCACACCACGTCCACGCCCAGGTCGTGCAGCTGCCCGGCGATCCGGGTGCCGACATTGCCCAGCCCGGCCACGATGACGTGGCCGGACAGCGGGCGCTCGTGCCCGCGCAGCGACCCGGTGAGCCGGGCGCCGACCACGGCCGCGGTCACCGTGGGCAGGAACGCCATGCCGTCGAACGTGAGCATGAATTGCGCGACCTTTTCCGGCGCGCTCAGGGCGGGGTTGGTCACCGCCGCGCCCGCCGCATCGAGGAACGTCAGGTACAGGGCATTGGCCGGCGAGTAGTGGCTGGCCGTGGCCAGCAGCACGAATCCGGCCACCAGCACGGCGAACAGGGCGCCGAACACCATCCCGAGCTTGTGCCCGAACAGTGCCCGCGGCATCCCGGCCACGGCCCGCAGCACGCGGCGGCGCGGCTGGGTCAGCGGGTTGCGCGGCGACCCGTCCGCGACCGAGAGCACCAGGTCGGCCGAGTCCTCCCCGGGGGGCAGCAGCCGGGGCCCGGCCACGCCGCCGTTGCTGGCCACGCCGCAGATGAAATGGGCCGCATCGGTATCCTCCCGGCGTGTCACGTACAGGGTCCGCCCGGCCAGCCGGACGTGGCTGGGGGCTGGCTCGCCTAATGCGGCCGCGACGAACGACGGCGCGGCCATGGCGGAACTGGACAGCACCGCGCAGTCGGGGAAGAAGCTGCGCATCCGCTCGCCCAGGCCGGTATTGAAGATCCGCATCACCAGCCGCAGATCCGGGTTGAGCTCCTGGCCCCGCAGCGCGGCGTGGAAGTTGGCCAGGTCATCCCGGCCCATCAGCGCCATGGCCCGGGCCGAGGAGACCTGCGCGGCGGTGAACGCGCCCCCGTCGAGTTCCGGCCGCTCGATGACCCGCACGCCGGGCAGTTGCGCGATCCGGCGGCCGTAACCGCGCTCGGCCGAGCCGAGCAGGACGGTGACCCGCTCGCCATAGTTGGCGGTGAGTTCCTCGACGGTGCGGTAGGCGAGGGCGTCGTCCCCGCAGACGATCAGGTGGTCCCGGTGCTGGCTGAGTCGGCGTGGAACCGGGGGCACGGCGAGAGTTAACCATAGTCAGACGATCATGGCCAGGGGCGGGCGCCGGGCCGCCGGCGGAGCCGGCCGGGGCGGGCTGGACCGTGGGCTAGGGCCTGCGCGGGGGGTATTCTCCGGGTTACAGGGTTTTCCGGATTAAGAGGCCGAAAATCCCGGGGAGGTCCGGCCATGATCGATGACGGCGGTATCCGCGCCTCGGACTCCGACCGCGAGAACGTCGTCGAGATCCTGCGGGACGCCTACAGCGCCGGCCGCCTGACGCTCGAAGAGTTCGACGAGCGGACCACCGCGGCGTTCGCCGCCCGGACCTGGGGAGCGCTCCGCGAGCTGACCCTGGACCTGCCGCACCAGCCGCATCTGGCGGCCGCCCCGCCCGCGCCGGTCCCCGCGCCGTCGCGGCGGCCAGGCCACTCCGATCCCGTCCGGGATGTCCCGCCCCGCCGGCTCACTCCCATGCTGCCCATCCTGGTCCTGTGGCTGGGGATCGCGGCCACGGTCAAGGACCCGCTGGCCTTCGTCCCGGTGTTCGTCATCCTGATGGTGGTACTGCAGCTGACCGGCCGCCCGCCCCGCCGCGGCCCCGGGCCGCCCCGCGAATGAGTCAGCCCGGGGGGCAACCGCCCGGAACCCCCGCGCATCCGCTGCGCAGCGGGGTCAGGGTGAGGCGATCCGGCTGAGCTGGGGCGGCAGCTGGCGGGCGGCCGCCCGGTCGAGCAGGTACAGCGTGCGCTGCTGGCCGCGGGCCCCGGCCGCGGGCACCTGCACCGGGCCGGCCCCGGACAGCGCGAGCTGCACTGCCCCGGCCTTTTCCGGCCCGGCGGCCAGTACCCAGACCTCACGGGCTCGCTGGATGGCCGGCAGGGTCATGGTGAGCCGGGTGGGCGGCGGCTTGGGCGCGCCGCGGACCGCGACCACCGGCCGCTCGTCGTAGAGCGCGGGCAGGCCCGGGAACAGGGATGCCACGTGGCCCTCCGGGCCGATGCCCAGCAGCAGCACATCGAACGAGGGCACCGGGCCGTGGTCCTGGGGCTGGGCGGCCCGGCGCAGTTCGGCGGCGTAGCGGGCTGCGGCGGCTTCCGGGTCGTTACCGTCCGGGCCGTCGGTGCCCGGCATCCGGTGGACCCGGGCCGGGTCCGTGTCGATGTGCCGCAGCAGGGCCTGCTCCGCCTGGGCCTCGTTCCGGTCCGGGTGCCCGGAGGGCAGGAAGCGCTCGTCGCCCCACCAGAAGTCCAGCCGCCGCCAGTCCACCGCGGCCAGGGCGGGCGCGGCGGCCAGTTCGGTGAGCACGGCGGTGCCGATCCCGCCGCCGGTCAGCACCAGGTGCGCGCCGCCGCTGCTGGCCTGCGCGTCGACCAGCCTGGTGACCAGCCGGGCCGCCGCTGCCCTGGCCAGCAGGCCCGCGTCATGGTGCACCAGCACCTCGGGGACGCTCACTGGCCGGGGTGGCTGCCGGCCGGGCTGGGCACGGCGCCGGGCCGCCCGGTGACGAACGGCTCGATCGTCTCCGCGTACACCTCGTCGGGGTCCAGCCGGCGCAGTTCCTCGGCCAGCAGCTCCGCCGTCTCCCGCCGGTGCAGTGCCACCCGCCGCTCCGGCTCCCCGGGGCGCCGCAGCATCGCGACCCGGCCGTCCGGCCGGGTCAGCGTGATCTCCCCCTCGGCCGTGGTGAAGATGACCCCGGTGACCCCGGGCCCGCCGGATACCTCCCGGCTGAACGGCACCCCGAGGCGCACCGACAGCCAGGAGGCGATGAGGTCAGCGCTCGGGTTACCCGCCTCGGCCTCCACCCGGCCACCGCTGATCAGGCCGTGCGGCTGGTCGAGGGTGGCGGCGAGCAGCGACCGCCATGGGGTCGCCCGGGTCCAGCTCAGGTCGGTGTCCCCGGGCCGGTAGTGGGCCGCCAGCGCGGCCAGGCAATCGTGCGGCTCCGGCGCCGCGGCGGCGTCGGTGATCCGGCGCTGCGCCAGCGCGCCGAGCGGGTCGGCAGACGGGACGTTCGGGGGCTCGCCGGGCCACCAGGTCACCACCGGGGTGTCCGGCATCAGCAGCGGGATGACGACCGAGTCGGCGTGCTTGCCCAGCGCCCCGTACATGCGCAGCAGCACGACCTCACCGGGGCCGCCCTCACCGACCCGGATCTCCGCGTCCAGCCGGGAGGCGGCTTCCGGCCGCCGGGTGATGACGGTGAGCACCCGGCAGGGGTGCTCCCGGGCCGCCTCGCTGGCCGACCGGACCGCGTCGTACTGGGCGGCCTCGTCGGTGACGATGACGAGGGTGAGCACCATGCCGCTGGCCGGGCCGCCGAGCCGCTGCCGGGCCTGCCGGATGGCATCGTGGATCCGGCCGGTCGTGGTCTGGGCCAGGTCGATCATCATGGGGCTGCTGTCCTTTCGCCGTGCTCAGAGTCGCCGTGCTCAGAGCCGGCGCCAGGCCCGGCCGTCCCTGGCCATCAGCTCGTCGGCCGACGGCGGGCCGGCCGACCCGGCCGGGTAGGGTTCCGGCCGCCCGTGCCCGGCCCAGAACTCCTCGACCGGGTCGAGCACGATCCAGGACAGCTCCACCTCGCGGTGCCGCGGGAACAGCGGCGGATCGCCGATCAGCACGTCGAGCAGCAGCCGCTCGTACGCTTCCGGGCTGCTCTCGGTGAACGACTCGCCGTAGGCGAAGTCCATGTTCACGTCGCGCACCTCCATGGCCGAGCCGGGCACCTTGGAACCGAACCGCACGGTGATGCCCTCATCCGGCTGGACCCGGATGACCAGCGCGTTCTGGCCGAGTTCCTCGGTGTCGGTGGCGGCGAACGGCAGGTGCGGAGCGCGCTGGAACATCAGCGCGATCTCCGACATGCGGCGCGGCAGCCGCTTGCCGGTGCGCAGGTAGAAGGGCACCCCGGCCCACCGCCGGGTGTCCACCCGCAGCTTGACCGCGGCGTAGGTCTCCGTGCGCGAGTCGGGCGCCATGCCTTCTTCCTCCAGGAAGCCCCGCACCGGGACGCCGCCCTGCCAGCCGGCCGTGTACTGCCCGCGCGCGGTGGTGGCCGCGAGGTCGTCGTGCAGCTGGACCGCGGACAGGACCTTCTCTTTCTCCGCCCGCAGCGCGTCCGCGTCGAACGAAACCGGCTCCTCCATGGCGGTCAGGGCCAGCAGCTGCATCAGGTGGTTCTGGATCACGTCCCGGGCCGCGCCGATCCCGTCGTAGTACCCGGCCCGGCCGCCGACGCCGATGTCCTCGGCCATGGTGATCTGGACGTGGTCCACGTACCCGCGGTTCCAGATCGGCTCGTACATCTCGTTGGCAAAGCGCAGGGCCAGGATGTTCTGCACCGTCTCCTTGCCGAGGTAGTGGTCGATGCGGAAGACCGAGTGCGGCGGGAACACCGCGTTGAGTATCTCGTTCAGCTCGCGCGCGCTCCCCAGGTCGTGGCCGAACGGCTTCTCGATGACCACCCGCCGCCACGGGCGCGGGTGGCCGGGCGCCGGCTGCGGGACCGACGACAGCCCGGACCGCTCGAGCTGCTGGACCACCACCGGGAAGAACTTGGGCGGCACCGAAAGGTAGAACGCGTAGTTGCCGCCGGTCCCGCGGCTGGCGTCCAGCTCGGCCACCGTCTCGGCCAGCCGGTCGAAGGCATCGTCGTCGGTGAACTCACCGGGCACGAAGCGGACCCCCTCGGAGAGCTGCTCCCAGACGGTGTCCCGGAACGGGGTCCGCGCGTGCTCCTTCACGGCCTGGTAGGTGACCTGGGCGAAGTCCTCGTCCTCCCAGTCCCGCCGGGCGAAGCCGACGAGTGAGAAGCCGGGCGGCAGCAGGCCGCGGTTGGCCAGGTCGTAGATGGCCGGCATCAGTTTCTTCCGGGCCAGGTCGCCGGTCACCCCGAAGATGACCAGCACGCACGGTCCGGCCACCCGGGGGATGCGCCGGTCCCGCGGGTCCCGGAGCGGGTTGGCCACCGGCCCGGTGACCACCGGCGCCACCGAGGTCGGCAGCGCCTGGCTGATGTCCTCGTCCTCGTCCTCGACGATGCCTGAGCCGGCCGCGCCGATCGCCGATTCGGTCATGTGAATGCTCCGCTGGCGTTGGTGCCCGCCGCAGCGAGCAGCTGTGCGATGCCGCCGCGCGGCCCGCCGGTCATGGCTTGTCCACCGCGGCCATGTTCGCCTCGATCGTGCCCAGGAACTCGTTCCAGGACGCGGCGAACTTCTCCACGCCCTCCTCCTCGAGCACGCGCACCACGTCGTCGTAGCCGATGCCGAGCGCGGCCAGGTCGGCGAAGACCTTCCGGGACTCGTCGTAGGTGCCGTGCACCCGGTCACCGCGCAGCTCGGCGTGGTCGGCGGTGGCCCGGAGCGTCGCTTCCGGCATGGTGTTCACGGTGTCGGGGGCGACGAGCTCGACCACGTACATGGTGTCCTCGTACGCCGGGTCCTTGGTGGACGTCGAGGCCCACAGCGGCCGCTGCACCCGGGCGCCGGCCTCCCGCAGCGCCTGCCACCGCGGGGTGGCGAACCGCTGCTCGAACAGCTCGTAGGCGAGCCGGGCGTTGGCGATGGCGGCCTTGCCGCGCAGGGCGGCCGCCTCCGGGGTGCCGATCTTGTCCAGCCGGCCGTCCACCTCGCTGTCCACCCGGCTGACGAAGAAGGACGCCACCGAGGCCAGCCGCCGCAGGTCATGGCCGGCCTCCCGGGCCTGCTCCAGCCCGGCCATGAACGCGTCGATGACCTGGCCGTAGCGCTCCAGGGAGAAGATCAGGGTGACGTTCACGCTGATCCCCTCGGCCAGGGCCGCGGTGATGGCGGGCAGGCCCCCCAGGGTGGCCGGGATCTTGATGAACAGGTTGGGCCGGTCCACCATCCACCACAGCGCGCGGGCCTCGGCGATGGTCTTGGCGGTGTCCCGGGCGATCCGCGGGTCCACCTCGATGGACACCCGGCCGTCCACGCCGTCGCTCTCGTCGTAGACGGGGCGCAGCACGTCGCAGCCCCAGCGGATGTCGTAGGTGGCGATCATCCGCGCCGCTTCCTCGGTCTTCACCTCGCGGATGGCCAGGTCGGCGACCTGCTGGTCGTAGGCATTCCCCTGGCCCACGGCGTGCGCGAAGATCGTCGGGTTGGACGTCACCCCGCGGACCTGCCAGTCGCGGACCAGCGCCTCGAGGTTGCCGGTCCGCAGGCGGTCCCGGCTGATGTCGTCGAGCCAGATCGACACGCCGCTGGCGGTGAGCTGGCCGAGGATTTCCTTGCCCGCCGGGGTGGGGGCTGGCTGCGAGGTCATGACTTGCTCCTAGCGTTTGCGTTCCCGGCCACCCGGGCCAGGCTGGCCCGGGCGGCGGCGGCCACGTTCTCCGCGGTGAACCCGAACTCCTCATACAGCTTCATGTACGAGGCGGACGCCCCGAAATGCTCCAGGCTCACGCACTCGCCGTCATCACCGGCGAACGCGCGCCACGGCTGCGCCACGCCTGCCTCGACGGTGACGCGGGCGCGGATATGTGGCGGCAGTACCTCCTCCTGATAGGAAGCATCCTGCCCGGCAAACCATTCCACGCACGGCATGGAAACAACGCGGGTCGGGATGCCGTCGCCCTGGAGAATGTCGCGGGCTGCCAGCGCGATCTGCACCTCGCTGCCGGTGCCGATGATGATCACTGACGGCTGCGCCCCGGACGCCTCGGCCAGCACGTAGCCGCCGCGGGCCGTGCCCCCGGCCGCGGCCAGGCCGGTGGGATCGCCACGGTCCAGCACCGGGAGGTTCTGCCGGCTCAGGCACAGCCCGGCCGGGCGGTCCGAGTGCTCCAGGACGGCCCGCCAGGCCACCACGGTCTCGTTCGCGTCCCCGGGCCGGACCACGTCCAGGCCGGGGATGGCGCGCAGCGCGGCCAGGTGCTCGACCGGCTGGTGGGTCGGCCCGTCCTCGCCCAGCCCGATGGAGTCGTGCGTCCAGATGTAGGTGACCGGCAGCCCCATCAGCGCGGCCAGCCGGACCGCGGGCCGCATGTAGTCGCTGAAGACGAGGAAGGTCCCGCCGTAGGGCCGGGTCAGCCCGTCCAGCGTGATGCCGTTCAGGATGCTGCCCATGGCGTGCTCGCGGATGCCGAAGTGCAGCGTGCGCCCGTACACGCTGCCGGGGAACATCTCCGTCTGGTGCTCGGCCGGGATGAACGACGGCTCGCCCTTCATCGTGGTGTTGTTGCTGCCGGCCAGGTCCGCCGAGCCGCCCCACAGTTCGGGCAGCACCGGGGCCAGGGCGTTCAGCACCTCACCGGACGCCTTGCGGGTGGCCATGCCCTTCTGGTCGGGCGGGAACGACGGCAGCGCCCCGGCCCAGCCGTCCGGCAGCCGCCGGGCCCTGAGCCGGTCCAGCAGCGTGGCCCGCTCCGGGTTGGCCGCGGCCCACGCGGCGAAGACCTCGTCCCACTCCGCGTGCAGCCGCTTGCCCCGGTCGGCCACCTTCCGGGCGTGCGCGACCAGCTCGTCCTCAGCCGGGAAGATCACCGCGGGGTCGAAGCCGAGGACCTCCTTGGTCGCCGCGACCTCGGCCTCGCCGAGCGCGGCGCCGTGCGCCTCCCCGGTGTTCTGCGCGTGCGGGGCCGGCCAGGCGATGATGGTCCGGAGCACGATGATCGACGGCTTGTCGGTCCGCGCCCGGGCCTCCAGCAGGGCCTGGTACAGGCCGGCCGGGTCCTCGCGGTAGCCGTCCGGGTGCCGCCAGTCGACCCGCTGCACATGCCAGCCGTAGGCCTCGTAGCGGGCGGCCACGTCCTCGGACTTGGCGATGTCCGTGTTGTCCTCGATGGAGATCCGGTTGTCGTCGTAGACCACGACCAGGTTGCCCAGATCCTGGTGCGCAGCCAGCGAGGACGCCTCGTGGCTGATGCCTTCCTCGATGTCGCCGTCCGAGACGAACACGTAGACGTGGTGGTCGAAGGGGCTGTCACCCTCGGGCGCGTCCGGGTCGAGCAGGCCCCGCTCCCGGCGGGCGGCCATGGCCATGCCGACCGCGTTGGCCAGGCCCTGGCCCAGCGGGCCGGTGGTGGTCTCCACGCCCGCGGTGAGGCCGTGCTCGGGGTGCCCCGGGGTCAGGCTGCCCCACTCCCGGTAGCGCTTCAGGTCGTCCAGCGTCAGCCCGTATCCGGACAGGTACAGCTGGATGTACAGGGTCAGGCTGGAATGCCCGCAGGACAGGACGAAGCGGTCCCGGCCGAGCCAGCCCGGGTCGGCCGGGTCGTGCCGGAGCACATGCTGGTACAGCAGGTAGGCGACGGGGGCCAGGCTCATCGCCGTGCCCGGGTGGCCGGAGCCCGCCTTCTGCACGGCGTCCATGGCCAGGACGCGGATCAGGTCGACGGCCCGGGCGTCGGCCGCGGTCCAGTCCAGCGCGCCGGTTTCTGCCGCGCCGTGAGTTGAGCTGCTCACCGTGAGATCAGGGCTCCTCTCCTGGCCGGCCCCCAGGTCCGGGGGCGGCACCGGCCCGCGCCATGGGGCGGAAGATCGATTGCTGGCATGACCCTATCCTCAGTCTTGCTCACTCCCCGGACTACCCCCGGAGGCGGGACCGAAGCGGGGTAGTTACGGTCGCGCCGGCCCGTCCCGGCCCGGCCGGACGACCCTGCGGAACCGGCGGTACGCTCCCTGGCATGGCGACCCCGGGCCCCGGCTTCGATCCGCGAGCCGTGATCGAGGGGCGCCCGGCGGGACGGCCCCGGGCCGGGATCATCGCCAGCATCGTCGCGGCGATCGGCTGCGCCATCCTCGTGCTCGGCGCGGACGCGCTGCAGAGCGTGGACGCCGCCGGGCACAGCGTGGCTCCGTTCCTCATCGCCCTGCCGCTGGCCCTGCTCCCGGTGCCGCTGCTGGTCGGCTGCGTGCTGCTGCTGGACCGGCTGGAACCGGAGCCGCGGGTCAACCTGGTGCTCGCGTTCGCCTGGGGGGCGGGGGTGGCCGCGCTGCTGGCCGCGGTCATCAACACCGCCGGGCTGCTCTACATCACCCAGCCGGCCCTGGGCAGCACCACGGGGGAGTACGTCTCGGCGACGTTCGGGGCGCCGGTGGTCGAGGAGTCGCTCAAGGGCCTGATCCTCATCATCCTGCTCTGGCGGCGCCGCCAGGAGCTGGACGGCCCGACCGACGGCATCATCTACGCCGCCATGGTCGGCCTGGGCTTCGCCATGATGGAGAACATCGGCTACTACATCGGCGCGCTGGTCCGCCCGGAGGTGGGCGGGGTCAAGCTGCTCGGCGCCACCTTCGTGCTGCGCGGCGTGCTGTCCCCGCTGGCGCACCCGATCTTCACCTCGATGACCGGGATCGGCGTGGCCTACGCGGCCACCCACCGCAACGGCCGGTGGGCGATCCCGGCCGGGCTGCTGGCGGCCATGCTGCTGCACGGGACGTGGAATGGGCTGTCCGCGTTCGGCTTCCGCGGGCTGGCCCTGGCCTACGCCATCCTGGCCTGCGTGCTGGCCGGCCTGGTCGCCGTGATGATCGCCGACCGGCGCCGGATCGTGGGGCTGATCTGGCGGTTCCTGCCTGTCTACGAGCCGTCCGGCCTGGTCACCGAGGCGGACCTGCGGATGCTCAGCACGCTGCGCGAGCGGCAGGCGGCGCGGCGCTGGGCCCGGCTGGCCGGCGGCGCCGGCGCGGCCCGGGCCATGCGGGACTACCAGCTGGCCGCGACCGAGCTGGCCCTGGTGCACCTGCGCGCGCAGCGCGGGATCATCGCCCCGGACCGCTTCGAGGCCCGGCGCCGCGAGCTGGTCGGCCTGATGTCCGTGGCCCGCGGGGCGTTCTTCGCCCGCCAGCCGGAGCCGCCGCAGCCGCCCTGGGCGCCCTGGGGGCACTCAGGGTTCGGCCGGCACCGTCAGGGTCCGGGCTGGAACGTCCGGTAGCGCCGCGGCCGGCTCGGCCGGGCCGCGGTCCCTGGTCGCGAACATGAGCAGCAGGGCCACGATCCAGATCAGCACCGACCCGCTGACGTGCACCCAGACCAGGCCGGCGGGCAGGCCGCTGAAGTACTGGCTGTAGCCGATCACGCCCTGCAGGCCGACCAGGCCGAGCAGCAGCCAGCCCAGCCGCCGGGCCCGCCGCGGCGCCCCGGTCAGCTGCAGGCTCACCGCGAGCACCACGGCGAGCGTGCCGAGCATCCAGCCGATGTCCGCGTGCAGCTGGGTCACGCCCTCCAGCGGCAGGTGATACCGCGGCACGAACGCCGGGCCGCCGCCATGGTGCGGGACGAACGTGCTGCCGGCCAGCGGGCCGGTCCCGGTGACCACGGTGCCCGCGGCCAGCATCAGCGCGGTGACGGCCACCGTGGCCTGGGCGAAGAGCCGCAGCTCCGGCCGGACCAGCCGGGCCGGCCGGGCGTCCCCCTCGGTGCACCGGGCGTACAGGGTCACCGCCAGGGCCAGGATGCTGCTGGACAGCAGGAAGTGCAGCGAGACCGTGAACGGGTTCAGGTCGGTGAGCACCACGATGCCGCCCAGCACGGCCTGGGCCAGCACGCCGAGCGGCTGCGCGGCGGCCAGCCAGACCAGGACGCGCCGCCGGGACCCGCCCGGGCGGTACCGCCAGGCCGTGATCATGACCAGGACGGCCACCACCATCAGCACGAAGGTCAGCATCCGGTTGGTGAACTCGATGTAGGTGTGGAAGATGGGCTGCCCGCTGGTGCCCGCGGCCACCAGGCTGCGCGCCGTGCAGTCCGGCCAGTCCGGGCAGCCGAGGCCGGAGGCGCTCAGCCGGACCGCCGCGCCGGTCATGATGATCCCCGCGTTGGCGGCCACCCCGGCCAGGGCGACCCGGCGCATGGTGACGAGCCCCGGGTAGAACGGGGCCTGGGCCCAGCGCGGCAGGCCGCGCAGCCAGGCGGGCCGGGCCGCGGGGCCGGCGGCGCTGCCCGGCTCGTCGCTACCTGGGGTGAGATCGGCTGGCACGGACCCTCCCTCTGACACGGAACCCCAATATAGACAGCTGGCTAGCCTGCTGTCCGGGCCGCACCCGCGCTGGCCACCGTGACGCAGCCGATCGCCGCCCAGTCCCGTGCGGGCAGGCCCTGCCCGAGCAGGGCCAGCCCGACCAGGGCGGCCACCGCGGGCTCCACGCTCATCCAGATGCCGAACACCCTGGGCGGCACCCGGCGCAGCGCCTCCAGCTCCAGCGAGTACGGGATGATCGAGGAGAGCAGGCCGATGGCCGCCCCGGTGCCCAGCACCGCCGGGCGGAGCAGGGCCCGCCCGCCGGCCGCGATCCCGGCCGGGGTCACCGCCAGCGCCGCCACCACCATCGCGATCGTCAGGCCGGTGGATCCGGGGAAGCGCCGGCCGGTGGCCGCCGACAGCAGGATGTAGGCCGCCCAGCTGGCCGCCGCGACCAGCGCGAACGCCAGCCCGGCCAGGTTCAGCCCGGTGCCATGCTGGCCCGGGAGCGTGCTGGCCGGCCGGGCCGCCCTGGGTCAGCAGCGCCACGCCCGCCCCGGCCAGCAGCACCCACAGCGCGTCCAGGGCCCGCCGGGACGCGGCCACCGCCACCGCCAGCGGCCCCAGGAACTCCACGGTCACCGCGATGCCCAGCGGGATCCGGGCGAACGCCTGGTAGATGGAGTAGTTCATCACGGCCAGGGTCAGCCCGAAGGCGGCCACCACCGCGGCGTCCCGCCACGCCCGCCGCCGCAGCAGGTCGCCGAGGGAGCGGCGCAGCCCGCGAGCCCCGGCCACGGCGAGCACCAGGGCCGCGGTCCACAGCCGCAGGCCGGTGACGGCAGCCGGCGGTACCTGGCTGAACAGCCGGGCGGCCAGGCCCGCCCCCACCTGGACGGAGACCACGCCGGTCAGCACCAGCGCGGCCGGCGGGACCGTGCCGAGCAGGCCCGCCGGGCGGGTCCGGGCCAGGCCGCGGATCCAGCCGTCAGCCACCGGCGGCGCCGGCCGTCCGCGCCCCGGCTGGCCCTCATTCCCAGCGGAACACCCGGGCGGTCACCCCGATGGTCACGGCGGCCCAGGCGGCCAGCACCAGCAGGTCGCGCGCGGGCAGCCCCCCGCCGTGCTGCAGCACCGAGTGCAGGCCGTCGGACAGCGCGCCGGAGGGCAGCAGCCGGAGCACCGGCCGGGCGCCCGGCGGGAACTTGTCCAGCGAGAAGATCACCCCGCCGATGCCCAGCAGCACCACGTAGACCAGGTTCGCCGCGGCCAGCGTCGCCTCGGCCCGCAGCGTGCCCGCCATGAGCAGGGCCAGCCCGCTGAACGCCGCCGTCCCGGCCAGCAGCAGCAGCGATCACCCACACCGCGGCGTCCGCCCGGGCATCGGGATGCCAGCCCAGGGCCAGCCCGACCAGCATGATCAGCACGGCCTGGGCGAGCTCCACGACCAGCACGGTCGCGGTCTTGGCCGCGATCAGGCCGCTGCGCTGCAGCGGCGTCGAGCCGAGCCGCTTGAGCACCCCGTAGCGCCGCTCGAAGCCGGTGCCGATCGCCTGGCTGGTGAAGGCGGTGGAGATGATGGCCAGGGCCAGGATGCCGGGCACCAGGAAGTTGACCCCGGTGCCCTTGATCAGCGAATCCAGGCTGAACCCGGCCAGCAGGACGACCGGGATCAGCACGGTGAGCAGCAGCTGCTCGCCGTTGCGGACCAGGGTGCGCAGCTCCAGCCCGGCCTGCGCGGCGATCATCGCGGTGCGCGGGGCCGCGCCCGGGGCCGGCGGCCAGCGGCCACGGCGGGTTATCCCGGCGCTGGCCCGGTTCCGGGGGTCGCCGCCCCGGCGCTAGCACAGCTCATGAGCGCAGCTCCCGGCCGGTCAGCTCGAGGAAGACGTCCTCCAGGGTGCGGCTCTCGATGCGCAGGTCCTGGGCCAGCACCCCGTGATCCGCGCACCAGGCGGTCACGGCGGCCAGCAGCTGCGGGTCCACCCGGTCGTGCACCTCCACGATGTAATGGCCGGCCGGGGATTCCTTGGCCGCGCTGCCCCGGGGCAGCGCGGCGATCAGCGCGTCGGTGTCCAGGCCCGGCTCGGCGCGGAACCGCAGCTGGCCGGCGGTCCCGGTCAGCTCGGCCGGGGTGCCGTCGGCCACCACCTGGCCATGGTCCACCACGCACACCCGGTCGGCCAGCCGCTGCGCCTCCTCCATGTAGTGCGTGGTCAGGATGACCGAGGCGCCCGAGGAGCGCAGGCCGCTGATCAGCTCCCAGGTGGCCAGCCGGGCCTGCGGGTCCAGGCCGGCGGTGGGCTCGTCCAGGAACACCAGCTCCGGGCGGCCGATCACCGCCGCGGCCAGCGACAGCCGCTGCTGCTGGCCGCCGGACAGCCGCCGGAACGTGGTGCGCAGGCTGCCGGTCAGGCCCAGCCGTTCCAGCAGCATGCCGGGGTCGAGCGGGTGCGCGTAGAAGGCGGCCAGCACCCGCAGGTACTCGGCCGGGCGGACGGACGTCGGGATGCCACCGGACTGGAGCATCACGCCCACCCGCGGCCGCAGCCGGGCCGCGTCCCGGGCCGGGTCCAGCCCGAGTACCCGGACGGTGCCCTCATCGGCCCGCCGGTAGCCCTCGCAGATCTCGATGGTGGTGGTCTTCCCGGCGCCGTTCGGCCCGAGGATGGCCGTGACCGCGCCCCGGGCGGCCTGCAGCGAGAGCCCGTTCACCGCGGCGACCCGGCCGTAGCACTTCACCAGGTTGCTGATTTCGACAGCGGGGCCGGTGCTCACGCACGCGAGTCTAGAGGCTGCCGGCGGCCGGGCTCCCCGGCTGGCCTCCGGCCCCGCGTCCCGGTACGCCCGGGCCGCGGCGGCCAGGGCCCGGAACAGCCGCGGGTCCTCACCGGCCTCCGGGTGCCACTGCACGGCGAGCAGGAACTGCTCCCGGCCGGGCTCCCGGCCGCCCCCGGGGCGGACCGGGGCGAGTTCCACGGCCTCGATCGTGCCGTCGTCGGCCCAGGCGGCCGCCACCAGCCCGTCCCCGAGCCGGTCGATGGCCTGGTGGTGCAAGGTCGGCACGGTGAGCCGCAGCTCACCGCCGCCCGGCGGGGGCCCGAGCAGCGCGCCCAGCCTGCTGTCCGGGGCGACCCGCACCGGGTGCGCGCCGAAGGAGCCGGGGGCGGCCCGGTGGCGGTCATTGGCCACGAGGTCAGGCAGGTGCTGATGCAGAGTCCCCCCGCGGGAGACGTTAAGGATCTGAAGTCCGCGGCAGATGGCCAGGACCGGCAGGCCGCGGTCGGCGGCCGCGGCCAGCAGGGCGAACTCGGCCGCGTCGCGGCCCGGCTCGAGCGGGCCGGTGTGCGGGTGCGGCGCGGCGCCGTAGGCGACCGGGTCGATGTCCGCGCCGCCGGACAGCACCAGCGCGTCCAGCCCGGCCACCGCGTCCGCGATGCCGGGCACCGGCGGCAGCAGGACCGGCACGCCGCCCGCCGCCGGTTACCTGGCTGACGTAGTTCATCGCGAGCAGGGCCGCCGGGCGGTTCACCCACCGGCCCCAGCTGGCCGGCTCGGCGTAACTGCTCAGGCCGATGACCGGCCGGCCGCTGGCGCCCGTGCCCTGGCGGCGCGTCATAGCGGGGTCACGTAGGCGCCGGAGATGCCGCCGTCCACCAGGAACGTGGACGCGGTGATGAACGACGCGTCGTCGCTGGCCAGGAACGCGATCGCGGCGGCGATCTCCTCCGGCTCGGCGAACCGGCCCATCGGCACGTGCACCAGGCGCCGGGCGGCCCGCTCCGGGTCCTGTGGCGAACAGCTCGCGCAGCAGCGGCGTGTTCACCGGGCCCGGGCACAGCGCGTTCACCCGGATGCCCTCCCGGGCGAACTGGACGCCCAGTTCCCGGCTCAGCGCCAGTACCCCGCCCTTGGAGGCGGTGTAGGAGATCTGCGAGGTGGCCGCGCCCATCACCGCGACGAACGAGGCGGTGTTGATGATGGAGCCGCCGGGCTGGCCCGCGGCCGCCTGCCGCTGCATGTACGGGATCACGTGCTTGCAGCACAGGTAGACCGAGGTGAGGTTGACCTCCTGGACCCGCCGCCAGGCAGTCCAGGCCGGTGGTCAGGATGGAGTCGTCGTCGGGCGGGGAGATGCCCGCGTTGTTCACCGCGACGTGGATCCCGCCGTAGGTCTCCGCGACCAGCTGGTACAGCCCGGCGACCGCGTCCTCGCTGGTCACGTCGGCCTGCACGAACAGGCCGCCGACCTCGTCCGCGGCCAGCTTGCCGGTCTCCTCGTCCACGTCGGCCACCACCACGGTGGCGCCCTCGGCGGCCAGCCGCCGCGCGCTGGCCAGGCCGATCCCGCTGCCCGCGCCGGTGATCACGGCGACCCGGTCCTGCAGGCGCTGCGTGTGCGTGCTCACTCAGGCTCCTCTATACCGTGCTGATCCGTGCTGGTTAGTCGGTGGCGATGAAGACGTTCTTCACCTCGGTGAAGGCATCCAGGGCGTCCGGCCCGAGTTCCCGGCCCAGCCCGGACCGCTTGAACCCGCCGAACGGCGTCCAGTAGCGGACCGACGCGTGCGAGTTCACCGACAGGTTCCCGGTCTCCACCGCGCGGGCCACCCGGATGGCCCGGCCCACGTCCCGGGTCCAGATCGACCCGGACAGGCCGTAGGGCGTGTCGTTGGCGATCGCGATGGCCTCCGCCTCGTCGGCCACCGGGACCACCGTGACCACCGGGCCGAACACCTCCTCGGTGAACGCGGGGTCGTCCCGGGCCACCGGGGCCAGCACGGTCGGCGGGAACCAGTAGCCGGGCCCGTCCGGCGCGCTGCCACGGAACGCCACCGGGGCCCCGTCGGGCACGTAGGCGGCGACCCGCGCGCGGTGCTCGGCGGAGATGAGCGGGCCCATCTCGGTGCCCGGGTCACCCGGGTCGCCCACCACCACCTTCCGGACCGCGGGCTCCAGCAGCTCCATGAACCGGTCGAACACGGCGGCCTGGACCAGGATCCGGGATCGCGCGCAGCAGTCCTGCCCGGCGTTGTCGAACACCGCGTACGGCGCGGTGGCGGCCGCCTTCTCCAGGTCGGCGTCGGCGAACACGATGTTCGCGCTCTTGCCGCCCAGCTCCAGGGTGACCCGCTTGACGCCGCGGGCGCAGTCCGCCATCAGCTGGCTGCCCACCTCGGTGGATCCGGTAAAGACGATCTTGCGGACCGCCTCGTGCTCGACCAGCCGCTGGCCGACCACCGAGCCCTTGCCCGGCAGCACCTGGAACACCCCCTCCGGCAGCCCCGCCTCCAGCGGCCAGCTCGCCGATCCGGATCGCGGTGAGCGGGGTGCGCTCGGCAGGCTTGGCGATCACCGGGTTCCCGGCGGCCAGCGCCGGGGCCAGGCCCCAGCCGAGGATGGGCATCGGGAAGTTCCACGGCACGATCAGCCCCACGATGCCGACCGGCTCCTTGAACGTCACGTCCAGGCCGCCGGGCACCGGGATCTGCTGGCCGGTCAGCCGCTCCGGCGCCGCCGAGTAGTAGCGCAGCACGTCCCGGACGTTGCCGGCCTCCCAGCGGGCCTGGCCGACCGGGTGCCCGGAGCCGGTCACCTCCAGCGCGGCCAGCTCGTCGAGGTGCGCGTCGACCACGTCGGCGAACCGGCGCAGCAGCGCGGCCCGGTCGGCCGGGGCGACGGCCCGCCAGCCGGGCTGGGCCGCCACGGCCCGGGCGACCGCCTCGTCGGCCTGCTCCGCGGTGGCCTGGGCGACGGTGGCGACCGCCTCCTCGGTGGCCGGGTTCAGCACGGTGAAGGTGGACATGACAGTGGTGCTCTCCAGGTATCAGCGGGCGTGGAACTCAGGCTCGGCGGTGCTCCGGGCTCACATGCGCTCGAAGCCCCGGTGCAGCTCCCAGTCGGTGACCGCCGCGTCGAACGCCGCGATCTCCACCCGGGCCGCGTTGCCGTAGTGCTCGACCACGTCGCTGCCGAACGCGTCGGCGGCCAGCTCGCTCTTGCGCCACAGGTCCAGGGCGTCCCGGAGGGTGGCCGGCACCCGGGGGCCGGAGTCGCCGTAGGCGTTGCCCTCGAAGGCGGGCTCCAGCGGCAGCTCGTGGTCCACCCCGTACAGGCCGGCCGCGATCATCGCGGCCACCGCCAGGTAGGGGTTGACGTCGCCGCCCGGCACCCGGTTCTCCACCCGGAGCGACGGGCCGTGCCCCACGAGCCGCAGCGCGCAGGTGCGGTTGTCCACGCCCCAGCGCACCGCCGTGGGGGCGAAGCTGCCCGGCACGTACCGCTTGTAGGAGTTGATGTTCGGCGCGTAGCACAGGGTCAGCTCGGGCAGCGCGGCCAGCTGCCCGGCGATGAAGTGCTCGCCGAACGCGGACAGCCCGTGCTCGCCGTCCCCGGCCATGACCGGGTCGCCGCGGCCGTCCCGGGCCGACAGGTGGATGTGACAGGAGTTGCCCTCCCGCGCGTTCGGCTTGGCCATGAACGTGATGCTCGAGCCGTCGGCGTCGGCGATCTCCTTGGCCCCGGTCTTGTAGATCGAGTGGTTGTCGCAGGTGGTCACCGCGTCGGCGTAGCGGAACGCCATCTCATGCTGGCCCAGGTTGCACTCGCCCTTGACCGACTCCACCTGGAGCCCGGCACCGGCCATCCCGTTGCGCAGCTTGCGCAGCAGCGGCTCGATCCGGGCGGTGCCCAGGATGGAGTAGTCCACGTTGTAGGCGTTGGCCGGGGTCAGGTCGCGGTACCCGGCCGCCTGGGCGGCGGCGTAGGAGCCGGAGTACACGATGAACTCCAGCTCGGTGCCGGCCAGCGCGGTGAGCCCGCGCTGGGCCAGCCGGTCCGTCTGGGCTTTCAGGATCTGCCGCGGCGAGGCCACCACGGGCGCGCCGTCGTGCCAGGTCAGGTCGGCCAGCACCATCGCGGTCGCCTCGTGCCAGGGCACCCGGCGGAGCGTGGCCATGTCCGGCACCAGGACGAAGTCGCCGTACCCGTGCTCCCAGGAGGACATCGCGTACCCGTCCACGGTGTTCATCTCCACGTCCACCGCGAGCAGGTAGTTGCAGCCCTCGATGGCGTGGCCGACGACCTCGTCGAGGAAGTAGTCCGCGGCCAGCCGCTTGCCTGCCAGGCGGCCCTGCATGTCGGTGAAGGCGACCACCACCGTGTCGACGTTGCCCTCGCCCACCTCCACGCGGAGCTGCTCCAGCGTGAGCATGCCCCGGCGCTTGCTGAGCGAGGTGCCCCCGCGCTGCTTCTCCATGTGCCTCCAGTCCCGGTCCGTCGCCGCTGCGCCGAGCCGTTGCAGCCAGCGCTGCCAGTCTCCGTCGCCGCGGCGCTCAGGTCGAGAGTTCCTCCTCGATCGCGGCCAGTTCCTCCGGGGTGCCCTGCACCCGCGGGCCGGTGAACCACTTGCGGGCGGACACCAGCCAGTAGATGCCGGCGAAGCCGATGACGACGAGCACCGCGACCACCGTGTAGTTGAAGTTGGTCGCGGTGATCGGGCTGACCTCGGCAGCATGAACAGGATCGTGATGAAGATGACCCAGGCGACCGCGATGATCCCGATCGGGGTGCTCCACCGGCCCAGGTGCCAGGGCCCGCGCTGGAAGCTGGCGCCCTGGCGCAGCCGCAGGAACGTCGGGGTGACGTACGCGATGTACAGGCCGATGACGGCGATGGAGGTGACCGCGGCGTAGGCGGTCGGGTTCCACAGGTAGGGCAGGCCGAGGATCAGCGCGCAAGCCGGCGGCCAGCCAGATCGCGTTGGTCGGCGTCCGGGTGCGGTGGTTGACCTGGTGCCAGAAGCCGGGACGCCGGGCAGCGCGCCGTCCCGGGAGAACGCGTAGATCATCCGGGAGTTGGCGGTCACCGAGGACATGCCGCAGAACAGCTGGGCGCCGATCGCGATGAGCAGCAGCAGCTTCCCGGCGGTCACCCCGGCCGCGTCGATGAAGATCTGGGCCGGCGGCACGCCGGTGGCCGAGGCGGCCTCGGCGGCGTAGTGCTGGATGGCGAACGTGACGCCGATCAGCAGCACCCAGCCGGCGAACAGCGGAGACGATGATCGACATCACGATGCCGCGCGGGCCGCTGCGGGCGGCGGAGTGGGTCTCCTCGGTCATGTGCGCCGACGCGTCGTAGCCGGTGAACGTGTACTGGGCCAGCAGCAGGCCGAGCAGCAGCACGTAGAACGTGCTGTGCCAGCCGGTGTTGTTCACGATGTGGGTGAAGACGAAGCTGGCCGACTGGTGGTGCGCGGGCACGATGGCGAGCACCGCGACGATGATCAGCACGCCGAGGATGTGCCACCAGACGCTGATGTCGTTCAGCAGCGCGACCAGCCGGATGCCGAACTGGTTCATGATGCCGTGCAGCAGCAGGACGCCCGCGAAGATCAGGATCGTGACCCAGTGCGTAGGTCGCTGCACGCCCCACTGCAGGTTCAGGAAGGCGTTGATGAAGAAGGCGCAGCCGAAGTCGATGCCCGCGGTCACCGCGACCTGGCCGAGGAAGTTGAACCAGCCGGTGAACCAGGACCAGGCGGCCGCGTTCTTCGGCGGGCCAGCTTCGCCGACCAGTAGTACAGGCCGCCCGCGGTGGGGAAGCTGGAGCACACCTCGGCCATGGCCAGGCCGACGAACAGGGTCATGATCCCGACGATCGGCCAGCCCCAGACGATGATGGCCGGGCCGCCGGTGTTCATGCCGTAGCCGTAGAGGGTCAGGCAGCCGGACAGGATCGAGATGATCGTGAACGAGACGGCGAAGTTGGAGAATCCCGACATCCGCCGGCGCAGTTCCTGGGCGTAGCCCAGTTCGTGCAGCCGCGCTTCGTCCTGGCTGAGCGGCGCCGCTTGCTCATTGACCGCCATGAGTGGCTCCTTCATGGTGAAGCGTGGAAGTGTTACGCAGCCTGGCAGGCCGGCCTTGCGGAACGTGAGGCCGGGCGCGGAGCGGACGCTGGTCTGCCACCCGGGAGCGAATGGTCTAGTATCAGACCATTGGCGGATAGAGTGCCGGTGATGTCAAGACCCCCAGCCGGATTTCCCCAGCCCAGTGACCAGCCCGGTGAGGTGAGCCTGGGCCTGGAACTGGCGGCCGTGCTGGGGCCGGTCCGGGGGCAGAACGCCTTCGAGGAGACCGTCGAGCGGCTGCTCACCGTCATCAAGCTGGGCGTCATCGCGCCCGGTGAGCGTTTTCCCGCCGAACGCCGGCTGGCCGGGCTGCTTGGCGTCAGCCGGATCACGTTGCGGGAAGCGATCCGCGCGCTCCAGCAGGCGGGTTACGTCGAGTCGCGGCGGGGCCGGTTCGGCGGCACCTTCGTCCTGTACACGCCGCCCGCGCCGAGCGCCAAGGAGGTACGCCGGATCGCGGCGCAGGAGGCCGACAAGATCAGCGACGCGCTGACCTTCCGGATGGCGGTGGAGACCGGCGCCGCGCAGGTACTGGCCGCCTCGGGCGCGGTCGGGGAGGGGCGGGTGGCGGCGGGGGACGGGCCCGCGACGGCGGGGGACGGGCGCGCGGTGCTGCTGGCCCGGCTGGCCGCGGTCAACGGCGCCGGGCTGGAGGACTACCGCCGGATGGACACCCTGTTCCACCTGTGCATCGCGGAACTCACCGGGTCCAGCCTGCTCGCGGCGGCCTGCGCGGATGCCCGGGTCCGGCTCAACGACCTGCTCAACGCGATCCCGTTGCTGCAGCGCAACATCGATCACACGGCCGCGCAGCACACCGCGATCGTGGAGGCCATCCTGGCCGGTGACACCCGGCGGGCGCAGCAGGCCGTGGCCGAGCACCTGGACGGCACCGCGGCCCTGCTGCGCGGCTTCCTGGAGTAGCGCCGGGCGCCCGCGCGCCCACCCCGGCGGCCATCAGCCCGGCGGCTATCAGCCCGCCGGAGCTCAGCTCACTGGATAGGGGCCGGGCTCAACCCGGTATCTTCGCCCGTGCGGCAGCGTCCAGACCAGGACGCCCGGTTCAGGCTGGTCCAGATGCCAGCCCTCGGCCTGCTTGGCCTGGTGATGCCTGCGGCAGAGCGGAGCCAGGTTACATCGGCAGGTCGCGCCGCCTAGGTGGTGCGGGATCGTATGGTCCAGATCGCACTGGGTGGCGGCGCGGCGGCAGCCGCGGAACGAGCAGGTCCGGTGGCGGGTCTCGATCAGGTGCCGGAGCCGGGATGAGGGCCGGTAGCCAGGGGAGCTGTCGGGGTGGCAGCCGCCGGGGTGGCACCCGGCCGCGGCCTGCGGCGGCCCGCATCCGGGCGCCAGGCCAGCCAGCTTGACGGTGAGCGCCCACCGGAGCCCGGCCGGCGGCTGCCGGGTGCAGCCGTGTGCCACGGCCCGCCCGGCCGCGTCGGTGAGCGTCAGGCACCAGCGGTTCCCGGCCCGGGGCGGACGCGAGGGCGCTTCCCAGGGTCCGGCAGGTATCGCCGTCCACCGGGCCGAACCCGGCCACCTCGCCGGGCGCATTCCCCATCCCCAGCCAGGTGGCCAGCGGCATGGTCAGGTTGACCGTCCCGGCCAGTCCCGTCCCGGCCAGTCCCGTCCCGGCCAGTGCCGTCCCGGCCGTCCCTGGCCTGGGATGCTCCCCGGCGTAGGCACGCTCCCCGGCGGCGTCCCGGCCCGGCAGCAGCGACTCGATGGGCCGGCCCAGCAGCAGCGCGGTATAGACGCGGGCGCGCAGCAGGTCCAGGGGACCCGGCGCGCCGTCCGCCCGGAGCCGCCGGGCCAGCGCATCGACCCGCTTGTCGGCCGCGAGCACCTCAGCGGGCGGCAGGTCCCGCCCGGCCAGCGCGGCGGTACCGGAGGTCTCGGTCCAGACCTCGACCCGCGCCTCCCGCTCCGCCTTCTTGCGCCGCCGGTCCGCGGCCGCCGGATCGACGGCCAGCACGGCCCGCCGCACGGCCGCCCGGAGCTGCCCGGTCGTCTGGCCGGGGGCGCCGCCGATGACGGCCTCCTCGATCCGCGGCGGCCTGCGCGTCGTCCAGGGCACTGACCTCGTCCACGATCACCCAGGCCCGGGGCGGGTCGATCTGGCCGGAGGCCAGCGCGGCCCGGGTCCGGGGCAGCCGGGCCAGGCCGCAGGCGAAGTTCAGCGCTGCGTTCGCGGACCGCTTGGTCAGGGTGAGCGCGACGGCGAGTTCGTCCGGCAAGTAGGTGACCAGGTCCGCGCCCGCTGCCCGCGGCCGCCTGGCCGCGCCGCCGCTCGGTCAGCTCGGTGACCGTGGCCAGCTCGCCTGCGGTGGCCCAGGAGGTGAGCCGGCGCCATGCGGTCAGCACGCCGATCAGCTCATCCTCGGTGAGCTGATCGGGCCCGCGCTCCCAGGCCGCAGCGGTGAACCCGCCGAGGGCCGGGCCGGGTTCCAGCGTGTCCAGCGGCTCGCCGGAGCCGAACCCCGAACCCGTGCCGGAACTCCCGCGCTCGCCGCGGGGCAGGAACCCGGCCGCGAACACCGTGGGCCTGGCCGGCGGCTGACGCGCGTCGAGCCACTCCTCGCGCACCGGCCCGGCCAGGTCCGCCAGCCACGCCTCCGCGCCGCCGGGGGGATCCGTGTCGGGGTCGGGAACGAGCCCGCACAGCTCCTCCTCGGTGGGCGGAACCCGGGCCCAGGGCGGCTCAGGGAGCCCGTCTGGTGGCTCGTCCGGCGGCTCGCCGCCGGATAAAAGAGTCGGGCATGATGCTCCGATCGGCCGCAGGCTGGCATAGGGTGCGCGACTGCCCATACCGTACCAGTCCACACCGACAAATCGAAGCTGATTTCGAAGCAGCCAGGCCAGTCTGGCCGGGGCGGCTGCGCGCCGGGCGGGCCCGATTTGCGGATAACCGGGGGGCCGGGTTGGAGACCTGGAAGTATTTACGCCACAATGATGTTGTGAAAAGCATGGGACAGGTACGCGCCGAGCCAGGCACCGCACCCGGTGCCGGTCGCCGTGCCCGGCTCCCAGCCTCCGCCGTGCCCGCCCAGGCCGGGATCCAGGCCGGATCCGAGCGGGGCACCCGGGCCCAGATCGCCCGGCTGATCCTGGAGAACGGGCCGGTCACCGCGGCCGGGCTGAGCACCCGGCTGAACCTCACGCCCGCGGCGGTGCGCCGTCACCTGGACAACCTGCTGGCCGACGGGATGATCGAGACCCGCACCGCGCGCCGGCCGGCCAGCCGGGGCCGCGGCCGCCCGGCCAAGCTGTTCGCGATCACCGACGTCGGCCGGAGCGCGTTCGAGCATACCTACGATGACCTGGCCACCAGCGCGCTGCGGTTCCTGGCCGAGGTGGCCGGGCCGGGCGCGGTGGCTGAGTTCGCCCGGCGGCAGGTCGCCGACCTGGAAAAGCGGTACCGGCCGGTGGTGGCCGCCGCGGCACCGGGCGAGCAGGTCGCCGTGCTGGCCGAGGCGCTGTCCGCGGACGGGTACGCCGCCTCCGCCACCCGGGCCCCCACGGCGGAGACCGGCGCCGGCCGGGAAGCCGCCGGCCGGCGAGCAGCTCTGCCAGCACCACTGCCCGGTGGCCCACGTGGCCGCCGAGTTCCCGCAGCTGTGCGAGGCGGAGACGGAGGCGTTCGCCCGGCTGCTCGGCACCCCGGTGCAGCGGCTGGCCACGATCGCCCGCGGTGACGGCATCTGCACCACCCACGTCACCGCGCCCGCCCTGCTGCACGACCCGCACCACTGCACACACGATCACACATCACGACCGGAGGCATCTGGCGTATGACCACGACCACGCACGAAGGCATCGAGGGGCTCGACCGCTACCGGTTCGGCTGGGCCGACTCGGACGTGGCTGGTGCCGCCGCCCGGCGCGGCCTTTCCGAGGAGGTCGTCCGCGACATCTCGGCCAAGAAGAACGAGCCGGAATGGATGCTGGACCTGCGCCTGCGGGGCCTCAAGCTGTTCCACCGGAAGCCGCTGCCCACCTGGGGCGGGGACCTGTCCGGGATCGACTTCGAGAACATCAAGTACTTCGTCCGGTCCACCGAGAAGCAGGCGGCGACCTGGGACGACCTGCCCGCGGACATCAAGAGCACCTACGACAAGCTGGGCATCCCCGAGGCCGAGAAGCAGCGGCTGATCGGGGGCGTGGCCGCCCAGTACGAGTCCGAGGTGGTCTACCACAAGATCCGCGAGGACCTGGAGGAGAAGGGCGTCCTCTTCCTGGACACCGACACCGCGCTGCGCGAGCACCCGGACCTGTTCCAGGAGTACTTCGCCACCGTGATCCCGCCGGGTGACAACAAGTTCGCCGCGCTGAACACGGCCGTCTGGTCCGGCGGCAGCTTCATCTACGTGCCGAAGAACGTGCACGTGGAGATCCCGCTGCAGGCCTACTTCCGGATCAACACGGAGAACATGGGCCAGTTCGAGCGGACGCTGATCATCGTGGACGAGGGTGCCTACGTGCACTACGTCGAGGGCTGCACCGCGCCGATCTACAAGTCCGACTCGCTGCACTCCGCGGTGGTCGAGATCATCGTCAAGCCGGGCGCGCGCTGCCGGTACACCACGATCCAGAACTGGTCGGCCAACGTGTACAACCTGGTCACCAAGCGCGCGGTGGCGCAGGCCGGGGCGACCATGGAGTGGGTCGACGGCAACATCGGCTCCAAGCTGACCATGAAGTACCCGGCCGTGTACCTGATGGGCGAGCACGCCAAGGGCGAGACGCTGTCGGTGGCGTTCGCCGGCGAGGGGCAGCACCAGGACGCCGGGGCCAAGATGGTGCACATGGCGCCGAACACGTCGTCCAACATCGTGTCCAAGTCGGTGGCCCGGGGCGGCGGCCGCACCTCCTACCGCGGCCTGATCCAGGTGGCCGAGGGCGCGACGCACTCCAAGTCCACCGTCAAGTGCGACGCGCTGCTGGTGGACATGATCAGCCGGTCGGACACCTACCCGTACGTGGACGTGCGCGAGGACGACGTGGAGATGGGCCACGAGGCCAGCGTCTCCAAGATCTCCGACGACCAGCTGTTCTACCTGATGAGCCGGGGCATGACCGAGGACGAGGCGGCGGCCACCATCGTCCGCGGCTTCGTCGAGCCGATCGCCCGCGAGCTGCCGATGGAGTACGCGCTCGAGCTGAACCGGCTGATCGAGCTCCAGATGGAGGGGGCGGTCGGCTGATGACGGCGCTCCAGGGGGCGGTCGAGTCCGACGCCCCGGTCTCCCGGCTGCACGAACGCCGGTCGTTCGAGGTGGCCGATTTCCCGGTTCCGACTGGCCGTGAAGAGGAGTGGCGGTTCACCCCGCTGCGCCGGCTGCGCGTCGCTGCATGCCGATACGGCCCTGCCGGCCGGGAAGGTTACGGTCGAGGCCGATGCCGCTCCGGGTGTCACCGCTGTGCGTGCGCAACGCGGTGACCCCCGGATCGGCACCGCCTTTGTCCCCGGCGACCGGGTCAGCGCCCGGGCATTCGCCTCGTTCGAAGAGGCGACGGTCGTCACGCATTCCCGCTGACACCGACGTGCTGGAGCCCACCGTCGTGTCGGTGCGAGGTGAGAGCGCGGAGGGGGCGGCCTTCGGGCACACCGTCGTCGAGATCGGGCATAACGCACGGGCCGTGGTGGTGCTGGATCACGGCGGCTCGGCCACTTATGCGGACAATGTCGAGTACGTCGTGGGTGATGGTGCCTCACTGTCGGTCGTCACCGTGCAGGACTGGAATGACGATGCGGTGCACCTGTCGCTCTCACCACGCCAGGATCGGGCGGGACGCGTGGTTCAGCCACACGGCGGTGTCGCTGGGCGGGGGCGTGGTCCGGCTGGCGCCGTCGGTGGACTACGCCGGGCCGGGCGGGGACGCCCAGCTGCTCGGCCTGTACTTCGCGGACGCCGGGCAGCACCTGGAGCACCGCCTGTTCGTGGACCACAGCCAGCCGCGCTGCCGCAGCCGGGTCGAGTACAAGGGTGCCCTGCAGGGCCCGACGGCGCGGTCGGTGTGGATCGGCGACGTGCTGATCCGCCCGCAGGCAGTCGAGACCGATACCTATGAACGGAACCGCAACCTGCTGCTGACCGAGGGCGCCCGCGCGGACTCCGTGCCGAACCTGGAGATCCTGACCGGGGAAGTGGTCGGCGCCGGGCACGCGAGCACCACCGGGCGGCTGGAAGAACAGCACCTGTTCTACCTGATGGCCCGGGGCATCCCGGAGCCCGAGGCGCGGCGCCTGGTGATCCGCGGCTTCTTCGGCGAGCTGATCGCCAAGATCGAGGTGGCCGCGCTGCGCGACCGGATCACCGCCGCCATCGAAGCCGAGCTCGCGGAGCGGCCATGAGCGAGGCGACCGGGACGTACGTGCGGGTGTGCTCGCTGGCGGACATCGCCGACCCGGGCGCGATCGGGGTCGAGATCGGCGACCTGCCGGTCGCCGTGGTGCGGGCCGGCGGCGAGGTGTTCGCGCTGCGCGACGTCTGCTCGCACGAGGAAGTGCCGCTGTCCGAGGGCGACGTCTACGACCACACGCTGGAATGCTGGCTGCACGGTTCCTGCTTCGACCTGCGCACCGGTGCGCCCACCGGGCCGCCGGCCACCAGGCCGGTGCCGGTCTACCCGGTGAAGGTCGAGGGGGACGACGTCTACGTGGCGGTCCCGGCCGGCCCGGGCAACTGACGACTACCTGATTGGCGGAGGATACAGCGAATGGCCACTCTTGAGATCCGCGACCTGCACGTGAGCGTGGAGGGGTCCGCGGGTACCGGCGCGGGCGCCGGCGAGAGCCGGGAGATCCTGCGCGGCGTCAACCTGGTGGTGAGGGACGGGGAGACACACGCCATCATGGGGCCGAACGGCTCCGGCAAGTCCACCCTCGCCTACGCGATCGCCGGGCACCCCAAGTACCGGGTCACCCAGGGCTCCGTCACCCTGGACGGCGAGGACGTGCTGAGCATGAGCGTGGACGCCCGCGCCCGGGCCGGCCTGTTCCTGGCCATGCAGTACCCGGTGGAGGTGCCCGGGGTCACCGTGTCCAACTTCCTGCGCACCGCGGTCACCGCCGTGCGCGGCGAGCCGCCGAAGCTCCGGGTGTTCCTCAAGGAGATGCGCGAGGCCATGGCCGCGCTGTCCATCGAGCCCCAGTTCGCCGAGCGCAACCTCAACGAGGGCTTCTCCGGCGGGGAGAAGAAGCGGCACGAGATCCTGCAGCTCGAGCTGCTCGACCCCAAGTTCGCGATCCTCGACGAGACCGACTCCGGGCTGGACATCGACGCGCTCCGGGTGGTGTCCGAGGGCATCAACCGGTTCAGCGCCAAGCCCGGGCACGGGGTCCTGCTGATCACCCACTACACCCGGATCCTGCGGTACGTGCAAGCCGGACTTCGTGCACGTGTTCGTGGGCGGCCGGATCGTGGACGAGGGCGGCCCCGAGCTGGCCGACACCCTGGAGGCCGAAGGCTACGAGAAGTGGATCAAGGCCGCCGCGGGAGCCGTGGCATGACCCTGGACGTGCCGCGGATCCGCAAGGATTTCCCGATCCTGGACCGGACGGTCCGGGACGGGCGGCCGCTGGCCTACCTGGACAGCGCGAACACCTCGCAGAAGCCGCGCCAGGTCATCGACGCGATCAGCGACTTCTACGAGCGGCACAACGCCAACATCCACCGGGCCAGCCACCAGCTCGGCGAGGAGGCCACCGCCGCCTACGAGGGCGCCCGGGTCAAGGCGGCGCGGTTCATCGGGGCGGCGGACGAGGCCGAGGTGGTGTTCACCAAGAACGTCTCCGAGGGCATCAACCTGGTCGCCTACGCGATGGGCAACGCCAGTGCTGGCCAGTCCGGCGGGACGGGGGAGCGCTTCCGGCTCGGCCCCGGCGACGAGATCGTCATCACCGAGATGGAGCACCACTCCAACATCGTCCCGTGGCAGCTGCTCTGCCAGCGCACCGGGGCCACGCTCCGCTGGTTCGGGGTCACCGACGACGGCCGGCTGGACCTGTCCGGGCATCGGCGGCCTGATCACCGAGCGGACGAAGCTGGTCGCCCTGGCCCACCAGTCCAACGTGCTCGGCACCATCAACCCGGTCCGCGGAGATCGCCGACCGGGCCCACCAGGCCGGCGCGCTGGTGCTGGTGGACGCGGCCCAGTCGGTGCCGCACATGCCGGTGGACGTGCAGGCCCTGGGGGCCGACTTCCTCGGCTTCACCAGCCACAAGATGTGCGGCCCGACCGGCATCGGGGTGCTGTGGGGACGCCGCGAGCTGCTCGAGGAGATGCCGCCGTTCCTCGGCGGCGGGGAGATGATCGAGAGCGTCTGGATGGACCACTCGACGTTCGCGCCGCCGCCGCACAAGTTCGAGGCCGGGACCATGCCGATCGCCGAGGCGGCCGGCCTGGACGCGGCCATCGGCTACCTCACCGAGACCGGCCTGGACGCGATCCGGGCGCACGAGCAGGACCTGGTCGCGCTACGCGCTGGGCGCGCTCGGCGAGGTGGACGGGCTGCGGGTGCTCGGCCCGGCCGACCCGGCCAGCCGGGGCGCGGCCGTCTCGTTCACCGTGGACGAGGTGCACCCGCACGACATCAGCCAGGTGCTGGACGAGCACGGGGTGGCGGTCCGGGCCGGGCACCACTGTGCCTGGCCGCTGCACCGCCGGTACGGAATAACGGCCAGCACGCGCGCGTCGTTCTACCTGTACAACACGACGGCGGAGGTGGACGCCCTGGTGGCTGGGATACGGCAGGCACAGCATTTCTTCGGCGGGGCCTGATGACGCAGCTGGAGTCGCTGTACCAGGAGGTCATCCTCGACCACTACCGGCACCCGCAGCACAAGGGGCTCCGGGAGCCGTTCGACGCCGAGGTGCACCACGTCAACCCGCTGTGCGGGGACGAGGTGACGCTGCGGGTGGCCATCAAGGACGCCGGCGGCGAGCCGGTGGTCGCCGACGTGTCCTACGACGCGCTGGGCTGCTCGATCAGCCAGGCCAGCGCCTCGGTGATGAGCGAGCTGATCATCGGCAAGACCGTGCCGGAGGCCATGACGCTGGCCGAGGAGTTCCTCCGGCTGATGCAGTCGAAGGGGCAGGCCGAGCCGGACGAGGCCGTGCTCGGCGACGGGGTGGCGTTCGCCGGGGTGGCGAAATACCCGGCCCGGATCAAGTGCGCCCTGCTGGGCTGGATGGCCTGGAAGGACGCCACCGCGCAAGCGCTGGAGGAGCACGACATGACTGACGACGCCGACACCGGCGGCCCCCTGCTGGTGATCACCCCGGAGACCGAGGACCTGGTCGAGGCCCTCCGTGACGTGGTCGACCCCGAGCTGGGCGTGAACGTGGTCGACCTCGGGCTCATCTACGGGGTGACGCTGGACGAGGACAAGTCCCTGACCATCGACATGACGCTGACCAGCGCGGCCTGCCCGCTCACCGACGTGATCGAGGACCAGGCCCGGTCGGCCCTCGACGGGCTGGTGACCGACTTCCGGATCAACTGGGTCTGGCTGCCGCCGTGGGGCCCGGAGAAGATCACCGACGACGGCCGCGAGCAGCTGCGCGCCCTCGGCTTCAACGTCTGAGCCCGCTCACCCCCGGGTAGCCGGCTCGCCCGGGTAGCGGCCCTCCATGGCCGCGATGTTCATCGCCACCCGGTGGGCCACGGCGCGCTGGCCCGCGGGCTGCCGGGCCGGGTCGCCGCGCCACGCGGCCAGCGCCGGGTCGGTCAGCGCCCGGCCGAACGCGAACGTCAGCGGCCAGACGTGCGGCAGCGACTGCATCCGGGCCAGGATCTCGGTGGCCCGTTCCGGCGGCTCGCCGCCGGACGGGAAGGCCACCCCGGCCAGCGTGACCGGGACGCCGTCCAGGGCCCGCACGGTGGCCTCGGCGATGTCCCCGGCCGTGGCCCGGACACCGGACTCCCGGCCGGGCAGCGCCATGTTCGGCATCAGCACCACGGCGCCCGGGTCCACCGCGTAATCCTGCAGCTCGCTCATCACCGCCGCCAGCATGAGCGACGTCACCATCTCGCACCGCTCCGGTGAGTGGGTGCCGTCGGCGGTGATCTCGGGCTGGACCACGGGGACCAGGCCGGCCTCCTGGCAGGCCGCCGCGTAGCGGCCCAGGGCCTGGGCGTTGGCCCGGACCGCGACGTGGGAGGGCGTGCCCGGGCCGATCCGCAGCACCGCCCGCCACACCGCGAACGCCGCGCCGCGGCGGGCGCAGGCGTCCAGCCGGGCGGGCAGCCCGTCCAGCCCCTGGGTGATCGTCTCGGTGCGCGTGCCCGGCAGCGGCTGGCGGCCGGTGTCCACCCGCACCCCGGTCATCAGCCCGGCGTCGCCGGCCGCCGCCGGGAAGGTCCGGCCATCGCGCAGCCGCTGCCCCAGGGTCTCCTCGGCCAGGATCACCCCGGTCAGGCCGGCGGCCATCCCGGGCGTGGTGACCAGCAGTTCCCGGAAGGCCCGGCGGTGCTCCGCGGTCGGCGGCAGGCCCGCCGCGGCCAGCCGCGCGGACATGGTGGCGGCGCCATGCCCGGCGGCCAGGATGCCCTTGGGCGGCGCCACCAGTGCCGCGGCCCTGGCCACCAGTGCGTCCACCTGCTGACGGTAGGCCGGGGCGGGCGCGTCCGCCTCCCCCGTTTGGGGGGACGGGCTGGTGGGAAGGCCCACCCGGTAACTCCCCGTGGCGGGGGAGGCGCCCCCCAGGCTGCCCGCCTAGCCTGGCAGCCTGACCTGCACAGTCCAGCGGAGGCGAGCGCCTGATGCCCGACAAGCTGATGCGGCTGCGGCGCAGCGAGGCGGCGCCGGAGTCACCCCGCCCGGTGATGCTGGCCATCGCCGGGGACAGCGCGGCCGGCAAGACCACGCTCACCCGGGGCATCGCCGAGGCGCTGGGGCCGGACCGGGCCACCGCGCTGTGCGTGGACGACTATCACCGTTACGACCGGGCCGAGCGGCGCGGCGTTCCGTTCACCGTGCTCGACCCGGCCTGCAACTACATCGACATCATGGAGCAGCACCTGCAGCTGCTGGCGCTGGGGCGGCCCATCCTCAAGCCGGTCTACGACCACTCGACCGGCACGCTGACCCGGCCGGTGCTGGTGGAGCCCCGCGAGTTCGTCATCGTGGAGGGGCTGCTGCCGCTGCACACCAAGCTGGCCCGGGCCTGCTTCGACATCGCCGTGTACCTCGACCCGCCGGAGGAGATCCGCCGGGAGTGGAAGCTCAAGCGGGACTGTGCCGACCGCGGCTACACCCCGGAGCAGGTGCTCGCCGAGCTGGACCGCCGGGAGCCGGACTCGGCCGCCTTCATCCGCCCGCAGCGGCAGTGGGCGGACATCGCGATCCGGTTCGCGCCGGTGGCCAGCCACGCCGCGCCGGCCGGCACCCCGCTGTCCGCGGAGATCCTGCTCCGCCCGACCATCGGGCACCCGGAACTGACCCACGTGCTGAGCGACGACGACCGCCGGACCGTGCACCTGCGGCTGAGCCGGGACAGCGACGGCAAGCCGGTGGACGCGCTGCACGTGCACGGGTACGCGCCGCGGGAGGACAGCGCGGTGGTGGAGAAGGCGATCTGGGAGCAGCTGTCGGTGAGCCACGACGGCGGCCCGCGGGCCAGCATGCTGCCCGAGACGCTGGGCGAGTTCGCGCCGGGCAAGCGCAGCGAGCCGCTGGCCATCGCCCAGCTGCTGCTGCTGTGGCACCTGCTGGAGGCGGGCCGGTGAGGGTGCTGGCGGCAGCCCGGGGACGACCCCCCGCGCATCGCTGGCTCGGCGGGATCACGCCTTCGGCGCGCCCGCCTCCCAGCGCGTACGTTCCGGGCATGGACAGCCTGACACCGGGGCCGATACGCGTGGTCATCATCGACGACCACCAGATGGTGCTGGACGGCCTGAAAGCGATGCTGGCGCCGTACGGCGACCAGGTCCAGGTGGCCGGCGAATCCAGCGACCCGGCCGCCGCGCTGCGGCTGGTGGCCGAGACCGAGCCGGACGCGGTGCTGCTGGACGTGCGGCTGAACGGGACCAGCGGGCTGGACCTGTGCGCGGAGATCCTCCGGGCGCGGCCCGGCTGCAAGGTGGTGTTCCTCACCGTCTATGACGACGAGCAGTACCTGTTCCAGGCGCTCCGGGTCGGCGCCGCGGGCTTCCTGCTCAAGCGGATCCGGGGCGGCGAGCTGGTGGACTACCTGCGCCGGATCTGCGCCGGGGAGGTGCTGATAGACCCGAGCCTGGCCGGGCGGGTGGCGCTGTCCGCCGCCCGGCTGCGCAGCGGCGAGTTCTGGCCCGGCGCCCACCTGGGCCTGACCCAGCGGGAGAGCGAGGTGCTGTCGCTGCTGGTGTCCGGGCTGTCCAACCGGGCCATCGCGATGAAGCTGGTGGTCAGCGAGGAGACGGTGAAGACCCACTCCCGGGGCATCTACCGCAAGCTCGGCGTGTCCGACCGGGCCGGCGCGGTCGCGGTGGCGCTGCGCGAGGGGGTCTTCCATTGACCGTGGGCCGGCTCGGCGGTGCCGACGCGGAACGGGAAGCCCAGCTGCTGTCCCGGGTCATCGAGACCATCTCGGCCGGCCTGGACCTGGACCTGATGCTGCCCGGCATCGCCCGGCTGGTCACCGAGACCACGCAGACCGACGTCTGCTTCGTGCACCTGCTGGACGAGCGGGGCCGCAAGCTCGAACTGCGCGGCGCGACCCCGCCGTTCGACACCATGGTGGGCCAGGTCGAGCTGTCCGTCGGCGAGGGCGTGGCCGGCTGGGTGGCCGGCCACGGGCAGCCGGTCGTCATCGTGGACAACAAGACCGCGGACCCGCGCTACCGGTATATCCCGGCGCTACGCGGCGAGGAGTACACCTCCATGGTCTCGGTACCGGTGGTGACGCCGCTCGGCCATCTGGTGGGCGTTCTGAATGTGCATACCAGGCAGCGGCGCGAGTTCACCCCGGCCGACGTGGAGCTGCTCCGCTCGGTGGCGGGCCTGGTGGCCGGGGCGATCGAGAACGCGCGGCTGCACCGGCGGCTGGCGGACCGGGAGGAGGCGCTGGAACGGTTCGCCGAGCGGATGGTGGAGTGGTCCGAGCAGGAGCGGCGCCGGCTGGCCGGGGAGATCCACGACGGGATCAGCCAGCGCATCGTCAGCCTGTTCTTCCACCTGTCGGCGGCCGCCGACGCCATCCCGGGCGCCCCGGACGTGGCCGCCGAGCAGGTGGCCCGGGCCCAGGAACTGGCCGCGGCGGCGCTGGACGAGACCCGCTCGGCCATCGCCGGGCTGCGGCCCCCGGTGCTGGACGACCTGGGCCTGGCGGCCAGCCTGGAGAGCCTGGGCCATTCGTTCCCGACCCTGGACGTGCAGGTGGACGCGGCCGAGCTGGGCATGGCCCCCCGCGCCGAGACGGCCGTCTACCGGACCGCCCAGGAAGCGCTGCAGAACGTGGCCAAGCACGCCGAGGCCAGCTCGGTGCGGGTGCGGTTGTTCCGGCACGGGAGCCGGGCCGTGCTGGAGGTGGCCGACGACGGCACGGGGTTCGACGTGGACGCGCCGGGCAGCCCCGGGCCGACCGGGCTGGGCCTGTCCGGGATGCGGGAACGGGCGGAACTGCTCGGCGGCCGCCTCGACCTGTCCACCGCCCCGGGCCGGGGCACCACCGTGCGGCTGACCATTCCCTTCCTGCCCGCCGCCCAGGCGGGGTCCTAAGGATCTGTACTCCTAGCTGCTGTGCTACGAGGCGTCAACGGCGCCGGCCGCCGCCCTCAGCCCGCCTGGTCCGGTGCCGGCCCGGGTGCGGCGGCGCCGAACACCCGGCTGGCCCGGACGTCGGCGTCGCTGATCTCCATCAGGTCGTCCCGGCCGATCCGGCCGCCCGCCGCGACCAGCCGCCGGGCCTGGCGCAGCCGCATCCGGTCGATGGCGTTCCGGATGCTGCGGGCGTTGGAGAACCGCGGCTGCTCCATGCGCAGCGCGACGTACTCCCGGAACGCCTGCTGCGCGGCGGGGGAGAGGCGGTACTCCTCGCGGTCCAGCATCAGGTCCGCGATCTGCATCAGCTCATCCAGCGAGAAGTCGGGGAAGTCGATGTTGTGCGCGATCCGGGACGCCATCCCCGGGTTGGACTGGAAGAACACGTCCATCCGGTCCGCATAGCCGGCCAGGATGACCACCAGGTCCTCCCGGTTGGCCTCCATGAACTGGAGCAGGATCTCGATGGCCTCCTGGCCGTAGTCCCGCTCGTTCTCCGGCCGGTACAGGTAGTAGGCCTCGTCGATGAGCAGCACCCCGCCCATCGCCCGCTTCAGCACCTCCTTGGTCTTGGGCGCGGTGTGCCCCACGTACTGCCCGACCAGGTCGTCCCGGGTCACGCTGACCAGCTGGCCCTTGCGCAGGTAGCCGAGCTCGTGCAGCAGCGCGCCCATGTGCATGGCCACCGTGGTCTTCCCGGTGCCCGGGCTGCCGGTGAAGCACATGTGCAGGCTGGGCCGGGAGGAGTTCAGCCCGTAGCGCTGCCGCAGCCGGTCCACCAGCAGCAGCGCGGCGATCTCCCGGACCCGGGCCTTGACCGGGGCCAGCCCGATGAAGCCGGCGTCGAAGGCGTCCAGCATCTGCGAGATGCGCTGGGCCTGCTCCTCGCCGGACAGCTCCACGGTGGCGTCGGGCGCCAGCGGCTCGGGGTCGGCCGCCTCCGGCTCCGCGACGCCGTTCGCCGCGGCCGGCCCGTGCTGGCCTGCGCTGCCTGATTGCGGGCGGGGCATGCCGAACCCGCGCGGCTCACCCCGGGTGCTCATGCCCCGTGGCTGGTGCCGTTGCCGTTGCTGCCATACCGCTCACCGGACGGCCGGTCGGCCGCGTAGGCGTGCAGCGTGTACCGGATCCGCCGGTCGCTGTCCTGCTGCCGGTCCAGCCGGAAGCCGGGCTCGCGGGCGGGCCGGTTCACGATGAAGCTCAGCGCGGTGGTCTGCCGCCCCAGGCTCGCGTCGTAGGCCGACACCCGGATGTACTGCTCCGGGTAGGCGTCCCGGCAGGCGCGGACCTCGTGCATCCCGGCGGCGGCGTCGGAGATGCCGAACATCGGCAGTCCCCACATCTCCCACAGGACGTTCCGCGGGTGCGGGTCGTCGGTGAACTCCACCGCCACCGCCCAGCCCTGGTCCACCGCGTACTGGATCTGGGCACTGATCTCGTCGTCGGTCAGGTCGGGCAGGTAGGAGAAGGTGCCCTGGGTGATCCGCATGCTGCGCTCCTCAGGAGGTCGGGGTGGCCACGACGTCCGGCGTGTCGGTGGACTCGTAGTTGAAGGTGATGTCGCCCCAGGTGTCCAGCGCCGTCTGCAGCGGCTGGCATCCCTTGGCCGCCTCGGCCAGGATCTGCTCGCCCTCGGCCACGAAATCGCGGCCCTCGTTGCGGGCCTTGATCATCGCCTCGGCCGCGACCCGGTTGGCGGTGGCCCCGGCCGCGATGCCCATCGGGTGGCCGATGGTGCCGCCGCCGAACTGGAGCACCACGTCCTCGCCCAGGTAGCCGAGCAGCTGGTGCATCTGGCCGGCGTGGATGCCGCCGGAGGCCACCGGCATGGTGCCCGGCATCGACCCCCAGTCCTGGTCGAAGTACAGCCCGTGGGCCAGGTTGGCCGGCACCTGGGCGCCGCGCAGCGTGTCGTAGTAGCCGCGGACCATGGACGGATCGCCCTCCAGCTTGCCGACCACCGTGCCGGCGTGGATGTGGTCCACCCCGATCAGCCGGCACCACTTGGAGATCACCCGGAAGCTCACCCCGTGCGACTTCTGCCGGGTGTAAGTGCCGTGGCCGGCCCGGTGCAGGTGCAGCAGGACCCCGTTGTTGCGCGCCCAGCGCGACATCGACTGCAGCGCGGTGTACCCGACCGTGAGGTCGGCCATGACGATCACGCTGCCGAGTTCCTTGGCGAACTCGGCCCGCTCGTACATGTCCTCCATGGTCGCGCCGGTCACGTTGAGGTAGTGGCCCTTGATCTCGCCGGTCCGCTCCTCGGCCCGGTTGACCGCCTCCATGGTGAACAGGAACCGGTCCCGCCAGCGCATGAACGGCTGGGAGTTGATGTTCTCGTCGTCCTTGGTGAAGTCCAGGCCGCCGCGCAGCGCCTCGTAGACCACCCGCCCGTAGTTGCGCGCGGACAGCCCCAGCTTGGGCTTGGTGGTCGCGCCGAGCAGCGGGCGGCCGTACTTGTTCAGGTACTCGCGCTCCATCACGATCCCGTGCGCGGGTCCCTGGAACGTCTTGACGTAGGCCAGCGGGATCCGCATGTCCTCCAGGCGCAGCGCCTTCAGCGCCTTGAAGCCGAACACGTTGCCGATGATCGACGAGGTCAGGTTGGCGATCGAGCCTTCCTCGAACAGGTCGATATCGTAGGCGATGTAGGCGATGTACTCGCCCTCCCGGCCTGGCACCGGGTCAACCCGGTAGCACTTGGCCTGGTAATGCTCGTAGGCGGTGAGCCGGTCGGTCCACACCACCGTCCAGGTGGCCGTGGACGACTCGCCCGCCACCGCGGCGCCCGCCTCCTCCGGCGGCACCCCGGGCTGCGGGGAGATGCGGAACGCGGCCAGCACGTCGGTGTCCTTCGGCACGTAGTCCGGCTCCCAGTAGCCCATCTGCGCATACGGGATGACGCCCGCGTTCCAGCGTTCCTGGCCTGCGGTCATGGTGCTCCTCCGGGTTCGGCGGCTGTGCCTGTCCTTTCCTCTACCCTGACAGGCAGGTCACCAAGTGTCTATTGAGAGTTTCACGTCAACCATCAACCTAAGGCTTAACTGTTGGCCGGCTGGAAGCCGCCGTGGCTGAGCATGTAGGCCAGCAGCCGGGCCGCCGCGGGCGGCAGCGGGCCCGGATGGGCCACCAGGTACCAGTCCCGGTGCAGCGGGGTACCCGGGACCGGGAGCACGGTGAGCCGCCCGGCGTCCAGTTCTGCGGCCACGGCGTCCCGGGAGATGAGGGTCACGCCCAGCCCCACGCTGGCCGATTCCTTGATCGCCCCGTTCGAGCCGACCATCAGCGTGAGCGGCGCGATGTCCAGCTCGGTGAGCAGCGCGTCGGTGCTGGCCCGGGTGCCCGACCCCGGCTCGCGCAGCAGCCACGCCTGCCGGGCCAGCCAGGCCAGCAGCGTGTCGGTGCTGGGGCTGCTACCCGGGATATTCGCTGGCGAGGGGGGGTGCGCCGGAGGCGTGCCCCGCCGAGCCGGCGAATGCGCGGGGGTTCCCGGGGGGTTATTGCCGGGGGGTTCCGGGGGGTCGCCCCCCCGGACTAGCAGAGCCGAGGCCACGACGACGAGCTGGTGCGGGCGGACCGCGAGCACCTCGACGTCCCAGCCCGGCTCCGGGCGGCCGCCCAGCACCAGGTCCACCTGGTGCCGGTCGAGGAGGGCCCGGACCCGGTCCCGGTTGCCCGCCTCCAGCCGGATGCCCAGCCCGGGATGGCGGTCCCGGAAGCCGCTCAGCAGCCCGGGCAGGATCTGCTCGGCGGCGGTGGTGACCGCGGCGACCCGCAGCTCGCCGCGTTCCGGGTCGGCGGCGGCCGCCGCGGCCAGCCCGGCCTCGTCCAGCAGGCCCAGAATGCGCCGCACGTAACCGGCGTAGGCCTGGCCCGCGCCGGTCAGCCGCAGCCCGCGTCCGTCCGGCGCGAGCAGCGCGACGCCCAGCGACTTCTGCAGCGCCGACAGCGAGGCCGACACCGCCGCCTGGGTGACCACGAGCTCCTGGGCGGCGGCCCGCACCGAGCCGTGCTCGGCCACCGCGAGGAATGTCCGCAGCTGGTTCAGTGTCATGGGCGGATTGGTCTTCGTTAAGAAAAGATATTAATTCTGGTAGATACTCTCAAGGCTATGCCTAACGATGGGCCGCGCTGGGTCGAGGTCAGCCCGGAGCGCTTCCCCGGCTGGATCGCCGGCTTCGCCGAGCGGCACGGCCCGCTCGCCGTCGAGCCGGGCCGCGAGGCCGTGGTGTTCCGGGCGGCGGACGAGGCGGTGGCCGCCTGCCACCCGCCGTTCCCGCCGCTGGGCACGGTCGCTGGGGCGGCGCCGCCCTGCGCCGCTCGGCGCGAAGCGGCCAACGGGCAGGACGGGCGGCCGCCGCCCCGGGCTGGCACCGCGCGGGCCGTGGCCGAGCAGTCCCGGGCCATCGCGCGGCACGCGGCCGCGGACCGGACGGTCGGCGTCCTGCTGGTCCGGCTGGGCGGGTACGCCGCGGGGGTCTTCACCGGCTCGCCGCCCCGGCTGGCCGCGTCCAAGGTCGGGTCCCGGCTGGTGCACGGGCGCAGCGCGGCCGGCGGGCAGTCCCAGCAGCGGTTCGCCCGGCGCCGGGAGAAGCAGGCCGCCGAGGCGCTGGGCGCGGCCGCCGACACCGCGGCCCGGGTGTTCGGCGGCTACCCGGGGACGCTGGACGCGGTGGTGCTGGGCGGGGACCGGCGGGCCATCGCCGGGCTGCGGGACGACCCCCGGCTGGCCGGCTACTTCGCCCTGGCCGCCGACCGGTTCCTGACCGTGCCCGACCCCCGGCTGCGGGTGCTGCAGGACACCCCGCGGCTGTTCCGCGCCATCCGCATCCAGCTCACCGGGCCATCCGGGGCAGCCGGGCCGCGCGATAAGCAGTAGGGCCGCGCGGCCGGGGTTGGGTACTCTGGAAGGCGGGCCGCGGACGTGCCGCTTCTTCCTTGATGTGCCTTCCCCTCTGTCTGGAGTGTTTCTGGTGATCGCCGCGACCGGCCTGGAACTCCGCGCGGGTGCGCAGTTGCTGCTGGCGGACACGAGTTTCCAGATCACCCCGGGCGACAAGATCGGGCTGGTGGGGCGGAACGGCGCGGGCAAGACCACGCTGGCCCGGGTGCTGGCCGGCGAGGTCCTGCCGGCCGCCGGGACGGTGCGGCGCGGTTCCAGCATCGGGTACCTGCCCCAGGACACCCGCGCGGGCGACCTGGAGGGGCTGGCCCTGGACCGGGTGCTGTCCGGCCGCGGGCTGGACGAGCTCCGCTCCGCGATGCGCGCCGCCGAGCAGCAGATGTCCGACGGGACCGGCACCCGCCGGGACGCCGCGGTGCGCCGGTACGGCCAGCTGGAGGAGCGGCTGTCCCTGCTGGGCGGGTACGCGGCCGAGGCGGAGGCCGCCTCGATCGCCTCCAGCCTGGGCCTGCCGGACCGGGTGCTGGCGCAGCCGCTGGCCACGCTGTCCGGCGGCCAGCGGCGCCGGGTGGAGCTGGCCCGGATCCTGTTCTCCGACGCCCAGGTCCTGCTGCTCGACGAGCCCACCAACCACCTGGACGCCGACTCGGTGTCCTGGCTGCGCGACCACCTGCGGTCGTTCCGCGGCGCGCTGGTCATGATCAGCCACGACACCGCGCTGCTCGACGCGGTGGTCGGCAAGGTGTTCCACCTCGATGCGGACACCCAGCAGCTGGACATCTACAACGTGGGCTGGCAGGCCTACCTGCAGCAGCGGGAGACGGACGCCCGGCGCCGGCACCGGGAGAACGCCAACGCGACGCGCCAGGCGGCCGCGCTGCAGGCCCAGGCGGACAAGATGCGGGCCAAGGCGACCAAGGCCCGGGCGGCCCAGGGCATGCAGCGGCGGGCCGACCGGCTGCTGTCCGGCCTGGCCGCCGAGCGCGGCCCGCAGCGGGTGGCCCGGCTGCGCTTCCCCGACCCCGCGCCCTGCGGGCGCACCCCGCTGACCGCGGCCGGGCTGTCCAAGTCCTACGGCTCGCTCGAGGTCTTCACCGACGTGGACGTGGCGGTGGACCGGGGCAGCCGGATCGTCATCCTGGGCCTGAACGGGGCGGGCAAGACAACGCTGCTGCGGCTGCTGTCCGGCATCGAGAAGCCGGACACCGGCCAGGTCAGTCACGGCCACGGGCTGCGCCTGGGCTACTACGCCCAGGAGCACGAGACCCTGGACGGCGCCGCCACCGTGCTGGAGAACATGCGCAGCGCGGCGCCGCACCTGCTGGACGCCGAGCAGCGGCGCATCCTCGGCTCCTTCCTGTTCTCCGGCGACGCGGTGGACAAGCCCGCGGCGGTGCTGTCCGGCGGTGAGAAGACCCGGCTGGCGCTCGCGCTGCTGGTCGTCTCGGGCGCGAACGTGCTGCTGCTGGACGAGCCGACCAACAACCTCGACCCGGCCAGCCGCGAGGAGATCCTGGCCGCGCTGCGCCGCTACGCCGGCGCGATCGTGCTGGTCACGCACGATGAGGGGGCGGTCGCCGCGCTGGCCCCGGAACGCGTCATCCTGCTCCCCGACGGGGTCGAGGACACCTGGAACGAGGGCCTGGCCGAGCTCGTGGCCCTAGCGTGACGGGCAACCCGGGAATGGGCGAAAAAGAAGTGATCACTTACCTGGATGTAGGTAGCCGATCCGGTCCCGATGCGTGATCATGGCGGGAGACGTAACGCAGCGGTCACTTTAGTTCACGGGAGGTACGCGTGACCGAGACCCTCAAGAAAGGCACCCGGGTGACCGGTGCCGACCGCACCAAGCTGGCGTCTGACCTCAAGAAGCGGTACGACGCGGGGGAGAGCATCCGGTCGCTCGCCGCCTCCACCGGCCGGTCCTACGGGTTCGTGCACCGCATCCTGTCCGAGAACGGCGTCTCGCTGCGCGGCCGCGGCGGCGCGACCCGGGGCAAGGCCCGGGCCAAGCGCTGAGGGCCGGACGCTGGGGGGCCGGATGCTGAGGGCCGGATGCCGGGGCCGGGCATGACCAGCGCGCTCCCCGACCTGGCCGCCGCCGGCCTGCGGCTCGACGTCGGCCAGCCCGCTCCCGGCGCGGCCACCATCACCCTGGACCGGGCGGCGCGGCGCAACGCGATGACGCCTTCCGTGTGGCGCGGCCTGGCCGGCATCGGCGCCGGCGCTGCCGCCGGAGGTCCGGGTGGTGGTGGTGCAGGGCGCCGGGCCTTCCTTCTCGGCGGGGATCGACCTCCGGCTCTTCAGCGCGGCGGGCGTGCCGGGGGAGGAGCCGCTGCCCAGCCCGGCCAGTCCCGGATTCGAGGACTGGATCGCCTCGTGCCAGGAGGGGTACCGCTGGCTGCGGGACCCCGCCATCGTCAGCGTGGCCGCGGTCCGCGGGCACGCCATCGGCGCCGGATTCCAGCTGGCCCTCGCCTGCGACCTGCGGGTGCTGGCCGACGACGCCCAGCTATGCATGAAGGAGCCGCTGCTGGGGCTGGTCCCGGACCTGACCGGGACCAAGCCGCTGGTCGACCTGGTCGGCCTGCCCCGGGCCCTGGAGCTGTGCCTGACCGGCCGCACCCTGACCGCGGCGCAGGCCGCCGAGCTGCGGCTGGCCGAGCTGGTGGTCCCCGCCGCGGACCTCGGCGCCGCGGTCGCCGACCTGGTGGCCGCGCTGCTCGCGGTGGAAGCCCCGGTGGCCCGGGCGACCAAGGAACTGCTGCAGCAGGCACCCGGCCGCAGCCTGGATGAGCAGGCGGCCGCGGAACGCCGCGCCCAGGCCGCCCTGCAGCGGGCCCGGACGGGGAACTAGCCCTCCCGCCCGCTGCCCCGCGTTCGCCCTGGGCTGAGCCGGGAAGATTACGGCCGGGCCGGTCGTTGCCCCGCTCATGTACGCAGCCAACTGGCACGCCATGCGGGGGTTCTCCCGGGACCGGTCGGTCACCCAGCAGCGGATCAAGCCGGGCACGGTGCGCCGGATCGCGTCCTACGCCCGCCCCTACCGCACCCAGCTGGCGGTATTCCTGGGCATGACCACGCTGTCCGCGGTGGCCACGGTGGCCATCCCGCTGCTGCTCAAGACCATCATCGACCGGGGCATCCTGCCCCGGGACACCGGCGTCGTCATCGCGGTGGCGGGCGTGGTGGCCGCCCTGGCCCTGGTCAGCGCGCTGCTGGCCATCGGCCAGCGCTGGTATTCCGCGCGCATCGGCGAGGGGCTCATCTACGACCTGCGCACCGAGGTGTTCGAGCACGTCCAGCGGCAGCCGATCGCGTTCTTCACCCGGGCCCAGACCGGCTCCCTGGTCAGCAGGCTGAACAGTGACGTGATCGGGGCCCAGCAGGCGATCACCTCCACGCTGTCCTCGGTGGTCGCCAACGCGCTGACGCTGATCCTGGTGCTGGTCGTCATGGTCAAGCTGTCCTGGCTGGTCACCGTGGTGGCCCTGGTCCTGCTGCCGGCGTTCGTCATCCCGGCCCGGCTGGTCGGGCGGCGGCTGCAGCGCTACACCCGGGAGTCGATGCAGCTCGACGCCGAGCTGGGCTCGACGATGACCGAGCGGTTCAACGTGGCGGGCGCCATGCTGGTCAAGCTGTTCGGCCACCCGGAGCGGGAGAACGGGCTGTACCGGCAGCGGGCCGCGCGGGTCCGGGACATCGGGGTGACCACCGCCATGTACGGCAGCGCCCTGTTCATCGCGCTGAGCCTGCTGGCGTCGATGGCCACCGCCGTGGTCTACGGGCTCGGCGGCGCGATGGTCATCCACGGCGCGTTCCAGATCGGCACGCTGGTCGCGCTGACCGCGCTGCTGGCCCGGCTGTACGGCCCGATCACCGCCTTGTCCAACGTGCAGGTGGACGTGATGACCGCGCTGGTCAGCTTCGACCGGGTGTTCGAGGTGCTGGACCTGCGGCCGCTGATCGAGGAGAAGCCGGACGCGGTCCCGCTGCTGGCCGCCGTCCCCGGCCCGGGGCCGGCCCCGGGCGCGGCCGCCGTGGCGGGCCACGGGCATCCCGTGACCGCCCCGGCCATCGAGTTCGACCACGTCTCGTTCCGCTACCCGAAGGCCAGCGAGGTGTCGCTGGCGTCCCTGGAGTCGATCGCGCTGCCCGTGCCCGAGCAGGCCGGGCCGCCGCCGCCGGTGCTCCGCGCCGTCACCTTCCGTGCGCCGCCCGGGCAGCTCACCGCCCTGGTCGGGCCGTCCGGCGCGGGCAAGACGACCATCACCCACCTGGTGTCCCGGCTGTACGACCCGGACGAGGGCGCGGTCCGCATCGGCGGCCAGGACCTGCGCGACGTCACCCTCGGCTCGCTCCGCGACGTGGTCGGCGTGGTGACCCAGGACGCGCACATGTTCCACGACACGGTCCGGGCCAACCTGAGCTACGCGGCACCGGACGCGGCCGAGCAGGACCTCATCGCGGCGTGCCGGGCCGCGCAGATCTGGGACCTCATCGCGGCCCTGCCGGACGGCCTGGACACCGTGGTCGGGGACCGCGGCTACCGGCTGTCCGGCGGCGAGAAGCAGCGGCTGGCCATCGCCCGGCTGCTGCTGAAGGCGCCCGCGGTGGTGGTGCTGGACGAGGCGACCGCGCACCTGGACTCCGAGTCCGAGGCCGCCGTGCAGGCCGCGCTCAAGACGGCGCTGAACGGCCGGACCTCACTGGTCATCGCGCACCGGCTGTCCACCATCCGGGAGGCGGACCAGATCCTGGTCATCGACGAGGGCCGGGTCGCCGAGCACGGCACGCACGCCGAACTGCTGGCGGCGGGCGGCTTGTACGCGGAGCTGTACCACACGCAGTTCGCCGGCCAGGAGACGGCGAAGGCGGGCTAGCTAACCCGCCTCTTAGCTACTGAGCTGGCCCGGGGGTCGCCCCCCGGGCCAGCTCAGTAGCCGACGCGGCGCAGTTCCTCGCCGGCGATCGCCTCGATCTCCGCGGCCTGGGCCGGCAGCAGCGCGCGCCGCCAGGACCCCGGCTCGGCCGGCGACGGGCGGCCCGGCGCGGGCGGCTCCAACGCGAGCACGGTGGTGGCCAGGAAGTCGGAGATGACCGCGGCCGCGTCCGCGGGCTGCCGGATCACCTCCTCGTAGCGGAAGGTGATCAGCTGCTCGGCGGGCAGCCGGGCGCGCAGCCGGGCCATCTGGCGCACCGTGCCCCGCCACCGCATGGCGCACTTCCCGGTGGCCGACAGGCCGGTCCAGGCGGCCCGGTCCGCCTCGGACTCCAGGCCGAGCAGCGGGTGCGGGAACTCCGCGTCGATGTCCACGAACCCGGGCTTGAACCAGGCGAGCACGCCCGGATCGGCCAGCATCCCGGCGACCGCATCCCGCCCGTCCCGGATGATCTGGATGACCCGGGCGTCGGGGAACGCGTCGAGCAGCGTCTCGGCGCAGTACATCAGGTCCGGGCTGGCGTCCCCGTAGCGCAGCACGGCCCGCTGGCTGACGCACGGCCCGACCCCGTCCAGGCGGCCGGCTTCCCGGCACTGCTGGCTGCAGCCCAGGCAGCAGTCCGCGGTGACCTGCCAGGCCTGGGCGAAGGCGTCGCGCAGCACGGTGGCGGCGGCCTCCGGCCGCCCGCGGGAGATCGACGGGCGCCGGGCGAAGGCCTGCACCACCGGGAGCACCAGGCGCTGCCCCATGGTGAGGTGGAAGCCGGCGGACCGCTTCAGCGAGCGGGCCAGCAGGGCGGTGCCGGACGACGGCGCGCCGAACACGAAGACCGGCTGCCGGACCTTGCGCCCGTTCACCACCAGGATGTGCGGCCGGGGCGCGTGGGCCGAGGCGCTGGACGGGCCGGGCGAGACCGTCCCCGGCGCCCGCTGCCGGTAGCCGCCCGGCTGCGCCGCGGGATGGGGTGCCGCGGTCACGGGGCCGTGCCGCCCGGGGCCGGGGCCACCGGGGCCGGGCCGGCCGGGCCGCGCCAGTGCGCGCCGGCGTGGCGGTCCAGGTTCAGCGCCGCCTGGATGAGCGGCACGTGGCTGAACGCCTGCGGGGTGTTGCCGACCTGCCGCTTGTACCGTGGGTCGTACTCCTCGCTGAGCAGCCCGACGTCGTTGCGCAGGGTGAGCAGTCGCTCGAACAGCTCCGCGGCCTCGTCGTCGCGGCCGATCATGTGCAGCGCGTTGGCCAGCCAGAAACTGCAGGCCAGGAAGGCACCCTCGGTACCGGGCAGCCCATCAGGGCTGCTGCCGGGCGTCCCCGCGGCGTCGTCCAGCTGGTACCGGCGCACCAGCCCGTCGGTCATCAGCTCACGCTGGACCGCCTCCACCGTCGAGATGACCCGGGGATCGGTGGCGGGCAGGAAACCCACCTCCGGGATGAGCAGCACGGCCGCGTCGAGCTGGGATGCGCCGTAGTACTGGGTGAAGGCGCCCCGCTCGGTGTTGAAGCCCTGCTCGCAGACCTGCTGGTGGATGCGGTCGGCGATGGCCCGCCAGCGGTCCGCCGCCCCGTCCTGCCCGCTGGCCGCGATGCCCGCCGCCCGGTCGAACGCGACCCAGGCCATCACCTTCGAGTGCACGAAGTGCCGCCGCGGCCCGCGGACCTCCCAGATGCCCTCGTCGGGCTCGTCCCAGTGCTTCTCCAGGAACCCGAGCAGCGCGCGCTGCAGCGCCCAGGAGTGCCGGTCCACGGCGATGCCGGACCTGCGGCCGAGCGTGAGCGCGTCGATGACCTCGCCGTACACGTCCAGCTGGCGCTGGTTCACCGCCGCGTTGCCGATCCGGACCGGGGCCGAGTCCTCGTACCCGGGCAGCCAGTCCGCCTCCCATTCGGCCAGCCTGCGCTCGCCGGCCACGCCGTACATGATCTGCACGTCCGCCGGGTCGCCGGCCACCGCCCGGCACAGCCAGTCCCGCCAGGCCAGTGCCTCCTCGGTGTACCCGGTCCGGAGCAGCGCCTCCAGCGTGATGGTGGCGTCCCGCGACGGCACCCAGCTGAGCGTGAACGGGACCCGCTCGCCCGCCCGCACCGTGAAGGTGGCCTGGTGGGTGAACCCCCGCCCGGTCAGCGGGACCGGCGTGTCCAGCCAGAGCGCGTCCGGGCCGGCCACCCCGAGCACCCGGCCGCCCACCCGCCGCATCCAGGGCACCACCTGGCCGTAGCCGAAGCGCACCCGGAACTCGCAGGCGACGTCCACCGAGCCGGCCAGTCCCTCGACGATCCGCACCAGGGCGGGCGGCTTGCCGTCCCGTGGCGGCATGAAGTCGGTGACCCGCACCCGCCCCCCGGCGGCCTGCCAGTCCGTCTCCAGGACCAGCGTCTCCCCCTGGTAGCGCCGGGTCGGCCCGGCCTGCTCCCCGGCGATGCCGGCCGGGGCGATGCGCCAGTACCCGTTCCGGCCCGTGCCGAGCAGCGCGGCGAAGCACGCCGCCGAGTCGAACCGGGGCAGGCACAGCCAGTCCACCGAGCCGTCGCGGCTGACCATCGCCGCCGACTGCATGTCGCCGATGAGCGCGTAATCCTCGATCATCGCGGGCACGGTACCTCCCGGTGGTGGCCACGAACGCGGGTGCGGGAACGCCCCCCGCCAGCGCGGCCGCCGCCTGCCCGCGCGTGGTTCCTCCTGCCGGTACCGTACTGCGCTGCCGCGTGGTGGCCATGATCGCGGGGGCCGCCCTGCCGACCGATCACCTGGCCTCAGATCTTCTGCATGACGTTATCTACCGGGTGGACAACGCGAGCAACGCCAACGTCGCCGGACTCGGCCGGTGCCTGCAAAAATACCCTGCGGTACTCGGTATTGACGTCCAAACGCCCGGTCACAGCGGACCGTCCCGGCGCGGCCGGAAAGCGGGTCCTGGGATGACCGCCCGGTGAACAGGATGTGACGCACGGCACTTTGCGGCCGGGCCGGATTGCACCACTGCCGCGCTGGGTATGGTTTAATCGCGGTTGCCTATCTAACCGATCGACATACTAAACTGGTCGAGATACACTACTTACTAGGTGGTAACCCATGCGCCGAGTCTTGCTTGCTGCCGGAGCGGCAGCCGTCACCGCCCTGGCGGTGGGATGCGGGTCGTCCTCAGGCTCCCCGTCCTCGTCCTCCTCCGCGTCGGCGGCCAGCCACAACCAGGCCTCGGTCACCCTGCGGCTCGGCTTCCTGGCCAACATCACCCACGCCCCGGCCCTGGTCGGCCTGAACAAGGGCTTCTTCACCAAGAACCTGGGCAACGGGGTCACGCTCAAGACCTCCGTGTTCAGCTCCGGCACCCAGGAGACCACCGCGCTGCTGGCCGGCCAGCTGGACGCGGCCTACGTCGGCCCCAACCCGGCCATCAACGCCTGGCAGAAGTCCGGCGGCAAGGCCATCAAGATCATCTCCGGGGCGGCGTCCGGCGGCGCGGCCCTCGTGGTCAAGCCCAGCATCACCAGCGTCAGCCAGCTCAAGGGCCAGTAGCTGGCCACGCCGTCGCTGGGCAACACGCAGGACGTGGCGCTGCGCTACTACCTCAAGTCCGCACGGCCTGACCACCACCCAGACCGGCGGCGGTGACGTCCCCATCAAGCCGATCTCGCCGAACTCGGACGCGGTGCTGGAGTTCAAGTCCGGGCAGATCGCGGGCGGCTGGGAACCGGCCCCCTACGACGCCGAGATGGTCGCGGACGGCGGCAAGGAACTGGTGAACGAGGCCAGCCTGTGGCCGGGCGGCAAGTTCGTGACCACCAACCTGGTCGTCTCCCAGTCCTTCCTGGCGGCGCACCCCAGCGTGGTCAGCGGCCTGCTCAAGGGCAACATCGAGTCGGTCAACTACATCAACCAGAACACCTCGGCCGCCGAGACGGCCGCCAACGCCGAGCTGACCACGCTGCTCGGCAAGGGCCTGAAGTCCTCCGCCCTGGCCGCGTCGTTCAAGCAGATCACCTTCACCGTCGACCCGATCGCCTCCTCGCTCGCCACCGACGCCCAGCACGCCGTGGCGGTCGGGCTGCTCAAGCCGGTCACCCTGACCGGCATCTACGACCTCGGTCCGCTCAACGCCCTGCTGAAAGCCGACGGACAAGCACAGGTGAGCCCATGAGCCTTGATTCACGCGGTGCTACGCCCCCGGGAGTAACCCCGGGGGCGTCAGCCCGTTCCCAGGCCGTCACCACCGGAGCCCCCATGACAACTGATTCCCGGGTGGAAGAGACCACGGCCGGAACGGCCATCCAGATCAGCGAGGTGTCCAAGACCTTCGGCCGGGGTGACACGGCGCTGCTGGCCCTGGACCGGATCTCGCTGTCCGTCGCCCCGGGCGAGTTCGTCTGCCTGATCGGCGCGTCCGGGTGCGGCAAGAGCACCCTGCTGTCCCTGGTCGCCGGGCTGGACGCGCCCGACCTCGGGCGAGGTGTCCACCGGCGGGCGCCGGGTCTCGCTGATGTTCCAGGAGTCCGCGCTGTTCCCCTGGCTGACCGCGGCGAAAAACGTGGAGATGCCGCTGCGCGCCAGCGGCGTGCCGAGGGCGGAACGCCGGGAGCGGGTAGCCGAGCTGCTCGACCTGGTCCAGCTGAGCTCGTTCGGCGACAAGCGCCCGCATCGAGCTGTCCGGCGGGATGCGGCAGCGGGTCGCGCTGGCCCGGGCCCTGGCCCAGGACGCGGACGTGCTGCTGATGGACGAGCCGTTCGGGGCGCTCGACGCGATGACCCGGGACCTGCTGCACGAGGTCCTGGAGGGCATCTGGCGGCGGCGCCAGCTGAGCATCCTGTTCGTCACCCACGAGGTGCGCGAGGCGGTCCGCCTGGGCGACCGGGTCGTGCTGCTGAGCAGCCGGCCCGGCCGGGTGATCGGCGAATTCGGGGTGGACTTCGAGCGCCCGCGGGGGATGGACTCCGCGCAGACCGTGGGGCTCGCGATCCAGATCAAGGACCGGCTGCGTGAGGAGATCATCCGCCATGGCCATTGAGACCCCGCAGGAGCCGGCGGCGGCCCTGGCCGGCCTGGACCAGCTGGAGCTGGCCCCGCCGCAGCAGGCCAAGCGGCACGTCGCGGCCAGGGTCTGGGCGGCGGCGTGGCCCAAGCTGCTGGCCCTGGTGCTGGCCCTGGCCATCTGGCAGCTGGTCTACCTGAGCGGCTTCAAGAGCGCGATCCTGCCCGGCCCGGCGACCACCCTGCCTGACCTGTGGCACCAGCTGCATACCGCCCAGCTGTGGTCGGCGATCGGCACCACGCTGCGCCGCGCGGTCATCGGGTTCGCGCTGGCCCTCGTCATCGGCACGGTGGTGGGCGCCCTGGTCTCCAGGATCAGGCCGCTGCGGGCCGGGGTCGGCTCGCTGATCACCGCGCTGCAGACGCTGCCCTCGATCGTGTGGGTCCCGTTCGCCATCATCCTGTTCGGCGCGAACACGACCGCCATCTTGTTCGTCATCGTGATGACCGCGGCACCCGCGATCGCCAACGGCCTGATCGCGGGAGCGGACTTCCTGCCGCCGCTCCTGCTGCGGGCGGGCAAGACCATGGGGCTGCGCCGGGTCTCCCTGTACCGGCACGTGATCATGCCCGCCACCCTGCCCGCGTTCGTGGGCGGCCTCAAGCAGGGCTGGGCGTTCGGCTGGCACGGCCTTATCGCGGCCGAGATCGTGGTCATCATCCTCGGCCAGCCCTCGCTCGGGGTGCTGCTGAGCAACGACCAGGACCAGGCGGACATGGCCGGGGCGATCTCGATCATCATCGTGATCCTGGCCATCGGGATCGTGGTGGACCTGCTGTTCAACGTGGTCAACAACCGGATCCGGCGCCGCTGGGGAGTCGCCCAGAACGCCGCCTGACCGGCCCCGGGCCTGGCGCGGCCGTCAGCCGGCCGGTCAGGCCGCGAGCCGCTCGGGCCCGGTGTAGACGTTCAGCGACGAGTCGCGCAGGAACCCGACCAGGGTCATCCCGGACTCGTCCGCGAGTTCCACCGCCAGCGAGGATGGCGCGGACACCGCGGCCAGCAGCGGCAGGCCGGCCATCAGCGCCTTCTGGGTCAGCTCGAACGAGGCCCGGCCGCTGACCAGCAGCGACGCACCCGGCCAGCGGCAGCCGCCCGCCGCGCAGCGCCCAGCCGATGACCTTGTCCACCGCGTTGTGCCGTCCCACGTCCTCGCGCAGCGCCAGCAGCGTGCCGTCCGCGCTGAACAGCCCGGCCGCGTGCAGCCCGCCGGTGCTGGCGAAGACCCGCTGCGCGGCGCGCAGCTGGCCGGGCATCCCGGCCAGCGTGGCCGGCGCGATGCGCAGCGGATCAGCCGACACGTCGTAGCGGGCCTTGACCCGGATGGCGTCGATGCTTTCCTTGCCGCACACCCCGCACGCGCTGGTGGTGACGAACTGGCGGCGCATCCGGGCGCCCGGTGCGCTGACCCCGGGGGCGAGCGTCACGTCCGCCACGTTGCCGTCGCACATCTTGATCTGGGCCAGGTCGGCGGCCGAGGCGATGACGCCCTCGGCGGCCAGGAAGCCGGCCGTCAGGTCGATGTCATCGCCGGGCGTGCGCATGGTGACGCTAAGCGGCTCGCCGCCCACCCTGATCTCCAGCGGCTCCTCTACCGCCAGCAGGTCGGCCCGCGGGCCGGGGCCCGGGCCGTCCGGCAGCGTCACGCGCAGCACCCGCCGCCTGGCGGTCCTCCCGGTCATGCCGCCTCCCGGAGCCTGGGGTCCCAGGCACGAGGTTACGTGACCGGGCCGCCGCGGCCAGCAGCACGGCCAGCGCGGCCAGCCCGCACAGCAGGTAGGCGTTGCCGGCCAGCAGGCCGATCCCGTGCCAGGCGTACTCCGGGTGCGGGGCGCGGTCGGACAGGCCCGAGGCGGTGCCCGGGGGATACCAGATCAGTCCCCAGGGAACGAGGGCGGCGCGGTGGTTCCACAGGCTCGGCCACGCCGCGAAGGCCAGCCCGAGCGCGGCCAGCCAGCCCCAGGCCGCCTGGCGGGCCCGGCCGGACGCGCGCAGCGCCGCGTCGGCCCCGGCCGCCAGCCCGGGGGCAATCCACACCCAGTGGTGATCCCAGCTGATCGGGGACACCAGCAGGCCGGTGAGGGCGCAGCACAGCCAGCCGGCCACCGGCTGCCCGGCGGCGTGCAGCCGGGCCGCCGCGGCCATCCCGGCCACGCCCACGGCCACCGCCAGCACCAGCCAGGCCACGGTGCCGCCGGGCGACCCGCCGGCCAGCCGGGTGAGCAGGCCGCGCAGCGACTGGTTGGCCTCGAACCCGACGAACCCGGTGCGCCCGGCGGCCAGGAAGTCCGGGCCGAGCCACCACTGACCGGACGCGGCGGGCAGCGCCGCCCACCCGGCCGCCGCGGTGGCGGCGAACACCGCGGCCGCCACGGCCGCCTGCCGGAACCGCCGGGTGACCAGCAGGTACGGGATGAAGATCAGCGGCACCAGCTTCACCCCGGCGGCCAGCCCGATGCCCAGGCCCCGGCACCGCCGGGTGGCGGGCTGGCCCAGGTCCCAGATCACCATGGCCATCAGCAGCAACTCCACCTGCCCGACGTGCAGCGTGCGCTGCACCGGCTCGGTCCACAGCGCCGCGGCGGTGACCGCGCAGGCCAGCGCCGCCCGCCGCCGTCCCGTCCAGCCGAGCTGCCCGGCGGTCAGCCACACCGCGGCGGACAGCGCCAGCAGGCTCACCGCCGCCATCAGCCACAGCGCGGCGGCGGCGGGCAGCGGGGCCGCGAGCGCGAAGAGCGCGGCCGCGAACGGCGGGTAGGTGAACCGGGCGCCCGGGATCAGCTGCCAGCGGTAGAGGCGGGCTTCGTCGTGCCAGGCCAGCAACCCGGCGCCGCGGTACACGCGCAGGTCGAAGCCGGTCAGCATGGCCTGCAGCGGATGGCAGGCCACCGCGGCCGCGTACAGCCCGGCCGCGGCGGCCAGGAGAGCGGCCGCGGCCAGCACGGGGACGCCGCGCCGCCGTCCCGGCGGTGCCAGCGGTGAAGCGACGGCCGGGCGCTCGGCGACTACCACGGCGCGATGCCTCCAGGGGGTGGGGGAATGCTGCGCAGCCGCCGTCATCTTAACGGAGAGTAACCACACGTGCCCTGTGTGTTGCCGATCGCCGGCCCGCCGGATCGCCGCGGGCTGGCCGGCGGACGAGCCGGGAGAGGAGCCGCCTAGCGGAGGATGAGCGTGGCGGGGCCGGCCGGCACCAGCTCGCCGATCACCGGCGCGCCCGGGATCTCGCCGGCGATGAGCAGGCCGCCCGAGGTCTGCGCGTCGGCCAGCAGCAGCAGGTCCTCCTCGCCCAGCCCGCCGGTGTCGGTGTGCGGGGCGACCCAGTCGAGGTTGCGGCGGCTGCCGCCGGGCACGTAGCCGTCCCGGGCCGCCTCCCGCGCGCCCTCGATGAACGGCACGGCGGCGTGGTCCAGCACGGCCGACACGCCGCTGGCCCGGGCCAGCTTGAACAGGTGGCCGAGCAGCCCGAACCCGGTCACGTCGGTCGCGCAGCGCACCCCGGCGGCCAGGGCCGCCCGGCTGGCCCCGGCGTTGAGCGTGGTCATCACCTCGACCGCCTGCGGGAACACCTCCCCGGTCGCCTTGTGCCGGGAGTTCAGCATCCCGCTGCCGATCGGCTTGGTCAGGCTGAGCGGCAGCCCGGCCCGGCCCGCGTCGAGGCGCAGCAGCGCGTCCGGGCTGGCCAGCCCGGTGACCGCCATGCCGTACTTGGGCTCGGGGTCGTCGATGCTGTGCCCGCCGGCCAGCAGGCAGCCCGCCTCGCGGGTGGCGTGCAGGCCGCCGCGCAGCACCTCCCCGGCCAGCTCGGCCGGGAGCCGGCCGCGCGGCCAGCCCAGCAGGTTGAGCGCGACCAGCGGCTCACCGCCGACCGCGTAGACGTCGGACAGCGCGTTCGTGCCCGCGATCCGGCCGAACGTGTAGGGGTCGTCCACGACGGGGGTGAAGAAATCCGCGGTCGCCACCACCGCGCGGTCGCCGGCGATCCGCACGACAGCCGCGTCGTCGCCGTGCTCCAGGCCGATGAGCAGGTCTTCCTCGGTGGCCACCGGTGGCCAGGCGGCACCGGGGCCGGAGGTTTCCGCCAGCATCGCGGCCACCGCCGCCTCCAGCTCCCCCGGCGGTATCTTGCAGGCGCAGCCGCCGCCGCTCGCATACTGGGTCAGCCGGATTGCTGTCGGGATGGCCATGGGGCCACTGTAAACGCGAGTCCATCTTGCGGTGCCGGCGGGGACGTGGTGGCATTCCAGGGAGCCAGACCTCAGGCGCCGGGGCCGGGGCTGGCGCAGGGATGAGCCCGGGGAAGCGGAGGTGAGCGGTGACCACCGAGGTGCTGCGGCAGCGGGCGGAGATCGAGGAGTCGATCCGGGGCCGGACGATCTGCGACCAGCTGCGGCTGACCGCGGAGCAGTCCGCGGACCAGCCCGCCCTGTCCGACGGCAGCCAGGGCGGCTGGCAGACCATCACCTGGGCCCAGGCCCGGCAGCAGGTGCTGGAGCTGGCGGCCGGCTTCGCCGCGCTCGGCCTCGCCCCGGGTGAGCGCGTGGCCATCATGATGCCGAACCGGGCCGAGCACGTGCTGGCCGACCTCGGCGCGGTGCATGCCGGCGGGATCCCGGTCACCTTCTACGCCACGCTGGCCGCCGAGCAGGTCGGCTTCGTGGCCGGGGACTGCGATGCCCGGATCGCCGTGCTGGACGGCGCGGACGAGCTGGCCCGCTGGGCGCCGGTGCTGGACCGCCTGCCCGGGCTGGCGAAGATCATCGTGCGGGACGCCGCGGCCTGCCCGGCCGGCGAGCAGTACCTCACCTGGGCCGATTTCGCGGCGCTGGGCCGGGACCGGCTGGCCGCCTCGGCGGACGAGGTCACGGCCCGGGTCGCCGCCATCCGCCCGGACGACCCGGTGACCCTGCTCTACACGTCCGGCACCACGGGCAACCCCAAGGGCGTCCTGCTCACCCACCGCGGCGTGCTCTACGAGGTGGCCGTGGGGAAGCTCACCGGGAACATCACCGCCGGCGTGCGCTGGGTCTCCTACCTGCCGCTGGCGCACATCGCCGAGCGGATGTTCAGCATCTACATCCCGCTGTCCGCCGCGGGGCACGTGCACTTCTGCCCGGACGCCAAGCAGCTGGTCTCGGCGGTCGGCGCGGTGCGGCCGACCGCGTTCTTCGGCGTGCCGCGGGTCTGGGAGAAGATCCAGGCCGGGATCCAGGCGCTGCTCGCCGCGGAACCGGACCCGGCCAGGCGGGACGCGGTGGCGCAGGCCATGGACGTCGGCCGCCGCTACGTGGCGAGCAGCCAGTTCGGCCGCACCATCCCGGATGAGCTGGCCGCCGCCTTCCAGCAGGCCGACCAGGCGGTGCTGGCGCCCATCCGCGCGCTGCTCGGGCTGGGCGACGCCGCGATCGTGTCCAGCGCGGCCGCCCCGCTGCCGCCCGACGTGGCCGCCTTCTTCGCCGGGCTGGGCCTGGCGATCCTCGACATCTACGGCATGACCGAGACCACCGGCGCGTTCGCGTACAACACCGTGGCCGCGTTCAAGATGGGCACGGTGGGCCAGCCGCTGCCCGGCATCGAGGTCCGCATCGCCGACGATGGCGAGATCCTGACCCGCGGGCCGCTCAACACGCCCGGGTACCTGAACCGGCCGGACCTGACGGCGGGCCTCATCGACGCGGACGGCTGGCTGCACACCGGGGACATCGGCCGCCTGGACGACGATGGCTTCCTGTCCGTGGTGGACCGCAAGAAGGAGCTGATCATCACCGCGGGCGGCGAGAACGTGCCGCCGGCGGTGATCGAGAACCTGCTGGTCGCGCACCCGCTGATCGGCCAGGCCCTGGCCTACGGGGACCGGCGCCCCTACGTGGTCGCGCTGCTCACCCTGGATGCCGAGGTGGCGCCCGCGTGGGCGGCGTCGCGGGGCATCGAGGCGGACTCGCTGGCCGCCCTGGCCGATCATCCCGCCGTGCTGGCGGCGGTCGGCGAGGCGGTGGCGGCGGCCAACCAGCGGCTGGCCCGGGTCCAGCAGGTCAAGCGGTGGCGGCTGCTGCCGGTGGAGTGGACCGCGGAGAGCGAGGAACTGACGCCGACGCTCAAGCTCAAGCGGCGCGTGGTGCACGCCAAGTACTCCGACGACATCGACACGCTCTACGCCGGGTAGGGCCGGGCCCCGCTAGGCTCGGCGGCGGAGGCGTCCGGGTGCCTGGTGGCCCTCCCGGTCTTCAAAACCGGTGGACGGCGCGCCGCGCCGTCGGCGGGTTCGATTCCCGTCCGCCTCCGCCATTCACGCGGGCGCCATTCACGCGGGCGCCATTCGCCCGGGCGCCCGTCACGCGTGCCGGCCGCCCGCCTGGCCGCTGTCACTCTCCCGCTGGATCTGGAAGAACCCCGACCGCAGGATCACCCGGGCGCAGAACATCAGCACGAGCCCGGCCGCCACGATGCCGACCAGCGACCAGACCTGCGGCGCCGGGGCGGTCATCACCGACTTGACGAACACCCAGCCGAGGAAGCCCGCGGCGCCCAGCGGCAGGATGCCGAGGATCAGGGAGTCCCACACGCTGCGCAGCACCCGGCGCCGGTAGTACACCATCATGGCCAGGGCGGTCAGGATGTAGAAGATGGAGAACAGCAGCCCGGTCACGTTGATCACGCTGCTGAACGCGTTCTGCACCGTGGTGGCCAGGAAGTAGATGGTGCTCAGCACCACGATGAGCAGGCCGACGATGACGCTGGCCGCGACCGGGGTGGCGAACCGGCGGGACACATTGGACAGGAATTCCGGCAGGGCCCGGTAGCTGGCCATCCCGTAGACGATCCGGGCGCTGAGCAGGATCCCCGTGCCGGTGGTGGCGATGACCGACAGTGCGATGGCCAGCGCCATGGCCTTGGCCCAGTCACCGCCGCCGAGCGCCTGCGCCACGGTGATCAGCGCGGTCCCGTTCTTGGCGGCGGCCTGCAGCTTGCCCGGCGAGACCACGCCCTGGAAGCCGACCTGCGAGATCGTGTAGATGACGGCCAGCAGGGCCACGGCCATGATGGCGGCGCGCCCCGGGTTGGTCCGGCGGTGCTTCACTTCCTCGTTGACGTACAGCGTGCCGTCCCAGCCGCCGTAGACGAACACGGCGGCCAGGAACCCGCCCACCGCGCTGCCCTTGCCGCCGACCCCGGACAGGGTGAACCAGCCGTGGGTGATGTGGACCGTCCCCGGGTGCCGGGTCAGCACCCAGACCAGGCCGGCGATGGCCATCCCGACCAGGATCAGGTACTCCACCAGGGCCATGCCGACCTGGACGCGGGCGCTGATCCGGATGCCGACGACCGCGATGACCAGCATGACCAGGCCGACCGCGACGCCGATGGCGACGTTGGCGGCGGTGCTGGTCGAGCCGGAGCCGAACACGGCCAGCACCGACGGCCCGAGCAGCAGCACCTCGGCGACGGTGCCGATGATGTACGCGGCGATCATCAGCCACCCGGTCAGGAAGCCGAGGTAAGGGCTGATGGCCCGGCCGACCCATTCGAAGGACGCGCCGCAGTTGGCGTTCCACAGGTTCAGCCGCCGGTAGGCGTTCGCGATGATCAGCATGGGGATGGCGGTGAGCAGCAGGATCGGCCCGCCGCCGTACGCGGTCGCGACGGCCAGCGTGGCCAGTGACAGGCCGACGGTGGCGGCGGGCGCGGAGGAGGCCATCCCGATGACCGTGTCCTGCGCGACCCCGATCGCGTTCGGCTCCAGCCGGTGCGGCGTAACGGCGGGGACGCCGGTCACGGCAGCGGCTGATTGCTCGGTCATCTGGGTTCCTCTCCTGCCGGGCGGGGGGCTCAGATAGTGACGCGGGCAGGCGGAGATGCCTGAGCCGATACCGGAACGCTCAGCACCAGCGCGCAGGCTGCCTTGCCAGGGTCGGCCACCGCAAGATCATAGCGGGCAATTCTGGCGCCCGGGCGATACGTTCTGCGGGTAATTTCCGGGTCGGGGCCGGTATGCGGCCGCCGTTGTTGCCGCGCCATTTCCGGGCCAGGCAAAAAGGACAATTGTGGCAATTAACCGGACGGGCGGCCGGATTGATAGTCTCAGGACGTGGCACGTGCGCGCGGTGACCAGGGCCGCTGGCCGGAACTGCCGCCGGCGCCCCCGGCGCACGGCACCTTCCTGGCCTGGTACCAGGGGTGTCGCTGTGATCTGTGCGACCAGAGCGGGCAGGGCTTCCTGCGGGACCTGGCCCGCCGGTACGCTTCGCGGCGCCCGCCCGCCCCGCCGCCGTCCGCCCGGCTCAGCGCCGATGACCAGGCGCACCTCGAGCCCGCGGTCCGTGACCGGGGCTGCCCGTTCTGCGGCGCGCTGCGTTACCATCGCTGCCGCGACCCGCATTTCCCGCTGCACTTCACCGAGACCCACCCCGAGCGCCACGCGAGCTGAGCGGCCGGGGCTCCGGGGGCCGTCTCCCGGGAAACACGGAAGACGGGCCAGGCACCGTGGGGGGACCCGGTGCCTGGCCCGCTGGCTGCGCGAGCCGGCCCTGCCTTAGCTGACCGGGCGGCCCGGGGCCGAGGGCACGGCCGTGTCCTCCTCCGCCACCGGCGTGCCGTCGGCGGTGCTGCCGTCCACCCCGGCCCGGCGGCGCGGCAGGACCGTCGTGGTCGCGGCGTCCTGGGCGGCCACCGGCTCTGTCGCGGGGCCGGCCGTCGTCTCCTCGGCGGGCACGACCTCGCGGCGCCGGGCGTCGAGCCGGGCGTCCCGGACACCGATCACGCTGAGCCGCCCGATGGACAGCGCGGCCAGGAACACGATGATCACGCCGAGCCCGCTGAAGTAACTGACCTCCACCAGCACCCGGGTCACCGTGCTGCCGATCGGGCTGCCGATGGCCAGCGCGCCGCCGGCCTGCCAGAGCGGGGACAGGGCCCGGCCCACCGCGAACCAGGCGCCGCTGGCGGCGGCCAGCCAGGCACCGAACATGGCCACCGGCCGGACCCGGCTGGCCAGCAGGATGAGCCCGCCGACCACCGTGCCGATAGCAGGCAGGATCTCCAGCCAGAGACGGCCGGAGGTGTAGGTCCAGGCCGTGCCTGGGGTGTAGGAAAAGTGGAAATACGATCCGACGAACGGAATCAGCCCGCCCCACAAGCCGAGCAGGACCAGCAGAACGCCGCTCAAGGCACCCCGGGTCCGGGGGACTCGCAGCATCCCGGCCATATCGATCACTCCCTCTTGCCGCGCGCGGCATATAATCCGGCCCGCGTCAGCTACCCGGCAGGACGCCTTTCATGCGCCCGGGCCGCAGCATCCCCGTTCCGGCCGGCGGGTAGGGTCACGCTCGTGGATGGCCGCCGTTTCGTGCCGCGCACCGACACGGTGCTGGCTGACCCGCGGCTGGCCGCCGCCATCCCGCGGCTGGGCCGGGCCCGGGTCAAGGCCGCGGTGTCGGCCGCCCAGCAGCAGGCCCGGTCCGGGCAGATCAGCCCGGACGCCGTGGCCGACGTGGCCGCCGCCGCGCTCCCGCCCGCCGCCACCTCGCTGCTCCCGGTGCTCAACGCGACTGGCGTGGTGCTGCACACCAACCTCGGCCGGGCCCCGCTGTCGGACGCGGCCGTGGCGGCGATGGCCGCCGCCGCGGGGTACACCGACCTGGAATTCGACCTGGAGTCCGGCACCCGGGGACGGCGCGGCCGGGGGGTGCTGGCGGCGCTGGCCGCCGCCATGCCCGAGGCCGGGGCGGTGCACGTGGTGAACAACAACGCGGCCGCCCTGGTGCTCGCGGCCACCGCGCTGGCCGCCGGCCGGGAAATCGTGATCAGCCGGGGCGAGATGATCGAGATAGGCGACGGGTTCCGGCTGCCCGAGCTGCTCGAGTCCACCGGCGCCCGGATCCGCGAGGTCGGCACGACCAACCGGACCACGGCCGCCGACTACGCACGGGCCTGCGGGCCGGGCACCGGCTTCATCCTCAAGGTGCACCCGTCGAACTTCCGGATCGAGGGCTTCACGGCGCAGCCGGGCGTGGCCGACCTGGCCGGGCTGGGCGTGCCGGTGGTCGGGGACATCGGCTCCGGCCTGCTGCGCCGCCACCCGCTGCTGCCCGCCGAGCCGGACGCGGCGTCCTGGCTGGAGGCGGGAGCCGCGCTGGTCACGGCGAGCGGCGACAAGCTGCTCGGCGGCCCGCAGGCCGGCCTCATCCTGGGCCGGGCCGAGCTGGTGCAGCGGCTGGCCCGGCACCCGCTGGCCCGGGCCCTGCGGGTGGGCAAGACCACGATCGCGGCCCTCGAGGCGAGCCTGTCCGGGCCGCCGGTCCCGCTGGCCGCCGCGCTGGCGGCCAGCGGCGCGACGCTCACCGCGCGAGCGGGCCGGGTCGCGGCCCGGCTGGCCGGGGCCGGGCTGGACGCCCGGGTGGTGCCCAGCGAGGCGGCGGTGGGCGGTGGCGGCGCCCCTGGCGTGCCGCTGCCCAGCGCGGCGGTCAGCCTGCCGGCCATCCTCACCGCGGCGCTGCGGGCCGGGGCCCCGGTGCGGTCCGGCGCGTTCCCGGCTGTCGTCGGCCGGGTGGAGGACGGCCGCCTGCTGCTCGACCTCAAGGCGGTCCGCCCGGACGACGACGAGCTGCTGGCCGCGGCCGTGCTCGCCGCGGCCGGATCCCCGGCCCGGCCGGCCGCCGGCCGCAGGCCGCCAGCCGGCGGGTCCGCCAGCGGCCGCGAGCCCGCCGCCCGGGCCGGACGGGCATGGCTACGAGAACCCGGCGATCGCCTATCCTCCCGCCGGGAGCTGACCGGCATGCAGGTCATCGCGACCGCCGGGCACGTCGATCACGGCAAGTCCACCCTGGTCCGGGCCCTGACCGGGATGGAACCGGACCGGTGGGCCGAGGAGCGCCGCCGCGGGCTCACCATCGACCTCGGCTTCGCCTGGCTGACGCTGCCCTCCGGCCAGCAGGTCGCCTTCGTGGACGTGCCCGGGCACGAGCGGTTCGTGCCCAACATGCTGGCCGGGGTGGGGGCGGTCCCGGCCGTGCTGTTCACCGTGGCCGCCGACGAGGGCTGGATGCCGCAGTCCGAGGAGCATCTCGCCGCCGTCGACGCCCTCGGCATCACCCACGGCCTGCTCGTCATCACCCGGGCCGACCTGGCCGACCCGTCCGCCGCGCTGCGCGCCGCCCGGGACCGGATCGCGGCCACCAGCCTGGGCCAGGTGGACGCGGTCGCCGTCAGCGCCCGGACCGGGCCAGGGCATGCCCGGGCTGGCCAGCGCGCTGGAACGGCTGGCCGGCCGCCTCCCCGTGCCCGACCCCGGCGCGCCGGTCCGGCTGTGGGTGGACCGGGCGTTCAGCATCCGGGGGAGCGGAACCGTGCTGACCGGGACGCTGCCGGCCGGCACCATCACCGAGCGGCAGGAACTGCTGCTCGTCCCGGCCGGCGAACCGGTGCGGGTGCGCGGCATCGAGTCGCTCAAGCAGCCGGCCCGCCAGGTGAGCGGGGTGGCCCGGGTGGCGGTGAACGTGCGCGGGGCGGACCGGCTGGCGCCCGCGCGCGGCATGGCGCTGATCGAGCCCGGCCGGTGGACCGTGACGTCCGCGGCGGACGTGCGGCTGGCCGCCGCCGGGCCGCGGCCGCCGCGGCGGCTCACCGTGCACATCGGCTCGGCGCGCACCCTGGCCCGGGTCCGCATGCTGGGCGGGCGGATCGCCCGGCTCACCCTGGCTGACCCGCTGCCGCTGCACGTGGGCGACCGGATGCTGCTGCGCGACCCGGGCTCGGCCGCGCCACGGCCCGGTGCCGCCCCGGGGTGGCCGCCGCTGGTGGGGGCGACCGTGCTGGATCCCGCGCCGCCCGCCTTCGGCCGCCGCGGCGCCGCGCCGGCCGCCGGCCGTGAGCTGGCCGCCTGGCCCGCCGTGCCCGGCCCGGCGGACCTGATCCGGCGGCATGGCCTGGTCCGGGCCGGCGCGCTGCGCGCCATGGGCCTGGACGGCCTGCCGGAGCCGGTGGCCGGGGACTGGCTGGCCGATCCCGGGCACTGGGCCGGGCTGCGGCGGCGGCTGGCCGCCGTGGCGGCGGCGCACGCGGCCCGGGAGCCGCTCGCCCCCGGCCTCCCCGTGGAGGCGGCGCGGGCGGAACTGGGCCTGCCGGACCGGCAGCTGGTGGCGGCGCTGGCCGCGCCCGCGCTGGCCATCCGGGCCGGCTGCCTGCAGCCGGCCGGGACCGCCGCCGCGGGCGGCCCGGCGCTGCCCGACCGGGTGACCGCCGCGGTCCGGGTGCTGCGGGCGGACCTGGACCGGCACCCGTTCGCCGCGCCCGAGGCGGACCGGCTGCGGGAACTCGGGCTGGACGCCCGGGCGCTCGCCGCGGCGGCCCGCGCCGGGCTGCTGCTGCGGCTCACCGAGCAGGTCGTGCTGGCCCCCGGGGCCGATGCGCAGGCCGCCCGGCTGCTGGCCCGGCTGCCCGGGCCGTTCACCGCGGCGCAGGCCCGCCAGGTGCTGGGCACCACCCGCCGGGTGGCCATCCCGCTGCTGGAGTACCTGGACCGGCAGGGCACCACCAGGCGGCTGCCCGACGACCGGCGGGTGCTGGCCCGCTAGCCGCCGGCGGGGTCAGCGCCCGGACAGCCCGCGCCCGGCGAAGCGCTCGCTGCTCCACGCGGCCGCCTCGGCGGGCGGCTCATCCGAGCCGATCCAGCGGGCCAGCGCCTGGGCCGTCACCGGGGCCAGCAGGATGCCGGTCCGGTAGTGCCCGGAGGTGAGCCACGCGTTGCCCAGCCCGGGGATGCGGTCGATGACCGGCAGGCCGTCCGGGTGCCGCGGCCGGAAGCAGCACCACCGGTAGGCGGCGCGCAGCCCGCGCGCCTCCGGCAGGGTGGCGTACAGCCCGGCCAGGATGCCCTCGATCACGTCATCGCGGACCACCGGGGTCTCGTCCCCGGTGTCGAAGGTGCCGCCGACCAGCAGCCGCCCGTCCTCCAGCTGGGTGGCCACCGGCGCGACGATGCCGGGCAGCGTCACCGGGGTGGGCTCGGTGACCAGCAGGTGCCCCTTGACCCGCTCCCAGGGCACGTCCAGGTCCAGCCCGTCCAGCACCGGCGGCAGGCCGGTCGCGAAGACGACCGCGCCGGGGGAGATGTCACCGGCGGTGGTCTCCACGGTCACGACCCGGTCGCCCCGGATCACCACGCCGGTGGCGGCCACCCCGGTCGCCACCGCGGGCAGCGCGGCGCTCAGCCGGGCCAGCGAGCGCAGCGGGTTGACCCGTCCCTGGTGATGGATGAGGGCGCCGGCCATGGGCAGCGACAGGCCCGGGATCAGCTCCGCCACCCGGCCGGTGTCCAGCCACTCCACGGCGGGCGACTGGTGCGGCGCCAGGTCGCCCGGGTCCGGGGACAGGCCGATCCAGTCCACGTCGACCAGGCCGACCCCGCCGGGCCAGGTCTCCTCCAGCTCGGCCCACCGGTGCAGGCTGGCCCGGGCCATGTCCACGAAGGGTTCCGGGTCGCTCCACTCGTGGATCTCCGGGGTGAGCAGGCCGGCCGCGCCGCCGGTCGCGCCGGAGCCCAGGCGGCCCGCCTCGATGAGCAGCACCGAGCCGAGGCCGGCCTGCTGGCAGGCGGCCGCGGTCGCCACCCCGGCGATCCCGCCGCCCACGACGAGCAGATCGGGGCGCGGCTCGGTGATGTGCCCCGCGCCGCGCACCAGTTCAGCGCGCTCCGCTGCGGTGAGCTGGTCCCGCCAGATAGCTGTCTCCACGAGCACGACCCTATCTCCGCATCGGCGCGTGAGGATGAACTCCTATTTTAGCTATCTGATAACACGGCAAAGGGGGGCGCCGGGCCTGACGGCGGGCAGGCCTGTTTAGCGCCGGCCGGGTGCGGTAGCGCCTCAGCAGGCAGCGGCCCGGCCGGGCGTGCCGCAAACCGCGGCGCGGCACGTAGGCTGATGGACCATGCGGACGGCAGGCCCCGGCCGCGAGGGAGGTGAGGCTGCGTGCTGGCCGATGGCTTCGGGCGGGTGGCGACCGACCTCCGGATCTCGCTGACCGACCGGTGCAACCTGCGCTGCGCCTACTGCATGCCGCCGGAAGGGCTGGACTGGCTGCCCAGCCCGGCGCTGCTGACCGACGACGAGGTGGTCCGGCTGGCCCGGATCGGCGTGGAGCGGCTCGGCATCACCGAGATCCGGTACACCGGCGGCGAGCCGCTGCTGCGCCGCGGCCTGACCGGGATCGTGGCGCGCACCGCGGAGCTCCGGCCGCGGCCGGAGATCTCGGTGACCACCAACGGGATCGGGCTGGCCCGGCTGGCCGGGCCGCTGCGCGCGGCCGGCCTGGACCGGGTCAACGTGTCGCTGGACACGCTGCGCCCGGAGACCTTCCGCGAGCTGGCCCGGCGGGACCGGCTCGGCGATGTGCTGGACGGGATGGCCGCGGCGGCCGCGGCCGGGCTCCGCCCGGTCAAGGTGAACGCGGTGCTGATGCGGGGCCTGAACGAGGACGAGGCACCCGGCCTGCTCGCGCTACTGCCTGGAGCGGGGTTACGAGCTGCGCTTCATCGAGCAGATGCCGCTCGATGCCCAGCACGGCTGGCGGCGGGAGAACATGGTCACCGCCGACGAGATCCTCGACTCGCTGACCGCCCACGTCAAGCTGACCGCGGCCGACCCCGCGGAGCGCGGCTCGGCGCCCGCCGAGACGTTCCTGGTCGACGGCGGCCCGGCCCGGGTCGGCGTGATCGGCTCGGTCACCCGCCCGTTCTGCGGGACCTGCGACCGGGTCCGGCTCACCGCGGACGGCCAGATCCGCAACTGCCTGTTCGCCCGGGACGAGAGCAACCTGCGGGACCCGATGCGCGCCGGGGCCAGCGACGAGGAACTGGCCGGGCTGTGGCGCCGCGCGGTGGCGGCCAAGCTGCCCGGGCACGGCATCAACGACCCCGGGTTCCTGCAGCCGTCCCGGCCCATGTCCGCGATCGGCGGCTGACCGCTGGCCCGGGCCGCCGCGTCCGGCACCAGCCCGCGTGAGGCTGGCCCGCTCGACGCGGTCATCCTGGCCGGCGGCCGGTCGGCGCGGATGGGCGCGGACAAGCCCGCGCTGGTGGTCGGCGGCGTCACCCTGCTCGGCTCGGTCATCGCGGCCGCCCGCGGGGCCGGGGCGGCCCAGGTCATCGTGGTCGGCCCGGACCGGGCGGCGCGGGGACGGCCCGCTCCGGCGGGTCCAGGAGGATCCGCCCGCCGCCGGCCCGGTGCCGGCGCTGCGCCGCGGTCTCGCGGAGGTCACCGCGCCGGCCGTCGCGCTGCTCGCCGCCGACCTGCCGTTCCTCCAGGCCGGCCACCTCCAGGCGCTGCGGCGCGCGCTGGGTGGCAGCGCGGGGCCGCCGGCCGTCCCGGGCGCGGTGCTGCTCGATGATGCGGGCCGGCCCCAGTGGCTGGCCAGCTGCTGGGATACCGCGGCGCTGCGCCGGATGGCGGGCCGCTACCGGGGTAGCTCGCTGCGCGGGCTGCTCGGCCCGGCCCGGCCGGCCGGGGTCCGGCTGGACCTGGCGGCCGGTGCGCCGCCGCCCTGGCTAGACTGCGACACCCCGGACGAGCTGAGCCGGGCCCGGGCCTGGATGCAACGGGAGGCACCGCGGTGAGCACGCTGGACGCCTGGACCGAGGCGGTGTGCCGCGACCTGGGCCTGGACCCGGCCACCGTGGACATCACCGCCCTGCTGGACGTGGCCCGGGAGGTGGCGCACGGCGTGGCGCGGCCCGCCGCGCCGCTCACCGCCTACCTGCTGGGGGTGGCGGTGGGCCGGGGCACCCCGGCGCCCGAGGCGGCCGCCCGGATCACCGGCGCTGGCCGCGGGCTGGGCCGAGGCGCACGGACACATCGATGAGGCTGATAGATCGGCCCGCTGATTGGCATTGGCGCCGATGGGACGGAGCTGCCTACCGTGGCGGGAGCCGTCCTCAGCGAGGTGACCGATGCCAGCCGCCGCTCCCAGCCTGCCCAGCCGCTGCCCGGAAGACCTGGTCACGGCGGTCCGCCGGGCCCTGCGGCAGCGCGGGGACTGGGGCGCGGACCGCGGACCGGGTGGCGGCCGCGCTGCGCGGGCACCTGCCGGGCCCGGGCATCCTCACCGCCGCGGAGCGGCAGCGGCGACCCGGCCGGTTACCGGCAGCACCTGCTGCACGCCGAGCCGGACGGGTCGTTCTCCGTGGTCGGCCTGGTCTGGCGGCCCGGCCAGGTGACGCCGGTCCACGACCATGTCACCTGGTGCGTGACCGGCGTGCTGCAGGGCGCGGAGTATGAGGAGCTCTTCGCGGTGGCGGCCGGCGGCGGGGCGCTGGAGCAGGTGGGCGCGGCCGAGAACGGCCCGGGCCAGGTGACTGGCTTCGCGCCGCCAGGCGACATCCACCGGGTGCGTAACCGGGGCGCGGGCCCGGCCGTGTCCGTGCACATCTACGGGGCCGACATCGCCCGGCTGGGGACCAGCGTGCGGCGGGTCTACGACCTGCCGGTCCGCCGTCCCGCGGCGCTCAGCACCCGCTGACCGGCCGCGTCACCCGCCCCGGCCTGCCGCGGGGCCGGGCGGGGGCAGTGCGGCGGGCGGGGCGTTCGGTATCGAATTCCAGCATGGCCAGGTCCTGGCCTGCCTTCCGGATTTGCTCTCCGATGCATAGCGATATATCTTTGAGCTAACCAGTAAGGCAGGGAAGTTCCCAGGGCAGTCTCCCAGGGACCTGCCTTCGACGACAAGGGAGCAGTCAGAGATGCGACACAGTCATGGAGAAGCCTGGGAAGGGCCAGGCGACGAGGAAGAAGCATGGGCCCACCGGCACGGCGGGCCACGGGGCCGGGGACGCGGGCGCGGCGGGCCGGGCGGCCGCGGCGGGCCGGGCATGGCGCGGGGCGGCGGCCCGGGTTCGCGGACTTCGGCCCGTGGGCCGGCGGGGCCCGGTTCCGCGGGCCGCGGGTCAAGCGCGGTGACGTCCGGGCGGCGGCGCTGGCGCTGCTGGCCGACGGGCCGCGCAACGGTTACCAGATCATCCAGGAGATCGGCGAGCGGAGCGGGGGACTGTGGCGGCCCAGCCCGGGCTCGGTGTACCCGGCGCTGCAGCAGCTGGAGGACGAGGGCCTGATCGGCGCGACCACCGGCGAGGGCGGCCGCCGCGCCTTCGAGCTCACCGACGAGGGGCGGGCCTACGTGGCCGCGCACCCCGACGAGCTGCAGGCGCCCTGGGACCTGGTGGCCAGGTCGGTCGGGGACGACGCGGTCGAGCTGCACCGGCTGCTCGGGCACGGTCGCGATGGCGGCCGTGCAGGTGGTCCGGGTTGGCAACGGCGCCCAGGTGGCGCAGGCCCAGCAGATCCTCACCGACGCCCGCCGGAAGCTGTACCAGATCCTGGCGGCGGAGGACGAGGAGCAGCCCGCGGACGGGCCGGCCGCCGGCTAGCGGCGGGTGGCCGGGATGAGACGGGCTGACGACGGACAAACCAGGCCGGGCCTGGCCGCGATGCTCCTGACCGGGATCGCGGCTAGGCTCGGACCCGACGCAGTGGGAGGCGCAGATTGACGGCACAGACTCCGCACGGCGCGGACGGGATGGCTGGCGCGGGGCCAGCGCTGGCCGAGGCGCCCGGCCCCGGCCGGGGCGCGGCCCCCGGCCGTCCAGGTCACCGGGCTGGTCAAGAAGTACGGGGACATCGAGGCGGTGCGCGGCATCGACTTCGAGGTGGCCCGGGGTGAGACGTTCGGCTTCCTGGGCCCGAACGGGGCCGGCAAGTCCACCACCATCAAGATCCTCTGCACCCTGGCCCGGCCCACCGCGGGCGGCGCCCGGGTGGCCGGGCACGACGTGGTCGCCGAGCGCGACGCGGTCCGGCGCAACATCGGGCTGGTCTTCCAGGACACCACGCTGGACAACTACCTGACCGGCGCGCAGAACCTGCGCTTCCACGCGGAGCTGTACGCGGTCCCCGCCGCGGCGGTGGAACCGCGGATGCGCCAGGTGCTCGACATGGTCGGGCTGTGGGACCGCCGGGACAGCCTGGTCAGCACGTACTCGGGCGGGCATGCAGCGGCGGCTGGAGATCGCCCGCGGCCTGCTGCACGCCCCGCACGTGCTGTTCCTCGACGAGCCGACCGTCGGCCTGGACCCGCAGACCCGCTCGTCGATCTGGGAGTACATCAACGAGCTGAAGCGGCGGGAGGACATCACCATCTTCCTGACCACGCACTACATGGACGAGGCCGAGCACTGCGACCGGATCGCCATCATCGACCACGGCAAGATCGTGGCCATCGACACGCCGGAGGCGCTCAAGGCCAGCGTGGGCAAGGACCGGGTGCAGATCCAGACCAGCCGACGACCCGGCCGCGATCAGGGAGCTGGCCGGCCTGTTCGGCCTCGAGGCCGCCATCCACGAGGGTGCCGTCACCTTCGCGGTCGAGTCGGGGGAGCAGTTCGTCCCGCAGCTCTTCGCCCGGCTGAGCGTGCCGATCCGGTCGGTCAGCGTGTCCCGGCCGTCGCTGGACGACGTGTTCATGTCCTACACCGGCACCACCATCCGGGACGCCGAGGCATCAGGGCACCGATCACATGCGCGCAGATGGCGGCACGCATCCGCGGGAGGCGATGAGCATGGCAACCCAGACCGCCCCGGCGGCCGCCCAGCAGGACGAGCTGGCCAGCCAGATCAGGGTGGCGGTGCCCGAGCGGAGCCTGCGCTCGGACCTGCGGGCCGTGAGCATCGTGTGGCGCCGGGAGATGATCAGGTTCCGCCGGGACCGGCTGCGCGCCGTGACCTCGCTGATCCAGCCGCTGCTCTTCCTGCTCGTCCTGGGCACCGGGCTGTCCTCGCTGGCCGGGCACAGCCTGCCGTCGGGGGTGAACTTCAAGACGTTCATCTTCCCGGGCGTGCTGGCCATGTCGGTGCTGTTCACCGCGGTGTTCTCGGCCGCGTCGATCGTCTGGGACCGGGAGTTCGGCTTCCTGCGCGAGATGCTGGTCGCGCCGGTCAGCCGGGCCGCGATCGTGATCGGCAAGTGCCTGGGCGGCGCCACCATCGCCACCTTCCAGGGCATCGTCATGCTGGCCCTGGCCGGGCTGGCCGGCGTGCCGTACAACCCGGTGCTGTTCGCGATCCTGATCGGCGAGCTGCTGCTGCTGTCGTTCACCATCACCGCGTTCGGGGTGATGATGGCGGCCCGGATCACCCAGTTCCAGGCGTTCATGGCGCTGACCCAGATGCTGGTCATGCCGCTGTTCTTCCTGTCCGGCGCGCTGTACCCGCTGAGCGGGCTGCCCGGCTGGCTGAGCGTGCTGACCCGGATCGACCCGCTCACCTACGTGGTCGGCCCGATGCGGCACGCGGTGTTCTCGCACCTCAGCCTGAACCCGGTGGTCGCCTCCCGGCTGTCGCCCAGCATCACCTGGCTGGGCTGGCCGGTGCCGGTCATGGCTGTCGCTGGCCCTGGTCGCGGTCATGGGCCTGGCCATGCTGGGCGTGGCCATCGCCGAGTTCAGCAAGTCCGAGTAGCCGCCGCCGGCCCCCGCCCGGGGACCGGGCCCGCGCGCTCAGGCGTCGCGCAGCCGCAGCACCAGGCCGCCGGCCAGCAGCGCCGCCGCCGCCCAGGCGGCCAGCACGCCGAGCCCGGCCCACGGGCTGATCGGCAGGCCGCGCAGGCCGGTGGTGGCCTGGATGGCCAGCCCGGCCGGCATCGGCCCGATCTGCTCCACATGGCGGTACCACTGCGGGCCGAGCACCTGGGCCACCACCGGGACCAGGTAGAGCAGGCCGAGGACCAGGCCGATGGCCGCGGCCGCGTCCCGGACGATGGCGGCCACGCCCAGGCTGAGCAGGGCGATCAGCGCCAGGTACAGCACCGACCCGGCCGCCGCCCGGGCCACCGGCCCGTCGGCCAGCGACAGCGGCGGGAAGCCGCGGGCCGCGGTGAAGCCGTGCCCGGGCAGGATGAGCCGCCCGGCCAGCAGCGAGCCGAGCACGCCGAGGCTCCCGGCGGCCAGCACCGAGGCCGGTGACCACGGCCGCCTTGGCGGCCAGCACGGTGATCCGCCGGGGCATGGCCGCGAAGCGTGACCCGGATCATCCCGGTGCCGTACTCGCCGCTGAGCACCAGCACGGCCAGGACGGCCACGGCGGCCTGGCCGAGCTGGACCCCGGTGAGGCTGATCCGGGCGGTGTCCACCGGGCAGGCCAGGCCGGCCGGGCAGCGGGTCACGGCCACGGTGAGCGCGCTGAGCGCCACGGTCACGGCGATGGTGGCCAGCAGCAGCCCGGCCGGCCCGGGCACGGTGCGCAGCTTGGTCCACTCCGCGTGCAGCGCCGCCGTCATGCGTCCCGCCGGCGGAGCAGCGCCGCGGCCAGGGCCAGGGCCACGCGCGGTCTAGCCGCACAGCACGGCGAAACCCGCCCAGGGGGAGAGCGGGAAGTACCCGCTCGCTGGGCGTGTACAACGCCGTGACCTGCGGGTACTGCGGCAGGCTCTGCTGGATGGCGAAGGCGGCGGCCGGGGTGACCCGCAGCAGCCAGTCGGCCGCCCCCGCGGGCAGCACGGACGCGACCCCCAGGATGTAGGGCAGCACGATGGCCACGATGACCACGGTGACCGCGGCCGCGCTGCGGCGCAGGATGGCGCCGAGGGCCAGGGCCAGCACGCGCGGCCACGGCCAGCAGCGCGGCGGTGCCGGCCACCACGCCGCAGCTCGGTCAGCCAGGTCACGTGGAACAGGTAGATGCCCTCGGACCGGGCCAGCCGGTTGCCGTAGACGACGGCGATGACGGCGGCGGCCAGCCCGGCGGCGAAACTGACCGCGCCGATCACCAGTGCCTTGGCGGCCAGCACCTGTCCCCGCCGCGGGCTGGCGGCCAGCGTGGTGCGGATCAGGCCGCGGCGGTACTCGGCGGTGATGAACAGGGCGGCCACCACGGCCACCGCGATCAGCGCGGCGAACGCGCCGACCAGGTGCTGCTCGATGGTCCCGGTGGGGCCGCCGGTCCCGCCGCCGGGGGCGTTCACGACCGGGGCGATGTTGCCGGACCCGGTGATGGTGAACGTCCCGCCGGCCTGGTGGAACCCGCCGGTGATGGCGAGGTTCTGCTGGTCGATGGCCTGCCCGGCCCAGGCCCGGCCGGCCGCGCCGCCGGCCAGCCGGACGTCGTCCAGGGCGGCGGTGGCCTGGCTGGGGGCTGTCCTGCGCGGACTGCCCGCCAAAGGACTGCGAGGTGATGCTGGCGGCGGGCGAGGCCACGAACAGGCCGGCCTGCACCGGGCCGGCCAGCCCGGCCAGGTGCGCCGTGCCGACCCGGGTCCAGTGCGTGCCGTCGGCCGAGTCGTAGCCGGTGACCGTGTCACCGGACCGGGTCAGCCGCAGCCACCGCGGGGCGGCCGGTGACGGCAGGCCGCCGCGTCCGGCCAGGTCCTGGGTGTAGTCGTACTGCATCCGCACGCCGTGGCGGCCGGTGACCATCATGGCCGCGTACGCCGACCCCGCCCGGGTGCTCTGCTTGATGATGATCCCGGCCTTGGACCAGGGCTGCAGGCCCTGGTTGGGCAGGGCCGGGCCCTGGCCGGGCGAGCTGCCGGGCCCGGCCGCCGCGGCCCGCCGCCAGCGCCCCCGTACCGCCCGGTGAACGAGGTCACCCGCGCGGTGATGCTGCCGCTGGCGGCCAGCGGCTGGTGCACGAAGTAGAAGCTGTCCTGCACCGCCTCGCCGCCCGGCCCGGTGGGCAGCGGGACGACGCAGGCCGCGCCGGTGTGCACCGGGGTCCCCGGGCCGTTACTGCAGGCGATGTTGGCGCTCCCGGCGGCGAACAGCCCGACCAGGTCCATCACCACCGCCGCCACGAAGATGCCGATGACCCAGCCGCGGACGGTGCGGAACTTGGTCCACTCGGCGTGCAGCACCCGCCCGAACCCGGCCGCCCGGCCCGGCGCCGGGGCGCGCCGGGGTGCGGCGGTGGCGGTCATCGCGTGGCCTCCGGGGCAGGCTGGGCGCGGTAGTCGGCCGCGTCCCGGGTGAGCTCCAGGTAGGCCTGCTCCAGGCTGGCCCGGTGCGCGGCCACCTCGGAGAACGGGACGCCGTGGTCGCTGAGCACCGTGACCACCCGGGCCGCGGCCAGGCCCGGACACGGTCAGCGTGCCCGGGCCCGCGGCGGTGACGGCGGCCCCCGCGCGTCCTGCAGCGCCGTCATCGCCGCCGGCCCGTCGCGGCGGTGCGCAGCGTGACCCGGTCACCGGATGCGGCGGCCAGCAGCGCGGCCGTGCTGGTGTCCGCGATGACCCGGCCCCGGCCCACGATGACCAGGTGGTCCGCGGTGTCCTCCAGTTCGCTCATCAGGTGGCTGGAGATGAGCACGGCGCGGCCCTGGGCGGCCAGGGCGCGCAGGTAGCCGCGCATCCACACGATGCCCTCCGGGTCCATCCCGTTGAACGGCTCGTCGAACATCAGTACCGGGGGATCGCCGAGCAGCGCGGCGGCGATGCCCAGCCGCTGCCGCATGCCGAGCGAGAACCCGCCCGCCCGGCGCCGGGCCGCGGTGGCCAGCCCGGCCTGGCGGAGGACCTCGTCCACCCGGGCCGCAGGCAGGCCCTGGGAGTGGGCCAGCCACAGCAGGTGGCCGCGGGCGCGGCGGCTGGGCTGCAGGGCGGACGCGTCCAGCAGCGAGCCGACCTGGGTCAGCGGCCGGTCCCAGCCGCGCGTAGGGGCGCCCGCCGACCAGCGCGCGGCCCGCGTCGGGGGCGTCGAGGCCGAGGATGACCCGCATGGTGGTGGACTTGCCGGCCCCGTTCGGCCCGACGAACCCGGTGACGTGGCCGGGGGAGACGGTGAACGTCATCCCGTCCAGCGCCACCGTGGCCCCGAACCGCTTGCGGAGGCCGTCTACTTCGATGGTTGCTTCCATGCCTGCTGGTTGTACGGGGCCGGCGCTAACACGGGCGGAACGGCGGCCGTTATCGCGTTGTTAGGCCCGGCCGGGCATGCTGGGGGGATGCACCTGCCGCGACGGTGCCGCACCGTGCGGATGCGGCTGACCGCCTTGTACTGCGTCCTGTTCGTGCTGTCGGCTGCCCTGATGCTGGCCATCACCAATGGCGTGGGGTCCGCCACCTCCGTGCGCGCACGTCGCCCGGGCCGGCCGCCTCCACCCGGCGGTGTCGCCGGCCGACCAGGCCCACGCGGCCGTCTCGCACCAGTTCCTGCTGGGGTCGCTGATCGCGCTGGGCGTGGTGGCCGTGCTGTCGGTCGTGGTGGGCTGGGTGGTGGCGGGCCGGGTGCTGCGCCCGCTGCGGGTGATGACCGCGGCCACCCGGCGGATCTCCGCGGACAGCCTGCACGAGCGGCTGGCCATGCCCGGTCCCGGTGACGAGCTGAAGGACCTGGCCGACACCATCGACGGGCTGCTGGCCCGGCTGGAGAGCGCGTTCGCCGCGCAGCGCCGGTTCGTGGCCAACGCCTCCCACGAGCTGCGCACCCCGCTGGCCACCATGCGCGCCTCCGTCAACGTGGCCGTGGCCAAGCCCGGCCCGGTCCCGGCCCCGGTCGCCGTGCTGGCCGGGCGGCTGCGCGGGGAGCTCGACAAGGCCGACGGGCTGCTGGAGGGGCTGCTCACGCTGGCCCGCGCGCAGCACGGGGAGCTGCCCGGCCAGGCGGCGGTGCCGCTGGACTACGCGGTGTCCGCGGCGCTGGCCGCCCGGGCCGGCGCCATCGGCGCGCGGAACCTCCTCGTGCACTACGACAGCGGCCCGGCCGGCAGCTGGGTGCGGGGCAGCCAGCCGCTGCTCCGCCGGATGATCGACAACCTGCTCGACAACGCGATCGGCCACAACCGGCCGGGCGGCTGGATCCGGGTGGCCACCACGGCCGCCACGGATCGGCCGCCAGGCCCGGCTGGTGGTGGAGAACGGGGGCGCCGTCCTGGACCCGGCCAGGTCGCCGGGCTGGGCCAGCCGTTCCGGCGGCTGGGCGCGGACCGTACCGGCCCCGGCGGAGCGGGCCTGGGCCTGTCGATCGTGGCCGCCATCGCCGAGGCGCACGGCGGCGCGCTGCGGCTGGCGGCCCGGCCGGAGGGCGGGCTGCGGGCCAGCGTCGCGCTCCCGGTGACCGTGACCGCCCCAGCGGCCGACGCCGGCCGGGGCCCCGGCATGAGGGTCCTGGTGGCCGAGGATGCCCGGCCGCTGGCCGATGTGCTGGCCGAGGGGCTGCGCGATGCGGGCATGGCCGTGGACGTGGCCCGGGACGGGCTGGAGGCCGCGGCCAAGCTGGACGCCACCGCGTATGACGTCGTCGTGCTGGACCGCGACCTGCCCGGCCTGCACGGCGACACGCTGTGCCAGATGATCACCGCGCGGGACGGGCGGGCCATGGTGCTGATGCTGACCGCGGCGGGCGCGCCCGGGGACCGGGTCAGCGGCCTGGCCCTGGGAGCCGACGACTACCTGGGCAAGCCATTCCACTTCCCGGAGCTGGTGCTGCGGATCCGGGCGCTGGGCCGCCGCCAGCCCGCGGCCCGGGCCCGGACCCTGCGCGCCGCCGGGATCGAGCTGGACCCGGCCCGCCGCACGGCCGCCCGCGACGGCCGGCCGCTCGACCTGTCGGTCAAGGAGTTCGGCGTCCTGGAGGCGCTGCTGACGGCCAGCCCCGGGTACCTCCGCGCCGAGGACCTGCTGGAGCAGGTATGGGACGAGCACGCCGACCCGTTCACCAACACGGTGGCGGTGACCATCGGACGGCTGCGGCGCAAGCTCGGTGACCCCCCGGTCATCATCACCGCCCCCGGGATCGGCTACCGGATCGCCTGACCCGCCGCCTGCCCGGACGGCCGACGGCCTGCCGCAGGCATCCCGCAGGCGCAGCATCAGGCCGCCGGCCAGCAGCGCCGCCGCCGCCCAGGCGGCCAGCACGCCCAGCCCGGCCCACGGGCCGATCGGCAGGCCGCGCAGGCCGGTGCTGGCCTGGATCTCCAGCCCGGCGGTCATCGGCGCGATCTGATCCAGGTGCCGGTGCCAGCCCGGGCTGCCGACCACCTGCCCGAGGATGGGGAACAGGTACAGCAGGCCGAGGACGATCCCGATGGCCACCGCGGCCTCCCGCACCGCGGTGGCCACACCCAGGCTGAGCAGACGCGATCAGGGCCAGGTAGAGCACCGAGCCGGCCGCCGCGCGGAGCACCGGCCCGCTGCCCAGGGACAGGTCCGGGTAGCCGTGCGCCGGGCTGAACCCGTGGCCGGGCAGGATAAGCCGCCCGGCCAGCAGGGAGCCGGACACGGCCAGGGCCCCGGCGGCCAGCACGCCGGCGGTGACCACCATGGCCTTGGCCCCGAGCACGACGGCCCGGCGCGGCACGGCGGCCAGCGTGGTCCGGATCATCCCGGTGGCGTACTCGCCGCTGACCGCCAGCACGGCCACCGTGACCACGATGGCCTGGCCCAGGCCGATGCCGGTCAGGCTGAGCCTGGTCAGGTCCGGGTGGCAGCCGGCGGCAGGCCCGCACGAACGGGCCGCGGCGGCCGTGGCGCTGAGCGCCACCGTCGCCGCGATGACGCCGAGCAGCAGCCAGCCGGTGCTGGCCACGGTGCGCAGCTTGGTCCACTCCGCGTGCAGCGCCCCGGTCATGCGTCCCTCCGCCGGAGCGCCACCGCGGCCAGGGTCGCGGCCAGGGCGGCCCAGGCACACAGCACCGCGAAGCCGGCCCACGGCGGCAGCGGGAAGTACCCGTTGCCCGGCGTGTAATCGGCGGTGACCTGCGCATACTGCGGCATGGGCTGCTGGATGGCGAAGCCGGCCGCCGGGGTGACCCGCAGCAGCCAGTCGGCCGCCCCGAGGGGCAGGATCGGCAGCGCGGCGGAGAAGAAGTAGGGCAGCACGATCAGCGCCATGACGAGGGTGATGGCCCCGGCGCTGTGCCGCAGGAGGGTGCCCAGGGACAGGGCCAGGACGGCGGTCACCGCCACCAGCGCGGCGGAGCCTGCCACCACCCGCACCTCGGTGAGCGGGCTGGCCGGCAGGATGTAGTTGCCGTTGGAGCGCAGCACCCATTCCCCGGCCGCCACCGCCACGACGGCGGCGGGCAGCGCGGCGCCGAAGCTGACCGCGGCGATCACGGCGGCCTTGGCGGCCAGCACGCGGCCGCGCCGCGGGCTGGCCGCGAACGTGGCCCGGATCAGGCCCCGGCGGTATTCCGCGGTGGTGAACAGGGTGGCCACCACGACCACCGCGATCAGCCCGAAGAACACGCCCAGAAGGGTGCGTCCCATCGGCGTGCCGGTCCCCTCGGGCCCGGCGGCCACATCCGGGGCGATGTCACCGGAGCCGGTCACCGTGACCGTGCCGCCGGCCTGATGGAAACCGCTGCCGGGAGGCGCGCCACTGCCAGGGCCGCTGCCGACGTTGGTGCCGGCCCAGCCGCCCCCGGTCCCGGTCCTGCCCCGCAGGGTGACGTGATCGAAGCGGGCGGTGCCCAGGGTGGCCGAGCCGGTCCCGCTGGACGAGCCGATCGAGCGGGAAGTCGAGTGCGCGGACACCGGGGACGTGGCGAACAGCCCGGCCGCCACGGTGGCCGGCAGGCCGGCCAGGTGGACGGTGCCGACCGCCCGCCAGTGCGTGCCGTCGGCCGACTGGTAGCCGGTCAGGGTGTCACCGGCCCGGGTCAGCCGCAGCCAGCGCGGCGCGGCCGCGGTCACCGGGCCGGCCGGCCCGGCGATATCGCCGGTGTAGTCGTACTGCATCCGGACCCCGTGGCCGGCGGTGACCATCATGGCCGCGTACGCCGAGCCGGGCCGCGGGCTGGCCTGGATGATGACCCCGGCCTTGGCCCACGGCGCCAGGCCGCCCGGGCTGGTCAGCGAGGTCATCCGGGCGGTGATGGTGCCGTGGCGGGCCAGCGGCTGGTGCACGAAGTAGAAGCTGTCGATGACGCCCTCGCCGCCCGGCCCGGCCGGGCTGGAGCAGCCCAGGCCCGCGACGACCGGGCTGCCCGGGCTGACCTGGCCGCCGCACGAGCTGTGGTCCAGCAGCGGGATGGCCACGATGAGCAGCATGCCGATGAACATCCCGAGGATCCATCCCCGGACGGTGCGGAACTTGGTCCACTCGGCGTGCAGCACCCGCCCGAACCGGGGCGGCCCGGTCTCCGGGCCCGGCCGGGGCCGGGTGATGACGGCGCTCACCGGGTCGCCCCGGTGCCCGCCGGCGACGAGTCCCCGGCGGACGCGGCCCGGTACTCGACCGCGTCGCGGGTGAGGTCCAGGTAGGCCTGCTCCAGGCTGGCCCGGTGCGCGGCCACCTCGGAGAACGGCACGCCCTTCCCGGCCAGCAGGCGGACGACCTGCTCGGCGGCCAGCCCGGATGCCGTCAGCGTGCCCCCCTCAGCGGTACTGAGGGCGGCCCCGGCGGCCTGCAGCACGGCCGCCGCCTCGGCCGGGGCGCTGGTGCGCACCGTGACCCGGTCGCCTGAGGCCGCGGCCAGCAGGTCCCGGGTGGGGGTGTCGGCGATGACCCGGCCCCGGCCCACGATGACCAGGTGGCTGGCGGTGTCCTCGAGCTCGCTCATCAGGTGGCTGGAGATCAGCACGGCCCGGCCCTCGGCGGCCAGCGCGCGCAGGAAGCCGCGCATCCACACGATGCCCTCCGGGTCCATCCCGTTGAACGGCTCGTCCAGCATCAGCACCGGCGGGTCGCCGAGCATGGCCGCGGCGATGCCCAGCCGCTGCCGCATGCCGAGCGAGTAGCCGCCCGCCTTGCGGCGCACCGCGGCCTGCAGGCCAGCCTGCTCGATGACCTCGTCGACCCGGCGGGCCGGCAGGCCCTGGGAGTGGGCCAGCCACAGCAGGTGGCCCCGGCCGCTCCGGCTGGGCTGCAGCGCCGCGGCGTCCAGCAGCGAGCCAACCTGGGTCAGCGGCCGGGCCAGGCGGGCGTAGGGCTGGCCGCCGACCAGGGCGCGGCCCGCATCGGGCGCGTCGAGGCCGAGGATGACCCGCATGGTGGTGGACTTGCCGGCGCCGTTCGGCCCGACGAACCCGGTGACCTGGCCGGGGGAGACGGTGAACGTCATCCCGTCCAGCGCCACGGTCGGGCCGAACCGTTTGCGCAACTGCATGACGTCGATCGGTGCGTTAATCATCTGGGTGGTCTTCCTAGGCGGGAACGGGCTTGGCCCTGGTTCTACGCGCCCGCCGGTGCCAGCCTGGTGTCGGCGGCTGACACCCGGCTGACACCGGGAGCCTGCGAGGGTGAGGCCAGGTCACGCCAAGGAAGGACGATCAGGCAATCATGAGAGTGCTGGTCGCTGAAGATCATGAGGTGCTGGCCCGGGCCATCGGGACCGGGCTGCGCCGCGAGGGCATGGCGGTCAACGTGGTCCACGACGGGGACGACGCGCTGGAGCACCTGGCCATCACCCGGTACGACGTGCTGGTGCTGGACCGGGACCTGCCGGGCACCCACGGCGACGAGGTCTGCCGCCAGCTGGCGGCCGGGCGCGCCGCGACCCGGATCCTGATGCTGACGGCGGCGGGCACCGTCGCCGACCGGGTGGACGGGCTCGGCCTGGGCGCCGATGACTACCTGGCCAAGCCGTTCGACTTTCCCGAGCTGACCGCGCGGATCCGGGCGCTGGGCCGCCGGTCCGCGCCGCCGCTGCCGCCCACCCTGCGGTGCGGTGACGTGGTGCTCGATCCCACCCGGCGGGTCGCGTTCCGGGCCGCGCGGCGGCTGGACCTGTCCCCCAAGGAATTCGCCGCGCTGGAGGTCCTGCTCGAGTCGGGGGACCGGGTGGTGTCCGCGGAGGAACTGCTCGAGCGGGCCTGGGATGAGGCCGCCGACCCGTTCACCACCACGGTCAAGACCACGATCCGGCGGCTGCGGGCCAAGCTGGGCGACCCGCCGGTCATCCACACCGTCCGCGACGGCGGCTACCGGATCGGCGGCGCCTGATGGCGCGCTCCTGGGCGGCGCGGCTCCCGGGGCGGCGCGGCCGGTGTTCCGCCGGACCCTGCGGCTGCGGCTGGCCCTGCTGTATGCCGCCCTGTTCGCCGTCTCGGCCGGCGCGCTGGGCGCGGCCGCGGTGATCTTCAAGCCGAACTTCCTGATCCACAGCTCGTTCCGGGCCGCGCCGGGGAGCACGGCGCACGCCGGCTGCCAGGCCAGCTCGTGCACCGTGCCCGGCGGCTGGGCCGGGGGCTGCCCCAGTTCCTGTCCGGCGGGGCCGGATCGCACAACATCGGCGGGGGACTGCTCCTGCTGGCCATCCTGGCCGTGCTGGCCCTGGGCGCGGGCTGGCTGCTGGCCGGCCGGGTGGTGCGCCCGCTGCACGCGATCACCAGCAGCGCCCGGCATATCTCGGCCAGCAACCTGCACCAGCGGCTGCAGGTCAGCGGGCCGGGTGACGAGTTCACCGAGCTCGGCGAGACGCTGGATGACCTGTTCGCCCGCCTCGAGGCGTCCTTCGCGTCGCAGCGCCGGTTCGTGGCCAACGCCTCGCACGAGCTGCGCACCCCGCTGGCCGCCGAGCGGACCCTGCTCCAGGTGGCGCTGGCCGATCCCGAGGCCAGCACGGAGACGCTGCGTGCGGCCTGCCGGGAGGCCCTGGCCCTCGGCGAGCAGCAGGAAACCTTGATCGGCGCGCTGCTCACGCTGGCCACCAGCGAGCGCGGCCTGGAGCGGCGGGAGCGCTTCGACCTGGCCGGCATCGCCGAGAAGGTGATCATGGATCAGGAGGCCGCGGCCGGGCGCCGCGGCATCCAGGTCGACGCCGTGCTGCAGCCGGCGCCCGCCGCCGGTGACCCGAGCCTGGCGGAGAGCCTGGTGGCCAACCTGGTGGACAACGCGGTGCGGCACAACCGGCCGGACGGCCGGGTGCAGGTATCGGTGACGGCCAGCGAGGGGCAGGCCGTCCTGGCCGTCAGCAACACCGGGGAGCCGGTGCCGCCGGCCGAGGTCGACCGGCTGTTCCAGCCCTTCCAGCGGCTGGGCGCCGACCGGGTTCGCGGCACCGGGGGCCACGGCCTGGGCCTGGCCATCGTCCGCGCCATCGCCGACGCGCATGGCGCCGTGCTGACCGCCGCCCCGGCCGCCGGAGGCGGCCTGGCCGTCCAGGTGACCTTCCCGCCCGGGACCCCTGAACCAGCCGGCCACTGAAGATGGAGCGACCGGGGGTCCGGGGGCTTGCCCCCGGAAAAGTGCTGCGAGCCGCGGCGAAGGCGGCGTCCGCCGCCGAGCATGGAGCGACCGGGGGTCCGGGGGCTTGCCCCCGGAAAAGTGCTGCGAGCCGCGGCGAAGGCGGCGTCCGCCGCCGAGCATGGAGCGACGCCGGGTGGCTACGGGGGCAAACCACCCGGCGTCGCATTCATCGGCGTTCCGACGGGGGCCCGGAACGCCGGCAGGTGCTCCGACGGGGGACCAGAGCACCGCTATGCATGTTACACCGAAACCCCCCCTTGTGCGTCAAGACCGGATTACCGAGCGGGATCTGGTCAGGGCATCCGGTAAGCATCCGGTTAAGAAGTGCGGTTCAGCCGTTTCCCGGCTGCCTTTCGGCTCCCGATTCGGGGATATGCCCGCCGGGCCGCGGCGCCGCCCCGTCCGCCTCGTCCGCCCCGGGACTTCCCGCTGGCCACCTGCCTGCCCCCGGCAGGCTGTACCGCTCGGGCAGCCGCGGCTCGTAGGCCTGAAAGCGCTTCGTGTCGGCTGGTTCCCGGCCGCCGTTAGCCATCACCACGGCGAAATAGGGGATGAGGATAGCGCCCGCCGCCGGAATCGCGGCTAGCCACCCGGCACCGGCCACGAACAGGACAATCGTCAGGCCGAAACATAGCACCCGGATGCCCATCATGATCAGGTAACGGCGCTGCCGTGCGGCAACATCCGCGGTCAGCCCCGGCTGCGCCTCGGTGACGAGGTAGGCGCGCTCGCGGCGGGTCCTGGCGATGGGCTTCACCCTTCCAACGTACGCCGGTTTCCGGCACATGCCTGCGCTGGCCGCCGGCCAGCTGCTGGCGCGGCACGATCGCCGCATCATCACCCTGGCCGGCCCGGCCGGCGCTCTCACTGAGGTATTCGCCCCTAGGGTGCCGCGCGGATGCCGGGAGCGCCGGCGGCCGAGGTCACGCCGGCCAGTGCCATCTGGTGCGCGAGGTCGTCGGTGACCCCGTCGAGCAGGGCCTGGACGCCGCCGGCGCCGCCGCAGGCCAGGGCCCAGAGCACCGGCCGGCCGAGGAAGGCCAGCTGCGCGCCGAGGGCCAGCGCGGCCAGCACGTCCCCGCCGGTGCGCAGCCCGCCGTCCACGTAGGCCCGGCCGGGCAGGGCGGCCGCGACGGCGGGCAGCGCCACGGCGCTCGGCACCGACCGGTCCAGCTGGCGCCCGCCGTGGTTGGACACGATGACCGCGGCCGCCCCGGCGGCGGCGCAGGCCGCCGCGTCATCCGGGCGGAGCACGCCCTTGACCACCACCGGCAGCCCGCTGATCCCACCGAGCCAGCCGATGTCCGCCGAGCCCGACGTCGGCGGCGTGCCCGGCCGCGTCCAGGTCGGCCAGCGGGCCCAGGTTGACCAGGAAGTGATCGTCGGTGATCACGTCGTGCTGGGAGGTCCTGGCCTTGCGGCCCGGCGCGGGGGTGTCCACGGTGAGCACCAGGGCCCGCGCCCCGGCAGCCGCGGCCCGCCGGACCAGCCCGGCGGTGAGTTCCCGGTCGCGCATCAGGTACACCTGGAACCACCAGCAGCCCCCGGCCGCCGCGACCGCCGCCCCGACGTCCTCGATCCGGCAGGAAGTCCGGGTGGACAGCACGTACAGGGCGCCGGCCCGGGCCGCGCCGGCCGCGGACGCCACCTCCCCGCCCGGGTGGGCCAGCTGCTGGAAGGCGACCGGCGCGACCGCCACCGGGGTGCGCAGCCGCAGGCCGAGCGGGCTGGCCAGCTGCACGGCGGTATCCACGGCCGACACGTCGCGGAGCACGTGCGGCAGGAACTGCACCTGCTCCCAGGCCTGGGGTTGGCCCGCAGCGTGGCCTCCCGGCCGGCCCCGCCCGCATAGAAGTCGTAGATCTCCGGGGACAGCCGGCCCCGGGCCTGCCGTTCGAGCTCGGAAAGGTCAGGGGTCACACTAGGAACCCTGCCCGAAGGCCGGGCGGAGCGCCATGGACATTTCCTGGAGGAACCAATGACGGACCGCACCTACCGGGTCACCGAGATCGTCGGCACGTCGACGGACGGGATCGAGCCGGCCATCCGCAACGCGGTGCACCGGGCCGGGCAGACCCTGCGGCACCTGGACTGGTTCGAGGTCACCCAGGTGCGCGGCCAGATCACCGACGGGGAAGTGGCCCACTACCAGGTGGGCCTGAAAGTGGGCTTCCGCCTGGAAGACAGTTAAGTCCGGGGGGACGACCCCCTGGGCCCCCCGCGCCTCGCCGGCGGATTAGCTGGCCTGGCTGACCGAGGACATGTTGAAGCCCTCGACCCGCACCGGCGGCATCGCGCACCGGGTGAAGTAGTCGCCCCACTCCCGCGGCAGCGCCGGGACGGTCCCGCCCGTCTCGGCGAGCCGCCCGAGCATGCCGACCGGGCTCTCGTTGAACCGGAAGTTGTTGACCGCGCCGGTGACCTCGCCGTTCTCCACCAGGTAGATGCCGTCCCGGGTCAGCCCGGTGAGCAGCAGCGTCTGCGGGTCCACCTCGCGGATGTACCACAGGCAGGTGAGCAGCAGGCCATGCTGCGTGCGGGCCACCATGTCCTCCAGCGTGGCGCCGGAGCCCGGCGGGCCGTCCAGCGCCAGGTTGCCGATGGCCGGGGTGACCGGCAGGCCGGACAGCCCGGCGGTGTGCCGGGTCTGGATCAGCGCGGCCAGCTCGCCGTCGCGGATCCAGGCGGTCGGCGCCAGCGCCAGCCCGTTGTCGAACACCGAGGTGTCGCGGCCGGAGGCATGCGCCACCACGAACGGCGCGCAGCCCAGCCCGGGCAGCGCCGGGTCGCTGCGCAGCGTCACCGGCAGCGCGGCCAGCCGCTCGCCGACCCGGGTGCCGCCGCCCGGCTTGCTGAACACGCTCCGCCCGTCCAGCGCGTCCTTGGCCCCGGCCGACCAGTACAGGTAGACGAGCAGGTCGGCCACGGCGCCCGGCGGCAGCAGGGTCTCGTACCGGCCCGCGGGCAGCTCGATCTTCCGCTTCGCCCAGTCCAGCCGCTGGCTCAGGCCGCCCTCGAGGGCGGCCACGTCCACGTCGGTGAAGTCCCGGGTGCCCTGGCCGGCCCAGGCGGACCGGGTCAGGTCGGCCGACTTGGCGTTCAGGTCGACCTTGCCGGCCGGCTGGTCGTGCCGCAGCCGCAACCCGGTGGACGTGCCCAGGAACGTGCTGGTCAGCGTGTGCTCGGCGTAGCCGTACAGCTTCCGGCCGGCCGCCTGCGCGGCGCCGAAGGCGGTCCCGAGATCATCGGCGAACCGCCGGAACACGCCGATCTCCGTCCCGGCGACCGGATCATCCCAGGACGGCCCCGCACCGCCCGCCAGGTCCATCCTGAACGCCAGTTCGTCGCCCGGGCCCAGCAGCGGCTGCGCATCCTCGGCCGGGGAACCGTCCGCGGCCGCCCGCTCCGCCGCGGCCACCACGTCGCCGATCTGGTCGTCGCGCAGCCCGGCCCGGGACACCACGCCCACGCTGGTGCCCTCGGCGCGGCGGCTGATGGCGATCACGGTCAGCTGCCGGGAGCGCGCCACCCCGTTCGTGGTCAGCGTGTTCCCGGCCCAGCGCAGGTTGGCCGCCGAGGACTCGTCGGCGATCACCACGCAGTCGTCGGACCGGGCCGCGGCCAGCGCGCGCTCGACGGTGTCCTGGGGACCGGCCATCATGCTCCTTCCTCCGCGGTGTTGAGCACCCGGATCCCGCGCATCAGCGCGGCGGGGCAGCCGTGGCTGACCGGGGCGACCTGCCCCGGCTGCCCCTTGCCGCAGTTGAACGCGCCGCCGAGCAGGTAGGTCTGCGGGCCGCCGACCGCTTCCATCGAGTTCCAGAAGTCGGTGGTGGTGGCCTGGTAGGCGACGTCCCGCAGCTGGCCGTCCAGCCGCCCGTTCCTGATCCGGTAGAACCGCTGGCCGGTGAACTGGAAGTTGTACCGCTGCATGTCGATGGACCAGCTCTTGTCGCCCTCGATGTAGATGCCGTCGGTCACCCCGGCGATGAGCTCCCCGACGTCCGGGCCGCCGTCGGCCGGCTGCAGCGACACGTTGGCCATCCGCTGGATCGGCATGTGCGCGGGGGAGTCGGCGAAGGCGCAGCCGTTGGACCGGCCGGCCCCGGTGAGCCGGGCGATCCGCCGGTCCAGCTGGTACCCGGCCAGCACGCCGCCGGAGATGAGGTCCCAGGACTGGCCGGCCACGCCCTCGTCGTCATAGCCGACCGTGGCCAGGCCGTGCGGCACGGTCCGGTCCCCGGTCACGTGCATCGCGGGGGAGCCGTACTGCAGGCGGCCCAGCTTGTCCTGGGTGGCGAACGAGGTGCCCGCGTAGGCCGCCTCGTAGCCGAGCACCCGGTCCAGCTCGGTGGCGTGGCCGATCGACTCGTGGATGACCAGCCACAGGTTGGACGGGTGGATGACGAGGTCGTACCGGCCGGCCGCCACCGCCGGGGCGGCCAGCTTCCCGGCCAGCAGCCCGGGCAGCCGCTCCAGCTCCTCGTCGAAGTCCCAGCCGGTGCCGGTCAGGTACTCATAGCCCCGGCCGGCCGGCGGGGCGAGGGTGCGCATGGTCTCGAACCGCCCGCTGGGCTCCACCGCGACCGCGGTGAGCACCGGGTGCACCCGGACCCGCTGCTGGGTGGCCGTGGTGACCCCGTCGGAGTAGAACTTGCACTCGCGGACGCAGGTCAGCGAGGCGTCCACGTGGTCGATGCCGGGGGCGGCCGCCAGCCGCGCGCTCCAGTCGCCCAGCCGGGCCAGCTTGTCCGCCACGCTGACGGCCAGCGGGTCGACCTGGTAGGCCGACACCCAGCTCACGTCGCCGTAGCCGGGCTCGCCGGCCAGCTCGATCCGTTCCGTGTTCATCGCGGCCGCGACCCGGGCGACGTCCACCGCCTCTTCCGCGGCGCGCACCGCCGCGGCGGTGGTCAGGTCCACTGCCGCCGCGAAGCCCCAGGTGCCGTCCAGGATCACGCGGACGGCCAGCCCCAGGTCATCGGCGTCGACCAGGCGTTTCCAGGTGCCCGTCGGACAGGCTGATGTCCTGGCCCTGGATGCGCTCGGCGCGGAAGTCCGCGTGCTCCGCGCCGAGCTCGCGGGCCCGCTGGAGCGCGGCGGCGGCCAGCTCGCGCAGTGGGTAGCTGGTGAACTCCGGGTCAATGGGGTGAGTACTGTGCTCCACGAGTGGCAACCTATCCCACGCCTATCAGGCCGGGTACGCTCGCGGAGGCGCTGCGCCGCGATCGCCGTGATGAGGAGGTATCCGCGCAGATGAGTCGTTCCGTCCTAGTCACCGGCGGGAACCGGGGCATCGGGCTGGCCATCGCCCGCCGGCTCGCGGCGGGCGGTGATCAGGTCACCGTGACGTCCCGGTCCGGGGAGAAGGTCGAGGGCCTGGCCACGGTGGCCTGTGACGTGCGCGACGCGGCCGCGGTGGACGAGGCCTTCGCCAAGGTCGAGGCGTCCCAGGGCCCGGTGGAGGTCCTGGTGGCGAACGCCGGGATGACCCATGACCAGCTGCTCGCGCTGATGAGCGAGGACGACTTCACCTCGGTGATCGACACCAACCTGGCCGGCGCCTACCGGGTGGCGCGCCGCGCGGTGCGCGGCATGATGAAGCTGCGCACCGGCCGGATGGTGTTCATCTCCTCGGTGGTGGGCCTGCTCGGCTCGGCCGGCCAGGCCAACTACGCGGCGTCCAAGGCCGGGCTGGTCGGCCTGGCCCGGTCGCTGGCCCGGGAGCTGGCCCCGCGGAACATCACCGCGAACGTGGTCGCGCCGGGATTCGTGGACACGGACATGACCGCGGTACTGCCCGAGGAGCGGAAGGCCGCGATCCTGGCCCAGGTGCCGCTGCGCCGGCTGGCCACCGCGGACGAGGTGGCCGCCACGGTCGCCTTCCTGGCCGGCCCGGACGCGGCCTACATCACCGGGGCGGTCATCCCGGTGGACGGCGGCCTGGGCATGGGGCACTGAGGGGGCCTGCGATGGGAATCCTGGACGGCAAGCGGATCCTGGTGACCGGGGTCCTCACCGACGCGTCGATCGCGTTCCATGTGGCCCGGATCGCGCAGCAGGAGGGCGCCCGGCTGGTGCTCACCGGCTTCGGGCGGCTCAGCCTGGTGGAGCGGATCGCCAAGCGGCTGCCCGACCCGCCCCCGGTGGTCGAGCTGGACGTGACCGACGCCGGCCAGCTGGCCTCGCTGGCCGACCGGGTGTCCGGCCACCTGGACGGGCTGGACGGGGTGCTGCATGCGGTCGCGTTCGCGCCGCAGGGCGCGCTCGGCGGCAGCTTCCTGGACACCGAATGGCCGGACGTGGCCACCGCGCTGCACGTGTCCACATACTCGCTGAAGGCGCTCGCGGTGGCGGCCCGGCCGCTGATGGGCGGCGGCGGGTCGATCGTCGGCCTGGACTTCGACGCGTCGCTCGCCTGGCCTTCCTATGACTGGATGGGCGTGGCCAAGGCCGGCCTGGAGTCCTGCGCCCGGTACCTGGCCAAGGAACTCGGGCCCGACGGGATCCGGGTCAACCTGGTCGCCGCCGGCCCGCTGCGCACCATGGCGGCGAAGAGCATCCCCGGGTTCAGCGCGTTCGAGGACATGTGGGACGGGCGGGCGCCGCTCGGCTGGGACCTGGGCGACCCGGGGGCGGCCGCCCGGGCCTGCGTCGCGCTGCTGTCGGACTGGTTCCCGGCCACGACCGGGGAGATCGTGCACGTGGATGGCGGGGTTCATGCCGTCGGCGGCTGATGCCCCCGCCGCCCGGCCCGCCAGTTCCGGGCAGTTCGTGCTGACCCTGTCCTGCCCGGACCGGCCCGGGATCGTGCACGCGGTGGCCGCCTACCTGCATGAGTCCGGCTGCAACATCCTGGACAGCCAGCAGTTCGCCGACCTGCCGATGAACCGGTTCTTCATGCGGGTGCAGGTGGACTCGCTGGGCGGCGCGGGCCTGCCCGCGCTGCGGGCCGGCTTCGGCCCGGCCGCCGGGGAGTTCGGCATGGACTGGGAGCTGCACGACCTGGCGGTCCACCCCCGCGTGCTGATCATGGTGTCCCGGGAGGGGCACTGCCTCAACGACCTGCTGTACCGGCGCGAGGCCGAGGCGCTGGCCATCGACATCCCGCTGGTGGTCGGGAACCATCCCGACCTGGCCCGGCTGGCCGCCGGGCACGGGGTGCCGTTCGAGCACATCCCGGTCGGGCCGGACCCGGCCGAGCGGGCCGAGGCGGAGGCCCGGCTGCTCGACCTGGTCGCCGCGCACCGCATCGATTTCGTGGTGCTGGCCCGGTACATGCGGATCCTCTCCCCGGAGGTGTGCGCCAAGCTGGCCGGCCGGATCATCAACATCCACCACTCGTTCCTGCCCAGCTTCCGCGGCGCGCGGCCATACCAGCAGGCATACGAGTACGGGGTGAAGGTGATCGGGGCCACCGCGCACTACGTGACGGCGGAACTGGACGAGGGCCCGGTCATCGAGCAGGAGGTGGCCCGGGTCGAGCACGACGCCTCGCCGGCCCACCTGGCGGCCCTCGGCCGCGACGCCGAGCGGGTCGCGCTGGCCCGGGCGGTGCGCTGGCACGCCGAGCACCGCATCCTGCTGCACGGCCGCCGGACGGTCATCTTCAAGTAGACGCTCATTTGACCGGCGGGGGAGGCCCGCCGCAGCCGGGTCGTCGCCACGAGGTGGAAGCCGGGGGGTTCCGGGGGGTCGCCCCCCGGGCTAGCAGAGCAGGCTGGCCAGCCTGGTCACCCGCGGCTGCTCGCCCACGGTGGCCACCGCCCGGGCCAGCGCCGGGCCCGCCCCGTGCACCACGGACAGGTGCCGCTGGGCGCGGGTCAGCGCGGTGTAGGCCAGCGGCCGGGACAGCAGGCCGGCCGCCTCGGCCGGGAAGACCGCGACCACGGCGGGCCATTCCGAGCCCTGCGCGCGGTGCACGGTCAGCGCCCAGCCGTGCCGCAGGTCGCCGAGCAGCCGGTCGGGCACGCACACCGGGCCGCCCGGGAAGGAGACGATGAGGCCGCCGTCGCCCGGCCCGGTGACCGTGCCGAGCTCACCGTTCGCGAACCCCTCGTCCGGGTGGTTGGCCACGGCCACCACCCGGTCGCCGGGGTCGAACCCGCCCCGGGCGCCGGGCCCCGGGTTGAGCCGGGCCTTGAGCGCCCGGTTCAGCTCCACGGTCCCCGCCGCGCCCTTGTGCACCGGCGTGATCACCTGCACCTCGCCGGCCGGGATGCCGAGCGCCCGCGGGATGGAGTCGGTGACCAGCTGGATCACCCGCCGGGCGGCCTCGGCGCTGCCCCGCACCGGCACCACGACCACCTCCCGGTCGGGCGCGTCCACCCGCGGGCAGCGTGCCGCCCCGGACCGCGGTGGCCAGCCGGGCGATGACCCCGCCGTCCCGCTGGCGGTACAGCCGGGTCAGCTCGGTCACCGGGACCGCCCCCGAGTCGATCAGGTCGGCGAGCACCCGGCCGGGCCCGATCGACGGCAGCTGCGCCGGGTCGCCGACCAGCAGCAGCCGGGCGCCGTCCGGGCACGCCTCGACCAGGGCGGCGGCCAGTTCCGCGTCGAGCATGGACGCCTCGTCCACCACGACCAGGTCGGCCTCGAGCGGCGCCTCCTCGTTCCGGGAGAAGCTCCAGGTAAGCCCGTCCGTCTGCGCGCCGAGCAGCCGGTGCACCGTGGTGGCCGGGGCACCGGCCAGCTCCTCCAGCCGCTTGGCGGCCCGCCCGGTCGGCGCGGCCAGCGCGACCCGCAGCCCGCGGGCCTGCGCCATGGCCACCACCGCGGCCACTGTGCGGCTCTTGCCGGTGCCCGGGCCCCCGCACAGCACGGACACGCCGTGCTCGGTGACCGCCTGCACCGCGTCCCGCTGCACGCTGTCGAGATCCTCCGCCGGGCCCGGCGTGCCCGCCGGGTCCAGCGGCCCGGCCAGCGCGGCCAGCCGCTGCACCCCCTCGGCCACCGCCTCCTCGGCCATCGCGTACCGGGCCAGGGCCAGCAGCACGCCATCGCCGCCCGCCGCGCCGCCGTCCCCGGGAGCGCCGTCCGCGCCTTCCGGCGCGCTGCCGTCTTCCGGGTCACCGCCTTCCGGGTCACCGCCTTCCCCGCCGCCCCGGTTCCCGGCGGGGCCGTCCTCCTCGCCGTAGCCCGGCCCGGCCGCCTCGAACGGCAGCACCGCGCCATCGTCCACCGCCGCCGCGATGGCCGCCGCCGGGTCGGTGACCCGGAGCCGGCCCAGCGCCGTGGCCGCGACCCCGGCGGGCACCGCCGTGTGCCCGTCCCGGGCGGCCCGGCCCAGCAGGTGGCCAGCCAGCGCCCGGCCGCGCCGCGGGTCTTCCGGGCTGGCCTGGCCGCCGAGCACCTGGCGGGCGAACCAGTCCGCCTGGTCCGGCCGGAGCTGCGGCACGGCCAGCAGCCGCCACGGGTCCTCGCGCAGCTGCCGGGGCGCGGTCGCGCCGAGCCGGGCCACCGCCGGGCCGGCCAGCCGGGCCGGCACCCGGCAGGCCACCAGCAGCCGGGCCGTCTCGTACACGGGCCGGGCGGCCTCGAACGCGGCGGCCAGGGCCACTGCCCGGCGGCCGCCCACCCCCTCGACCAGTTCCAGCCGCTGCGCGCTGACCTGGGCGGGCCCGGTGATGCCGGCCGCCGCCAGGCGGCCGGCCAGCCGGGACCCCAGGCCGGGCCACAGCCCGGCCGCGCAGAACTCGGCGAACACGTCAGGCAGGTCCTCGGGCACCGGAGTGCGGCCAGCCTCGGTAACGGCGGACATCGCGCCCAGCGTAGCCGGGCACGCCGACAAAACCCCGCCACCACGCGTGGCGGACCTCCCCGGCCGGGGTCGGCGATGCCGCCGCCCGGCACCGCTTGTGCCGGCGGCGGCCCTCGCTGATACTCGGGACCATGGAAGGGAACCCGGGCGGTGCCGCGCCTGCGGACCGCCCTGATCCGCTGCGCCGCCACTGGCCCGGATTAGACCGCCAGCGCGTGTCGGATGCCGAGCGGGAGAAGGCCATCGACCAGCTCTGGGCGCGCTATGACGAGGGCAGGCTCAGCTACGACACGTTCGCGCTCCGGATGGAGGCCGCGGTGCACGCCCGGGCCCGGTCCGAGCTGGCCGGGCTGCTCGCTGACCTGCCTTCCCCGCACCGGCTCACCGGCGCGCTGCGCAGTTGCTGGCGGCGCGGCCGGGCCGCGCTGGCCGGTGCCGTGCCGGGGCTGCGCGCGGCGGCCGCGCCGCCGGTGCTGAGGTTCCCGTCCGGCCCGCAGGCCCGGTTCACCATCGGCCGGGACACCGGGTGCGACATGGTGCTGCCCGACCCGACGGTGTCCCGCTGGCACGCCGGGCTCAGGCGCGCCGACAGCGGCTGGCTGCTCGACGATCTCGGCTCCACCAACGGGACCACGCTGAACGGGTGGCGGGTCCGGGCCTGGGTCCCGGTCCGGGACGGCGACCTGGTCAGCTTCGGCGCGGCCACCTTCATCTTCGGGGTCCCGCCCGGGGCCCACGGCGCCCCGGCCGCGGAGCGCGGGGCGCGCGGCTGAGCCCGCGGCCGGGCCCGCGGCACCCCCGCCCGGGCGGCCCGGCCCGGGCGTGTCCGTCCCGCCCCCGGGGACCCCGTAGAGTCATGGCGTGACGTTGGTTCTGCTGGTGCGGCACGGGCTGACCGCCGGGACCGGGACCGTGCTCACCGGCCGCACCCCGGGCATCCCGCTGGATGACCGCGGCCGTGAGCAGGCGGCCGCGCTGGCCGCCCGGCTGGCCGACGTGCCGCTGGACGCGATCGTCAGCAGCCCGCTGGACCGCTGCCGCCAGACCGCCGAGGCGATCGCCGCGGCCCGCGGCGGCGAGCCGGTGCCGGTCCGCCAGGACGAGCAGTTCGCTGAGGTCAAGTACGGGGACTGGACCGGCCAGCCGCTCAAGAAGCTGTCCAGGGACCCGCTGTGGCGGGTGGTTCAGGCGCACCCGAGCGCGGTCCGCTTCCCGGGCCAGGACGCCGAGTCCATGCCCGAGGTGCAGCACCGCGCGGTGGCCGCGGTGCGGGAATGGAACGAGCGGCTCGGCCGGGACGCGGTCTACCTGATCTGCTCGCACGGTGACGTGATCAAGGCGGTCATCGCCGACAGCCTCGGCATGCACCTCGACCTCAGCCAGCGGATCCAGGTGGACCCGTGCTCGGTGAGCGTCATCCGGTACACCCCGCTTCGCCCATTCCTGGTACGAATGAATGACAGCGGCCGCAGTGCCGCCGGGCTGGCCAGGCCGCATCAGGTGGATCCCGGGGCCGGGGCGGGTGACGCAGCCATCGGCGGGGGAGCGGGAGGATAGGGATCATGCCGGTCTACTCCTATGATCCGCCAGAGCGTTTCGTGGCGGGCACGGTCGGGCAGCCGGGGGAACGGACGTTCTACCTGCAGGCCACCGCCCGTGGCCGGGTGACCAGCGTGGCCCTGGAAAAGTTCCAGGTCAGCCTGCTCGCCGAGCGGCTGGAAGAGCTGCTGGACGAGGTGGTGCGGCGGACCGGCGGGCTGACCTCGGTGCCCGCCGCGACCCCGGCCGACCTCAGCGACGACGACCCGCTGGACCTGCCGCTGATGGAGGATTTCCGGGTCGGCGCCATCGCGCTGGCCTGGGACGGCGAGGACGAGCGGGTGGTCATCGAGGCGCAGGAGGAGTCGGAGAACCCGGTCGAGCCGCTGGCCGAGGAAGTCCCGGAGAACGGGCCCGACGTGCTCCGGGTCCGGCTCACGGCGGCATCCGCCCGGGCGTTCTCCCAGCGCGCGCTGCGCATCCTGGGCCAGGGCCGGCCGCCCTGCCCGCTGTGCGGGCTGCCGCTGGACGTCGCCGGGCACATCTGCCCGCGCCAGAACGGCCACCGGGCCGCCAATGCCTGAAAGACCGCCTCCCCGGCGGTTGTCCCGCGCCCGATCCTCCCGTCCGGAGCCTGCCCAGGGGCAGCCCCCGGCCGATCACGCGGCCGCCCTGCGGCTGCTCGCCGAGGGCGAGCTGGAGGTGGAGGGGCGGCTGGTGGTCGCGTCCAACGCCACCCTGTACTGCAAGATCTCCGACGCTGCCACCGAGGCGGCCTGCGTGTACAAGCCGGTGGCCGGGGAGCGGCCGCTGTGGGACTTCCCGCACGGCACGCTGGCCGACCGGGAGGTGGCCGCGTACGCGGTGTCCCGCGCCGCGGGGTGGGACCTGGTGCCGCCCACCGTGTACCGGGACGGGCCGTTCGGCCCCGGCATGTGCCAGCTGTGGATCGACGCCGACCCGGCGGTGGACCTGGTCGCCCTGTCCCGCAGCACGGACCACCGGCTGCTGCGGGACATGGCGGTCTTCGACGCGGTGGTGAACAACGCGGACCGCAAGATCGGCCACCTGCTGCCGACCGCCGACGGCGCGCTGTACGGCTGCGACCACGGCGTCTGCTTCGGCGAGGAGTACAAGCTGCGCACCGTGCTGTGGCAGTGGCGGGGCCGCCGGCTGCCCGGCCGGGCCGTCGAGGCGCTGCAGCGGCTGGCCGCGGCGCTGGCCGCCGGCCCGCTGGCCGACGAGCTGGCCGGCCGGCTGAACGGGGACGAGGTCGCGGCCACCCGGCAGCGGGTGGACCTGCTGCTGGCGGCCGGCCAGCACCCCTACCCGCCCGAGGACTGGCCCGCCGTCCCCTGGCCGCCGTACTAGAAAGTCAGCGGCCTGGCTCGCCGGGATGGCGGCGGCGGCGGAGGTAGCGCTCGAACTCCCGGGCGATGGCGTCGCCGCTCGCCTCGGGCAGGTCGGTGGCGTCCTTGGCCTCTTCCAGCGTGCGCACGTAGTCGGCGACCTCGGTGTCGGCCTCGGCCAGCTCGTCCACGCCGCGTTCCCAGGCCCGCGCCTCCTGGGGCAGGTCGCCGAGCGGCAGCGAGGCGTCCAGCACGTCCTCCACGCCGCGCAGCAGTGCCAGGGTGGCCTTCGGGCTGGGCGGCTGGGCCACGTAGTGCGGCACCGACGCCCACAGCGAGACCGCCGCGATCCCGGCCTGGGCGCAGGCGTGCTGCAGGACCCCGACGATCCCGGTGGGGCCCTTGTACTCGACCGGCTCGATGTGCAGGTCGGCGGCGAGGGCCGGGTCGGAGGCGGCCGCCGCGACCGGGACGGGCCGGGTGTGCGGGGAATCGGCCAGCAGCGCCCCGAGCACCACCACCGTCTGCGCGCCGAGGTCGGTGAAGGCCTGGACCAGCTCGGCGCTGAAGGCCCGCCAGCGCATGTTGGGCTCGATGCCGTGGACCAGGACCACATCGCGGCCCAGTCCCTCGGGAGTGGCCAGGGACAGCCGCGTCGTCGGCCAGACCAGCCGCTCGGTGCGCCCCTCGGACACCTCCATGACCGGCCGGGTCACCTGGAAGTCGTAGTAGTCCTCCGGGTCGATGGCCCCGATCTGGGTGGCTTCCCAGGCGATGCCCAGATGATCCACCACCCCGCTGGCGGCCTCGCCCGCGTCGTTCCAGCCCTCAAAGGCGGCGATGACCGCTGGCGAGGTGAGCTTGCGGACACCGGACATCTCGATCACTCACCACCTCCTTCCCGGCCGCCGCCGATGGACACCAGGTTACGTGCACGGTCACGGTCACTGCGTGCCCCGGGTCGGTCGCCCAGGGCTGCCGCCGGGCCCCCGGGGAACGCGTCGCCTTAGAATAGGGTCCCTATGACTTCCACCGCCCGCCCGCCCCGGTCCCCGCTGCCGGGCCTGGACACCGCCCTAGCGGACCGCGTCGTCGTGGCCGACGGGGCGATGGGGACGATGCTGCAGGCCAGCGCGGCCACGCTGAGCGACTTCGACGGGCACGAGGGCTGCAACGAGATCCTCAACGTGACCCGCCCGGATGTGGTCCGCGCGGTGCATGAGGGCTACCTCGAGGCCGGCGCGGACGCCGTCACCACCAACACATTCGGCGCAAACCGGGCGGCACTGGGCGAATACGGCCTGTCCGCCCGGATCGGGGAGCTGTCCGAGGCCGGGGCCCGGATCGCCCGGGCGGCGGCCGACGCCTGGTCCACCCCGGAGCGGCCGCGCTGGGTGCTCGGCTCGATCGGGCCCGGCACCAAGCTGCCCACCCTCGGCCACGCCCGGTTCGGCGAGCTGCGGGACGCCTATCTCCAGAACGCGGCCGGGCTGCTCCGCGGCGGCGCCGACGCGATCATCATCGAGACCTCCCAGGACCTGCTCCAGGCCAAGGCGGCGGTCATCGGGTCGCGCCGCGCCATGGCGGCGGCCGGCCGCCAGGTCCCGCTGATCGCCCAGGTGACGATCGAGACCACCGGGGCCATGCTGCTCGGCAGCGAGATCGGCGCCGCGCTGACCGTGCTGGAGCCGCTGGGCATCACGATGATCGGGCTGAACTGCGCCACCGGGCCCGGCGAGATGAGCGAGCACCTGCGCTACCTGGCCGCCCACGCGCGCATCCCGCTGTCCTGCATGCCCAACGCCGGCCTGCCCGAGCTCACCTCGGACGGCGCCCGGTACCCGCTCACCCCGGCCCAGCTCGCCGACGCCCACGAGCGGTTCAGCGACCGAGTTCGGCCTGGCCCTGGTCGGCGGGTGCTGCGGCACCACCCCGGAGCATGTGGCCGCGGTGGTGGACCGCCTGCGCGGGCGGCCGGTGGCCCGCCGCCGGCCCCGGCCCGAGCCGGGCGTGGCCTCCCTGTACCAGCACGTGCCGTTCCGCCAGGACACGTCGTTCCTGGCCATCGGCGAGCGGACCAACGCGAACGGGTCCAAGGCGTTCCGCGAGGCACTGGTGGCGGGCCGCTACGACGACTGCGTGGAGATCGCCCGGGCGCAGACGCGGGACGGCGCGCACCTGCTCGACGTGTGCGTGGACTACGTCGGCCGGGACGGCGCCGCCGACATGGCCGAGGTGGCCGGGCGGCTGGCCACCGCGGCCACGCTGCCGCTCGTGCTCGACTCCACCGAGCCGGAGGTGATCCGGGCCGGCCTGGAACTGCTGGCCGGGCGGGCGGTGGTGAACTCGGTCAACTACGAGGACGGGGACGGCCCGGACTCGCGGATCGCCCGGGTCATGCCGATGGTGATGGAGCACGGCGCGGCGGTGATCGCGCTGACCATCGATGAGCAGGGGCAGGCCCGCACCGCCGAGTGGAAGGTCGCGGTGGCCAGCCGGCTGATCGAGGACCTGACCGGGAACTGGGGGATGCGGACCGGCGACATCATCCTGGACTGCCTGACGTTCCCGATCGCCACCGGCCAGGAGGAGACCCGGCGCGACGCGATCGAGACGATCGAGGCCATCCGCGAGGTCAAGCGCCGCTACCCCGAGGTGCAGACCACCCTCGGCGTCTCCAACGTGTCCTTCGGCCTCAACCCGGCCGCCCGGGCCGTGCTGAACTCGGTGTTCCTGGACGAGTGCGTCCGGGCCGGCCTGGACTCGGCCATCGTGCACGCGGCCCGGATCATGCCCATCAACCGGATCCCGGACGAGCAGCTGCAGACCGCGCTGGACCTGATCTACGACCGCAGGCGGGACGGCTACGACCCGCTGTCCCGGCTGCTGGAGCTGTTCGATGGCGTGGACGCGGCCGCGGTCAAGGCCACCCGGGCCGCCGAGCTGGCCGGCCTGCCGCTCTGGGAGCGGCTCAAGCGGCGGATCATCGACGGCGAGAAGATCGGCCTGGAAGCCGACCTGGACGAGGCGCTGGCCCAGCGGCCGGCCCTGGAGATCGTCAACGACGTGCTGCTGGACGGGATGAAGACGGTCGGCGACCTGTTCGGCGCGGGCCAGATGCAGCTGCCGTTCGTGCTGCAGTCGGCCGAGGTGATGAAGCTCGCCGTCGGCTACCTGGAACCGCACATGGAGCGGTCCGGCGAGGACGGCAAGGGCCGGATCGTGCTGGCCACCGTCCGCGGCGACGTGCACGACATCGGCAAGAACCTGGTCGACATCATCCTGTCCAACAACGGCTACGACGTGGTGAACATCGGCATCAAGCAGCCGCTGTCCGCCATCGTGGACGCGGCCACCGAGCATGACGCCGACGTGATCGGGATGTCCGGGCTGCTGGTCAAGTCCACCGTGGTCATGCGGGACAACCTGGCCGAGCTGAACACGCGCCAGCTGGCCGGCCCGGTGGCCGGTGCTGCTCGGCGGGGCCGCGCTGACCCGGGCCTACGTGGAGCAGGACCTGGCCGGCCTGTTCGACGGGGAGGTCCGCTACGCCCGGGACGCCTTCGAGGGCCTGCGGCTGATGGACGCGTTCATGGCGGTGCGCCGCGGGGAGGCGGGCGCGGCCCTGCCGCCGCTGCGCGAGCGCCGGGTGCGGACCGGGGCCCGGCTGGAGGTCACCGAGCCCGCGGCCATGCCGGCCCGGTCCGACGTGGCCCGGGACGCCGCCGTGCCGGTACCGCCGTTCACCGGGGACCGGGTGGTCAAGGGCATCCCGCTGGCCGACTACGCGGCCTTCCTGGACGAGCGGGCCACGTTCATGGGGCAGTGGGGGCTCAAGCCGTCCCGGGGCGGCGGCCCCTCGTACGAGGAACTGGTGGAGACGCAGGGCCGTCCCCGGCTGCGCATGTGGCTGGAGCGGATGCAGACCGAGGGCCTGCTCGGCCGCGGCCGTGGTGTACGGCTACTTCCCGGCCGTGAGCGAGGGCAACGACCTGGTCATCCTGGACTCCGGCGGGGCGGAGCGGGAGCGGTTCCGCTTCCCGCGGCAGCGGCACGACCGGCACCTGTGCCTGGCCGACTTCTTCCGGCCGCGCGAAGACGGCCAGACCGACGTGGCCGCCTTCCAGCTGGTCACGGTGGGCTCGGCGGTCAGCCGGGCCACCGCCGAGCTGTTCGCCAAGAACGCCTACCGCGAGTACCTGGAGCTGCACGGGCTGTCCGTCCAGCTCACCGAGGCGCTGGCCGAGTACTGGCACGGGCGGATCCGCCAGGAGACCGGCCTGGCCGCTGACGACCCGGCCGACCTGGACGGCATCCTCCGGGTCGGCTACCGCGGCTGCCGCTACTCGTTCGGCTACCCGGCCTGCCCCGACCTGGAAGACCGGGCCAAGGTGGTCCGGCTGCTCGCCCCGGAGCGGATCGGGGTGGCCCTGTCCGAGGAGTTCCAGCTGGTCCCGGAGCAGGCCACCGACGCGCTGATCACATTCCACCCCGAGGCGAAGTACTTCTCCGCATGACAGTGTTCGCCGCATGACACTGCAGGCGGTCCTGTTCGACATGGACGGGCTCCTGGTCAACTCGGAGCCGCTGTGGTTCGAGGTCGAGGCGGGCATCATGGCCCGGATGGGCAGCCCCTGGGGCCAGGCCGACCAGGAGCACCTGATCGGCGGCTCGCTGCGCCGGTCCACCGCGTACATGCGGCGCAAGGCCACGGTGCCGGTGCCGGAAGAGACGATCGCCGAGTGGCTCACCCAGGGCATGGCCGCGCCTGGTGCGCCGCCGCGGGGTCCCGATGCTGCCCGGCGCCGCCGCCCTGCTGGCCGAGATCGGCGCGGCCGGGGTGCCGTACGCCCTGGTCACCTCGGCGGAGCCGGAGATCATGGCAGCGGCGCTGGACTCCATCGGGGTCCGCTTCCCGGTCACCGTGTGCGCCGCCGACGTGGTCAAGGGGAAGCCGGATCCCGAGCCCTACCTGGAGGCCGCGGCGCGGCTCGGGGTGGCCCCGGAGGGCTGCGTGGCGCTCGAGGACTCACCCACCGGGATCACCTCCGCGCACGCCGCGGGGTGCGCCGTCATCGCGGTGCCCAGCGTCCCGCCGCCGCCGGGCCTGGCCCGGCTCACCGTGCCGTCCCTGGAGGCGCTCGACCTGGCCGCGCTGCGGGCCGTTGCGGCGGGCCGCCAGCCCCGGGCCATGACGGCCGAATCGTAATTCGGTCACAATCCAGGCACGACAATGCGTGAACTCTGGCGCGGACCAGGCAAAACGGTAGATCCTCCCGGTTAGGGCCCTGGTCGGGGGCTTACCACACGGCTCCGGGCGCGGAAGGGCAGCTATTTTCCCGCGCGGGAGATCTTCCGCAGAGCAGGAGCAGTTCCTGATGGCAGCACCGCTGGACGTCTCGCCGTCCGGGGAACTGGCGCCGGAGGCGCCGCTGGCCGGGGTGAGCGGCCGGGTCATCGAGGGCCGCTCGCTCGGCCAGATCGCCTGGATGCGGCTGCGCCGGGACAAGGTGGCCATGGCCGGCGGGGTCGTCGTGCGTGTTCCTCATCCTGGTCGCGATCTTCGGCCCGTTCCTGGTGCAGAATCCCGACACCTACCACGCCAACCTGATCAATCCGACGTTCAGCCGGCCGAACGGGCCGTTCGGCGGGATCAGCCTCGCGCACCCGCTCGGCGTGGAACCGGTCACCGGCCGGGATGTGCTCAGCCGGGTGGTCAACGGGGCCCGGGTATCACTGCTGATCGCGTTCCTGTCCACCGCGCTGGCGGTCGGCATCGGCGTGGTGATGGGCATCATCGCCGGCTACTTCGGCGGCTGGGTGGACGCGGTGATCGCCCGCACCATGGACGTCTTCCTGGCCTTCCCGCTGCTGGTGTTCGCGATCGCGCTGGTCGGCGTCATCCCGTCGTCGGCGTTCGGCCTGTCCGGCAACTCGCTGCGGATCGGCCTGCTGATCTTCGTCATCGGCTTCTTCGCCTGGCCCTACATGGGCCGGATCATCCGCGGCCAGACGCTGTCGCTGCGCGAGCGGGAGTTCGTGGACGCGGCCCGCAGCATGGGCGCGCGCGGCCCCTACATCCTGTTCCGCGAGCTGCTGCCCAACCTGGTGGCGCCGATCCTGGTCTACTCCACGCTGCTGATCCCGACCAACATCCTGTTCGAGGCCGCGCTGTCCTACCTCGGGGTGGGCATCATCCCGCCGCAGCCCAGCTGGGGCGGGATGCTGTCGGACGCGGTCAGCAACGGCTACTACTCGATCGACCCGATGTACATGATCATTCCTGGCCTGGCCATCTTCATCACGGTGATGGCCTTCAACCTCTTCGGCGACGGGCTGCGCGACGCGCTTGATCCGCGCAGCAGCCGGTAGGCCGAAGCACGTCCCGTCCGCACCGAGACACGACAGGAGGCGTTTACCCGATGAGGAGACGCAGAACATTGGGGCTGGCCGCGCTGGGCGCGGCCGCCGCGCTGGCGCTGGCCGCCTGCGGCGGCAGCAGTGGCAGCAGCGGCGGCGGATCCGGCTCATCGTCGTCCGCCGGGTTCAACGCGGCTGTCACCAGCGTGGTCAACCCGTCCACCACAAGGGCGGCACGCTGACCTTCGGTGACAGCAGCACGCCCGACTCGACGGACCCGGGCAACACCTACTACGCCTTCATGTGGAACCTCACCCGGCTGTACACGATGCCGCTGATGACCTACAAGTCCTGCCCCGGCGCAGTGCGGCCTGCAGGTCGTCCCGGACCTGGCCACCGGCCCGGGCGTCGTCAGCGACAACGGGCTGACCTGGACCTACCACATCCAGCCGGACGTCAAGTTCGAGGACGGGACCACGGTCACCTCGAGCGGACGTCAAGTACGCGGTGGAGCGCACCTTCGACCGGGCCAAGCTGCCGCTGGGCCCGAACTACTTCTCGCTGCTGCTGGCGCCGCAGAAGCCGGCCTACCCCGGCCCGTACACGGACCGGTCCAAGAACCTGATGGGCCTGCAGGCGGTGCAGACGCCGAACCCGACCACCATCGTGTTCCACCTGGCGCAAGCCGTTCGCGGACTTCAACTACGTGGTCGGCCATCCCGCAGACGCGCCCCGGTGCCGCCGAACAAGGACACCGGCGCGAACTACCAGCTGCACCCGATCTCCACCGGGCCGTACAAGTTCCAGAGCTACCAGCTCAACAAGCAGACTGACGCTGGTGCCGAACACCTACTGGAAGGCAGTCCACCGACCCGAACGCCAAGCAGCTGGCCAGCAAGATCGTCATCACCTGGAACATGAACGCGAACGACATCGACAACCGGCTGCTCGCGGGCGACCTGGACGTGGACGCGGCCGGCACCGGCGTGCAGGCGGCGGCGCGGGCCAAGATCCTGTCCTCCGCCTCGCTCAAGGCCTCGTCCGACAACCCGATCAGCGGGTTCCTGTGGTTCACCTACCTCAACACCAAGGTCGCGCCGCTGAACAACGTGAACTGCCGGATGGCGATCGAGTACGCGGCCAACAAGACCAACCTACCAGACCGCCTACGGCGGCCCGGTCGCGGGCGGCCAGATCGCCAGCACGGTGGCCCCGCCCAACGTCATCGGGCAGAAGAACTTCGACCTGTACGAGGCCACCACCAAGCCCAGCGGTGACCTGGCCAAGGCCAAGGCCGCGCTCAAGGCGTGCGGCCAGCCGAACGGGTTCAGCACCGGGATCGCCTACCGCAGTGACCGGCCCAAGGAAGTCGCGGCGGCCCAGGCGCTGCAGGCGTCGCTGGCCCAGGTCGGGCATCAAGCTCTCGCTGCACGGGTACCCGTCCGGCACCTACTACAGCAACTTCGCCGGCGTGCCGAACTACGTGCACTCGCACAACCTGGGCATCGACATCGGCGGCTGGGCACCGGACTGGCCGGACGGCTACGGGTTCTTCGACTTCATCACGGCGGGCAACACCATCAGCCCGGCCGGGAACACCAACATCGAGGAGCTGAACGACCCGGTGGTGAACAACGACCTGGCCAAGATGGCCAGCACCACCGACGCGACGACCCGCAACTCCTACACCGCGCAGATCGACATGCAGGTCATGAAGGACGCGGCCATCCTGCCGGAGGTGTACGCCAAGTCGCTGCTCTACCGGAGCCCGAACCTGACCAACGTCTACGTCCAGCCCTACTACGGCATGTACAACTACGCCGTGCTGGGCCTCAAGTAGCCGGGGAGAAAGTGAGGATGCTGGTGCCCGGCCGGGGCCCTGCTTACGGGCAGGGGCCGGCCGGGCACCAGCGCCGCGCACCGTGATCACATTCATCATCCGGCGGCTGATCGCCACCGTGTTCCTGCTGATCGTGGTCAGCATGATCACGTTCGCGATCTTCTTCCTCATCCCGAGGCTGGCCGGGCAGAACTCCTACCAGCTCGCCACCCAGTACGTCGGCCGCAACCCGAACCGGGCGGCGGTGCTGGCCGATCGAGGCCAAGCTCGGCCTGGACAAGCCGATCTACGTGCAGTACGGCCAGCTTCCTCAGGGGGATCGTGCTCGGCGCCCACTACAACAGCGGGACCAGCGTCACGTACTGCCCGCCGCCGTGCTTCGGCTACTCGTTCAAGAGCCAGCAGCCGGTCTGGCCGCAGATGGTCAGCGACCTGCCGGTGACGATCTCGCTGGCCATCGGGGCGGCGGTGCTCTGGCTGGTCGGCGGGGTGGCCATCGGGGTCATCTCGGCGCTGCGCCGGGGCACCCTGTTCGACCGGTTCTCGATGGGCGTCGCGCTGGCCGGGGTGTCGCTGCCCATCTTCTTCACCGGGCTGATCTCGCTCGAGCTGTTCAGCTACAAGTGGCCCATCTTCCCGAACGTCACCTTCGTGCCCTTTACCCAGAATCCGCTGCTGTGGGCCCGCAACCTGGTGCTGCCGTGGGTCTGCCTGGCCTTCCTGTACGCCGCGCTGTACGCCCGGCTGACCCGGGCGGGCATGCTGGAGACGATGAGCGAGGACTACATCCGCACCGCCCGGGCCAAGGGGCTGCCGGAGCGGACCGTGATCTTCAAGCACGGGCTGCGCGCGGCGCTGACCCCGATCCTGACCATCTTCGGCATGGACCTGGGCCTGCTGCTGGGCGGCGCGATCATCACCGAGTACACGTTCTCGCTGCACGGCCTCGGCCTGTTCACCATCGAGGCCGTCCAGAACCAGGACCTGCCGGAGATCCTGGGGGTGACCATGCTGGCCGCGTTCTTCATCGTCATCGCCAACCTGGTCGTGGACGTGCTGTACGCGTTCGTCGACCCGAGGGTGAGGCACTGATGGCGGAGCCCCTGCTGGACGTGCGGGACCTGCGCATCCAGTTCCCCACCGACGACGGCCTGGTCAAGGCGGTGGACGGGATCTCGTTCAGCCTGGAGAAGGGCCGGACGCTGGGCATCGTGGGCGAGTCCGGGTCGGGGAAGAGCGTCACCAGCCTGGGCATCATGGGCCTGCACCACGGCAGCAACGCGCAGATCACCGGGCACATCCAGCTCGACGGCGAGGAACTGGTCGGGGCGCCCGCGAGCCGGGTCCGCGAGCTGCGCGGCAGCAAGATGGCGATGATCTTCCAGGACCCGCTGTCCGTCGCTGCACCCGTACTACACCGTCGGCGCCCAGATCGCCGAGGCCTACCTGGTGCACAACCAGGTCGGCAAGAAGGCGGCCCGGCAGCACGCCATCGACATGCTGGGCCGGGTCGGCATCCCGCAGCCGGCCACCCGGGCCGACGACTACCCGCACCAGTTCTCCGGCGGCATGCGGCAGCGGGCCATGATCGCGATGGCGCTGAGCTGCGACCCGGAACTGCTCATCGCCGACGAGCCGACCACCGCGCTGGACGTGACGGTGCAGGCGCAGATCCTCGACCTCATCTGGGACCTGCAGCAGGAGTACCACTCGGCGGTCATCATCATCACCCACGACCTGGGCGTGGTGGCCGAGCTGTCCGACGACATCCTGGTCATGTACGCGGGCCGGATGGCGGAGTACGGCACGCGCCGAGGACATCTTCGACGAGCCCGGCCACCCCTACACCTGGGGGCTGCTCGCCTCGATGCCGCGGATCGACGAGGCGCGGCTGGAGCGGCTGGTCCCGATCAAGGGCACCCCGCCCAGCCTGATCAACGTGCCGTCCGGCTGCCCGTTCCACCCGCGGTGCCGGTACGCGGACCAGACCGGCGGCCGCAGCCAGGACGAGGTGCCCGCGCTGCGCGACATCGCGCCCGGGCACCGGGTGGCCTGCCACCTCACCGCCGACCAGCGCCGGACCATGCGTGCCGCGCTGCTGTCCGCGGACGCCAGCCGGGCGGCGGCCGGGACGGCGGAAGCCGGGACGGCCGCCTCGCCGAGCACCGGAGGAGACGCGTGAGCACCCCCGCAGAGGCCGCCGGGCCGGCCGTATCCGCGGTGCCGGCCGCCGACGGCGCACTGCTCCAGGTCACCGGGCTGACCAAGCACTTCCCGGTGACCCGGGGCATCATCATCCGGCAGCGGGTCGGCGCGGTGCAGGCGGTCGACCAGATCGACTTCTCGGTGCCCGCCGGGCAGACGCTCGGCCTGGTCGGCGAGTCCGGCTGCGGCAAGACCACCACCGGGCGGCTGCTCACCCGGCTGCTGGAGCCCACCGGCGGGCCGGATCGTGTTCGACGGGCACGACATCACCCACCTGTCGATGGGCAAGATGCGGCCGCTCCGCCGCGACATCCAGATGATCTTCCAGGACCCGTACTCGTCGCTCAACCCGCGGCACACCGTCGGCGGGATCGTCGGCGCGCCGCTCCGGCTGCAGAAGGTCAAGACGGAACGGGGCGTCAAGGCCGAGGTCCAGGAGCTGCTGGAGCTGGTCGGGCTGAACCCGGAGCACTACAACCGGTACCCGCACGAGTTCTCCGGCGGCCAGCGGCAGCGCATCGGCATCGCCCGCACCCTCGCGCTGCGGCCCAAGCTGATCGTCGCCGACGAGCCGGTCTCCGCGCTGGACGTGTCGATCCAGGCCCAGGTCGTCAACCTGCTGGAAGACCTGCAGAACGAGCTGGGCCTGACCTACGTGGTGATCGCGCACGACCTGTCCGTGGTCCGGCACATCAGCGACCAGGTCGCGGTCATGTACCTGGGGAAGATCGTCGAACTGGCCGGCCGGGACCAGCTCTACGCCCAGCCCCGGCACCCCTACACGGTGGCGCTGATGTCCGCCGTGCCGGTACCGTCGCCGGTGCGCAGCGAGGGGCAGCGGCAGCGCCGGGAGCGGATCCGGCTGACCGGGGACGTGCCCAGCCCGCTCAACCCGCCGCCCGCCTGCCGGTTCCACACCCGGTGCTGGAAGGCGCAGGAGGTGTGCCGCACCCAGGAGCCGCCGCTGGCCGAGCTGGCCCCCGGCCACCAGGTCGCCTGCCACTTCCCGGAGAACACCCCGGGCTGATTCCCGGAGAACACCCTGGCTGAGCCCGTCCCCGGGCCCGCCGCCGAGCCCGCCCGGGGCACCCCCGCAGGTGTGCGACGATGGGGGAGAGACGCTGCCGAGGGGAGCGGCCATGACCTACAACGAGTTCCCATGGCTACCGTTGTGCGGCGGGCTGACCCTCCTGGGCCTGATCGCCAGCTGGCTGATCTGGCGCCGCCGGGGTGCGGCCGCCGGGCTCTTCGCCCTGGCCTGGTCGCTGATCCCGCTGGCCGCCTACCTGACCAAGGCCGTCCGGATGCTGTGGCAGATCGGCTCGGCCATCGCCAGCTTCGCCTCGGCCCTCGTGCTGTCCCCGCAGGTCTGGGTGGGGGTGGGGGTGACCGGCCTGATCGTCGTGCTGTTCGTGGTCTCGGGCCGGATGCGGCGCAGCCGGGGCCGCAAGGCCGGGGCCACCGCGGCCGGGCCGGGCCGCGCCGGGCCGCGGGCCGCGGGCCAGCGGGGCCCGGGCCAGCCGGCCGCCGCGCCCCCCGGGAAGGCGCTCAAGCCGGCCAAGGGCAAGGCGGCGACCCCGGCCGACGACGACTTCGGCGAGGTCGCGGACATCCTCAAGCGGCACGGCATCAGCTGAGGCCGGCCGCGCCCGCCAGGTCGCCGTCGGGCCCGTCCGCGGCGGCCAGGTCCGCCGCCACCGCGCCGGCGGCGGGGTCGGGCAGCGGCGGGGGCGTGCCGCCGAAGGCCGGGCAGAGCGCCTGGTGCGCGCACCAGGCGCACAGCCGCCCGGGGCGGGGCCGCCAGTCCCCGGCGGCCCGGGCCCGCTCGATGGCCTGCCACAGGGCTTCCACCTTGCGCTCGGTGGCCCGCAGATCGGCCTCGTCCGGCTGATACCGGACGATCTCCCCGTTGCCGAGGTACATCAGCTGCAGCAGCCGGGGCACCTGGCCGCGGGCCCGCCACAGCACGAGCGCGTAGAACTTCATCTGGAACAGGGCCCGGGCCTCGAACTCGGCCGGCGGCGCGGTGCCGGTCTTGTAGTCCACGACGCGGATCTCGCCGCCCGGCGCGATGTCGAGCCGGTCGATGTAGCCGCGCAGCTGGAGGCCGGAGGCCAGTTCGGCCTCCACCCGCAGCTCCCGGTCGGCCGGCTCCAGCCGCCGCGGGTCCTCCAGGGTGAAGTACCGGTCCAGCATGGCGGCGGCCTCCTGGAGCCAGGCCAGCCGGTCGCCGTCGAGGGGGAACAGGCCGGCCAGCGCCGGGTCGGCGGCCAGCAGCCGGTCCCATTCCGGCTGCAGCGCGGCCCGGGCCGTCTCCGGCGTCCGCTCCCCGGCCGGTGAGTCGAAGAGGCGCTCCAGCACGGCGTGCACCAGGGTGCCCCGGGTGGCCGCCGCGCTCGGCGGCTCCGGCAGCCGGTCGATCACCCGGAACCGGTACAGCAGCGGGCAGGTGAGGAAATCGCCCGCCCGGGACGGGGACAGCGCGCGCACGCCCGCATGAACGTCGGCCATGCCTGGGAGGCTAGGGCACGCATCCGACAGTTGCCCGCTTTTGCGGCCGGCTCGCGGCCGGCGCGCCGGGCGCCGCCACCGGGGTCGCGCAGCACGTAGCATCAACCTTGTGGCAGGCACACCGCCGGCGAAGAGTGCACCGCAGGGCCCGAACCCGGGAGTGCGGATCGCGCGTCCCTTCGGGATACCGGTCTATATCTCGCCGTACTGGTTCCTCATCGCCGGCATATTCATCCTGCTGTACGCGAACAGCCCGGTGGTGGCGGCCTCCAGCGGCGTGCGCTACCTGGTGGCCGCCGCGTTCGTGGTGCTGCTGTACGTCTCGGTGCTGGTGCACGAGCTGAGTCATTCCCTGGTCGCCCGGGGGTTCGGGCTGCCGGTGCGCCGCATCCTGCTCTACCCGCTCGGCGGGTTCTCCGAGATCGAGCAGGAGCCGCCCACCCCGGCCCGGGAGTTCCTCGTCTCGGCGGCCGGCCCGCTGCTGTCGCTGGTGCTGGCCGCGATCGGCTACGCCATCCTCCTGACGATCTCGCTGCGCGGGCTGCCCGACCTGCTGATCCAGCAGCTGGTCTGGGCCAACCTGCTGGTCGGCCTGTTCAACCTGCTGCCCGGGCTGCCCCTGGACGGCGGCCGGATGCTGCGGGCCGGGGTATGGAAGGTCAGCCACAGCCCGACCACGGGCACCGTGGTGGCGGCCTGGGCGGGCCGGGTGCTGGCCGTGGCCGTGCTGGTGATCCCGCTGATCATGCTGACCAGGGCGGGCGGACAGGTACAGATCTTCGACGTGATCTGGCTCGGGGTCATCGCCGCCTTCATGTGGACCGGCGCGACCCAGTCGCTGCGGGCCACCCGGGTCCGGGAGCGGCTGCCCCGGCTGCAGGCCAGGACGCTGGCCCGGCGCGCCATCCCCATCCCCGCGTCGCTCCCGCTGGCGGAGGCCATCCGCCGGGCCGACGCGGCCGGGGCGCGGGCCCTGGTCGTGGTGGATCACGAGGACAAGCCGATCGCGATCGTGAACGAGAACGCGGTGATGGCGGTGCCGCCGCAGCGGCGCCCCTGGGTGGACGCCGGGTCGCTGGCCCGGACCATCGACAGCCCCGGCCTGGTGCTCCCCGCCGACCTGTCCGGGATGGCCCTGCTGGACGCGGTGCGCCGCACCCCGGCCACCGAGTACCTGCTGGTGGAGCCGTCCGGCCAGGTATTCGGGGTGCTGGCGGCCAGCGACCTGGACCACGCCTTCGCGGGAGTCTGACGTGCTGGCCCGGGGGGGCGACCCCCCGGAACCCCCCGCCCATCCGCCGGCTCGGCCGGACACGCCTGCGGCGCGCCCGCCCTCGCCGGCGGCTACCCTGTCCGGCGTGATCCGTCAGCGCCGCGGCCCGTTCGCCCCAGGAGACCAGGTTCAGCTCACCGACCCCAAGGGCCGCAAGCACCTGGTGCTGCTGGCCGAGGGCCGGACCTTCCACACCCACCGGGGCGGGGTCGCCCACGATGACCTGATCGGCTACCCGGAGGGCAGCGTGGTGCAGTCCTCGGGCGGCACCCCCTACGTGGCGCTGCGCCCGCTGCTGGCCGATTTCACGCTGTCCATGTCCCGGGGGGCGGCGGTGGTCTACCCGAAGGACGCCGCGCAGATCATCGCCATGGCGGACGTGTTCCCCGGGGCCCGGGTGCTGGAGGCGGGCGCCGGGTCCGGCGCGCTGTCCTGCTGGCTGCTGCGCGCGGTGGGCACCGAGGGCCGGCTGGTCTCCTACGAGCGGCGCGCGGATTTCGCCGGGATCGCCGCCGCGAATGTGGAGCGATTTTTCGGCGGCCCGCATCCCGCCTGGGACCTGCGGGTTGGCGACCTGGCTGAGCTGCCGCTGGACCCGCCGGAGCCGCCCGCCGGGCCCGCGGTGACCATGGGCGGCGGGCCAGCGGATAGTTTCGACAGGGTGGTACTGGACATGCTCGCGCCATGGGAGTTCGTTGCGGTGGCCGCGGCTGCGCTGATCGGCGGCGGCGTGCTGTGCTGCTACGTGGCCACGGTCACCCAGCTGTCCAGGGCCGTGGAGGCGATCCGGGAGCACGGCGGCTTCGACGAGCCGTCCGCCTGGGAGTCGATGGTCCGCGGCTGGCACGCCGACGGGCTGGCCGTGCGGCCCGAGCACCGCATGGTCGGGCACACCGGGTTTCTCATCACGGCCCGGCGGCTCGCGCCCGGCGCCGTGGCACCACCGCGCCGGCGCCGGCCGGCGAAGGCTTCCCGCGGGGAGCCTGATCAGTGACAATGTCAGCGGCAGGCGGCACGACGAGGTTACGCCAGGGCCAGGGATAGGTAGGGTCTAAGTGAAGTCTGCTCTCGGAAGGGGGTGGGGGCGTGGCCAGTCGTGACGAAGGATCGCGCACCGCGCGGCACGACGACCAGGTTCAGGGCCTCACCACGCAGATCTCCTTCCTCGAGGAGGAGGTGGCGGTGCTGCGGCGCAGGCTGGCCGACGCACCCCGGCACGTCCGCCTGCTCGAGGAGCGGCTGCGTGAGACGGAGGCCAGCCTGGCCGCCGTGACCGGCCAGAACGAGCGGCTGGCCGACACGCTCCGCGAAGCACGCGACCAGATCGTGGCGCTCAAGGAGGAAGTCGACCGGCTGGCCCAGCCGCCGTCCGGCTTCGGCGTGTTCCTGTCAGCCGCCGAGGACGGCACCGCCGACGTGTTCACCGGCGGCCGGAAGATGCGGGTCAGCGTCAGCCCCGCGGTCGAGCTGGACACGCTCCGGCCCGGCCAGGAGGTCGTGCTCAACGAGGCGCTCAACGTGGTGATCGCCCAGGGGTACGAGACCGTGGGCGAGGTCGTCATGCTCAAGGAGCTGCTCGAGGGCGGCGACCGGGCGCTGGTGATCTCGCATGCCGACGAGGAGCGGGTGGTCCGGCTGGCCGAGCCGCTGCTCGACTCGGTCCTGCGCGCGGGCGACTCGCTGCTGCTGGAGCCGCGGTCCGGCTACGTCTACGAGCGCATCCCCAAGGCGGAGGTCGAGGAGCTCATCCTGGAGGAAGTGCCGGACATCACCTACTCCGACATCGGCGGCCTGAGCCCGCAGATCGTCCAGATCCGGGATGCGGTGGAACTGCCGTACCTGCACGCGGACCTGTTCCGGGAGCACCAGCTGCGGCCGCCCAAGGGCGTGCTGCTGTACGGGCCGCCCGGCTGCGGCAAGACGCTGATCGCCAAGGCGGTGGCCAACTCCCTGGCCAAGCAGGTGGCGGCCCGGACCGCGGCGCAGCGGGCCGAGCGGGGCGAGACCGAGGCGGAGGGGACCGGCGCCGCGAAGGACGGCACGGCCAAGTCCAAGGACGGCCAGGCCAAGGAGGGCAAGAGCTTCTTCCTCAACATCAAGGGCCCGGAGCTGCTGAACAAGTACGTCGGCGAGACCGAGCGGCACATCCGGCTCGTCTTCCAGCGGGCCAGGGAGAAGGCCAGCGAGGGCATGCCGGTGATCGTGTTCTTCGACGAGATGGACTCGATCTTCCGCACCCGCGGCTCCGGGGTGTCCAGCGACGTGGAGAACACGATCGTGCCCCAGCTGCTGTCCGAGATCGACGGCGTGGAGGGGCTGGAGAACGTCATCGTGATCGGCGCCTCCAACCGGGAGGACATGATCGACCCGGCCATCCTGCGGCCGGGCCGGCTGGACGTCAAGATCAAGATCGAGCGCCCGGACGCCGAGGCGGCCAAGGACATCTTCTCCAAGTACGTGCTGACCGAGCTGCCGCTGCACCCCGACGACCTGGCCGAGCACGGCGGGTCGCGGGGGGCGACGGTGGACGCGATGATCCAGCGGGTCGTCGAGCGGATGTACAGCGAGACCGAGGAGAACCGGTTCCTGGAGGTCACCTACGCCAACGGGGACAAGGAAGTCCTGTACTTCAAGGACTTCAACTCCGGCGCGATGATCGAGAACATCGTGGCCCGGGCGAAGAAGATGGCCATCAAGGAGTTCCTGGACACCGGGCAGAAGGGCATGCGCATCGCCCATCTGCTGACCGCCTGCGTGGATGAGTTCAGCGAGAACGAGGACCTGCCGAACACCACCAACCCCGACGACTGGGCCCGCATCTCCGGCAAGAAGGGCGAGCGGATCGTGTACATCAGGACCCTGGTCTCCGGCAAGCAGGGCACCGAGGCCGGCCGCTCGATCGACACGGTGGCCAACACCGGGCAGTACCTCTAGGCGTGCCAGGAGGAGTCGTGTCGGCCGGAGTGGCCTGCCGGAGTGCCCGCCGGCCGGCACTAGGCTCAAGCTCATGAGCGTGCGCCGCGTAATGGGAACGGAAACCGAGTACGGCATCTCGGTGCCCGGCCAGCCAGGGGCGAATGCGATGGTGACGTCGTCCCAGGTGGTCAACGCCTACCAGGCGGCGACGTCGGCGCGCACCCGGCGGGCGCGGTGGGATTTCGAGGAGGAGAACCCGCTGCGCGACGCCCGGGGCTTCGACCTGGCCCGGGAGTCCGCGGACGCCACCCAGCTGACCGACGAGGACCTGGGCCTGGCCAACGTCATCCTGACCAACGGGGCGCGGCTGTACGTGGACCACGCGCACCCGGAGTACTCGGCCCCCGAGTGCACCAACCCGCTGTCCGCGGTCATCTGGGACAAGGCGGGGGAGCGGGTGATGGCCGAGGCCGCCGCCAAGGCGGCCACGGTGCCCGGCACCGCCCCCATCCAGCTGTACAAGAACAACACCGACAACAAGGGCGCCTCCTACGGCTGCCACGAGAACTACCTGATGCGCCGGGCCACCCCGTTCGCGGACATCGTCCGGCACCTCACCCCGTTCTTCGTGTCCCGGCAGGTGGTGTGCGGTGCGGGCCGGGTGGGCATCGGCGCGGACGGCCGGGACGATGGCTTCCAGATCAGCCAGCGGGCCGACTTCTTCGAGGTCGAGGTCGGGCTGGAGACGACGCTCAAGCGGCCCATCATCAACACCCGGGACGAGCCGCACGCCGACCCGGAGAAGTACCGCCGGCTGCACGTGATCATCGGCGACGCCAACATGAGCGAGATCAGCACGTACCTCAAGCTCGGCACCACCGCCCTGGTGCTGGCGATGATCGAGGACAGGTTCCTCGGCGGTGACCTGTCCGTCGAGTCACCCGTGGCTGAGCTGCGGGCCATCTCGCACGACCCCACCTGCCGTCACCAGGTCACGCTGCGGGATGGCCGCAAGATGACCGGCGTCCAGCTGCAGATGGAGTACCTGGAACTGGCCAGGAAGTACACCGAGGACAAGTTCGGCTCGGACGTGGACGAGATGACCGCCGACGTGCTGGACCGCTGGGAGTCGGTGCTGTCCCGGCTGGCCGAGGACCCGATGCAGCTGTCCCGGGAACTGGACTGGGTGGCCAAGCTGGAGCTGCTGGAGGGCTACCGCACCCGGGACGGGCTGGCCTGGGGGCATCCCCGGCTGCAGCTGGTGGACCTGCAGTACTCCGACGTGCGCCCGGACCGGGGCCTGTACAACCGGCTGGCGGCGCGGGGCCGGATCACCCGGCTGGTCACCGAGGAGCAGGTGGACGACGCCATCGAATCGCCGCCGGAGGACACCCGGGCCTACTTCCGGGGCCGCTGCCTGCAGCAGTACCCGGAGTCGGTGGCCGCCGCCTCCTGGGATTCCGTCATTTTCGACATCCCGGGCCGCGAGTCGCTGCAGCGGGTGCCCACCCTGGAGCCGCTGCGGGGCACGAAAGCGCACGTCGGCGGCCTGCTGGACCGGTGCAGGACGGCGGCCGAACTGGTGGCCGCGCTCACCGGGCAGGACTGAGCCCGGCCGCCGGCCGCCCGCCCGGCCCGGCCGCGCGCCAGGCTGGCGGATGCCGATGCCCGATTTCAGGGTTGGACAGGCCATGCGCAGGCGAGGATACGGTTAAGCCGAGGACGACCCTGCAACACGGAGGTTTCGGGCATGGCGACAAAGGACACCGGTGGCCAGCGGCAGGCTCCGAAGCGCAATGAGGAGACCGAGGAGGAGGCTCCCCAGCCCACGGCGGAGGTCAAGGAGCGCCAGGAGAAGCTGGCTGACGACGTGGACGCGATCCTCGACGAGATCGACGAGGTCCTCGAGGAGAACGCGGAAGAGTTCGTCCGCTCCTACGTGCAGAAGGGCGGCCAGTGAGGGCCGTTCCCGGCGGCCCGCGCTGCCCGCGCCCGTGCGACGGGCCCGGCCGCCCGGCGGCCGGGTTCGCCGTGGGCTGACACCAGGCCGCCCGCACCGGCTGCACGGGCGGTGCGGGGCGGCAGTAAGGTCAGCAGGGACGGCGGGCTAACCGGGAGGACGCGGCGTGGCTGGGAGTTTCTTCGGCGGGAATTTCACCTCGATGTGCCTGAACGCGGGCACGTCGTCCTTCGCTGACCTGGTGGCCTCCTGCGCGCCGGACCTGCTGCCCGGGGCCGGGACGGCCGCCGCCGCGCGGCTGGGCGCGCGCCGGGCCGGACGGCGCCGGGCGGGCGGCCGCGGGCGGCGCGGCCGGGCCGCTGCCGCACGGCACGACGATCGTGGCGGCGCGTTTCGCCGGCGGGGTGGTGATGGCCGGCGACCGCCGGGCCACCGCGGGCAACATGATCGCCCAGCGGGACATCGAGAAGGTGTTCCGCAGCGATGACTTCTCGTGCGTGGGCATCGCCGGCGTGGCCGGCATCGGGCTGGAGCTGGTCCGGCTGTTCCAGCTGGAACTGGAGCACTACGAGAAGCTGGAGGGGCGCACGCTGTCCCTGGAGGGCAAGGCGAACCGGCTGTCCGCCTTCGTCCGGGGCAATCTGAGCGCCGCCATGCAGGGGCTGATGGTGGTCCCGATGTTCGCCGGCTACGACGAGGACGCCGGGCAGGGCCGGATCTTCAGCTATGACGCCACCGGCGGCCGGTACGAGGAACGCCCGTTCCACGCCATCGGGTCCGGGTCGGTGTTCGCCCGCGGCGCGCTGAAGAAGCTCTACACCGAGGACCTCCCGGCGCGGGACGCCGTGCTGGCCTGCATGCACGCGCTGTACGACGCCGCTGACGACGACTCGGCCACCGGCGGCCCGGATCTGGCCCGGAAGATCTACCCGGTCGTCGCGGAGGTCACCGCGGAGGGGTTCCGGCGGCTGTCCGACAGCGAGGCCGGTGAGGTCGCCACGGAGGTCGTCAGCGAGCGGATGATCTCCCCGGGCGGCCCGGTGGCGCCGCTGCGGCCACCCGCCGGGGACGCCGGCTAGCGCCGGCCCCCGCCCGCAGCCCGACCAGCCATGACATGAGTAGGGGTACAGCCCGGTGAGTATGCCGTTCTACGTCTCGCCTGAACAGCAGATGAAAGACAAGGCGGACTACGCGCGGAAGGGCATCGCGCGGGGCCGCAGCGGGGTCGTGATCCAGTACGACGAGGGGATCCTGTTCGTCGCGCCGAACCCGTCCAGCGCCCTGCACAAGATCAGCGAGATCTACGACCGGATCGCGTTCGCCGCGGTCGGCCGGTACAACGAGTTCGAGAACCTGCGCAAGGCGGGCGTCCGGTACGCGGACATGACCGGCTACCAGTACGACCGCAGCGATGTCACCGCGCGCGGCCTGGCCAACTGGTACGCGCAGATCCTCGGGCAGTTCTTCACCGAGAGCAACAAGCCGTTCGAGGTGGAGCTGGTGGTGGCCGAGGTGGGCGAGGTGCCTGCCGCGGACCAGATCTACCGGATCACGTTCGACGGCTCGGTGGCCGAGGAGCACGGGTTCGTGGCCATGGGCGGCCAGGCCGACCAGGTCGCCGCGGTGCTCAAGGACCATTACGCCGATGGCCTGCCGCTGGTGCGGGCGCTCGGCGCCGCCATCGCGGGCCTGTCCGGCCAGGGCAACGGGGACGGTGCCGACCTCAGCGCCGGGCAGCTGGAGGTGGGCATCCTGGACCGGGCCCGGGTGCACCGGACGTTCCGGCGGCTGACCGGTGCCCGGCTCGAGGCCCTGCTGGCCGAGGCCAGGACCGCCCCGGCCGCGACCACCCCGGCCAGCCCGGCCAAGGACACCCCCGCCCCGGGTGAGTCGTCCAGCCCGGACGACGGCGCGTCCGCGACCTAGGGCCGCCCGGCCGGGCGTGCGCCCCGGCCCCGCCGTGCGCCCCCGGCCCCGCCGTGCGCCCCCGGCCCCGCCGTGCGCCCCCGCGCCCCGCCGTCCTGGATCGTGGGGCCATCTGCTAACGATTGCAGAATCCCGGCCCGGAACGGGCGCCGCCGGTGGCCAGCCCCCAGGCCGTCTGGACGCCGGGCCGGGCATCCGCTGTAGTGTCGTACGCAAGACCCCTGGAGGACGAGTGAGCATGGCGGACCTGGCAGCCACCACGGGCATCGAGGTGCCCACCGGGCTGTTCATCGGCGGCGAGTGGATCAAGGGCGGAGCCGGGCTGATCGGGGTCACCGACCCGGCCACCGAGGAGACCATCGCGGAGGTGGCCGACGCCACCGCCGAGGATGCCCTGGACGCGGTGGCCGCGGCGGATGCGGCCGCCGCGGGCTGGGCGGCCACGCCGCCCCGGGAGCGGGCCGAGTGCCTGCGCCGCGCCTGGGCCCTGATGATGGAGCGGGCCGAGCCGCTGGCCCGGCTGATGACGCTGGAGAACGGCAAGGCGCTGCCGGACGCGCGCGGGGAACTGGCCTACGCGGCCGAGTTCTTCCGCTGGTACGCGGAGGAGGCGGTCCGGCTGGAAGGCTCGGTGCTCACCGCCCCGTCCGGGGCCAACCGGATCCTGGTGGTGCGCCAGCCGGTCGGGGTCAGCGTGCTGATCACCCCGTGGAACTTCCCGGCCGCGATGGCCACCCGCAAGATCGGGCCGGCGCTGGCGGCCGGCTGCACCGTGGTGCTCAAGCCGGCCAAGGAGACCCCGCTGACCGCGCTGGCGGTGGCCGACATCCTGCGCGAGGCCGGCGTGCCGGATGGCGTGGTCAACGTGGTCACCACCTCGTCGGCCAGCCGGTTCAGCCAGGCCGTGCTGCACCGACCCGCGGGTGCGCAAGCTGTCCTTCACCGGGTCCACCGAGGTCGGCCGGGTGCTGCTGAAGGCGGCCGCGGACAACGTGATCAACTGCTCGATGGAGCTGGGCGGCAACGCGCCGTTCCTCATCTTCGAGGACGCGGACATCAAGGCCGCGCTGGACGGCGCGTTCCTGGCCAAGATGCGCAACGGCGGCGAGGCGTGCACCGCCGCCAACCGGTTCTACGTGCACGAGGCGGTGGCCGACGAGTTCACCGCGGCGTTCGCGGCCCGGCTGGGCGCGCTCAAGGTCGGGCCGGGCCTGGAGCCGGGCACCGAACTGGGCCCGCTGGTCAACGAGGACACCCGGTCCAAGGTGGCCAGCCTGGTCGCCGACGCCGCCGCGGCCGGCGGCCGGGTGCTGACCGGTGGCGCCGTGCCGGACCGCCGGGGCTTCTTCTACGCCCCGACGGTGCTGGACAACGTGACCCCGGGCTCGGGCATCCTGAACGAGGAGATCTTCGGCCCGGTGGCGCCGATCGTCCGGTTCAGCGACGAGGCACAGGCCATCGCGTGGGCCAACGACACCGAGTACGGGCTGGTCTCCTACGTCTACACCCGCGACCTGCGCCGGTCGCTGCGGGTGGCCGAGGCGCTGGAGTCCGGCATGGTGGGCATCAACCGGGGCGTGGTGTCCGACCCGGCCGCGCCGTTCGGCGGGGTCAAGCAGTCGGGGCTGGGGCGGGAAGGCGGGCACGACGGGCTGCTGGAGTTCACCGAGACCAAGTACATCGCCGTCGATTGGTGAGGGCCATCCGACACGCGCAGACCCCGGCTGGCGTCCGCCCGGCCCGTCGTGACATAGGGTCTGGTGAGCGACCATGGACAGACGAATCTTCGGCCTGGAAAACGAATACGGGGTCACCTGCACCTTCCGGGGCAGCAGGCGGCTGTCGCCGGATGAGGTAGCCAGGTACCTCTTCCGCCGCGTGGTGTCCTGGGGCAGGAGCAGCAACGTGTTCCTGCGCAACGGGGCCCGGCTGTACCTGGACGTGGGCAGCCACCCCGAGTACGCCACCCCGGAATGCGACAGCATCCTCGACCTCGTCGTGCACGACAAGGCGGGCGAGCGGATCCTGGAAGGCCTGCTGGTGGACGCGGACCGGCGGCTCCGCGAGGAGGGCATCGCCGGCGACATCTACCTGTTCAAGAACAACACCGACTCGGCGGGCAACTCCTACGGCTGCCATGAGAACTACCTGGTGGGCCGGCACGGCGAGTTCGGCCGGCTGGCCGACATCCTGATCCCGTTCCTGGTCACCCGCCAGGTCATCTGCGGCGCCGGCAAGGTGCTGCAGACGCCGCGGGGCGCGGTCTACTGCGTCAGCCAGCGGGCCGAGCACATCTGGGAAGGCGTCTCCTCGGCGACGACCCGGTCCCGGCCGATCATCAACACCCGGGACGAGCCGCACGCCGACGCCGAGCGGTTCCGGCGGCTGCACGTGATCGTCGGCGACTCGAACATGAGCGAGACCACCATGCTGCTCAAGGTCGGCGCCACCGACCTGGTGCTGCGCATGGTGGAGGCGGGCACGGTGATGCGCGACCTGACCCTGGAGAACCCGATCCGGGCCATCCGGGACGTCAGCCACGACATGACCGGCCGGCGCCGGGTCCGGCTGGCCAACGGCCGCGAGGCCAGCGCGCTGGACATCCAGCGCGAGTACCTGTCCAAGGCGCGGGACTTCACCGACCGCCGCGGCGCGGACGACGTGACCCGGCGGGTGCTGGACCTGTGGGAGCGCACCCTGCACGCGGTGGACACGCAGAACTTCGGCCTGGTCGACCGGGAGATCGACTGGATCACCAAGTACCAGCTGATCGAGCGGTACCGCGGCAAGCACGACCTGCCGCTGTCCTCGCCGCGGGTGGCCCAGCTCGACCTGGCCTACCACGACGTGCACCGCGGCCGCGGCCTGTACTACCTGCTGCAGAAGCGCGGCGCGGTGGCGCGGACCGCGCGGGACATCGACATCTTCGAGGCCAAGTCGGTCCCGCCGCAGACCACCCGGGCCCGGCTGCGCGGTGAGTTCATCCGGCGCGCCCAGGAGCGGCGCCGCGACTTCACCGTGGACTGGGTGCACCTCAAGCTGAACGACCAGGCCCAGCGCACCGTGCTGTGCAAGGACCCGTTCCGTTCCGTGGACGAGCGGGTGGAGAAGCTCATCGCCGGCATGTGACCGGCCGGCCTGCCGGGCCGCCAAGTCATCACTCTTTGCTTCCTAACGCAAACCGTCCGTGGTGTCAGCCGCTAGGCTGCTGCGTGCCGCCGGGGGGCGGGTGACCGAGGCGGGGAGCGGGCGGATGGGCCGGGGCCGGGCCGCGCGCACCGGCCGGGCGCTGGCCTGGACGGCCGCCGCGGCCGTCCTCTTCGCCTGCTACCTGCGCGTCTCCTGGACCCAGCCGGTCAACTCGGACGGTGCGGCCAACGCGCTGCAGGCCTGGGACATGCTGCACGGCAACCTGCTGCTGCATGGCTGGTCGCTGTCCGACGTGTCCTTCTACACCACCGAACTGCCGCAGTACGCCCGGTGGAACTGGTGCTGGGCCTGGGCCCCGGGGTGGTCCACGTGGCCGCGGCGATGACCTACACCCTGGTCGTGCTGCTGACCGCGTTGCTCAGTGCTGGCCCGGGGGGGCTGGCCCGGGGAGTGCTGGCCCGGGGGAGCAGCGTCCCGGCGCGGCGCCCAGGCGGCTCGGGCGCGCGGTCATCGCGGCCGGGATCATGCTCGCGCCGCAGCCGGGCAACGGGGCGTACGTGCTGCTGCTGTCCCCGGACCACGTGGGCAGCACGGTCCCGGTCCTGGCCGCCTTCGTGCTCCTGGAGCGTGCTAGCCCGGGGGGGCGACCCCCGGAACCCCCCGCGCATTGCTGGTGCTGCTGGCGGGCGTGCTGCTCGCCCTCGGCCTGGTCGCGGACCCGGTGGTGGCCTACACCGGGGTGGTCCCGCTGCTGGTGGCCTGCGCGGTGCGGAGTTACCAGGGCGCCGTCATGCGGCAGCAGCCCTGGGCCAGCCAGCGCTGCCCGCTGGTGGTGGGGGCGGCCGCGATCGGCTCGGCCGGGCGGCGCCTGGCTGGTCAGCCACGGGCTGCGCGCGCTCGGCGGGTATCAGGTGTCGCCCGTGCACCCGTGGTTCGCCACCACCGCGGCGCTGTCCCGGCACCTGCCGACCGCGGCCGCGGGCACGGCCGTGCTGTTCGGCGCGGACTTCTCCGGCCAGCAGGCCGCCGCTCGCCGCCGGGCTGGCCCTGGTCCACCTGGCCGGGCTGGCCGCGGCGGGCTGCGCGGTGTGGCTCGGGCTGCGCCGGTACGGCCGGCTGCCGGACCTGGTCACCCTGACCCTGGTCACGGCCGTGCTGCTGAACCTGGCCGGGTTCGTGCTCAGCACCCGGGTGACCGACGCGCGCAGCGCCCGGGAGATGGTCGCGGTGCTCCCGTTCGGCGCCGCGCTGGCCGGCCGCCTGCTCGGTGAAAATCTCACGGCCCCCGGCTCCGCCCGGTCATCGCCGCGGTGCTGGCGTGTTACCTGGTCTCGCTGGGCTACGCGATGGCCCAGCCGGCGGTGCCCGCGGCGGGCCAGCGGCTGGCTGACTGGCTGGCCGCCCGGCGGCTGGGATCCGGCCTGGCCCCGTACTGGCAGGCCGACGTCATCACGCTGGCCAGCCACGGCGCCGTCGCGGTGCGCCCGGTCTGCGTGACCGGCCGCCAGGTCACCGCGGAGCACTGGGAGTCCCGCGCGGACTGGTACCGCCCCGCGCCGGAGCCGGGCCACCTTTCTCATCGTGGGCGGCTCCGCCTCCTGTGACCACGTCACCGCAGCCCAGGCCCGGTCGGCGTTCGGCAGGCCGGCGCACAGCTACCGGGTGGACGGTTACACCGTGATGGTCTGGCCACGGAACCTGCTCACTGTGGTCAGGTGATGCCGGTAGGCTGGCGGCGCTCATCACCTGACATGACAAGGTTCCCACCTCATGCGACGCTTCGCCGTTCTGCTGTCCGTCCCGCTGCTGGGCGCGCTCGCCCTGGCCGGCTGCGGTTCCTCGACCGGCTCTGCCAGCCCGACCGTGTCGGTGAGCGGCAAATTCGGCACGAATCCGACGATCACCATCCCGAGCCAGTCGGCCAGCAGCAAGCTGACGGTCAAGACCCTGATCGAGGGGAGTGGCCCGGCCCTGACCAAGACGGACGCCTTCGTCGGCAACTACGCCGTCTACATCTGGAGCGGGAAGACCCACAAGCTCGCCGAGAGCACGTTCACCACCAAGAGCCCCGCGCTGTTCAGCGGGACGCTGCTGCCCGGGCTGGAGACGGCGCTGCAGGGCAAGAAGATGGGCAGCCGGGTGCTGGCCGTGGTCCCGCCCGCGGACGGCTACGGCAAGCACGGGCAACTCCTCAGCCGGGCGTCACGGCCAAGGACACCCTGGTGTTCGTGGTGGACATGATCAAGGCGTTCGCCGAACAACGCCTCGGCCACCGGCAGCCAGGTGTCCAACGGCGGCGGCTCGCTGCCCACCGTCACCGCCAAGCCCGGCGTCGCGCCCACCATCACCATGCCGTCGTCCTCCCACAAGCCGCCGTCCTCCCTGGTCGTCAAGACCCTGATCAAGGGATCAGGCAGCGCCGGTCACCAAGGGCCAGACCGTGGTCGCCCAGTACGTCGGCGCCATCTGGCGGACCGGCAAGGTGTTCGACTCTTCCTGGTCGCGGGGCACGCCGTTCGGCTTCACCATCGGCGCGACGCCGAGCCAGGTCATCACCGGCTGGGACAAGGGCCTGATCGGGCAGACGGTGGGCAGCCGGGTGATGCTGAGTCGTCCCGCCCGCCGACGGCTACGGCAAGACCGGCAGCACCCAGGCCGGCATCAAGGGCACCGACACCCTGGTCTTCGTGGTGGACATCCTCGGCGCGGTCAGCCCGTCATCCGGCAGCTGAGCTGTGTTAGCCCGGGGGGGCGACCCCCGGAACCCCCCGCAATTCGCTGGCTCGGAGGGGCACGCCTCCGGCGCACCCCGCCTAGCCAGTCGAGGGGCGACCCCCCGGAACCCCCCGCGATTCGCTGGCGCGGAGCGCTCGACGGTGCAAGCCCCTGGGCGGCACGCCGCCGGCGCACCCCGCCTCGCCAGCGAGGGGCGACCCCGGAACCCCCCGAGATTCGCCTGGACGGCTCCGGCACGGCCGTCCTGCGCCTGCGGCCCAGGTAGGAATCGGACGGGCAGGCCGGAGTCGCGCCGGGCGTGGTCGCTTGACGGGCGCCGCCCGGCCAGGTGGCGCGGCCAGCCGGTGTCAGCTGTCCGTGCCGCGCGAGCTGAGGCTGTCGGTCACGGCGTCCATGATCAGGCCTGCCCCGATGCCGACCAGCCAGATGTCCTTGGCCAGCGGCACGCCCTGCTGGGTCGGCCGGAGGCTGCCCTCCATCCGCATCCCGGGCGTCTTGAGGTACAGGCCGAGCAGGCCGCCGGAGAACGCGGTCAGGGCCAGCCCGGCCAGCCCGGCCGGCACCACCGGCAGCAGCAGGGTGGTGCCGACGGCGATCTCGCCCGCCGCCAGCAGCCGGGCGAAGTCCTGCGGCTTCATCTTGCCCAGGAACGGGTACGTCGAGGCCGCCATGCCGTGCAGCCGGGCGGCGGTCTCCTCGTCGGCGGACAGCTTGCCCACGCCGGAGTTGAGGATGAACGCCCCCGCGGTGAGCCGGGGTGGCAGGGTTCGGACTAGTGAGGCGAGCCGCATGACGGGGCTCCTTTCTGCTCTCTGCACGCTCTACTCTCCTACAGCGCCCGTACTAACCGGCCGTCGCCGGCCCGCCGGCGACCAGGGTGCCGGCGTGCCGCCCGGCCGCCGCCGCGGCCAGGAAGTAAGCCAGGTCCGCGTCCAGGCCCCGGCCCATGGTGGACAGCGGCACCGGGCAGTCCCGCAGTGCCGCCTCGAGGCCGCCGGTGCCGACGGTGACCAGCGTGTGCCGGGCGGCCAGCGCGGCGGCCTGCCCGGCGACCAGCGCGCCGAACTCGCCGGGCAGCTCCGGGACGACGACGTCGGCGCGGGCCAGCGCCACCCGGCCGTAGCTGGTCAGGCTGTGATGGGACACGCCGCGGTGCCGCGGCCGGGGGTCCGCGTCGCTGATCCGCAGCGCGGCCACCGGGCGGCCGCCGAGCACCGCGGCCGCGTTCACCGCCTCGCCGCAGGCCACCCCGGAGAAACCCCACCGGGTGCCGGTGCCCAGGTTCCCCGGCCCCTGGGTGACGATGATCACCTCGGCGCCGAGCACATGCCGGGCCGCGAGCAGCCCGGTGTGCAGGGTGACCGTCTCCAGGTCGCCGCCGAAAGACTGGCCGGTGCTGACGGTGCCGCGCAGCCAGCCGGCCTCGCGCAGCCCGGCGGCGGTCCGGGAGAACCAGGCGGGCAGCGCGCCGCCATCCAGCATCACGTACACGGCGGCGGGCGGATCCGGGCGGCCGGCCCGCAGCCCGGCCAGCACCGCGGGCAGCGCCGAGTGCAGGTCGGCCACGACCACCGGGACCCCGCCGATGTCGTCCGCGGTGCGCAGCACCTCGTGATGCGGGGAGTCCTGCTCATCGGCGCCGAGCACGGTGGCCTGCAGCGGGGTGTAGCGGGCCTTGACCAGGTGCCCGGGGCCGTCCGGGTCCGGCGGCAGGCGGTCCGGCAGCGCCACCACCAGGGCGTAGCCGCCGGTGCCGAGGCCCAGGGCCAGGGCGGTGGTGTTCAGCAGCACCCGGTCGCCGGGTTCCGGGCGGCCGGTCAGCGGCGGGTAGGCCAGGGCCCGCATCCGCTCGCCGTCCACGGCTACCTCGAATTCCGCCGCACCAGGCCACTCGCGGCGTACCGCCAAAACCTCGCCACTGCGCCACCTGATCACTCCCGCAGGGTAGCGTCATGAGTTGACGGGCGGGCGGGCGAAGGACTTGCGATGTCACGAAGGAAAACCGAACGGCTGCTGGGCCTGGTGGTCTGCCTGCTGTCCAGCGAGCGGTACCTGACCGCGCTGCAGATCCGCGACGCGGTGCCCGGCTACCCGGAGTCCTTCGAGGCGTTCAAGCGCATGTTCGAGCGGGACAAGGAGGAGCTGAGGGAACTCGGCATCCCGCTGGAAACGGGGTCCAATTCGCCGCTCGACGACGAGGCGGGGTACCGCATTCCCCGGCAGGCTTACGTTCTGCCAGAAATACGGCTGGAAGCGGATGAGGCCGCGGTGCTCTCGCTGGCCGCGCGGGTCTGGCGGCAGGCCGAACTGGCCGGGGCGGCGGCCGGCGCCCTGCTCAAGCTGCGGGCCGCCGGGGTGGACGCCGAGGAGACACCGCAGCCGGGGATCGAGCCGCGGCTGCAGGCCGGGGAGGCGGCGTTCGGCCCGCTGTGGCAGGCGGTGCGGGACGGGCGGCCGGTGAGCTTCGCCTACCGCGCGGCCGGGCGCAGCGAGCCGCAGCAGCGGCGGCTGGAGCCGTGGGGAGTGGTGAACCGGCACGGCCGCTGGTACGTGGCCGGGCAGGACACCGACCGCGGGGCGGAGCGGGTCTTCCGGCTCAGCCGGATCGAGGGCCCGGTGCGGTTCACCGGCCCGGCCGGGTCGGTCGCCGTGCCCGAGGGCACCGACGTGCGGGAGACCGTCCGGGAGTGGGATGCCCACCCGCCGCCGCGGCGCTCGGCCCTGCTCCAGGTGCGGCAGGGGGCCGGCCATGGCGTGCGGCGCTACGCGACGGCCGTGCGGCCCGGGCCGCCCGGCTGGGACCTGGTCGAGGCGCCGTTCTCCGACGTCGGCTGGTTCGCCGAGCACCTGGCCTCGTTCGGCGCGGTGGTCCTCGCGCTCGAGCCCGCCGACCTGCGGGAGGCCGTCATCACCCAGCTGAAGGGAGTCCTGGCGTGATGTCCCCGGCGCCCTCGGCGAACACCAGCTCCCTGCGGCTGCAGCGGCTGCTGGCGCTGGTGCCCTACGTGATCAGCCGGAAGGTGGTCGGCCTGGCCGAGACGGCCGCGGCGTTCGGGGTCAGCGAGCGCGAGCTGGTCGATGACCTGAACCTGCTGTGGTGCGTGGAACTGCGCTCCCCGGACCCGTACTGCCCCATCGACCTGTCCTACGAGGGCGGCGAGATCGTGGTCAGCCAGGCGGAGCTGATGGACCGGCCGCTGCGGCTGGCCGTGGACGAGGCCAGCGCGCTGCTGGTGGCGCTGCGGATGCTCGCCGAGGTGGGCGCGGTGGCGCCGCTGCCCGGCCTGGCCGAGGGGTCGGCGCTGAGCCGGACCATCGCCAAGCTGGAGGCGGCGGCGGGCGAGGCCGGAGTGCCGAGCGCCCAGGTGGCCATCCAGGTGGACCGGACGGCGCAGCAGGCGGTGCTCCAGGCGCTGCGCGACGCGCTGGCCCGCGGCCGGCGGGTGCACCTCACGTACTACGTGCCCGGGCGGGACGAGGCCACCGAGCGCGACGTGGACCCGATGCGGCTGCTCGTCGTGGAGGGGCGCAGCTACCTGGAGGGCTGGTGCCGCCGGGCCGAGGCGGTCCGGGTGTTCCGCCTGGACCGGGTGCTGGGCCTGCGGGTTCTCGACGTCGCCGCGGAGGTCCCGCCGGAGGCGGAGCCGGTGGACGTGGACCAGGGGCTGTTCCGCCCGTCCCCGGAAGACCTGCACGTGGTCTTCGAGCTGTCCCCGCTGGGACGCTGGGTGGCCGAGTACTACCCGTGCGAGGACGTCACCGAGCTGGGCGACGGCCGGCTGCGGGTGACGCTGTCCACCCCGGACAGCCGCTGGGTGCGCCGGCTGGCCCTGCGGCTGGGCGAGAACGGCCGGGTCATCAGCCCCGCCGGCGCTGGCCGCCCAGGTCAGCGAGGATGCCGCCGCGGCCCTGGCGCAGTATGCTTGACGGTCACGCTTCGGTACCAGGCCGGCGCGTCCGGGCCGATATGGGCGTCCCGAGTGTAGGCTCGTAGCGGTAGTGACCCAGCGCGGGGACACGGCGTCCCCGGTGAAGAGGGCGGAAATGAATATCGGTGACTTGTTCGACAGCCCGATGAAGGTTCTCATCATCGCGGTGGTGCTGATCGTGCTGTTCGGCTCGAAGAAGCTGCCGGATGCGGCCCGGTCTCTCGGCAAGTCCATGCGCATCCTCAAGCGGGAGGTGCATGACCTGCGCGAGGACGACGACGAGGAGCCGCAGCCGGTGCCGGCCCCCGCCATCGCCGCTCCGGCGGCCGCCCAGCCGTCCGTGGATGAGCTGCAGCGGCAGATCCGTGACCTGCAGGCCAAGGCGGCCACGGCGGAAGCGGCGAAGCCTGCGGAGGCCCAGAGCACCCAGGCCGGCTGACCCGGCCGCGGCGTCGGTCAACGGCCATGGCGAAGCTGGAGGACACCGTCCGCGGGGCACGCGTGCTGGGCGCGCGGGTCCGGGCGGCGGAGGCGGCCAACCCCGACGGGCGGATGCCGCTCATCGAGCATCTCCGTGAGCTGCGGAACCGGCTGGTCAAGGTGTGCCTGGCCCTGCTGGTGGGCACCGGCATCGGGCTGATCAGGCCGGTGTGGAACCGGGTCTGGGGCTTCGTCGAGCACCCGTTCTGCGCGGCGGTCATCCACGGCCACCGCGGCTGCGGCGGGATCGGCCACCAGCTGGTGCTGACCGGGGTGCTCGACCCGTTCATGCTGCGCATCGAGCTCGCGTTCTTCTTCGGCCTGATCCTGACCAGCCCGATCTGGCTGTACCAGTTGTGGGCCTTCGTCGCGCCCGGGCTGTACCGCCGGGAGAAGCGCTGGGCCTACATGTTCGTGGCCAGCGCGGTGCCGCTGTTCGTCCTGGGCGCCGGCCTGGCCTACTTCGCGATGAGCCGGGGCCTGGGCTTCCTGCTCGGCCTGACCCCGCACGGGGTGCTCAACCTGCCGCCGGTCTCCACCTACCTCGGTTACTTCATCGCCATGATGCTCGGCTTCGGGCTGGCCTTCGAGCTGCCGCTGCTGCTGCTGATGCTCAACGTGGCCGGGGTGCTGAGCCACCAGTTCTTCCGCAAGTGGCGGCGGGTGATGATCTTCTCGGTGTTCGTCTTCGCCGGCATCGCCTCGCCCAGCCCGGACCCGCTCACCATGCTGCTGCTCGCGGTGCCCTGCCTGGTCCTGGTCGAGGTGGCCGAGTTCCTCATCTGGATGAACGACCGGCGCCGGGCCAGCCGGCCCTCGCTGTATGAGGGGCTGGCCGACGACGAGCTGGCACCGCTGGACGACGATGAGCCGGTCGACGCGGACCGGTAGCGGAGCGCGGTAGCGGGCGCCCTGGCCAGGCCGGGGCGCCCCAGGCCGGCTGGCTCACCTAGGCTGGGATCATGTCCACCCCGGCGCAGCGTTATGCCGCCTTCCGCCGGCAGAGCGCCGAGGGACCCGAGCTCACCGCGTTCCAGGCGCTGTACGACTTCACCTTCGACGATTTCCAGCTCCGGGCGTGCCAGGCGCTGAACGCGGGCCACGGCGTGCTGGTCGCCGCGCCGACCGGGTCGGGCAAGACCGTGGTCGGCGAGTACGCCGTGCACCTGGCCCTGGCCGAGGGCCGCAAGTGCTTCTACACCACGCCGATCAAGGCGCTGTCCAACCAGAAGTACGGCGACCTGGTCCGGCGCTACGGCCCCGGGCAGGTGGGCCTGCTCACCGGGGACAACAGCATCAACGGGGAAGCCCCGGTGGTGGTGATGACCACCGAGGTGCTGCGCAACATGCTGTACGCCGGCTCGGCCACGCTGGCCGGGCTCAGCTACGTGGTGCTGGACGAGGTGCACTACCTGGCCGACCGGTTCCGCGGCGCGGTCTGGGAAGAAGTGATCATCCACCTGCCCGAGTCGGTCCGGGTCGTCGCGCTGTCGGCCACCGTGAGCAACGCGGAGGAGTTCGGCGACTGGCTGGCCCAGGTGCGCGGCGGCACCACGGTGATCGTGGACGAGCACCGGCCGGTGCCGCTGTGGCAGCACATGCTGGTCGGCGGCCGGCTCTATGACCTGTTCGTCGAGTCCGGGCCGCGGCCGGGAGCGGGCCGCGATGGTCTGGCCGATGGTGCTGGCCGCGATGGTGCTGGCCAGGGACCGGGCGGCGGCAGCGGCGGGCGCAGGTGAACCCGGAACTGCTCCGGGTCGCGCGGCGCGACGACTGGGCGGCCCGCAAGGCCCCGGGCCGGCCGGCCCGGGGCGGCCGCCGGCCGCAGCGGTTCCGGGCGCCCCGCCGGCCCGAGGTGATCAGCCGGCTGGACAGCGCCGGGCTGCTGCCCGCCATCACGTTCATCTTCAGCCGGGCCGGCTGCGAGGCGGCGGTCCGGCAGTGCCTGGACGCCGGGCTGCGGCTGACCACCCCGGACGAGGCGGCCGCGATCACCGAGATCGCGCAGCGCCGGGTCCGGGACATCCCGGAACCCGACCTGCCCGTGCTGGGCTACGCCGAGTGGCTGGCCGGGCTGCAGCGCGGCATCGCCGCGCACCACGCCGGGATGCTGCCGACGTTCAAGGAAGTAGTGGAGGAACTGTTCGAGGCCGGCCTGGTCCGGGCGGTGTTCGCCACCGAGACGCTGGCCCTGGGCATCAACATGCCCGCCCGCACGGTCGTCATCGAGCGGATGGACAAGTGGAACGGCGAGGCCCACACCGACCTGACCCCGGGCGAGTACACCCAGCTCACCGGGCGGGCGGGCCGCCGCGGCATCGACGTGGAAGGGCACGCCGTGGTGCTGTGGCAGCCCGGCGTCGACCCGCTGGCGGTGGCCGGGCTGGCCGGCACCCGTACCTACCCGCTCAACTCCAGCTTCCGGCCGTCCTACAACATGGCGGTGAACCTGGTCGGCCAGGCCGGGCTGGACCAGGCCGCCGCCCTGCTGGAGTCCTCGTTCGCCCAGTTCCAGGCGGACCGCGCGGTGGTCGGCATCGCCCGGCAGGCCCGCCGCAGCCGGGCGGCGCTGGAGGAGCTCGGCGTGACCTGCGACCGCGGCGACTTCGCCGAGTACTACGCGCTGCGCCGGGAACTGTCCGAGCTGGAGACCTCGGCCGCCCGGGAGCGGTCCGCCGACCGCCAGGCGCAGGCCCTGCGCTCGCTGGAACGGCTGCGCCGCGGGGACATCATCGTGGTGCCCGGCGGCCGCCGGGCCGGCCTGGCGGTGGTGCTCGACCCCGGCGTGGCGGGCGGGTCGTCCCGCGGGGACCGTCCCGGCGACGGCAACGGCAACGGCCCGCTGCCGCTGGTGCTCACCATCGGCCGGCAGGTGAAGCGGCTGTCCCTGGCGGATTTCCCGGTCCCGGTCAGCCCGGTCGAGCGGATCCGGATCCCGAACAGCTTCAGCGCCCGGTCCCCGCAGCACCGCCGTGACCTGGCCTCGACCATGCGGAACAAGATGGCCGGCCGCGAGGTCGGCCGTCACCCGGGGAAGCCGGATGCCCCGGCCGGACGGGGCATCCAGCAGGAGGCCGCGGCGCTGCGGCGGCGGCTGCGCCAGCACCCCTGCCACGGCTGCGCCGACCGGGAGGCGCACGCCCGCCAGGCGGAGCAGCGGGCCCGGCTGGAACGTGAGGTGGCCGGGCTGGAAGCCAACGTGGCCGCCCGCTCGCACGTGATCGCCCGCACCTTCCAGCGGGTCTGCGCGGTGCTGGACCGGCTCGGCTACCTCTCCGGCGGCCACGTCACCCCGGACGGCCGGCGGCTCGCCGACCTGTACACCGAACTGGACCTGCTGGCCGCGGAGTGCGTGCGCCGCGGCCTGTGGGACGGGCTGGACCCCGCCGAGCTGGCCGCCTGCGTGTCCGTGCTGACCTTCGAGTCCCGGCAGTCCGCGGACGAGGGGCCGCCGCTGCTCCCCGGCGGGCCGGTGCGCGAGGTCGTCGGCGCGATGCTGTCGGTCTGGGGTGAGCTCGACGAGCTGGAGAAGGAGAACCGCCTGTCGTTCCTGCGCGAGCCGGACGCCGGGTTCGCCTGGGCCGCGCACGCCTGGGCCCGCGGCAAGCCGCTGGAGACCGTGCTGCGCACCGGCCTGACGCCCGGCGACTTCGTCCGGGCGGTGAAGCAGCTGATGGACCTGCTCGGCCAGGTCGCGGTGGCGGCCGGGCCCGGCTCGGAGCTGGCGTCCACCGCGCACGCGGCCGTGGACGCGCTGCGCCACGGGGTCGTGGCGTACTCCTCGCTGGCCTGACCGTCCTGGCCCTGGCGGGCCCGGCCCGGCCCGGTCGGCCACGGCCCGGCCCAGACCGGACAGGTGCCCCCGGCCACGTGCCCCGGCCACGTGCCCGGCCCGCGCAGGCCAGTAGGCTCGCGGCATGGCTGACATCGCGGATTTCGCCCGGCTGGTGACCCAGGACCACGGGCTGGCCGTGGTGGCCACGCTGCGCGCCGACCAGACCATCCAGGCGTCCGTGGTGAACGCGGGCGTGCTCGACGATCCGGCCCGCGGCCACCCGGTGGTCGGGTTCACCACCCGCGGCGGCGCGCGCAAGCTGGCCAACCTGCGGGCCCGCCCCCGGCTGGCGGTGACGGTGCGGGCGGGCTGGGAGTGGGTCACGGTGGAGGGCACGGCCACGCTGGCCGGCCCGGACGATCCCGCGGACGGCCTGGACGCCGACGGGATCCGGCTGCTGCTGCGGGCCGTGTTCACCGCCGCGGGCGGCACCCACGACGACTGGGCCACCTACGACCAGGTGATGGCGGACGAGCGGCGCGCCGCCGTCCTGGTCACCCCGGACGCGGGTCTACTCCAACGGCTGACCCGCCTGAGCCCGGCTAGTCCCGCGGGGGCGCCGGGGGTGGCGGCCCGTGCTTGCCGCCGTGGCGCTTGTCCCCGGGAGGTGGCGGGGGCAGCGGCGTGTCCGGCGGCGTCCCGGGCCACACCAGCAGCACCGGGCAGGTGGCGTGATCGACGACGAACCGGGCCGCCTTGCCCAGGCTCTTCGGGCCGGCCGCGCCGCCCTCCCGGGCCAGGATGAGCAGGGAGGCCTCCCGGGCCGCTTCGGCGACCTGGTGTTCCGGCCGGCCGCGCAGCCGGAGCTGGCGGGCCGGGTGGCCCAGCTCCTCGGCCGCCGCCGCCAGGACCTGCTGAGCCGAGGACTCGGCCAGGGCCTCCAGCTGGGTCCCGGGGTCGGTCCGTGACCGGCCCAGCAGGGCGGTGAACGCTCCGTGCGCCGCCTCCAGCGCCGCCGTGTCGGTGACGTGCAGCAGCGTTACGTCCTCGCCGGCCGGGGCCAGGGTGCGGGCCGCCTGCACGCACGCCTCCCAGCCGTCGTCAGTGATCCAGACGAGCACGGTCATCTGCCTAGTCTCCCGCGCCAGCCCGGTTCCCGCGCGCTAAGGCGCGGCGGGAACCGCGCCCGGCATGACCGGCGCCCCGCAGGCGGATGGCCTAGCCGGGCCTGCTTTGCCTCGCCGGGTGGCCCGTGGCTGCGCAGGGTCCGGCTGCCGTCCGGGCTGACCGCGGTGACGGTGCCGTCGGGGTGCAGGGTCAGGGCCCAGCCCCACTGGTGCACGGCGATGAGATGGTGGAAGCTGCAGAGCAGCATGAGGTTGGCCAGGCAGGTCGGCCCGCCGCAGGACCGGGGGCGCACATGGTGGACCTGGCAGGCCGCGGGCGGCTGCTCGCAGCCCGGGAAGGCACAGTGCCGGTCCCGGGCGATGACGGCCCGGCGCAGGTGCGCCGGCACCTGCTCGGTGGCGGCCCCGGTGTCCAGGGGCAGGCTGGGCGCCGGGAACTGGGCCCCGGTCAGCTCGGTGCGCAGGAACGCGGCCAGCCCGGCCGGCCCCGACAGTACGTCGGCGGCGTGCCGCAGCAGAAGATCCTGGATCCGGGCGAACACGGCCGGGCCCAGCGGCCGGAACACCCGCCGGTCACCCGGGCCGCCGCAGCCGGGATCGCCGCAGCCGGGATCGGCGCAGCCGGGATCGGCGCAGCCGGGGAACGGGCAGCGCGCGTCCGGATCGCGGCCCAGGAAGGCGGCGGTCATCGCGGCGAGCGCTCGCCGGTCCACGTGCCCGGAGACGAGCGGGGTGATGGCCGCGTCGCACGCGTACGCTTCCGCGGACCATTCCGGCCCCCGCGGACCATCCGGCCCCCGCGGACCATGCCGCCTCCGCGGCCGGGCCGCCGGGGGAGCCCCGCAGCTGATCCAGGGTCATGTGCAGCTGGACCTGGGTCGGCTGCCCGGCCCGGTCCGGCAGGCACCGCGAGCCGGCCAGCCGCCGGCACGCTTCCTCCAGGGCATCGTGCCGCCGCTGGTCCGCGGTCCGGACGTCTTCTGGCCCGGCGGGCTTCCCGAGCGCGTCCAGCACCGCGGAGAGGGCGGCGGTACAGGCGGGGGTCAGGTCCCCGCTGAGCCGCCCGGCCCCGCCGAACGTCACGTCCAGCCGCACGGACCGGTCATCGAAGCCGTCATCGGCGTCCTCATCCGGCCCGGCACCGCGGCGCCGGATCTCGTCGGCCAGGCTGGCCAGGTCGGCGTGGGTGGCACCGCCCGAGGCCGCGGCTAACAGGATGTCGTCGGCGGCCGGCCGCGCGCTCTCGGGCAGCAGGTCCGTCCAGCCGCACAGGTCGCGGGCCCAGGACGGCGATATGTGTCCGGCGGCGAGGGCCGCGCCGACCGCCGGGTGCCGGGCCAGCCGCTTCGCCCAGCCGACCTGCCCCGCGGCCGCGCCGGCCGTGATCTGGGTCTGCCACTTCAGCCAGGCGCGCGCGGTGTGCTGCCCGTCGTCCTCGCAGCCGTCCTGCGCGCTGAACGCGGCCAGCACGCTGGCATGGGCCGCCGTGTGCGCGGATTCCGCCCGGGCCAGGGCCTTGAGGCAGTCCGCCTGGACGGAGGTGGGCAGGCCGGCGGCATCCACGGCGTTCAGGAAGGCCAGCCCGGCGGATATGGCGTCGAGCGCCCCGGTGACGCTGGCGGCGTCCAGCCCGCCGGCGCGGCGCCCGATGGCCGCTGCTGCCCTCCGCACATGAGCCGCCGCACCTCCTCCCGTGATCTCCGTCCCGCACCCGCGGTCCCGGGCCTGTCCTCGCCCGTGGTCCCGCCTGCCTCCCGCACCCGCGGCCCGGTCCTGTCCTCGCCCGGGTCCCGCCTGCCGCAACCTTCGAAGCTGTGTTCGATTCTACGGCCAGCCACCGACAGAATCCGGCGGACGGCCGGCGGGGATGCGCCGTCACCGGCGGAAATCACCTTGCGGGCTCGCCGGGGGGAGCGATGAGGCTTAGCCCGTGCAGGTGAGCGACGTGCAGATACGCCGGGCGCACCCGGATGAGTGGGCGGCGGTCCGCGACGTGCGGCTGGCGGCCCTGGCCGACGCGCCGGACGCCTTCGCCTCGACGCTGGCCCGGGAACGGGACCGGGCCGAGGCGGAGTGGCGCAGCCGGATCGCCCTCATCCCGTGGTTCCTGGCCTGGCACGAGGGCCAGCCGTCTGGGCTGGTGGCGGCCTTCCCGGTCACCCACCCCGGCCCGGCGGGCCCGGATCACCCCGTCGGGGAATGGCACCTGGTCTCCATGTGGGTGTCGCCCGGCGCGCGGGGCAGCGGCGTCGCCGGCCTGCTCGTCACCGCGGTCGTGGAGCACGCCCGCGCGGCCGGGGCCGGGCAGGTGACGCTGTGGGTGGCCACCGGCAACCCACGGGCGGCCGCGTTCTACCGCCGGATGGGCTTCCAGCCGACCGGGCAGCGCCAGGTCTACCACCGGGCGGACGCCGCGGACCTGGACGAGGAGGAGCTCGCCCGGGACGTGGCCGGCGCGCCGTACCGCGGGGCCGGGTCAGGCCCGGGCCGCCGCGGCCTCACAGCCGCAGCGCCGCCCATAGCGCCACCGTGGCCAGCGCCAGCCCGGCCGGCACGGTGAGCAGGCCGAGCCGGGTGAACTCGCCCAGGTCGGTGCCGGTGTTCCGCTCGGCCAGCAGCCGCCGCCACAGCAGGGTGGCCAGCGAGCCCGCGTAGGTCAGGTTGGGGCCGACGTTCACCCCGATCAGCACGGCGAGCAGCGGGCCCGGGCCGGCCAGCCCGCCCGCCCGCAGCACGGACAGCAATACCAGAACGGCCGGCAGGTTGTTCACCATGTTGGCCAGCAGCGCGGCCAGGCCGGCCAGCGCCAGCAGGGTGAGCAGGGAGGATCCCCCGGGAATGATCCGGGTGAGCGCGGCACCCAGGCCGTTGCGGACCACCGACTCCACCACGATGCCCAGGCCGAGCACGAAGAGCAGGAACTCCACGCCGATGGCGCGGACCACCCCGGCCGGGGTCTCGGTGCGGTCGGCCAGGCCACGGGCGGCCAGCAGCACCGCCCCCCCGAAGGCGGCCCAGGCCGGGTTCACCCCGGCGAACGAGGTGACCACGAAGCCGGCCAGCGTGAGCAGCACGACGACGAGCGCGTAGCGCGGGACGGGCGGCACACTGATGTGGCCTATCCGCTGGCCAGGCGCGGTGCGGAGCCGTGCCCCCGCCGGGCTAACCAGGTCACCGGCGAAGAACCACCGGAACGCCACGTACTCGACGGCGATCGCCGCCAGCCACGGCAGCGCCATCAGCGCGCCGAACCGGATCAGCGTCAGCCCGGCCACCGAGAACGCCAGCAGGTTGGTCAGGTTGGACACCGGCAGCAGCAGCGAGGCGGAGTTGGCCAGGTGCGTGCACGCGTAGACGTGCGGCTTGGGCCGGACCCGGAGCCGGACCGCGGTGTCGTGCACCACCGGGGTGAGCAGCACCACCGTGGTGTCCAGGCTGAGCACCGCCGTGGTCACCGAGGCCAGCCCGAACACGCCGCCGAGCAGCCGGACCGGCGACCCGCGGCTGGCCCGCGCGAGCCGGGCGCCGGCCGCGCTGAACAGCCCGTCGCGCTGGCAGAAGTGCCCGATGACGAGGACCGCGCCGAGGAAGGCCAGGACCGGCAGCAGCAGCCGGGCCTCTGACTCCGCCTGCTGCACCGGCAGTGCGCCGGTCAGCATCACGATCAGCGCCGCCGGGACGGCGACGGCGGCCTCCGGCAGCCACCGGGGCCGGGTGATCGCGGTCAGCAGCACCGCGGCGAGCAGCACGCAGGACAGAGCCTCGGCAGCAGGGCCATGGATCAGCCCGGCCGCTGCGGCTCCCGCGGGCAGTGAGCTGGATCCTTCGCTGGCGATTGATCAACGATATCGGGTGCCCAGCCGGGGTCACCGCGGGGCCTGCTCGCCGTGCGCGGCGCAGAACTGCCCGAAGCCGGGGGCGCTGCCTGGCAAGATGGCCGGGTGGGCCCGCTCATGCTGCTCGACACCGCCTCGCTGTACTACCGCGCGTTCTACGGCGTGCCGGACACGCTGACCGCCCCGGACGGGACCCCGGTCAACGCGGTCCGGGGCCTGCTGGACATGATCGCCCGGCTGGTCCGGGCCCGGACTCCGGGCGGCCTGGTCGCCTGCATGGACGCGGACTGGCGGCCGGCCTTCCGGGTCGCCGCCATCGCCTCCTACAAGGCGCACCGGGCCCGGCCGGACGGCTCCGAGGAGGCGCCCCCGGCGCTCACCGCGCAGATCCCGGTGATCGAGGAGGTGCTGGACGCGCTCGGGGTCCCGATGGCGGCCGCGGACGGCTACGAGGCGGACGACGTCATCGGCACGCTCAGCGCCCGGGCGGCCGGGCCGGTGGAGATCGTCACCGGGGACCGGGACCTGTTCCAGCTGGTGGACGACGGGCCGCCGGTCCGGGTCATCTACACGGTCCGCGGGCTGACCAAGCTCGACGTGGTGGACGAGGCCGCGGTCACCGAGCGCTACGGCATCCCGGGCCGCGGCTACGCCGACTTCGCCGTGCTGCGCGGTGATCCGAGCGACGGGCTGCCCGGGGTGCCGGGCGTGGGCGAGAAGACCGCCGCCGCGCTGATCGGCGCGTTCGGCTCCGTCGAGGCCATCATCAGTGCCCTGGACCGCGGGCACGGCGGGTTCCCCAAGGGCAGCCGCCCCAAGCTGGCGGCGGCCCGGGATTACCTGGCCGCCGCGCAGCCGGTGGTGCGGGTGGCCACCGACGCCCCGGTCCCCGAGGCGGGCGGCACGCTCCCGCTCCGCCCGGCGGATCCGGCCCGGCTGGCCGCGCTCGGTGACCGGTGGGGCCTGGGCTCGTCCCTGCGCCGGGCGGCCAGCGTGCTGGCCGAGGCACCCGGCTAGGGCAGCGCGCGGCCAGGCGGCGCGCCGGCCGCGGAACGCGCCTGGCTACCGGACGCCCGGCTAGAGAACGCGCAGGGCCACCAGGCAGGTGTCGTCCTCCGAGGCGCTCGAGCTGAACGCGTCCAGCACCGCCGCGATGAGCTCCTCCGGGTCGGAGATGCCGCCCGCGGCGCTGGCCAGCAGGCGCAGCCCTTCATCCAGCTGCCGGTCCCGTCGTTCCACCAGGCCGTCACTGTAGAGCAGCAGGATGTCGCCGGGCTCCAGCGTCATCGTCATCGGCTGGTAGCCGCTGCGGCCCGCGCCGAGCAGGATCCCGGACGGCTGGGCGAGCGGCCGGGCCACCGGGCCGCGGACCAGCAGCGGCGGCGGATGACCGGCCTGTGCCCAGGTCAGGCGCCGGGTCGGCGGGTCGAAGTAGCCGGCCATGACCGACGCGGTGTGCTCCGGGTCAACGTGATGGACCAGGTCGTTCAGCCAGCCCACCAGGCGCTCCGGTGAGGCGCCGGTGATGGCCAGGCCGGCCAGCGCGCCGCGCAGCCGGGCCATCCCGGCGGCCGCGTCCAGCCCGTGCCCGGCGACGTCCCCGATCGCGATGAGCACATGGCCACCCGGCATCTCCGCGGTGATGTACCAGTCACCACCCACCCGGCTGTCCGCCGAGGCGGGCAGGTAACGCACCACCGCGCGCAGCCCGGGCAGGTCGAACGGCGTCTCGTGCAGCGGCAGGATGGCACGCTGAAGTTCCAGCGTGACGTGGCGTTCCTGCAGTAATGCGGCGGCCAGCGCGGTGGGGTCGCCGGGGGCCCGCTCGGTGTTGCGCGGGCGCAGCGTGAACGGGCCAGATGCCGCGGCAAACGCCGACCTGGCCGCGGCCCGTTCGGCCTCGGCGGAAGCACCTGGCTCCAGCGGAGCGGGAGAACTAACGATCTCAGGAGTCATCGCCGTTCACATCAGTAAGCTGAGGTATACCAAGAGTGAGGCATGCGGGGCACTCCTGTCTAGATGGGGACACGGTGCACCCACCGGCAAGAAGGTGCGCCCCACCTGGCGATGGGCCGTGCCGTGGTTAGATGGCCCCCATGCACACCTGGGATTCGGGGGAACTATACCCGGCCGCCCGGCTTGGGCTGGCCGCCGAGGCGGCCGGCCGGGCCGGCCTGGATGCGCTGCTGCTCACCCCGGGGCCTGACCTGCGCTACGTGACAGGCTACGACGCCCAGCAGCTGGAACGGCTGACCTGCCTGGCCATCCCGGCCGCGGGCGAGCCCTTCCTGGTCGTGCCGCGGCTGGAACAGCCGGCCGCGGCGGCGTCGCCGGCCGGGGGCTTCGGCCTGGAGATCATCCCCTGGGATGAGACGGACGACCCGTACGCGCTGGTGGCCGGGCGGCTCGGTGCCGTCGGCTCGGTCGGGCTGGCCGACCGGATGTGGGCGATGATGGTGCTGCGGTTCCGGGACGCGCTGCCCGCCGCCCGGCAGGGGCTGGCCAGCGCGGCGCTGCGCGTCCTGCGGGAGCGCAAGACGCCGGCCGAGATCGCCGCGCTGCGGGACGCGGGCGCGGCCATCGACCGGGTGCACGCCGCCGTGCCCCAGCTGCTCCGCGCGGGCCGCACCGAGCTGGCGGTGGCCGCGGACATCGCCCAGGCCATCGCGGCCGAGGGGCACGTGCGGGCCGACTTCGTGATCGTCGCGTCCGGCCCGAACGCGGCCAGCCCGCACCACGAGCCGTCCGGCCGCCGGCTGCAGCCCGGCGACGCCGTCGTGGTGGACATCGGCGGCACCATGCCCAGCGGTTACTGCTCGGACTGCACCCGCGTGTATGCGATCGGCGAGCCCCCGGCCGGGTTCACCGCGTACTACGACGTGCTCCGCGCGGCCCAGGAGGCGGCGTGCGCGGCGGTCCGGCCCGGGGTCCGCGCCGAGTCGGTGGACGCGGCCGCCCGCGAGCCGATCACCGCGGCCGGGTACGGCAGCCAGTTCATCCACCGGACCGGGCACGGGATCGGGCTGGAGACGCACGAGGACCCCTACATCGTCACCGGCAACACGGAGCCGCTGCAGCCCGGCATGGCCTTCTCGGTGGAGCCGGGCATCTACCCGGGCCCGTCCGGGGCCAGGATCGAGGACATCGTCGTGTGCACCGAGGACGGGTACGAGCGGCTGAACACCGTCACCCGCGAGCTCGTCATCGCCGGCTGAGCCGCCGGCCCGCCGGACTGGCCCGCGGGTCAGCTGGCGCCCGCCTGGGCGGTCTCCGCGTCCGCCACCTCCCCGGCCGCCGGGTGGCCGATGGACAGCGCGCTCACCGGGTCGAAGAACTGCAGGTTGGACGTGTGCACGGCGAGCTCGATCTGCTGCCCGGGGCGGACCTGGCTGCGCGCGGCCACCCGGGCGGTCCACAGCGACTTGCCGCCCGCCAGGACCACCGTCGCGTCCTCCTCATCGGTGTCGCCGCTGATCTCGGTGATGCTGGCATGCCGCACCGGGGGAGCGTCGATCGAGAAGATCACGTGGATCTCGCTGCCCAGTTCCTCGGTCACGTCGGCCCGCACCGACATCCGGGCCCAGCTGGCCTCGGCCAGGGTCGCGTCCTCGAAGTCCGAGGGCCGCACGCCGAGGATGACCTCGCGGCCGAAGTAGGCGTCCAGCCCCGGCTTGGCGTCGATGAGCCCGGCCGGCAGGGGCAGCTTGTGCCCGGCGAAGGTGACCGCAGGGCCGTCGTCACGAACCAGCTCCGCGGTCACGAAGTTCATCGCCGGCGAGCCGATGAAGCCCGCCACGAACAGGTTCACCGGGGAGTCGAACAGGGTCTGCGGGGTGTCCACCTGCTGCAGCCGGCCATCCCGCAGCACGCACACCCGGTGCCCGAGGGTCATCGCCTCGACCTGGTCGTGGGTGACGTACACGGTGGTGACGCCGAGCCGCTCGTGCAGCTGGGTGAGCGAGGCGCGCATCGACACCCGGAGCTTGGCGTCGAGGTTGGACAGCGGCTCGTCCATCAGGAACGCCTGCGGCTCCCGGACGATGGCCCGGCCCATGGCGACCCGCTGGCGCTGGCCGCCGGACAGCGCGGCGGGCTTGCGCTTGAGGTACTGCTCCAGGCCGAGCATCTTGGCCACCTCGGTGACCCGGCGCTTGATCTCGTCCTTGGGCGTCTTGCGCTGCTGCAGCCCGAACGCCAGGTTCTGCTCCACCGTCATGTGCGGGTAGAGGGCGTAGTTCTGGAAGACCATGGCGATGTCGCGGTCCTTGGGCGGCAGGTCGTTCACCACCCGGCCGCCGATCGTGATGGTGCCGGAGCTGATCTCCTCCAGCCCGGCGATGGACCGCAGGGCGGTGGTCTTCCCGCAGCCAGACGGGCCGACCAGGACCATGAACTCGCCGTCCCTGATCTCCAGGTTGAGGTTGTCCACCCCCTTGACTCCACCGGGGTACACCTTGTTGACCTGGTCAAGGACGATTTCCGCCATGGGGGCTCCAGCGTGTCCTGCGGTGCCGCTCCGCTGCCGCACCACTTGCCGCGCAGCGTATCCCCGCCGCCTGCCCAGCGGTTAAGACCGGCGTCACATGCTGTTACCGGAGCGTAAAGCCCGTTATCAGGCCGTTACGGCGCACGAGACCGTGACCGCCGGTTGCGGATTACCGTAACGGGGGTGGAAGACATCGACCGGAAGATCGTCTCGCTGTTGTGCCAGGACGGCCGGATCAGCTTCACCGAACTGTCCCGCCGCACCGGGCTCTCGGTGTCCGCGACGCACCAGCGGGTGCGCCGGCTGGAACGGCGCGGGGTGATCAAGGGCTATGCCGCCATGATCGACCCGGCAGGCGCGGGGCTGCCGCTCACCGCGTTCATCTCGATCAAGCCGTTCGACCCGGCCGCCCCGGACGACGCCCCGGAGCGGCTCGCCCACCTGCCGGCCATCGAGGCATGCCACAGCGTCGCGGGCGACGAGAACTACATCCTCAAGGTCCGGGTCGCCTCGCCGGTAGCGCTGGAGGACCTGCTGCAGCAGATCCGGGCCTGTGCCGGGGTGTCCACCCGGACCACGATCGTGCTCAGCACGCCGTATGAGAACCGCGCGCCCGACCTGGGCGGGCTCAGCCTTCGTGAGGAGCCCGCGCAGGACGCGCCCGACGATGAGCCCGAGGCGGCCGCGGGCGGGGACTAGCCCGCCGCCGCGCCCGGCTCCGGGGCGCGCAGCCCGTCGAGGAGCACCTTCAGCAGCCGCTCCTGCTGGTCCGCGTGCGACGACGGCATCTCGGCGGCGACCGTGAGCGCATGGGAGAGGCGCAGCAGGTCGATGGCGTCCACGTCGGGCCGGATCTCGCCGGATCGCTGGGCCCGCGCCAGCAGCCCGTCCGCTGCCTCGCGGACCATGGCGCTGCACGACATGGCCACCTCGGAGCGCTTGCCCTCCGGGACGGACATGATGCTGCTGGTCAGGTTCCGCTTCGTCGCGGCGAACGCCATCAGGTCGCGCAGCCAGTTCTCCAGCGCCTGCGCCGGGGTGGCGGCGGCGGCCCGGTCCCGGGCCGCCGCGCAGAGGTCTTCCACCTGGTCACGGTAGACCGCCTCGAGCAGCGCCTGGCGGTTCGGGAAATGCCGGTACAGGGTGCCGATGCCGACCCCGGCCCGGCGGGCGATCTCGTCCAGGGACGCGTCATCCGCGCCGTGCTCGGTGAACGCGGCCAGCGCCGCCGCGATCAGCAGCTGCCGGTTGCGGCGGGCGTCGGCGCGCATCGTTGCGGGGGTGCCGGTCGCGCTCATCGGGACACTCTACGATCCTTAATCCAGTTGCTATCCGGAGGATGCCTCCGTATATTAGGAGACTAAGCGGAGACACCCTCCGGATGTTCCGGAGAACACCTCCGATTATTCCACGACTCTTGCCCACTGGAGACATCTGTGCCCGCTTCTGCCGCCACGCCGGCGGTCTCGGTCCGCCGCCCAGGCACCGCGCGGCGCCATGGCCGTCCCGGCCTGGCCCTGATCGTCATGCTCTCCGCCCAGCTCATGATCATCCTCGACATGACCGTGGTGAACATCGCCCTGCCGCACATCCAGGCCGGGCTGCACTTCTCCACGGCCGGCCTGTCCTGGGTCCTGAACGCCTACACGCTCACCTTCGGCGGCCTGCTGCTGCTCGGCGGCCGGGCCGGGGACATCCTCGGCCGGCGCCGCGTGTTCCTGGCCGGGATCGCGCTGTTCACCCTGGCCTCGCTGGCCGGCGGCCTGGCCACCCAGGCCTGGTGGCTGCTGGCTGCCCGCGCCCTGCAGGGCGTCGGGGGCGCGCTGGCGTCACCCGCGGTGCTGGCGCTGGTGGTGGGCAGCTTCCCCGAGGGCCGGGAACGGACCCGGGCGCTGGGCGTCTACTCCGCGGTGCTCATGGGCGGCGCCTCGCTCGGGCTGGTGCTCGGCGGCGTCATCACCGAGTGGGCCTCGTGGCGCTGGGTGCTGTTCGTGAACGTGCCGGTCGGCGCGGCGGTCATCGCGGTGACCCCGCTGTTCATCAGCGAGTCGCCGCGCCAGCCGGGCCGGTTCGACCTGGCCGGCGCGGTGACCTCCACCGCCGGCATGACCGCGCTGGTCTACGGCTTCATCCGGGCCGCGTCCAGTGGCTGGTCCGCGGCGCCCACCCTGGCCGCGTTCGCGGCGGCCGTGGTCGCGCTGGGTGCCTTCGTGGCTATCGAGCGGCGCAGCCAGCAGCCGATCACCCCGCTGCGGCTGTTCGCCAGCCTGAGCCGGTCCGGCTCCTACCTGGCCCGGCTGCTCCTGGTGGCCGGCATGTTCGGGATGTTCTTCTTCCTCACCCAGTTCGTCCAGGACATCCTGGGCCTGAGCCCGCTGCTGGCCGGCGTGGCCTTCCTGCCCATGACGCTGACCGTGTTCGGGGTGTCCCGGGCCGCGCCGCGGCTGCTGCCCCGGTTCGGGGCGGGCCGGGTGATGCTGGCCGGCATGCTGCCGGTCATCGCGGGCATGGCCTGGCTGGCCCAGGTCGGCGCGGGGACCAGCTACCTGGGCGGCATCCTCGGCCCGATGCTGCTGCTGGGCAGCGGCATGGGCCTGGTGTTCGTCCCGCTGACCACCATGTCGCTGGCCGGGGTGGCCCAGCAGGACTCCGGCGCGGCGTCCAGCATGGTGAACGTGACCCAGCAGGTCGGCGGGTCGCTGGGGCTGGCCATCCTGGTGACCGTGTTCGGCACGGCCTACCGGCATGCCGCGGCTGGGGCGGCGGGCGGGACGGCGGTGGCCGCGGCGCATCACGCGCTGATCCATGGCGTCGCGGCGGTCTTCACGGCCGCGGCCGTGTTCGACGTGGCGGCACTCGCGGTGATCCTGCTGACCGGGCAGCGGCTCAACGGCGGTCAGCGGATCAGCGGCGGCGGGCAGCAGGCCGGCGGCGGGCAGCAGGCCGCAGCGGGCAGCAGGCGGCAGCGGGAACGGCTCAGCGCGAGATGACCGCGCGCAGCGCCAGCCCGGCCGGGACCGGCATGCCGGGGTGCACGATCACGGCGGTGCCGCCGTGCTGCCGGGCCGCGTCCGGCAGGCCGTCGGCCCGGGCCGCGACCACGGTGGCCCCGCTGAGCAGGGCCAGGTCGAGCAGCACCGTGTAATCCCGGCCGTCGTCGTTGGGCGGTGCGGTGATCACCACGTCCTCGCCGGTCAGCGGGGTGCTGCCGGACAGCCGGTCCAGGTCCGCGGCGAGCTCGCCGTGGGTCACCGGCGCGGCCGACCGCCCGCCGCCCGGCCCGGACCGGTAAGGCAGCAGCGCAAGGTCCGCCGCCGCGGCGGCGGCCGGTGGCTGGGATCCCCGGGACAGCAGCGAGCAGAACCTGGTCGTGCCGGGCACCTCGTCGAATGAGAAAACCTGGCGGACCCAGGAGCCGTCCGCCGCGCTCACCGCGGCCGGTGCCAGCGGCCCCGCGGTGATGAGCAGCCGGGCCCCGCAGTCGGTCAGCTGGCCGGCCAGTGCGGCCGCGGCCCCCGAGTACGGCAGCGGGGACGGCACCCCGCCGGCCGCCCGGATGGCGTGCCCGGCCAGCACGTAGCTGACCGCGTCGGGCACATGGACGCCGACGATGTCGCGGGGCCGGACGCCGCGGCGGCTCAGGCCGGCCGCGGCCATCTGGAGGATCCGCGCCAGGCTGGCGTAGCTGAGGGTCCGGCCGGGCCAGGCCGCACCGCCGCCCACCAATGCGGGCTGCTCGCCCCGGGCCGCCCCCAGGTCGACCAGCCGCTGGGTCACGGTGACGTGCCCGGCTGGCATGCCGGTGACGGTCATCCTGCCCTTCTCCCCAGGCTCCTCCGGCCATCCCCCTCCTGATGGCCGGAGGAGCCTTGGCTCTGCATCCGGCGGCTCCGGGTAGCCACGCACGGGCCCCCGTACCGTCCGGGACCACCGGAACTCTGCAGCCGACACTAAGCCGGGCCGCCCGGTGCGCACATCCGCCGAACTATGCAGTGCCATGTGTATTTCGGGGCAGCACCGGCCACGGATGGGTATGTAGCCAGAAAACATTTCCGCGCGGCGCCCGTCCGGCTGGGCCGCCGCGCGGCGGCGGCTAAGCCCGCCGCCGGGGCGCGGCCCAGCCCGCCGCCGGGCCGCGGCTCAGCCCGCGGGGCCAGGCTGCCGGGCGACCCAGGCCGCGATCTGCGCCCTCGTGTTGAACCCGAGCTTGGTCATCATGTTGGCCACGTGCCGGGCCACGGTGGCCCCGGTTATGTAGAGCTCGTCCCCGATGGCCCGGTTGCTCAGCCCGCGGGCGATCAGCGCGGCGATCTCCCGCTCGCGCGGGGTCAGCACGGCTCGGCTCGGCCCCGGCGTCCCCGGTGGCGGCGCGGGGCTGGGGTATCCGGGGGACGGCCGGGTCGCCAGCCGGGTCGCCACCGGTCGCCGGGCCGGTCGCGTAGCTGACCGCTTCCTCCGCCGTCATCGCGCGGCCCTCCGCGAGCAGCGCGGCGGCGCGCAGTTCCCCGAACGCGGCCCGGGCGGGCCCGAGCAGGTCATCCAGCCGGGCCCCGGCCCCGGCCGACGGCGCGTGGCCGGCCGCGGCGCGCAGTTCCAGTGCCGCCCCGGCCAGCCGGGCCGCCCGCGCCGGGTCGCCGGCCCGCCCGTCCAGCGCCGCGAACGCCTCCAGGCCGCGGGCCACCGGCAGCCGCTGCCCGGTGGCCAGGCTCAGCCGCAGGCTTTCGGTCAGGCTGGCCCGGCTGAGCTCCAGGTTCCCCTGGGCCAGGGCGACCGAGGCGATGCCGGCCAGGCAGCGGGCGATCTCCGGCCGGGCGTCGATCTCCTGGTACAGCGCCAGCGCCTCCTGGTAGTGGCCGATGGCGGCCTCCGGGTCCCCGCGGTGGCGGGCCACGCTGCCCAGCCCGTAATGCACCTGCGCGACGCCCCAGCCGTTGTTGTCCCGCAGCACGTCCAGCGCGGCCTCGTAGGTCTGGTGCGCCTCGCGCAGGCTGCCCAGCCGGGCCAGGATCGCGGCCTTGATGGCCAGCGCCAGCCCTTCCTCCCACTCGTCGCCCAGCTTGTGCGCGGTGGCCGCCGCCTCCTCGATCCCGGCCACCGCCTCGGCCAGCCGCCCGGCCCGCAGGCTGGCCAGCGCGAGCAGCCGCAGCGCGGCCGCCTCGTGCGGCACGCCCGCCCGCCGGCACGCGGCCAGGCCGTCCCGGGCGCACCGGGCCAGCGTCTCGTAGTCCTGCTGCTCGAACGCGAGGTCGCCGCGGAACACCAGGGCCGGGCCGTGCACCTCGGGCGGCACCCCGGCCGCCCGGGCCAGGAACCGGTCGAACGCCTCGGCCCCCTCGGTGACGTCGCCATGCGTCACCCACGGGTTGCGCATGGCCCCGCACAGCCGCAGGCCCTCGGCGATGTCGCCGCGGGCCAGCGAGGTGTCCAGCGCCAGCCGGTAGTTCGGCATGTCCAGGGTGATGTGCCGGTACAGCGCGACCCGCTCCGGCCAGGACGGCGCGCCGCGGACGAACGCCTGGGACACCACGTACTCGCCGAAGCCCAGCAGGTAGTCGCGGTGCCGCAGCCGGACCGCCTCCTCCTCGCCGGAGGCGGCCAGCCGGCCCGCCGCGTACTCCTTGATGGTGTCCAGCATCCGGTACCGGGACTGGCCGCGGAACTCATAGTCGAAGGTGACCAGCGACTTGTCGATGAGCGCGGCCATCAGGTCCAGCACGGCGGCCGCCGGGATCCGCTCGTCGGCGCACACCTGCTCGGCCATCTCCAGGCTCCAGCCCGCGAACACCGACAGCCGCCGCAGCAGGATCTGCTCCGGCTCGGACAGCAGCTCGTAGCTCCAGTCCACCGCGGCGCGCAGCGTCTGCTGCCGCGGCGGCGCGGTCCGGTCACCCGAGGCCAGCAGCCGGAACCGGTCGTCGAGCCGGCTGGCGATCTGCTCCACCGACAGCGCCCGGACCCGGGCGGCGGCCAGCTCGATGGCGAGCGGCATGCCGTCCAGGGTGCGGCACAGCCGGGCCACCGCCTCGGCGTTGTCAGTGCCCAGCTCGAAGCCGGCCCGCGCCGCGGCGGCCCGGTCGGCGAACAGCCTGATCGCCTCGTACCGCGGGTCGTCCAGGGACAGCGGGTCCGCGCCGGCCGGCACCGCCAGCGGGGGGACCCGCCACACGGTCTCGCCGCGGACCCGCAGCGGCTCCCGGCTGGTCGCGATCACCCGCAGGAACGGGCAGCCGGCCAGCAGCCGGTGCACCAGTGCCGCGGACCCGTCCACCAGGTGCTCGCAGGTGTCCAGGATGAGCAGCAGGCGGCGGCCACGGAGCACCTCGGCCAGCGTGGCGGTGAGCGGCCGGTCGGGCTCCTCGCGGACGCCGAAGGTGGCGGCCACCCGCCGCGGGATGAGCTCGGCGTCGCGCGTGTCGGCCAGCTCGACCAGCCAGGCGCCGTCCGGGAAATCCGGCACCAGGTCGCAGGCGAGCCGCAGCGCCAGCCGCGTCTTGCCGATGCCTCCAGGGCCGCACAGGGTGAGCGCGCGGACGTCGCTGAGCAGGAGCGCGAGCTCGGTGAGGTCGCGCTCTCGCCCGACGAAGCTGTTCGGCTCCGCAGGCAGGTTGCCGGAGGTCGGGGCGGCGGAAGTCATGGCATGGGGACCGTCTGGTTGTGGCCGGGAGTGCCCTACCAGGCCGAGGGGGTCATGCGCGGATCAGGACAGGGACCGTGCTGGTGTAGCGGAGCCGACCGAAATACATCAGTTTGAGCATTATCCACCACTGCGTGCCACGTCGGGTAGTAACCGGTACTCGGACATGATAACGGAGAGTGACCTCGTTACCAGGGGAGACGGCGAAACTACGCGTCCATGGATGGACCGCCTGCCAGCTGCCGAACGGGGAGATCAGCTGCGCCTCGCCGCGGACCGGCGAGGCGGTCCGGGCGGCCACCCGCACGGCCAGCTCCCCGGACCCGCCGGGCGGCAGGTCCAGGGCCGGGGTGAGCACGGCCACGTCGAGTTCGGCGGTGATCGCCCGCAGGTCGGCCTCCAGCGCGGGCAGCAGCTCCTCCAGCGGCTGGCCGGGGGCGGGGACGGGCGGGCCGCCCAGCCCCACCATGGTCACGTCCTCGCAGGCCTGGCCCAGCCGGTCGCGGATCCGGGCGGCCAGGAAGTAGTGCCCGGGCGGCGCGCCCGGGGCGGCCGGCTACCGCCAGGTCCCAGGCCGCGTGGCCGAGCGGCGGCAGGTCGTAGCGCAGCGGCCCGGCGGGCTCGGCGGCCAGGCCGTCCGGCACGTCCAGCTCGACCGCCCCGGACGCCCCGTCCAGGCCGGCCGCCACGGTCAGCCGCACGCGCCGCCGGCGGCGCGCCGCCGGGGCGCAGCGCGACCCGGCCGGGGGACAGGTGCACCGCCACCGGCAGGCTGCCAGCCGGCGCGGGACCCTTCCCGTGCAGCCAGTACCGGGTGAAGACCGGCTGCGCCGGTTCAGGGGCAGCCGCGGGCCGGGCCGCGACCGCGCCGGCACCGGCCCGCGGATCGATCGCTGGCTGGCGTCAGCGCCAGGGTCGCCGTGCTGGCCGGCGGACAGGATGGTGCGCCACGCCACCGGTCACCCGGCCGGCCTCGCACCTGCGCGGCACTGGCCGCGGCCGTGACGTCCCGGTGCCGCTCCTCGGCCAGCCCGGTGCCGTGCGCGGCCGCGATGCCGCCCCGCAGCCGCAGCTCGACCCGGGCTGGCCGACCGGCCGCCCAGGTCACGCAGCCGGGCGGTCAGCCCGGCGGCCCGGTCCGGCGTCCCGGCGCGGCCGGCCGCCAGCGGGTTCCCGCGCGGCTTCAGCGCGGTCAGCATGCCCGGCCCGCTGACCGAGCCGAGGCTGGCCGAGCCGGGCAGCGGGCCGTCGTGCAGGCCGGTCCCGCAGGCCACCAGGTCCCGGTTGAACTCCTGGCCGGCCCGGGCCAGGCCCGCCGAGCGCCAGTCCCCGGGCCCGGCGGCCAGCGCGTACTCGAACGTGTGGCTCCAGTGCTGCCAGGCGAAGCTGCTGCCGTCCGGCGCCAGCTGCTTGTCGCCGTCGATCCACACCCCGGACGGCCAGGCGCTGCACGAGCGCATCAGCGCGATGTGCAGCGTGCCGTCCGGGCTGACCAGGCTGCTCGGCGTGCCCCGGTTGAGCAGCGCCACCGTATGCGCGGCCAGCGGGGGATCGGGGTCCTCCCCGGCGGAGGTGACCGGGGTGACCTCGATGACCGAGTCGGCCAGGTCGGCGGTGACCGCCCCGGCCGCGGCGGCCAGGTCCGGGCCCGGCCACGCAGCAGCACCGGCAGGTCCCGCGGCCCGCGCACGTCGGCGCCGGGGCGGAACGCGGCCGCGCGGGACTGCCGGGCGGGCAGCCACAGCGCGGCGGGGCGCGCCCGCGGCCAGCCGGCCGGCGACCTCCGCCGTGACCGCAGGCCCGCAGTCCGCCAGCAGCCGGGCCGTCCACGGATTGTCCTCCGGGCCGCCCAGCGCGATCCGCACGTCGGGCAGGTTCGAGTCCAGGTCGATGGCCCCGTACCGGGGGCCGTCCGGCCAGCTGCAGGTGGCCGTGACGCCCTGCCCCGCCAGGGCAGCGACCAGGCGGGTGATCGCGCCGCGGGTGCCGTTAGGAAGGCTGGGCCTGCGATCCGGTCCCGGCGGGCCCGGGCAGGATGATCTCGGCCACCCCGAGCGCGCGCTCGGTGCGGCCGCCGCCCGGCCCGGTCCAGCCGGCCCGCGCCGTCGCCCCGGTGCCGAACCATTCATGGGCCGGGTTGTCCAGCGTGAACGGGTGCTCCGCGACGTCCGCGTCCGGGCTGCCGAACGGGCGGCCGACCACCGCCGTCGCGGTGGCGTAGACCGGCAGGCCGCCGGGCACGTCGGCGGGGAAGCGGACCCGCAGCAACCGGTCCTGCCCGATGGACCCGTCCACGTGGGTGCGGAAGTCAACCCGCCCGGTGCCGTCCCACAGCAGCGTCTCGGCGGTGATCCGCAGGTCGCCGAGGGCCAGCTCGGCCACCAGCCGGGCGCCGAGCGGGCAGCGCTGCGCGGTGACCTTGGCGGCCGCCGCGCCGGAACCGGTGCCGGGGCCCTTCGGGGACAGCAGCCACGGCCCCTCGCCCCAGCGCGGGTGGTAGTCGTACTCCTCCTGGACGACCAGCTCGTTGCCCAGGCCGCGGAGCAGCTCGGTGCCGGACCGCTTGTCGGTGATGCGGGCCAGCGCGCCGCCGCGGGCCGGGTCGGCCTCGACCAGGAAGTCGTCGTTCTCGATGACCGTGCCCGGCAGCGGCTCCCAGCCGCCCGGGCCCGTGCCGTCCGGCAGCCGCGGCGCCGGCCGTCCGGCGCCGCCCACCAGGTCCGGTACCCGAGGGCCGGCACCGCCGCGCGGAAGCACACCGTGACCGCGGCCAGCGTGCCGTCCGGGTGCCGCTGCTCGCCCTCGGCCAGGAACGGCACCGGCTCCCCGGACGCGTCGAGCACGCTCACCGCCGGGCCCGGGGCCGGGAACTCCAGCGCGGCGCGGGCCAGGCCGGACCGGGGCCAGACAGCGTGTTGACACGGTCAGCGCCGGCCGGCCGCTGCCGTCGGGTGCCGCTGCGCGTTCGGTCAGGCGGCCCGGCCCGGTGTGCATGCACCGGCCGGGCGGGCCGGGAACTCCAGCGCGGCGCGGCCAGCCCGGACCGCGGCCAGGACAGCGTGTTGAACACGGTCAGCGCCGGCTGCCCGGCGGTCCGCGCCCGGCCCCGGCCACCGGGTGGACGCGCGCCGGCCAGGTGCGCGGCCGCCTCCCGGCGGGCCGTCGCCCCGCTGCCAGGCCTCCCGCCAGCCGCCCAGCAGGTCCAGGTACACCTGGTCGGACTCGGTGCCGGTGATCGCGTCATGGTGCGCGCCGAACACCAGCTGCCGCCACGCCTTGTCCAGCGACTCCGCCGGGTAGCCCGCCCCGGCCAGCCAGGCCAGCGTGGCCAGCGTCTCGCCGTCGGACACGGCCACCTCGGCGGCGCGCTGGGCCTGCTTGGTGTCGATGTAGGAGACGTCCTTGCCCGGGTAGACCGGGTTCATGTCCCGGGTCTGCGGGACCAGCCAGACGCGCCGCCGGGCCGCGTCCTCGCGGACCGCGGCGAAGAACTCCCGGGGCAGCGCGGTGACGAACCGCGGCCACACGTAGCGCGCGTTCCAGTCCCGGTGGATCGCGGTCACCCAGCGGCTCGGGATGACGTGGTCGGCGCCCACCGGGAGCAGCACGTTGCGGGTCGCGGCCACCGGGGCCAGCGAGCGGAACTGCTCCAGCGCCGCCTGCTCCGCGGCGGCCAGGTCGGCGGCCTGATGGGTGACCCAGCCGGCCCCGTAGTGGTTGGGCATGTAGGCTGTCAGCAGGCCGCGGCCGTCGGGGGAGACCCACTCGAACTCGCTGCGCAGCTGCATCCGGGTGTTGTCGCCCACGGTGCGCAGCGGGCCCCACTGGTGGTAGGGGCCGCGGGCCCAGGCCGAGTCGGTCAGCCCGGCCGCGGCCATCAGCCCCGGGTACCCCGGGTCGTGGCCGAACACGTCCAGCATCCACGCGGCCCGCGGGTCGCCCCCGGCCACCTCCCGCTGGTAGGCCAGCCCGTACACCGCGTTGCGGATCGTCGACTCGGCGCTGGTCAGGTTGGTGTTGGGCTCGTTGTAGTTGCCGCCGACGATCTCCACCCGGCCGTCGGCGATGAGCTGGCGCAGCTCGGCCCGGTGCTCGGGGCGGGTGTCCAGGTAGGGCTTGAGGTAGTCGATCTCGGCCAGCACGAACTTGTAGTCGGGGTCCTCCCGCGCGTGCGCCAGGTGCAGCGCGACCAGCTCGAACGCGGTGCGCACCGTCGGGCAGCTCGCCGTCCTCCCCGGGCAGCAGCAGCCGGGTCTGGGTGAACTCGCCCTGGGTGTCCCACCACACCGGGTCGTAGTGGAAGTGGCTGACCATCCACATGGTCCAGCCGGTGTCGGCCACCCGGATCTCGGCCGCCTGCTCGGCCCGCTCGCCGCCGGCCTCCGCGATCACCGTCACCGGCCGCGGGCTGCCCGGCGCCGCCGGCGCGGCGATGTGCACGCCCAGCTCCGCGGTCCGCTCCCCGCCCGGTTCGATCACTTCCATGCCGCAACGGCACCGGCGTGGTCACTCCCGCGCCCTCGGCCCGGAGCAGGGCGGGGGCGGTGGGCCGCGGGCCGTCGTTGCGCACCGTGACCCGGATCAGCTGCAGTGGCCGCTGCGCGGTCCCGCCGAACAGCTCCGTCCCGGTGACCTCGGTGATCCGCATGGCTTCATCGTGACACGGCGCAGGCCGCCGGTCAGCGGCCAGTTGTGGGTGAGCGGCTGGGGGAGTCGCCCGCCAACTGCGCGTCCAGCTCCGGACGCAGGCCGAAAGGTGCGACTAGCGCCGCCGGCGGTGGATACTGGCGGTAACCAGCAATCGTCTGCAGGGATAGATACCATGCAGCCTGGCGTGCGTTAGCCTGCGTTCGCCTGGGGACGAACGCAACCGGAACGGGGTGGCTGCGGATGGCAGACCCGCCAGTGACCTTGAAGGACGTGGCGGCCCGCGCCCGGGTGCACCCGGCCACCGCCTCCCGCGCGCTGAACCCGGAGACCCGGCTGCTGGTCCGCGAGGATACCGCCGCGCGGGTCCTGGAGGCGGCCGCGCAGCTCGGCTACCGGCCGAACACGGTGGCCCGCAGCCTGCGCACCCGGCGCTCGCACAGCGTCGGGGTGCTCATCCCGGACCTGAACAACCCGCTGTTCCCGCCCATCGTGCGGGGCATCGAGGACCGGCTGGCCGCGGCCGGCTACGTCGCGCTGATCGGCAACACCGACGGGGACGCGGAGCGCGAGCACGTGCTGTTCGAGCAGATGCGCGCCCGGCACGTGGACGGGCTGGTGCTGGCCACGGTGCACCTCGGTGACCCGCTGCTGGCCGAGTCGGCCCGCGCCGACCTGCCGGTCGTGCTGATGAACCGGCTGGCGCAGGACTACAGCCTGCCCTCGGTCTCGGTGGACAACGAGCGCGGCGTCCGGATGGCCGTCGCCCACCTGGCCGAGCTCGGCCACACCCGGATCGCGCACATCGCCGGGCCGCAGGAGGTCTCCACCGGCCTGGCCCGCTACCGCGGGTTCCTGGCCGCCATGGAGGCGCACGGGCTGGAGCCCGACCCGGACCTCATCACGGTGGCCAAGGCGTTCTCGATCGACGAGGGGCACCGCTGCGCCCAGGCCCTGATGCAGCGGGTTCCCCAGGTGACCGCGGTGGCGGCCGGCAACGACATGCTGGCCATCGGCTGCTATGCCGCGCTGGACGAGGCCGGGCTGCGCTGCCCGGAGGACGTGTCCGTGGTCGGCTTCAACGACATGCCGTTCATCGACCGGCTGCGCCCCCCGCTGACCACCATCCGCTTCCCGCACTACCAGGTCGGCACCGAGGCCGCCCAGTTGCTGCTGGAGCGGATCGCCGGGCATACCGGGCCGGTCAAGGTCCTCTTCCTCGCCCCCGAGCTGGTGGTCCGCGGGTCCACCGGGCCGGTGCCGCCGTCCCGGCGCGGCGGGCGGCGGGCCGGCCGCGGCACCGGGCGATGCCCGCGGGCCCGCCGCTTAGCCGCCCCTGGCCGGCGGCCAAGAAATCTCCCGGCAATCTGGATCATGTCTGTTGACATCCGCCTGACCCGTACGTCAGGCTTCGTGCAAACGATTGTTGATGCAGGGGGTGACCTGATGGCAGGGCACGGTGACGAACTCCGGCTAGGCTGGCTGGGCACCGGGCGCATGGGCACGGAACTGGTGCAGCGACTGCTCGCTGCGGGCTGTGACGTAGCCGTGTACAACCGGACCCAGGCTAAGGCCGAGCCGCTCGCCGCGCTCGGTGCCAAGGTGGTCGGCTCGCCCGCGGACCTGGGCGGCCGCGACATCGTCTTCGCCACGGTGGGGACCCCGCAGGACCTGATCGACGCGGTCCTCGGCGAGGGCGGCCTGACCTCGGGCGACTCGGCCCCGGCCATCCTGGTGGACTGCTCGACGGTGTCGGCCGACGTATCCCGGCAGGTCCGCGAGCAGCTCGCGGCGCGGGGCACCGACCTGCTGGCCGCCCCGGTCATGGGCAACCCCAAGGTGGCCAGCGTGGGCCGGCTGACGCTGGCCGTGTCCGGGCCGCAGGCCGCCTACGACCGGGCCCGGCCGTACCTGGACCTGCTCGGCGCGGGCGCCACCTATGTGGGCGAGGGCGAACTCGCCCGGATAGTAAAGCTGTGCCATAACTTGTTCCTGGGCGTGGTAACCCAATCCCTGGCCGAAGTGACGATCCTGGCCCAGAAGAGCGGTGTCAGCCGGGACGCGTTCCTCACCTGCCTTAATAAAAGCGTGATGGGTTCGCCGTTCACTCGTTACAAGTCCCCGGCTTTCGTGAACCTGGACTTCCATCCCACCTTCACCGCCACCCTGCTGCGCAAGGACTTCGATCTCGGGCTGGCCGCGGCCCGGGAACAGGAAGTGCCGCTCCCGGTGGCCTCGCTGGTGCACCAGATCGTGCAGACCCTTATTGGCCATGGTTATGGCGACCAGGATTTCGCTGCCCTGATCGAACTCGAAGCTCAGGCAGCCGGATTGCAGCTCGAGAGCGAGAACACGGACATCTCCGACGGACTGACCCCAGCCGACGCGAACAACCCCAATGCAGTAGCGTGAGCCACTGCCCCGGCCAGCCCGGAATGCTGCCTTCCGACCCCCCTACGGACGCGCCAGGCAGCGTGATGGCCCGGCTGGCCAAAAATCCACAGGAGATTCCTGAAACTGGAAGGAGGACCGGATGAAACCTCACCGCACCCGGTTCTTGTCTATCCCGGCCGTGGCCGCAGTCGCGGCCATGGCCCTCGCCGCCTGCAGCAGTAGTGGCAGCGGCGGCAGCAGCACCAGCACCAATGGCAGTACGCACGGGACCGATAACGATTGGCGCCTCGCTGTCCCTGACCGGGCGACTTCTCCGCCGACGGCCAGGCTTTCCAGCGCGGTTACGAGCTGTGGGCCAGCGAGGTCAACAGCGCACGGCGGCCTGCTCGGCCGCAAGGTCAATCTGACATTCCTGAACGACCAGAGCGACGCCACGACGGTGGCCACCAACTACACCAAGCTCATCGCGCAGGAGCAAGGTGAACTTCGTCTTCGGGCCGTTCTCCACGCTGCTGACGGTGCCGGCCGCCAAGGTGGCCGCCCGGTACGGCTACGCGTTCCCGGAGGGCGCGGGCGGCGGCCCGGCGGTGTACCAGCTCGGCCTGCCGAACATCTTCAACCCCAGCCCGCCGATCGCCAACCAGCTGGTGCCGTTCGCCAACTGGGTGGCCTCGCTGCCCGCCAGCGAGCGGCCCAAGACGGCCGCCTACCCGATGGTGAACGACCCGTTCGCCGACCCGATGACGATGACCGCGCAGGCCATCCTGCAGAAGGCCGGGGTCAAGACGGTCTACTCGAAGATCTTCCCGGCGGAGAACCCGGACTACAAGGCGGGCGCGGACGCGGTCGCCGCCACCGGGGCCCAGCTGGTCGTCCTGGGCACGGTGGACGTGCCCACGGTCACCGCGTTCATCCAGGCCTTCGAGCAGCAGCACTACAACCCGAAGATCCTCGCCTCGACCGGCGGCCCGGACCAGGGCCAGTCGTTCCTGAGCGCGGTCGGCGCGAAGAACGCGACCGGGATCATGGTGCCCAACGGCTGGTATCCCGGGGTGACGAACCCGCTCAGCCAGGCCATGGTCAAGGCGTACATCGCCAAGTACGGCGGCACCCCGTCGGACATCAACGCGGACGTGGCCGAGGGCTACTCCGTGGGCGAGGTCGCGGCGGCCGCGGTCACCGCGACCAACAGCCTGAACAACAAGCAAGATCATCGAGTACCTGCACAGCGGCGTGACGCTGCAGACGGTGCAGGGGCCGGTGAAGTTCAACAGCGTCGGCGAGAACACGGTGGCGCAGACGTTCATCTTCCAGTGGCAGGACGGCGCCAAGTTCGTCCAGGTGCTGCCGTCCAGCGCGAGCGGCTCGGTGCCCATCCTCAACCCCAAGCCCAACTGGGCAGCTGACGATGAGGCGGTGCGCGGAGCGGCGCTGGCTTGCGGCCCCGGGATCGGAGCAATCCGGGCCATCCCGGGACAGCGAGGGCATACGGTGCCCGTAAATGCCATGCGCGCTCCGCGCACCGAGGTACCGGACGCCCCGCCCGCCGGGCCGCCGAACCCGTGCCTCGGCATGGCCCCCAGGAAGGGAGACACCCGATGAGGCGCCACCGCGCCAGCATCGTGCCGCTCGCCGCCGTCAGCGCCGCCACCGCGCTGGGGCTGGCGGCGTGCGGCACCACCACGGCCAACACCAGCCTCACCGCCAATGCCAGCAAGCCGATCACGGTCGGCATCTCGCTGCCGCTGACCGGTCCGTCCTCGGCCGACGGCCAGGCCACCAAGAATGGCTACGAGCTGTGGGCCAGCGACCTGAACCGCAACGGCGGCCTGCTCGGCCGCCAGGTCAAGCTGGTCATCGTGGATGACAAGGGCAACCCCAACGTCATCGCCAGCCAGTACCAGACCCTCATCCAGACCGACCACGTGCAGCTGACGCTGGCGCCGTTCAGCACCCTGCTCACCGTCCCGGCGGAGGGGGCCACCAAGAGCCTGGGTTACGCGCTGGCCGGTGGCGCGGCCACCGGGCCCCTGGTGTACGCGCAGAACGACCCCCTCATGTTCAGCGTCAGCACGCCGGACCAGGCCGAGATGCAGCCGTTCGCGAACTGGGTGACCTCGCTGACCGGCCCTAACCGGCCGAAGACGGCGGCCTACCCGATGGTGAACGACCCGTTCGCCGACCCCCCGGTGCAGGCCACCCAGACGTTCCTGCAGAACCACGGGATCAGGACCGTCTACTCCATCAACCCGAACAATGCGCCCCAGCCGACCAGCACCGGCGCCCTGACCAGGATGGCGGACACGGTGGCCAGCGACCGCCCGGACGCCGTCGTGCTCGGCTCGGTCGACCTGCCCACCCTGCTCACGTTCGTGCGCGCGTTCCAGAGCGCGAACTACACGCCGAAGATCTTCATCGCGGCGTCCGGCCCGGACCAGGGGCAGGCCTTCCTCAACACCCTCGGGCGGAACGGTGCCGAGGCGATGATGGTCCCGAACGGCTGGTACGGCGAGGAGCAGAACGCGCTCAGCCACGTCATGGTGCAGGACTACATCGCCAAGTTCGGCGGCACCGCCTCCGACATCAACGCGGACGTGGCCGAGGCCTACGCCGCGGGCGAGGTGCTGGCCGCCGCGGTGACCGCGACGCACAGCCTCAAGGGCAGCGTCCTGGCCCAGTACCTGCACACGCACACGGTGCAGACGGCCGAGGGCCCGGCCATCTTCAACAGCGTCGGCGAGAACACCGACGCGATCAACTCGGCGTTCATCTTCCAGTGGCAGAACGGGCACTTCTTCCAGGTGCTGCCGAACCAGCACCGGGCATCCAGCATGCCCGAGGTGCCCAAGCCGCACTGGTAGACGGCGGCGGCGGCAGGCGCGCCGGGGTAATACAGCCCGCAGCGCGGGGCACAACTAACAGCAGGATGAAGGGCATGTAGGGCAGATGGGACGCGAACTCACCCAGGCCATCGTCGATGGCATCCTCGGCGGCGGTGTCTATGCGCTGATGGCGGTCGGGCTGACGCTGATCTTCGGCGTTCTGGACATCATCAACATCGCCCAGGGCATCCTGGTCGTGCTCGGCGCCTACCTGAGCTACGTGCTCTCGGTGCACCTGCACATCGACCTGTTCGTGGGCCTGCTGGTGACCGTCCCGGCGATGTTCCTCGTCGGGATCGGGATCCAGTGGGCCTTCATGAGGCCGCTCCGGGGCCGGGAGCGCACCTCGATGTCGCTGCTGGCCAGCTACGCGGTGGCCATCGTCATCGAGGGGATCCTGTACCTCGTCTTCGGAGCCGACTACACCAACCTGTCGGCCAGCTACGTGACCAGCGGGCCGAAGGTGTTCGGCTTCTACCTGGACTACATCTACATCTACGGGTTCATCATGGCGGTGCTCCTGGTGGTGGGCATCTACTGGACCCTGTACCGGACCCAGTTCGGCCGGACCATCCGGGCCACCATGCAGGACCAGGTGGCGGCGCGGGTGATCGGCATCAACGTGAACCGGGTGCAGATGCTCACGTTCGGCATCGGCGTCGCGGTCACCGCCGTGGGCGGCATGGTGTTCGGGGCGACCGGCGGCGGGTTCAACCCGAATACCGGGTATGACCTCATCTCCCGGCTGCTGGCCATCATCATCCTCGGCGGCCTGGGCAGCATCGCCGGAGCCATGCTGGCCGCCATCTTCATGATCACGCTGGAGGCAGTCGTGGACGTGGTCTGGTCCCCGAGCTGGTCGGTCGTGGTGTTCTACGCGGTGCTGGTGCTGGTGCTGGTCCTGCGCCCGCAGGGCCTGCTCGGCCGCCGGGCGGTGCGGGCCCAGTGAGCGCGCAGCCGATGGCCCGCAAGCCCACCACCTGGGACCGCTACGGCCGCCTCATCCAGCTCGGCGGCCTGCTGGTCGTGCTGGTGATCGCGGTGATCTTCCCGCTGGTGGACACGAACGCGCTCAACACCCAGATCGCCGTGTACACCCTGATCTACGTGGGGGCGGTGGTGGCCTGGAACCTGTTCTCCGGCTACTCCGGCTACATCTCCCTGGGCGGCGCCGTGTTCTTCGGCAGCGGCGCCTACGCGGTGGGGCTGATGACCGAGCACTGGAAGGTCGTCGGCGGCGACATCTTCTGGCTGCTGCCGCTGGGCGGCGCTGGTGGCCGGGCTGATCGCGGTGCCGTTCGGGCTGATCGCGCTGCGGGTGCGGCGGCACACCTTCGTCGTGATCACCATCGCCATGTTCTTCATCTTCCAGCTGCTGGCCTTCAACCTCTCCTTCACCGGCGGGAACAACGGCCTCAGCTCGCCGTTCTTCCTGTGGAACGCGGCCGACTACAACAACCCCTTCTACTACGTGGCGCTCATCATCGCCGTCGGCACGATCGTGCTGTCCTGGCTCATCCGCAACTCCCGGTTCGGCCTGCGGCTGCTGGCCATCCGGGACGACGAGGACCGGGCCCGCGGGCTCGGCGTCAGGGCCATGCGGGTCAAGCTCACCGCGTTCGTGATCTCCGGGACCATCACCGGCATGATCGGCGGCCTGTGGTGGTTCTTCCTCGGCCAGGCGCTCCCGGAGACCGCCTTCAACCCGATCTTCGACGTGACCGTCGCCCTGATGGCCTTCCTGGGCGGCTTCGGGACGCTCGCCGGGCCGATCCTCGGCGCGCTGATCCTCGAGCCGATCCTGCAGTGGGAGGCGGTCACGTTCAGCGGCAAGGCGTCCTACTACGGCGAGATCGCCCTCGGCGTGCTCTTCCTGCTGGTGATCCTGTTCATGCCGCGCGGGATCATCCCCACCGCACGCGAGTTCCTGGCCAAGTGGCAGGCCCGGCGGGATCAGGGCCGGGAGGACGGCGGCCGGCCCCGCCGGCCGCCCCGCCCGGGACTACCGCGGTGCCCAGCACCAGCACACCGACCACCGGGAGCGTGCGATGACCGCGCTGCTGCGGACCAGCGGGGTGAGCAAGGCCTTCGGCGGGGTCCAGGCCCTCGACGGGGCCACCCTCGAGGTCGAGGAGGGCAGCATCGCCGGCCTGATCGGGCCGAACGGCTCCGGCAAGACCACCCTGTTCAACGTGATCACCGGCTACGAGCGGGTGGACGCGGGCCAGGTGTGGCTGGGCGGCAAGGAGATCACCAACGCCCCGCCGGACAAGGTGTTCGCGGCCGGCATCGGCCGGACCTTCCAGCTGACCCGGGTGTTCTCCCGGCTCACCGTGATGGAGAACATGATCGTGGCCGCGCAGCACGCCGAGCGGGGGCAGCGGCTGGCTGCGCAACCCGCTGGCCCGGGCGGGCGGCCCGGCCACCCGGCGGCGCGCCCAGGAGCTGCTGGAGTTCACCGGCATCGCGCACCACGCCGGGTCGCTGGCCGAGACGCTCTCCTACGGGCAGCGCAAGCTGCTGGAACTGTCCTACGTGCTGATGGCCGACCCGGCCATCGTGCTGCTCGACGAGCCGGCCGGCGGGATCAACCCGACGCTGATCAACACGCTCGCGGACCGGATCCGGGAGGTCAACTCGCGCGGCACCACGTTCCTTATCGTGGAGCACAACATGGACTTCGTGATGGGGCTGTGCCATAACGTCACGGTCCTCGACTACGGAGCGACCGTGGTGAGCGGGCCGCCTGAGGTGATCAGGACCGACCCGCGGGTGCTCGACGCCTACCTTGGGACTGCGGAGGATGACGATGACATCCCGGTCGGCTGAGGCCGGCGCGGCCGAGACCGCGCTGGTCGTGCAGGACGTCACGGCGGGCTACGGCGGCGGTGACGTGCTGCACGGCGTCAGCATGCAGGTGTACGAGGGCGGTATCACCTGCGTGGTGGGGCCGAACGGGTCGGGCAAGTCCACCATGCTCAGCTGCATCAGCGGGCTGCTGCGGCCCCGGCTGGGCCAGGTCAGCCTGCGCGGCGAGCAGCTGTCCGGCCGGAGCCCGCGCCAGGTGCTGGACATGGGCGTGGTGCTGGTCCCGCAGAACCACAGCCTGTTCCGGGACATGACGGTGCGGGAGAACATCGTCCTGGGCGGCTACATCCTCCGCCAGCGCGGCCTGGCCGACAAGCGGCTGGCCGCCGTCCTGGAGATGTTCCCGCAGGTCACCGAGTGGCTGGGGCAGAAGGCGGGCAGCCTGTCCGGCGGCCAGCAGCGGCTGGTGGAATTCGCCCGCTGCCTGATGCTGGACCCGACGCTGGTCATCCTGGACGAGCCGTCGGTGGGCCTGTCCCCGAAGGTGCTCAAGTCCGTGTTCGACGCGATCCGGATGATGCACGCCCAGGGCAAGACGATCCTGCTCGTCGAGCAGAACGCGCGGGCCGGGCTGCGGCTGTCCACCCACGGGGTGGTGCTGGAGAACGGCCAGGTCCGGCTGACCGGCACCGGCCACGAGGTGCTGAACCACCCGGAGATCGGCGCCCTGTACCTGGGCGGCGCGGTGTCCGACGCGCAGACCCCGGAGGTGCGGGCGGCTGAGGAGCGGGCCGCCGAGCCGGACCTGGCCGGGCCGCATTCGGCCGCGAACGGGACGGCGCCCGGGACCGCTCGTTGATCATTGACGCGCACTGCCACGTCATCGTGCCGGAGATGACCGGGCCGCCGGTCCCGGACGCGTGGCGGCCCGCGCTCCGCTCCGAGCACGGGCGGCACCTGGTCCGCTTCCGCGGCCGGGAGCTGAACTCGGTGGTGGCCGAGTTCAGCAACGTGGACGTGATGCTGGCCGAGGCGGCCAGCACCGGCGTGGATCACCTGCTGCTGTCGCCCTGGATCAACCTGGTCCCGGTGGACGCCGGCCAGGACGAGGCCCGGCTGGTGTGCCAGGTGCAGAACGACGCCCTGGCCGCGATGGTGGCGGCGCGGCCGGGGCGGCTGAGCGCGGTCGGCGCGGTGCCGCTGCGGTTCCCGGGGCTGGCGGCCCGGGAACTGCCCGGCCTGCTCGCCGCGGGACTGCGCGGCGTCGAGATCCCGTCCAGCGTCGGCGGCCGGTACCTGGGCGACGACTTCTTCCTGCCGTTCTGGGAGGCGGCCGCGGGCACCGGGGCGCTGGTGTTCATCCACCCGACCACCCGCGGCCTCGGCATCCCCGCCCTGGATGACTACTACCTGTGGAACTCGGTGGGCAACCCGCTGGAGACGGCGGTGGCCGCGGCGCATATCGCCATGGCCGGCGTGCTGGAGCGGTTCCCCGGCCTGCGGGTGCTGCTGGCCCACGCGGGCGGCGCGCTGCCGGTGCTGCGCGGCCGGCTGCGGCACGCCTACGCGGTGCGGCCGGAGGCCGCGGCGCGGACCGCGGAGGGACCGGACGCCGTCGCTGCGCCGGTTCTACTACGACACCGTGACCCACGACCGCGACCTGCTGGCCGACCTGGTCCGGTACGCGGGCTCGCAGCAGGTGCTGCACGGCTCGGACCGCCCGTTCGACATGGGCTGCTACACGAGCGTCGACGAGGTGCGCGCGCTGGGGCTGGACGGCGGCACCGACCTGATCCTGGGCGGGAACGCCGCGCGGCTGCTCGGGCTGGCCGGGGCCGGCTGACTCTCGACGAGCCGCGGCGCCCGGCGGTACGTTCGAGCCCAGACCCCCTGCCCAGCCGGCCTTCCGCGGCCGGCCGCGGGCGCCGTGTGCGACGAGGAGCCGGACAGCGTGGACTACACCAGGTCAGAAGCGAAGCAGGCGGCCCGGGAGGCCTTCACCGGCCTGTGGGCGGCCATCACCACCCCCTTCGATCCAGCGGGCGCGGTGGATTACGACGCGCTGGGCCGCGACCTGGACCGGCTGACCGGGGATCTGGGCGTCGACGGCATCTTCTGCGGCGGGGTGATGGGCGAGTTCTGGTCGCTGGCCGGCAGCGAGAAGCGCCGCCTGGTCGAGGTGGTGGTGGACGCGGCCCGCGGGAAGTGCCCGGTCATCGCGCACACCGGGCACACCTCACCGCAGCAGGCCATCGAGCTGACCCGGCACGCGCAGAAGGCGGGCGCGGACTTCGCCGTGCTGATCAACCCCTACTACCCGCCGGCCTCCGACGAGGGCCTGTACCGCTGGTTCGAGACCGTGTGCGCGGGCGTGGACATCGGGGTATGGCTGTTCGACACCGCCTACTCCGGGGTGTCGCTGCCGCTGGACCTCATCGAGCGGCTGGCCGCCATCGACAACGTGTGCGGTATCAAGGTCGGCCGGGACCACGCGCGCTACCTGGAGGTGCTGGCCCGCGTGGGCGAGGCGATCCTGGTCTGCGAGCCGAGCGAGGGGACCTGGCTGGAGAACATGCGCGACCACGGCCAGCGGGTGTTCATGTCCTCGGCCGCGCCGTACCTGTACCAGACCCCGGACTGGCAGCCGATGCGGGACTACACCCGGCTGGCCCTGGCCGGGGACTTCACCGCGGCCGCGCAGGTCGCCGCCACGCTGGACCCGGTCCGCGTGCTGGCCGCGAAATGGCTGCACGGCCGGCCCCGCCGGTTCGACTCGATCGCCTCGATCAAGGCGTGGGCGGGCCTGCTCGGCATGTCCGGCGGGCCGGTCCGGCCGCCGCTGCTGCCGCACACCGGGGCCGAGCTGGCCGAGCTGGCCGCCGACCTGGACGCGGCCGGCCTGCTCCCGGGGAGCGGGCCCGCGGCCCGCGCCCGCAGCAACGGGCACCGCCCGGCCACGGGCTGAGCGTCCCGGCTCAGCCGGTCGCGGCCCGCTGGCCGCCCATCACCTCGGCCGGGTCGTGGCCGAGGTCGCCGAGCAGCACCAGGGCCGCGTTGCGGCCCGGCGCGCCGGTGATGGATCCGCCCGGGTGGGTGGTGCCGCCGGTCTGGTACAGCCCGGGGATGGGCATCCGGTGCCCGGCCCAGCCCGGGACCGGGCGCAGCGGGCCGCTGAACGCCGGGCCGCGGTTCCCGCCGTGGAACGCGCCGTGGATCATGTGCGGGTTCATCGCCTCGATGTCCGCGGGCGACTTGACCAGGCTGGCCAGGATCACCTCGTCGGTGAAGCCGGGCGCGGCCCGGCGCAGCCGGGCCAGCAGCCGGGCGGAATGGGCGTCCTTCACGGCGTCCCAGCCGCCCATCTCCGCGGGCGGCTGGTATACCTGCGGGCTGAGGATCTTCACGGTGTGCTGGCCGGCCGGCGCCCGCCCCGGGTCGGCCAGCGTGGGGGTGGCCACCAGCACCCAGGGCGGCTCGGCGATGAACCGGCCCGCCTTCAGGTCCGCGCCCAGCTGGATCATGTCCTCCGGCCAGCCCGCCAGGCCGGCCGACACCGCGGTGCGCGGCCCGTCCCCGGCGTCGAACTCCGGCGGCGCGGTGGTGCAGTAGTAGGTGGCGAAGCCGGGCACGCCCACGTCGTAGGTGTCCACCCCGTAGTGGAACTCCTCCGGCCAGGCGCCGGCCGGCGCCATGTCGCGCAGGTGCTTGACATGGATGGTGGAGACCACCGCGTGGCGGGCCCGGTACTCGGTGCCGTCCTGCGTCTGCACCCCGGCGCACCGGCCGTCTTCCAGCAGCAGCCGGGTGACCGTCTGGCCGCAGCGCATCTCGCCGCCGTGATCGGCCAGGTAGCCGGTCAGGGCGGCGGTGAGGGCCCCGGAGCCGCCGACCGGGATGGACCAGCTGCGCTGCTGGCGGCCGAACGTCTGGGCGTAGGGCAGCACCCCGGAACCCGGCTCGTCCACCGGCTGGAACACCTGGAAGGCCATCCACAGCAGGAAGGCCTGGATGTGCCGGCTGGTGAACTCGTGCCTCACGACCTGGACGGCGGACAGCTGCCGCCGCCGGGCCCAGATACGGCCGCGCGGGTGCTCGGCCAGCCGCGCCTCCAGCGACGGCCCCGACCCCACCGGGGTGAACTGGGCCTCGGTGAAGATGTGCTTGACCTCGTCGTAGTCGGCCAGCAGCCGCCGGTAGGCCACCGCGTCCGCCGCCGAGAAGCGGGCCACCTCCTCGGCGGTCCGCTCGGGGTCCAGCCACATGGTGAGCTGCCGCCCGTCCGGGAAGGCCACCTGCTCGACCGGGTCCGGCTCGGCGTAGCGCAGGCCGTAGTCGGCGGCCAGGCCGAGCTCGTCGCGGCTGAGGGCCGGGTTGACCCGGATCATGGTGTGCCCGGTGGCGCAGGTGTCGATGCCGAACCCGGGCAGCAGCAGCTCCTCGGTGGCGGCCCCGCCGCCCGGGATGTCCCGGGCGTCCAGCACCAGGCAGCGGTAGCCCGCCTTGGCCAGGTAGCAGGCCGTGAGCAGGCTGTTGTGCCCGGCTCCGGCCACCACGATGTCGGCGTCGTCGGTCATCGTCGTCCGTGTCCCTCCCGCGCTGCAAACCATTGCAGCCACGTCCTGATCCTGGCATCCCCGGGGCGGCCGGGCAAGGGAGCTCACTCCTGGTGGGTGACGCGGCGGCCGTCCCGCGCCGCCTAACCTCGGCATAACCGACGGGGAGGGGCACTCATGGCGCATCCGGACACCCTGTACGTCCTGGCGGCGGCCTACGACGACGTGCCGGCCGCGGTCGAGGACTACGAGGCGGTCAAGGCGCTGTACTACGCGGTGAAGACCTCGCATGACTTCGACGCCGCGGTCATCGCCAAGGACGAGGCCGGGAAGGTGAGCATCGTCAAGAAGCACGAGCAGCCGACCCGGCACGGCGCGGCGGTGGGGCTGGGCTGGGGCCTGGCCGCGGGGGTGGCCGCCGCGCTGTTCCCGCCGGTCGGCATCCTGGGCGCGCTGGCCGTGGGCGCCGGCGGCGGCGCCGCGATCGGGGCCGTCACCGGGCACGCCAGCGGCGGGATGAGCCGCGGCCGACCTCAAGGAACTGGGGGAGACGCTGGACGCCGGCACCGCCGGGCTGCTGGTCGTGTACGAGGCCAACCTGGCCGAGCAGGTGCGGGCCACCGTCCGGGCGGCCCGCAAGATGACCGCGCGGGAGACCGGCATGGCCTCCGACCGGCTCGCGCAGGACATGCAGCAGGCGGATGAGGCGGTGGCGTCCGGCCGGTAGCCCGGCCGCCGTTCCCGGGAGAGCGAGATGACATGACGAGCAGCATCGGGCCGGCCGGGCCTGCCGCCGCGGCGGGGGGCACCCGGCAGCAGGCGGCGGAGGCGAGACGACGGCAGCAGGTGCTCAAGTTCGTCATGCTGGCTGCGGTGGCCCGCGCGGTGGTCAGCAAGCGCGCCCTGGGGGGCGTCATCGTGCTCGCGATCGGGGTGGCCGCGGCGAAACGGATGGGCAGCGAGCGCGGTACCCCCGCCCTGGACTGGTACCGGGCACGAGGGCGGCGCGAGGGCCGCAGCCCGGCTTAGCCCGCCCGCTCCGGCTCTCAGCGGCCGGCCTGGACCGGGAAGCGGTACCGCAGCCGGAACCGGCCGGCCGGGATGACGATCTCGCCCGCCTCCACGATCCGGTCCCCGCAGCGGTGGTCCCGCTCGATGAGCAGGACCGGGGAACCGGCCGGGATGCCCAGCGCGGCCGCCTCGGCGGACAGCGCGGGACGCACCGAGATGTCCTCCACCACCTGGTCCACGTCCAGGCCGATGGCCCGCATCCGGTCCACCACGCCCCGGCCCGCGTAGCTGCCCTGCTCCGGGGACGGGGCCGCCCCGGCCGCGCCCGGCGGCTCGTAGCTGGTGGCCAGCTGCACCGGGCAGCCGTCGGCGCTCATCACGTAGCGGGTCCGGGTGACCGGCTGCCCGGTGTCGGGCAGGCCGAGCCGCAGCGCGATGTGCGCGGGCGGGGTGACCCGCTCGGACTGGTGCTCCCAGGACAGCCGGGGCGAGTGCGCCGCACCGTCGCCGGCCGGGCGGCCGCGCCGCGGGCAGGGCGCCCGCGGGCAGGCCGTCGGCCAGGCCGAACGGCGATCCGGGGAAGTGCAGCCGGTCATGCTCGAGGTGAGCGGCCTCGGGCAGCCGGCGCACGTAGGAGCCCGACCCGGCCCGGGCCTCGATCAGCCCCTCCGCCGCCAGTACCTGCAGGGCGTGCTTGGCGGCGGTCTCCCCGACCCCGTACCGGGCCATGATCCCGTTCCGGGACGGCACCCGGGCCCCGGGCGCGAGCAGGCCGCCCCGGATCTGGTCCCGCAGATCCGCCAGGACACGCAGGTACACCGGATCGTGGGAGGCACTCATCGCCGCATTGTGGCGCGGCGGGCAGCAGGCTGGGGCGGAAAGCGCCTACTTCTTCCGGGCGAAGATCACGCCGTCGCCGATGGACAGCATGGCCAGCTCCACCCGGTCGTCCGCGATGGCGCGGGAATTGAACTCCTGCACCGCGCGGCCCGCGGGGTCCGGGTCGGGGTCGAAGACCCGCCCGTGCAGGAACGTGTTGTCCACCAGGATGATCCCGCCGCTGCGGGTGCGCGGCACGATCTCCTCCCAGTACCGGAGGTAGCCGGTCTTGTCCGCGTCGATGAACGCCAGGTCGAGGGTCTCCCCGGCGGGGAGCGCCGCGAGGGTGTCCGCGGCCGGCCCGAGCCGCAGCTCGATCCGGCCGGCCAGGCCCGCCTTGTCCCAGTACTCCCGGGCCAGGGCCGTCCACTCGGCGCTGACGTCGCAGCACAGCAGCTGCCCCCCGGGGGCCAGGCCGCGGGCCAGGCAGATGGAGGAGTACCCGGTGAAGGTGCCCACCTCCACCGCCCGCGATGGCGCGATGAGGCGGCTCAGCAGCGACATGAACGTGCCCTGCTCCGGGCCGATCTGCAGGATGACGTCGCCGGGGAACCGGCGTGCGGTCTCCGCGCGCAGGTCGCTGAGCAGGGCGTCCGGCGGGCTGGTGTGGGCGATGACGTAGTCGAGGATCTGGCGGCTGACATGCTCGCTTCCGGTGGCCACCCTCCACGGTAACCTGGCCCATGCACGAGAGCGAGACGGAACTGCGTGACCTGCAGGCGCTGCTCGATGCCTCGCTGGCCGGGGCCAGCGGGCACCTCCGGTCCATCGCGACGCCGGGCGAGCGGACGCTGACCGCCGCCCAGCTGGCCGGCCTGCTCACCGGCATGTGCACGCTGGCGGTGAGCAGCGTCACCGCCCGCGGCGAGCCCCGGGTCAGCGGCGCCGACGGGCATTTCCTGCACGGCCGGTGGATCTTCGGGACGGACCGGTCCGCGGCCAAGGCCCGGCATTTCGCGGCCCGGCCCGCGGTCAGCGCCGCGTACCTGCGCGGGGAGGAACTCGGCGTGTTCACCCACGGCCGGGTGGAGGAGCTCAACCCGCCCGGCGGCCCGGCCGACCCGGACTGGCCGGCCATCCTGGACCACCTCACCCGGCACTACGGCACCTCGCCGCTCAGCTGGGGCGACTCGGTCTACTACCGGATCCGCCCGGACTGGATGGTGGTCTTCGCCGCCGACCCCGCGACGCTGCTGGCCGGGGACGGCTGACCGGCCGGGGCCGGGGCCCGCCGGGTGTGCCGCTCAGCCGTCGCGGACGGCTTGCAGGGGTATACCCGCTCAGCCGTCCCGGACGGCCTGCAGCGTATAACTGTGCGGCAGCCGCCACGGGCGGTCGGCCAGCCGCCATTCGCCGCCGCCGAGCGCTTCCATCTGGCCGGGCAGCGCGTCCCACGGCACGCTGTCGTGCTCGGCCAGCCCGGTCAGCCGCAATCCCGCGCCGAGCACCGCGGACACGATCTCGCCGAGCCCGTGGTTCCACTCGTGCGTCATGGTGTGGCTGAAGGTCGCGTCGGTCTCGACGTAGGTCCCGGGCTCGTCCCACACCATGGGCTGCTCCCGCTCGAAGTAGGGGTACTCCACGACGAGCAGCCGGTCCGGCCGGGGATCTGCCAGCGTCCAGAGCATGGGATGGCCCTCGCGCAGGAACAGCCGGCCGCCCGGTGCGAGCAGGTCGGCGACGACCCCGGCCCACCGGCGGATGTCCGGCAGCCAGTTCAGCGCGCCGACCCCGGTGTAGACGAGGTCCCAGGCCCGCCGCCCGAGCAGGTCCGGCGCGTCATAGACGTTGCCCGCCATGAAGTCCACCGGGGCGCCGGCCAGCCCGGCCAGGCGGCGGGCCTGGGCCAGTGACGCGGCCGAGAAGTCCAGGCCGGTCATCCGGGCGCCCAGCCGGCTCAGTGACACCGTGTCGGTGCCGATATGGCATTGCAGGTGGACGCCGCGCAGCCCGCTGATATCGCCGAGCCGCGGCCGGTCGAACCGGACCACATGGCTGAGGTAGTCCGGGTCCTCGGCGAACCGCTGCACCGCGTAGTCCGGCGAGGCGGCGTGGGCCGGGGCCCGCTCGTCCCAGTTGGCCTGGTTCAGCGCCCACGAATCGGTCACCGCCTTATCGTGGCATCTGGCCGGGGCGCACGGCGGGCCGCCGCGGGCACGGTACGCTCGCTGCCATGGCCCTGGCTTCGTCCCTGTACATCCCGAGCCCGCCGGTGAACGGGTTCCACATCGGGTCGGCCTATATCCACTTCTACGGCCTGATGTACGTGGTCGGCATCACCCTGGCCATCCTCATCACCCAGCGCCGGTGGAAGGCGCTCGGCGGGGATGTCGGCCTGGTCGGGGACGTGGCCATCTGGGCGGTGCCGGCCGGCATCGTGGGCGGCCGGATCTACTTCGACCTGACCACGCCCAAGTACATCCCGCACCACTGGTACGGCGTGTTCGCCGTCTGGGACGGCGGGCTGGGCATCTGGGGCGGTATCGCGCTGGCCGCCGTGGTCGGCGCCTGGCGGGTCCGCCGCACCGGGGCCAGCGTCAGCCTGTTCATGGACGCGGTGGCGCCCGCGCTGCTGGTGGCCCAGGCCGTCGGCCGGGTGGGCAACTACTTCAACCAGGAGCTGTTCGGCGGCCCGACCACGCTGCCCTGGGCGCTGCAGATCGCGCCGCAGTTCCGGCCGACCGGCTACACCCAGTTCAGCACGTTCCAGCCGACCTTCCTGTATGAGCTGATCTTCGACCTGGCCTGGGCCGCGCTCCTGGTCTGGCTCGGCCACCACCGCGGCATCAAGCCGCCCGGCCTGTTCGCGCTGTACGTCTTCGGGTACTCGGCGTTCCGGATGTTCGAGGAGTCGCTCCGGGTCAACCCGTCCGAGCACTTCCTCGGCCTGCGGCTGAACATGTACGTCGCCGCCGTGCTCACCCTGGCCGGCCTGGTCTGGTTCGGGTACTCCCAGCGCCGCGGCCGCCCCGCCAGCGAACTGCGCGCCACCGGGCCCGGGCATGCCCCGGCGGTCCCGGACGCCGCGGATGCCCCGGGCGCCCAGGAGGAGGCGGCGCCGGGCGCCCCGGAGAACGCGGCCGCCGACGCCGCGGAGCCGGCCGGGCCCGGCAGCTCCCCGGCTCGCTAATTTCATCGGAAAGGCCGGTGTTTCCGGCGCGCCTCTCGAACTGACGTTTGATTCTCGGGCATGCTGGTGCCGGTATCTCATCACCGGCAGTTCCGACCCCAGTGCAGGAGGCACCCCGTGGGCCAGAAGACCGTCAGGTTCAGCGACCTTAGCGGCGAGATCATCACCCGGGACGACACGCTCGCCCGGATCGTGATCCATGAGCACCCCGAGCTCGGTGACAGCCCGGTGGAGATCGAGGCGCTGGCCGATGAGGCGCGCGCGATCGAGAAGGCGGCGGTGGCGGTGGCCGTCGTCAACCTGTACCTGCCCGGCGAGGACGAGCCGCGGCGGGTGGCCATGGAGGTGGCCGCGTTCGACCAGCTGGCCACGGACCGGCCGATGAGCGAGCTGCTGCTGACCGCCCGCCCGGCCCGGCGCGCCGCCAAGTCCGCCGCCGCCGGGCCGGCCCGGGCCGACCGCACCAACTACGCGACCCTGGAGCACGCCGGGAAGCCGCACAAGGGGAAGATCACCGAGGCGGAGCGGGACCTGGTCCGCACCCACCTGGACGAGATCAACGAGCGGCTGGCCGCGCAGGGGCTGCGCACCATCAGCCCGGCCGACCCGGAGCACGTGGAACGCTACGGCCTCGAGGGCCTGGCCGCGGAGCAGGGCGTGCGGCCGGATGGCGCCCGCCGGGCCGGGCCGGGCGCCGCGTAGCCGGCTGCGCGTAATCACCGGCTGCGCGTCACCAGCCCGCGCGGCAGGCCCGCCCGTCAGGCTCGCAGCCCCGCCCGCAGGCTCGCAGGCCCGCCCGCAGGCTCGCAGCCCCGCCCGGCCCGGCGGCATCCGCCGATGTCTCACTATGTGGTCATAATAGGATCAGCATATGAGCACGACGGACGGCGCGCCGGATAGCGGCGGCTGGCCGGGACGGCGCTGGGTGGTGCTGCTGGCCGGTTTGGTCGCGATGACCGCGGGCTGCACCTTCCAGTACGGGCTGGCCTACCTCATCCCGGCCTTCCGGGCCGAGGGGCTGTCCCTGGTCCAGGCGGGGGTGCTGGTCGCCTGCCCCACGGCCGGGCTGCTGCTCACGCTGGTGGCCTGGGGAGCGGCCGCCGACCGGTGGGGCGAGCGGCTGGTCCTCGGGGCCGGGCTGGCGCTGGCCGGCGCGGTGCTGCTGCTGGCCGCCGCCGTGCACGGGGCGGTGGCGCTCGGTGCCTGCCTGGCCGTGGCCGGCGCGGCGGGCGCCTCGGTGTACGCGGCCAGCGGGCGGCTCATCCTCGGCTGGTTCGCGGCCCGGCAGCGCGGCCTGGCCATGGGCATCCGGCAGAGCGCCCAGCCACTCGGCGTGGCCGTGGCGGCGCTGACCCTGCCCGCCCTCGGGGCGGTGAGCCGCGGCGCGGCCCTGGACTTCCTGGGCTCGTTCTGCCTGGCCGCGTCCGCCGGCTGGTCGCGGTGGCCGTCCGGGACCCCGCCCGGCCGCCCGGCCCGGCCGCGGGCCGTGGCGGCTCGCCGTACCGCGGCTGGCGGGACGCTCCCGGCCGCTACCATCCGGGCCGGGTGCTGTGGCGGATCCACGCGGCCAGCGCGCTGCTGGTGGTCCCGCAGTTCGCGGTGGCCACCTTCGCGCTCGTCTACCTGGTGGATGCCCATGGCCTCGGCCCGGCCGAGGCCGGGCGGCTGCTGGCGGTGGCGCAGGCGTGCGGGGCGGCCAGCCGGCTGGCCGCGGGGGCGTGGTCCGACCGGGCCGGCAGCCGGATGCGGCCGATGCGGATCCTGGCCGTGGCCACGGCGGTCATGGTGGCCCTGCTGGCCGCCGGGGCGGCGGTCCGGGCGCCGTGGGCCGTCGCCGCCCTGCTGGCCGCCGCGGTCATCTCGGTGAGCACCAACGGGCTCGCGTTCACCGCGGTCGCCGAGCACGCCGGGTCCTCCTGGGCCGGGCGTGCCCTCGGCATCCAGAACACCGGGCAGAACGCGCTGGCCGCCGCGACCCCGCCGGTGCTCGCGCTGGTGATCGGGGCGGCCGGGTACCCGGCCGCGTTCGGGCTGGCGGCGGCGTTCCCGCTGGCCGCGGCGGTGCTGATTCCGGTCGGGGGTGAGCGCCAGGCCGCCACGGTGCTAGCTGCCCAGCGGGCCGCGCCGGCGGGCTAGCATCGCCCGGCCAGCACCTGGCTACCCCGCGGCGGGGACCGGCGCCGGGGTGCCGCCCACCCGGGCCCGCCACCACTCCTGGCCGTGCTCGGGCAGCAGGTGGATCGGGTCGTAGTAGGGGTACTCGCGGCTCAGCGCGAGCGGGTCGGCGGCCTCCACCGCGGTCCGGTAGTTCTTCGTCCAGTAGGAGATGCCCAGGTCGGTGTCGTAGCGGGACACCTGGTGCACCCACCGCTTGCCGACGTAGGGCACGTCGCACACCACCCGGGGGGTGGCGAACCCGGGCAGGTACCCCATGATCTGCTGCTGCAGGTCCTGGGCCTGGGCCAGGGAGAGCCGCCAGTGCTCGCTGCCCGGGATCATGTCGCACATGTAGAAGTAGTAGGGCAGGATGTGGGCCTCATCGAGCAGCGCGAAGCACAGGTCGAGCAGGGCCTCCGCGGTGTCGTTCACCCCGTGCAGCAGCACGCCCTGGTTGCGGACGTCCCGGATCCCGGTGTCCAGCATGGCCTGCGCGGCCCGGGCGACCAGCGGCGTGACCGACTGGGCCGCGTTGACGTGCGTGTGGATGGCGATGCTGACCCCGCGCTGCCGGCCCTTGGCCGCCAGCCGCTCCATCCCGGCCCGGACCTCATCCGCCAGCCAGTGCTGCGGCAGGCCCATCAGCGCCTTGCTGGCCAGCCTGATGTCCCGGATGCTCGGCACGTCCAGCAGGGCGCTGACGAACGCCTCCAGCCGGGGCCAGGGCATGTTGGCCACGTCCCCGCCGGAGACCACCACGTCCCGCACGCCCGGGGTGGCCTGCAGGTAGGCGATCATCGCGCCGAGGCGGTCGGCCGGGGGCGCGGCGAACTTGTGCTTGGCCGTGCTCGCGGTGGGGTTGCCGACCAGGTCCATCCGGGTGCAGTGGCCGCAGTACTGCGGGCAGGTGGGCAGGATCTCCGCCAGCACCTTGGTCGGGTAGCGGTGGGTGAGCCCCTCGACCGCCCACATCTCCGCCTCGTGCAGCGAGTCGCGGCTGGCGTACGGGTGTGACGGCCAGTCGGTGCGGCGGTCGCTGAGCACCGGGATCATGTAGCGCCGCACCGGGTCGGCGTAGAAGGCGGCGGTGAAGCCGGGCTGGTCCGGCCGCCTGACCGGGCGCCATCGTGTTCAGCATCTGCGGCGGCACCAGCATCGACATGGTGGCCCGTTCCCGCTGGTCCCGCTCGAGGTCGGCGAAGAAGTCCTCGCTGAGCCCGGGCCCGGTGACCTCGCGCAGCTGGCGCAGGTTCTTCACGCAGTGCGCGCGCTGCCACTGGGCCGACTCCCACTCCGCGGCGGTCACCCCGGACCAGCCGGGGAAGCGCCGCCAGTCCGGCTCGGCGAGCGTCCTCTGCTGGTACGCGTATGGCTGGCTGACCACCCCGACCACCTTCCCGTCCCGTCCCGGCCCGGAACTTGCGCCCCGGCGCGCGCGTTACTGAACGATATCGTCGTCTATCGACCCTCGACAAAAGAAGCTAGTGTCTGGGTAGGTATCTACAGTAAGTCTTTCGGTCTCGCTCGGGAAGAGGGGGAGGTGCCGCGGGTGGTGGCAACCAGGACGGCCGGGCTGCGCCGGGGCGGGTCACCGCTCGGGCTGCACCGGGTGATCGAGCCGGCCGGCGTGCTGCCGCAGGCCGCCTGGCGGCTCGACCCGGACCCGGGGATCTGGCCCGACGAGGTCCGGGTGCGGGTGGAGCGGCTCAACCTGGACGCCGCCTCGTTCCGCCAGCTGCGGGAGTCCACCGGCGGCACGGCCGCGGCCATGCGGGCGGCCGTGCTGGGCATCGTGGCCGACCGGGGGAAGATGCAGAACCCGGTGACCGGTTCCGGCGGGATGCTCACCGGCGTGGTGGCGGAGGCGGGCCCGGAGTCGCCGCTCGGGCTGGCGCCGGGTGACCGGGTCGCCAGCCTGGTCTCGCTCAGCCTGACCCCGCTGGCCATCACCGACGGCCTGGCGGGCTGGGACGGCCAGGGCGAGCAGGTGCCGTGCGCCGGCCACGCGATCCTGTTCGGCCGGTCCATCGCCGCCGTGCTGCCCGGCGACCTGCCGGCCGCGCTGGCCCTGGCGGTGCTCGACGTGTGCGGTGCCCCCGCGCTGACCGAGCGGGTGGTGAGCGTCCCGGACCAGCCCGGTGGTGGCCATCCTCGGCGCCGGGGGGAAGAGCGGGTCGCTGTCCGCCGCGGCCGCCCGGCGGGCCGGTGCCCGCACCGTGATCGGGGTGGTGCCGGCCGAGGCCGAGGCGGCCGCGGTCCGGGCGGCCGGGCTGGCCGACCGGGTGGTGATCGCCGACGCGCGGGACCCGGTGGCGCTGGCGGACGCGGTCACGCTCGGCCGGCGGCCCGGCCGACGTCACCGTGGTCTGCGTGGACGTGCCCGGCTGCGAGGGCGGCGCCGTGCTGGGCACCGCGCCGGGCGGCACGGTCATCTTCTTCTCGATGGCGACCTCGTTCTCCGCCGCGGCACTCGGCGCCGAGGGGATGGCCGCCGATGTGACGATGCTGATCGGCAACGGGTATGTGCCCGGGCATGCGGAACTGGCGCTGGACCTGCTGCGGGCCGAACCCGGGGTGCGCCGGCTGTTCGAGGCCCGGCTGGCGGAAGGCTGAGGGAGGGGACTCACGTGGAACCGAGGCTCCGGCTGGACCCCGCGATGGTGGCGGAGGCCCGGGAGCTGGCCCGCGCGGCGGGCGGCCCGATCGTCGACCTGGCCCGGACGCACAGCACGGTGGCCATCGAGCGGGCCGTGCTCCGGCTGGCCGGGCTGGATGGCGCGGATGACGACGGCATGCCCTGGGTGAACCGGCTGGCCGACGCGGTGGCCGGCAGCGCCGGGCTGGAGCACGGGGTGGCGCTGCCCGCCTGGGACGCGCTGCTGTCCGGCGGGCTACCCGGACCTGGCCGCGCTGGCCGCCGACGCCGCGGCCGGCGCGGTGAAGTTCCGGGTGCCCGAAGGCGCCGACGCCGCGGCGGCGGCCGCCGCCGCCCGGGCCGCGCTCGGCCGGGGCTTCGCGGTCATCGACGCCCGGCGGGCCGAGCGCACCGCCATGATCACAGCGACCGCCGACCCGCCGAAGCCGTGGATCTACCTCATCGTCGCCACCGGCGACATCTACGAGGACATCCCGCAGGCCCAGGCGGCCGCGCGGGAGGGCGCGGACATCGTCGCGGTGATCCGGTCCACCGGCCAGTCGCTGCTCGACTACGTGCCGGAGGGCGCGACCCGGGAGGGCTACGCGGGCACCTACGCGACGCGGGAGAACTTCCGGCTGATGCGGGCCGCCCTCGACGACGTGTCCCGCGAGCTGGGCCGGTACGTCCGGCTGACCAACTACGCGTCCGGGCTGTGCATGCCGGAGATCGCCGCGCTGGCCGGCCTGGAGCGGCTGGACATGATGCTGAACGACTGCATGTACGGGATCATCTTCCGGGACATCAACCCGCAGCGGACCTTCATCGACCAGCGGTTCGCCCGGCAGATCCACGCCCGGGCCGGGATCGTCATCAACACCGGCGAGGACAACTACCTGACCACGGCGGACGCGGTGGACGCGGCGCACACGGTGGTGGTCAGCCAGCTGCTCAACGAGTTCTTCGCCAAGGAGGCCGGGCTCGCGGACGGGCAGCTGGGGCTGGGGCACGCGTTCGAGATCAACCCGGACGTGCCCGACTCGTTCGTGCTGGAGCTGGCGCACGCCCAGCTGGTCCGGGAGCTGTTCCCGGACGCCCCGCTGAAGTACATGCCGCCGACCAAGCACATGACCGGGAACGTGTTCGCCGGCTACCTGCTGGACGCGTTCTTCAACCTGGCCGGGGTGATGACGGACCAGTCCATCCTGCTGATCGGGATGATGACCGAGGGCATCCACACCCCGTTCCTGTCCGACCGGGACCTGGCGCTGGAGAACGCCCGCTACGTGGCCCGGGCCGCGGGACGGCTGGGCGAGAACTTCCGGCCGCCGCCGGGCGGCTTCGTGGAGCGCCGCGCCCAGCAGGTGCTCGGCGAGGCGGTCGGCCTGCTCCGCCGGATCAGCCGGGACGGGCTGCTGAACGCGATCGCGGACGGCACCTTCGGGGTGACCCGCCGTCCCGCCGACGGCGGCCGCGGCCTCGACGGCGTCATCAAGCGCGCCGCCGGCTACTACAACCCCGCGAGTGAGTTCCTCGAAGGCGGGGCTCAGGCCCAGGAGGGGGCATCATGACCGGCCAGGTGATCCGGCCCTACGGCGACACCACCGGCGACGGGCAGGTGCAGGTGTCCTTCACCCTGCCGGTGCCGTTCGGCAATGAAGAGGAGCGGGCGCTCGCGGAGGGCGCCGCGCTGCAGCTGGCCGGGAAGATGGGGCTGGAGCCGGCCATGGTCGTGCACGCCAAGGGCATGGGACCGGACTTCACCTTCTTCATCGTCTACGGCCGGGTAAGTCACCTTGTCGACATTTCCGCCGTCACGGTGATCCCGCGCGAGTTCCCGGTGCTGTCCCCGGCCGAGATCAACCTCCGGCTGCGCACCGGGCTGGGCCGCAAGCTCGTGGTGCTGGGCGCCTGCATCGGCACGGACGCGCACACGGTCGGCATCGACGCCATCCTCAACGTGAAGGGGCACGCGGGGGAGAAGGGCCTGGAGTACTACCGGGAGATCCGGGTGGTCAACCTGGGCGCCCAGGTGGACGTGGCCGACCTGGTCACCCGGGCCCAGGCGGAACGGGCCGACGCCGTGCTGGTCAGCCAGGTGGTCACCCAGCGGGAGGCGCACCTGGCCGGGGCCCGGCAGCTGTCCGCCGCGTTCCGCGCCGCCTACCCGGCCAGCGGCCGGCCGCTGCTGGTGGTCGGCGGCCCCCGGTTCGACCCCGCGATGGCGGCCGACCTGGGCGTGGACCGGATCTTCGGGCGGGGCACCACCCCCCGGGAGGTGGCCAGTTACCTGGTGCACCGGCTGGCCCCGGAGCCGGCCGCCGCGCCTGGTGCCGAGCCGGCCATGGCCGGGGAGGCGCGGCGTGGCTGAGGGCGGGCGGGACGACGGGCTGACCGTCACCCACCGCCGCTACGTGCCCGCCAGCCATGCGCATTACGGCGGCCACCTGGTGGACGGTGCTTATGTGCTCGGCCTGTTCGGGGACGTGGCCACCGAGGCGTGCATCCGGATGTCCGGGGATGAGGGCCTGTTCGCGTCCTACTCCGATGTCCAGTTCCGGGCGCCGGTGCTGGCCGGTGACGTGATCGAGGCGGCCGCGACCGTGGTCCGCACGGGCCGGCGCAGCCGCGGGCTGGCCTTCGAGGCCCGGGTGGTGTGCCGGGCCGACCCGGCCCGGGGGCCGTCCGCGGCCCGGGTGCTGGACGAGCCGCTGGTAGTGGTCACGGCCACCGGCACCGTCGTCGTGCCCGGCGGCGGGCCGCCGGCCTGAGGGCGCCCCGCCGGCCGCGGCCCCGGGCCGGCCCGCCGCCGGCCCCGTCACGGGGCCGGCGGCGGGGTGGCGGCTACGACTCGCCGAACGACTTGATCTCCTCGTACTCCGCCTCGGTGAGGTCCCGCGGCACGTCGCCCTTGGCCGCCTTGGCCGCCTGCACGTGGTGCCGGATGCTGTCCACGATCTCCGGGTTGGCCAGCGTGGTGACATCGCCGGTGTCGGCGAAGTTGGAGATCGACGCGATGACCCGGCGCATGATCTTCCCGGACCGGGTCTTCGGCATGTCCGGCACGATCCAGACGTTCTTCGGCCGGGCGATCTTGCCGATCTCGGTCTCGATCGCGCGGGTGACCTTGCCTTCCATCTCCTTGTCGGCCACGAACCCGGGCTTGAGCGAGACGTACACCTCGACCATCCGGCCGCGGATGTCGTCGATCACCGGCACCGCGGCGGCCTCGGCGACCTCCGGCACGGTCAGCGCGGCCGACTCGATCTCCTTGGTGCCGAGCCGGTGCCCGGCCACGTTGATCACGTCGTCGACCCGGCCGAGGATCCGGTAGTACCCGTCCGGCGCCCGGACCGCGCCGTCCCCGGCGAAGTACGGCCAGTCGTGCCAGTCCTTGCTCTCCGGGTCCTTGTTGTACTTCTCGTAGTAGACCGAGATGAACCGCTCCGGCTGGCCCCAGATGGTCTGCATGATGCCCGGCCACGGGTTGCGGATGCAGATGTTGCCCGCCCGGCCGTCCGGCACCTCCTTGCCGTCCTCGTCGTAGATGGCCGGGTAGATGCCGATCACCGCCGGGCCGCAGCTGCCCGGCTTCATCGGCTTGAGGGCCGGCAGCGAGCTGCCCAGGAAGCCGCCGGTCTCGGTCTGCCACCAGGTGTCCACGATGACGGCCTCATCCTTGCCGACCGCCTTGTGGTACCAGCGCCACACCTCGGGCTCGATCGGCTCGCCGACCGTCGTCATGTGCTTGAAGTGGTAGTTGTACTTGGCCGGCTCGTCCGCGCCGACCTTGCGCAGCATCCGGATCGCGGTCGGCGAGGTGTGGAAGATGTTCACGCCGAGCCGCTCGGCGATCCGCCAGGGCCGGCCGGCGTCGGGGTAGTTCGGCGTTCCCTCGTAGATCACGCTGGTGGTGCCCAGCGCCAGCGGCCCGTACACGATGTAGGAGTGCCCGGTGATCCAGCCGATGTCCGCCATGCACCAGTAGGTGTCCCCGGGCTGGATGTCCTGGTAGTACTTGGACGTCCCGGCCACGTAGGACAGGTAGCCGCCGGTGGAGTGCTGGGCGCCCTTGGGCCGTCCCGTGGTGCCGCTGGTGTACATCAGGAACAGGGGGGCCTCCGCGGGCATGGAGACCGGCGGCACGATCTGCCCGCGGTAGCCGGCCAGCACGTCGTCGACGAAGAAGTCGCGGCCCTCGGTCATCGGCGTCTGCGAGGCGTACTGGCCCGGGTAGCGCCGCCAGACCAGGACCTTGTCCACGTCCTGGCCCTGCTTGTGCCGCCTCGGCCACCGCCTCGTCCGCCTTCACCTTGTGGTCCACCAGGGTGCCGCTGCGGTAGTAGCTGTCCATCGTGATCAGCACCCGGCTGCCCGAGTCGGCGATCCTGGTGCCGCAGGCGTTGCCGCTGAACCCGCCGAAGACCACGGAGTGGACGACGCCGAGGCGGGCGCAGGCCAGCATGGTGACCGGCAGTTCCGGGACCATCGGCATGTGCAGGGTGACCCGGTCGCCCGCCTTGAGCCCGGCGAAGTCGCGCAGCAGCGCGGCGAACTCGTTCACCCGGTGGTACAGCTCACGGTAGGTGAGGGTGAGCGGCTCCTCCGCCTCCGGTTCCCCCACGAAGATCAGCGCGGCCTTGTTCGCGTTCTCCTCCAGATGGCGGTCCACGCAGTTATAGGAGGCGTTGAGCCGCCCGCCGGTAAACCACTTCCAGAACGGCGGGCTGGAGGAATCCAGGACCGTATCCCATTTCTGGTCCCAGCTCAGCAGGTCCGCGTATTCGGTGAAGCAGTCCGGGAAGTTCTTCTCGTCAAACCGGTCGAAGATCGCCGGGTCGTTGGCGTTGGCCTGCGCGATGAACGACTCCGGCGGATAGATGTACTCTTCCTCGCGCCAGTGCACGGCAATCTGTGACTCGGAAACCTGGCCCTGCTGGCTTTCCGTCATCTACTCGGTCCTCTCCCATGGCTCTTAGCCCGCACCCGGAGGCCAGCCAGCAGCGCACCGGGGCAGCCGCGGTCCGCGCCGCCGCCCCATTCCGGACCGCCCGCTGACCTCGGTGTCAAGACGCCCCTCACACGCTGGGGAAACCGTTTCATGCTAGCCCCAAGCGGACGGCCCGGACTAGGGCCGTCCGCCGGCCACTTGGGCGCCCCAGCCGGCCACCCGGTTGACATCAGCCGCCGCAGCGGTATCTTGCTGCGCAGTCCAGCACCGGGCTAGCCGGCCAGGTAGCGGGCCGTCCCGGCGGCTGTGCCAGGGGCCGGGGGACCGGCCCTGACACCAGGCACAGCGCGGGGACCGGCCTGCTGGCCAGGCCACGCCGGGGGGGTTGGCACCGGGAAGGGCCTGGGCACCAGTAGACAACGGAACGCGAGCCCGCCGCCGGCGGGACGGGTTCCGGTCCGAAGGATGCCCGGGCCCTCTTCCCGCCACCGGCTTCCCGCCACCGGCTTGCCACCACCGGCCCGGCCTCCGGGGGCGGCGCGGTGAGAGCGGCCGCCGCGGGTAGCGGAACGGCCCCCGCCCCGATGCCAACGCAGGTGCAAATTTCGCTATTGCCATCCCTGAGCGGGGCCGCCGCGTGGTGGCGCGACGGTAATCTGCAAGGATCGCGGGGGCCCGAGAGGCCGCGGGACGCGGCGGACGGCGGAAGGCAGGCAGAGGGTTGGTTGGCAACGAGGAAGCCGGGTCTCCCATCGGGCAGGTGGCCGTCATCATGCCCACCTACAACGAGCGGGAAAACCTGGAGGCCATGGCGGGCCGGGTCCGGGCCGCCGTGCCCGACGCCGACCTGCTGGTGGTCGACGACAACAGCCCGGACGGCACCGGCGACCTGGCGGACAAGCTGGCGGCCGAGGACTCCCATATCCAGGTGCTGCACCGGCCCGGCAAGGGCGGGCTCGGGGCCGCGTACCTGGCCGGGTTCGGCTGGGCGCTGGAGGCGGGCTACGGCGCCGTCGTGGAGATGGACGCGGACGGCTCGCACCAGCCGGAGCAGCTGCCGCTGCTGCTGGACGCGCTGCGCGGCGCCGACCTGGTGCTCGGCTCCCGGTGGGTGCCCGGCGGCCGGACCGTCAACTGGCCCCGGTCGCGGCAGTTCATCTCGCGCGGCGGCAGCTTCTACTCCCGGCTGATGCTGGGCATCCCGCTGCGGGACGCCACCGGCGGCTACCGCGCCTACCGGGCGGCCACCCTGCGGGCCATCGGCCTGGATGAGATCCACTCGCAGGGCTACTGCTTTCAGATCGACCTGGCCCGCCGCGCTCTCGCGGCCGGGCTGCGGGTGACCGAGGTGCCCATCACGTTCGTGGAGCGGGTGCACGGCTCCAGCAAGATGAGCAAGGCCATCGTGGCCGAGGCGTTCTGGCGGGTCGCCTGGTGGGGGGTGTCGGACCGGTGGCAGTCGCTGCGCGGGTCACGCCACCGCGCCGCCTGAGGCGTTCCCATGGAGCTGCGCGCGGACTGCGGGCGGTGCGCCGCGCTGTGCTGCACCGCGCCGGCCTTCGCCGCCTCGGCCGACTTCGCCCTCGATAAGCCGGCCGGCCAGCCCTGCCCCCACCTGGCCGCCGGGTTCCGCTGCGGCATCCACGACCGGCTCCGGGCGCCGCGGGTTCCCCGGCTGCGCCGCCTACGACTGCTTCGGGGCCGGGCAGCGGGTCACCCAGGAAACCTTCGGCGGCCGGGACTGGCGGCAGGCGCCCGCGGACGCGGGCCAGATGTTCGCGGTGTTCGGGGTCATGCGGCAGCTGCACGAGCTGCTCTGGTACCTGGGCGAGGCCGCCGCGGCCGTCAGCGGCCCGCTGCAGGCCGACCTGCGCCGGGCCGCGCGAGAGCACCAGCCAGCTGGCGTCGGGGCGCCCGGCGGCGCTGGCAGCGCTGGATGTGGCCGGGCTCCGGCGGGAGGTCAACGGGCTGCTGCTGCGGGCCAGCGAGGCGGCCCGGGCGCCGGCCAGCCCGGGTGCCGATCTGCGCGGCGCGGACCTGGCCGGGCAGGACCTGCGCGGCGCCGACCTGAGCGGGGCCAGCCTGCGCGGGGCGTGCCTGATCGGGGCGGACCTGCGCGGGGCGGGCCTGTGGCTGGCCGACCTGACCGGGGCGGACCTGCGCGGCGCGCGGCTGGACGGGGCGGACCTGGCCGGCAGCCTGTTCCTCACCCAGGCACAGCTGGACTCGGCGGCGGGCAGCGGGACGACGCGGGTGCCGGGCAGCCGGGCCCGGCCCGGGCACTGGCCCGCGCGCCGGGGGACCGGCCCCTCCGGGTCCGCTAGGCGGCGCTCAGCGCGCCTCAGGCGCTCTTGCGCTGCCGGGCCGACACCTTGGGCGGCGCGGGCTCGCCGCGCTGGCCGCGGATCAGCGCCAGCCGCTCGGCGAGCACTTCCTCCAGGTCAGCGATGGACCGGCGTTCCCGGAGCATGTCCCAGTGGCTGCGCGGCGGCTTGGCCTTGCGCGGTGCGGACAGGTCGCCCGTGGCCGTGAACGCCGTCACCCCGCACACCCGGCATTCCCACGTGGCCGGAACTTCCGCCTCCGCGGCGAACGGGACGGTAAAGTGGTGACCCTTGGGGCAGTCGAAAGCGATCTCCTGGCGGGGCGCCAGATCGGTGTTACGGTCGTTCTCGTAGCTCGTTGCCCCGAGCCGGGTACCGCGAAGTGCGCGTTCGGCCATCAGTCACTGCCTCCCAGGCGCTCAGCCTTGTGATGTGGATAACGCCGAGTACCCGGTCAAGATTCCCGCTGTGCCCGATTCCAACCCCTCCTCAGCCCACCGGGACGGGGGTGCCACTGGCCGCGGCTGAGCAGGACGTCGCGCAGGGCCACGGTCTCGTCGGTCATGATGCCGTCCACCCCGCTGTCCAGCAGGCGGTGCATCAGGTCCGGCGAGTTGACCGTCCAGGCGTGCACGTCCAGCCCGAGCGCGTGAGCGCGGGCCACGAAGGACGGGGTGGCCACGCTGGCCGGCACCTGGGCGCAGCGCACGCCGGTCCGGGCCAGCCGGTCGGCCAGCGCCGGGTACGCTCCCCGGGCGGCGGGCCGCAGCTGGCCGGGACGCCCCTGGCCCGGCCGGGTCCGGTCGCGGGGGCCGCGGGGACCGCCGAACCGCACCACCGCGGCCGCGAGCGGGGAGGCGGCCATGCACACCTGCTGGTCCAGCACCCGGCGCACGGTGCGCAGCCGGCTGGCGCTGAACGAGGTGACGCACACCCGCTCCCAGGCGCCGGTGCGGCGCAGCACCTCAGCCAGCGGCTGGACCGCGGGCGCATCCTTCACGTCGATGTTGAACCGCACGTCCGGCCACGCGCCCAGCAGGTCCTCCAGCAGCGGGATCGGCTCGGTCCCGCCGATCAGCGCCTTGGCCACCTCGCGGTGCGGCAGCCGGGCGATCCGCCCGGGCCGCCCGGTGACCCGGTCCAGCGTGCGGTCGTGGAACGCGATCAGCACCCCGTCCGCGGTCGCCTGGACGTCGGTCTCCAGGTACCAGTAGCCGAGCCCCACCGCATGCTCGAAGGCCCGCCAGGAGTTCTCCGGGGCATGGGCCGCCCCGCCCCGGTGCGCGAACGCCACCGGCCTCGGGTGATCAAGGAATGCGGTCAGCATGTATGCGAGTATGCGTCACTGGCCGGTGCAGCCTGTAAACGGAGCATGTCAGCACCCTGACAAGCGCGGGCTAGGGCGGGGATATCCCGGCCCACTCGCGGCGGCGGGCCTCAGCCAGCGCGATGGCGGCCGCCGCGGCCACGTTGAGCGAGCCGACCCGGCCCACCAGCGGGATGTAGGCGACCGCGTCGGCGGCGGCCAGCAGCGCCGGGGAGCAGCCGTGGTCCTCGTTGCCCAGGGCCAGGCACACGTCGCCGTCCAGCGGCGCCTCGTGCAGCGGCCGGGCGCCGGAGGCCAGCTCGATGGCCACCACCCGCAGGCCCGCCTCCTGGGCCGCCTTGGCCGCCGCCACCGGGTCCGGCTCGCGCTCGGCGGCCAGGAACCGCTGGGTGCCGAGCGCCGTCTTGGCCACCGACGGATGGTCCAGCGAGGCGGTGTTCCCGCTCAGCCACAGCCGCTCCGCGCCGAACGCCGCCGCGGAGCGGATGATCATGCCCACGTTGAACGGCTGCGTCACCGAGTCCAGCAGCAGCGCCAGCCGGCCGCCGGTGGCCCGGCGCCACGAGCGGTTCAGCCGCTTCACGTCGGTGGGGCGCAGCTGCCGGGGCGGCCCGGCCGGCGCCGGCCCGGGGCCGGTCACCGGGCGGTCACCTCCAGCACCCGGTAGCCGGCCCGGGACGCGAGGCGGGCCGTGTGCCAGCCTTCCCCGCTCAGCCAGCGGTGCAGCGAGTCGCCGCCCAGGTGCCGCGCCGCCACCAGGTAGGCGCGGGCCCCCGGGGCCAGCCGGCCCAGCCAGGCGGCGAGCAGCTCGTGCTGGGCCTGCTTGCCGATCCGGACCGGGGGATTGGACCAGATGGCGGCGAACCGGGCGGGCAGCCGCGGGTCGGCCGGGCTCACGCAGCGCACGCCGGGCAGCCCGGCCCGGGCCGCGTTGGCCGCGCACAGCCCCAGGGCCCGCTCGTTCACGTCCACCGCCCAGACCGTGGCGCCGGGCGCGCGGGCCGCCATGGCCAGCGCGACCGGCCCGTACCCGGTGCCGAGATCGAGCAGGTCGCCGGCGGCCGGGGGAGGCGGGACGGTTTCCAGCAGCACCCGGGTGCCCGGGTCCAGCCGGGAGGCGGAGAACACGCCCGCGTCCGTCTCGCACTCGAAATGCAGGTCGGGCAGGACCACCTGGACCAGTCCCGGGCGGTGCGCGGCCGCCGGGCGGGCGGTGAAGTACTGCTCCGCCGGCCCGGCCGGGCCCGGCCGCTCGCCTGTCATGCCGCCGGGACCGCTACCGGGACGCCGGCGGGGCGGGCACCGACCCCGGGGCGGGGGAGGCCTCGGCCCGGGCCAGCGCCGGGTCGATGTACCGGTGGGTCAGCCACCGTTCCACCACGAACGTGAGCACCGGGATGGTGCCGGCCAGCAGCACCAGCACGGTCGGGCCGGCCGCCAGCCGCAGGCGGCGGGCCAGCAGGAAGGCGAACACGAGGTAGATGATGTACAGCATGCCGTGCAGCACGCCGACATCGTTGGCGACCTCGGGCTTGCCCGCGACCACCTGGAGCGGGATGCCGACGAAGCACAAGATGATGAGCACCACCCCGGTTATGTACGCCATCACCCGGTAGCGGAGCACGGCTGCGCGCACCGGCCTGCCTCCTCAATCGTGCGTGTGTGGGCTGCCTGGGCTGGGCCCGCCTCAGCGGAGCCCGTGCCAGCGTCCGTGCCCCTTGGCCTCGGCGGTCAGCCGGGCCAGGTAGGCGTTGTACGCGGCGAGTTCCTCGTCGTCCTCGCCGCCGTCACCGGCCCCGCCCGCCACCTGGGCCGCGGGCCGCGCCGGGTGCCCCGGCGGGCAGCGCGACGTCCGGCTGGCCGGCCGGGGCGGGCGGGTGGAACTCGTCGCGGATCGTCTTAGCCCAGAAGACGATCGCGAATACCGCGAAAATCGGCCATTCGAAGGTGTACGCCCAGCTCAGGGCGTTCCCCGCCTCAGCGCGGCGGAACTGCCAGTCACCGAGCGCCAGCATCCCGATCACGGAGGCGACCATGAGGGCATGCCATCCGAGCCACCGGGGCCGGATCAGGAACCGCCAGCGCGCGGCCGGGGGATCGCTGGGCATGGGCACGAGTCTAGCCTGCGCCGCGCGGCCCGCCGCGCCCGCTGTGGACGCAACGCCACGCCGCGTTCCCGCGCGTCAATGCCGGGACGTTGCGGCAGGTCAGTGATAATCAGGAGCATGTCCTTGACGGATCTGCTACGGCCCGGCCGGATGGGGCTGGCCGGACGGCTGCCAGCCCGGCTGGAAGACCTGCACGGCCCGGAACGGGGTGTCATCGTGCTGCCCCGCCATCTGGCCTGGCCGGGCATGCGCGAGTTCGACGTGACCGACGACCGGCTGCGCCGCAGCCTGTACGGCATCGTGCTGACCCAGGGGCGCCGCAACGACCTGGCCCGGTTCGTCAACGCGCGGCTGCTCCGCCAGGACTGGCCGCTGCTGCGCTCCTCGCTCGACCCGAAGCTGCGCCGCTGGTGCGAGCGGCGGCTGGCGCTGCGCGGCCTGGCCGCGCCGGACCCGGGGCCGGAAGCGGCGCTGCCCGAGTAGGCGGGCTTTGCCCTACCATGCACCCGTGAGCGGCGGGTGAGAGGGGCTGGCCATGCTCAACGAGGGCGTTGGGTCGTGGACGGGCCGCCGGGCCCGCAAGACCCCGGACCGGGTGGCCCTGGTCTATGACGGCCGCCCGGTCAGCTATGCCGGGCTGGATGACCGGGTGCGGAGGCTGGCCCGGGCCCTGCGCGGGCTCGGCACCGGGCCGGGGGACCGGGTCGCCTATCTCGGCCCCAACCATCCCGCCTTCCTGGAGACGCTGTTCGCGGCGGGCAGTTGCGGGGCGGTTTTCGTTCCGCTGAATTTCAGGCTGGCCGGGCCGGAACTGGCCGCGCAGCTGGCCGACTCGGGCCCGGGCGTGCTGGTCTACGCCCCGGCCCTGGCGGCCCTGGTGGCCGGCCTGCCCGGCGGCGCCCGGCCGGCCCGGGTCATCGCGCTGCAGCGTCCCGCCCCGGGGGAGCACGGCTACGAGGACCTGCTGGCCGGGCCGCCGGCCACGCGGGCCGATGTCCCGGTGCGGCTGGATGACCCCTGCATGATCATGTACACGTCGGGCACCACCGGGCGGCCCAAGGGGGCCGTGCTGACCCACGGCAACATCACCTGGAATGCGGTCAACGTGGTGGTGGACGCGGACTTCCGGGCCGACGAGGTGGCGCTGGCGGTGGCCCCGCTGTTCCACACCGCCGGGCTGAACATGCTGTGCCTGCCGGCCCTGCTCAAAGGGGGCACGGTGGTGATCGAGCCGGCCTTCGACCCGGAGCGGGCGCTGGCCGCGATCGGCGCGCACCGGGTCACCTCGCTGTTCGGCGTCCCGGCCATCTACGACGCCCTGGCCGCCGCGCCGGGCTGGGCCGGGGCCGACCTGTCCAGCCTGCGCACCCTGCTGTGCGGCGGCGCGCCGGTCCCGCTGGCTACCATCCGCCGGTACACGCAGCGGGGCCTGGCCTTCATCCAGGGCTACGGGATGACCGAGTCCGCGCCCGGCGCGCTGCTGCTCGACGCGGCGCACGCGCAGGCCAAGGCGGGCTCGGCCGGGGTGCCGCATTTCTTTACCGACGTCCGGGTGGCCGGGCCGGACGGGACGCAGGCCGCGCCCGGGGAGCGCGGCGAGATCCGCGTCCGCGGGCCCAACGTGATGCCCGGGTACTGGGGCCAGCCGGAGGCGAGCGCGGCCGTGCTGGACGGCGGCTGGCTGCACTCCGGCGACGTCGGCGTCACCGACGCGGACGGGTACGTGTCGGTGGTGGACCGGATCAAGGACATGATCATTTCCGGCGGGGAGAACATCTACCCGGCGGAGGTGGAGAACGCCCTGCTGGAGCACCCGGCCGTGGCCGACTGCGCGGTGATCGGGGTGCCGGACGGCACCTGGGGCGAGGTGGGCCGCGCGGTCGTGGTGCTCCGGCCGGGCACGGCCGCGACCGGGCCGGAACTGCTCGGGTTCCTCGACGGCCGCCTGGCCCGGTACAAGATCCCGAAGTCGGTATGCTTCACCGGGGCGCTGCCCCGCACCGCCACCGGGAAGATCCTCAAGAAACAGCTCCGCGCGACCCACGGAGGGCAGCCTCAGTGACCACCACCGTCAATGGCCTGGACGAGCTGGCCACGCTGGCCGGCACCGACCTGGGCCGCACCGGCTGGGTCGAGGTGACCCAGGAACGGGTGAACACGTTCGCCGACGGCACCGGCGACCACCAGTGGATTCACGTGGACGCCGGCCGGGCCGCGGCCGGGCCGTTCGGCGGCACCATCGCGCACGGGTACCTGACCCTGTCCATGGTCGTCCCGCTGTTCGACGATCTGCTGCAGGTCGGCGGGGTCAGCATGGGGATCAACTACGGGCTGAACAAGGTCCGCTTCCCGGCGCCGGTCCCGGTCGGCTCGAAGATCAGGCTGGCCGCCCGGCTGGCCGCGGTGGAGCCCGCCGGGGAGAACGCGGTCCAGGTGACCGCGGACTTCACCGTCGAGGTCGATGGCGGGGGCAAGCCGGCCTGCGTGGCCCAGGCCATCTACCGGTTCTACGCCTGACCATGCTGACCCGGGCCGCGCTCTAGCGTGGCCCCGGCGGCCGGGCGGCGGGCGGCACCGTCTACAGTGCGGCGCATGCGATTTGCCACCATCCGGACGGCTGACGGCACGACGGCGGCGCGGCTCGACGGGGAGGTGCTGGTCCCGCTGGCCGCGGCGGACGTGACCGCGCTGCTGGCCGCCGGGGACCCCGCGGCGGCCGGCGAGCGGCCGGGCGCGGCCCCGGTGCCGGCCAGCGAGGCCAGCTTCGCCCCCGTGGTGCCGCAGCCATCCAAGATCATCTGCGTCGGGCTGAACTACCGCGCGCACATCCTGGAGACCGGGCGCGAGCTGCCCGAGTACCCGACGCTGTTCGCGAAGTTCGCCGGCACCCTGCTGGGCCCGCGCGACGACCTGGTGCTGCCCGCCGTCAGCGAGCGGGTGGACTGGGAGGTCGAACTGGGCGTGGTCATCGGCCAGCCGATCCACCGGGCCAGCCGGGACGAGGCGGCCGCGGCCATCGCCGGCTACACCGTCACCAACGACGTGAGCATGCGCGACTGGCAGCGCCGCACCCTGCAGTGGCTGGCGGGCAAGATGTTCGAGCGGAGCACCCCGGCCGGCCCGTACCTGGTCACCGGGGACGAGGTCGGCGACGCCGCGGACCTGGAGGTCCGCTGTGAGGTGGACGGGGCCGTGATGCAGCGGTCCCGCACCTCCGACCTGCTGTTCAGCCCGGCCGACATCGCCGCCTACGCCAGCCAGGCCATCACCCTGCTGCCCGGTGACCTGCTGCTCACCGGCACTCCGGGCGGGGTGGGCGACGCCCGCAAGCCGCCGGTCTACCTGCAGCCCGGCCAGCAGCTGCGCACGGTCATCGAAGGGCTCGGCGAATGCGTGAACAGCTGCGTCGCGGAGAAGGCCGCCTGACGGGCGGCCTGCCGCGGCCCTGATCCGGCCCCGGGCCCCGCTGATCCGGCCGGGCTGGACGGCAGTTGTGCGAAGGTAGCGACATGCGCAAGTACGTGATCATGGGCGTGCCCGGCAGCGGCAAGAGCACCCAGGCCACCACGCTCGCCGCCGACCTGGACCTGACCCACATCAGCGTGGGCGACATCTTCCGCTGGAACGTGCAGCAGCACACGAAGATGGGCGCCCAGGTGCGGCGGGTGATGGCGGCCGGCGAGCTGGTCGGCGACGACCTGGCCGAGGCGGTGACCGCGCAGCGGCTCACCGACCACGACTGGAACTACGGGTTCATCATCGACGGCTTCCCGCGCAACGCCCGGCAGGCCGAGTTCTTCCTGGAGAGCTACGACATCGACGCGGTGATCCACCTGGACATGCCCGATTCCGAGGTGCGCCGCCGGGTGCTGGCCCGCCGCCTGTGCTCGGGCTGCGGCATGGACTACAACCTGATCCAGGGCCGCCCCCGGGAAGAGGGGCGGTGCGACGTGTGCGGCGGCACCCTGGTCACCCGGGAGGATGACACGCGAGGAGGCCCTGGCCGTCCGGCTCCGCGACTACCACGAGAAGACCGACCCGGTGCTGGCCCTGTTCGCGCCGCAAGGAGTACGTGCTCATCATCGACGCCACCAAGGACCGGGACGAGGTGCAGCAGGCGATCCGGTCCGCCCTCGGGCTGCCCCCGTACCAGCCCGACCCGGACCAGCCCGGCCCGGCCGCCCCGCAGTGAAGGTGGTCCTCGCGCCCGACTCGTTCAAGGGCAGCATCACCGCGGCGGCCGCCGCGGCGGCCCTGGCGGACGGGTGGCGCAGCGTCCGGCCCGGCGATGAGGTGCGGTGCGTCCCGCTCGCCGACGGCGGCGAGGGCACCCTGGACGTGCTGGCCGCCGCCGTGCCCGGCGCCCGCTGGCACCGGGCCTGGGTCACCGGGCCGGACGGCCGCCCGGCCGACTGCGCGTGGCTGGAACTGCCCGGCGGCGCCGCCGCGGTGGAGCTGGCCCGGGCCAGCGGGCTCCCGCTGCTGGCCGCGCCCGACCCGCTGGGCGCGCAGACCACCGGGCTGGGCGAGATCATCGGGCACGCGCTGGACGCCGGGGCGCGCCAGGTGACGGTGGCGCTCGGCGGCTCCGCCTCCACCGACGGCGGCACCGGGGCGCTGGCCGCGCTGGGGGCCCGGTTCCTGGACGCGTCCGGGCGTCCGCTGCCCGCGGGCGGCGGGGCACTCCGCGGCCTGGCCGCCGTGGACCTGGCCGGGCTGCGCGGGCCACCGCCCGGCGGGGTCAGCTGCCTGTCCGATGTGCGGGCCCCGCTGCTCGGGCCGTCCGGCGCGGCCGCCGTATTCGGCCCGCAGAAGGGCGCCGGCCCGGCCGAGGTGGAACGGCTGGACGCCGGGCTGGCCCGGCTGGCCGGGCTGCTCGGCGGGGAGCCCGGCGCCGCCGGGGCCGGGGCGGCGGGCGGCACCGGCTACGGCCTGGCGGCCGCGTGGCGGGCGGTCATCGTCCCCGGGGCGCCGCGGCTGTGCCAGCTGGCCGGGCTGGACCCGGCGCTGTCCGGGGCCGGCCTGGTCGTCACCGGTGAAGGCCGCTACGACCAGACCTCGGCGGACGGCAAGGTCACCGGAACCGTGCTGGCCGCCGCCGCCGCGGCCGGCGTGCCCGCCGCGCTGGTGGCGGGCCAGCTGGCCGCCGGCCCGCCGCCGGAGGCCCGGCACGCCCTGGCCCTGGCCGCGCTGGCCGGCGGCCCGGCCCCGGCGCTCTCCGACCCGGCCCGCTGGCTCCGGCGGGCCGCCCAGCACCTCGCTGCGCTCTGCTAGCCCGGGGGGCGACGCCCCTGGAACGCCCCCACTACCCTGGGCGCGTGCGGGACATCGCGGTGTTCAGCGGCAGCGCCCATCCCGAGCTGGCCGCCGAGATCTGCGCGGACCTCGGCGAGCGGCTCCGGCCGGTGCGGCTGCGCCGGTTCGCCAACGACTGCATGGAGGTCCAGCTCCAGTCCAACTGCCGGGAACGCGACGTCTTCCTCATCCAGCCGCTGTGTGCCCCGGTCCAGGAGCACCTGGTCGAGCTGCTGCTGATGCTGGACGCCGCCCGCGGCGCCTCGGCGGCCCGGGTGACCGCGGTCATCCCGCACTACGCCTACGCGCGCTCGGACAAGAAGGACATGCCCCGGGTGTCCATCGGCGGCCGCCTCGTCGCCGACCTGCTGGTCACCGCGGGCGCGAACCGGGTGCTGACGATGACGCTGCACTCGCCGCAGGTGCACGGGTTCTTCTCGGTCCCGGTGGACCACCTGCACGCGCTCCGCGAGCTGGCCGGCCATTTCCGGCACACCGACCTGTCCAATACCGTCGTGGTCTCACCCGACCTGGGCAACGCCAAGCAGGCGGCCGCCTTCGCCCGGCGGCTGGGCCTGCCGGTGGCCGCCGGGCGCGAAGCAGCGGTTCAGCGACGAGCAGGTCACGCATCACCTCCATCATCGGCGACGTGACCGGCCGGGACGTGATCGTGCTGGACGACGAGATCGCCCGCGGCAGCACCATCCTGGAACTGCTGGCCCGGCTGCGCGAGCATGACGTCCGGTCGGTGCGGGTCGCCTGCACCCACGGCCTGTTCGCCGACGGCGCACTGCAGCGCATCGAGGCGGCGCCGGAGGTGACCGAGGTCGTCTGCACCAACACCGTGCCGATCCCGGCGGAGCTGCGCGGCGGCAAGCTGACGGTGATCTCGCTGGCCCCGGCGCTGGCCGAGGCGATCCGCCGGATCCACGAGGGGGAGTCGGTCAGCGTCCTGTTCGCGCACTGAGCCCGGCGGTTGCCCGACCGGGCCGCGGCGGAGCGGCTAAGCTCTGCCTACCGGCCGGAATGGCGGTATAAGGCCGGGAATTGGCAGCGGAAAGGCGGCCTCATGAGCGGGGACTGGCTGAGCGCTCCTGTCACGGAGCCCGAGCGGGCCGGTGGAGTTCGACACCAACGTGGCGCACCCGGCCCGCGTGTACGACTACTGGCTGGGCGGCAAGGACCACTTCGAGGCCGACCGGGCGGCTGGCGTCGGCCGCGGCGGAGGCCAACCCGGCGATCCTGCCCGGCGTGCGGGCCAACCGGCGTTCCTCGCCCGGGCGGTGCAGTACCTGGCTGACGCGGGCATCCGCCAGTTCCTCGACATCGGCACCGGCCTGCCCTCGGCGAACAACACGCACGAGGTCGCCCAGGCCGCCGCCCCGGAGTCCCGCGTCGTCTACGTGGACAACGACCCCATCGTGCTGGCCCACGCCCGCGCCCTGCTACCAGCACGCCGGAAGGCGCCACCGCCTACATCGACGCGGACGCCCGCGACGTGGACACGGTGCTGCGCAAGGCGGCGGAGACGCTGGACTTCAGCCAGCCGGTGGCGGTCATGGCGCTGATGGTGATGCAGTACATCGCGGACGACGACGATCCGCGCTCGATCGTCTCCCGGCTGGTCGGGCGCCGTCCCGTCCGGCAGCTACCTGGTCCTGTCGGACACCGTCAGCGACGTCACGCAGAGGTCGCCACGGTGGCCACCGCGCGGCTCAACGAGCGGATCGGGCAGAATCCAGCTCCGCCGCCGCCCGGTCACGGAGATCGAGCGGTATTTCGCCGGGCTGGAGCTGGTCGAGCCCGGGGTGGTGCCGGTGAACCGGTGGCGCCCGCCGGTGCCGGAGTCGCCCCGTCCCAGGGCTCGGCGGCCCAGGACCTGCCGGCTTACTGCGGGATCGGGCGCAAGCCCTGACCGGGCCGCATCGCGCTCCAGGGCCGGCCATCGGTCAGCTGCGCTCGATGGCGCGGGTCACCTGCTCGGTGGTGAGCGGCAGGTCGCGGACCCGCACCCCGACCGCGTCGGCGACGGCGTTGCCGATGGCGCCGGCCACCGGGCCCTGGGCGAGTTCCCCGGCGCCCGTCTCCGGCTCGCCCGGCGCGGCCACGATCCGCACCGTGACCTCCGGGACCTCGGTGAACCGCAGGATCGGGTAGCTGTCCCAGGTGACCGAGGTGATCCGGGTCCGGTCGAAGCGGACCCGCTCGCGCAGCGCCCAGCTCGCGCTCTGAATCGCGCCGCCCTCGACCTGGTTGGCCACCCCGTCCGGGTTGATCACCCGGCCGACGTCCACGGCGAGCCACAGGCGGCGCAGCGTGATGGCGGTGTCCGCGGACACCTCGGCCACCGCCGCGCAGTACCCGGCCAGGCCCTTGTACCGCGCGTAGGCCAGGCCGAACCCGGTCCCGTCGGCCCGGGAGCGGGACGCCCACCCGGAGGCGGCCGTCACCTCCTCGATGACCCGGCGGGCCCGCGGGTCGCTCAGGTGGGCCAGCCGGAACGCGGCCGGGTCGGCCCCGGCCGCCTCGGCCAGCTCATCCATGAACGACTCGATCGCGAACACGTTGAGGAACGCGCCCAGGGACCGCAGCGACGAGGTCCGGACCGGCATCTCCAGCAGCCGGTGCCGGGTCACCGCCAGGTCGGGGATGTCGTACCCCGGCACCGCGTTGCGCGTGGCGCCCATCGCGCCGGTCGGCGGCCCGTCCAGCGCGGCCGTGATCGGCGTGCCGCCGGCCCGGTGCGCCAGCGCCAGCAGCCGCGGCTCGCCGCCGGTGCCCGGGCGGCCGATGAAGCCGTTGCTCCACACGTCCTGCCGCCAGCTGACGATCCGCCCGGCCGGGTCCAGGCCGGCCGACAGCCGGGCCAGCATGGCCGGGCCGACCGGGCCCCAGCCCAGCTCGTCCTCCCGGGTCCAGAGCACCCGCACCGGGCGGCCGGGCACCGCCCGGGCCAGCAGCAGCGCGTCGGCCGCCGCGTCATCCGCGGCGTTGTGCCCGTAGACGCCGGCGCCCTCCACGTGGTGCACGATGAGCTGGCCCGGTTCCAGGCCCGAACCCGGCGGCCAGCGCCCCGCGCAGCGCGAAGATGCCCTGGCTGTGCGTCCACACCTCGGCCGACGTGCCGTCCCACCGGGCGATGGCGCAGCTCGGCGCCATGGAGGCGTGCGCGAGGAACGGCCGGGTGTACTCGGCGTGCCGGGTGAGCGCGGCCTGGGCGGCCGCCCCCGGGTCACCGCGCCGGATCACCGGCTCGGCCTGCTCCGGCGCGGACAGCAGGAAGCCGCGCAGGTCGTCCTCGTCGGGCAGGGACTCGCGCACCGTCCACCGCGCCGCCGCGGCCAGCCGCGCGGCCGCGGCCACGGCCGCCCGGTCCCGGTCGGCCACGACGGCCAGGAACGAGCCGTCCGTCACCTGCGCGACCACCCCGGCCGGCAGGTCGGCCGGCCCGACGCCGTCCAGCCGCGCGTCCAGGGCCGGGGGGCGGACCACCCGGCCGTACAGCATGCCCGGCAGCACCATGTCGTGCAGGAAGCGGGGACGGCCGGCCACCTTGTCCGGCAGGTCGATGCGGGCCGCGCTGCGGCCCGCGACCGACCACCGGGCGGGCGGCTTGGCCGCCGCGCCGGGCACCGCCGCGCCGAGCAGGCCAGGCTCGTCCAGCGACCAGTAGCTGAGGCCGGCCGGGCCGTCCGGGCCGCGCACCTGGCCGTCCGTCACGGACAGTGCGCCCGGGCCGGTGCCCAGCTTCGCGGCCGCGGCGGCCAGGAACGCGGCCCGGGCCTGGGCGCAGGCCTGGCGCAGCGCGCCCCCGGAGTCCTCGACCGACCGGCTGCCCGAGGTGACCCCCTCGTCCGGGCTGCCGGCCGTGCTGACCGGGGCCACCCGGACCCGGTGCAGGGCCACGTCGAGCTCGTCGGCCGCGATCTGGGCCAGCGCGGTCCACACGCCCTGGCCGTACTCGACCTTGCCGGACCGGATGGTCACCACGCCGTCGGTGCCGAAGTCGAGCCAGTCCGCCAGCACCGGGTTGGCGGCCAGGCTCGGCGGCAGGCCGCCCGCGCCGGGCCCGCTCATCCGGGCTGGCCCGGCCGGTCCGGGCTGGCTGGCTGCAGGCGGCCGGCCGCGCGCAGCACGGCGCGGATGATCCGGCCGTGCGTCCCGCACCGGCACAGGTTGCCGTCGAGCGCCTGCCGCACCTGCTGCTCGGTGGGGTCCGGGGTGCCGCGCAGCAGCGCCACCGCGCTCATGATCATGCCGGACGTGCAGTACCCGCACTGCGCCGCCTGCTCGTCCAGGAACGCCTGCTGGACGGCATGCAGCGTGCCGCCGCCGGCCAGCCCCTCCACGGTGGTGATGTCGTGCCCCTCGGCCGCCCAGGCCGGGAAGTCGCAGGAGGACCGGGCCTGGCCGTCGAGGAGCACGAAGCACGCGCCGCACAGCCCGATGCCGCAGCCGAACCGCGGGCCGGACAGGCCCAGGTCGTGCCGCAGCACGTCGAGCAGCGGCGCCTGCGGCTCACAGGACAGGACCCGCTCCGTGCCGTTCACCGTCACCCGGATGTCTTGCGTCATGCCCTCCGCTCCGCCCCGCGGGGCCGGCCGCCCGGTTGACGGTCCGCCGCTCCCAGAGAGTATGCATTCGTTTGCAGGGAATGGCCAGCGCATCGGCACGTGAAGGAGGCAGCCGGGTGGACGAACGGGTGACGGCGGCGATCTCGAACTGGGCCCCGCGGTTCACGACCAACGGGGTCACCGCGGGCGACTTCGCGCGGATCACCGCGGGCCTGGAGCGGTGGGAGGACTGGTGCGCGGCGTGGAGCGCGGTCGCCGCCGAGCATGAGGAGCTGGGCCGGGCCGCGCTGGCGGCGGGCCGGGAGATGTCGGCCGGCGCGCACCTGGCCCAGGCGGCGGTGTACTACCACTTCGCCAAGTTCCTGTTCGTGGACTTCCCGGACCAGATGCGCACGGCGCACCGGGCCGCGGTGCGCTGCCTGGATGACGCGCTGCCCTACCTGGACCCGCCCGGCCGCCGGATCGAGATCCCGTTCGAGGGCTCCCGGATGGCCGGCGTGCTCCGGCAGCCGCCGGGGGAGGGGCCGCACCCCGTCATGATCATGCTCTCCGGCCTGGACTCGGCCAAGGAGGAACTGCGCAGCACCGAGGACCTGTTCCTGGCCCGGGGCGTCGCCACCTTCAGCGTGGACGGCCCCGGCCAGGGCGAGGCCGAGTACGACCTGGCCATCCGCGGTGACTGGGAAGTGCCCGGCGCGGCCATCATCGACTGGCTGGTCACCGAGCCGGGCCTGGACCCGGACCGGATCGGGGTGTGGGGGGTCAGCCTGGGCGGCTACTACGCGCCGCGGGTGGCCAGCGGGGACGACCGGGTCCGCGCCTGCGTCGCGCTGGCGGGCCCGTACAACTTCGCCGACCACTGGGACAACCGCCCGGTGCTGACCCGCGAGGCGTTCCGGGTCCGGTCCAAGTCGCCGGATTTCGAGGCCGCCCGGGAAGCGGCCGGCCAGCTCAGCATGGCGGGCCGGGCGGGACTGATCCGGTGCCCGCTGCTGGCCGTGATGGGCAAGCTGGACCGGCTGATCCCGTGGCAGGACGCGGCCCGGCTGGTCGAGGAGGCGGGCGGCCCGGCCGAGCTGCTGCTCCTGGAGCAGGGCAACCACGGCTGCGCCAACCTGTCCCCGTTCCACCGGTACCAGACCGCGGACTGGGTGGCGGAGAAGCTTGGCGCGCGGACGAGGAGGCCGGCCGGGT
>CAWIYD010000029.1:0-18359 GCA_963840195.1 uncultured Actinomycetes bacterium
GGGCTCAGCGCAGGTGATGGGTGGCCAGCTTCGGGCCGCCCCGCCGCCTGCCGCCGCCGGCGGCCCGCATGGCCGGGATGGTCTCGCTGGTCACCAGGCCATGCTCGGTCGTCAGCTCGTCGATGACGGCGAATGCCGCCGAGATGCGTTCCGGCGTATCGATCACGAGCGTGACGGCGGGCGCGTGCCGTCCCAGCTGGAGCAGCCGGTCGCCATGCGGCGGGTGATCGCCGTGGAACCCCCAGATGCCGCGCAGGGTGGTGGCGCCGCTCAGCCCGGCGGCGCGCAGCCGGCCGATGATGGCGCGGTGCACCGGCTGGCCGTGATGCTGGGCGCTCTCGGAGGTGTACACGGTCAGCTTCTGCCACAGCGCCATGCCGCTGGGATCCACGCCGGGCAGGCCGCCCGGTGCGGCCAGCAACTGCCCGTCGCGCTTGCACACCCGGACCTGCTCCAGGGTAAGCAGCGGGCGGTGGAGCAGCGCGCCGAGTTCCGGGAGGACCCGGCCGATCCGCTCCCCGGAACCGACGGCGACGACCATCATCGGCACCTCGGCGTTGCGGCTGAAGAACCGGGCCCGTTCCCGGCGGCCGTGCGCGGTCCCGTCCACGCCGAGCAGGGCGGTGGCGCCGGCGATGCCCCGCCGGTGCAGCAGGTCGCAGACGGCGGCGAAGGCGGGCACCCGGTAGACCCGCTCCTGGCGGCCCAGGTACACCGTGAGCTTGGCCGCCTCGTGCTGCCCGTCCGGGATGGCCCGCCCAGCCGGGGCGTCCTGCCCGCCGGGATGGCCAGCCCGCCGGGGATGGTCAGCCCCCGGCTTCCCCGGCCAGCAGCCGGGCCCGTTCCAGGGTGACCAGGCCGGGGCTGTTCAGCTCCAGGGTCCGGCCGAGGACCGCCTCGATGCGCGGGCGGCTGTCCACTGCGATCGCCATCAGCGGCAGGTCCTCGGACAAGGTGAGCGAGCGGTCGGTGCGCAGGTGGTGGGTGAGGCCGAACCCGGTCATGCCGCGCAGCAGGATGCTGGCCGCGATCTCATGCTGCCCGTACAGGTCGAGCAGGGCATCCGCCACGAACGCGCCCCCGGCCCGGCGGCGCTCGCCGAAATAGCTGGTCAGCTTGAGGCAGTCCGCAGCCGCCCCGGCCGGCCCGGCGCTCACAGGTGCGCCCCGATCAGCCGGCCCAGCGCGGCGGCGGCCACCCCGAGCACCAGGCTGGCCAGCACGTTCACGGCCGCCTTGCGGTACGCGCGTTCCTCGGCCAGCCGCTCGGTCTCCAGCATCCAGGTCGAGAACGTCGTATACGAGCCCACCGCGGCCGTCCCGGCCAGCAGCGCCTGGTCATGCCCCAGCGCCAGCCCGGTGAGCAGGCCCAGGATGACCGCCCCGGACACGTTCACGGCCAGCGTGCCGAACGGGAAGTCGCGGCGGCCGAGCGAGGCCACCAGGCCGTCGGCGAAGAACCGGGCCACCGAGCCCGTCCCGCCGATCAGCACCACGCCCGCCCAGAGCAGCACGGTCATCGCAGCCCCCGCACCGCGATGACCCGGACCCGCCGGACCAGCGCGCTGGCCAGGTGGACGGCCGCGTACCCGGCGGCCACGCTGGCCGCCGCGTACCCGGCGGCCAGGCCCCAGGCGTGCGCATCGATCATGCTGAGGATCTCCACCTGCATGGTGGAGAAGGTGGACAAGCCGCCGCACAGCCCGGTGCCCAGCAGGGGCCGCCGGTAGCTGGACAGCGGCAGCCGCTCCTGCAGCCGGGTGACGAAGTAGCCGAGGAGGAACGCAGCCGCGATATTGACGCCGAACGTGGGCCACGGCCAGGCGTCCGGGGGGTGCGGGAACGCCTCGGCCAGCGCGGCCCGGAGCAGGGTCCCGATGGCGCCGCCCGCGAAGATCGCGGCGACCTCCCGCCGGTCGGCCCGGGGCAGCCGCCGCGCCCGGCGGCCCGGGACGGCCGGCGGCCCAGCCCCCGGCCCAGCCCCCGGGCTGGCCAGCCCGGCCGCCCCCGGCTGGCCGGGGTCGGTAGGCTGTAGTGGCTGGGCAGCATGATCCGCACTGTGGTCAGGCAACGCGCCAGGCTCCGTCCGCTTCGCTCTCCGGGCTAGAAGCCATCAGCCGCGGGGCGGCGGTTCGGAAGGCGGCCCTCCCGCCAGGGCGTCATCTGGCTCTCCAAGGTTATGAGATGCCCGTGACCGGCGCGAGCAGCGGGCTCCCGGGCTCTGGTCCGCCGCTTCCGGGCCCGGGCCGCTGCGCACTATCCGCGGAATATCCGCCGCGGCCCGCTCGCTGCACTCCGGGGGACCGGGTGCCCGGCCCAGCACGACCCAGCGCGCAACCTAGCGCAACCAGCACCGCCAAGCAGAGACAGGTCACAGGTGACGGCAGCCGACACAGAACTACACGAGCGGGCCCACGGCACGGACGTGCCCGCGGAGGCCGCCCGGCGCCGGACGTTCGCCGTGATCAGCCACCCGGACGCGGGCAAGTCCACGCTGACCGAGGCACTGGCGCTGCACGCGTCCGCGATCACCTCGGCCGGGGCGGTGCACGGCAAGGCCGGCCGCCGCGGGGTGACCTCCGACTGGCTGGTCATGGAGCGGGAACGCGGCATCTCGATCACCTCGGCGGTGCTCCGCTTCGGCTACCGGGACCTGATGCTGAACCTGCTGGACACGCCCGGTCACGCCGACTTCTCCGAGGACACCTACCGGGTGCTGGAAGCGGTGGACTGCGCGATCATGCTGCTGGACTCGGCTAAGGGCCTGGAACCGCAGACGCTCAAGCTGTTCGACGTGTGCCGCAGCCGGAACATCCCGGTCATCACGTTCGTGAACAAGTGGGACCGGCCGGGCCGGGAGCCGCTGGAACTGCTGGACGAGATCGAGCAGCGGATCCGGCTCCGCCCCACGCCGGTCACCTGGCCGGTCGGCGTGGCCGGTGACTTCCGCGGGCTGATCGACCGCGCCACCGGCGGCTACACCGTGTATACCCGCACGCCGGGCGGCGCGGCCCGGGCCGGCGAGCAGCAGCTCGGCCCGGCCGAGGCGGCCGCCCGGGACGGCGATGCCTACCGCACCGCCCAGGAGGAACTGGGGCTGCTGGACGCGATCGGCGCGGACCTGGACATGAAGTCGTTCCTGGCCGGTGAGTCCTCCCCGGTGCTGTTCGGCGCGGCACTGCCCAACTTCGGGGTGCGGCGGCTGCTGGACGCGCTGTGCGAGCTGGCCCCGCCCCCCGCGGCCCGCCGTGACACCGATGGCGCGGACCGGCCGGTGGACGCCCCGTTCTCCGGGCTGGTGTTCAAGGTGCAGGCGGGCATGGACCGCTCGCACCGGGACCGGGTCGCGTTCGTCCGGGTCTGCTCGGGCCGGTTCGAGCGCGGCATGGTGCTGACCCACGCCGCCACCGGGCGCCCGTTCGCCACCAAATACGCCCAGGCCATGTTCGGCCAGGAACGGCAGACCGTGGAGACCGCCTACCCCGGTGACGTGATCGGCCTGGTCAACGCGATGTCGCTGCGCCCCGGGGACACCCTCTACGACGGGCCGCCGGTGACGTACCCGCCGATCCCGGCGTTCGCCCCGGAGCACTTCGCGGTGGTCCGGGCGGCCGACTCCGGCAAGCACAAGCAGTTCCGCAAGGGCATCGACCAGCTGGACAACGAGGGCGTCATCCAGGTGCTGTCCTCGGACCTGCGCGGCGGCCAGGCCCCGGTGCTGGCCGCGGTCGGCCCGCTGCAGTTCGACGTGGCCGTGCACCGGCTGGAGCACGAGTTCGGCGCCCCGGCGCGGCTGGACCGGCTCGGCTACAGCCTGGCCCGCCGCACGGACGCCGCCACCGCCGAGACCCTGCGCTCGGGGCGCGGCTTCGAGGTGCTCACCCGGCACAGCGACGGTGCCCTGCTGGTGCTGTTCGAGGACGTCTGGCGGCTGCGGGCCCTGCAGCGGGAGCATCCCGGCCTCGTCCTCGAGCCGCTGCTGGCCACCGCGGACTGACCCGATTAGTCGGCCTTTCGCGCCAGAAACCCGTAAAACGTTCCCGTGTTTACCGCGCCGGCCTGCCGTAAATACTCCCTGACGGTGAAAACCTTTTCAGCTTAACGAAAGCCACGGGGGGCTGGCACCGCACAAGTGCCGGCCAGGCGGGGTAATGAAAAACGGGAAAATTGGCTGTAGCCGGAACAATAGCCACGGCCGGCATTCCCGTCAGCCAGGGGGAGCGGGATAACATTGTTCGTTTTCGGCACGCATCACACCGGTCCGCGGCCGCGGCTGCGCTGGGGCGGCCCGGGGGCGCCGCGTTACCTGCTGCGGCTGGCCGGCGCGGCCGCCATCGCCGCCGGGGGAGCAGCGGCCGCCGTACTCCCGGCCATCCCGGCGGGCGCGGCCACGACGGCGTCGCCCGGCGCGGTGACCGCCGCGCGGCCGGCCAGCCACGCGCGGCCTGGCAGCCACGCGCGGCCTGGCAGCCACGCGCGGCCCGGCGCACACGGGCAGCAGGCCCTGTCGTACGCGCGGACCATCCTGGTGACGAACCGCCACGACAGCGGCCCGGGGTCACTGCGGGCCGCGATCACCCTGGCCAACACCGGGGCCCCCGGGCGCCCGGCCCGGATCGCGTTCGCCACCCGTGGCGTGATCAGGCTGGCCAGCGCGCTGCCGGTCATCTCCCAGCGGGTGATCATCGACGGCACCACCGCGCCGGGGTATTTCCTGGCCCGGCGGCCGGTCGTGGAGATCGACTGCCGCGGCCAGGGCGGCCTGGTCTTCGCGGGCGCCTCGGCCGGGTCGGCGCTGCTCGGCCTGGCGGTGGACGACGCCAGCGGCAACGGGGTCACCCTGTACGCCGGGGCCATCACGCTGAACCGCGACTACATCGGGCTGGACCTGACCGGCGCGGCGGACGGGAACGGCGGCGCCGGCGTGTACGCCGCACCCACCTCGCAGGGGAACTGGATCGGGCTGAACCGGTCCGCGTACCCCGGGGTGGTCGGCAACGTGATCTCCGGCAACGGGGGCAGCGGGATCATGCTGTCCGGGTCGTCGCACAACACGATCGTGGCCAACCGGATCGGCACCAACCCGGCCGGCACCCTGCCCATCGGCAACGGCGGCGACGGCCTCACCCTGACCGAGGCGGCGTCGGCGAACGAGATCGGCGGCACCGCCTACACCAACCCGTCAACCGGCCAGGCGAACAACCCGACCGGCAGCAAGGGCACCGTCCCGCCGGTGTTCGTGGTCCCGCCGCTGGGCAACCTGGTCTCCGGCAACGCCGGCAACGGGGTGCTGATCGAGGCCGGCTCGCGGGGCAACATGCTGAACGGCAACTTCATCGGCACCACCGCCTCCGGCAACGCCGGGCTGGGCAACGGCCGCAACGGGGTGTGGATCTACCGGGCGCCCGGGAATTCCCTGACCGGCTGCAAGTTCGTGAACAACCCGTTCGTCTATTACAACGTCATCAGCGGCAATGACCAGGACGGCCTGCGGGTGACGAGTTCCGACAACGTCACCGTTCAGGGCAATTTCTTCGGTACCGGCGCGAACAACACCACGGTGCGTCGGCAACCGCCTCGACGGGATCGCTGGTGGACGGCTCGTCGCGGAACACCCAGGTCGGCGGGGTGATCCCGCTGGGCAACGTGTCGGCCGGCAACGGCCAGAACGGCATCGAGGTGGCCGGGACGGTGAGCGGGTTCACCACGTTCAACACGTTCGGCGGGCTGCTGGCCTTCAAGGGCGCCGCGCCCAACGGGAACGACGGCCTGCTGATCACCTCGACCGGCGGCGGCAACCTGGCCCGGACCAACGTCTTCTCCGGGAACCGGAACAACGGCATCGAGCTGGCCGGGAACGCCTCGGGCGTCACCGTGGACCCGGACATCGTCGGCCTGAACACCAAGGGCAACGGCGTGCTGCCCAACGGCGGCGACGGCCTGCTGATCGGCGGCACCGCGCACGGCAACGTGATCGGCGGCACGCTCCGCTCGGTCATCCCGCAGGACACGTTCTCCGGGAACACCGGGTGGGGAGTGGTGATCACCGGCCGGGCCTACCAGAACCAGGTCTTCACCAGCGACATCGGGACCAACGTGCTGGGCACCCAGGCGCTGGCCAACCACCGGGGCGGGGTCCTGGTCACCGGGCTGGCCACCCGCAACCTGATCGGTGACGCCCGGCTCCGGCCGGCCAACCTGATCAGCGGCAACACCGGCACCGGGGTGACGCTGACCCCGGGCACCAGCCACAACTGGGTGATCAAGAACTACATCGGCCTGGACCGGTTCGGGCGGCCGCTGCCCAACTCCGGCCGTCCCATCCTGAACCTCGGCTACCACAACATCATCCTGTCGAACTGGACCTGAGGTCAGGCGGCGCCGAGGACGCCGACGCGGCGCTGGGCGGTGAGGCGGCCGGGGGCGGAGCCGACGTAACTGCCGGAGGTGGGGGCCACGTCGCGGTAGTCGCGGCCGGTGGCGACGGTCAGGTAGCCGCTGGTGGCCCGGCGCCCGTGGCACGGGTCGAACGCGATCGCCTCCGCGTCCGGGCCGCACGGCACGATCACCTCGACCCAGGCGTGCGTGCCGCCCTGCCCGATCAGGTGCCCGGACACGTACCGGGCGGGCAGCCCGGCCAGGTGGCACAGGGCCAGCATCACGTGCGCGGAGTCCTGGCACACGCCCCGGCCCAGGGCCAGCGCCTCGGCCGCCGTCGTCGTCACCGAGGTGACCCCGTCGGCGTACTCCAGGCTGCGGTGGGCCAGCGCGCAGATCTCCCCGGCCGCCTCCAGCGGCGGGGTGCCCGGCCCGGGCAGGCCGGCGGCGAGCGCGCGGAGCCGGCCGTCCGGCGCGGTCAGCCGGGTGGGCCGGAGCAGCGCCGGGCTGTGCAGCGCCGCCGCGGGCAGCCGGGCCGGCCCGCCGGCCCGGATCCGCTCGACCACGGCGGTGAGCCGGAATTCCACGGCCTCGGTCACCTGGTCGGCCTGCAGGTGCGCGACCACGTTCCCCCGGGAGTCCTGGCGCAGCCGCCGCCGGGCCCGGGTGCCGGACACGGTGAGCCAGTGGGCGCGGCGGTGCTGGCCGCCGTGCCGCGCGGGCGGCACGATGACCAGCCGCTGGCGCAGTGACTGCACCGGCGCGTCGTAGGCGTAGCGGAAGATCTGCTGGATGACGAAGGTCACCCGGGCGGCGGCGTCGAGGTCCAGCCCCCGGTGGTCGAGGAACTCCGCCGCCTCCAGCTGCGCCTGGGCGTCCAGGGTCATCCCGGCACCTCCTCCGCGTGCACCGCCATGGACTCCAGCACCGGGCCGCCGAAGGTGGTCACCATGGCGACGTCCGAGGCGTCCCGCCCGCGGCCGATCACCACCCGGCCCTTGCGCCGGGCGTTGTTGCGCGGGTCGAAGGTCCACCAGCGGTCGCCGAGCCAGACCTCCATCCAGGCGGCGAAGTCCATCGGCGCCGGGTCCGGCGGCACGTCCATGTCCGGAAGGTAGCCGAAGACGTACCGCGCCGGGATGTTCAGCGCCCGGCAGAACGAGATGGCCAGGTGGGTGAAGTCCCGGCAGACGCCCCGGCCCGCCTGGTTCACGTCGGCGGCGGTGGACAGCGGCGTGCTGCTGCCGTACGCGAAGGTGAGGTGGCCGTGCACGTAGTCGCAGATGGCCCGGACCCGGCCGTAGCCGGGCGGCAGGCCGCCGAACCGGGACCAGGCCTCGTCGCCGAGCACGTCAGGCAGGCAGTACCGGCTGGGCAGCGTGTAGAGCAGGGTGTCGTCGGGCAGCGCGTCGGGCCCGCACTCGGCCGCGTCCTCGTCGGCGTCCTCGGCCGCGTCCGGGACCCCGGCCAGCGCGCGGTAGCCGAACCGGGACACGCCGGCCGGCAGCACCGTCCGGGCGCACGGGTTGCCGTACAGGTCGGTGTAGCTGCGGATCAGCATCGGCGGGTCAGCGGTCCACGCCGCATCCTGCACGGAGACGCTGCACGAGGGGGCCGGCTGCACCTGGATGATCACCGGCGTGTCGATCGCGGCACGATAGGTGAAGTCACATCCCACCTGGATCCACCGCTGTCCCATCGCCCCAGTGTCCACGGGGGATGTTTCCCTGCGGTTACGGCCGCCCGCAGCGGGCCCGGCGGCCGCGCGCCGGTGTGGGGGATGTCACCTGGGCGGTCCCGTTAGAAGCGGAGCCTGGGGAAGGGGTAAAGTCCGGGTCGCAGCGGTATAGCGCGCCCAGGGTGACCGCCGGACGCTTCCCCCGAAGCTGCCGCAGGTCAGGCATGTGCTGGTGTACCGGCGCGCACGTGGCTAGGATGCCAGCGCTGGCGGTCGGCGGCCCTCTGGGGGCCCAGGTGCGGCCGTTCCTGCTAAAGCGCAGGTATCGCTTTCAGGGTGGGCGGGTAAACTGCCCGCCACGGGAGCGGTGGCAGGCAGCGGTAGCGTGCTGCCGGATGTGCCGCGCCCGGTCCCTCCGGCCGCGGCCCGATGGGTGTCATGCAATGGCGGAAGGTGATGGGAGTCGGAATGCGCGTCCTGGTTCTCGGCGGCGATGGGTTCTGCGGCTGGCCGACCTCGCTGTACCTGTCCGACCGTGGTCACGACGTGACCATCATGGACAACCTGAGCCGTCGCAAGATCGACATCGACCTGGAGGTCGAGTCGCTGACCCCCATCCGGCCGATCAGCGAGCGGCTGCGGGCCTGGCAGGAGGTCTCCGGCCGGGAGATCGGCTTCCTCAGCGTGGACCTGGCCACCGAGTACGACCGGCTGGTGGCGGTGCTGCGCGAGCTGCGCCCGGAGGCGATCGTCCACTTCGCCGAGCAGCGGGCGGCGCCGTACTCGATGCGGTCGGAGAAGACCAAGCGCTACACGGTGGACAACAACGTGCGGGCCACGCACAACCTGCTCACCGCGCTGGTGGAGACCGGGATCGATGCCGCGCTGGCGCACCTGGGCACGATGGGCGTCTACGGCTACGGCTGGTCGGGGAGCGCGCCGATCCCCGAGGGGTACCTGACGGTCAAGGTACCCACGCCCGACGGCGAGCTGGAGCGGGAGATCCTGCACCCGGCCAACCCCGGGTCGGTGTACCACATGACCAAGACGCTGGACCAGCTGATGTTCGCGTTCTACGCGAAGAACGACGGGCTGCGGATCACCGACCTGCACCAGGGCATCGTGTGGGGCACCCAGACCGAGCAGACCAGCCGGGACGAGCGGCTGATCAACCGGTTCGACTACGACGGCGACTACGGCACCGTGCTGAACCGGTTCCTCATGCAGGCCGCCATCGGGCACCCGCTGACCGTGCACGGCACCGGCGGGCAGACCCGGGCGTTCATCCACATCCGGGACACCGTCCGATGTATCGAGCTGGCCATCACCAACCCGCCGGAGGCGGGCGACCGGCCGCGGGTGCTGAACCAGATCACCGAGACGCACCGGATCCTGGACCTGGCCAAGATGGTCGGCGACGTGATGGGCGTGGACATCGCCTACCTGCCCAACCCGCGGCGGGAGGCCGAGGAGAACGACCTGTGCGTGCGTAACGACCAGTTCCTCGCGCTCGGCCTCAAGCCGACCACGCTGTCCGAGGGGCTGCTCGAGGAGGGCACCGAGGTGGCCACGAAGTACGCCGCCCGCGCCGACCTCACCAAGATCATCGCCCGGTCGGTGTGGCGGGCCGGCATGGAGACCTCCGGCGACCTGCTCACCGAGCTTCCCGTCAAGGAGTAGCCGCGGGCCTTCCCGCCTGGCCGCGCTCGTGGGCGGTTCCGGCAGCCCGGTGGCGGGCCTGGCCGCTGTCCTGACGTAGCGTCAGGGCTTATGACCTCACGTCGCCACCGGGGGAAGCGGCGGGGCAGGGAGCGGCGCCCCCGGGCACCCGTGCTGCCGGCCCGGGAGATCGTCGCGGCGGCGGCCCGCACCGGCCGGCGCGACGCATGGCGGATCCTCGCCGTCTCGGTGACCGTCTGCACCGTGACCGCGCTGGCCGAGATAGCGGCCGATCACTTCATCGACCGGACCAACCTCCCGCTGCGGGTGGCCGGCTCGGTGGGTGCTTCCGGCGTGAGCCTGCTCGGCTCGGTGTTCCTGGCCGGCTTCCTGTCCCGGCTGGTCCGTGGCGACGGCCCGGACGGCGCCCGGATCAGGCCGGTGCTGCGCTCGCTGCCCTGGGGCCCGCTGATCCGGGCCGACCTGCTGGTCGCCGCGATCATCGTGGTGGGCGTGCTCGCGCTGGTCATCCCGGGCCTGATCGCGATGAACCTGCTGGCCGTGGTGGGGCCGGTGATCGAGATAGAGCGGCGGCCGGCCCTGGCCGCGCTGCGCCGCAGCGCCCACCTGGTCCGCCCGCACTTCTGGAAGGTGGCCCTGATCGGGACCCTGCCGGTCATCCTGGCCAGCGGGGTGGAGTCGGCGCTGCCCGCCCCGGAGGGCCTGCCCGCCCTCGTGGTGGCGCTGCTGGCCCGGGGGATCGTGGTGGGCGTGGTGGAGTCGGCGATCGGCCTGCTGCTGGTGCAGTTGTGCATCCGGCTCATCGCCGCGGACCGGGCCCGGGCCAGCGCCGGGCCCGTCCCGCAGCGTGCCTTAGTGCCGCGCTCGGGCTGAGCGTCCGCGCGGCCGGTCAGCTGGCCAGGCCGGCCGCGGCCGGCTCGGCCCGGTGATGGTGCCGGCCGGTGCCGCCCGGCCGGGCACGGTCCTCGGGGTGCAGGATGCCCAGGGCCGCGGCGAACCGGCTGCCGGGGGCCTGGCGGGCGACCAGCACCGCATCCTCGGCCGTGTCCACGTCGACGAGCTCGGGGACCTGCCGGACCCGCAGCCCCGCCGCGCGGAGCCGGGCGAGCTGGACCTGGCCGGTCTCAGCCACGGACATCGGGACGCCCCGGATCAGCTCCGGGTCGGGCGTGCGCAGCCCGAGCAGCCAGAACCCGCCGTCCACGGCCGGCCCGAACACCGCGTCCGCGTCGCCGGAGACCAGCGGCTGGGCCACCGTCTCCAGCAGCCCCGGCGTTACCTGGGGGGTGTCCATCCCGATCAGCACCACCGGGACGGGCTGGCAGCGCGTAGGCGTCATCGAAGGCCGCCCCGATCCGCTCATCGAGCCCGCCGCCGCGCTGCGGGACCACCTCGAACCGCCCGGGCAGCTCGGCCCGCAGCGCTCCCGGGGTGGCCCACTGGTCGGCCAGGGCCAGCACGTGCCGGGCGAAGGAGGCGCTCGCCCCGGCCTCCAGCGTGTCGGCCAGCGCCGCCTCGGCCAGCATGGCCGCCTCCTGCGGGGTGAACGGGGGGGTGAGCCGGGTCTTGACCCGGCCCGGCACCGGCGCCTTGGCCAGCACCACGAGCTGGGCGGCGATGGGGCTCATGAGGCGAGCACCCGCCGCATGTCCCGTACGGTGCGCACCGTGCCGCCCACCGTCCCGGTGACCTTGGACCGCCCGGACCGGGGCAGGTAGGGAATATCCACCTCGTCGATCCTCCAATCGGCGACGGCCGCGGCCATCACCATCTCCAGCGGGTACCCGAAGCGGCGGTCGGTGAGCCCGAGCCGGACCAGGTCCGCGCGCCGGGCGCAGCGCATCGGCCCGAGATCGCGCAGCCGCACGCCGGTGCGCCGGCGCAACTCGGCGGCGAGGACCTTGTTGGCCACCCGGGCGTGCAGCGGCCAGCTGCCCAGGCTGCGGGTGACCCGGCGGCCCAGCACCAGGTCCGCCGAGCCGGCCTGCACCGGGCCGGCCACCTGCGGCAGGTCGTGGGGGTTGAGCGAGGCGTCCGCGTCCATGAAGCAGATGATGTCGCTGGTCGCGGCGACCAGCCCGGCGTGGCAGGCCGCCCCGAAGCCACGCTGCGGCACCGCGATGACCGTGGCCCCGTGGGCGGCCGCGATGCTGGCCGACGCGTCGGTCGAGCCATTGTCGGCCACGATCGGGTGGAAGCCGGCGGGCATCCGGGACAGCACCCAGGGCAGTGCCTCCGCCTCGTTCAGGCAGGGCAGGATGACATCAATGCTCATGGCTGCGACGCTAGCCCGGGAGGGGCCGAAACGACCCTTACAGACCTGTGACATATGGTCGCGCACCGTAGGAGCGCAGGTCGGCGGCGTGATTCGCTGCTGCCATGCGAATACTGGTGACCGGGGCCGCGGGCTTTATCGGCTCCCATGCAGTCGATGTCATGCGCGCGGCCGGGCACGAGGTGCAGGGACTGGACTCGCTCGACCCGGCGGTGCACACCGGGCGGCCGGACTACCTGCCAGGCGATTTCGAGCTGGCGGTCGGCGACGTCCGGGACCCGGCGGCCGTCCGCCGGGCGGTGGCGGGCGCCGACGTGGTCTGCCATCAGGCGGCCATGGTCGGGCTGGGCGTCGACCTCGGCGACCTGCCTGCCTACTCCGACGTGAACGTGACCGGCACCGCGGTGCTGCTGGAGGCGATGGGCCGCAGCGGCGTGGGCCGCCTGGTGCTGGCCTCGTCCATGGTCGTGTACGGCGAAGGCGCCTACGAGTGCGCCGAGCATGGCCGGGTGCGCCCGGCGCCGCGTGGCGAGGAGGACCTGGCCGCCGGCCGGTTCGAGCCGCGCTGCCCGCAGTGCTCCCGTGAGCTCGCCACCGCCACCGTGACCGAGGACGCGCCGCTCGACCCGCGGAACGCCTACGCCGCGAGCAAGGTGGGCCAGGAGCACCTGGCGGCCACCTGGGCCCGGATGACGGGCGGGTCCGTGGTGGCGTTGCGCTACCACAACGTGTACGGGCCGCGGATGCCGCGGGACACGCCGTACTCCGGGGTGGCGGCGATCTTCCGTTCGGCCCTGGAAGCCGGGCGGGCGCCGCAGGTGTTCGAGGACGGCGCGCAGCGCCGTGACTTCGTCCACGTGCACGACGTCGCCCGGGCCAACCTGGCCGCGCTGCAGGCCGGCCTGCCCGGGGCGGTCCGGGCGTTCAACGTGGCCAGCGGGGAACCGCACACCGTGGGAGAGATGGCGGCCGCGCTGTCCGCAGCGTTCGGCGGCCCGGCGCCCGAGGTGACCGGCCGCTACCGGCTCGGCGACGTCCGGCACGTGGTGGCCTCGCCCGGGGCTGCCGCCCAGGGCCTGGGCTTCCGGGCCGGGACCAGCTTCGCCGACGGGATGAAGGAGTTCGCGCACGCGCCGCTGCGCCGCCCGGCCAGCGCGTCCCGGGCGGGCCACGCCGGGACCGCGGGCCTGAGCCTGGCCGGCTGAGGCATCCGCCTGCGCTGCGGCCTCCCGGCCAGGGGCATTCTCCGGCCGGGACGGCGGCGCGGCTGGCCTGCTGGGTCAGTTGGCCTGGCTCACGTAGCCGGCCGAGGGGGCCACGGGCGCGGCCTCCGCCCGGCCCAGCGGCAGCCGGATGACGAACTGGCAGCCCCGGGCCATGTTCTGCACGGCGATCTGGCCGGCGTGCGCCTCCACGATGCCCCGGGCGATGCTCAGCCCGAGCCCGGCATTGTTGTCCGGCCCCGGCGTGCGGGCCGTCTCGGCGCGGAAGGCCACGTCGAACACCCGCGGCAGCGCATCGGCGGGGATCCCGCCGCAGGCGTCCACCACGCTCACGCAGGCCATGCCCCGGTGCACGTCCCCCTGGACCTCCACGAGCCCCTCGGAGGGCGTGTGCCGGATCGCGTTGGTCACCAGGTTGCGCAGCGCGCGGCCGAACTCGTCCGCATCCACCAGCACCGGCAGTCCGCGCACCGAGGAGCCGCGCAGCCGCACGCCCTTGGCCCGGGCCAGCGGCTCGGTGCTGGCCAGCGCCTCGGCGACCAGGTCGTCCAGCCCGACCAGGCGGCGCGACAGGCGCAGCGCCCCGGCGTGGATCCGGGCCAGCTCGAAGAGGTCGTCGATCATCGCGGACAGCCGGTCCGCCTCCCGCCGGATCTGGGTGTGGTAGGTGGTCACCGTCTCGAAGTCCACGACGACCCCGTCCTCCAGCGCCTCGGCCATGGCCCGCAGGCCGGCCAGCGGGGTGCGCAGGTCATGGCTGACCCAGGCGACGAGTTCCCGGCGGCTGGCCTCCAGGGCCCGCTCCCGGGTGCGTGACTCGGCCAGCTTCTCGTGCGCGTGGGCCAGCTCGTCGGACAGCGTGGCGAACTCGGCGGGCAGGCTGGCCTGCGGCGGCTCGTAGTAGCCGATGCTGCCGACGTCCTGCACCGCGCTCAGCAGGACGCGGCCCGCCTTGGTGACCCGGCGGCCGACGATCTGCGCGACCGCCAGCCCGGCCAGCGCCGCCATGATCACGACGACCAGCACGACGTTGGTGTCCTGGGGCATGACCAGCATCTGGTGGGCGACGATGCCGACGCCCACCGCCGAGCTGGCGATCACCACGGCCGCCACCACGAACAGCAGCGTGGCCATGGACCGCTTGGCCAGCAGGCGGACGATAAGCAGCCCGGCCGCCGCCGCAGCCACGGCGACACCGGCGACGTCCTCGGAGGCCTGCTGGATGGTCGGCCAGTCGATGCCGGTCATGGTTCTCCTGGTTCGTAGCGGTAGCCAACCCCCCAGACCGTGACGATGCGCCGCGGCGCCGTCGGGTCCGGCTCGATCTTTTCCCGGAGCCGGCGGATGTGCACGGTCACCGTGGACGTGTCGCCGAAGGTCCAGCCCCAGACGTGCGCCAGCAACTGCTCGCGGCTGAACGCCTGCCGGGGGCTGCGCATGAGGAACACCAGGAGGTCGTACTCCCGCGAGGTGAGGGACAGCGCGCTCTCGCCCAGCATGACCGAATGCGCGCCCAGGTCCACGACGAGGTTGCCGTCCTTGATCACCCCGAGCGAGGGCGGCTCCGGCAGCCCGCCGCCCCGGGCCCGGCGCAGCACCGAGCGCACCCGCAGCGTCAGTTCCCGCGGGCTGAACGGCTTGGTGACGTAGTCGTCCGCGCCGGTCTCGAAGCCGACCACCCGGTCGGTCTCCTCGCCCAGCGCGGTCAGCATCACCACCGGGATCGGCCATTGCGCGCGCAGCCGGCGGCACACTTCGAGCCCGTCGATGCCGGGCAGCATCAAGTCCAGGACCACCAGGTCCGGAGGCTCGGCGGCGACCCGGCGCAACGCCTCATAGCCGTCGCCGACACATTCCACATGGTGCCCATCGCGCGTCAGGTAACGCCCGACGACATCAGCCAGGGTCGCGTCGTCGTCCACGACGATGATCCGCCCCGGCCGGTCGGGGTTGGTGTTCACATACCCACCGTAAAGGCGCAACGCCAATTGTGCTGCTAGCCGGGGCAGATACGTCACAGCTCCGTAAGGGTCACATCGGGGCAGGTCGCAATAGGCTCTTCGCGGCTGCGACCGTGGCCGTTGCGCTGCCCGGGGCGGCCAGATCAAGGAGGGACCGGCGTGCTCGGTGAGCTGTATGAGGATGCTCTTGCTGGCCTGGCCCGCCCAGAGATCGAGTATGCGGACGGCCGTCGCACGCCGTTGCGGATCGATGACTGGCTGCACGTCATTCCCGGGGATGGCTCCATCCTGGAGCGCTGCCAGGGGCACACCCTGGACGTGGGCTCCGGGCCGGGCCGCCTGACGGTCGCGCTGGCCGAGCGCGGCGTCCCGGCGCTCGGCATCGACATCACCCCCTCGGCCGTCCAGCTGGCCCGGGCGTGCGGCGCCCTCGCGCTGCACCGGGACGTGTTCGCCACGGTGCCGGGCACCGGCCGGTGGGCCCGGGTGCTGCTGGCCGACGGCAACATCGGCATCGGCGGCGACCCGGACGCGCTGCTGTCCCGGGTGGCCGAGCTGCTCATGCCGGCCGGGCAGGCCCTGGTGGAGGTCGAGCCCCCCGGCGCGCCGCTGGCCCGGGAGATGGTCCGGCTGAGCCACGCGGGGCGCTTCAGCTCCTGGTTCCCCTGGGCCACCATCGGCGCCGACCAGATCAGCGAGCTCGGGCTGAACGCGGGCCTGGCCGTGACCGAGGTCTGGACCGACGCGGGCCGCTGGTTCGCGGCGCTGTCCCGCGGCATCGGCCCGCCGCGCCATGAGCTGGCGGGATGTCCTTAACGATTGATTACGGCCCTACCGCAAAGGGCCCTGGCGCGGGAGTTTGCTGGCAGCGTGGACGGCATGACTGGCATGGCGGCGAAGGTCCGGCTCGGCGCGGCGGCGGCCGTCGCGGCCGCGCTCACCGCGCTCGTGTTCCTCACGGTCCACCCGGACCGGCTCACCGCGCGGATCGGGGTGCTCCCGCTGGCGGTGGCGCTGTGGGCGGCCTTCGCCGCGGGCGTGCTGCTGATCCGCCGCCTGCCGGCCCGCCGGGCGGTGCCGCTGATCCTGCTCGGCGCGGTCGCGGTCCAGCTGGCCGCGCTCTCCGCGCCGCCGCAGGGCAGCGACGACCTGTACCGCTACATCTGGGACGGCCGGGTCCAGGCGGCCGGCATCGACCCGTACTCGTACTCGCCGGCCGCCCCGCAGCTGGCCTCGCTGCGTGACCCGTTCCTCTGGCCGCACCACCGCACCGCGTGGTGCGTCTCGCCGGGGACGCAGCTGTACGGCTCCCCGCACGGCCTGGCCGTTCCCGGCTGCACCCTGATCAACCGGCCGATCGTGCACACGATCTACCCGCCGGTCGCCGAGGCCTATTTCTTCGCCGTGCACCTGCTCTCCCCGCCCGGCTCCGGCACCACCCCGATCCAGGCCGCCGCCGCGCTCTGCGCCGTCGCCCTGACCGTGCTGCTGCTGCTCGGCCTGGGCCGCCTCGGGCTGGACCGGCGGCTGGCCGTGCTGTGGGCCTGGTGCCCGACCGTGGCCCTGGAAGCCGGCAACAACGGCCACGTGGACGTGCTGGCGGCGGGCCTCACCGCGGCGGCGCTGCTGGCGGCGGCCCGGCCGGGCGGGGTGCGCCGGTCGCTGGCCGGCGGGACCCTGCTGGCCCTGGCCATCTGGACGAAGGTCACCCCGGTGCTGGTCGCGCCCGCGGTGGCCCGGCGGCGCTGGTACGCGCTGGCCTCGGCCGGCCTCTTCGCGACGGTGGCCGTCTACCTGCCGCACGTGCTGGCCGCGGGCGGCCGGGTGATCGGCTTCCTGCCCGGCTACCTGCAGCAGGAGGGGTACAGCAACGGCACCCGGTTCCTGCTCCTCGGGGTGCTGGCCCGCGGGCAGGCGGGCCTGATGGCCGCCTTCCTGATCCTGGCGGTGACCGGCCTGCTGGTGCTGCTGCGCACCGACCCCGACCGGCCCTGGCGCGGCGCGCTGGTGATGACCGGGACCGCGCTGGCCGTGACGACACCGCCGTTCCCGTGGTACGCCATGCTGCTGGTCATGCTGGTCGCCTTCGACGGCCGCGTGGAGTGGCTGAGCCTGGCCGTGGTCAAGTACGTGGCGGTCGATAGCCCGCTGCCCGGGCGTCCAGGTGCCGCCGGCCACGATCGTGCGGGCCGCCTACGCCGCCGCGGTGGCCGTGATCGCCGGCGTGTCGGTGATCCGCTGGCGCCGCTCCCGCCGCGCCGCGGTCACGCCGGCGTTCCCGGCCGTGCCGGCCGTGACCGGGCATCCGGCCGCCAGGGAACTGACCAGCCAGGCCATCGCCGCTACCGCCGGTGATGACGGGACGATACGGTTCTGGCGCTGATCCCGGGTCCGCTACCTGACCTCAGGCGGGCGCGATCGTGGTGACGGTGCCGGAACGCCCCTTGAACTTCAGTGCGCCGTCGGTGCGGTCAACGTAGAGGATGCCGCCGCTGGACGGGGTGCCCGGCTCGGCGTGGGCCGTGAGCGCCAGCAGGCCATCGAGCCGCAGCTGGCCGTGGTTGTCCGGTGACGGCACGACCGTCTCCACGCCGGTCAGGTCGTTGTTCTCCAGGTCCAGCGACGCGGCGCCGTTCGCCTCGGGCGCGATCGAGATGATGGGAGCATCCGTTCCCGTGGTCACGGCGAGGCCGGTGCGCTCGGTGCCAGCGTGGTCAAGGTAGTTCAGCTTGACGAACGTGCCGGCGCCGCCCTGGGCCAGCAGCTCCAGGTTCCCGCCGGTGAGCGAGGTGATGAAGGCCAGATGGGCGATGGACTGGCCGTTCCCGTTCAGCTGGCCGACTAGGTACGCGCCGGCTGATGCCGCCATCCGGCTGGAAATGGTCGGTCATGACACTCCCCGTTCCGCTTTCTGGCCGTCCGGGCTAGCCCGGGTATTGGGTTTCCCCGCGCTCGGTACACCGCACGCTATCAGCCCGGCCCAGCTGTCTTCCTGGGCCCTGACGGGAAAGAAGAGCACGTCAGGATGCTTCTATGGTCCGCAAGGGCCTTTCCCCGGGCCTAACCGTATTGTCATAGCGAATAGTGAGAATAGCCAATAAGGGCCAGGCACCCGAATGGGCCCGGGGATGGGGGTGGCCCGCTAACCATGATGCGTGGTCGGTG
>CAWIYD010000030.1:0-166527 GCA_963840195.1 uncultured Actinomycetes bacterium
GTTAGCAAACGAGGGCACCTGCGATGATCACCAGCAGCGTTTGCGCTGGTCAGAGGTGGTGGTCAGGGGCGGGGTCGAACCGCCGACCTTCCGCTTTTCAGGCGGACGCTCGTACCAACTGAGCTACCTGACCGTGCCTGAGCCACCATCACTTACGCCGAGGAAGATCAAGCGGTCTCAGGTCGAGCGGTCCTGACGGGACTTGAACCCGCGACCTCCACCTTGACAGGGTGGCGAGCTAACCAGCTGCTCTACAGGACCATGCTTGCCGGCCTCGCGGCCGACCGTGCCCCCAACGGGATTCGAACCCGTGCCGCCGCCTTGAAAGGGCGGTGTCCTAGGCCACTAGACGATGGGGGCCGTGACGGCCTTCGCCGCCTGAGCCCTTGGCGCCCGCCGTCGGGGACTGCCCCAGCATAGGGGACAACCGGGCCGCCCGGCAAAGCGAGGCCGCGGCGAACCAAGATGATGATGACGGAACCCCTTGCGCAATTCCAGTTTTTTCGACACGGTAGGCAATCGACTAGCAACTCACGGTCACTACTGGCTGTTACCGGACTTGGCCGACCAAGCCAGGATCGGTAGCGCAGCGTGAGAACGATGTCGCGCTAAGCCCCCGGCACCCCAGGGCCGAGACCTAGCAGAGAAGAGCACACCGTGCACCACGGAGAGCACCCCCCGCTCCCCCGAAGGCCGGCCCGCGCAGGACGAGCGCACGCAGGACGGGCTCATGGGGCCCGCTCCGGCCGTCATCGTCAGCCCGGCGAGCAGCCCGTCGCCTTCCGCGACGTGTTCGCCGTCCCTGAATTCCGCGCCCTGTGGTCGGCCCAGGCGCTGTCCTCCGCGGGCGATCAGTTCTCGCAGGTCGCCATCGCGGTCGTGGTGTACGCGCGGACCGGGTCGGCGTTCCTGACCGCGGTGGCCTACTCGCTCAGCTACCTGCCGCCGGTGGTGGGCGGCCCGCTGCTGTCCGGGCTCGCCGACCTCTTCCCCCGGCAGCAGCTGATGATCATGCTCGACCTGGCCCGGGCCGGGCTGGTGGCGCTGATGGCGCTGGCCGGTCTGCCGCTGCCCGCGCTGGGGCTGCTGTTCTGCCGGCACCGTGATGCTGGGCGTGCCGTTCTCGGCCGCCCGCTCGGCCCTGCTGCCCAGCGTGCTGCCCCGGCGCATGCTGCCGGCCGGCACCGCCCTCGGCAGCCACACCGCCCAGCTCGGCCAGGTGGGCGGCCTGCTGGCCGGCGGGGTGATGGTAGCGGCCTTCGGCCCGTACCGGGCGCTCGCCTTCGACTCCCTGTCCTTCAGCCTGTCGGCCGGGATCGTGGCCAGCTGGGTCCGGCCGCGGCCGGCTCCCCCACCCCGGCCCGCGGCTGCAGCGCCCCGGCGTCCTGGGAGATCACCGGGCCCGGCCTGCGGGCCGTGTTCGGCTCCCCGGTGCTGCGCATCCTGGTGCTGTTCGGCTGGCTGGCCGGCTTCGCCGTGGTGCCCGAAGGGCTCGCCATGCCGTACGCCCGCAGCCTCGGCGGCGGCGCGGCCACCGGTGGCCTGCTCATGGCCGCGCTGCCCGCCGGGACCGTGGTCGGCGGCTTCGTGCTCGGCCGCCTGATGCGCCCCTCGGACCGGATGCGGCCGATGGGCTGGCTGGCCATGCTCTCCTGCGCCCCGCTCCTGTTCGCCCTGGTCCGCCCGCCACTGCCGGTGGTGCTGCTGCTGTGGGCACTGGCCGGCGCGGGCGCCGCCTATCAGCTGGCGGCCGCCTCCGCCTTCGTCCGCGCGCTGCCCTCGGGGCGAAAGGTTCCCGCGTTCGCCGTCGCCCAGTCCGGCCTGCTCGCCGCGCAGGGGCTGGGCATCCTGACCGGGGGCGCGGTGGCCCAGCGGATGGGGCCGCAGGCCGCGATCACCCTGGCCGGCCTGCTCGGCCTGGTGGCCGCGGCCGCGCTGGCCACCGCGTGGACCCACCGGCATGGCGCAGCTGATCACGGTGCTGGACGGCGCGCCCGCGGAGGGCTGGGCCGACGGCCTGGGCCCCATCCCCGACCTGCCCCTCCCGCCCATCCCGCTTCGCGCGAACGACCCGCTTCCCGCCAGCGGTCCGCACCCGGCGGGCGATCTGTCCCGCGCCAGGCCGGCCCGGTCCGGCTGCAGCAGCGCCGAGGCCACCCTGCCCGACCTGCCGGTGACCGGCAGGCACACCCGGCGCCCTTCGGCGCACCGGGCTCCGCGCGAGCTGCGGGTGCCGCGCGACCTGCCCGCACGGGCCTGGCTAACCGCCACCCGTCTTCTTGATCAGGTTCTCGGCGATCGAGGCACCTTCCCCCTCTTCGGGGATGAGGACCCAGCCCGCCAGGTAGACGAGGGCGAAGACGCCGGCCGTGAACACGGTCAGGGCCACGAAGATCAGGCGGACGAGGGTGGCGTCGATGCCGGAATAGCCAGCGATCCCGGAGCAGACGCCGGCCACCATCCGGTCATTCCGCGTGCGGATTAACTTCTTGGCTGGTTTGGCCTCATTCATGCCCCCGATCATTCCTGGTGCGCCCGGGCCCAGACAGCCAAACGCCGCACGCATACGCTGGCGGGGTAGTTAGTGATGGACCGGAAGGACCCGCCATGCCGCACCCGCTCAGCCAGCCCGGAAACGACCTCGACGTGCTCCGCCTGGATGCCCAGCTCACCCCGGAGGAGATCCTGGTCCGGGACACCACGGCGGCCTTCACCGCCGAGCGGGTGATGCCGCACATCGCGGACTGGTTCGAGGCCGGCACGCTGCCCCGGGAACTCGCCCCGGAACTGGGCAAGCTGGGGCTGCTCGGCATGCACCTGACCGGCTACGGCTGCGCCGGGATGGGTGCCATCGCCTACGGCGTCGCGTGCCGTGAGCTCGAGGCGGCCGACGCCGGCCTGCGCAGCCTGGTCTCGGTCCAGGGCTCGCTGGCCATGTTCCCGATCTGGAAATACGGCTCGGACGCGCAGAAGGAAGAGTGGCTGCCCCGGATGGCGACCGGAGAGGCGCTCGGCTGTTTCGGGCTCACCGAGCCCGACCATGGCAGTGACCCCGCCAGCATGAAAACCCACGCGATACCTAACGGCACCGGATGGGTACTGTCCGGCACCAAGATGTGGATCACCAACGGGTCGATCGCCGATATCGCCGTCGTGTGGGCCCAGACTCCGGACGGCATCCGGGGGTTCCTGGTGCCGCGCGGAGCGCGGGGCTTCACCGCACGGGCCATCCACAAGAAGATGTCGCTGCGCGCCTCGATCACCGCGGAACTGCACTTCGATGAGGTGAAGCTGGGCGCGGACGCGGTGCTGCCCGGGGTGAGCGGACTCAAGGGGCCGCTGTCCTGCCTCAGCGAGGCCCGGTACGGGATCGCGTGGGGAGTCACCGGCTCGGCCCGGGCCTGCCTGCAGGCCGCCGCGGACTACTCCCGGACCCGGGAGCAGTTCGGCCAGAAGATCGGCGGCTTCCAGCTGACCCAGGGCAAGCTGGCCTGGATGCTGGCCGACCTGGCCCGGGCCCAGGCGCTCGCGCTGCACCTGGGCCGCCTGAAGGAGGCCGGGGAGATCACCCCGGAACAGGTCAGCCTGGGCAAGATGAGCAACGTGCGGACCGCCATCGAGATCGCCCGCCAGGCCCGGACCATCCTCGGCGCGAACGGGATCACCCTGGAGTACCCGGTGATCCGGCACGCCAACAACCTGGAGTCGGTGCTCACCTACGAGGGCACCGAGGAGATCCACACCCTGGCCCTGGGCCACGCCATCACCGGCATCCCGGCCTACCGCTAGCCCTCCTCAGCGCAGCGACAGGGCGGCCAGGGCGGCGTTGACGATCGAGCCGGGGTCCAGGTCATGGGCCCGGTACAGGTCGGCGACGGTGCCGGACTGGCCGAACCCGTCCACGCCGAGGCTGACCGCCGGCACCCCGAGCGCGGAACCGAGCCAGCTCAGCGTGTGCGAGGACGCGTCGTGCACGGTCACGATCGGGGCCCGGTCGCCGAACGCGGTGCGCAGCGCGCCGGGGATGGACGGGGCCGTGGCGGTGCGCACGCCCTGCCGCAGGGTCCGCTGCCAGGCCCGGTACAGCCGGTCGGCGGAGGTGACATCCACCACGCTGGCGGCGATGCCCTCCTCGCCCAGCTCGGCCGCGGCGGCCAGCACCTCCGGCAGCACGGCCCCGCAGCCGACCAGGTAGACCCGGGGCGCCCCCTCGGCCGGCCCCGCCCCGTCGCCGGCCGGGAGGTCCGCATCCACCAGCCGGTACGCCCCGGCCAGCACCTGGCGGCGCAGCACCGCGTCGCCGAGCCGGGCCCGGGCGGCGGCGAACGGCTGCTGGTCGATGGCCCGGGTGGTCAGCCGGAAGTAGAACGAGCCGCTGTCCACCGCGCCGGGCGGCACGGCGCCCGGGGGCGCCCCGCCGGGCGGTTCCGGGGCGGCCGCGCCCGCGGGGGCGGCCCCGGCCGCGGCGATGGCCTGCAGCGCCCCGCACATCAGCCAGTCCAGCGCGGTCCCGTAAGCGGGCTCGATGAACGTCACGCCGGGCAGTTCCAGGCCGACCGAGGCGGTGATGGTGGACTGGTGCGCGCCGCCCTCGGGGGCCAGCGTCACCCCGGACGGGGTGCCCGCCACGATGAACCGCGCGCCGGAGTAGACGGAGTAGATGAACGCGTCCAGGCCGCGCAGCACGAATGGGTCGTACACGGTGCCGACCGGCAGCAGCGGCTGATCTGACAGGTCCCAGGCCAGGCCGAGCTGGCCGAGGAGCAGGAACAGGTTCATCTCGCTGATGCCCAGCTCGATGTGCTGGCCCTCGGGGCCCTCGGCCCACCGCAGCACCGGGTCCTCGGACCAGGACCGGCGGGCGGCCGGGCTGAACACGTGGACCCGGTTGATGAACCCGGCCAGGTTGGTGGACGTGGCCACGTCGGGCGCCGTGGTCACCAGGTACGGCGCGACGGCGTCGCGGCGGGACAGGTCGACCAGGATCCGGCCGAACGCCTCCTGGGTGGACAGCGGCCGGCTGGCCCGCAGCCCGGTGGCGTCCGGGACGGTCAGCCGGGGCGGCTGCGGCCGGGGCGGCCGGGCCAGGTGCTCGCGCCGCGCGGCGGTCCACTGGCCGGCCGGCGTCGTCGGGTCGAACCGGTCCCATTCCGTGCCGGGGGCCAGTCCCAGCCGGGCCCGCATCTCGTCGATCTGCTCGGTGGTCAGCAGCAGCGAGTGGTTGCGCGGGTTGCCCGCGGTGGGCAGGCCCCAGCCCTTGACCGTGTAGCAGAACACCACGCTGGGCCGTTCCTTCTCGGCGTCGCACTGCGCGAAGGCGTCCAGCAGCGTGCCCAGGTCGTGCCCGGCCAGGTCGGTGACCAGCGCGGCCAGCTCGGCGTCCGGGATCGCGGCGCAGAACTGCCGCACCTCCGCCGGGGCGCCATCGGTGAACTGGCCGCGGACCGCCCCGGCGGGCAGGCCGAACAGCGACTGGTAGTGCTCGTTCGGCATGGCGTCGATCCAGTCGCGGAGCGCCGCCCCGCCGGGCCGGCCGAACGCGGCCCGGAGCCCGGCCCCGTACTTGGCCGCCACGACGTGCCAGCCGGCCGCGGTGAACTGCTGCTCCCACTGGGCGATCCGCACCCCGGGCACCACCCGGTCCAGGGACTGCCGGTTCACGTCCACGATCCACAGCACGTCACCGAGCCCGTCGGTGGCCGGGTCGGCGACCGCCTCCCAGATGTTGCCCTCATCCAGCTCCGCGTCGCCGAGCAGGGCCACGAACCGGCTCCGCGGCCGGGCGCCGAAGTGGGCGTCCACGTACCGGCGGGCCGCCGCCGCGAACAGCGGGGCGGCGGCGCCCAGCCCCACCGAGCCGGTGGAGAAGTCCGGGGCGTCCGGGTCCTTGGTCCGGCTCGGGTACGCCTGCAGGCCGCCGAACGCGCGCAGCGTCGTCAGGTAGCTGCGGTCCAGGTTGCCGAGCAGGTACTGGATGGCGTGGTACACGGGCGAGGCGTGCGGTTTCACGCTCACCTTGTCCGGGGCATCCAGGAAGCCGAAGTACAGCGCGGTCATCGCGGTGACCAGGCTGGCGCTGGATGCCTGGTGGCCGCCCACCTTGACCCCGTCGCCGGTGTCCCGCTCGTGATTGGCCGCGTCCACGATCCGGGTGGCCAGCCACAGCACCCGCTGCTGGATCTCGCCGAGGACCGCCAGGTCGGGCCGGGCCGGGCTGGGGCCGCCCGGCCGACCGCGATCGGCGCTGGTCATGGTCATGCGCACCCCTCACGACGTGCTGGTCCTGTCAGCTTCGCATCCACCCCGGTACCCGGCCAGTCCGGTCCTGAGACGATGTACCCCATGATCGATGCACCCCAGGTCAGGCAGGACCCCGACGCGTCTCGTTTTGTCTATGCGGACGCCGGCGTGGAGGCAGAGCTTATGTACCGGTTGCGGGACGGCCGGCTGGTGCTGGTGCATACCGGCGTCCCGCCCGAACTGGAGGGCCAGGGGCTCGGCGGCCGGCTGGTGACGGCGGCCATCGAGTACGCGGCGGAGCAGGGCCTGACGGTGGTGCCGTCCTGCCCGTTCGCCCGGTCCTGGCTGGAACGGCATCCCGAGGCCGCGGCCCGGGTCCCGATCGACGCGCCGGCCTAGCGGGGGCAGCCATGATGGTGCCGCTGTACCTGCGCTGCATCGCCGCGGCCGCCGGGCTGTTCCTGGTGGTCATCGACTGCATCAGCCTGGTCGGCACGCTGATCGTGCCGCGCCCGGCCGGCGGCCGGCTGATGGCATGGGTGGACCGGCTGGTGCATGTGGGCTTCCAGCTGCTCACCGCGCGAGTCCGCGACTACCGGCGGCGCGACCGGATCCTGGCCGCGGAGGCGGCCACGCTGCTGATCTGCCAGCTGCTGGCCTGGCTGGCGGTGGCCTACGTGGGATTCGGCCTGCTGCTGTGGCCGTTCATGCACGGCGGGGTCACCCAGTCCTTCGACAACGCCGGGCCGGCCTTCTGGTTCATCGGGGGCACCACGGAGAGCGGCGCGGCCGAGCGCGCCATCCTGTACGCCGCCGCGCTGATCGGGCTGGTCACGGTGACGCTGCAGATCGCCTACCTGCCCACCCTGTACTCGGCGTTCAACCGGCGGGAAACCGACATCGCGCTGCTGAACGCGCGGGCCGGGGTGCCGTCCTGGGGGCCGGAACTGCTGGCCCGCACCCACTACGCGCTGGGCTCGGGCACGTCCACCATCGGGACCCTGCCGGACTTCTACGAGCAGTGGGAACGCTGGGCGGCGGACGTCGCGGAGAGCCACACGACCTACCTGCCGCTGGTCCGGTTCCGCTCGCCGCGGCCGATGTCCTCCTGGGTCACCGCGCTGCTGGCGGTGCTGGACTCCGCGGCGCTCTACCTCGTCCTCGCCCCGGAGTCCGCCCCGACCGTGCCGGCCCGGCTGTGCCTGCGCAGCGGGTTCCAGTGCTTCACCGAGGTGGCCCGGGCCCTGGGGGCGCACGTGCCGGACATGCCCGACCCGGCCGCCGGGATCAGCCTGACCTACGAGGAGTTCCTGGCCGGGGTGGCCGTCATGCGCAAGGTCGATTTCCCGATCAAGCGCGACCCGGAAGACGCCTGGGCGGACTTCGTCGGCTGGCGGGTCAACTACGAGCAGGCCGCCTACGCGGTGGCCTGGGCGGTGGACGCGGTGCCGGCGCTGTGGTCCGGTCCGCGCCGCCACCCGCACGCGCCTATTGCGCCGAAGCGGCCGCCCGCCGGGCGGCCGGACGAGGCGGGAAAACCCAGTGGCCACCCCGGCCGGAAAAGCCCGCCACCGGGGCGTAAGATTTAATCGTGGTCGAACACCGGCAGGGATTTCAGAGCGAGCTAGAAGCCATTGAAGGCAAAGTTATCGAACTGTTTGCCATGGTCGCCGAGGACCTCCCCGGAGCGACGAATGCTCTCCTGAGTGGCGACGACGATGTGCTCCAGGAACTGGCCGAGCGCGAGCGGTTCATCGACGCCCTCTACCCGGAGATAGAGAACCTGGTCAACCGGGAGATCGCACTGCAGGCCCCGGTGGCCTCGGACCTGCGTTTCCTGCTTTCCGTACTGCGGATCGTGCCCGAACTCGAGCGCTCCCACGACCTGGTCGTGGACATCGCCCACCGGGCCAATCACATTCTCAACGAGGACCTCTCGCCGCGCAGCCGGGGACTGGTCGAGCGAATGGGGAGCCTCGCCTCCGTCATGTGGCGCCAGGCCGCGGACTCCTGGTACAAGCGGGACCGTTCCGCCGCGGTGGCGCTCAGCGAGCTCGACAGCGAGATGGACGAGCTGCACGCCAGCCTGATCGCCGAGCTGGCCTCAGGCCGGATGGCGATAGCGGTGACGATGGAGATGACGCTGGTGGCGCGGTTCTACGAGCGTCTCGGTGACCACGCCGTCAACATCGCCCGCCGGGTGGTCTACCTGGCCGGAGCCCAGCCCCCGGACTAGGGCGCTCGCCCGTCACCCCGGGCGCGCGGCCTGGTGCGGGCGGGGGATGACCACCACGGGGCAGGCCGCGTGGTGGACCACCTGGCTGCTGACCGAGCCCAGCAGGAGCCGGGTGAAGCCGCCGCTGCCGCGGGTTCCCAGGACGACCATGTCGGCGTCGTGCGAGGCCTTGATGAGTTCCTCGGCCACCTCGCCCGTGGTCACGCTCACGGTGCACTCAGGCACCGTCTCGCCGATTTCGCTCGCGACACTGTCCACGAATTGCTGGAGTGCCTTCTGCGCGAGTTCCGCCTTGAAGGTATTTTCCGGCCGGATTCCCCAGTAAATCTCGGTGGCCGGGCGAGCCGGGTCCTGGTGAACTGACATGACCGTCAGTGGCAGCTGGTGCGACACGGCCTCGCGTATCGCCCAGCCCAGGGCACGACGCGAACTGTCCGAGCCGTCCACCCCGACGACAATTCCGGCCATTTCCGGCTCAGCCCATCCGGCCGGTGACATAGGCCCTGGTGCGGGGGTCTTCCGGGTCCTGGAAGATCTGCTCGGTCCGGCCGTACTCGACGAGCACGCCCGTCCGGGTGTCGCTTTCTTCGTTGCGGAGCACGGAGAAGAACGCGGTGCGGTCGCTGACCCGGGTGGCCTGCTGCATGTTGTGCGTGACGATGACGATGGTGTACTGCGACTTGATGTCGTGCATCAGGTCCTCGATGGCGCTCGTCGCGATCGGGTCGAGCGCCGAGCAGGGCTCGTCCATGAGCACGACGTCCGGCTCGACGGCGAGCGTGCGGGCGATGCACAGCCGCTGGGCCTGCCCGCCGGACAGGCCGAGGGCCGACGCCTTCAGGCGGTTCTTCACCTCGTCCCACAGCGCGCCCTGGCGCAGCGAGTGCTCGACGATCTCGTCCAGCTTGCCCTTGCCGCGGATGCCGTTGATGCGCGGCCCGTAGGCGACGTTGTCGTAGATCGACTTCGGGAACGGGTTCGGCTTCTGGAACACCATGCCGATCCGGCGCCGCACGGCAATCGCGGAGACGTCCTTGCCGTACAGCGACATCCCGTGGTAGTGCACGGCACCCTCGACCCGGGCGCCCGGGATGAGGTCGTTCATCCGGTTCAGCGTCCGCAGCACGGTCGTCTTGCCGCACCCGGACGGGCCGATGAACGCGGTGATCTCGTTCTGGTAGATGGACAGCGACACGTCCGTGACGGCCCGGAAGGCGCTGTAAAAAATTGAGACGTTCTTCGTGTCGAAGACGGGCGCGCCCGGGTCCGGCTGCCGCTGCGGCTCTACCTGCTGTTTGACCGCTGACTCGGGTTGCTGAGTGGCGACAAGGTCCTGGTCAGGAGTTTCCATGACGTTCCTAGCGCAGAGATTTCGTGAATCGTGCGGTGACAAAGCGGGCCACAATCATCAGGATAAAGGCGATTGCGATGAGTGTCAGCGCCGCGCCCCAGCCGCGGGCCTGGGCGCCGACATACGGCGATGACGCGTTGGCGAAGATCTGCGACGGCAGCGACGTGTTCGGGCCGCTGAACACGTTCCGGTTCACGGTGGTCACCGTGAGGATGGTGAACAGCAGCGGCGCTGTCTCCCCCGCGGCCCGGGCGACCGCGAGCAGGGCGCCGCTGACGATCCCGCCGAGGGCGGCCGGCAGCACCACGGTCACCGTCACGCGGGCCTTGGTGGCCCCGAGGGCGTAGCTTGCCTCGCGCAGCGCGTTCGGCACCAGCCTGAGCATCTCGTAGGTGGACCGGATCACGATCGGCAGCATCAGGCAGCCCAGCGCGAACGCGCCGGCCAGGCCCGAGTAGCCGAAGTGCAGCACCCAGAGCGCGTAGATGAACAGCCCCATGATGATCGAGGGCACGCCCGTCATCACGTCGGACATGAACCCGATGAGCCGGGCCAGCAGGCCGTTGCCGCCGTACTCGTTGAGGTAGACCGCGCCCAGGATGCCGAGCGGCACGGCCATGACCGTGGCCAGGGCCACGATCTCCACCGTGCCGACGATGGCCGGCCCGATCCCGCCCACGTTCGCGGGGGCCACGTCCACCGGGATCGAACTGGTCAGGAAGGTCCAGCTGATGATCCCGATGCCCTTGGAGATCACCGTGAACAGGACGAACCCGAGCGGGATGATGACGAGCACGAACGCGATGACCATGAGGACGGTCGCGATGCGGTTCTTGGTGCGCCGCCAGGACGGCGGCTCCCGCAGGTCGGCCCGCTGCGGCCCGGCGCTGACAGCCATCAGGCACCCCGCTTCCGTCGGGCGGAACGTTCCACGATCCCACGGGCAATGATGTTAATGATGATCGTGAAGGCGAACAGGAGCACGCCGATCCCCATCAGCCCGGCCTTCCACACGCCATAGGCCTCGCCGAACTGGTTCGCGATGACCGCGGGCATGTTGTAGCCCGGGGCGAACAGGTGCGAGGTGATGGTGGGCGACGAGCCGATGACCAGCGCGGCCGCGATCGTCTCGCCCATGGCCCGGCCCAGCCCGAGCAGCACCGCCCCGACGACGCCGCCCTGGCTGTGCGGCCAGACGGCGCCGCGGATCATCTCCAGGCGGGTGGCGCCCAGCGCGTACGCGCCCTCCCGGTCGATGGCCGGCACCGTCGCGATGACCTCACGCGACAGCGAGGTCACGATCGGCGTGATCATGAAGGCCAGGATGATGCCGGCGGTGAAGAACGAGGCCCCGCTGGTGGGCGTCCCGAACAGGGAGTCCAGCACCGGGATGCCGGTGACGCCCGAGCCGATCGAGGCGTAGATGTGCTGGATCCAGGGCGCGAAGACCAGGATCCCCCACAGGCCCCAGACCACGGACGGGACCACGGCCAGGAGGTCGATCACGTACACGATCGGGCGCGACCACCGGTACGGCACCACCTCGGTCAGCAGCAGGGCGATGGCCACGCTGACCGGGACGGCCATGATGACCGCGATCGCCGCCGTGATGGCCGTCCCGTAGATGAAGACCAGCGCGCCGAACTGGTTGGCCGACGGGTTCCAGGTGGAGGAGAAGATCTTCAGGCCCTCGGTGCTGAACCACGACGACGCCTGCTGGCTGGTCGAGACGGCGATCAGGACCAGGATCACCAGCACCAGCAGGCCGGCCGCGAGCGTCACGATCTGGAAGGTGCGGTCGCCGAGCGGCCGCCGCTCGGACAGCGGACGGGTGGATCCGGCCGGGACGGCCGGATCCACCTTCGTCACAGTGCTCACGCCAAGGAGCCAATCTGATCGGGATACTGCACGGCGCTCACGACGGACTCGATGACGAGGCCGTGGGTCATGAGCCGATCTTGCTGAGCTGCGCCACCGCCTGCTGGTCGATGTTGGACGGCAGCGGCGCGTAGCCCAGGCTGGGCAGCAGCTTCTGGCCGGCGCCGAGCAGGTAGCCGATGTAGGCCTTGAGCATCGCGGTCGTGTTGGTGCTCGACTGCTTCTCGAAGACCAGGTCCCACGACTGGTAGGTGATCGGGTACGCGGTGGGGCCGCCGGACCAGACCGCGTGGAACGTCAGGTCCGGCGCGACCGTGGCCCCTGCCGCGGCCGCGGAGGCCGCCGTCGTCGAGGGCGCGATGTACTTGCCGGACTTGTTCTGGACGGACGCGTAGGTCAGCCCGGACGCCTTGGCGTCGGCGTAGTCCACGTAGCCGATGGCCCCGGGGGTGGACTTGACGATCTGCGCCACCCCGCCGTTGCCGTTGCCGGCGTGGGCGCCCGAGGGCCAGTTGATGGTCGAGCTGCTGCCGAGCTTCCACACGCTCGGCGCGGCGGTCTCGAGGAACAGGGAGAAGTTGGCCGTGGTGCCCGAGGAGTCCGAGCGGACGGCGAGGGTGATCGGGGTGCTGGGCAGGGTGACACCGGGGTTGATCGCCTTGATGGCCGGGTCGTTCCAGGTCTTGATCTTGGCCTGGAAGATGTCCGCGATGACCGTCGGGGTCAGCTGCAACGGCTTGCTGAGGCCGGACAGGTTGTACGACACCGTGATCGGGCCGATCACGACGGGGAAGTACAGCACCGTCTTGCCCGTGAACAGCGACGCCTGGGTGGACGGGATCGGCGAGTCCGAGCCCGCGTAGTTGACGGTCCCGGCGGCCAGGTCGGTGCGGCCCTTGCCCGAGCCGCCGCCGCCGTAGTTGACGGTCATGCTGGGCTGGACCGACTTGAAGGCCTGGATGGCGGCCTGCTGGAAGGTGAGCTGGAACGTCGATCCGCTCGCGTTGAGCGTGCCCGTGAGCTTGCTGCCCGAGGGGCTGCTCGTCGAGGAACTGCCGCTCGCCGGGGGACTGCCCGACGAACTGCAGGCGGCCAGGGCCAAACTGGCCGCGACTAGCGCGGCACCCGCTGTCGTGACCCCTTGGATGCGCACACGTTGCATATTCAGATACCCCTCTTTAGTTACCCGCCGAGCATCGCCACAAGGATTGCCTTGATGGTGTTAAGCCGGTTCCCGGCTTTATCGGGGACGATGGTAGCGCCCGATTCAAACACGCCGCCAGTGGCCTCGGGTCCTCCGGTCATTCCAGTGGTCTGCAATAAAGTCGCGCACCAACCGTAGTGTTGCGATGATGAAATGCAAGCAAACGAAACATGAACTTCACCTTGCGGTTGCCGGTGCTCTTGGTGGACAACGGGCGCCCGCGGCGGTCAGGCGCCGGGGTGCCGGTGGGGATGAGACTTTCGCCACGTCCCCGATGGATCGCGGTGGCGCCGGAGGCAGCCTCGCCCGGACGGCGAGGATACCGTGGTCACTGACGGGGCGGCGGCCGCCGCCGAGCGGGACGATGAACGCCTTACCGCCGGCCCCAGGGGCATCCGCGCCATCCAGTACCGCGCGGCCGGCCGGAGCGTCCCCAGGCACGAACCCCCCTGGCCCCCGGGGCGGGATAAAGGCCCGCGCATGCCGGCCGGGCGGCGCTAGCCGGTCTCGGCCGCCGGCCCGCCGACTTCTTCACTTTCCGCTGCGGGAGGAGCGGGAATTGCCATTTACCGGGCCAGTCCAGGGGAACTCACCGGGAGGCTCCCGGGGCAGATCGCTAACCTGGACCGGGAATGGCGATGGGCCGTTAGGAAGCCAGGAAAGGCGCGCTCACGTGACGGCCCATGATGCGAGCCGTGGCGCCGCCCGCCGGGCATGGTGAGGTACCTGGCCCGCGCCCGCCCGCGACCGGGGCTCAGGGCCATGCTGGGCCGCCCCGCTCGGCATCAGCCCGGGGAAGTCGGTACGCTTCCTCCGATGGCGCCGGCCTCGCCCGGCGTCCCCGGGGCGTTAGCTCAATTGGCAGAGCAGCGGACTTTTAATCCGTCGGTTCAGGGTTCGATCCCCTGGCGCCCCACCGTTCCAGCCCCACCAGGCCAGGCCAGGCCAGGCCCCAGACACGGTCACGCCGCAAGATCGCTGCCAGCCCCGATGCCAGCAGAGAGCATTCCTGGCCTCCAGGGCAGGCCATCGGGCCAGGAGTTCATTACCCCCCGTCATCCGCCGGGGACTGGTGCGCGTCTACCCCGCACCAGAAGCAACGAGGGGGGAATTTCGTCATGTCGGATCAATGGGATCGGCAGTACCAGCCGCAGCAGCGAGCACCCCGGTACGGCCAGGACTACCAGCCTCAGGCAGGCCAGACCGCGCCGCCGCCATACCAGCAGCAGTACGCGCCAGCCCAGTACCCGCCGGCCGTCCCGCAGCCGCAGGCTGCGGGACGTCACCAGCCCCGCGCGGCCCGGCGGGCTGTCACCACCGCGGCCGAGCAGTTCTGGTATGTCCTCATGTGCATCGGCTTCGGCGCCGGGTATTTCGCCAAGGTCCCGGTCAAGAAGGCGCTGTCCGAGGTTGGCCAGGCCGAGATGACGAGTGCGGAGAACTTCTGGTACGTGCTGATGTGCATCGGCTTTGGCGCGGGCTATTTCGCCAAGGTCCCGGTCAAGAAGGCGCTCAGCGAGCAGGCCGCCACCCGGTAGGCTGGCCGCGCATTCTGGTGTGTGCTACCCGCCCCGTTCCCCGGTCACCGGGTGCGGGGCGGTTCGCTTCCCGCGTTGACGCAGCTGCGGAGCCCGGGCGTCGTGGTGACCAGGTCCCCATCCCGCAGCGACAAGCTCCTTGAGGTCGCCAGGCTGCCGCCCTGCCGGGTACACGACAGGGGAGGTTCCGGAACGTGCGCGGATGTTCGCCCCGACGTACCCTGAGCGTATGAGCGAACTGCCGCTCGATGACGGGCCGGGCATCAGCGCTGCCGCGCGTGACGCGGCCCGCGGGCATATCGTCTACCTCACCGAGCATGGCGAGCGGCTGGCCGCGATCGTCCCGGCTGAGTTCGCCGCCGTGCTGGACGATATGGCCCCTGAGCAGGCCCGGGAGTGGCTGGAAGATCTCGCTGATGCGGCTGCGGCCCGCCGAGCGCTCGAAGAGCCCGGCGACGACATCCCCGGCGACCAGGTCTGGGCCGAGCTCGGCCTGTCGTGACCCGGATCCCCGAGCGGTACGAACTGACGTTCCGGCCGACCGCGATCCGCTCACTCCGCAAGCTCGACCGGCAGATCCTCGTCCGAATCAAGGCCGCGGCCGAGGCGCTCCGTGACGACCCGCGCCCAGCCGGGGTGAAGATGCTTACCGGATCACACGGATTACTGCGGATCCGCGTTGGCGACTACCGGATCCTGTACGCGGTCGATGACGACCGGTGCGTCGTGCGGATCGCCGACGTCGGCCACCGCGGCGATATCTACCGCTGACCACCTCCGGCCCTCCGTCTTCGCTGAGCACTCGCCATTCGCGCTGTCGCCTGGTCAAGGATGTCGGTGCTGGTGGCGAAGTTCAGCCGCGCGTAGCCGCTGCCCGCGGCGCCGAACCGCAGGCCGGGCTCGAGCGCGACGCGGCCGTGCTCGAGGAACCGATCCCGGGCCTGGTCGTCCGGGCCGAGGCCGGCGCAGTTGAGCCAGGCCAGGAAGGTCGCCTCGGGCGGATGCCAGCTGAGCATCGGGAGGCGCTGGCTGAGCAGGTCAGACAGCAGGGCGCGGCGGTGGTCGAGGGTGGCCAGGAGCTGGTCGAGCCAGCCCTCCCCGGCGGTGAATGCGGCGACAGCGGCAATGACGCCGAAGTGGCCGATGCGCCAGCGGATGTCGGCGGGAAACCGGCTGACCGCCGTGGTCATGCCCGGGGTGGCGGTCACGACGGCGGCGCACTTCAGGCCGGCCAGGTTCCAGGCCTTGCTGGCCGACAGCAGGCTGACGGCGACCTCGGCGGCACCGGGCACGGTCAGCAACGGGGTGAACGTGGCGCCGGGGAGCACCAGCGGGCCGTGGATCTCGTCGCTGATGACGGTGACCCGGTAGATCCGTGCCAGCCGGACCAGCGAGGCCAGTTCGTCGGCCGTATGCACCCGTCCTACCGGGTTATGGGGGTTGCACAGGATGTAGGCCGCCGGGTGGGTGGCGAACGCCGCCTCCAGCGCGGCGAGGTCGAGGCGCCACCCGGCGGCGGTGCGGGCCAGGGGCACCTCCAGCAGCCGGGCGCCGGCCTCGGCGACCCAGTCGAAGAACGGCGGGTACACCGGCGGGCTGATCACCACGGCATCACCGGGGCGGGTGAATACCCGGAGCAGTTCCACGACGCCCACCCCGACGTCGGTCACCGCCGTCACCAGCGTCGGGTCGATATCCCAGTTCCACCGCCTGGCCGCGAAGCCGGCCAGCGCCTGGCCGAGGTCAGGCACGGGCCGCGCGTACCCGGCATCGGACCGGTCGACGGCCTCGCGCAGGGCCTCCGCGACCGGCGCGGCCAGGGCGAAATCCATCTCGGCCACCGTCAGCGGCAGCACATCGGCCGGGTAGGCCTGCCACTTCGCGCTGCGCCGCTGCCTGAGAACCTCGAGCGGATCTACCGGCAATTCAGGGACGGCACGGTCCATTGACACAGCCTTCCGCACCGGATCAGCAAGATCAACCCGGGAGCCCTGGACGGCGCGCTGGCCAGCGCGGGCGGCGGCCGGCTGACCGCCGCCCAGGCCTGGCAGCAGGCCTGAACCAGGCCACCGCCGCCACCCAAGCGGCCCCGGGACCGTCACTTTCATCAGCCGTTAGGTTCGGACCCCCCATAGGGGGGAAGGCGGAGTCTGAACTGGCTGTGCCCGTGCCGGGGGCGGGCTGGCTGCTGTCGCCGATGATGGCGGCGACAGTTTGCGGGGTGCTGGTGGTGATGAGGGCGCGGCAAGGTCATAGGGGGCGCCGTACATCTCCCCGCACAGCATCAGCCCGGCAATATCCCGGTCACTGACGCGGACGATCCCGGCATCGAAGCGCCGGGTGGCCGGGGCCGGTGTAGTGGTGGCCTGATGCATGGCCGGTCCGCCTCTCTCCCCGTGTGCGGCCAGTGTGCGGGGCCCGTCCTGACGGCCTGCTTGACGGAAGCCTTGACTGCCTGGTCATGGCGGGGTGCGCACAGCAGCGAAGGAGAGGCTCAGGGCTGCGCGGCGGGGGTGAGGCGTGCGAGGTCTTCGCCGAGGGCGCGGGCGAGGCGGCCGAGGGTGCGGCAGCGGCAGGACGCGGCGGGCTGGTAGATCCAGCCTGGCCACAGTGGCGGGGCTGATCCCGGCCCGGGCGGCGAGTTGTTCCTGGGACAGCCCGCGCTGGTGGCGTAAGCGCCGCAGCCGGTGGCCGTCCATGACGGTGAACCATCGCTGGCCTGGGCGGCTGACCTGGGTGGTAGTCATCAGTCCCGCCGGGTGCCTGCCGGGGAGGTGTGCCCGGGGGGAACTGGATGCCCGGCGTCAGTGGGTGCGATAGCTGCCTCGAAGCGCTCAAGATCGCTTGAGAGCACGATCCACGGGCCCCGGCCGTTCTTGCCGCGTGCGATGAACACGCGGTGGTCCAGTACGAGTTCTGTGGTGATCTGCAGGTGGGGGCAGGCGTCCGACAGCCGCGCCGTGTGCTGGGCTGTCTCCGCGTCGGTTAACTCCACTCGAACACCGTAGCAGTGCTCGAACTGTCCGAACAGTACGAACACCGTTACCTGGTCCGAACGGTTGGGGAAGATCATCATGTGTCCCGGTCAGCCGAGCTTCCCAGCGAGCGGCTGGCCGCTGAGATCCGGCGCAAGATCGAGTCCGCCGAGTGGCCGAGCGGCGAGCAGATCCCGAGCGTTACCGAGCTGGCCGCGACACACGACGTCAGCCGCGCCACCGTGGCCAAGGCCGTGCGCGTCCTGGTCGATGAGGGCTTGCTCGTTACCCGGCAAGGCTGGGGAACCTTCGTCGTATAGCGGCCGGCACAAGCATCGGCCGTCTGGCCCTTCTACGTCAGCCAGTGTCGTGCCCTTTCCGCAGCGGGGCGAGCCGGAAAGACTGGCTTCCGTTCTAGCTGCCAATAGGCTTGGGAGGCCCCATCGGGCGCCCGCCAGCAAAGAAGAAGGAAGGAAGGAAGGAAGGAAGGAAGGAAGGAAGGAAACGGCGCTCTCGCTTGACTGCGAGAGCGCCGTCTATTGCCAAGCTGGCTAGGCCGGGCAGGTTAACTGTAGAAGCATACCTCGCCTATATTAGTATATGTGCCGGTACTCGACGGACCTTTCCATGCCCACACACACTGGCTGATTATCGCCGAGGTGTAGGTGAAGCTCCAATGCGTTCCGCCAGCGGGCCAAGTCTTGTTGGGGCTGTTAGCTATATTGCAACCGGCTGTCGAGCACCCATATTCCAACTCGAAGTGTCCCTTGAACGAGTATGTATATGCCCATGCATGCACGGTTTGTGTTGTATTGCCCACAAAGTCCTGTACGCAGAGGTCGCCGTTGCACAGGACACTGGCGTTGGGGACATCCGCTTGTGCTGTGGCGGCGGCCTTCTCATGTGCTGCCGCTTCGGGAGCGACATTGCTGCTGGCATTTACCGCATGGCTAGATGGCTGAACGGTGGCGGCGCTTGCCGCCGATGCGGCGGCTGCTGAGAACGAGAGACAGGCTATAGCGGCCACGAATACCGCCGATGTTCTAGCGATTCTGCGCATGATTACTCCTTCCGTCTTGGCTCACACTTCTCTTTGGCCGAGAGCCGCGGTCGCGGCACCTGCCGTCAGCGCCAACGTCGCAGCGCAGGCGGCTGCCCCAGTGGAGACGGTTGCCAAGTGGAACGATTTCTCATCCCGCTCCTCCTCTGTAGGTCGGCTGCGTCCAGGCCGTCTGCTTGCCTTGACACAGTCAGCCTGTGCCAGGCCTGTAGCAATCGTGTAGCGCGCCTGTAGCGCGGCTCCGATACACCGGCCAGCATCGCCCAGGGCCTCGGCATAGTTGCATGACAGCCAACTCTGCGGATAACCACGGCGATTGGTGAGCATCTGAGAGGCGCTTCTGCGCTGCTTGCCAAAAGGTGTCTATGACTTGCGGCACGCATGTTTCTCTACCTGGCTAAACGGTGGCGTGCCATCAGCCCAGGTCGCTTTTCCGGCTGGGCTGCTATCCGCCAAAGCCGGGATTCTGCTGCCTGCTCGCGGAAATCCGTGAGCGCCCGGCTGTCTGTGAACGGCAAGAGGCCCATGAACTCACCCAGGTACCTCGGTCAGGGACCCGCGCGGCCGGTGCCACCGCGTGGTCGGGGCGGGCGGGTGGGCCGCCATGCGGGCGGCCCGGGGTGGTGGTGGCCTTTGGCCGCGCGGGGTTAGGGATCGCTCGTGTGGCCGGGGCCGCTGGTCGTTATGCCCGCTGGTGGTTGTCTCCTAGCTGGGTTGTCCACTCGATGACCAGTTCTCGCCTGGCCTGGTCGGTGAGTTGTTCGGACTCTGCCTGGCTCCCTATAGGGTGCGTACCTAACTGATAATCGATTTGACTGTGCGGTCTCCTACGCGGAGGCGACCAGCTTCTGGTGTTCCAGGCGCCCAGCAGCGGATAGAGGGTGCCGCTTTGCAGGCTGGCCGCCCTCATCAGACCGTAGCCATAGCTGAGCAGCACGCGATCACCCCGGCCCAGGGACTGGGGTCAGCCTGCCGGCACCAGCAGCGCGCCTACCGGGGTGAGCGGCGCGCCGTCCCCGTCGAGCGCGAGCGCACCGCCCGCGGCGAGCGCCCCCGCATGCACCCGGTAGTGGTGCCCGCAGAACAGCAGATCGACGGCGGGCCGGCCCGGCGCGGGCGGCATGACCACGACGACCGACGGCGAGGCCGAGCAGCAGCAGGCCTGACCGGCCCGCCGCAGCGAATCGCGCCAGCCGGCGAGATCCTCGGCGTGGGCGCGCGGCGCACTGCGGGGGTCAGCACCCGGCCCGGCGGCGTGGTCATCGGAGATCGACATGACCTCAGCGTCCCACCGGGCCAGGCATAGCGGTACGGGCAGAGTTCCCCCCGCCGCGGGCCCAACGACCCGCGGGGCGGCTTACCGTCCCGCCTGGGCCAGTTCCACCAGGGCGTGCAGGTCCCGGGCGGCGTCCAGGGCGGCTCCCCCGGTGAGCACGACGATCACCGCGCAGGCGGCCAGCAGGATGGTCCGCCGCCGCGGCGGCGCGGCCAGCAGGGCGGCGACGCGCCGGGGCACCGGGCCCGCCCAGGCCACCGACATCCGCCGGGCGCGGGTCCCGACGATGCCCAGCACCACGCCGGCCGCCCGCCGGCCTGGGCGCGGGCGGGCCAGCAGGGCCACCTGTCCGATGGTCTGCGCCACCAGCCTCCGGTCGCCGGTGGCCGCCGCCGCCCGCTCGTCGGCCCAGCGCTCCACGGTGTACTCCACCGCGCGGCGCACCGGGAGCAGCAGCGGGTTGGCCGCCGCCGCCACCATGGCCACCGCGACGAACAGGTGGTGCCGTCCGCTCAGGTGGGCCTGCTCGTGGGCCACCAGCGCGTCCCGGCCCCGGCTGTCCAGGCGGTCGAGCAGGCAGCCGGACACGACGATGCGGCCCGGCAGGCCGGGCAGGGCGTAAGCCTCGATGCTGCCGCCCGGCAGCACGACGATGCCGCCGTCGGGCTGCAGCCCGGCGGCGCGCCGGTAGGACTCGGCCAGCGCCCGCGCCCGGTTGCGGACCACGACGGCGAAGGCGATCGTGGCGGCGGTCAGCGCGAGCGCGGCCGCCACCCCGGCGGCCACCGGGATGGGATCACCGCGGCGGATGACCGGCTGGGAGTAGTTGCCCACGGCGGCCAGCGCCGGGAGGCGGGCGGCGGCGTAGGCGGCCAGCAGCGCGAGCGCGGCCGTGCTGCACGCGGCGAGGGCCACGGCCGCCAGGGTGAGCAGCCAGGTGGCCTGGCGCGGTTCCAGCCGGGCCGCGAGCGGGCGGGCCGCGGCCCCGGCCAGTGCCGGGATCAGCAGCGGCAGGAACAGCAGCCACATTTCTACTGCTCCCGTCCGGCCGCCCGGCCGGGATCGCCGGCCAGCAGGTCACGCAGCAGCCGGGCATCCCGCTCGGACAGCCCGGAGACGAACTGGCTGAGCACCGCGTCCCGGTCGGTGCCACTGCCCAGCGCACGGCTCATCCGGCTGGCCGCCAGCCCGGCCTCGTCGACCGCCGTGTAGGTGAAGCCGCGGCCGGACCGGTTCCGGGTGAGCAGGCCCTTGGCATGGAGCCGGGACACGATGGTCACCACGGTGCTGTACGACAGCTCCCCGCGCGGCCCGTCGCCATGCCCGCCGTCGGCGAGCCGCTGACGGACGTCGCCGGGGCTCAGTGCGCCGTCAGCCTCCCGCAGGATGGCCAGCACCTCGGACTCCAGCGCTCCGGCGGCCCGGCGGGGCGCCCCGGCCGGGCCGCCGGGAAGCCGCTGCGCGTCGTCGTCACGCACTTCCCACCTCCAGCACCAGGGCGTCATCTACAGTTCATGTAGATGCTCTACAATGGCTGTAGAACAACGCACCCAAGTATGCCACCCCGACCACTGACCCAGGCCCGGAGAATAGATGCAGCACCTCATAGCCACCTACGGCTACCTGGCCATCTTCCTGCTCATGGTGCTGGAGTCGGCCTGCATTCCGGTGCCGTCCGAGCTGATCATGACCTTTGGCGGCGCCCTGGCCGCCGGGGCCGTGCCCGGCACCAAGCTCAACCTGATCGGCGTGATCATCGCCGGGGTGGCCGGGAACGTCGTCGGCAGCTACATCGCCTGGGCGGCCGGCCGGTACGGCGGCCAGGCGCTGGTGCGGCGGCCGGGCCGCCGCGGGTGGATCCGGGAGCACGACCTGGACCGGGCCACCCGCTGGTTCGACCGGTACGGCGGGCGGGCCGTGCTGATCGGCCGCCTCCTCCCGGTCATCCGGACCTTCATCTCGCTGCCGGCCGGGTTCGCGGACATGAACCCGGTGCGCTTCGGCGTCTACACCACGATCGGCTGCATCCCGTGGACGGCCGCCCTGGCGTACGCGGGCTATGCGGTCGGCTCCAACTGGCAGTCGATCGTGAACGGCTTCCACGGGCCCACCTACATCATCGCCGCCATCGTCGTCCTCGCGCTGGCCGTGGCGGCCTGGCGGTACCTCCGGCGGCGCCGGGCCGAGCCCGCGCCGGCCGACGGCCCCGGGCGGCACGCCGCTGACCGCGCTCCCGGCTCCAGGACGCTGCGCTGAGGCGGCGCCCCGGCCCGCCCGCACCCCGCCGTTCCCGCCCGGCAGCCGCGAATGAGCGGCCGCCCCTGGTGAGCAGTGACCCCCGGTGAACATCAGCCAGATCATCGCCAGCTACGGGTACCTGGCCCTGTTCGCGCTGGTGGCCGGCGAGAGCCTGGGCATCCCGCTGCCCGGCGAGACCGCGCTGATCACCGCCGCCATCTACGCGGGCACCACGCACCGGCTGTCGCCCTGGGTCATCTTCGCGGTCGCGGCGGCCGCGGCGATCATCGGCGACAACATCGGCTTCTGGATCGGGGTCAAGGGCGGCTACCGGCTGGCCCGCCGCTACGGGCCCAAGGTCCGGCTCGATGAGCGGAAGCTGAAGACGGCCCGCTACCTGTTCGACCGGCACGGCGGGAAGGTGGTGTTCCTCGGCCGCTTCGTGTCCGTGCTGCGCACCTACGCCGCCTTCCTGGCCGGCACCAGCCGGATGCGATGGTGGCGCTTCCTGCCCGCCAATGCCCTGGGCGGCATCCTGTGGGCGGCCGTCTACACCACCGCGGCGTACCTGGCCGGCAGCGCGCTGCAGCGGGTCACCGGCGTCGTCGACTGGGTCCTGGGCGGCCTGGCGGTCGCGGTCATCGTGGCCACGGTGCTGCTGATCCGGCAGCAGTTCGGCCGGCTCGCGGCCCGCGCCGAGGCCGCCTACCCCGGCCCGCTGGAATGAGAGCCCGGCCCGGTGCCGGCCCCGGGACGCGCCGGCGGCTAGCTGGCGCGGGGCGGCAGCAGCACCACCCCGTCGTCGTCCGCGTGCAGGTGGTCACCCGGCATGAAGGTTACGTTTCCGAACGTCACCGCCGCATCCACTGACCCCGCGCCCGCCTTCGCGCTCTTGCGCGGCGTGGTGCCGAGCGCCTTGATCCCCAGGTCGAGGCCGGCCAGCGCGGCGCTGTCCCGGACCGCGCCGTGCACGATCAGGCCCGCCCAGCCGTTGGCCTCGGCTGCTCCCGCGATGAGGTCGCCGACCAGCGCGGCCCGCAGCGAGCCGCCGCCGTCCACCACCAGCACGCAGCCGGCCCCGGGCGCGTGCAGCACCTCCCGGAGCAGGGCGTTGTCCTCGTGGCAGGACACCGTGCGGACTGGCCCGGAGAACCGGCGCCGCCCGCCGAACTGCCGGAACTGGACGTCGCACACCCTCAGGTCCGGCCCGTACTCGTCGGCCAGGTCCGCGGTGGCCTCCGGATGGTCGGTCATGACACCCATCGTGCCGCATGCCTGGCGGAGCCCGCCGTCCACCCGGGCCGGTGAACCGTCCGTACACTGGTGGGCTGAACCCCGTTGCCCTTTCTGCCTGCCGTCGTTTACCTTCTGGCCCCGGCCGGCCCGGCTCACCAGGAGGCCCCGCATGTCCCAGTTGCCGTCCGTGTCGCGCCCGGCGTGGCTGATGGCCCTGTCCGGCAGCGGGGCAGCCCGGCGGTCACCCGTGGAGATCGTCGCCAACGCGGCCTCGTACGTGACCCGGACCCAGGCCGCGGAGCGGTCCGGGCTGCGGGCCGGCTGGCTGGGCCGGTGGACCGACGGGGTCGCCATGCTGCGCGGTGACTGCGTGACCTTCGCCACTCACTGGCAGGCGCACAACGACCGGGTCCGCGGCGAGAGCGGCCCGCTGTGGGTGGTGCTCGGCGACTCCACCGCCCAGGGGCTCGGCGCGCTCAGCCCGGAGGGCGGGTACGTCGGCCAGGCCCTGGCCGAGCTCCGGCTGCGCACCGGCCAGCCGTGGCGGGTGCTGAACCTGTCCACCTCCGGGGCCCTCATCCGCGATGTGCTCGGCACCCAGGTGCCCCAGGTCCCGGCGGCCGCCGACCTGGTCACCTGCGGGATCGGGGTCAATGACATCTTCTACTCCGCACCGCGGCGGCTGCTGCGCGACCTGCGGGCGCTGATCGCCACCCTGCCCGAGGGCACGGTGCTGCTGGACCTGCCGCTGCCCGCCGGGCTGTGGGGGCTGGTCGGCCGGGCCTGCCTGCCGTACGTGACCCGGATCAACCGCACCATCTACGCGGAGGCCGGCGGCCGGGGGCTGCCGGTGGCCGCGGTGTCGGCTCACTTCCTGCCGCCGTGGTCCGGGAAGTTCGCCTCCGACTTCTTCCACCCCAGCCAGGCCGGCTACCGGGACTGGTCGCGGGCGGTGCTGGCCGCGCTGCCGCTGGCCGGCCGGCGCGCCCAGCCCGCCCAGTAGCCGCCCGCATCCCTGCCGCCCGCATCCCGCCGCCCGCATCCCCGCCGCCCGCATCCCTCTTCCTTGCCCGCGAAATACCGGAAGAAGGTCCGCTCGGTCACCCCGGCCGCGTCGGCGATCTCACGGACCGTGGTGGTTCACGCCAGGGTGAGGAACATCTTCTCCATCTGCTCCTCGGTCATCGGGGCCTCGCCGTCCCCGGCCGCCAGGCACTGGCGCATCCCGCTCGCCACGATCTTGAACCCGGCGCGGTCCAGCGCCCGTGACACCGCGGCCAGCTGGGTGACCACCTCGGTGCAATCCCGGCCCGCCTCGACCATGGAGATGACCCCGGCCAGCTGGCCCTGGGCACGACGCAGCCGGTTCATCACCTGGCTCACCGCATCATCATCGATCTTCATCCGCTGTCTCCCCTCCGCCCGCTCTCCTGGATACCCTACAGGGTATTGGAGTGGATCATGACCATGGGCCAGCCTGGCCCGGCGGCCGCCTGGTGGACGTGGGACCTGGCGCGTGACGGGCCTGGCTGGGAGGCGCGGGTAAGTTTGCCGCATGGACGAGAACCGAGCCCGCCGGGTCGCCGACGCTCTGCGCGACCGCGGCATCGACGCCCACCTGGAAAACGCCGGCATTGACATCTATGGCGTGCGTGTCGTGCTCGGCGACGGGCGCGAGGCCATCTGGGGCAACGAGGGCACTGCCTCCCTGGAGGCCGAGGTTCTGCTGGACGGGGATCTTGTCGGGTTCGTCCCGGAGATTCCCGGCTCGGCCGACTTCGACGAAGCGCAGGTCGTGGATGCGATCGCCCGGGCCGACTACTCCCAGCCGGTCGGCCACGAACGGCCGGAGGCGCCCCCGCCGGCCCCGGCGCTGCCGCACGAAGGGGGCCTGTTCCGCCGGTTCATCGGCGGCTTCCGCTACGACTCGGAATAGCGCTCAGGGCTTGCGGGCCCGGCTGGGCGCGACCCGGGGCGGCTCGCCCGGTTGCTTGGGGTAAACCGGCGGCCAGGGGCGTCCAGCAGCCCCTGGGCGCGGTCCCGGTCGTTCATCGCCAGCAGCGGCTGCAGCGACTGCGGCTGCTCGTCCATGTCCTGCCACGGGTCGCCGTCCCGGTCCAGCCGGGCCGGCACCGTCGCGATCGTGAACTGGTCCGGGTCGGATGTCGTCGAGCTCGGCCCAGGCGAGAGGGGTGGACACCTGCGCGCCCGGGCGGGCCCGGACCGACCACGCGCCGAACACCGTCTTGTGCGGCGCGTTCTGGTTGTAGTCGATGAACACCCGCTGGCCGCGCTCTTCCTTCCACCATGCGGCCGTGATCAGGTCCGGCCTGCGGCGCTCCAGTTCCCGGGCCGCGGCCACCGCGGCCGCCCGCACCTGGTAGGAGTCCCAGCGCGGCAGCAGCCGGACATACACGTGCAGGCCCCGGTTACCGGTCGTCTTGGGGTAGCCGGTGATGCCGCACTCCCCGAGCAGCCGCCCCAGCTCCCGGGCGGCCTCGCGGATCTGGGTGAAACCGACGCCCGGGGACGGGTCGAGGTCGATCCGCAGCTCGTCGGCGTGGGCGGGGTCGGCGGCCAGGTAGGGCCAGACATGAAACCCCAGGCAGCCCAGGTTGACCGCCCAGAGCACATGGTCGATGTCCGCGGCGACCAGCGCCTGCGAGGTGGTGCCGTTGGGCGTGGCCACGGTGGTGGTCTGCAGCCAGCCGGGATGTTCTTCGGCACCCGCTTCTGGAAGAACGAGGGTCCGCCCGCGCCCTCCGGGAAACGCTGGAGCAGCACCGGGCGGCCGCCCATGGTCCGCATCAGCGGGTCGGCCACCCGCGGTGTAGTAGTGCGGCCAGGTCGGCCTTGGTCTCGCCGCGCTGCGGGAACAGCACCTTGTCCGGGTGGGTGATCAGGCCGGAGCGCTCGCTCACCCCGCCACTATAAGACCCTCCCGCCGCAAGATCCGCGCAGGTCAGCGTGGCCCGGTTCCGATGGCCGGTACGCTCGCTAGGAATGGACAAGGTCAGCGCGGGAGACGTCCGTGACGCCAGCCTCACGGCCCGGCCCGCCCGGCCGCGGCCGTGGCACTGGCTGCTCCCCAGCGCGCTGGCCCTCATCCTGGTCGTGCTCACCGTGAACATGGTCGGCCACGGCCCGCTGGTGGGCCTGGACGGGCACATCCGGTCGGCGGTGCTGGGCTGGGCCCGGTCGCCGGGCTGGCGGTGGCTCTCGGACACCCCGCACGCCCCGGCCCAGCTGCTGACCGATCTCGGGCAGCCTGCTGGTCGCCATCCCGGTGCTCGCGCTGGCCGCGGTGGCCGCCGTCGCCGGGCGGCATTCCGTGCGGCCACTGATCACGGCGGCCCTGGGGGTGGCGCTGCTGCTGGTCACCGTCATCCCGGCGAAGATCATCATTGGCCGGGCCGGTCCTGGCCAGCCGCCGGTCCGGCCGGGCGGCCTGGGCGTGTTCCCGTCCGGGCACACGGCCACCGCCTGTGTCTGCTTCTCGCTGGCCGCGGCCCTGCTCACCGCCGGCCAGCCGGCCCGGGTCCGGCGGCCGGTGCTGGCCGGCCTGGCCGTTCTCTGGCTGGCCGTGGGGGCCGCGCTGGTGTGGTGTGACTATCACTGGTTCAGCGACGTGGCTGCGAGCTGGGCCCTGGCCGCCCTGCTCGTTCCGCTGACGCTGCGGCTGGTCCCGCCCGTAGCGCGGCTGGCCGGCCCCGCGGCTAGGCCCCTCGGCGTCAGCGGCCAGTGAGCCGTTACGAAACTCTTACTGACCCAGGTCAGCACGGGTCGCCCGGGCAGCGCGCCGGTAAGCTGAGGATCGCGGCATGAGTAACACCGGAGAAGCGGTCCAGCCTTCTCCGTCTCCCGGATGGCAGCGAACCTAGAGACGCCGCCACCCGGGAGGGTGGGGCATCCGCCGCGCTGCCGAACGCGCGGATGCCCCCTCCCGCTGGCTAGTGGATCAGCTCGGCCAGCATGTCCTTATGCCGGTCCAGGGACGGCATCCCGGACGGCACGCCCATGCCCATCGCCGGCTTCGCCGCGGTGGCCTTCGCGCCCATGGCCGTCCCGGCGGTCATCGCCGGCTTGGCCGTCACCCGGGGCCGCAGCCCCGTCCCCGGCCGGCTGGTCACCGGCGGCATCGGCCGCGGTGCCTTGGCGGCCGGCTTGACCGCGCTCTTCGCGGCCATGACGGGCTTCGGCTTGATCATGGCCGGCTGGGACTTCGCCGGGCTCTTCGCCGCGGCCCCAGTCCGCCCTGCGCCGACCCGTCCCATACCCGTCCGCGAGGCCGCTGGCTTCATGGCCGGGCGCGCCGGGCCGGGCTTGACCATGCGTGACCGGCTGGCAGCGGGCCTCAGCGCGGCAGCACGGGTCCCGGTGGCCCGGGCCGGGCTGGCCCGGATCCCGGAAGCACGGGTCGCACTCGTCCGGGCGGCACTGCCCGTCCGCGCCCCGCTGACCGTCCGGGCCATCGGACGCGGGCGCGCCGCGGCCGGCTTGGCGGCCGGGGACCGGCGGGCAGCGGGCTTCGCCGCCCCGGAACGCCGGGCGGACGGCTTAGCCGCAGCCGGGCGGCGTGCGGCGGCCCGGCGCGCGGCCGGCTTGGCCGCGGCGGACCGGCGGGCAGCGGGCTTGGCCGCCGCGGTCCGGCGCGCGGCCGGCTGGCCGCCGCCGTCCGGCGCGCAGCCGGCCTGGCCGCCGCCGGACGGGCCGAACCGGCCCGCGCCCCCGGCGCCTTCCCGCCCGGCATGGTCATGGCCGCACTGGTCAGCGCTTTGGCCGCGGTGGACATGGCCTTGGTGGCCGTGTTCATCGCCTGCATCGCGGTGGCCATGGTCTTGGTCGCGGTGTTCATCGCCTGCATGGCGGTGGACATGGTCTTCACCGAGGAGGTGGCCTTGGTGGCGGCCGCCGCCATCTGGGTGGCCGCCGCGGTGACCTTCAGCGCGGCGGACGAGACGGTCCTGGCCGCGGCCACGGTGCTGCGCGCGCTCTTCGCGGCCGTGCCGCGAGCGGTCCTGGCCGCCGGCGCGCGCGTGGTCTGGGTGGCTGTGCTGCGGATGCTCTTGCTGCGCGTGGTCCTGCTGCCCGCGGTCTTGCTGCGCGTGGACTTGGTGCCCGCGGTCTTGCTGCGCGTGGACTTGGTGCCCGCGGTCTTGCTGCGCGTGGTCTTGGTGGCCGCGGTCTTGCTGCGCGTGGACTTGGTGGCCGCGGTCTTGCTGCGCGTGGACTTGGTGGCCGGGCGGCGGGCGCCCGGCTTCGGGCTGGCCTTGGCTTTCGGCGCGCCTGCCGCTTTCTTCGCAGCCGACCCGCGAATCGGTCCGGTACGCGTGGCGGTCGCCGATATGCGGCGAGTAGCCGGACGTGCCGTGGTTTGCACCGGCATTGATCTCCCCCCGTAATTGATCAATTACGGGAAGAGCTATTCCACGATTGGCGGGAAAGGAAACGTGCCAGTTCATCAGCGCTAGGCGCGGTGGCGGGGCCGCGCCTGGTCACCGAGATTGCCGCGGCGGCATTCGCGTTCCGCGCGGCCGCTGTCACATCCATCCCGCGCGCCAGGGCGGCGATGAAAACACCGGTGTGCGTGTCGCCCGCCCCATTGCTATCCACCGCGGTGACGGGAAAGGCGGGAACCACGATTGGTGCCGTTCGGAAATATCCAAGCATGCAGCCTTCCGGCCCGGTCCGTACCAGAACCCGCTGCCCCGGCCGGGGCGCCCAGGGTGGCCGCTGGCTGAGCGCGTGCAGCGCGCGGGCCGGGTCGTCCTCGCCGGACAGCAGCGTGGCTTCGCGCGCATTGCAGGTCAGCCAGTCGGCGCGGCCCAGCACGCGGGCCAGCGCGTCCCGCGGGATCCCGGTGATCAGCGGGCCGGGGTCGAACACGACCAGGCTGGCCCCGGGCAGGCGGCCCAGCCAGCCGGCCAGCGCCGCGCGGTTGGCCGGGTGGGCCAGCCCGTAGCCGGACAGGTAGACGATGTCGGCCGGGCCCGCGGCCACCGCGTCCAGGTCGGCCGCGTTCAGCGTGGCCTCGGCGCCGGGGCTGGTCAGGAACGTGCGCTCGCCGCCGTCCTCCACCACGCTGACCACCAGGCCGGTGTCGGCGCCCGGCCGGGGCGGCTGGAGCACCCCGATGCCCTCCGCGGCCAGGGCGGCCCGGGCCAGGTCGCCGAACGGGCCGGTGCCGTGCGCGCCGCCGTAGCTGACCGGCAGCCCCTGCCGGGCCGCGGCGGCCATCACGTTGAAGCCGCCGCCCGCGGCCAGGGTGGTGCCCCGCGCCAGCACGTCGCCGCCCCGGCCGGGCAGCGCCGGGACGTCCATGACCAGGTCGACCACCACGTTGCCCAGGTGCAGCAGCCGCTGGAACGGCCCGGCGCTCACCCGCCCCGCACCGCCAGCAGGCCGGCCGCCACCTCATCCAGCCGCAGCCCGTTCACCGCGGTCACGGTGGCCCGGGCGGCGCCGGGGAACGCGGCCGCCCCGTGGCAGGCTCCGCCGACCGCGCCGGCCATGGCCGCGATCGTGTCGCAGTCGCCGCCCGCCGAGGCGGCCAGCCGGCACGCCAGCCACGGGTCACCGGGGGCCGCGGCCAGGAAGGCGAAGGCAGCGGGCACCGACTCCTGGGTGGCCAGGCTGGTGCCGACCAGGGTGTAGATGGTGCCGATGGCCTCCTCCGGCGGCAGCCCGGCGGCCAGCGCCGGCCGCCCAGCCGATCCGCGCCGCGACGTCGGCGGCCGCGACCCAGCGGCCGCGGGTGGCGGCCCGCCCGGCCGCGGCCACGGCCGCCCCGGTCGCCTCGGGGACCGTCGCGCCCGCCACCCCGGCGCTGACCGCGGCCGCGACGGCCGCCGCCCCGGCCAGCGCCACCCCGGTGTTGTGCGTCACCCGGCTGGCCGCGACCACCCGGTCCAGCAGCAGCCCGGCCTCCGCGGCCGGGGTGGCGACGCCCGCCGGGGTGATCCGCATGGCCGCCCCGTTCGTCGTGCCGGCCCGCCCCGACTCGGCGATGTCCGCCCCGGCCAGCAGGGCGTCCAGGGCCCGCTTGGTGGACGGGCCGAGCAGGCTCCGGGTGCCCCGGGCCCGCACGCCGGACTCCCAGGCCAGCAGGCGGCGGGCGAACTCGTGCTCGTCGAGCACGCCGCGGCCCTCGATCAGCAGTCCGGCCAGGATCAGTGCCTGCTCGGTGTCGTCGGTCACCGTGCCGGCCGGCAGCCCGGGAGCGAGCGGCTGGTCCGCGTCCCCCGGGCGGAACCCGGCCAGCAGCGGCCCGTACCGGGCCACGATGGCCGCCCGCGGCATCGACTCGGTCGGCATGCCCAGGGCGTCGCCGATCGCCAGCCCGTACAGCGCCCCGGCCGCGCGGTCCTGGGCCGCGGTCATCCGCCCAGCAGGTCAGCGGAGCTGACCACCTCGACCAGCGGCGCGTACAGCCGGAGCACGGCCAGCGCCTGCTGGTGGCTGTCGTCGGTCACGCCGGCGCAGGCGTCCGCGACGACCTGGACCGCGACCCCCTGCGTCGGCCGCCGCGACGGCCGTGGACAGCACGCAGCAGTCGGTGGACACCCCGGCCAGCACCAGCCGGCCGCCCGCATCGCTGGCCCGCCGCGCCAGTTCCGGCCCCCACTTGCTGAACGTCACCTTGTCCACGGTCGGACCCGCCCCGGCGGCGAAGTCGTCCACCAGCCCGTAGATGCGGGCGCCCGGCGGCTGCAGCGCGAACGGCCAGGCCTCGTAGTAGCGCTGCCACGCTCCCGCGGGCGCCTGCGGGGCGATGAACCGGGTGAACACGACGCGCGGCCGGAAGGCCCCGGCCAGCGTGGCCACGGCCGGCGTGATCTCCCCGAACCGGGGCGCCAGCCAGGGACTGCCCGGCTCGGCGAACACCCGCTGCATGTCGATGACGGCCAGGCAGCCCGCGGGCGCGGTCACCTGGCCGCCGCGGGGGCCAGCACCGGGGCGGACTCCTGGGCCCGCACCGGCGCGAAGTCCAGCAGCCACCCGGCGCCGAACCCGAGCACCAGCGCGACCAGCACGCCCAGGTTGGCGAACGCCCAGGCGCCGGTCTTGCCGCCCAGGCCGAGCGGGCCGAGCAGGTAGCCCTGCCAGGTAAGCCAGCTCGCATTGGTGTTGGTGACCAGGCCCCAGCCGATCCCGGTGGCGACCACGATGATGGCCAGCGGGGCCAGCCGGATGTCGCCGTAGCGGCCGCGCGGGTCGTACAGCTCGGCCTCGGCGTAGTCCTTCCGGCGCAGCATGATGTCGGCCAGCATGATGCCGCACCAGGCCGCGATGGGCACGCCCAGGGTGATCAGGAACCCCTCGAACTGGATCAGGAAGTTGTGCGCCACGAACACCACGTAGATGGTGCCTGCCACCATCACGGTGCCGTCGATCAGCGCGGCGGCGTAGCGCGGGATGCGCACCCCCAGGGTGAGCAGCGCCAGCCCCGAGGAGTAGATGTCCAGCACCGACCCGCCGACCAGGCCGAGCACCGCGACGATGGCGAACGGGACCAGGAACCAGGTGGGCAGCAGCGTGGTCAGCGCGCCGATCGGGTCGGCGCCGATCGCGCTGCTCAGCTTGGCCGACGAGCCGGCCAGCAGCAGCCCGAAGACGAGCAGGACGATGGGCGCCACCGAGGAGCCGACCGTGGTCCAGCCGATCACGCCCCGGCCCGAGGAACGGCGCGGCAGGTACCGGGAGTAGTCCGCGGCGGCGTTCACCCAGCCGAGGCCGAAGCCGGTCATCACGAACACCAGGGCGCCGATGAACTTCTCCGGCGAGCCGGCCGGGATGGCCGCCACGGTGTGCCAGTGGATCTTGTCCGCGACCAGCGCGATGAACACGATCGTGAGGATGCCGGTGACCCAGGTGATCACCGACTGCATCCGCATGATCAGGTCGAAGCCCATCACCCCGCCGGCCACGGTCAGCGCGCTCACCACGATCAGCGCGATCACCTTGACGCCGGTGCCGCCGCCCCAGCCGAGCCGGGTGAACACGGTGGCGGTGGCCAGCGTGGCCAGGATGATCAGCACGGTCTCCCAGCCCACGGTGAGCAGCCAGGAGATGAGCGAGGGCAGCTTGTTCCCGCGGACCCCGTACGCGGCCCGGCCGAGCACCATGGTGGGCGCCGAGCCCCGCTTGCCGGCCACCGCGATGAATCCGCAGAGCAGGAACGAGACGACGATCCCGATCACCCCGAGCGCGACCGCCTGCCAGAACGAGACCCCGAAGTCCAGCACGAAGGCCCCGTAGCCCAGGCCGAGGACCGAGACGTTCGCGGCGAACCAGGGCCAGAACAGGTCGCGCGGATGGCCCTTCCGCTCGGCATCGGAAATGACGTTGATCCCGTTCGCCTCGATCTGCATCGGGCGGAATTCGGTAGCGGCCGGGGAGTGCGCGCTCGTTGCGTGACTATCAGCCATGGCGAGCCCCTTCAGGCGAGGGATACGGGCGGACAGCAAGGTCTGGATGCGGCGCCAGGTGCGGTGCCGGATGCGGCGGGCGGCGGCGGCGGCGCGCGGCCCAGGCGGCCAGCAGGCCGGCCAGCGCGCCCGCGGCCAGCAGGGCCGCGGCCGCGGCGGCCGTGCGCTTCTGGGCCGCCGTCCGGAGCAGGCGGGGCCGGGGCCAGCGGGCGGGCGGCTGGCCGGCGGCCGGTTCCGCGGCTCGGCCGGCCCGGCTCGGCCGGCCCGGGGGCACCCGGGGGCGCGCCGCCGCCAGTGGTGGTACTGGTGGTGGTAGTGGTGGCCTGGCTGGCCAGCAGCCGCTCCACATTCCCGGCGAACTGCTCGACCAGGCGCTGGCCGGCGTCGCCGATGGCCCCGGCGGCGTACTGGGCGGCCGTGCCCCGGATCATCAGGTCGGCGCTGATGAGGACCCGGGTGCTCGCCCCCTGCGGTTCCACCCGCAGCGTCACGCTGGCGTCCGCGGTGCCCTGGCCGCTCCGCTCCTGCCCGGTGGCCCGCAGCCGCGCCGTGCCTGCCGCCCGGTCGGCCGCGTCGAGGTGGACGGTGCCCGCGTACACCGCGTTCACCGGTCCGATCCGCAGCTGGATCTCGCCCGCGTAGGTGCCCTCGTCCACCTCGCCGATGAGCCGGCTGCCGGGCAGGCAGGCCGCCACCTTCCCGGCATCCAGCAGGGCGTCGAGTACTTCCGGGGCCGGACGGCCGATCCGGACCGCGCTGGTCAGCTGCACGCCGGCGCTCCTACCGGTCCATGACCGCTTTACGCTGGGCCCCGTCCACCGGGATGTGCGCGCCGTTGATGAAACTGGCCCGCGGCGAGGCCAGGAACGTCACCAGCGCGGCGACCTCAGCCGGCTCGCAGATCCGGCCCAGCGGGATGGACTCCTCGGCGAGTTCGTGCGCCCGCCGCTGCGGCACGCCCTTGTCCCGCGCGAAGGCCTTCTCCAGGGTGTCCCACCGGTCGGTATTGACCGGTCCCGGGTTCACCGTGTTGATCCGCACCCCGTACCGGCCGTACTGTTCCGCGACCGAGGACGCGAAGTTGATGTCCGCGGCGTTAGCCACCCCGGCGGTCATCTCCCAGTAGCTGGGCTTGAGCCCGTCATTGCCGACCACCAGCACGATCGAGCCGGTGCCGCGCTCCCGCATCTGCGCGATGACCGCGCGCACGCTGCGGACATACCCCATGAACTTGAGGTTCAGGCTGGACAGCCACTGGTCTTCGGTCAGGTCCTCCAGCAGCCCGCCGGGCGAGCTGCCCGCGCAGGTGACCAGGATGTCGATGGGACCGAGCCGGCCGGTGGTGGCGGCCACGCACCGCTCCACGTCCGCCGTCACGCTCATGTCTCCGGCCAGCGGGAGCACCGGCTGGCCGGTGGCCGCCTGGATCTCCTTGGCCGTGATCTCCAGGGGTTCCGCGGTGCGCGCGGTGATGGCTACCCGGGCACCCTCCGCGGCCAGGTGCTCGGCCACGTGACGTCCTATGCCCTTGCTGGCGCCGGTCACCAGGGCCACTTTCCCGCCCAGTTGCAGATCCACGGCAGGGCTCCTTCCGGCTGGCTCACCGAGACGAACAGGCAGACCAGGCCAGGGTACGTGTGCTGGATGGTATACCAAATATCACTTTGACGGAAGGCTCCCGTCCCATCCCGATCTCCCGCCCCCGCCCGGCCTGTGCCCCCGTCCGTCAGGGTGCCCGCGGACCGCGCGGGAGGGCGCGGCGGTCGAGTTTGCCGACCGGGGTGCGCGGGAGTTCGGCGAGGCGGAACACCTCTTTGGGGCACTTGTAGGCGGCCAGCCGGGTCCGGGCGTGCGCGACCAGGTCGCCCGGGCGGAACTCATGGCCGGGGCGCAGCACGACCCACGCGGTGACCTGCTCACCCCAGCGCGGGTGCGGGAGCGCGGCGGCGGCGGCCTCGGCCACCGCCGGGTGGGTCTCCAGCGCCAGCTCGACCTCACGCGGGTAGACGTTCATCCCCCCGGTGATGATGAGCTCCTTGATCCGGCCCCGGATGACCAGGTGCCCGCTGGCCGGATCGACCATCCCGATGTCCCCGGTGCGGAACCACCCGTCCGCCGTGAACGCCTGCTCCGTCCCGGCGCGGTCGTGCCAGTAACCGGTGAATACCTGCGGGCCGCGCACCTGGATCTCGCCGTCCGTGCCCGGCGGGACCTCGCCCCGCGAGGATCCGGAACCTCGCCCCGGTCAGGCGGAGCCCCCGCTCCGCCGGGCGGACCGCGTCCGACCAGACCCGGCAGTAGACCCCGGGCAGCGGCAGCCCGACGGTCTCCGGGCGGGGGGCATCCACCGGGTTGGAGACGTCCAGCCCGGACTCCGTGGTGCCGTACCGGACCAGCGGGACGCGCCCGGCGGCCGCGGCCAGCCGGGCGGCCAGGGCCGGGCTGAGCGGCGCCGACCCGCACACCGCCAGCCGCAGGCCGCGCAGCACCGGGCCGGCCGCCGGGCCGGCCTCGTCCAGCAGCCCCAGGTAGGTGGCGGGCACGCCGAACAGCACGGTCGCCCCGGCGTCCCGGATCAGCGCGAGAAGGCCGGCCGGGCCGGGCCTGGACCGCAGGTGCGCGGTGGACCCGGCGGCCAGCGTGGCGTGCACGCCGCTCAGGCCGTGCTGATGGAACAGCGGCAGCGCGCAGGCCAGCACGTCCCCGGCGGTCCACCGCCAGGCGGCCATCGCGGCCCCGATGGAGGCGGCCAGCTGCCGGTGGGTCAGCGGCACGCCCTTGGGCCGTCCCGTGGTCCCGGAGGTATAGGCGAGTACCGCGGTATCACCCGGACGCACCGGACGGGACTCCCGGCCGGAGCCCGGACGGGGCTCCCGGCCAGGCTCCGGCCGGGCCCGCCCGCCGGCCCCCGCCGCACCGGTCACCGGGACGATCAGCGGGGGCTGCGCCAGCCCGGCCAGGCGGCCGGCCGGCTCGGGGTCGGCGAAGGCGATCGCGGCCCCGGAGTCGCTGACCAGATGACCCAGCTCGGCCGTGGTGTAGCCGGGATTGGCCAGCACCACCACCCCGCCGGCCCGCAGCGTCCCCAGGTAGCACCGCAGGAATCCCAGGCTGGTCCCGGCGGCCAGCAGCACCCGGTCGCCGCGGGTGATCCGCGGGGCCAGCCAGGCCGCGACCGCGCGGGCGGCCGCATCCAGCCCGGCGTGGGTGACCGGCTCGCCGTCCACGGTGAACGCGACCCGGGCCGGCACCCGGCGCGCCGACCCGGCCGCCAGCGCGGGAAGGGCCACCGAGCCCAGCCGGGCCGCCAGCCGCCCCGGGCCCACCTCCCCGGCCGCGCCGGGCAGGTGGGCCCGCCAGCCGGCCTCACTCCAGCGCTCGGCCGGGCTCAGCGCCGGGTCAGTCACGCCGATCACTCACGGGGGGCCAGCCGAACGCGGACCGGTTCGCGGCCCGCTCGGCCCGCAACTGCCCGAGCAGGCCGCTGCCCGCGGCGATCAGCTTGATGCGGCCGGACGACGCGGGGCCGGCCGCGGCGAATTCCCCGGCCAGGGCGGCGGCGACCGGGCCCGGGTCGTCGTCGACCCGGCTGACCAGCCCGAGCGCGAGCGCCTCGGCCGCGTCCACCCAGCGGCCGGTCATGGTCAGGTCCAGCGCGGCCCCCCGGCCGATCAGGCCGGGCAGCAGCCAGGCCCCCACGGCCAGTCCCCAGCCGGGCGGCCCGGCCCAGCGGAACCGGGCCCGCGGCCCGGCGATCCGCAGGTCGCAGGCCCCGGCCAGCTGGGCGCCGCCACCCACGGCCGGCCCGTCGACCACCGCGATGACCGGGCCCGGGCGGGTGATCATGACCTCGTAGCACTGGTAGAGCAGGTCGGACACCTCGGCCCGCTCGGCATCCGGGACGGTCAGGTCGGCGCCCGCGCAGAACATCCCCGGGGCCGCGCTGGCCAGCAGCACGGGCGCGGTTCGTTGGGAATGAAAGAGGTCCAGGAGAGCCTGCGTCATGCCCGCGTCCAGCGCGTTGCGCCGCCCGGGGCGGGCCAGCAGGACCCGGAGGTACCCGGCCGGGCCGGAGTCCACCAGGACGGACGGGTGCGGCATGGGCAAACTCCACGGAAAGGGACCCGGCGACGTGCCCTGACATATGGTATACCAAACGGGAGGGCCGATCGCTGCCGGCTGCCGCGCAGCGCCGCTGGCCGCCCGGACCGCGGACCCGGAGGAGGCCGGTGAAGCCAGCCCCGTTCAGCTACCACCGGACCCGGGACGTGCCGGAGACGGTCGGGCTGCTGGCCGGGCTGGGCGACGAGGCCAAGATCCTGGCCGGCGGGCAGAGCCTGGTGCCGATGATGAACTTCCGGCTGGCCCGGCCGAGCGCCCTGGTGGACATCACCCGGATCCCGGGCCTGGACTACCTGCGGGCCGGGCCGGATGGCCTGCGGATCGGCGCGCTGACCCGGCACCGCGCCATCGAGCTGTGCCGCGACCCGGACGTGCTGGACGGCTTCGGGGTGCTCCCCCGCTCCGCGCGGTGGATCGGGCACTACCCGATCCGGGCCCGCGGCACGCTCGGCGGCAGCATCGCGCACGCCGACCCGGCCGCCGAATGGTGCCTGCTGGCCGTGCTGCTGGACGCGAACATCATCCTGGCCGGGCCCGGCGGGGAGCGCACCGTCGCGGCCCGGGACTTCTTCCAGGGCTTCTACACCACCACCGCCGGGCCGGACGAGATGATCACCGAGCTGCACTTCCCGGTGCCCGCGCCCCGCGCCGCGCTGCTGGAGTTCGCCCCGCGGCAGGGCGACTTCGCGGTGGTCGCGGCGGCCGTGGCGGTGGACCTGGACGATGGCGGGCCGGCCTGCCGGTCGGTGCGGGTGGTGCTCGGCGGGGTCGGCCCGCTGCCGGTCACCGTGGACACCGCCGGCCTGGCCGGGCAGCCGGCCACCGCGGCCACCTGGCAGGCGGCCGGGCGGCTGGCGGCGGCGCAGCTCGACCCGCCGTCCGACCAGCACGGCAGCGCCGCCTACCGCAGGACGCTGGCCGCGACCCTGACCGAGCGGGCCCTGGCCGAGGCGGCCCGCCGGTGAGCTGGGTCGGCGCGCCGGTGCCCCGGGTGTCGGACCGCCGGATGCTGCTCGGCCGGGGCCGGTTCACCAGCGACCTCCCCGGCCCGGGCGCGCTGCACGCGGCCTTCGTGCGCAGCCCGTTCGCCGCCGCCGCGATCGGCCGCATCGACACCTCGGCCGCGCTGGCCCGGCCCGGGGTGGCCGCCGCGTGCACCGCCGCCGACCTGGGCCAGCCGTCCCTGCTCGCGGTGCTGGAGCGGCCCGAGTTCGTGCCTACCGCGCTTCCGCTGCTGGCCATCGGGCGGGTACGGCACGTCGGCGAGCCGGTCGCGGTGGTGCTGGCCGAGGACCCCTACCTGGCCGAGGACGCCGCCGAGCTGGTGGACGTGGAGTACGCGCCGCAGCCGCCGGCCGCCAGCCTGGACGCGGCCCGGTCCCCCGGCGCGCCGCTGGTCCATGACGCGGCGCCCGGCAACTGCCTGGTGGACCTGCTGATGTTCGACGACGGCCGGCTGGAGGAGATCTTCGCCGCCGCCCCGGCCGTCATCAGCGCCCGGCTGCGCAGCGGGCGGCTGGCCGCGCTGCCGCTGGAGGGGCGGGCCTGCGTGGCCGGCTGGGACGACCGCGACGGCCAGCTCATCCTGCACGTCTCCACGCAGGTCCCGCACCAGGTCCGGTCCGCGGTGGCCCAGGCCTTCCATATTCCCGAACGCACCGTCCGGGTCATTGCCCCCGACGTCGGCGGGGGGTTCGGGCTGAAATGCGTCGTCGGCCGCGAGGAGTTGGTCATCGCCGGGCTGGCGCTGCGGCTGCGGCGGCCGGTGCGCTGGGCCGAGGACCGGCAGGAGAACCTGACCGCCGCGTTCCACGGGCACGAGCAGTGCTATGACGTGCGGGCCGCCTTCGGCGCGGACGGGCGGATCCTCGGCCTGGCCGCGGACATCGACTGCGATGTGGGCGCCTACTCGGCGTTCCCGTTCACCTGCGGGGTCGAGCCGCTGATGGCGGCGACCGAGCTGCCCGGCATCTACAAGGTGCCGGCCTACCGGGCCCGGGGCCGGGCCATCGCCAGCAACAAGGCGCCCACCGCGCCGTACCGGGGGGTGTCCCGGCCGCAGCTGGTGCTGGTCATGGAGCGGCTGATGGAGAAGGCGGCCGCCCGGCTGGGCCTGGACCCGCTCACCGTGCGGCGCCGCAACATGATCGGGCCCGGCGAGTTCCCCTACACCGGGGTCAACGGGATCACCTACGACGAGGGCAGCTACGCCGAGTCGCTCGACCTGGCCGAGAAACAGGTCGCCGCGGCCGGCTGGGCCGCCGAGCGGGACGGGCTGCGGGCGGCCGGGCTGCGGGCCGGGATCGGGTACTCCTGCTTCTCCGAGCGGACCGCTTACGGCACCCCGGCCATGTCCCAGCGCCGGATGCGGATGACCCCGGGCTACGACACGGCCACCGTGCGGATGGACCCGACCGGCGAGGTGATCGTGACCACCGGGACCTGCGGCCACGGGCAGGGCCACGAGACCACGTTCGCCCAGATCGTCGCCGACCGGCTGGGCCTGGATCCGGCCCAGATCAGGCTCCGCCAGGGCGACACCGACCTGGCCGCCTACGGCTGGGGCACCTGGGGCAGCCGGTCCATCGTGATCGGCGGCGGCGCGGCCAGCCGGGCCGCCGAGCAGGTAGCCGCCCAGCTCCGCGGCGTCGCCGCGCACCTCCTGGAGGCGTCCGTGGCGGACATCGAGCTGGCCGGCGGGTGCGCCCGGGTCCGCGGCGACGAGGACACCGCGGTGCCGGTCGGTGAGCTGGCCCGGATCGTGCACTTCCAGGCGCACCGGCTGCCCGAGCCGCTGCGCTACGGGCTGGAGGCCCGGTCCTCGTTCGACCCGCCGGGCACGTTCTCCAACGCGTGCCATGCCTGCCTGGTGTCCATCGACCCGGGCACCGGCGCGATCCGGCTGCGGCGGTACCTGGTGGTGGAGGACTGCGGGGTGGTGATCAACCCGGTGATCGTGGACGGGCAGGTGCGCGGCGGGGTGACCCAGGGGGTGGCGGCCGCGCTGCTGGAACAGGTGCGCTACGACGGCCAGGGGCAGCCGGTCAGCGCCACGCTGATGGACTACCTGGCGCCCACGGCGGCGGAGATCTGCCCGGTGGAGGTGCTGCACCTGCAGACGCCGTCGGCGCACAGCGAGACCGGGGCCAAGGGGATGGGCGAGGGCGGCACCATCGGCGCGCCCGCCGCCGTGCTCAACGCGGTCAACGACGCCCTCCGGGAGGTGCGGCCCGATGCGGAGATCGACCACATCCCGGTCCGCCCCTGGGACATCTGCGAGGCCCTGGCCGGAGGGACCACCGGATGAAGGACTTGCACCTCATCCGGCTGCGGGTGAACGGCCGGCCGCACGAGCTGGCCGTGGAGTCGCGGCGGACGCTGGCCGACCTGCTCCGGCTGGACCTCGGCTACACCGGCACGCACCTGGGCTGCGAGCATGGCATCTGCGGGGCGTGCACGGTGCTGGTGGACGGCGTGCCCGCCCGGGCCTGCCTGATGTTCGGGGTGCAGGCCGACGACTGCGAGGTCCGCACGGTCGAGGGCCTGGCCGACGGCGACGAGCTGTCCGACCTGCAGCAGTCGTTCAGTGATCATCATGGGCTGCAGTGCGGGTTCTGCACGCCGGGGTTCCTGATGCTGGCCGAGGGCTACCTCGGTGAGGCGCGCCCCGCGGCGGCGGCACCGACGGAACCGGAGATCCGCGAGCTGGTGGCGGCCAACCTGTGCCGGTGCACCGGTTACCAGGGCATCGTCGAGGCGGTGCTGGCCACCGCACGGTCCCGCCGGGGAGAGGGCCCATGCCAGTGATCGGGGTGAGCCTGCCCCGCAAGGAGGATCCGCGGCTGCTGCGCGGCCAGGGCCGGTTCGGGTCCGATATCCGGCGGCCCGGCCAGCTGTGGGCGCGGGTGGCCCGCTCCCCGGCCGCCCACGGCGCGCTCCGGGCGGTACGCACCCGGGCGGCCGCCGCGGCCCCCGGGGTGGTGGCGGTGGTGACCGCGGCCGACCTGCCCGGCCCGGTGCGCATCCCGGTCCGGCTCCCGGTCCAGGGCATCGACCTGGACCGCTACCTGCAGCCGGTGCTGGCCGGCGAGGTGGTGCGGTACGTGGGCGAACCGGTGGCCGTGGTGGTCGCCGACGACCCCTACCTCGCCGAGGACGCCGCCGAGCTGGTGGACACCGACATCGACGAGCGGCCCGCGGTGCTGGATGCCGCCGCGGCCGCCGGGCCGGGCGCGCCGCGGCTGTTCCCGGGCGGCAACGTGGCCGCCGAGTTCACCCTGGGCTACGGCGACGTGGACGCCGCGTTCGCCCGCGCCGCCGCGGTGGCCGAGGTGACGGTGGAAACCGGCCGGCACGGGGCGGTGCCGCTGGAACCGCGCACCCTGCTGGCCGAGCCCGACCCGGTCACCGGCGGCCTGGGCATCTGGGGCATGACCAAGGTGCCGGTGTTCAACCGGGACCTGCTGGCCGCGCTGCTCGGCATGGACGAGACGCTGATCGCGGTGCACGCGGTGGACGCGGGCGGCGGGTTCGGCGCCCGCGGCGAGTTCTACCCGGAGGACTACCTGGTGCCGTGGCTGGCCCGGTCACTGCGGCGGCCGGTCGGCTGGGTCGAGGACCGGGCCGAGCACCTGGTCGCGGTGAACCATTCCCGGCAGCAGTCACACCGGATCGCGGCCGCGTTCGACGCCGGGGGACGGATCCTGGCCCTGCGCGACGACGTGGTGCATGACAACGGCGCCTACTGCCGCACTCACGGGATCATCGTCCCGGAGCTGACCGTGGCCATGCTGCCCGGCCCGTACCGGGTGCCCGCCTACCGGGGCCGGATCCGGGTGGTGCTGACCAGCAAGACGCCGTGCGGCACCTACCGGGCGCCGGGCCGGTTCGAGGGTGCCACCGCCCGGGAACAGCTGCTCGACGTGGCCGCCGGCCAGCTCGGCCTGGACCGCACCGAGCTGCGCCGCCGCAACCTGCTCACCCCGGCCGAGCTGCCCTGCCGCCGCGAGATGAGCACGCTCGGCACCGACGTGATCCTGGACGCCGGTGACTACCCCCGGCTGCTGGCCGCCGCGGAGGCCGAGGCGGCCCGGCTGGGCTACCAGGCCGAGGTGGACCGGGGCCGGCGGCGGGGCCGCCTGCGCGGGCTGGGCGTGGCCGCGTTCCTGGAGAAGAGCGGGCTGGGCCCGCAGGAGACGGCGGACGTGGTGGTCAGCCAGAGCGGCGCGGTGCACGTGTACTCCGGCGGTACCTCGCTGGGGCAGGGCATCGAGACCGTGCTGGCGCAGATCGCCGCGGATGCGCTGGGCGTGGACCCGGCGGTGGTGAACGTGGTCAACGGGGACACCACCCGCCAGCCGTTCGGCGGCGGGTCGTGGGCGTCCCGGTCCACCGTGGTGGCGGGCAGCGCGGTGCACGCGGCGGCCCGCGCGGTCCGCGAGCGGGCCGCCGAGGTGGCGGCCCGGATGCTGGAAGCGGCCCCCGGCGACCTGGTCAGCTCCGGCGCCGCGGTGAGCGTGCGCGGCGACCCGGCGGCGCGGGTCACGCTGGCCGAGATCGCCCGGGCCACCGCCCCGGCCAGCCGCTTCCTGCGGCCCGGCGAGCCGGCCGGGCTGTCCGCCCGGCGCCGGTTCGAGGTGGCGCACATGACCTACCCGTACGGGGTGCACCTCGCGGTGGTGGAGGTGGACCCGGCGACCGGCGGGGTCCGGGTGCTCCGCTACCTGGTCGCCTATGAGGTGGGCCGGGCGATCAACCCGGCCCTGGTGGCCGGGCAGCTGCGCGGCGGCGCCGCGCAGGGCATCGGCGGGGCGCTGCTGGAAGAGTTCGGCTACGACGAGGCCGGGCAGCCCCAGTCGGCGACCTTCCTGGACTACCGGATGCCGACCGCGGCCGAGGTGCCGCCGATCGACGTGCTGGTGACCGAGGACTCCCCCGCCCCCGGCAACCCGCTGGGCACCCGGGGTGCCGGGGAGGGCGGGGTGTCCGCGTCCGGCGCCGTGCTGGCCAGCGCGGTCCGCGACGCGCTGGGCCTGGCGGGCAGCGTCGGGCGGCTGCCGCTCACCCCCGCACGAGTCCAGGAACTGGCCGGCAGCAACGGAGGCGGCAGATGACCCACCCACCGACGACGAGCGCCGCGGCGGCGGGGCAGGTGGTGCCCGGGCCGGGCTACGTGAGCAAGACGGACATGGTGGCCGCGCTGATCCGGGAGCAGATCATCACCGGCGAGCTGGCCGCCGGGGAGCAGCTGCGGCAGCGTGACCTGGCCGCGCGGTTCCAGGTGAGCCAGACCCCGGTCCGGGAGGCGATGCGCCGGCTGGAGTCCGAGGGCCTGGTGATCGGCGATACGCACCGCGGGTTCACCGTGGTGGAGCCGGACGACGGCCCGGTGGAGGAGAACTTCCAGATCCGCGCCGCCCTGGAGTCGCTGGGCGCGTCCCTGGCCGCCCGGAAGATCGATGCCGCCGGGATCGCCCGGCTGCAGGAGCTCAATGACCAGATGCGGGCGCTGGACGACGCGGACCCGCGCTACGCCGGGCTGAACCGGGAGTTCCACTTCACCGTGTACTCCTGCGCCGGCAGCCCGCTGCTGCTGTCGCTGATGCGGCTGCTGTGGGCGTCGCTGCACGGCGGCCCGAAGGTGGCGCGCAGCCACGCCGAGTCGGCGCGGCAGCACGACGCGATCCTGGCCGCGCTCCGGGCCCGGGACCCCGCCGCGGCCGCCGCGGGCACCTACCAGCACATCATGGGCGTCGAGCGGATCACCGACCGGTGAGCACCGAGACGGCGGGCGCCGCGGCCACCACGGTGCACACGGTGCGGACCGGCGACGGCGTCCGGCTGCACGCCGAGAGCACCGGGGCCGGGGCGCCGCTGCTGTTCATCCACGAGTTCGCCGGCGACCACCGCAGCTGGGAGCCGCAGGTGCGGTACTTCTCGGCCGGGTTCCGCTGCGTCAGCTATGCGGCGCGCGGCTACCCGCCGTCGGATGTCCCGGCCGCCCCGGGGGCGTACTCACAGCAGCGCGCGGTGGCCGACGCCATCGCCGTGCTGGACGGGCTCGGCATCCCGGCCGCCCATGTGGCCGGCCTGTCGATGGGCGGGTTCACCACGCTGCACCTGGCGCTGCGCCACCCGGACCGGGTGCGGTCCGCCGTGGTGGCCGGGGCGGGCTACGGCGCGCCGCCGGAGCGCCAGGCCGCGTTCCGGGCCGAGTGCGAGGCGATCGCGGCCGCCTTCGAGCGGGACGGGGCCGCCCGGGTCGCCGAGTGGTACGCGGCGGGCCCGGCCCGGGTCCAGTTCCAGGGCAAGAACCCGCGCGGCTGGGCCGAGTTCGCCACCGCGCTGGCCGGGCACTCGTCGCTGGGCTCGGCGCTGACCATGCGCGGCGTGCAGGCGGGCCGCCCGTCGCTGTACGCGCTGCGCGAGGAGCTCGCCGGGCGTGGCCGCGCCCATGCTGATCCTGGCCGGGGACGAGGACGACGGCTGCCTGGAGACGGCGCTGATGCTCAAGCGCACCATCCCGTCCGCCGGGCTGGCCATCCTGCCCCGTACCGGGCACACCGCCAACCTGGAGGAGCCGGACGTGTTCAATGCGGCGGTGGACCGGTTCCTCACCGCCGTGCAGCGCGGCGCCTGGCGCCCCCGCGACCCGCGCTCGCTGTCCGCGTCCACGACCGGCGCCGTCCCGGCCTCACCCTGAGCTGCCCGCCGTGCCTGCCGTCGTGCCCGCCGCCGCGCTGGCGGCCGGGACGACGGTGGTGATCAGCCCGGTCTCGACGTCGTAGACATGACCCGACACGCTGAGCCGGGACGGCACCTTCGGCGAGCCCAGCAGCCGCCCGACATCAGCGCGCACCGTGGCCTCCGGATCGGTGACGGCCTCCGCGGCGAGCGAGGCCTCATCGAGGCCGCTGCGGGCGGCGAAGCCGGCCCGGAAGGCCGCGTCGGCCAGGAAGCCGGTGCCGCACTGCGTGTGGTGGATCACCGCCACCTCGAACAGCGGCCCGTCCGGCCGCATCGCGGCGGCCAGGTAGCCGATGAACGCGACGTCGTTGATGACCGCGTCGGTCACCCGCCCGCCCGCGTTACGGATGACCGGCGCGTCCCCCAGGCCCAGGCCCGCGATGGCGGCCGGGTCGAGCCGCGGGTCCAGGCAGGTGACCAGGAAGACGGGCAGCTTGGGCATGATCGGCAGTCCGGCGTGCGCGCCGCTGCGGGCGAAGGCCTGGTTACGGTCGAGCAGGGGCTGGAGCTTGGACATGGTCACCTCTCGCGGAGCGGGCTACCCTTTCTGATGTAGGTACACTACGTGCCGAGAGGTGTATATGCAACAGAGCACGACCGCGGCGGACCCGGCCCGGGACAGCGCCGCGCGGAACTGGCCCGGGAGATGAGGGCCGACTGCGTCGGGATGCGCGTCGGCCGGCTGCACCGGATCGTCGCCCGTCGCTTCGACCAGTCACTGCGGCCGCTCGGCCTGACGCTCCCCCAGCTCGAGGTGCTGTCCGCGCTGACCCTGGCCGGCCACCCGGTCCGGCCGGGCGCGCTCGCCGACTACCTCGCGGTCGAGCGGTCAACCATGAGCCGCAACCTTTCCGTGCTGGAAGACCGCGGCTGGGCCAGGACGGCCGAGCGGTCACCGACGGGCCGGTCCATGACCTTCGCGATCACCGGGCCGGGCACCGAGGTGCTGGCCCGGGCCGGGGATGCGTGGCGCGAGGCACAGGCCGGCGTCGCGGCGCTCCTGGGCGCGGACGCCCCGGCTCAGCTCGACACCTGGCTCGGCGTCCTCGCGTAATCTGCGGACAGCACGGCCGCCGTGTGGCTCACCGCGCCCGCCGGGTCGGTCACGGTCGGCGCGTCCGGCGTCATCTTCGGCTGGTTCGGTTACGTCATGGTGCGCGGGTTCTTCGACCACCGGGTCAGCGACATGGTCATCGGCGTCCTGGTCGCGCTGTACTACCTGTCGGTGTTCGTGCTGCTGCTCCCCGCTCCCGGGCTGTCCTGGCAGGGGCACGTCGGCGGCCTGCTGGGCGGGATCTTGTGCGGATGGGCGCTGCGGAACCGCACGCCGCACGCGGCCACCGGGGAGGCCGCACCGGCCGGCCCGGGACGGACGGGGCGGCCCAGCCCGGCCGCCCAGGTGGAGCGGGAACTGGCCGCGCTGAGGCGGCAGGCCCGCCGGGCGCCCCGGGAAGACAGCCGGTAGCCGCGCACGGCCGGGGCACTGCGCGGCGGCTCGTATCTTGTGGGTCATGGACGTGCCGCTGACCGCCCCGGGGACGCCCTGATGGCCTTCGGGCTGGGGCGGCTGTCCCCCCGGCGCCGCCTGTTCGCCGTCGGCCTGGCCGGGCTGCTGGCCGCGGTGGTCATCGTCGTCGCCGTCGTCGTGGCCCAGTCCGGAGGGGCGGGCGCCGGCGCGCCACTGGGCGCCGGCCGGCCGGCTACCCGGCCCAGGACCGTCCCGGGCCGGTGCTGCTCGTCCCCGGGTACGGCGGGAACACCGGGTCGCTGACGGCGCTGGCCCGGCGCATCCGGGCCACCGGCCGCCAGGCCACCGTGGTCCCCCTGCCCGGCAACGGCACCGGCAGCCTGATCACCGACGCCGGCGTGCTGAATACCGCGGTCAGCCAGGCACTGGGCCGCGGCGCGCCCTCGGTGGACGTGATCGGTTACTCCGCGGGCGGGGTGACCACGCTGATCTGGGCCCGGGAGGACGGCGGCGCGCGCAAGGCCCGCCGGATCGTCACGCTCGGCTCGCCGTTCCACGGCGCCCAGATCGCCGCCGCGGCCGAGGGCTTCGTCCCGGGCGCCTGCCCGACCGCCTGCCAGCAACTGGTCCCCGGCAGCAGCCTGCTGGCCGGCCTGACAGCGACGGCCGTGCCGGCCCGCCCCCGCTGGCTGTCGCTGTGGAGCACCGACGACCAGACGGTCACCCCGCCGGACTCGGCCCGGCTGGCCGGGGCGCTCAACGTGCCCGTCCAGGCGGTGTGCCCGGCCCAGCAGATCACCCACTCGCAGCTGCCGGTCAACCCGGCCGTCACGGCCATGGTCCTGCAGGCCATCGGATCCGGCCCGGTCCGCCCGCCCACCACCGCCGACTGCCGGGCCGGTAGCCCGGATCGGTCAGCGCCTACGGCGCTGTTGCTCCTGGGCCGCCTGAGCGGGGGCCGCGTAACCGGGCAGGGACGGCCAGCGCACCGCGAGCACGACCGAGGCCTCCTCGGCGTACCAGGAATGGCCGACCCGGTGGAACACCACGTAGTCGCCCTGGCGCGCCAGCAGCACGCTGCGGTCCGGCAGCTCCACCCGGAACCGGCCGCTGACCAGCACGAGCATGGTGGACCGGCGCTCATCCTCGACCCACTGCGGGCGGCGGTCCCCGGGCGGGTGGATGGCCCACTTCACCTCGACGTCGGTGCTGTGCCGGGCATCACCGGGCGGCTGGAAATGACCCAGCAGCCAGCCGCGCGCCGCCGCGGCGTCCACCGCCGCGTTCCCGGTATAGACGTCCTCCGCCAGGCCGCGAGGCTAGCTGGTCACGTCCTTGGTGGCGAAGTGCGCCCACGCCGCGCCGAGGAACACCAGCACGTAGACCAGCTGGACCGCGTACCCGCGCTCGATGTTGCGCCAGACGACCGGGTCACGGAAGAAGTCGATCCAGGCCAGCCAGTACCGGGTCGGCAGGTACGGGTTGACCACCGAGGCCGCGTTCAGGGTGACCAGCACCTCGCTGGTGATCAGCGCGGCCAGCGCGCCGAGCGCGGCACCGAGCGCGGAGTCGGTGATGGTGGACAGGAACAGCGCGATCGCGGCCACGCCGAGCATGGAGACCGCGATGAAGGACACCGCGCCGAGCGTGCGCAGCGCGATGTCGAAGGGCGTCATGGCGGTGCCGGACAGCGTGGTCGCGGCGGCCCCGGAGATGATGTTGGAGGTGGTCGGGCCGCCGGAGGTGGCGGCCACCGGCTTGGCGCCGAACAGGACGATCCCGGTGATGTAGGCGGTCACCGTGACCAGCACCACCGCGGCCAGGGTGTAGGCGATCAGCGTGATCAGCTTGGCCACCAGCAGCCGGGTCCGGCCGACCGGCCGGGCCAGCAGGTAGCGCAGCGTCCCGGCCCCGGCCTCGCCGGCGATGGAGTCCCCGGCCACCACGGCCACCGCGACCGGCAGGAAGATCGGCAGCACGATGGCCAGGGCGGCCGCCGGGTAGAGCTGCCCGCTGGACAGCACCGCGGACAGCAGGGCCGGCCCCTGGCCGGGCGGCGGCGCCAGGTGGGTGACCGCGACGAACACCGCGACCAGCACGGGCAGGCCGCACAGCAGCAGGATGCTCATCCAGCTGCGCGGCCGGCGCACCAGCTTGACCAGCTCGACCCGGATCATGACCGCTCCCCGTCCGCGCGCTGCACCCGGTCGGAACCGGAGCTGGTGACCGACAGCACGACATCCTCCAGGGTCCGGCGCTCGGCGGTGATCCCGGTGACGCGGACCCCGCCCGCCACCAGCTGGGCGTTAAGAGCGGCGGTATCGGCCCCGGCGACCAGGAGACGGCCGGCGTCGCGCTGCTCGACCCGCCCGTCCAGGAGTTCCAGGGCCCGGTCGGCGTCGGGCGTGTGCACCACCGAGCGCCCGGTCGGCGCGCGCAGCGTCTCCAGGTCGTCCTGCCGGACCAGCCGGCCGGCGTTGACGATGCCGACCCGGGTGCACAGCTGCTCGATCTCCCCCAGCTGGTGGCTGGACAGGAACACGGTGGTGCCGGCCGCGTTCAGCTCCACCAGCAGGTCGCGGATCTCCCGGATGCCCTGCGGGTCCAGGCCGTTGGTCGGCTCGTCCAGGATGAGCAGCCGCGGGGCGCGGAGCAGCGCGGCGGCCAGGCCGAGCCGCTGCCGCATGCCGAGCGAGTACCGCTTGACCGGGCGGTTGTCGATGCCGCCCAGGCCGACCCGTTCCAGGGTGTCCTCGATCCGGCGCCGCCGGGTCCGGCGGCCGCCCCCCGGGCCGCGGGAGCCGCCGGCCGCGTCCATCAGCGCCAGGTTGGCCCGCCCGGACAGGTGCCCGTACGAGGACGGGCCCTCGACCAGCGCGCCGACCGACGGGAGCACGTCCCCGACCTGTTTCGGCACCGGCTTGCCCAGCAGGGTGATGCTGCCGCTGGTCGCGTAGACCAGGCCGAGCAGCATCCGGATGACGGTGGTCTTCCCGGAGCCGTTCGGGCCGAGGAAGCCGTACCGGTCGCCTTCCCGCACCTCCAGGTCGACCTGGTCCACCACGAGGAGGTGCCCGTAACGCTTGGTGAGGCCCTCGGTCACGATCATCGGGGCCTCCGGAACCGGTTCGCCAGGTAGCTGATGAAGTCATTGGCCGAGTTCTCCAGCAGCGCCGGGCTGACCGCCCCGGCGAACACGAACGTCGCGTGATGGAAACCGGCCGTCACCAGCAGAACGGTCAGCAGCGGCGTGCGGATCACCGCCCCGGTCGTGGCCGTCCCGGCTGAGCCGCCCAGTGACACGAGCTGCGCCCCGGCGCCCACCGCCGCGTTGTACGCGCTGGCCCCCTCGCCGCGGGGCAGCGGCAGCAGCACGAAGCGGGACAGGCCGGCGCCGTAGATGGCCACGCCGGGCGGGCTGCCCGGCAGCGGGACGTGCGGCGCCCGGCCCAGCGCGGCCGGGAACGGGGTGCCGTCGCCGTCGCCGTCCCCGTCGCCGTTCAGCACGTGGTCCACGTCAGGCAGCCGGGTGGTGGTGACGCCGATCTGCGGGGCCGGGTGCGGGGTGACCACGTCCAGGGTGGGGCGGCTGCCGCTCAGTTCAAAGAACGTGCTGGTCAGCACGGGCGAGGTGGAGCCATGCGCGGTGAGCTGCACCTGGACCGGCAGGCCGGTGCGCGGGTCGGCCCAGATGTCGATGGAGGCGATCGTGGTCGAGGTGTCGGCCGGGATGACCTGCAGCCCGGCCGCGGACAGGCCGGCCACCCGCCGCGAGGGCAGCCGGCTGATCCGGCCGGAGGTCCCGGCGATGCCCAGCAGCCGGCGGGCCAGCGGCGGGGGCAGCAGGTCAGCGGCCCGGGGCAGCCGGACCGGCTGCGCGCCGACCACCTGGGTGAGCAGGTTACGGCTGTAGTCCCACAGGTAGGTCACGCCGCCGTCGGTGTAGGTGTCGGTCTCGCCCGTCAGGGTGACGTCCTCGGCCCGCCAGTACGCGGGCGAGCGGTACCACACGTACTGGTCGGTGGTGCCGTCCAGCAGGGTGGCGACGTCCTGGAGGTCGGGCAGCTGCGGCAGCCCGAAGTTGGCGATGCTCTCCGCGTACCCCTGGTACGGCACGTCGGCCGAGGCGAGGATCTTGGCCCGCAGTGCCGCCGCGCTGACCGTCGAGCCCTGCACCGGCAGCGCCGCCAGCACCGCCGGGACCGAGCCGAGCAGGACGGTCCCGGCCAGCACGACCGCCCACCGGCGCCAGGCGCCCCGGGCCGCCGTGCCAGCAGTGCGCAGGCTCACCGGCGGCGCCGCATCGCTGGTTCTGCCACGCCCCCACGGTACGTCCCAACCCTGACCGCCAGGACCTTTCCGGCCACCCCGTAATGTGGCCATAAGGTAGCGGCCACGAGTGACCGGAGGCGCCGTGATCCTGGTAACCGGAGCGACCGGGCGGGTCGGGTTCCGCCTGATGGAACGGCTGCGCGACGCGGATGCGGACGCCACCGCGATGGTGTCAGTGGAGGCGCGGGCCGCGGGCCTGCCCGGCGCGGCCAAGCACCTGGTGGCCAGCCTGGACGACCCGCCGCCGGCCGGGGTGCTGCACGACTTCGACCGGGTGTTCCTGCTCAGCCCGGCCGGTGAGGCCCAGGTCGAGCTGGAGATCGGGTTCATCGACGCGCTGCTGGCCGCGGGCCACCGGCCGCACGTGGTCAAGGTGGCCTGCGACGGTTTCGCCGACCCGGGCTGCGAGGTGCGGTTCATGCGCAGCCACCGGGAGATCGCGGTGCACCTGGAGGCCAGCGGCCTGCCCGCCAGCTACCTGGCCGCCGCCCCGTTCCTGGAGAACCTGCTCGCGTCCGCGGCCGCCATCCGCACCGAGGGCCTGCTGCGGGCCCCGGCCGGGCCGGGCCGGGCCGGGTTCATCGCGGCCAGCGACGTGGCGGCGGTCGCCGCCCGGCTGCTCACCCGCGAGTACCTGGAGCCGTCCAGCTACGTGCTGACCGGGCCGGAGGCGCTCGGCTACGGCGACCTGGCCCGCCGCATCTCGGCGGTGTTCGCCCGCGACGTGGGCTACCGCGACGAGCGCCCGGCACAGGCCCGCGAGGCCCTGCTGGCCAGCGGGCTGGCGGCCTGGGAGGCGGACGGGACGCTGGAGCTGTTCGGCTGGATCCGGGAGGGCGGCGCGGACACCGTGACGTCCGACGTGCGCGACGTGACCGGCCGGGACCCCCGCCCGGCGCAGGACTGGCTCGAGGAGTTCCGGGCCGTCTTCCTCGACCCGCTGTGAACACCCCGCCGCCTAACGGCCCGCACCTGGCCGGTCCGCCGGGACGCCCCGGGCGCGCGCGCTGGGCATCGAATTCGGCGGGACCCCGGGCCGGTGGAACGCCATCACCGACGTGGCCGGGGTGGAGGTCGGGTACCGGACCATCATCGCGGGCGAGTCGGTCCGCACCGGGGTGACCGCGATCTGCCCGCGCGGCCGGGCCGGGGCGCTGGACCCGGTCGCGGCCGGGTATTCGCGCAGAACGGCAATGGTGATCACCGACGCGCCGCTGCTGCCGCAGCAGTGCAAGGCGCTGGCCCGGCGGGTCACCCTCGGCCTGGCCCGCACCGGCACCACCGGCTCGCACAGCTCCGGGGACCTGTTCCTGGCCTGCTCGACGGCGAACCAGTTCGGCTTCAGCCCCTACCACCAGCGGGACGGGCGGCCGCACAACCAGCTGACGTTCATCCCGTGGGACGCCATCGACCCGTTCTTCACCGCCGTGGTGCAGGGCGCCGAGGAGGCGGTGGCGAATGCGCTGTGCGCGGGCGAGGAGATGACCGGGCACCGTGGCCACCGGGTGCCCGGGCTGCCCCGGGAGACGGTGGCGGGCCTGCTGCGGGACCGGCTGCGCGGCGGCGCCGGGCTGAGTTATCCCCGCGGGACGAGGCCCCGGGTACGTAGGCCCCGGATCACGCGGGCCCGCAGGCACGTGGCCCGCGGCGAGCGACGCATCGGAGGACTGATGGAATACCGCCTGCTCGGCAGCAGCGGCTGCGCGGTGTCCGCCCTCGCGCTGGGCACCCTGACCTTCGGCAACGAGACCAGCGAGGAAGACTCGTTCGCCCAGCTCGACCGGTTCACCGAGGCCGGCGGGACACTGGTGGACACCGCCGACGTGTACGCGGACGGCCGCTCCGAGGAGATCATCGGCCGCTGGCTGGCCAGCCGGCCGGGCCTGCGCGAGGTGGTGGTGCTGGCCACCAAGGGCCGGTTCCCCACCGACGAGAGCCCGAACGGGCACGGCCTGTCCCGGCGGCACCTGTCCCTGGCCCTGGACGCCTCGCTGCGCAGGCTGGGCGTGGACACGATCGACCTGTACCAGGTGCACGGCTGGGATCCGCTGACCCGCCTCGAGGAGACGCTGCGCTTCCTGGACGACGCGGTGCGGGCCGGCAAGATCAACTATGTCGGGCTGTCCAACTTCACCGGGTGGCAGCTGCAGAAGGCGGTGGACCTCGCGGAGTTCCGCGGCCTGTCCGTCCCGGTGTCCCTGCAGCCGCAGTACAACCTGCTGGCCCGGGCGGTGGAATGGGAACTGGTCCCGGCGTGCCAGGCCGCCGGGCTCGGCATGCTGGCCTGGTCGCCGCTGGCCAGCGGCTGGCTGACCGGCAAGTACCGCCGGGGTGAGCCGCCCGCGGGCGGCACCCGGGCGGTGGAGAACGCCGACGAGGGCATGCGGATCTGGAACCAGCGCGGCGAGTCCGAGCAGACCTGGCAGGTGATCGACGCGGTCCGCAAGGTGGCCGAGGGCCGCGGCGCGTCCATGGCCCAGGTGGCCATCGCCTGGGTGCTGGCCCGGCCCGCGGTCTCCGCTGTGATCCTCGGCGCCCGCTCCCTGGAGCAGTTCACCGACAACCTGGCCGCCGCCGGCCTCGGGCTGAGCCCCGGGGAAATCCAGTTGCTGGACGAGGCGAGCGCCCCGCCGGTGCCCGACTACCCGTACGGGGAGAAGGGCCAGACGCAGCGCAGCCGCCGGATCGCCGGCGGCCGGTTCTGACCGCGGTGCGGGCGGTGACGGGTTACCCGCCGGGCCCGGCTGGGGCCGGGCCCGGCGGGACCAGCAGTATCAGTACCAGCCGTAGGCCAATTCATGCCCCCAGGCCGCGGCGGGTGAGCCGTAGCGGCTCTTGATGTAGCGCAGCCCCCAGCGGATCTGGGTGGTCGCGTTGGTCCGCCAGTGCGGGCCGGCGCTGGCCATCTTGCTGCCCGGCACCGCCTGCGGGATGCCGTAGGCGCCGGAGTACGGGTTGGCGGCGTACTTGTTCCAGCCGCTCTCCCGGTTCCACAGGCTGTTCAGCGGGGTGAACTGGCGGGCGCCCCAGCCGTAGTGGCCGAGCATCTTCCGGGCGGTCCGGCGCGCGTACGCGGCCCGGGCGGCCGCCGCGCTGTCCAGCCGGATGGCCGGCCGGGCCGCGGCGCCATGGCGCAGCACGATGGTCAGGTGCGCGCCGGTGATGACCGGGGTGGGGATCAGCGCCGCCTGGCTCCCGGCCGCACGGCCCAGGCCGGCCGTGCGGGCCGGGGTGCCGGCCTGCGCCGCGGGCACCGCCAGCAGGGCCACCGCGACGACGGCCGCGGCCAGGGCCGCGGCGGCGCCGGTCAGGGCCGCGATGATCAGGGACGGGGGATGGGAAAGAGTCCGCTTCGGGGACAAGGTGAACCTTCGGTCGGCGCGCCCAGCGCGCTCGGCTTCCACCCGGGAGCGCAGGCCAGCCCCGCCGGAGATTCGCGGAGGGAAGGCAGCGGCGTGCGGACGTGGCGCGGGGACAGGGCGCCTGGCGGCTCACAGGCGGCCGTCACGCATGCGGGGTGCTTGCGGACCAACCTTGCCGGAAATGTGACGTTAACGTGACCTAAACGGGTGATTACGGCGTGTGAGCTGCCTCACAAGGGGGGCGGGCATGGCCGCGGCCGCCACCGGGAATCCCGGGGCGGCCGCGGCCGGGCCCGCTGCTACCTGCGTGGCCGCTAGTACCAGCCGTAGGCCTGCTCGTGCGACCAGGCACTGCACGGCGAGCCGTACACCGACTGGATGTAGCGCAGGCCCCAGCGGATCTGGGTGGCCGGGTTGGTCAGGTAGTCCGCGCCCGCGGAGGCCATCTTGGACGCGGGCAGCGCCTGCGGGATGCCGTAGGCGCCCGGAGGACGGGTTGGTCGCCGACACGTTCCAGCCGCTTTCCGCGTTCCACAGCGGTTGCAAGCAGCTGAACTGCGAGGACGACCAGCCGAACGAGCCCAGCATGCCCTCGGCGATCTGCTGCGGGCTGCCCTGGGGCTGGGCGGCCGGCGGGGCCGCCGGCGGCGCGGCGGCACTGCTCGGCGCCTGCCGCGCGGCGGCCGCCTGGGCCGCCGCGGTGCGCGCCGCCGCGGCCCTGGCCGCCGCCCGGGCCGCCGCCGCGGCCCGGGCCCGCGCCGCCACGGCCTGCTGCGCGGCCGCCACCTGGGCCGCGGCCTGCCCGGCCTCGATGGCCTTCAGCTGGCGGGCCGGGCTGGCCAGCACGGCCTGCTGGGCGGGAGCCGCGTCACGGGCGGGTGCCGCCGCGTGCTGGCCTGCGAACGAGGCCGCGTCGGCCATATTCGCGGTGGCGGGCGAACCCGGCCACCACACCGCGGCCGTCCCGCCGGCCACGCCGGCCACGGCCAGCGCCGAGCCCGCGGCGATCAGCGTGATCTTCGAGATGCTGCGTGCAGGCGTCCGTCGTCTGCTGTGGGACAAAGTGAACCTTTGGTCAGGCGCACGCGCGCCGTAAGTTTCCACCCAGGGCACAGACCCGCCATCTCGGGGTTTCCGGGGCGGGTCAGCGGCGCGCGGACATGGCGCGGGGGCAGGGCGCCGGGCCGTTCAGAAGCCGGCCGACATCACGCAACGCGGGGTGCTTGCGGCTCACCAGAATGCCGCAGCAGGCCAACCGGGCCGCCGGAATTGCCGATACGGGCCCTATGAAAAAGGTCACACCATGTACCGTTTGCGCCAGTAGTCTGCACCGATCCCGACGCTGGCCAGGCCGCCAGCGCCGGCGGCCAGCGGTCAGCCCAGCGCCGGGATGATCTCGGAGCTGTAGGCGGCCAGCGTCTCGGCGGGCTGGTCATGCATCAGGTACACCGCGAACTGGTCGGCGCCGATCTCGGCCAGCTCGCGGAGCCGGTCGGCGTGCGCCCCGGCCGGGCCGAGCAGGCAGAACCGGTCCACGATCGAGTCGGGCACGAAATCGGTGGACGGGTTCCCGGCCCGGCCGTGGTGGGCGTAGTCGTAGCCCTCCCGGCCCTTGATGTAGTCGGTCAGCTCATGGGGCACCGGCCCGTCCTCGCCGTACCGGGCGACCAGGTCGGCGACATGGTTGCCGACCATGCCGCCGAACCAGCGCAGCTGGTCCCGCTGGTGCGCCACGTCCGGTGCCGACGTAGGCGGGCGCGGCCACGCACACGGTGATGGCGGCCGGGTCCCGGCCGGCCGCCCGCGCCGCGGCGCGGACCGTGCCGATCGTCCACCGGGCGATGTCCGGGTCGGCGGTCTGCAGGATGAACCCGTCCGCCTGCTCACCGACCAGGGCCAGCGCCTTGGGCCCGTAGGCGGCCATCCAGATCTCCAGCTTGCCGTCGCGCACCCACGGGATCCGGATCGGCGCGCCGTGCAGCATGACCTCGCGGCCCTCGGCCAGTCCCTTGATCACGTGCATGGCCTCGGCCATCGTGGCCAGGTTCACCGGCCGCTGGCCGATGACCCGCCGGGCCGAGTCGCCGCGGCCGATCCCGCACACGGTCCGGTTGCCGAACATGTCGTTGAGCGTGGCGAACAGGGACGCGGTCACCGACCAGTCCCGGGTGCCCGGGTTGGTCACCATCGGCCCGACCATGAGCTCCGAGGTGGCCGCCAGGATCTGCGAGTAGATGACGAACGGCTCCTGCCACAGCACGTGGGAGTCGAAGGTCCAGCCGTACCGGAACCCCTGCTCCTCGGCGCTGCGCATGGTGGCCACCACGGCGCTGGCCGGCGGGTCGGTCTGCAGCACCACGCCGAAATCCATCACTGTCCCCCTGGGTTTATGGGCACTGGGTTAGACCAGGTACTCCGACAGCCCGCGGAGCAGGAACTGGCCGTGCCCGGTCCGGCCGTGGTACTCCCCGCCGTCGATCACCACCTGCCCGCGGGACAGCACCGTGCGCACCTGCCCGGTGATCGGCATGCCCTCGTACGCCGAGTAGTCCACGTTCATGTGGTGCGTGCGCGGCGGACAGCGTCTGGCGGGCCGCCGGGTCGTAGAGGACGATGTCGGCGTCCGACCCGGGCGCGATGACGCCCTTGCGCGGCTACAGCCCGAACATCCGGGCCGGCGTGGCCGACGCCACCTCCACCCAGCGGGCCAGCGACAGCTCCCCGGCCACCACGCCCTGGTGCAGCAGGTCCATCCGGTGCTCCACGCCCGGGATCCCGTTGGGGATCTTGGAGAAGTCGCCGCGGCCGAGTTCCTTCTGGTCCTTGAAGCAGAACGGGCAGTGGTCGGTGGACACCACGGACAGGTCGTTGGTGCGCAGCCCGCGCCACAGCGACGCCTGGTGCTCCCGGGGGCGCAGCGGCGGGGAGGCCACGTACTTGGCCCCCTCGAAGTCCGGCCGGGCCAGGTCGTCCAGCGACAGGTACAGGTACTGCGGGCAGGTCTCGGCGAACACGTTCTGGCCGGTGTCCCGGGCCTCGGTGACCGCCTGCAGGGCCTGGGCCGCCGACAGGTGCACGATGTACAGCGGGGCGCCGGTCACCCTGGCCAGCGTGATCGCCCGGTGGGTGGCCTCGGCCTCCAGCTCCGGCGGCCGGGTCAGGCCGTGCTGCACCGGGTCGGTCCGGCCCTCGGCCAGCGCCCGGGCCACCAGCTCGTCGATCGCGATGCCGTTCTCCGCGTGCATCATGATCATCGCGCCGGTGTCCGCGGCCCGCTGCATGGCCCGCAGGATCTCCCCGTCCGTCGCGTAGAACACGCCCGGGTAGGCCATGAACATCTTGAAGCTGTTCACGCCCGCGCCGATGCACGACTCCATCTCCTTGAGCGTGGTGTCGTTGACGTCCGAGACGATCATGTGGAAGCCGTAGTCGACGGCGCAGTTGCCGTCCGCCTTGGCGTGCCACTTGTCCAGCGTGGCCAGCAGCGAGGTGCCCTTGGCCTGGACCGCGAAGTCGACGATCGTGGTGGTGCCGCCCCAGGCGGCGGCCCGGGTCCCCGTCTCGAAGGTGTCCGCCGAGAACGTGCCGCCGAACGGCATCTCCATGTGCGTGTGCACGTCGATGCCGCCGGGCAGCACGTACAGCCCGGCCGCATCGAGGACCCGGTCCGCGGCCGCCGCCCAGGACCGGGCCTGCTCGCTGCCGCGGGCGGCCAGGGCGGTGATCTGCTCCCCGTCGACCAGCACGTCGGCCTCGATCCCGCCGGCGGGCGACAGCACCAGGCCGCCGGTGATCAGCGATGGTGCTCACGGCTGCACCAGCGGTCCGTACTGGTCGGGGCGGCGGTCCCGGTAGAACTGCCACAGGTCGCGGACCTCGGCCAGCGCGTCCATGTCCAGGTCGCGGACGACGACCTCGTCGTCGGTGTCCGAGGCCGCCTCCCCGACCAGCTGGCCGCGCGGGTCGGCGAAGTAGGACTGGCCGTAGAAGTCGTTGTCGCCGAGCGGCTCCACGCCGACCCGGTTGATCGCGCCCACGAAGTACTCGTTGGCCACCGCGGCCGCGGGCTGCTCCAGCCGCCACAGGTAGGCGGACAGGCCGCGGCTGGTGGCCGAGGGGTTGAACACGATCCGGGCCCCGGCCAGGCCCAGCGCCCGCCAGCCCTCCGGGAAGTGCCGGTCGTAGCAGATGTACACGCCGATCCGGCCGACCGCGGTGTCGAACACCGGGTAGCCCAGGTTGCCGGGCCGGAAGTAGAACTTCTCCCAGAACCCCTTCACCTGCGGCAGGTGGGTCTTCCGGTACTTGCCCAGGTAGCTGCCGTCGGCGTCGATGACGGCGGCGGTGTTGTAGTACAGCCCCGGCTGCTCTTCCTCGTACATCGGCACGACCAGCACCATCGAGTGCCGCCGGGCCAGCTCGGCCATCAGCTCGGTGGTCGGGCCGCCGGGGATCTGCTCGGTGTAGGAGTAGTAGTCCGCGTCCTGCACCTGGCAGAAGTAGGGGCCGTAGAACAGCTCCTGCAGGCAGGCCACCTGCGCACCCGCGGACGCCGCCTGGCCGATCGCCTCGGCGGCGGCAGCGATCATGGAATCCTTGTCACCCGTCCAGCGCTGCTGGATCAGGGCTGCCCTGATGATCTCGGCCACGTGCCCCTCCTTTCCTGCTGCCGCCGGTGTCAGCATCGGTTGTTTCCGCCGTATGGCGGTTCGTTCCCCACCGGCGGCGTTTCAGCCCTGCCGCCCGGGCTGACTAGCGAGCTGGCGCGGGGAGCGGGCGGCCGCTGGCGCTGGGCGCGGATCACGTGGATGACCGCGTTGATCAGGGCCAGGTGGGTGAAGGCCTGCGGGAAATTACCCAGGTGGCGGCCGGTCCGCGGGTCGATCTCCTCGGCGTACAGGTCCAGCGAGCTGGCCAGCGACAGCAGCCGCTCGCAGAGCTGGCGGGCCCGGTCCGTCTCGCCGATCTCGCACAGCGCCGACACCAGCAGGAACGAGCAGATGGTGAAGGTGCCCTCGCCGCCGGGCAGCCCGTCGTCGGTCTCCTCCGGGCGGTACCGCAGCACCAGCCCGTCCTCGGTCAGCTCGTCGGCGATGGCCAGGATGGTGGCCCGGACGCGCGGATCGTCCCGGGGCAGGAAGCCGGTCATCGGGAGCAGCAGCAGCGCGGCGTCGAGCGCCTTGGTCTCGTAGTGCTGGGTGAACACCCCGCGCTCGTCCACCCCGTGGGCCAGGATGTCCTCCCGGATCTCGTCGGCCGCCTCGCGCCAGGTCTTGGCCAGCGCCGCCGCGCCCCGGGCCTGCGCGGCCTGGGCCCCGCGCTGGACCGCGGACCAGCACATCAGCTTGGAGAACGTGAAGTGCCTCGGCTGCCCGCGCACCTCCCAGATGCCCAGGTCGGGCTCGCGCCAGTACTTCAGCGCCGACTCCACCTGGCGGCGCACCACCGGCCACATCCGCTCGTCCAGCCGCTGCCAGCTGCCCAGCTTGAGGTGGATGGCCTGCAGCACGGTGCCCCACACGTCGTGCTGGCGCTGGGTGTAGGCCTCGTTCCCGACCCGCACCGGCCGGGCCCCGTCGTACCCGCTGAGGTGGTCGAGGATCTGCTCGGTGAGCATCCCGCTCGCCGTCCACCCCGTAGACCACCTGGACCTCGTCGTCGCGCTGGGCGAGGTCGGCCAGGAACCAGAAGAAATCATCCGCCTCCCAGTCGAAGCCCAGCGCGTAGAGGCTCCACAGGGTGAACGCGGAGTCGCGCAGCCAGCAGTAGCGGTAGTCCCAGTTGCGCTCGCCGCGCGGGACCTCCGGCAGCGAGTGGTGGCCGCGGCGACCATGGCACCGCTCGGCGCGAACGTCAGGCCCTTCAGCGTCAGTGCGCTGCGCTGCAGGTAGCGGCTCCACGGATGGTCCGGGAAGCGGCCCCGGGCCAGCCAGTGCTGCCAGTGGTGCGCGGTCCAGACCAGCCGCTGGCGTGCCTCGGCGTAGGTGAACGGCGGCGGGTGATCGGTCCAGGACAGGGCACAGAAATGAACCTCACCCTCCCGCATCCGGGTCCGGGCCATGGCCCGGCCGCCCTCGAACCCCAGCCGCATGTCGGTGGTCAGGGTCAGCGTGACCCCCTGGGCGTCGCTGGCCGCGCGGCAGGCCGCCTGCGCGTAGGTGCGGTCGGTGTAGGCCCAGGTCCCCGGTGGCGGCCGTAGTCGAAGACCGGCTCGCACTCGAACGTGACCTGGACCTCGCCGGTGACGCAGCGGATGGTGCGCAGCAGCACATGGTCGGCGTCGTAGTCGGTGGGCGTCCGGCGGTGCGTGTGGGACAGCTCGTTCTCGTGATGCCAGGGCCCCATGATCAGCGCGTCGCGCACCACCAGCCATCCGGTGGGCGTGGCCCAGCTGGTCTCCAGCACCATGGTCCCGGGCAGGTAGCGGCGGGCCGCCGGGACGGTGACCCCCTCCGGGCCGAGCCGGAACCCGCCCGCCGAGCGGTCCAGCATCGCGCCGAACACGCTCGGCGAGTCGATCCGCGGCAGGCACAGCCATTCCACGTTCCCGGTGGGCGCGATCAGCGCGGTGGTCTCGCAGTCCGACAGGAAGCCGTACTCGCCGATCGGCGGGAACGGGGATTCCTCCGGCATCAGGTCCGCGGGCCCCAGGGCCGCCATGTCCAGGCCGTCCCAGCCCGGCCCGGCCACCTGCGTGGCCGCTAGTACCAGCCGTAGGCCTGCTCGTGCGACCAGGCACTGCACGGCGAGCCGTACACCGACTGGATGTAGCGCAGGCCCCAGCGGATCTGGGTGGCCGGGTTGGTCAGGTAGTCCGCGCCCGCGGAGGCCATCTTGGACGCGGGCAGCGCCTGCGGGATGCCGTAGGCCCCGGAGGACGGGTTGGTCGCCGACACGTTCCAGCCGCTTTCCGCGTTCCACAGCGGTTGCAAGCAGCTGAACTGCGAGGACGACCAGCCGAACGAGCCCAGCATGCCCTCGGCGATCTGCTGCGGGCTGCCCTGGGGCTGGGCGGCCGGCGGGGCCGCCGGCGGCGCGGCGGCACTGCTCGGCGCCTGCCGCGCGGCGGCCGCCTGGGCCGCCGCGGTGCGCGCCGCCGCGGCCCTGGCCGCCGCCCGCGCCGCCGCCGCGGCCCGGGCCCGCGCCGCCACGGCCTGCTGCGCCGCCGCCACCTGGGCCGCGGCCTGCCCGGCCTCGATGGCCTTCAGCTGGCGGGCCGGGCTGGCCAGCACGGCCTGCTGGGCGGGAGCCGCGTCACGGGCGGGTGCCGCCGCGTGCTGGCCCGCGAACGAGGCCGCGTCGGCCATATTCGCGGTGGCGGGCGAACCCGGCCACCACACCGCGGCCGTCCCGCCGGCCACGCCGGCCACGGCCAGCGCCGAGCCCGCGGCGATCAGCGTGATCTTCGAGATGCTGCGTGCAGGCGTCCGTCGTCTGCTGTGGGACAAAGTGAACCTTTGGTCAGGCGCGCACGCGCGCCATAAGTTTCCACCCAGGGCACAGACCCGCCATCTCGGGGTTTCCGGGGCGGGTCAGCGGCGCGCGGACATGGCGCGGGGGCAGGGCGCCGGGCCGTTCAGAAGCCGGCCGGGATCACGCAACGCGGGGTGCTTGCGGCTCACCAGAATGCCGCAGCAGGCCAACCGGGCCGCCGGAATTGGCGATACGGGCCCTATGAAAAAGGTCACATGCTGGCCATGTTTGACCGATATGCGCAGGCCAGCGGCGGTCAGCCCAGCGCCGGGATGATCTCGGAGCTGTAGGCGGCGAGCGTCTCGGCGGGCTGGTCATGCATCAGGTACACCGCGAACTGGTCGGCGCCGATCTCGGCCAGCTCGCGGAGCCGGTCGGCGTGCGCCCCGGCCGGGCCGAGCAGGCAGAACCGGTCCACGATCGAGTCGGGCACGAAATCGGTGGACGGGTTCCCGGCCCGGCCGTGGTGCGCGTAGTCGTAGCCCCCGCGGCCCTTGATGTAGTCGGTCAGCTCATGGGGCACCGGCCCGTCCTCGCCGTACCGGGCGACCAGGTCGGCGACATGGTTGCCGACCATGCCGCCGAACCAGCGCAGCTGGTCCCGCTGGTGCGCCACGTCCGTGCCGACATAGGCGGGCGCGGCCACGCACACGGTGATGGCGGCCGGGTCCCGGCCGGCCGCCCGCGCCGCCGCCCGGACGGTGCCGACCGTCCACCGGGCGATGTCCGGGTCGGCGGTCTGCAGGATGAACCCGTCCGCCTGCGCACCGACCAGGGCCAGCGCCTTGGGCCCGTAGGCCGCCATCCACATCTCCAGCCGGCCGTCGCGCACCCACGGGATCCGGATCGGCGCGCCGTGCAGCATGACCTCGCGGCCCTCGGCCAGTCCCTTGATCACGTGCATGGCCTCGGCCATCGTGGCCAGGTTCACCGGCCGCTGGCCGATGACCCGCCGGGCCGAGTCGCCGCGGCCGATCCCGCACACGGTCCGGTTGCCGAACATGTCGTTGAGCGTGGCGAACAGGGACGCCGTCACCGACCAGTCCCGGGTGCCCGGGTTGGTCACCATCGGCCCGACCATGAGCTCCGAGGTGGCCGCCAGGATCTGCGAGTAGATGACGAACGGCTCCTGCCACAGCACGTGGGAGTCGAAGGTCCAGCCGTACCGGAACCCCTGCTCCTCGGCGCGGCGCATGGTGGAGACCACGGCACTGGCCGGCGGGTCCGTCTGCAGCACGACGCCGAAATCCATCACTGTCCCCCTGGGTTTATGGGCACTGGGTTAGACCAGGTATTCCGACAGCCCGCGCACCAGGAACTGGCCGTGCCCGGTCCGGCCGTGGTACTCCCCGCCGTCGATCACCACCTGCCCGCGGGACAGCACCGTGCGCACCTGCCCGGTGATCGGCATGCCCTCATACGCCGAGTAGTCCACGTTCATGTGGTGCGTGCCGGCGGACAGCGTCTGGCGGGCCGCCGGGTCGTACAGGACGATGTCCGCGTCCGACCCGGGCGCGATGACGCCCTTGCGCGGCCACAGCCCGAACATCCGGGCCGGCGTGGCCGACGCCACCTCCACCCAGCGGGCCAGCGACAGTTCCCCGGACACCACGCCCTGGTGCAGCAGGTCCATCCGGTGCTCCACGCCCGGGATCCCGTTGGGGATCTTGGAGAAGTCGCCCCGGCCGAGTTCCTTCTGGTCCTTGAAGCAGAACGGGCAGTGGTCGGTGGACACCACGGACAGGTCGTTGGTGCGCAGCCCCCGCCACAGCGACGCCTGGTGCTCCCGGGGGCGCAGCGGCGGGGAGGCCACGTACTTGGCCCCCTCGAAATCCGGCCGGGCCAGGTCGTCCAGCGACAGGTACAGGTACTGCGGGCACGTCTCGGCGAACACGTTCTGGCCGGTGTCCCGGGCCTCGGTGACCGCCTGCAGGGCCTGGGCCGCCGACAGGTGCACGATGTACAGCGGGGCGCCGGTCACCCTGGCCAGCGTGATCGCCCGCTGGGTGGCCTCGGCCTCCAGCTCCGGCGGCCGGGTCAGGCCGTGCTGCACCGGGTCGGTCCGGCCCTCGGCCAGCGCCCGGGCCACCAGCTCGTCGATCGCGATGCCGTTCTCCGCGTGCATCATGATCATCGCGCCGGTGTCCGCGGCCCGCTGCATGGCCCGCAGGATCTCCCCGTCCGTCGCGTAGAACACGCCCGGGTAGGCCATGAACATCTTGAAGCTGTTCACGCCCGCGCCGATGCACGACTCCATTTCCTTGAGCGTGGTGTCGTTGACGTCCGAGACGATCATGTGGAAGCCGTAGTCGACGGCGCAGTTGCCGTCCGCCTTGGCGTGCCACTTGTCCAGCGTGGCCAGCAGCGAGGTGCCCTTGGCCTGGACCGCGAAGTCGACGATCGTGGTCGTGCCGCCCCAGGCGGCGGCCCGGGTCCCCGTCTCGAAGGTGTCGGCCGAGAATGTCCCGCCGAACGGCATCTCCATGTGCGTGTGCACGTCGATGCCGCCGGGCAGCACGTACAGCCCGGCCGCATCCAGGACCCGGTCCGCGGCCGCCGCCCAGGACCGGGCCTGCTCGCTGTCCCGGGCGGCCAGGGCGGTGATCCGCTCCCCGTCCACCAGGACGTCGGCCTCGATCCCGCCGGCGGGCGAGACCACCAGGCCGCCGGTGATGGCGATGGTGCTCACGGCTGCACCAGCGATCCGTACTGGTCGGGGCGGCGGTCCCGGTAGAACTGCCACAGGTCGCGGACCTCGGTCAGGGCGTCCATGTTCAGGTCGCGGACGATGACCTCGTCGTCGGTGTCCGACGCCGCGTCCCCCACCAGCTGGCCGCGCGGGTCGGCGAAGTAGGACTGCCCGTAGAAGTCGTTGTCGCCAAGCGGCTCCACCCCGACCCGGTTGATCGCGCCCACGTAGTACTCGTTGGCCACCGCGGCCGCGGGCTGCTCCAGCCGCCACAGGTAGGCGGACAGGCCACGGCTGGTGGCCGAGGGGTTGAACACGATCCGGGCCCCGGCCAGGCCCAGCGCCCGCCAGCCCTCCGGGAAGTGCCGGTCGTAGCAGATGTACACGCCGATCCGGCCGACCGCGGTGTCGAACACCGGGTAGCCCAGGTTGCCGGGCCGGAAGTAGAACTTCTCCCAGAACCCCTTCACCTGGGGCAGGTGGGTCTTCCGGTACTTGCCCAGGTAGCTGCCGTCCGCGTCGATGACGGCGGCGGTGTTGTAGTACAGCCCCGGCTGCTCCTCCTCATACATCGGCACGACCAGCACCATCGAGTGGCGCCGGGCGAGCTCGGTCATGAGCGCGGTGGTCGGGCCACCGGGAATCTGCTCGGTGTAGGAGTAGTAGTCCGCGTCCTGCACCTGGCAGAAGTAGGGGCCGTAGAACAGTTCCTGCAGGCAGGCCACCTGCGCACCCGCCGACGCCGCCTGGCCGATGGCCTCGGCGGCGGCAGCGATCATGGAGTCCTTGTCGCCCGTCCAGCGCTGCTGGATCAGGGCGGCCCTGATGATCTCGGCCATGCACCCCTCCTATTCCCGGTGGCACTGCCGCAATCGGTTCGTTCCCCACCGGCAGCGTTTCAGCCCTGCCGCCCGGCCGCTAGAGCTGGGCGGGGACGGGCGGCTGCTGGCGCTGGGCGCGGATCACGTGGATGACCGCGTTGATCAGGGCCAGGTGGGTGAATGCCTGCGGGAAATTACCCAGGTGGCGGCCGGTCCGCGGGTCGATCTCCTCGGCGTACAGGTCCAGCGAGCTGGCCAGCGACAGCAGCCGCTCGCAGAGCTGGCGGCCCCGGTCCGCCTCGCCGATCTCGCACAGCGCCGACACCAGCAGGAAGGAGCAGATGGTGAAGGTGCCCTCGCCGCCGGGCAGCCCGTCGTCGGTCTGCTCCGGGCGGTAGCGCAGCACCAGCCCGTCCTCGGTCAGCTCGTCGGCGATGGCCAGGATGGTGGCCCGGACGCGGGGATCTTCCCGGGGCAGGAAGCCGGTCATCGGGAGCAGCAGCAAGGCGGCGTCGAGGGCCTTGGTCTCGTAGTGCTGGGTGAACACCCCGCGCTCGTCCACCCCGTGGGCCAGGATGTCCTCCCGGATCTCGTCGGCCGCCTCGCGCCACGTCTTGGCCAGCGCCGCCGCACCCCGGGCCTGCGCGGCCTGGGCCCCGCGCTGGACCGCGGACCAGCACATCAGCTTGGAGAACGTGAAGTGCCGGGCCGGGCCGCGCACCTCCCAGATGCCCAGGTCGGGCTCGCGCCAGTACTTCAGCGCCGACTCCACCTGGCGGCGCACCACCGGCCACATCCGCTCGTCCAGCCGCTGCCAGCTGCCCAGCTTGAGCTGGATGGCCTGCAGCATGGTGCCCCACACGTCGTGCTGACGCTGGGTGTAGGCCTCGTTCCCCACCCGCACCGGCCGGGCCCCGTCGAACCCGCTGAGGTGGTCGAGGATCCGCTCGGTGAGCACCCGCTCGCCGTCCACCCCGTAGACCACCTGGACCTCGTCGTCGCGCTGGGCGAGATCGGCCAGGAACCAGAAGAAATCATCCGCCTCCCAGTCGAAGCCCAGCGCGTAGAGGCTCCACAGGGTGAAAGCGGAGTCGCGCAGCCAGCAGTAGCGGTAGTCCCAGTTGCGCTCGCCGCGCGGCACCTCCGGCAGCGACGTGGTGGCCGCGGCGACCATGGCACCGCTCGGCGCGAACGTCAGGCCCTTCAGCGTCAGCGCGCTGCGCTGCAGGTAGCGGCTCCACGGATGGTCCGGGAAGCGGCCCCGGGCCAGCCAGTGCTGCCAGTGGTGCGCGGTCCAGACCAGCCGCTGGCGTGCCTCGGCGTAGGTGAACGGCGGCGGGTGATCGGTCCAGGACAGGGCACAGAAATGAACCTCACCCTCGCGCATCCGGGTCCGGGCCATGGCCCGGCCGCCCTCGAACCCCAGCCGCAGGTCGGTGGTCAGGGTCAGCGTGACCCCCTGGGCGTCGCTGGCCGCGTGGCAGGCCGCCTGCGCGTAGGCGCGGTCGGTGTAGGTCCAGGTGCCCTGGTGGCGGCCGTAGTCGAAGACCGGCTCGCACTCGAACGTGACCTGTACCTCGCCGGTGGCGCAGCGGATGGTGCGCAGCAGCACATGGTCAGCGTCGTAGTCGGTGGGCGTCCGGCGGTGCGTGTGGGACAGCTCGTTCTCGTGATGCCAGGGCCCCATGATCAGCGCGTCGCGCACCACCAGCCACCCGGTGGGCGTGGCCCAGCTGGTCTCCAGCACCATGGTCCCGGGCAGGTAGCGGCGGGCCGCCGGCACGCTGACCCCCTCCGGGCCGAGCCGGAACCCGCCCGCCGACCGGTCCAGCATCGCGCCGAACACGCTGGGCGAGTCGATCCGCGGCAGGCACAGCCATTCCACGTTCCCGGTGGGCGCGATCAGCGCGGTGGTCTCGCAGTCCGACAGGAAGCCGTACTCGCCGATCGGCGGGAACGGGGAATCCTCCGGCATCAGGTCCGCAGGCCCCAGGGCCGCCATGTCCAGGCCGTCCCAGCCCGGCCCGGCCACGTCGCCCCCGAGGCGCCCGTCGAAAGCGCTCATCCGCCTGGTATACCCCGCCACCAGCGGCTCAGCTGCCGGTTTCCGCCGGGCCGCCCGCCGCTACCGGTCCAGGCGGGCCACGTACCGCTCGGCGGACCGCCGGATGGCAGCCGGGCCATCGGCGAAAACGACCCGGCCCCACCAGCCGCCGTAGATCCGGTCAAAGGCGAACCGCTCCACCCGGCGGGCGATGTCCAGCACGGTCGCCTTATCCAGCGGGATGAGGTTGGGGTAGCTCCACATGAAACTCACCCAGCGGCGATCTTGCACCACCTGGATGGTGTCCCCGGTGAGGAGCGCCCCCCGGCCGCCCGACCCGGCGGGCCAGTGCAGCACCGCCGCACCGTCGAAGTGGCCGCCGATCCGGGCCAGCGTCAGCCCGGGCACCGGCTCCGCCTCATCCTCGAACAGCTCGATGCGCGGTGAAGGCCGCTGCACCCACTGCTGGTCGGCCCGGGGGAGGAAGATGCGGGCGTCGAACGCGTCGGCGAACTCGACATTGACGCCGTAGAAGTGGGGGTGGCTGATCGCGATGGCGTCGATCCCGCCAAGCTCGGTGATCCGCGCGCGGGCCGCGTCATCCAGCAGGGAAACGCAGTCCCACAGCACGTTGCCGTGCGGGGTACGGACCAGCAGCGCCCGCTGCCCGATGCCGAACGAGGGTTCGACACCCACGCCGAACAGGTCAGGCTCCTCCTCCCGCAGCACGACGGCATGATCCCGGGCGAGTTGCGCCATGGTGGTCCACTGCTGCCCGCTCCAGCCCACGTACTGCCGTTCGTCGGCACAGACCGGGCAGCTACGCGGAGGCTGCCCGGTATCGGGGTACTGGACGCCGCAGGTGCTGCAGACCCACGCGGGCATGGATCTCTCCTCTCATCGGTGCGCTGGCTCGCTCATCAGGATCTCCAGGATGCGCCGGCAGCGACCAGGGGCTTCGGTCAGCCCGTTTTCCAGTGCCCACAGCCAGTAGTTGACGCACCGGACGATTGACCAGTTCCGGGCCAGTTCAGCATCGAGGCCGCCCTCGGTGACGAGGATGGCCATGAGCCGCCGCAGTCCGGGGCCGCCCACCTCGTCCAGCCGGGCCCAGAGCAGTTCCGGCACCGCATGCTCTGGATCGCCTGCCACCGCCCTCGGGTCAATGGCCAGCCATGGCTCCCGGGTGCCCGCCAGGACGTTGCCGTAGTGCAGGTCGGCATGCACCAGCCGGTCACCCGCGACGGTGCCGAGTCCCCGGGCCAGGCCGGCGGCAGCGTCGAGATACGGCTTCGGGACCGCGCCGCCCGCGCGCTCGTTCCGGCCCGGGAGAGAGTCGGCGATCTCCCGGGCGACCTGGCGCAACAGGGGAATGCCCGGCGGAGCCGGGACGGTGGCCAGCCGGGCGAGCAGGGCGGCGGCCAGCTGCGCGGCGGCGGGCCAGGGCAGGCCGCACAGCGTCCGCCGTGGATCCAGGCGTTCCAGGAGCAGCACTCCGGCGCCGGGATCAGCCTCGAGCAGCCGGACCGCGCCCCGGCCATCCCAGGCGGACAGGGCCAGCGCCTCGGCGGCGCCGGTGAGCTGGCTGACCTTCAGGACGCAGGCCTCATCCCCCCGGTGCACCGGCACGACCACGGCGAAACCGCCATGCATCGGCTCCTCGTTATCCACATCGAGGTGCCATTGGCGCGCCGCCCGCTGGATGATGCCCGGAACCGACCGGAGCCACCCGGCGGCCGGGCCGCCCCGCGCCGCGTGTTCCGCCACGAGCCCGTCCGGCAGGAAGACGGCTCCCCCGGCTGGGCTCTCTCGATCCACCAATCAAGTATCCCGCTGGATTGTGGGACGACACCTGACGTTCACCCCCGGTGAGGCGGACGGGTAGGGTGAACGCCCAGGTAAGGGCGGGGCGCTGCGGAGCGCCCCTGGCAATGTGGGGGCTGATCAGATGCGCCGGATGGCAGTGACCGCTGCCGTGGCAGTGCTGGGTGCCGGGCTGGCCGCCTGCGGCAGCGCCGGGAGCGGTGCCGCCAGCGGCAGCGCCAGCAGCGCCGCCGCGGGCACCATCAGCTGCACCTACTCGGGGGTGCAGAAGTACCTGTACAGCAAGGGCGTGCTCACCGTCGGCACCGACAAGCCCGCCTACCCGCCCTGGTTCGCCAGCAACGACCCGTCCAACGGGAAGGGCTACGAGAGCGCCGTGGCCTATGCGGTGGCCGCCCAGATGGGCTTCAAGAAGTCGCAGGTGAACTGGATCTACGAGCCGTTCAACAACTCCTACGCGCCCGGGCCGAAGAAGTTCGACTTCGACATCAACGAGATCTCGGTGACGCCGCAGCGGGCCACCGCGGTGAGCTTCTCCACCAGTTACTACAACGTGCAGCAGTCGCTGGTCGCGCTCAAGGGCACCCCCATCGTGACCAAGCACTCCCCCGCCGACCTGAAGAACTACGTGTTCGGCGACCAGGTCGGCACGACCAGCCTGGCCTTCATCAACAGCCAGATCCAGCCGGTCCACCCGCCGCGGGTGTTCCAGACGCTGAACGACGTCAAGCAGGCGCTGCAGACGCACCAGATCGCCGCGCTGGTGGCGGACACGCCCACCGCGCAGTACATCTCGTCCTCGGAGATCTCCGGCTCGGAGATGGTCGGCCAGTTCCCCAGCACGGGCGAGCACTTCGGGCTGCTGTTCAGCAAGGGGAACCCGCTGGTGACCTGCGCCGACAAGGCGCTGGCCACGCTCAACCGCAATGGCACGCTGGCCGCGCTGGAGAAGAAGTACCTGCAGGTCTACCTCACCGTGCCAACCATCAAGCCCTGACCCCGGCCCCGCAGCACCCCCTTTCCCCGGACGGATACCAGCTTCCCGGATGGACACCAGCGAGACCGGCTCCCCGGCGGAGCCGCTCATGACGCCGGGGCCGCTGCTGACGGGCGGCCGGGGTCCCCGGCTGCTGGCGGGCGGCGGCCGCCGGGCGGTGGCCGTCTCCACGGCCAGCACGCTGGTCGTGGTCGGCGCGCTGGTGGCGGTGTTCCTGCTGGCCCCGGGCAGCGCCGAGGTCCGGCACACGTTCTTCGATCCCCGGGACATGTGGGACTCCTTCATCGGCAACCCGAAGAAGGGCTACTACTCGGTCGGCGAGGCGATCTGGCTGAACATCAGGATGTTCCTCGCCGCCGAGGTGCTGATCCTGATCCTGGCGCTGCTCCTCGCCCTGGTCCGGCAGTCGACCGGGCCGGTGCTGTTCCCGCTGCGCGTGCTCGGCGTGATCTACGTGGATTTCTTCCGGGGCGTCCCGCTGCTGCTGGTCATCCTGGCCATCGGCTTCGGGGTGCCCGCCCTCGGGCTGCCGTTCATCTCGCACCAGCCGCTGGCCGTGTACGGGGTGGTGGCGCTGGTGCTGTCCTACTCCGCCTACGTCTCCGAGGTGTACCGGGCCGGGCTGAACTCGGTGCACGCCAGCCAGGTGGCCGCGGCCCGGTCGCTCGGCCTGTCCCGGTGGACGTCGCTGCGCTACGTGGTGCTGCCCCAGGCGGTGCGGAACATCATCCCGCCGCTGCTGAACGACTTCATCAGCCTGCAGAAGGACACCGCGCTGGTCGGGGTGCTCGGCGCGATCGAGGCCAACAACGCCGCGCAGATCTACGGCAGCACCGTGTTCAACTACTCCAGCTTCACGGTCGCGGCCATCCTGTTCCTCATCCTGACCATCCCGCTGGCCCGGTTCACCGATCACCTGATCGACCGGGACCGGCGGCGGCGCCTCGCCGCGGGGGTCGCGTGAGCGCCGGGACCGCGCCGCCGGGCGGCGCCGGGGACCCCGCCGTGGCCGGCGCCGCACGCCGCCGGCGGTGAGGCGGTGCGGATCGAGGGGCTGCGCAAGTCGTTCGGCCCGACCGTGGTGCTGCAGGGCATCGACCTCACGCTGCAGAGCCACCAGGTCATCTGCCTGATCGGCGCGTCCGGGTCGGGCAAGTCCACGCTGCTGCGCTGCGTCAACCTGCTGGAGCCCATCGACGCCGGGCGGATCCGGCTGTGGGGCCAGGACATCACCCAGCCGGGGATCGACCAGAACCTGGTCCGCCGGCACGTGGGCATCGTGTTCCAGTCCTACAACCTGTTCCCGCACATGACCGTGCTGCGCAACATCACCCTGGCCCCGGTCAAGGCGCTGGGCACCCCCCGCCGCCAGGCCGAGGACGAGGCCCGGGCCCTGCTGGACCGGTTCGGCCTGCTGGACAAGCAGGCCGACTACCCGGACCGGCTGTCCGGCGGCCAGCAGCAGCGGGTGGCGATCGTCCGGGCCCTGGCCATGCGGCCGCAGCTCATGCTGCTCGACGAGGTGACCAGCGCGCTCGACCCGGAACTGGTCGCCGAGGTGCTCGACGTGATCCGGGAACTGGCCGAGGGCGGCATGACCATGCTGATCGCCACGCACGAGATGGGGTTCGCCCGGGACATCGCCACCCGGGTGTGCTTCCTGGCCGATGGCCAGATCGTCGAGGACGCGCCGCCCGCGGACCTGTTCAGCAACCCCGGAGACGAGCGTACCCAGCGCTTCCTGCGCCGCATCATCGACGCCGGGCGGCTCTGAGCCGCCGCCCGGGAGTCAGTGCATCACCCAGCCGCCGTCCACGCAGAGCAGCTGCCCGGTGATGAACGAGGACTCCGGGGCGGCCAGGAACAGCACCGCGTTCGCGATGTCGGCGGGCTCGCCGCGCCGTTTCACCGCCTGCTGGTCCAGGATGTAGGCGTTGTAGGCGTCCAGGTCCGGGTGGATGGCCTCGGCGGCGGTGGGGAACGCGCCCGGCGCGATGGCGTTGACCGTGATCCCGTGCTCCCCGCACTCCCGGGCCAGCGCGCGGGTCAGCCCGACCAGCGCGCCCTTCGAGGCGACGTAGGGCACCAGGAACGGGGTTCCGCCGAAGAACGTGATGCTGGAGATGTTGATGATCCGGCCGGATCCGGCCGACCGCATGGCGGGCAGCACCGCCTGGGCGCAGACGAACGCGGCGTCCACGTTCACCCGCTGCACCGCCAGCCATTCACCGGTGGTGTACTCCGCGACTTCCCGCCGGGGGTAGATGGCGGCGTTGTTGACCAGGACCGACACACCCTGCCGGGCCACGATTCCGTCGATCAGCCGCCGGGTGCCGTCCAGGTCGGCCAGGTCACCCGGGGCGAAGGAGGCGCTCCCCCGGATGCCCGCCCCGTTGATGCTGGCGGTCAGGTCCGCCCCCGGGCTGCCGGGCCGGTCCACGATCACGACGGCGGCCCCCTCGGCCGCGAACGCGCGGGCCATGGCCGAGCCGAGGCCACCCGCCGCGCCGGTGATGATGACCGTCTGGTCGGCGAAGCGCATCCAGGTACTCCCGTTCCGTGACCACCAGGCGCCGTTTCTAAGATGTGATCAAGGTAGTCCTTGTGCTAGATCCGAGACCATAGCGAGCCAGCCGGAAGCCAAGCAGAAGGAGCCGGTCGGGCCCATGAAGCGAACCGCGGGACTATGGCCCGCCCGGGGGTTCCTGGGCCGTCGCGGGCTGATCGTGGCCTGCGTCGGGCGCCGCCGCGGGCGAGGCGGCCCTGCTGTGCTGGCTGGGGCCGCCCGCCCGGGCGCTGTCCGCCCAGCTCACCGCCCTGCCGCCGCTGGCGGTCTTCCACGACCTGCGCTGGCTGTACGGCTACCAGCAGTCCTGGCCCGGATTCGTGCTGCTGCTCGCCGCGCTGATCGTGGCCCGCTCGGCGCTGAACGCGGTGGTGGTGCGGCTGGCCTGGCCGGTCCGGCCGGGCGCCCCGGCCCCGCCGCCCGGCGGCGAGGTGTTCCGGGCGGCCCTCACCCTCACCGTGGCGGCGTGCGTGCTGCTGTCACCCATCGCGGCACTGATCGTGGGAGTGGCCATCCTGCCGTTCTCCTGGCCGTTCTTCGGCGTCCTGCTGCTGATGCTGCTGATCTCGCTGCCGCTCAGCCACGGCGGGGTGCGCGCCTCCTGGTGGCGGACCCTGCCGCCGGCCCGCGCCCTGTGCTGGCTGCTGGCCGACTTCCTGGTGCTGTCGGCGGCCGCGGCGGCGATCGGCGGCCTGCCGGTGGCCGCGGCGATCCCGCTGGCCGGGCTGGCCGGCCTGGTCAACGCCCGGGCCTGGTACGGGGTGGTCGGCGCGGTGGCCCGGCGGCCGGCCCGGCGGGCGGTGGAGGTCAGGCCGCTGGCCCGGCTGCCGCTGGCCCCGGTGGCCGCCGTGCTGGTACTGGCCGCGGTGGTCGGCCTGACCAGGCTGGCGTTCGCCGTGGGGCACGGCCCCGCGCAGGTCGCGGCGGCCGCGGCGCTGCAGCCGGGGGTGGTCGCCCCCGGCGGCTGCGCACCCCTCGCGTTCAGCCCCGGCGCACCCCAGCCGGCGTGACCCGGTCCTCGTCATCCTGGGCTTCGGCTCGGCGTGCTGCTCCTCCGCGCGCAGCCTGCAGTCGGTCGCGCCCGGCGCCCTGGTGCAGGAGTTCTCCTACCGGGGGATGACCGCAGCCGGCCAGCCGCTGCCCGAAGGCAACAGCGCGGGGAACATCCCGCTGCCGGAACTGGGGGACCGGATCGACGCCCAGGTGCTCCGGCTGCACGCCGACACCGGGCGGCCGGTGGACATCATCGCGGAGAGCGAGGGCACGCTGGGCGTGGACGCGATGCTGGCCCGGCACCGGCACCTGCCGCTCGGCACGGTGGTCATGATGAGCCCGATCGTCACCCCCGGCCAGGTGAGTTACACGGGAGGCAGCGGCACCGCGGCCGGCCTGGTGCCCGCGGATGAACTGCGCGCCATCGTCTGGTTCATCGGCGGACTCTCCCCGTTCGGGTCATCCGGGGCGCAGACGCTGATCAACTCCGTGGACGTGACCGGAGCCAGGTTCGCGGCGGCAGCGGCCCGGCACCATCCGTTGAGATGGATGCTTCTCGTGCCGCTGGCCGACGCCGTCACGCTGCCGGTGTGCCCGCTGCCCCCTGACGTGTACGTCGTCCCGGCGCTGCACGGCGACCTGCTGGGCACGCCCGCGGTCAAGAAGATGGTCCGCGTGTTCCTCGCCCGCGGCGCGGTCGCGCCCCCGGACCGGTACAACTCGACCGCGGAGATCGTCGCCGCGGCGGCCGCCGCCTGGCGGATGCCGCAGGTCACCGCGGCGTCCCGCTGCGCCCGGCGCTGCGCCCGGTGAGCGCCCGGTGAGCGCTCAGTGACGCGGAGGCAGCGGATGAGCAGCCGGGCCGAAAGCCGGACGGTCTACGCGGCCGGGCTGGTCCAGGGCGTCGTGCTGGTCACCTTCCCGGCGGCGAGCACCATCTTCACCGCGCCGGGCTCCTACGGGCTGTCCAGCACCCAGTACGGCGCGATGTTCCTGCCGCAGGCCTGCCTGGCCGTTACCGCCGCGCTGGCCGAGGGAGGCGCTGGCCCGGCGGTTCGGCGCCAAGCGGGTCTACCTGGCCGGGCTGGCCGCGGACCTGGCCGCGATGCTGCTGCTCATCGCCAGCCGGTTCGTCATGGGCGACAAGGCGATGGCCTACGGGCTGCTGCTGGCCGCGACCGCTTTCCTCGGGGCCGGGTTCGGGCTGACCGTGCCCTCGGTCAACACGTTCGCCGCGGCCTTCCACCCGGACGCGGTGGACCGGTCGGTGCTGGTGCTCAACTCGCTGCTCGGCCTGGGCACCGCGCTGGCCCCGGTGTTCGTCGCGGTATTCGTCGGCCTGGGGGCCTGGGTGGGCCTGCCGGTGCTGGCCGCGCTGGCCGTGGCGGGACTGCGTGGCGGTGAGCGCGCGGCTGCCGCTGAAAGCGGGCGATCCGGGCCAGGCCGAGGGCGCCAGCCGGGCCGGGCTGAGGGCCAGCCGGGCCGGCCCCGCGCCGGGCCGGGGTGCCTGCGGGCTTCTGGGTGTTCGCGGTCTTCGCGGTGCTCTACGGGTTCTGCGAGACCATGAACGGGAACTGGTCGCAACTCGACCTGACCTCGCTCAAGGTGTCCACCACGCTGGCATCGCTGGCGCTCACCGTGTTCTGGGCCATGGTGACGGCGGGACGGCTGCTGTTCGCCGTGGTGGGGCGCTGGTTCCCGAGCCGCCTGGCGTACCACCTGCTGCCGTTTGTGCTGGCCGTGGCCTTCGTGCTGATCTCCGCCCTGCCGCCGCACGCGGGCGTGGCCGGCATCGGCGCCTTCGCGCTGGCCGGGTTCGGCTGCTCCGCGCTGCTGCCGCTGACGATCAGCTTCGGCCAGGAGAAGCTGACCAGCATCTCGGCGGCCGTGGCCGGACTGGTCATCGCCTGCTACCAGGCCGGGTACGGGATCGCGGCGTTCGGGGTGGGCCCGCTGCGGCACGCCGGGCTGAGCCTGGCGGACCTGTACGCGGTGAGCGCCGGGGTGGCCGTGGTGCTCGGGGTGCTGTCCTTCGGGGTCGCGCACCGGCGGCCGTCACCCGCGTCGCTGCACCCGCGGCCGCTGCCGCAGCCGCAGGCAGTGCCGGGCCACCGTCAGTTGGGCACCAGCGGCACCCGCCCGGTCCGGTGACGCCGCTGGTGAGCTACCCGAGGTGAGCGACCCCGCCGGGAGGTACCAGAGCGGTGGCCGATCGGGGTGCGGGCACCGGGGGAGAGTGCCCGCGGCCAGGATCCGGGCCGCCGCGTCCTGGAGCCTCCCGGCAGGGGAACCGCCAGCGGATGGCCCTGGCAGGCCCGCATGCCGGAAACTCAGCAAGGATGCGGGTCACCTCCCGGGCCCGCGATCGTGAGCTCGGTGCGGCTACGCAAACCACGGGAAACTACCGCAAACTGGACGATGATGCGCGCAAACACGGCGTGTAATAACAGGTCATCCCGCTGGCTTCGGCCTCCAGCCGGGCCTTCGCCTGCAGCATCTCCTGCCGGACCGCCGGGTCGGGAGCGGGGTAGCGCGGGTCGAGCGCGATCAGCTCGTTCGCGATGATCGCCGCCGCGCACAGGCGGGTGAACCACTTGTGGTCCGCGGGCAGCACGTACCACGGCGCCCACTTGGTGCTGGTGTGGCTGAGCATGTCGGAGTAGGCCCGCTGGTAGTCGTCCCAGTACTCGCGCTCGCGCACGTCGCTGGGCGAGAACTTCCAGTTCTTCTCGGGCCGCTCGATCCGCCTGAGGAAGCGGATCCGCTGTTCCTCCTTGGACACGTTGAGGAACAGCTTGACCACCCGGATGCCGTTGTCGACCAGGTAGCGCTCCCAGTCGTTGATCTCGCGGAAACGGCGCGCCCAGAGCCCGTGGGACCTGCTCTCCGGCGGCAGTTTCTCCTGGTCGGCGAGTTCGGGGTGCACCCGGACGACGAGGACCTCCTCGTAGTGGGACCGGTTGAAGATGCCGATCTGGCCGCGGGCGGGCAGGCGGCGGACATTCCGCCACAGGTAGTCGTGGCTCAGTTCCTCCGCGGAGGGCGCCTTGAAACTGGACACCGTGACGCCCTGCGGGTTCACCCCGCTCATCACGTGACGGATCGTGCTGTCCTTGCCGGCCGCGTCCATGGCCTGCAGCGACGACCAGGACGCCGTAGGTGTCCTGCGCGGATAGCCGGTCCTGGTACTCGGCCAGCAATTCCACGCCGCGGTGGAGCAGGACCTGCCCATCGTGCTTCTTGCGCACGCCGAACCGCGCACCAGGATCGTAGTCGTGCTGGAGGTTGACGGTCGTGCCCGGCTTGACGCGCAGCGGATGGACCAGGCGGGGAATCCATGCGTCGTGCTGATCGGTCATGCGTGTCCTTCCCAGGCTGGACGTCCGGTCCCTCCACTGGTCCCGCGCCGCCTCTTTCCCGTCCCGTCTCCCCCGGGTCCCGTGCCGCGGCCAGAGTAGCCCGGGGGATCATGGGTGACATGGCAGGGCCCATCCAGGTCCGGGGCAGGACCATCCCGGCAGACGAGCTGTCCTGGCGGTTCTCCCGGTCGTCCGGGCCGGGCGGGCAGTCGGTGAACACCAGCGACAGCCGGGTGGAACTGTCCTATGACCTGGCCGCCTCCAACGCCCTGGGCCCGGTGCTCAAGGAGCGCGCGCTGCGCGCCCTCGAAGGCCGCCTGGCCGACGGGGTGCTGACGATCTCCGCGTCGGAGTACCGGTCCCAGTTGCGCAACCGGGAGGCGGCGCAGCAGCGCCTCGTCGCGATGCTGACCGCCGCCACCGCCCCGCCGCCGGCCGCGCGGCGGCCGACCCGGCCCACCCGCGGCTCACAGGAACGGCGGCTGGCCGCTAAGCAGCGGCGCGGCCAGATCAAGCGGCTCCGGCGCAGCACGGACGAATAGCATCCGGGACCGTCGGTGCCCGCTGGCAGCCAGGAGCGAGCTGCCGCGGGCGGTGCCAGCGGCGCGGGTGGTGCCGGCGGCCGCGGGCCGTCGGCGACCACAGGCCGTCAGCGGCCGCGGGCGAGTGCCCGGCGGGGAGGCCGGCGCGGTCTCCCGCCACCCGGAGCAGGACGCAGGCCCAGGTGCGGAACGGGCGCCAGTTGGCGGAGAGCTCGGAGTCCGGGATGTGCTGCCTGCAGCTGGCCGATGACCGGATCGCGGGCCCCCACCGCCAGCCACGGCGCGGCCGGGTGGTCAAGGGACAGGATGCGCCGGACCTGTGCTTCCAGGGCGGCACCGTCCCCAGGATCGCCCTGGACACGCGCGTGGATGTCACCGCCGGCATCCTGGCTGAGCCAGACCGCGGCCTGGTGGCGCAGGTCGTCCGTCACGAACGCCAGGTGCATCGCGGCGCCGTCCACGGTGGGGCGGCCGGTGTTCGGCCCGAACCCGAAGGATGCGGCCGCCTGCAGGCTGAACGGGGCGTCCGGTGTGATCCGTGAAACTGTTCATGGTGGTCCCCCGTGGTGCAGCACAGTGGTCAGCGAGTCGTGCCGCGTGGATGGTCAATGCTGCCGAAGAATCAGCAGGTATCCCAGCCCGCCGCGGTAGCGGGCCCGTCCGCGGTCATCGGCCGCCCGGCCGCCGGGCACGGGCGCCAGCGGCGGCCGCTGGCCTGGCTACCACGGGTGTGGGGCCGGGCCGGCGCGGTAGGTCAGGCCCGCAGGGGTCCGCCAGGCCAGCTGGCCCGGGCTGGGCTGGGTCACCCGCCAGGTGCGCAGCCCTTTCAGCTGATGGTGGCGGCGGCAATGCGGATACAGGTTGCAGGGGCAGGTGAGGCCTCCTTGATCGTAGGGAGTCGTATGGTCCAGGTCGCAGGCCGGGGCGGGACGCCGGCAGGGAGGAAAGCCGCAGTACTGATCGCGGGCCTCGAGCAGCGCCCGCATGCTGTCCGGGACGCGGTAGCCGGGAACGGCGCGGGCATGCGAGCACCGGGCGCGCGCACTGGCGGGGCCGCCCTCTGGCCCAGCGGCCCGCTTGACAGCGGTCCGGGCCGCGAGGAGCGCAGCGCTGAGCATGCGCGCTAGCGCGTCCATTCCGGGCGCAGAGGCCGCCGCTGCGCCCGGCTCCACTCCGTCACCCGCCGTGGCCGCCGTCGCGGACCGCTGGGCCAGCAGGCAATGGGACAGCAAGCACGACCCGCCCGAGTGGCCCGGCCCGGGGCGGTGCAGCGGTTGCCCGCGGCCGGGGAACCCCGGGCGACTCCGTTGCCGACCCGGGCCGACGTGGCGGCGGGCGGATCGTGGTGACCGCGACCGGGTGCCCTCGCGCATCGGCCACGATGATCCGCCACTCACAGGTGGCATCAGCCGCCGCGGCCCGGGCCAGTTAGCGAGCCACCGAGGCGGTCACCGGGCCGATGCGGCCGAGGTGGCCGGGCTCCTGGATCAAGCCGGCCAGCGTGCGCCATGGCGCGGTGAGGATCGCTCTTCGGCGCAGAGCACGGCCGAGGGCCTGGCCCAGCCCCGGGATGGCGCCGTCGAACCAGGGATCCGGCCAGCCACATCCCGGCCACTGGGGGATTGGGCCAGGAGCGGGGCGCACGAGGCCCGCTGCCGCGCGCATCGGGGCCCGCGGCAGTCCCAGGGCGGGGCGCACGAGGCCCGCTGCCGCGCGCAAGGCCCGCTAGTCCAGGCCTGGGCGGGGACTCAGGCCGGCCAGGCCCAGGCCCGGGCCCAGGCCGTGGCCCAGGCCCGGGCGCGGGCCGGTCCGGGCCAGCGGGAGGATCCTCTGCTGGCGGGGGCGACGGCGGCTGGCCAAGCAGCAAACGGAGGAGGACCTGGGCGCGCAGCAAGTCGATCCCGCCGGCCGCACCGGAGTCCTGCAGCGCCTTGGCGATCATGTCAATGCGGCTCCACGCGGCGGACGCCTGGGCCGCCGGGAGGAACCGGCCCAGCAGCGACGCGGTCCCCTCCGGTTCTCCGGTCAGCTCCACCCGCGCATTCCGCTCGGCCTCCTTGCGCCTGCGCTCGGCGGCGGCCGGATCGACGGCGAGAACCGCGCGCAACAACGCGGCGCGGAGCTGACCAGTGGTTTGCCGTTCGGCTTTCGGCAGCACCCGCGCTTCGACCATCCGGGCCAGGTCATCATCGAGCACCGTCGTGTACTGATCGATCAGCTTCGCGCGGGCAAGGTCGATCTTGCCCGCGGCCAGGGCGGCCAGGGTCGCGGGCAGGCGGGAACCGAGGCTGACCGCGAGGGACATCCAGTACTCGGCTGAGCACCCGGTCAGGGTCAGTGCGAGCGCAATTTCGTTAGGCGCGAAGTTGGCTTGTAGCTGGTCAGCTGGCGGGCGGCCGGGCTGCGGCGCGAGGGCAACACCCCGGCGGCGGGCAAGCTCGGCAACCGCGGCCAGTTCCCGCGCCTGCGCCCACGAGGTCACCTTCCGCCAGGCGGTGATGGAGTTGGCCAGCGCGGCGTCGTCTAACTGGGCCGCATCCATGCAGCTGAGCCAGCTGGCCAGCGCGGGCCCGGGCGTGAGGCGCGCGTGCCCGGCCAGGTCATCGAGGGGCACGGCCGGCCCCGCACCCTGCTCGGCCGCCCGCAACTCGTCCTCACCGAACGGATCCTCCTCATCCGGCGGGGCGGCGGGCTCCCCGGCCAGGCTGGGAGAAGATCCCGCGGGCGAGGTGGCAGAAGATCCCGCGGCCCAGCCGGGAGAAGATCCCGCGGCCGGGCTGGCAGAAGGTCCCGCCGCCGAGCCGGGGGGAGACCCGGCGGCGGGACCAGCTTGGCGGGCGGCATCCTCAGCCGCACGCTGATCGGGTGGCTCACCAGTCGATGGCGGGGGCTCAGGAGCGACGGCAGACGGCTCGGCCCCCGCCTCGGAGTCACCGGCAGCAGGGTCAGCGGCGCCATCAGGCCTGCCGCCATCGGCGTCGGGCTCTCCCCAGGCCTGCACATCCCGGCCGGCCTGATAGCGGAAGTGGCGGCGGGCGGCGGCCAGGATCTCCTCCAGGGGCAGGCCCCCCGCCCAGCCCGCGGCCGGCCCGGCGGGCTGGCTGCCCCCGTGATCATCCGGATCGGGCGGGGTTGCGCCCGGATCCTCCGGTCTCGATCCCATGGACATCGGCCACACCTCCTCCCGCCCTCGGCGGCCTCCCGGTCAATCCGCCCTCCTATCGAACACACTAGCGACCACCACCGACAATCCGGCCCGAACTCCACGGCCACATTCGAGTAAGGTGATCCGCCGGAGACCTCGCGCGAAGCGGCGCAACCACGAGGACCGGTAGGCACGAAAGATCCTTGGAAGTCCTTGCGCCGGGTCGTGCGGTCGGGAATCGTACGGCGTGCCGCCGGTCAGCGGCAGCAATGTAACCAGGTGACAGGGGTCCCGGCGAGGCGGGGGACCCCGGCGACAACCGGGACAAGGCAGCCAGGGCCACCGCGTGGCCGCCAGCACGCCCGCGGGCGGGGCCAGGATTCAGGCGAATCGGAGATGACGCATGCAGGGCTTCAAGAACTTCCTGATGCGCGGTGACGTGATCGTCATCGCCGTCGGGCTGGTGGTGGCGCTGGCCTTCAGCGGCCTGATCCTGGCGTTCACCACCAACATCATCACCCCGATCGTGCAACCGGCTCCAGGGCGGCAAGTCCATCGGCCTCGGCATTCAGCTGGGTGCCGCGGACAACCCGAAGACGTTCATCAACATCGGCGCCTTCATCTCGGCGATCATCTACTTCATCATCTTCATCGCCGTCGTGTACTTGGTCATCGTCGTCCCGTACAAGCAGATCCAGGCCCGCCGGGGGCAGCCGGTGTTCGGCGAGCCCGCCCCGATCAAGACCTGCCCGGCCTGCCTGTCCAGCGACCTGCCCGCCGCGGCGAGCAAGTGCAAGTACTGCGGCACCGACCAGCCGCTGGCCACCGCCTGACCGCGCGCCCGCGGCCTGACCGCGCTCCCGCGGCTGACCGGGCTCCCGCCGCCTGACCGCGCTCCCGCGGCGCGGGCCGCGCTCCCACGCTGAGCTGACCGCAGCGCGCACCCCTGGACGGCGCGGTCAGCTCACTTCGCGTCGGCGTAGCAGCCGACCACCGCCGTGGTCACCGGGAAGCGCACCGGGGTGTCGCCGAACACCAGCCGGCCTGCCTCGGCGGCCGCCTCCCGGACCGCTTCCGCGGCGGCCGGGGCCAGGTCCTGCGGGCAGTGCACGATCACCTCGTCATGCTGGAAGAAGACCAGCCCAGGACCGTCCAGCGCCCCCGGCCCCCGGTTCCGGCCCCGCCCGCGGCGGGCAGCGCGGCGAGCCGGCGGCGCAGGCCCGCCAGCAGCACCAGCGCCCAGTCGGCGGCGCTGGCCTGCACCACGAAGTTGCGGGTGAACCGGCCGCGGGCGCGCAGCGAGCGCCGGGCCCGCTGGTCGCCGGAGTCCGGCTCGTCCGCGGACGCGGTGAGCCCGCGCCACTCGGCCGACGGCGGCGGGCAGGTCCGGCCGAGCCGGGACCGGACGACCCGGCCCTCCTCCCCCGCCCGCGCGGCCGCCTCCACGTAAGCGTCCGCGCGCGGGAACCGGCGCCGCAGCACGGCGAGCAGTTGCGAGGCCTCGCCCCCCGCGCCGCCGTACATGGCGGACAGCAGGGCGACCTTGGCCTTGGCCCGGTCGCCGCCGAACGCGCCGGCCAGCGCCTGGTACAGGTCGCCGCTGCCGGCCGCCTCGGCGAAGGCGTGGTCCCCGGCCAGCGCGGCCAGCACCCGGGGCTCCAGCTGCGCCGCGTCGGCCACCACCAGCGCCCAGCCGGGGTCGGCGACCACGGCGCGGCGCAGCAGCCGGGGGATCTGCAGCGCGCCGCCGCCACGGGTGGCCCAGCGGCCGGAGACCACCCCGCCGACGAGGTACTCCGGGTGGAACCGGCCGTCGTGCACCCACTCGTCCAGCCACGCCCAGCCGTGCGCCGAATGCAGCCGGGCGAGTTCCTTGTATTCCAGCAGCGGCCCGACGGCCGGGTGGTCGATGTCGCGCAGCACGCCCGCCCGGGTGGAGGGGATCCGGATCCCGTCCGCCGCGAACGCCTTGGCCAGCTGGGCGGGCGAGTCCGGGTTCACCGGGCGGCCGCCGAACGCGGCGGAGATGTCCTTGGCCAGCGCGGCGAGCCGGGCGGGCCGCACGCCCGCCAGCGGCCGCGGGCCCAGCAGGTCCGCCAGCAGCGCGTCGTGCACGTCGGCGCGCCACGGCATCCCCCGGGCCCGCATTTCCGCTGCCGCCAGGCCACCGGCCGACTCCACCGCGGCCAGCAGGCCGAACCGCGCCGGGTGCGGGTCGGCGGCGATCCGGCGCAGCTGCCCGGCGTGCGCCGTCACCAGTGCCCGCAGCGCGTCCTGCGCCTCAGGCAAGGCGGTCTCGGCCGGGCCCCACAAGGCCGGCTGCTGGGTGCCGCGGGTTTCCGGGGGCCGCGGGGCGGACGGGACGGCCGGGTCCGCGGGACTGCCGTCACGGGCCCGCAGCAGCGCCTCGACCAGGGTGACGTCGTGGCACCGGTCCACCCGTATCCCGGCGCGCAGCAGCGGCGGGTAGCTGCCTGGAGTGTCCGCCCAGACCCAGCGCACCGCGCCAGCCCGCTCGTAACCGGCCACCGCAGCCGGAAGATCATTCACCATAACGGCCCGTCCGTGGCCGGTGCCGTCGTCAGCTAGCTCTTGCAGCAGGGCCGTGCGGCCAGGCCCGGCCGCCACCGCAACCCGCACAGCTGAGATTCTCCGCCTAACCACCGACAATGACGTCATGGTGGTGGGGCAGGCATGCCATCGGCTGGTGCCTGGGCCCGGCCCGGTCCCTGGGCTGGCCGGGCCGGACCCAGACGTCTATTCCGTTGGCGCCTCCCGGCGCAGGACCCATTGGATCGTCCGGACCTTAGGGCTAGCTGAGCAGCCGCTTAGGGATGGCTGCCGGGCGCGAGGAACGCGGTGAACCCGGCCGCTAGCGCGACCGCGATGCGCTCACGGAAGGCCGGGCTGGTCAGCTTGGCCGCATCGGTCGCGTTGCGCATGTTGGCGCATTCGATGAAGACCTTCGGGACCGTGGACAGGTTGAGGCCGCCGAGGTCGGTCCGGACGTCGAGGCCCTGGACGCCGACGTAGTCCGAGTAGGGCTCTCCGGTGATCCGGTGATAGGCGTTCCGGATGGCGAGGCCGAGCCGGTCGCGACGGCCCGATGATCGCTGCGTTGTGCCCGGGAACGAGCCCGGGCTCGATGACCTCGAAACCGGTCCCGGTCGGCGGGCCGCCATCCGCGTGGATGGAGATGGCCGCGGCGGCGTGCGCCCGGTTGCCGATCGCCGCGCGCTGGGTCACGCACGGGCCCACTCCAGCGTCGTTAGGCCGGGTGAGGATCACGGTGGCACCTTCGGCCCGGAGCAGCCGGGCCAGGCGGGTCGCCACGTCGAAGTTGAAGGCGTGCTCGGGGTAGCCGGCGTCGGTCTCCGCGCCCGTGGTGTCGCAGGGCTTCCACTCGGTGATCACGTTAACCAGGCGGTTGATGATGGCCGGGTGCGACCAGTTGGCTCCGTTGTGCCCTGGGTCCAGCACGATCACCTTGCCCGCCAGCGGCCCCGGGTGACCGGACGGCGTGGCGGCGGCACCGTTGGCCGCTCTCGGCGCGGCGGTCCCGGATGTGCCGGTCGCAGAGGTGCCGGTCCCGGAGCCCGTGGTCCCGGAGGCGGCGGTCCCGGAGCCGGTGGTCCGGGGCGGGGCGTTGCCTGCCTGGGCTGCCGGGTGGCCGGCCGCGGAGGCCCCGCCGGGGCTGGCCGGGCCTGCCGGCCCCGGCGCCAGGCCCCCCGGCACCGGTGATGTCCGAGCACCCGGCGGCCAGGGCCGCCGCGAGCAGGACGCCGACGGTGACGGTGACCGCCCGGCCCATGGCCTGCCTCATCCGGACTCCCCTGGCTGGACTCTGCCTGCCCGAGACTAACCGGGACGCGGTCACGCCGCCCTGCCCGTCGGCCAATCTGTTCCCGGCCGCGCTCTCAGCCGCACGGCCGGCCGGTCAGCCAATCCGCTCGGCGGCGGTGCCACCGCCGCCGAGCCGGGCCTGCTGGCGGCCGCGGGCGACCGCGCCGCCCACGGTGGCCCAGGCCGCGAGCCGCGCCGAGGCCTGCCCGGGTAGTTCGCCTGCGGCCCAGCCCGCCAGTTCGGCGGCCATGGTGTCGGTGATGCTAGGGCGTGCGGCCGGGTCGGTGTCCCGGCCCGCCGCCACCGCCCGCGGGGTTTCCGGCGGGGCGTCGGCCTGGAGGCCGAGCGGGCCGGTGACCGGGTCGTGGCCCGGCTCCGCCTGGCTGGGCGGCTGGAGCCGGGGCAGCGCAGGCAGCGGCGAATCCGAGTCCGGCGGCCACTGTCGCCGGCGCCGCGACGCCGTGCATCGCCACCGGGCCGGGGCCCGGCATCCCGGTCCGTGCGGCGCCAGGCGTCCAAGTCCCCGCCGGGACGACCATCCCGGCCCGCACCGCGCCGGGCGACCTGGTCCGCCGGCGCGCTCGGCATGCCCATCCGCGCCCAGCCAGCCGCCACCTGTGCCGTGCTGGCCGCCGACCGAAGGCTCGGCCGCCGTCGCCGGAGCGGGCCGTCTCGGCCGCACGTCCAGGCCGCACCGGCGGGTGCGCACCGTCCGGGCCGGCACCGTCCCGGAGCGGGCCGGGGCGGCCCGGTGGCCACCATGCGGGTACTCACCGTCTGTGGTCTCGCTCGCCGGCGAATCGCCAGCCGCCCGCGCCCGCTCATCCCGCGGAGCACCCAGGCCAGCAGCGGACGTCGTCAGCGGCCGGCCCGGTCTCCCGGCCATCCGGCTGGTACGGGGCTGGCCGGTGGTGGCCGCCATGTTCCTCATCGGCGCGCCCCGGCTCACCGGCATTCCCTGGGCCGCGGCCGCCTTCTCCCTCATGGCCGCTTTCCCATGGGCGGGGACTGGCCGCCGCGGGAGTTACCGCATCATGGGGCCCCTCCGCGCCGGGGCTCCCCGTCGCCCGCCGGCCGGCGGGTCGTCAGCGCTGACCGCGTCACCGGCACTGAACGGATCCGCGGCGCTGAACGGATCCCAGGCACTGAACGGATCTCCGGCACTGGACGACTCCCCGGCCATGGACGACTCCCCGGCACTGGACGACGCGCCCGCGCCGTCCCGCGCCGCGGATCCGGGCGTGCCATCCGGGCCAGCCGTCTCCTGCGCTCCATCCTCCTGCGTGCCGTCGCGCCCCTCTGCGTGCCGCCGCGCCACGCTGAGCCCGCGGTCCCGGGGCCGCCGTCCCGCAGGCCCATCAGGAGGTCATCCGCACCGCGCTGTTCGTGGCGCCCGCTGCCACCGGCCTGCCCGGGCGGCACACCCGGCCCGGCCGCGGCACCCGGCCCGCCCGCGGCACCCGGCCCGCCCGCGGCACCCGGCCCGCCCGCGGCACCCGGCCGGCCCGCGGCCCCCGCGCCCGGCCGCGCCAGCCCGGCCCGGCCGCGGCACCCGGCTCACCCACGACACCGGGCTCACCCACGGCACCCGGCTCACCCACGGCACCCGGCTCACCCACGGCATCCGGCTCGCCGGGGCGGGCAGGCGGCTCACCGGCCCGGGAACCCATCTCACCGGTGCGGGCGGCCGGCCAGTCCGCAGCCCGCGGGTGGCTTTCCGGGTCAGCGGTCTCCCGCGGTCCCGGAACCGGCGGGGTCGGCACCGGACCGCCCGGCACCGGCCCCCCCGGCACCGGCCCCCCCGGCACCGGCCGCCCGGCACCGGGGCGCCCGGCACTGTCACCCCCGGCCCGGAGCCCCCGGGAACCGGCACGCCAGGGAGCGCTCCGCCCGGGACCGGAACGCCGGGACCACCCTGGCCCGGCACCGGATAGCCGGGCAGGTGCTGCTGGGCGCCCCACCCGCTAGCGCGCTGGTCACGGCCCTCGGTGAAGTCAGCCGGCCAGCCCTGGACGGGAATCCGGCCGCGGACGTCGTCCAGCAGGCTGCCGCCACGCTCTGCGGGGCCCGACCCGCCCGGCGACCCGCCCCGCCCAGGGACCCGCTCATCCTCGTCTCCGGCCCCCACCGCGGGAACGGCCGGACCGGCGCCCTCCTGCAGCAGCGCGGCCAGGCGTTCCGCGTCCTCGGCATCCACGCCGAACACGACCCGCGGCCGTCCCCAGGGTTCCTCGATCGAGTAGCCGACGTAGCTGGAGACGGGCGGCAACGGCTCGGCCACGAGGCCTTGCGAGGTCCGCCAGCGCTCCCACGCGCGCTCCAGCATTGTTGCGGCGCGTTGCGCGCGAGATACCAGCCTTGGGTCAGGCATTGTGCGATCCTCCCCTGAGAAGCGGTGCCGCACCGGCCCCACTCAGGGGCCATCAGCGGCGGGCGGCACCGCGCACCCCCCGGGACACGCGGCGCAGCGCGTGCCAGCATTCGTGGTACAAGATGCCTTCATGCCGCCCTCCCCCGTATCGGCCGACGGCACGGCGACCAGTATTGCGGACCGTGGCCTGGAGCTAAGGGCAGTTACGAAAAGTTAGAAGCTGATTACAAAAAGTAGTCGGCCCTCGTCGGCCTCCGGCGGGCACCGGACCGTGATTGTGCCCGCTGATGCGGCTGCCACTGGACGTGGACCCAGGATCGACCCCGGCAGTTGTCTTACGGACCCCCTGCGAGCGGCCTGCGCGATCACCGCTCGGCTCGGCCCGACGCGCCGCCGGGGCCGACCCCCCCTTCGATACTGCTCTGAACTTCAACTGCGCTGAACTTCACATTCTCGGGTGCTGCCGGCGCCGTAGCGGCGGAGCCGGCGGGCCTGCTCCCCGGCCGTGCACGGCACGGGGGTGGCCAGGACGTGGGCTACTCCGAGCGCTGCTGCGGGATGCCCGCCAGCAGGGCGCGGACCTCCGTCTCCCGGTAGCGGCGGTGACCGCCCAGGGTCCGGATGGAGGTGAGCTTTCCGGCTTTCGCCCAGCGGGTGACCGTCTTGGGGTCAACCCGGAACATCGTCGCGACCTCCGCTGGAGTCAACAGCGGCTCAGCCTCGGGTGTGCGTGCAGACATGTCTACGGCCTCTCCTCTTGGACCAGTCTTGCGATCCTGCGATCGTTGCTTTGCCTGGCTCCGTCTGGAGCCTGCCGTGGATGTCCCATATGGCCCACTGAGACCATATTGCCATCACCAGCGGTGACAAGTCGACCACCGGGAGCAAAGATTCTGTGACAGGTCGCCCCCGTTGCTCCACTGATATGCGTCACGCTGCGTGATTCTAGCGACACGTATCGTTGCAACGTGCGGAATCTGAAAAGTCGTCCTCTGATGGTCAGTTGGCGGCTTCGAGCGACTCCAGCGCCTGCCAGCGGGTGCGGAGCCGCTGGTAGAGCACGGAAGCCAGTTCGTACTGGCCTTCCCGGCTCGCGCTGATGGCGGCGGCCACCTCCGCGACGGACTGGTCGGCCCGCAGCGAATCGTCATCGAGAAGGTGCACCAGGCCGCCGTAATCGAGCTCCACCAGCGAGTGCGGATGGAACTCTTCGAGCCACTGCCCTACCTGCGCGATCTCCACCTCGGCCGGCCACGGGCCGAGCACGGCGCCGCCAGGACCCCCTCGGCCCCGCCCGGCGCCACCGGCCCCGCCCCGCCCGGCCGGCCGACGGCCCCGCCCGGCCGGCCACTGTCCCCGCCCGCCGGGCCTTCACCTGCGCCTTCACCCGCGCCTTCGCCCGCGCGCCCGGATGACGCGGTGCGCCCGGATGACGCCGCGCCCCGCGGGATGGACGGGCCGGGCGGGCCCGGAGGCGGGCGGGCCCGGACGGGCCGGGCGAAGCCGGTCCGTAGGGACGGGTTAACGCCTCCCCGCCCGGGCCCCGCACCGCGTTCAGCGCCCGGGCGACCCGGCGCCGCGCCTGGGACATGGCGGTGGCATAGATGAGCGTGCGCGTGGCCGAGGCGGTCGCCGGGCCCCTGGCCTCCGGATCGCCCGGGCCGCCCAGCACCAGCCAGCGCTCCTCGGGCGCGAACGGAACGAACCAGGCGGCCGGCACGGACCAGGTACACGCCTGGATGAACACCCGGAGCGAGGAGGCCTGGGCCTGCCAGAGGGCGAAGTCACGCAGCGCGCCGTCGGCCTGGCCGGCCGCGAAGGCCGTGCCGAGCAGCGGCCGTGCGGTGGCGCGCAGCCGGGCCAGGGCCAGCCACGACCGCAGCCTGCTCTGCCAGGGGCAGACATAGGTGACGCCGTCCGCCCAGCGGACGTAAGCGTGCGGGCTCTCCTGCTCCGGGGCCGCGATCGGCGGCGTGGCTATCAGCCTGCCCAGCGAGTCGGCCTGCTCCGCATCCAGGGCCGCGGCCCGGCGCGGGCGCTGCGGTGACGCGGCGTAATCGGCCCACCGCCGGGCATCGGCGGCGCCGAATGCGGAGAGTGGCTCATAGACGCGCAGATAAGCCGCGTAGGGTCGCACGATGGCATCGTGGCATGCCAACGCGGCCCGGTACATGTCCGGCGGATAACGAGATCGTCACCGCCGGCCGGCCCGCCCCGCCCCGCTCCGGCAGCACCGGAACCGCCGTCCGCAGGGCGATAGTCTGCATGCCAGGGCGGGCCGCATACCCCGGCCCGCCGAGCGGGATTACCCAGCTGGCAGGCCCCATCCGGGCCGGAGAGGCGGTCACTACCGTGACCAGCGTGTTCGCGGGCCATGCCCGTGGGAGCAGCGGATCCGGCGGCACATCGCCCGGCGCCGACAGCACCGGCGGCCCGGCGCGCCACGAGCAGGTTGTCTTCTGCCAGGACCCGCGGAGCGGGCTGCGCGCCATCATCGCCCTGTATTCCACCGCCCTCGGGCCCGGGCTGGGCGGCACCCGGTTCTACCCGTACGCCGGCGAGGACGCGGCCCTGGCTGACGCGCTCAACCTGTCCCGGGCCATGGCCTACAAGAACGCGCTCGCGGGCCTGGATCATGGCGGCGGTAAGGCGGTCATCATCGGCAACCCCGCGACGGACAAGTCCGAGGCGCTGCTCCGCGCCTACGGCCGGTTCGTCGAGTCGCTGGGCGGCCGGTACATCACCGCCTGCGACATCGGCACCTACAGCGAGGACATGGACATCATCGCCCGGGAGTCCAGGCACGTGACCGGCCGGACGGTGCCGAACGGCGGCGCGGGCGACTCGTCCGTGCTCACCGCGTTCGGCGTGTTCCAGGGCATGCGGGCCGCCGCCGAGCACCTGTGGGGCTCGCCCAGCCTGGAGGGCCGGCTGGTCGGCGTGGAGGGCGTGGGCAAGGTCGGCCGCCGGCTGGTGGACCACATCACGGAGGCGGGCGCCGCCGCGATCATCTATGACGTGGACCCCGCGGCGGTCGGGCGGGTGCTCAGCGCCCACCCGGGCGTGCAGGTGGCCGACAGCCGCCGCGAGCTCATCGAAGCGCCACTGGACGTCTTCGCGCCCTGCGCGCTCGGCGGGGCACTGGACGACGACAGCGTGGCGGCGCTGCGCGCGGAGATCGTGTGCGGCGGGGCCAACAACCAGCTGGCGCACGCGGGGATCGAGAAGGTCCTGGCGGACCGGGGCATCCTGTACGCGCCCGACTACGTGGTCAACGCGGGCGGGGTGATCCAGGTGGCCGACGAGCTGCATGGCTTCAATTTCGACCGGGCCAAAGGGCGGGCCGCCCAGATCTTCGCCACGACCAGGCAGATCTTCGCGCTCGCCGATACCGAGGGCGTGCCGCCCGCGGTCGCCGCGGACCGGCTGGCTGAGCACCGGATGTCCGAGGTGGGCAGGCTGCGCGGGATCTGGCTGGATGGGTAGCGGTTTGGCTGCGGATAGTGGCCGCCGCGGCCCGGGCGCCTCGCTGGGGCGCGGCGGGGGCGCCGGTCCGCGGTCCTGCTCGCAGCCTGCAGAGGCGCGTACGCCGCAAAGCAGGTACGGTTGGAACCGTACGCAGGCTGGAAGTGCGTCTCGCTTCATCCGGTGGAGCGGCGACGGGCAGTGCTGGCATGCGTAGAGCCGCAAGTCATCAGCGCAGGGAGCAGGGGCCGACATGGCTCCGCATGTTCGAGGGGGTCGAGCCAATGGGGCGCGGCCGAGCCAAGGCCAAGCAGGTAAAGGTGGCACGCCAGCTGAAGTACAACAGCGGCGGCACGGACCTTGACCGGCTGCGGACTGAGCTGGGTGTCAACAGGGACGATGAGGATGCGGACGGCGACGACCCCTACGCAGACCTCGTCGGGCGGTACGACGACGCCGACGATGCCGATGAGGACGACGAGGACGACGACGCCGACGAGTACGGCAACGGGTCCCCGGTCAGCCGGGCGAAGCGGGCCTGAGGGCAAGCCAGCCAGTTACTGACGTTCGTTCCCGCGCGCCGGCTGTGCACGGCGCGGGTACGCGGGTGGATGCTGCCCGGACTTTACCCGGGTGGATGCTGCCCGGACATCCGGGCGGTTCCGCTGCCGGGCACGATCTCGCCCAGCACCCAGGCCGGGACACCGCGGCTGGCCAGCGTGCCCAGCGCGCGGTCGGCGTCGGCCCGGGCGACCACGGCGGTCATGCCGACACCCATGTTGAACACGCGGTCCATCTCCTCCGGCGGCACCCCGCCCCGCGCGGCCAGCAGGCCGAACACGGCGGGCGGGCGCCAGGTGGCCCGGTCCAGCACCGCGTCCGCGCCGGCGGGCAGCACCCGGGCCAGGTTGGCGGCCAGGCCTCCCCCGGTGACGTGGGCGTAGGCGTGCACCTCACAGGCGGCGGTCAGGGCGAGGCAGTCGCGGGCGTAGATCCGGGTGGGCGTGAGCAGTACCGCCCCGAGCGGGCCGCCGAGCTCGGGGAACTCGGCGTCCAGGCTCAGCCCGGCCCGGTCCAGGATCTGCCGGACCAGCGAGAAGCCGTTGGAGTGCAGCCCCGACGAGGCCATGGCCAGCACCACGTCCCCGGGGATCACCCGGTGCGGGCCGAGCAGGGCGTCCTGCTCGACGACCCCGGTGGCCGCGCCGGCCAGGTCGAAGTCGTCCGGGCCGAAGTGGCCGGGGTGTTCCGCGGTCTCGCCGCCGATCAGCGCGCACCCCGCCTGGACGCAGCCTTCGGCGACCCCGGACAGGATGGCCGCGGCCCGCTCCGGCCGGAGCACGCCGAACACCATGTAGTCGGTCATGAACAGCGGCTCCGCGCCGCACACCACCAGGTCGTCCACCACCATGCCGACCAGGTCGATCCCGATCGTGTCGTAGCGGCCCAGCCGGCTGGCCAGGACGACCTTGGTGCCGACCCCGTCGGTCGAGGTGGCCAGCACCGGCCGGCGCATGGTGACCAGCCGGGACGCGTCGAACAGCCCGGCGAAGCCGCCGATGCCGCCGACCACCTCGGGCCCGGTGGTCCGGGCGATCGAGGCGCGCATCAGGTCGACCGCACGCTCCCCGGCCGCGATGTCCACCCCGGCCGAGGTGTAGCTGGGACCGCTGGTCACGTGGCCACCGGCGATTCCAAGAGGTGCTTGCCCCGGTTCGCCTCCTCGACGGGGAGCGGGTAGTTGCCGTCGAAGCAGGCCCGGCAGAGCTGGCCGGGCGGCAGGGTGGTCGCCTCGGTCAGCCCCTCCAGCGAGATGAAGCCGAGCGAGTCCGCGCCGATGGAGTCCCGGATCTCCTCGACCGAGAGGCTGCCCGCGATGAGCTCGGCCCGGGTCGCGAAGTCGATCCCGTAGAAGCACGGCCAGGCCACCGGGGGGCTGGAGATCCGCACGTGCACTTCGGCGGCGCCCGCCTCGCGCAGCATCCCGACGATCGCGCGCTGCGTGTTGCCGCGCACGATCGAATCATCCACCACAACGACCCGCTGGCCGGCGATGACATCGCGCAGCGGGTTCAGCTTGAGGCGGATGCCGCGCTGCCGGATCGTCTGGCTCGGCTGGATGAAGGTCCGGCCGACGTAGGAGTTCTTGACCAGCCCCTGGCCGTAGGGGATGCCGCTGGCCTGCGCGTAGCCGATGGCGGCCGGGGTGCCGGACTCCGGCACCGGGATGACCAGGTCGGCCTCGACCGGGTGCTCGGCGGCCAGCATCCGGCCGACCTGCACCCGGGTGGCCTGCACGCTGCGCCCGGCGATGGCGGTGTCCGGCCGGGCCAGGTAGACGTACTCGAACAGGCAGCCGGCCGGGTGCGGCCGGGCGAACCGGTGCGACCGGACCCCGCGCTCGTCGATGACGACCAGCTCGCCGGGCTCGATCTCGCGGACGAACGCGGCGCCCACGATGTCCAGCGCCGCGGTCTCGCTGGCCACCACCCAGCCGCGGGCCAGCCGGCCCAGCACCAGCGGGCGGAAGCCCTGCGGGTCGCGGGCGGCGTACAGGGTGTGCTCGTCCATGAAGACCAGCGAGTAGGCCCCGCGGACCAGGGGCAGCGCGGCCAGCGCGCTCTCCTCCACGCTGGACATCCGGGGGTCGGCGAACAGCGCGGTCAGCACGTCCGTGTCCGTGGTGGCGCCGAGCCCGTCGCCGCCCCGCTCGGCATCGGCGCCGCTGGCGATGGCCGCCAGCTCGAGGGTGTTGATCAGGTTGCCGTTGTGCCCCAGGGCCAGGCTGGCCACCGGAGTGGACCGGAACGTCGGCTGGGCGTTCTCCCACACCGACGCGCCCGAGGTGGAGTACCGGCAGTGCCCGACCGCGATATGGCCGCGCAGCGTGGACAGCGCGGCCTCGTCGAAGACCTGGGCCACCAGGCCCATGTCCTTGTAGACCACGATGCGCTCGCCGTCACTGACCGCGATTCCCGCGGACTCCTGGCCGCGGTGCTGCAGCGCGTACAGCCCGAAATAGGCGAGCTTGGCGACTTCCTCACCGGGGGACCACACGCCGAAAACGCCGCATGCGTCCCGTGGCGGCCGGTCCTGCGGGTCGACATCGTCCGTCAGCCGGCCATCGGGGTTGAGCACGCGGTCAGTCTAATGAGCCAGCCGGGCTGGTCGTACCACGGATCAGCGGCAGCCAGCCGGACAGGTCGGCCCGCGGCCCGCTGGCGGTGACCAGCCCGGCCGCCCGGGCGTCGGCCCAGGACAGCCGGCCGGCGGCCAGCCGGACCCAGGTGACCGGGTCGGTCTCGATCACGTTCGGCGGGGTGCCCCGGGTGTGCCGGGGGCCCGCGACGCACTGCACGGCCGCGTACGGCGGCACCCGGACCTCCACGGCCCGGCCCGGGGCATCCGCGGCCAGCAGCCCGAGCAGGTAGGTCACGGCGGCGCGCAGCGCGTCGGCGCGCGGTGCCGCGCCGGTGTCCAGGGCGCCGAGCACCGCCAGGGTCAGCTCACGGCCCAGCCGGCCCGGGTCCGCGGGCCCCGCCCAGGCGTCCTGGCCGAGGTCGGCCCGCTGGGCCTGGAGCGCGGCGAGCAGCCGCTGGGGATCGGGACGGCGGGGTGGCATCGGCTTCCTGGTCCGCGGCACGGTTGGTGCCCGCCAACCTACAGCGCCCCGGCCGGAGCGCCCGGGCGGGCACCGCCGGGCCGGGCGGCACGCGGCGTGGAGACCGCGGACCTGTGCGTAGCTATACCTTTCGCTGTGGGTACTATTTGCTGATTTGGGTGGCCTGACTGGCCAGTAACCGGTAGTCGTCAACGGTATGGCAGGCATTCGGGGTTCCGGTCGCCGGGTCAGGCACCGGTCGCGCGCCTCGGCCGCCGTCCTCATCGCGGCGACGGCCGGGTTCGCCGTGCTGGCCGGCCTGGCCACGGTCGCGTTCCTGCACCCCTGGACCCGGACCGTCGCGCAGCGCTCGCAGGCGCCGCTGTCCAGCAAGGTCACCAGTGAGCAGTCGGTCGGGCTGGCCAACCTCGGCCCGCACGGCCAGGCGGGCACGGCCGGCTCGGCCGCGACGCTGCTGTACTCCAGCGCGGGCGGGCTGGTCTTCACGCCGAGCAGCGGCGGCGAGAACGTGATGCCCAGCCAGCAGTGGCAGGCGGACCAGATGCGCGGCGGCGGCGTGGTCCTGCTGTTCACGCCGGACGGGATGTGCCTGACCGCGGTGGGCACCGGGCCGCAGTCGAGCGCGCAGCTGGAGCACTGCGACTCCCGGGTCAGCCAGCGGTGGTACCACCCGTTCCAGGGCACCGACGCCGGCGGCCGGGACTACTGGCAGCTGCGCAGCGCGGCCAACGGGCGGTGCCTGGCGGCCGGCAGCGCACTGCAGGGCCTCTCGGCCGCCGCGATGCAGCCCTGCTCGGCGGCCCGGCCGTGGCAGCAGCTGATCATGTTCTGGTCCGCCTACTAGTACTAGTCCGGGGGAGCGATCGCCCGGACACCCCCGCGCGATCACCGGCTCGGCGAGACCCGCCTCCGGCGGGCCTCCCCTCACCGGTCGATGACTCGCTGGATGGCTGGCGTCCAACTCGCTCGAAGCTCAGCCGAACAGCGCGGGCAGCGTGCCCTGGTGCGCCGCGGCCAGCTCGCCGACCGGGATGTCGAAGTGGCCGGCCACGTCCAGGCTCGGGCCGCCGACCGTGCCGATCACCTCGGCCGGCACCCCGTGCCGCGCGGCCAGCGCGGCGAGTTCCGGCACCGATCCGGCCGGGACGGCCAGCACCGCACGGGCCGCCGATTCGCTGAACAGCGCGGTGAACGGGTCACCGGGCAGGGTCACCCGGCAGCCCAGGCCGCCGGCCAGGCAGCATTCGGCCAGGGCCAGGGCCAGGCCACCGTCGGACAGGTCATGGGCCGACAGAGCCAGGCCGTCCGCGGCCGCGGCGATGAGCACCTCGGCCAGGGCCCGCTCGGCGGCCAGGTCCACCGCGGGCGGGCGGCCGCCGCAGTGCCCGTGCGCCACGTGCGCCCAGGCCGAGCCGCCGAACTCGGCGGCGGTCCGGCCGAGCAGCACGACGGCGGCTCCCTCGGCCGTGAATCCGAGCGGCACCCGCTGAGCGACGTTGGCATGCACGCCGAGCACGCCAATCACGGGCGTGGGGTGGACGGGCACCGCGCCGGTCTGGTTGTAGAAGCTGACGTTCCCCCCGGTGACCGGGATGCCGAGCGCCTCGCAGCCCTCGGCCAGGCCCTGGACCGCCTCGCTGAACTGCCACATCACTCCCGGGTCCTCCGGGGAACCGAAGTTCAGGCAGTTGGTGACGGCCAGCGGCACCGCGCCGGTCACCGCCACGTTGCGGTACGCCTCGGCCAGCGCCAGCTGGGCGCCGGCCCGGGGGTCGAGCAGGCAGTACCGGCCGTTCCCGTCGGTGGCCAGCGCCACCCCGAGGCCGGTCTGCTCGTCGATCCGGAGCACCCCGGCGTCCTGCGGCATGGCCAGCACCGTGTTGCCGCGGACGTGCCGGTCGTACTGCTCGGTGACCCAGGTCTTGTCGGCCAGGCCCGGCGACGCGAGCAGGGACAGCAGCGTGCCCCGCAGCTGCGGGCCGGCCGCCGGGCGGGGCAGCGCCGCCGGGTCGTGGGCGGCCAGCGCGTCCTGGCCCGGCGGCCGGGCGATGGGCCGCCGGTAGACCGGGCCCTCGTCGGCGGCGGTGCCGGGCACGATGTCCACCACCAGGGCGCCGCGCCAGGTCATCTGGAGCCGCCCGGTCCCGGTCACCTCGCCGATGACCGTGGCCAGCACGCCCCAGCGGTCGCAGACGTCATCGAACGCGGCGACGTTGCCCGGCTCGACCACGGCCATCATGCGTTCCTGCGACTCGCTCATCAGGATCTCGGCCGGGCCGAGCGCCGGGTCACGGAGCGGCACCGCGTCCAGGTCGACCCGCATCCCGCTGCCGCCCGCCGCGGCCAGCTCGGCGGTGGCGCAGGAGATGCCGGCCGCGCCGAGGTCGGAGATGCCGGTCACCAGCCCGGCCGCGTACAGCTCCAGGCAGCACTCCACCAGCAGCTTCTCCATGAACGGGTCGCCCACCTGGACGCTGGGCCGCTTGGCCGAGTCGGTGCCGCCGAAGGTCGCGCTGGCCAGCACGGACGCGCCGCCGATCCCGTCCGGGCCGGTGCGCGAGCCGAACAGGATGACCTTGTTGCCCGCGCCCCGGGCCTCGCCCAGCTTCAGGTCGTCGTGCCGCATCACGCCCACGCACAGCGCATTGACCAGGGGATTGCCCGCGGTAGCAGGGGTCGAAGTCCAGTTCGCCGCCGATGTTGGGCAGGCCGAGGCAGTTGCCGTAGAACGAGATCCCGGAGACCACCCCGGGCAGCACCCGGCGGGTATCCGGGGCGGTCGCCGGGCCGAACCGCAGCGAGTCCATCACCGCGACCGGCCGGGCCCCCATGGCCAGGATGTCCCGGACGATGCCGCCCACGCCGGTGGCCGCGCCCTGGAACGGCTCCACGTAGGACGGGTGGTTGTGCGACTCGATCTTGAAGGTCACCGCGTAGCCCTGGCCGATGTCCACCACGCCCGCGTTCTGCCCGATCCCGGCCAGCAGGGCGGGGGCCGGCGGGGCATGCTCGGCGAACGCGCGCAGGTGCACCTTGGACGACTTGTAGGAGCAGTGCTCGCTCCACATGACCGAGTAGATGGCCAGTTCGGCGTCGGTGGGGCGGCGGCCGAGCAGGTCCCGGATCCGGCCGTACTCCGCGTCGGTCAGGCCGAGTTCCGCGTACGGCTGCGGCCGGTCCGGCGTGGCCGCCGCCTGCGGCACGCTGTCGGCCCGCGGGACGCCGGCGGCCGCGGTGGGGCCCGCGGTCATCCGTCCACCAGGGCCCGCAGCACGGAGGTGAAGAACCCGAGGCCATCCGAGCCGGGACCGGTGAGCGGATCGATCGCGTGCTCCGGGTGCGGCATCAGCCCGACCACGTTGCCAGCCTCGTTCCGCACCCCCGCGATGTCGCCGACCGAGCCGTTCGGGTTGCCGCCCGCGTACCGGGCCACCACCTGGCCGGCCCCGGTCAGCCGGGCCAGGCGTGACCCGGTCGGCCACGTACGCGCCCTCGCCGCTCTTGAGCACCACGGTGATCTCCTGATCCTGGGCGTAGCCCGCGGTCCACGGCGTCCTGGTGTCCTCGATCCGGACCCGGACCGGCCGGTCGATGAACCGCAGCCCCGCGTTGCGGGTCAGCGCGCCGGGCAGCAGGTGCGCCTCGCAGAGGATCTGGAAGCCGTTGCAGATGCCCAGCACGGGCAGGCCGCGGCGGGCCGCCGGGATCAGCTCGCTCATCACCGGGGCGAACCGGGCGATCGCCCCGCAGCGCAGGTAGTCCCCGTAGGAGAAACCACCAGGCAGGACCACCGCGGCCAGGCCGCGCAGGTCACGGTCGCCGTGCCAGAGCGGGACCGGCTCGCCGCCGGCCCGGGCTACGGCGCGGGCAGCGTCGACGTCATCGAGGGATCCAGGAAAGGTGATGACGCCCACACGGGCTGTCATGAGTGGCCTCACAGCAGGAGAACGGGGGTGTCTGCCTGCAGCGTACCGTGCTGGCGGCAGCTACCGCGTCACCCCCGGGCCGGGCGTGCCGCGACGGCGCCCGGCGGCGGGATGCGCCGGCGGGTCAGCCGGCGTTCCTGAGCCGCCCCTCGGCCAGTTCCCCGGCGGCTGGCCCGGCGCCTGCCTCGTCCGGCAGGTCCGCGGGACGGGCCAGCAGCGCGTCGTCCCGCCAGGCCATCCGCTTCTCCAGGGATACCACCGTGCCCACGCCGGGGTCGGTGCGGAGCGTCACGTCGTCCACGCAGGCCCGCATGATGGCCAGGCCGCGGCCGGACTCGGGGAGCATGGCGATGACCTGGTCCTCGGTGAGCGGGGGGTGCGCCGGGCGGCGGCGGCCCTCGGGCCGGGGCGCCTTGCGCGGCCCGGGCCGGGCGCCACGGCGCCGGAACCGGGCGGGCGCGTGCACCGCATCCCACATCGGCCGGCGCGGGGCGGGCACCAGGAGCGGCTCCAGGCCGCGCTCGTCGTTCAGCACCTGGATCAGGCAGCCGCGCTGGCCGATCCGGGCCACGATCTCGTACCGCGGCCCGGGCGTCCCGTGCTTGAGCACGTTCGTGCACGCCTCGGTGACCGCGAGCAGCAGGTCGGAAACCCCGTCTTCATCAGCACCCAGCCTGCGCAACGTGTCGCCAAGCACCCGCCGCATCACCGGCACGCTCAGCGCCTCGTGCGGGAACACCAGGCAGAACTCCACGTCCACGATCGACTCCTCGGTGCGTCTCAGCTGAGCCCGCATCCGCCCCTCAGTCCCTCACTCTCGCGTACGTGCTGGCCACCTGAGACCTTTCCCGGCCCTGGCCGGGATAATCGTGAACTCTTGGTGTTATGTTTTTGTGTTCGTCAACCCTCCCGCAGGGTGAATTCCTCGATGACCGGGTTGGCCAGCAGCTCGCCAGCCAGCTCGGCCACCTTGGCCAGCGCCGCCTCGTCCGCCGGGCCGCTCAGCTCGACCTCGAACCGCTTGCCCTGGCGCACGCCGAGCACCTGAGGGAAGCCGAGCCGCTGGGAGGCGCTGGCGATCGCCTCGCCCTGCGGGTCGTGGATCTCCCGGCGGAGCATCACGTCAACGACTATCCGGGCCACCTGTGCCTGCCTCTCCCTGGATTGGGTGTTCCGCGCGGCTCTTCCATGGCGGGTTTCCCCGGCCGCGCCTCCGTCTGTCACGATGGCCCTAGTGAACCCCACCACCATGGGGAACAGTGAACCCCACACACCAGAGGGAGTGGCACGTGGCCGTCGAAGCCGACGGTGCGGTGACCGCACCGGGATCCCTGGCGGGCCTGGACCGGCAGCCTGGATCACGTACCGAAACAGTCCAGCTCCTCACGCCTGAGGGCGAGCGGGTGCAGCACCCCGACTACCCGCTGGAGCTGACCACCGACGAAGTCAAGGACCTGTACACCGACCTGGTGCTGGTCCGCCGGATCGACACCGAGGCCATCGCCCTGCAGCGCCAGGGCGAGCTGGGCATCTGGGCCTCGCTGCTCGGCCAGGAGGCCGCGCAGGTTGGCTCGGGCCGCGCGCTCGGGCCCCGGGACATGGCGTTCCCCACCTACCGGGAGCACGGCGTCGCCTGGTGCCGGGGGCTGGACCCGATGCGGCTGCTGGAGCTGTTCCGCGGGGTCAGCCACGGCGGCTGGGACCCGGCCGAGCACCGGTTCCACCTGTACACGATCGTCATCGGCAGCCAGACCCTGCACGCCACCGGGTACGCCATGGGCATCCAGCGGGACGGCGCGGTCGGCGAGGACGGCGAGGCGGCCATCGTCTACTTCGGCGACGGGGCCACCAGCCAGGGCGACGTGAACGAGGCGTTCATCTGGGCGTCGGTGTTCAACGCGCCCGTGGTGTTCTTCTGCCAGAACAACCAGTGGGCCATCTCCGAGCCGCTGGAACGGCAGAGCCGGATCCCGCTCTACCAGCGGGCCCGCGGCTTCGGGTTCCCCGGGGTGCGGGTGGACGGCAACGACGTGTTCGCCTGCCTCGCGGTGACCCGCAAGGCCATGCAGGCGGCCCGGGAAGGCCAGGGCCCCACGCTGATCGAGGCGTTCACCTACCGGATGGGCGCGCACACCACCACCGACGACCCGACCCGCTACCGGCTGGCCAGCGAGCTGGAGGCGTGGAAGCTGAAGGACCCGATCGAGCGGGTCAAGGCCTACCTGGTGCGCAGCGGTGCCGCCGATGCGGACTTCTTCGCCGGGGTGGACGCCCGCGCCGACGAGCTGGGCCGCCGGGTGCGGAAGGGGTGCCTGGAGATGCCCGACCCGCAGCCCCTGGCCATCTTCGACAACGTGTACGCGGGCCCGAACGCGCTGCTGGAGGCCGAGCGCGCGCAGTACGCGGCCTACCTCGAGTCGTTCGCGGAGGAGGCGGCCCGATGACCACCATGACGTTGTCCAAGGCCCTGAACGCCGGGCTCCGCCGGGCCCTGGAAGACGACCCTAAGGTCCTGGTCATGGGCGAGGACGTGGGCAAGCTCGGCGGGGTCTTCCGGGTCACCGACGGCCTGCAGAAGGACTTCGGCGAGAGCCGGGTCATCGACACCCCGCTGGCCGAGTCCGGCATCATCGGCACCGCGATCGGCCTGGCGCTGCGCGGCTACCGCCCGGTCTGCGAGATCCAGTTCGACGGGTTCGTGTTCCCGGCCTTCGACCAGATCGTCAGCCAGCTGGCCAAGCTGCGGATGCGCTCGCTGGGCCGGGTCACCATGCCGGTCACGATCCGGATCCCGTGCGGCGGCGGCATCGGCGCGGTGGAGCATCACAGCGAGTCGCCGGAGGCGCTGTTCGTGCACACCGGCGGGCTGCGCGTGGTCGCCTGCGGCAACGCGGCGGATGCCTACACCATGATCCAGCAGTCCATCCGCTGCGACGACCCGGTGATCTTCTTCGAGCCGAAGCGGCGGTACTGGGACAAGTCCGAGGTGGACACGGCGGCCGGCCTGGAGGCGGCCCACCCGCTGGACCGGGCGCGGACCGTGCTGGACGGCACCGACGTGACCGTGCTGTGCTACGGCCCGATGGTCCGCACCTGCCTGGAGTCGGCGGTCGCCGCGCGGGCCGACGGGCGGTCGGTGGAGGTGATCGACCTGCGCTCGCTGTCCCCGCTGGACACCGGGACGATCTTCGCCTCGGTGCGCCGCACCGGCCGCTGCGTGGTGGTGCACGAGGCGGCGCTGACCGGCGGGCTCGGGCGCGGAGATCGCGGCCCGGGTCACCGAGGAGTGCTTCTACTGCCTCGAAGCCCCGGTGCTGCGGGTCGGCGGGTTCTCCACCCCCTACCCGCCGTCCCGGCTGGAGGAGCACTACCTGCCCGACCTGGACCGGGTGCTCGATGCCGTGGACCGCACGTTCGCCTACTGAGCCGAGAGAGCGCGACAGATGACACAACGACGTGAGTTCAGGCTGCCCGACGTCGGCGAGGGACTGACCGAGGCGGACATCGTCAGCTGGCGGGTCCAGCCCGGCGACCAGGTGCAGATCAACCAGACCATCGTGGAGATCGAGACGGCCAAGGCGGTCGTCGAGCTGCCCTGCCCGTTCGAGGGCGTGGTGGCCGGGCTGCTGGTCGGCGAGGGCCAGACGGTGGACGTGGGCACGCCGATCATCGCGGTGGACGTGGCCGCCGAGGACGGCGCGCCCGCGGCGGACAGCGCGCCCGCGGGCCCGGCGGCCGATGCCCCGGGCGGCGCGGGCGCCCCGGTGGCCGACCCCGCGGCCATCGCGGCGGAAGGCCCGCGCCCGGCCCCGGACGACCTGGTCCCGCCGCTGCCGCCGCCCGCGGCCGCCGAGGGACGCCAGGCGGTGCTGGTGGGCTACGGGGTTAAGGCCTCGGCGACCACCCGGCGGGCGCGGAAGGCACCGGCCGGGAACGGTTCTCGTTCTGCGCCCGAGGCGCCCGAGGCGGCGGGCGGGCGGGCCGGCGCTGGCGGCACCACGGCGAACGGGGGCGGCCGGCGAGCCAGCGCACTGGCCAAGCCGCCGGTGCGCAAGCTGGCCCGCGACCTCGGGGTCGACCTGGCGGCGCTGGCCGGCACCGGGCCGGCCGGCTCGATCACCCGGGACGACGTGCAGCGGGCCGCCGCTGCCCCGGCGGCCGCCCCGGCACGGCGCCCGGCCGGGAGCCCGCGAGGAGCGGATCCCGATCCGGGGGGTGCGCAAGCACACCGCGGCGGCGGTGGCCGCCAGCGCCTTCACCGCCCCGCACGTCACCGAGTTCCTCCAGGTGGACGTGACCGCCACGGTGGACGCGGTGGCCAGGCTGCGGGAACTGCCGGACTTCGGCGGGCTGCGGGTCTCGCCGCTGCTGCTGGTGGCCCGGGCGCTGCTGACCGCGGTCCGGCGGCACCCCATGATCAACTCGACGTGGGACGAGCAGGCCCAGGAGATCGTGGTCAAGCACTACGTGAACCTGGGCATCGCGGCCGCCACCGAGCGCGGCCTGGTCGTGCCGAACATCAAGGACGCGGACGCGCTCACCCTGCCCGGGCTGGCCCGGGCGCTGGGCGACCTGGCCCAGGTGGCGCGGGACGGCAAGTCCACTCCGGCCGACCTGTCCGGCGGGACGATCACGATCACCAACGTGGGGGTGTTCGGGGTGGACGCGGGCACCCCGATCCTGACCCCGCCCGAGGCGGCCATCCTGGCGTTCGGCCAGATCAGGGAGGCGCCGTGGGTGGTAGACGGACAGCTGGCGGTGCGCCAGGTGACCACGCTGTCGCTGTCCTTCGATCACCGCATCGTGGACGGCGACCTAGGCTCGGCGGTGCTGCGCGATGTCGGCGCGATGCTGGCCGACCCGCTGCGCATGCTGGCCTGGGGCTGACCCGGGCCGGGGAAGAGCCGGGAAGAAGGGAACCGAGCATGTTCCGGCACGTCGTGATGTTCACCTGGAAGCCGGGCACCACGCAGCAGCAGGCGGAGCAGATCGCCGCCCAGCTGCGCACGCTGCCCGGGGTCATCGAGCAGATCCGCGCCTACCACGTCGGCCTGGACGCCGGGATCAACCCGGGCAACTACGAGTTCGCGGTGGTGGCCGACTTCGACAGCGTGCCTGACTACCTGGTGTACCGGGACCACCCGGTGCACAGGGCGATCATCGCCGAGCACATCCAGCCGCTGATCGCCAGCCGCGCGGCGGTCCAGTACGAGATCTAGAAGGCTTCCTCGGGGAGTTCCATGAGGTCCAGGGTGGTGGTCTCGGCGATGTCCCGCTCGACCGCCAGCCTGGGCAGCACGGTCTGCGCGAAGAACCGGGCGGTGGCCAGCTTGCCCTGGTAGAAGGCCGCGTCCCGGCCCGGGCCGTCGTCCAGCGCGCGCAGCGCCACCTCGGCCTGGCGGGCCAGCAGCCAGCCGATGATCAGGTCGCCCAGCGCCATCAGCAGCCGGGTGGTGTTCAGCCCGGCCCGGTAGACCTCGGCGGGCTGCTCCAGCGACGCCACGGCGTACCCGGACAGCGTGTTCACGATGGCCTCGACGTCGTCCGCGGCGGCGGCCAGGGCGGCCCGCTCGGCCTTGAGGCGGCCGTTCCCGGCCTCGCCGGCGGCAAAGCCCCGGATCTCGTCCAGCAGGGCCCGGAGCGCCACGCCCTGGTCCCGGACGATCTTGCGGAAGAACAGGTCCATGCCCTGGATCGCGGTGGTGCCCTCGTACAGGCTGTCGATCTTGGCGTCCCGGATGTACTGCTCGACCGGGAAGTCCTGGATGAACCCGGACCCGCCGTACGTCTGCAGGGACAGCGTGAGCAGCTCGTAGGCGCGTTCGGAGCCGACGCCCTTGACGATGGGCAGCAGCAGGTCGTTCATCCGCACCGCGAGGTCGTCGGCCTGGCCCGCCGCCTTCGCCATCTGGATGGTGTCCTGCCAGGACGCCGCGTACAGCACCAGCGCGCGCATGCCCTCGGCGTAGGCCTTCTGCATCATCAGCATCCGGCGCACGTCCGGGTGGTGGATGATCGTGACCCGCGGCGCGGTCTTGTCCGTCATCTGGGTCAGGTCCGCGCCCTGGACCCGCTGCTTCGCGTACTCCAGCGCGTTCAGGTAGCCGGTGGACAGGGTGGCGATGGCCTTGGTGCCGACCATCATCCGGGCGTGCTCGATGATCAGGAACATCTGCCGGATGCCGTCGTGCACCCCGCCGACCAGGGTGCCCACCGCCGGGCGGTCCCCGCCGCCGAAGGTCAGCTCGCAGGTGGTGGAGGCCTTGAGGCCCATCTTGTGCTCGACGCCGGTGACGTAGGCGCCGTTCCGCTCGCCCAGCTCGCCGTCCGGGCCGACCAGGTACTTGGGCACCAGGAACATGGACAGCCCCTTGGTGCCCGGGCCGGCCCCCTCGGGGCGGGCCAGCACCAGGTGGAAGATGTTCTCCGCCATGTCGTGCTCGGCGCTGGTGATGAACCGCTTGACGCCCTCGATGTGCCAGGTGCCGTCGGGCTGCTCGATGGCCCTGGTCCGCCCGGCGCCCACGTCCGAGCCCGCCTCCGGCTCGGTCAGCACCATGGTGCTGCCCCACTTGCGGTCGATGGCGTGCTGCGCGAACCGCTGCTGCTCCGGGGTGCCGATGGCCCACAGCACCTGGGCGAAGTTGGGGCCGCCGGAGTACATCCACACGGCCGGGTTGGCGCCCAGGATCAGCTCGGCCACCGCCCAGGCCAGGGTGCGCGGCGCGCCGGTGCCGCCCAGCTCCGCGGGCAGGTCGAGGCGGAACCACTCGGCGTCCATGAACGCGGCGAAGGACTTCTTGAAGCCTTCCGGCATGCGTACCGACGCGGTCGCGCTGTCGAACACCGGCGGGTTGCGGTCCGCGTCCGCGAACGACTCCGCGATCGGCCCGGTGGCCAGCCGGTTGACCTCGTCGAGGATGCCGCGCGCGGTCTCCTCGTCCACCTCGGGGTAGGGCTCGCGGCCCAGCACGTCCTGCCGCCGCAGCACCTCGAACAGGTTGAACTCGATGTCGCGAAGGTTGCTCTTGTAGTGACCCATGGCGGCCCCCGTGGTGGTCGAGCAGGGGGCCGGGGACGCCCTGCTACTGACGAGTAACAAAGGCCCATAATACCGGCTGGTAACCAAGAACGCGAGGGGCGGCCTGCGCGGCCCGGCGGCCCGCCCCCCGGCCGCCTGGCGCCCGCCCCCGGCCGCGGCCAGGCCGCGCCGGGGCCGCCCGCGGCCGCTATTTGAGGATGTTGACCGCGCGGGCGATGACCAGGGCACCGAGGCCCAGCGAGACCGCCGACTGGACCAGCATGGTGAACTTGCCCCACCGGGCCAGCGGCATCACGTCGGTGGGGCTGAACGCGGTGGCGTTGGTGAACGACAGGTACAGGTAGTCGGCGAACCGCGGCTCCCAGTCCGGGTGGACCAGTTCCGGAGGCATGGCCATCTGCGGGAACAGGAAGTCCAGGTAGCGGTAGGTGGCGTGGGCCCGGTGCACCGGGCCGCCGCGGTCGAACTCCCAGTACCACAGGGCGAAGGCGATCACGTTGGTGGCCCAGATCGCGGCCCCGGAGGCCAGCAGCGGGCCGGCGTTGCTGGTCGCGGCGGCCCCGGTCAGGATCAGCCGGATCAGGAGCACCGCGGACGCGGCGTTCGCCGCCGTGATGACCAGGATCAGGACCAGGCTGGCCACCCGGACGAACCGGGCCCGGTTCTCGATCCGGACCGGGTTGGCGATGGCCAGCCCGACCAGCAGGGCGCCCTCCAGGGCGGGCAGCAGCCAGCCGGGCAGCGGCTCGAGGGACATCTGGCCGGGCAGCAGTTCCTGCAGCACGAGGGCCACGATCACGCTGATGCTCACCGGCCAGCGGGGCTCGCCGCGGGTACGGCGCCGCCAGGCGGGCAGGTGGGCGCTCTCGGCGGCGATCCGCCGCGCGGCGGCGATCTCGGCGTACTCGGCCCGGTTCAGCAGGCTGTGCCAGACCGGGTGGCGGGGTGGCGGCGGCAGCCGGGGCGGCGCCGCCCGCGGCGCCCTCATGCCCGGCGCCGCCGCCCCGCGGTCCCCTCGGGCGCGATCCCGTCCGCGGCCCCCTCGCGCGCGGCGCCGTCGGGGGCGGCGCCCTGGCCCGAAGCCTGCTCTGGCTCCCTCATCCGCCTATTGTCGCGCCGCCCACGGCCCGCGCGGGCCACCGCGCCGGACGGGGGGCGGGCGCGCGCATTCCGCTGGACCGAATCTCGTTCTAGTGTGGCCACCACGGGAACCCGACCGGCGAGGTGACGGATGTCTCTGGCGCTCAACGGCGAGCACGTGGAACTGGCCCAGGCCGTGCGCGGCTGGGCGGCGCGGAACTGCCCGCGGGAGACCATCCGGGCGGCGGCGGACAGCCCGGGCGCCACGCCGGCCGACCCGGCCCGGTACGCGGCGGTCCTCGCGCCCAGCCTGGGCGCGCAGGGGCTGCTGGGCCTGCACCTGCCGGAGGACTGCGGCGGCCAGGGCTACGGGCTCCCCGAGCTGGCCATCGCCGTCGAGGAGCTCGGCCGGGCCCTGGTCCCCGGCGGCTTCCTGCCCACCGTGCTGGCCAGCGCGCTGCTGGCGGCCGCCGCGGTGGATGGCGGCGGCAAGCTGCTGGCCGGCCTGGCCGACGGGTCGCGTGTCCGCCGCGGTGTCCCTGGCGCCGGGGCTGACCGCGAGCCAGGACGCCGAGGGCGGCCTGATCGTGGACGGGGTGTCTTCGCCGGTGGCCGGGGCGGCGCTGGCCGACGTGCTGATCCTGCCGGTGCAGGGGCCGGGCGGCGAGGCCTGGGCGGCCGTGGACGCCGCGGACCTGGAGATCACCCCGGCCGGCAGCCTGGACCTGTCCCGGCCCGCCGCGCAGGTGCGGGCGGCCGGGCTGCGGGTGCCGGCCGGCCGGGTGCTGGCCGGCCTGGCCCGCGCCGACGTGACCGGCCTGGCCGCGGCACTGTGCGCCGCGGAGGCGGCCGGCCTGGCGGACTGGGCGGTGGCGACGGCGGCCGAACACGCCCGGACCCGCTACCAGTTCGGCCGGCCGATCGGCCAGTTCCAGGCGGTCAAGCACCGCTGCGCCCGGATGCTCGCCCTGGCCGAGGAGGCGGCCGCGGCCGCCTGGGGCGCGGCCCGCGCGCCAGGCACCGGACGGACGCCGGGGTCGACCGTGACTTCGCGGCCGCGGCGGCCGCGGTCGTGGCCCTCGACGCCGCGACGGCGTGCACCCACGAGTGCATCCAGGTGCTCGGCGGGATGGGCTACACCTGGGAGCACGACGCGCACCTGTACTACCGCCGGGCGCTGTCGCTGCGCGCCCTGCTGGGCCCGTCGGACCGGTGGGCCCGCCGGGCCGCCCGGCTGGGCCTGGCCGGAGCGCGCCGGGCCGCCGGGGTGGACCTGCCCGCCGGGGCGGAGCCGCTGCGGGCGGAGATCCGCGGCGCGCTGGCCGCCATCGCGGAGCGGCCCGCCGCGGACCGGCCCGCCGCGCTGGCCGCCGGGGGCTGGGTCATGCCGCACCTGCCCCGGCCCTGGGGCCGGGCGGCCAGCCCGCTGGAGCAGCTCGTGATCGCGGAGGAACTGGGCCGGGCCGGGCTGCGGCCGCCCGCGCTGCTCATCGGCGCCTGGGTGGTGCCGGCGCTGGCCGGTCACGGCAGCGCCGCCCAGCAGGAGCGCTTCCTGCCGCCCACGCTGCGCGGCGAGATCACCTGGTGCCAGCTGTTCAGCGAGCCGGGCGCCGGGTCGGACCTGGCCGGGCTGACCACCCGGGCGGAGCGCGTGGCCGCGGATGGGGAGGCTGGCGGGGGCTGGCGGCTGACCGGGCAGAAGATCTGGACGTCGCTGGCCAAGGAGGCCGACTGGGCGATCTGCGTGGCCCGCACCGACCCGGCCTCCCGGCGCCACGCGGGGATCAGCTACTTCCTGGTCGACATGCACTCGCCCGGGGTGACCGTCCGCCCGCTGCGCGAGATGACCGGCGACGCGCTGTTCAACGAGGTGTTCCTGGACGGGGTGCTGGTGCCGGACGACCTGGTGGTCGGGGAGGTCGGTCACGGCTGGCGGGTGGCCCGGAGCACGCTGGCCAACGAGCGGGTGTCGCTGTCGGCGTCCTGGACCTTCGGCTGCGGCACCGGCGAGCTGCTGGAGGCCCTGCGCGGCCTGGACGAGGAGACCCGGCGGGACCGGCTCGGCGAGGCGGGCCGCCTGGTCAGCGAGGGGCACGCCATCGACCTGCTCGGCCTGCGGGTGACCCTCAAGCGGCTGTCCGGGACCGAGCCGGGGGCCACCGGGAGCGTGCGCAAGCTGGTCGGCATGCGGCACGCCCAGGAGGTGGCCGAGCTGTGCTGGTCGATGCAGGGCGCCGAGGGGGCCCTGACCGGGAACCGGCCCGGCGGCGGCCCGGACTGGTCCCGGTCGGTCCTGCTCACCCGGGCGCTCACCATCGGCGGCGGGACCACCGACATCCAGCTCAACATCATCGGCGAGCGGATCCTGGGGCTGCCCCGGGACCCGGACCCGCCCGAGGGCTGACACCGGAAGACGCGCGGTGCGCGTGCGAGGCGCGCTGGCTGGCCCTGGTGGCACGGAGACCCGCTGGTCGCGGCCGGCGCGGTGGGCACCTCCGGAGGCCGTATCGGTTACCCCCGCGCACCTCGCACGCGCACCGCCCGCCGGATCCGGCCGGCGGGTCACGGCCGAGGTCACCGGCCGTCCCCGGGAGCCGCGTTAGCCTGCTGGGAGCCGGCATCTGGGGGGCCGTTGACCGAGCACGACGATGGGACCAAGGGCGGCGCGGACCTGCCCGGCGGCGTGCCGGGCGTGCCGGGCGTGCCGGACGGCCCGACATGCCGGCGCCCAGGCCCGGGTTCTACCCGGCTCCGCCACCCCCGGCTCCCCCGCCCCCGGCCCAGCTCCGCGCCGGCCCAGTCACGGCCGGCCTCAGAGCACGCGCCGCGCAGCGGGCACCGGCGGCCCGCCCCCTCGGCGGCGCAGCAGCGGCTGATGGCCCGCATCGCGGCGGGCCGCCGGGCGCGGCAGCGCCGGGTCGCCCTCGTCGTGTGCAGCGCGGTCTCCGCCGTCGTGCTGCTCTTCGCCGGGACCGCGTGGGGCTTCACCAGCTACATCAACGACAGCATCGGCCGGGTCAACGCGGGCACGGCCGGCACGCCGTCCAGCGGCCCGCTCACCGTGCTGCTGGCCGGGGTGGACGTGCGGGCCGGGCTCACCCGCCATCAGCAGCTGGCGCTGCACGTCGGGAACAGCGTGAGCTTCAACTCCGACACGCTGATGCTGATCCACGTGTCCGGCGACCGCAGCCACGTCACCGTGATCAGCATCCCGCGGGACTCCTGGGTGGACATCCCCGGCCACGGGATGAACAAGATCAACGCGGCCTACGGGCTGGGCGGCCCGTCCCTCGTGGTCAAGACGGTGGAGCAGAACACCGGGCTGACCATCAACGACTTCATCCAGGTCAACTTCCTGGGCTTCGTGCGGGTCATCGACGCGCTGGGCGGGGTCAACATCTGCCTGCCGTTCGCGGTGAACGACGCCTACAGCGGGCTGCACCTCACCGCGGGCCCGCATCACGTGGGCGGTATCACCGCGCTGGAGTACGCCCGGGACCGGCACTCGTTCGCCACCTCCGACCTGGCCCGCATCCAGGACCAGCAGCGCCTGCTGGCCTCGATGCTGAACGAGGCGATCAGCTCCGGGACGCTGGCCAACCCGCTGAAGCTGAGCCGGTTCCTGGGGGCGGCGCTGGCCGCGATCAAGGTGGATCAGGGCCTCAACGTGTCGTCACTCGCCGACCAGCTGCGCGGGATCTCGCCGCACAACGTGCGGTTCATGACCGTGCCGCTGTCGAACTACAACTACCAGACCCCCAGCGGGGAGTCCGCGGTGCTGTGGGACGCCAGCGCCGCGCAGGAGCTGTTCAGCGAGATGAAGAACGACCAGCCGGCCACCCGGCCGGCCCGGCCGCAGCCGCGGCATTCCGCGGGGCCGCGCCGCGGCCAGGTCCCGGTAGCGGTGTGGAACGGCACGCTGATCAGCGGGCTGTCCGGGAGCTACCGGCACCGACCTCGGCAATCTCGGCTTCCCGGTGCAGGCCGGGCTCACCTGGCCGGTGCACGACCTGAGCCAGACCGTCATCCAGTACCCGCCCGGCCACGAGGCCGGGGCCAGGCTGGTCCAGCAGGTGATGCGCGGGGCGACGCTGCAGCAGGTGAAGGGGCTCGGCAAGGTCCGGGTCCTGCTCGGGTCGAGCGGGTACACGGTGACGTCACCGGCGCCGGCCCCGTCGGCCTCCTCGTCCCCGGCCGTGCCGTCCCAGACGGCGGCCCAGGACGCCTGCCGCAGCCGCTAGCGGCGGGGCGGGCCCGGCCGCTAGGGCTGGCGCCCGGCCTCGCCGGCGCGGGGCATCCGACGACGGGGCGTCGGATGACCGGGCATCCGACGACCGGGCATCCGACGACCGGGCATCTGATGACCGGGCGTCCGAGGGCGGGGCGTCCGGCGGCGGGGCGTCCGGCGGCGGCGTGTCCGGGTCGCCGAGACCCTGGCTCGCCTCCTGCCGGGACAGCGCGTCCACCAGCCGGTCGATCCGGTCCTTGGTGTCCGGGGTGGCCCGCCCGGTGCGCTCGGCGTACACGGCCGCCCCGAGGTCGCGGAACATCGCGTCGGCCCGGCGCTTCGCCTGCGCCTGGTCCAGCTTGACCTTGCCCTCGCGCGCCGTTTCCTGGGCCATCTGGGCCAGTTGGGTGCCCTGCGCCCTGACCTTGTCCATGAGTCCCATGACTGCCCTCCGCAGGTTCACTCTCGGGGCCAAGAATATGCCTGCGGATGCCGGCCGGGCGGCGCGGATCACATGACGGATAAAGGGAAGCTAAAGTGTCGGCCACGCCGCCCCGCCGGAGCGGCGGCCATGCGGAGCGTTGCCCCACGGAGCGTTGCGGAGGCCCATGGAACCGAACCCCGGAGCCGACGACCCGGTCTCGCGGCTCGATCAGCTCGTCCAGCCCGCCCCCGAGGCGGAGAACGCGGTGCTGACCGACGACGCACGGCTGGTCCGCTGGACCGGCCCGTCGTTCGCGCTCTTCTCGCTGATCCTGCTGCCGTGGACCATCTACATCGGCCTCAGCCTGCCGGCCCGGCAGTTGTCCCCCAACTACGATCTGGCCTGGGCCGGATTCGACGTGCTTCTGCTCGGCATGCTCGCCACCACCGGGTACTTCGCGCTGCGCCGGTCGCGGTACCTGGCCTCGGCAGCCTCGGCGACCGCCGCGCTGCTGGTCGTGGACGCGTGGTTCGACTGCATGACGACACCGGGCCCGGAGCGGTGGCAGTCCATACTGCTGTGCGCGTTCATCGAGCTTCCGCTGGCCGGGGTGTGCCTGTGGCTCAGCTACCACACGCTGCAGATCGCCGAGCGGCGGGTCATCCTGCTGCAGCGGCGGCACTGGGCCGAGTGGTCGCCGCGTGTCCGGGTGCCGTGGTCACGCCACCAGCACCGCGACTCGGTGGGAGCCGGTCCGCGAAAATGACCGGCCGGTGCGCGTTTCGTTATGCATAAAGATCTTTCACACGGGGCACTTGAGGGCGCGGACTTTTAGGTCCAGCCAAGCCGAGAGGTAGTGCCCAGGATGAGATCGGTATCGTCACCAACACGGCGCGCATCCAGTAGCGCCCGGCGCGCTTCGGACAGCAGGCCCGCGCAGTGGCTGGCCCGGGCCGGGCTGACCGCCCGCGGCATTCTTTACATTCTGATTGGCTGGGTGGCCATCCTGGTCGCCCTCGGTAACCATTCACACCAGGCCGACCAGCAGGGCGCCCTGCAGTTGCTGGCGTCCCAGCCGTTCGGCAAGGTGCTGCTGTGGCTGGTCGGCATCGGCTTCGCCGGCTACGCGCTGTGGCGGCTCAGCGAGGCTGCCTTCGGCGTCCCCGGCGAGGGCAACGGCGCCGGGCCACGGCTCAAGTCGCTGGCCCGCGCCATCGCCTACGCCTTCTTCGCCGTCCTGACGTTCAAGGTGATCGCGGGCAAGGCCGGCAACACGACCAGCAAGCAGCAGGACGTCACGGCCAGCGTCATGCACCATGCCGGCGGCCGCTGGCTGATCGGCATCGTGGGCCTGATCATCGTGATCGTGGGCGCGGCGCTCGTCATCGAGGGCATCCGGGCCAAGTTCATGAAGCACCTGGAGACCGGGCGGATGAGCCCGCGGACCCGCCAGCTGGTGCGGCGGCTCGGCATGATCGGCACCACGGCCCGCGGCCTGGTGTTCGCCATCGTCGGGATCCTGGTCATCGACGCCGCGGTGACCTACAACGCCTCCAAGGCGGGCGGGCTGGACAAGGCCCTGCTCACCCTGCGCGGCCAGCCGTTCGGCGAGTTCCTGCTGATCGTGATGGCACTGGGGCTGATCGCGTTCGGCCTCTACGGCCTCGCCGAGGCGCGCTGGCGCCGCGTCTGACTAGTCACCGGAAGGGCCGGCCGCGGTGAGGCGGCCGGCCCTTCCGCGTGCCAGGCGGCCGGCGCGGCGGGCCCAGGCGCCTCGATTCTGGCTCCTGGGCCATCCTTAATGGTGACCGCTATCCGGCGCCGGCCATTCTGGCCCGGTCCGGCCGCATACTAGGGGAATGGAAACGCCAGGCAAGCCCGGTGGATGGATCGGCTATGCGCCCGGCCCCCACGGCCAGGACCACCTGATACCCGACGTGCGCGCCCAGGGGAACCGGCTGGACACGGAGCGCGCGGAACGCCGGGGCCGACTGCTCTGTGAGGTCCTGGTCGCGGTGTACGAGAGCGATGCCGTGCCCAGCGTGCTGTTCCCCCGCGGGTCGGCGCTGGACGTGGAGGACTCCGCCGGCGTGGCCGCCGCGGTGGCCCAGGCCCGGGACGCTCTCGGCCACTGGCGGTAGGCAGGCCGGCCCGCACCTGAGCATCAGGAGGCACCTGGATTCGCCGACGGCGAGGCTGCTGAGCTGACGGACCCGTCGGCCGCGAATCAGGCGCGTGCCTTCCCGCCACCGGTTGAGGCACCGGGAGCAGAGGCCTGCGGGGCAGGAGGCTCTGCGGGGCTTGTCCCCGGCCCGGTGCTGGCGGCGGCCATGCGTTCACCCTTCTTCTTCTGCCGTGCCCCGTAGGCGACCGTCCACGCCGACAGGATGGCGGCCCACAGGAACGGCGTGACATTGGAGCTGGCCAGAGCTGTTCCGGTCGAGGTGCGGTACACGATGACGACTCGCAGGACGGCTTCCAGCAGAAACCCGACGCCCCACACGGCCGTGATGACCCGGAATACGCGCCGGTAGCCTTCATATTCCCAGAGCCTGGCCATCTCGCGGCCATTAGCGGTGTCCGGCCCGGTGAACTCCAGGGCGAAGCTGAACATCAGCGGGCGCCGTGCCCGAAGCGAGCCCAGGCACGCCACCGCGAATACGGCCGTGGGCGCCGACCCCCCGACCAGCAGCGGCCTGGTGCTGTGGCTGAGCAGGCCGAGCACGGCGCCCACGGCAATCCCGGCCAGGACCAGGGCACCGACCACGTCGAGCCGACGGTTCCGAACGGCGCCAATGGTCACGACCAGAGCGGGGAACACCCCGCTCAGCAGCAGGGCCGCCACCGCCGTCATGCCCGCGGAGCGCAGCAGGCTGTAGGCCGCAAGCGGGGCGGCCACGTCGAAGATCACGATCATCGCGATCGAGCGGAGACGGCCACCCTTCGCCAGGCCATTTCCGGCCGCCCGCCGGGCATCCTTGCTCGTGTCCACGATGACAAGCACCTTTCGCGCTGCTGCGAGGACCGCCGCCCTCGCTGTGGCCTGCTCCCAGCCAGCCGACCCCGGCCCGCTCACCCGCGGCCCTCTTCCGAGCAGCATAGGTCGTTTCGACCTATGCGGCAAGGTAGACTGGTCGTCATGACCGGACGGCAGCTCACCTCGTTCGAGCACATACTGCTCGGCATGATCTGCATGGCGCCGTCGGCGGGCTACGACCTGAAGCGCATTTTCGCCGCGACGCCAATGGGCCTCTACCAGCCCAGCTCAGGGGCGCTGTATCCGGCCTTGCGCCGCCTGGAGCTACAGGGCCTGGTCCGGGCGCAGGCCGCCACCGGCCAGGCTGGCGGGGCGGCCCGGCATCGACGCGTGTACGAGCCGACGCAGGACGGCCGGGCGGCCCACGCGAGCTGGCTCCGCGCCCCGGTAGAACCAGCCACGGTCTCCCGGGACCTCGGCCTGCACCTCATGCGGTTCGTGATGATGGAACACCTGTTCCCGCGAGAAGACGTGCTCGGGTTCCTGCAGCAGCCTCGCGGGCGCGCTCGCGGCGTCCACCGCGGCGCTGGAAGGGTACACGGCGGCCACCGATCTCAACGCCCGCCACCCTCGCCTCGCCCTCGACCACGGGCTGGCAGTCCACCGTGCCAGCCTCCGCTGGGCCGAGGACACCATCGCGGCACTCTCCGCCGTGAGCTAAGTACTGCTCGCATAGCCCGGTGCGGGGGTGCTGGCCGGCAACGGCTGACAGCCCCTCGACGAGGGGCTGTCAGGGGAGACCAGGCCAACCGGCCATTTACAGCCCGCCGAGCAGGTCGCGCAGCGCCTTGGTGTAGGCGTCGAGTGCTGCCCGGCCGTGGCCGGTGAGAGCGACCGTGGTGATGGACACGGTCCCGTTCCTGGACTTCTCGCTGCTGATGTAGTCGGCTTCTTCGAGCTTGCGCAGGTGGATGATCAGGTTGCCGGGGGTGAGCCCGATCATGTCCTGCAGGCGGGTGAAGGAGAGCGTGTCGCCGTCGGGCAGGGCCGCCAGCGTCGCGACGATCTTCAGCCGGGTGGGCACGTGGATCAGCGGGTCGAGCGTGTCGTCAGGCATGGCACCCCGCATGCGCGCTGCCGCCAGGTAATGGCGGCGCCTGACCAGGAGCACGGCGCACAGGCCCACGCCGGCGACCGCCCACGCGCCGGCTGGTCCCGCGGCCGCGGCCGCGGCGCCGACGACGGCGACCGCGAGCCCGGTGCCGCACTCGCGCCAGTCAGCATGGGCCGCCATGATGCCCGCCCAGGCCAGGCCGGGGACGATCACGGCACCGCGGCCGGGTAGATCCCGCAGAGGAACGCATCGCTCACCCCGGCGCCGGCCAGCGCCCCCATGACCGCGAACAGGGCGAACCACACCACCACCATGACGGTGATCTCGGCCCAGTGCGGCCGGGTTCTGCCGCTCACCCCGGCGGTCGCGCGCCTGGCAACCGTGACGGTGGCGATCAAGTTGAGGATCCCGAAGGCAACCACGACGGGGATGACCGCGGCGGTCGGGTGCTGGTAGGGGTGCTGCCCGCGCACCGAGAGCCAGACCGCGCCCAGGGCGGCCAGGACCCCGACCGCCCTGGCGCCAGGAGCCACGGCGGGGAGGGCTCAAACTTGCGCCGGGCCTGCTGGGTGGTCTGGTCCAGCAGGGCAGCGGCCTGCCGGGGGTCGAAGTTGCCGCCGTTGCCGGCCGTGGTGGTGTCGGGTGTGTGGTTCATGGTGTCTCCCTCCTTCGACTCTATGCCACAAAGTAGACCCTGCTTTATGGCGCAAAGTCAAGGGCCGGAGCCGACCAACTTTGTGACGTAAAGTACCGCCCAGTACCGAGCTCTGGCGTATTCGGCGATACGCGAGTTACGCTGATTACAGGCAGAACGCGGGAGGCGGATATGGACACTGCTGAGCTGAATCATCTGCACGAGCAGATCACCCAGCTCGCCCGGAACCGGTTCCCCGGCCCAACCGTGCAGGAAGTGAGGGTGCTTCAGTACGGCGACGAGCCGGAAATCGAGCCCGGCCAGCTCTTGGTCCAGGTCGTCATCGAGCGGCCAGAAGGCCAGCGGCCAGATGGCACCGAGGCGGACGCCCTGATTGTCAGCGAATTCGATCACTCGCAGAAGGAAGCCATCCAAGGCCTCCGGCACGACCTGCGTTCCGTGCCCCAGGTCGCGATGGTCGAGTTTGTGCTGCCTGGCGACGGGTACCCCGGCCGGCATCCTGGGCCACGGACAAGAATCAGCCAGGCCGAGATGGTCCTCCTGCAGCAGCCGGACGCCCCTCTGGTCCCCATCATGGCCCGGCTCGGACCCGCGGACCTGGAGACCGTGGACACGCTGATCACCGCCGGCGTCGCGGCGAGCCGCGCTGAAGCGGTGCGCTGGGCGCTGGCCCGGATCCGGGAACGGCCTGCCTACGAGCTGCTGCGCGAGCATGCTCACCAGATACAGGAACTAAAGGCTCAGTTCTGACCCGCGACCGGCAGCCGCGTAGTCACTGACGCCAACGGCGAGGACCGCCGATCATGTCTCTGAGCTGGGCAGAGACTCTGGAGCGGGGGACGAGAATCGAGCTCGGACCATCAGCTCGTGAGCTCAGCGGGGACGGCGCCACCGGATGGGCAGGACATGGCCGCTGCATGTCCACTCGCGGAACCGGCCCGCGACCAGTGATCCTGGTCTGGCCCCGGTCTCGTAACCAGTGCCCGGAATGTGCTGTGCTTAGCATGTGACTGGTCAACTCACTCCTCGGTTCAATGCGCTGCCAGAGGACTGGGCGTCCGACCCCGCGCTGGTCGCGGGGCTCACTATCGACGACGATGACGAACACGACGATCCCGTGCTGCGCTGGCCGGATGGCCGGCTCGTCAACACCTGGCGCGAGGATTACCCGTACACCGAGAGGATGACGCGGGACAGATACGAGTACCTCAAGCGCCCCCTGCAGATCGAGCTAGTGAAGCTGCAGAACTGGGTCAAATCCACCGGCGAGCGCATCGTGATCGTGTTCGAGGGCCGTGACGCGGCCGGCAAGGGCGGCACGATCAAGCGATTCACGGAGCACCTGAACCCGCGCGGTGCCACGGTGGTCGCGCTGGCCAAGCCGAGTGAGCGAGAGCGGACTCAGTGGTATTTCCAGCGTTACGTACCGCATCTGCCGGCCCGGCGAGATCGTCATGTTTGACCGCTCCTGGTACAACCGGGCGGGCGTGGAGCGCGTGATGGGCTTTTGCACCGACACGGACTACTGGGAGTTCATGCGGAGGCACCGGAGTTCGAGGGCATGCTGGTCCGTTCCCGCCTGCACTTGACGAAGTTCTGGTTCTCGGTGACCCCCTCCGAGCAGCGCACTCGGTTCATCATCCGCCGGGTTGACCCGGTCCGGCAGTGGAAGCTGAGCCCGATGGACCTGGAGTCGCTGGACAAGTGGGACGCCTATACGGACGCCAAGGAGGCGATGTTCCACCACACCGACAGTGAGCACGCGCCGTGGACGGTGGTCAGGAGCAATGATAAGAAGCGGGCCAGGCTCGAGGCGATCAAGCACGTGCTGAGGAAGTTCGACTACGACGGCAAGGACGAAAAGGCTATCGGGGAACCGGACCGACCCTCATCGGACCGCCGTCAGTGCTGTCCGAGCAGACCCCGGCCGTTCCTTCCCCAACCTGTGACCCCACAGAATTTCGTAGCCCATGACGGTGCGGGCGGCCACAGCGAGCGCTGAGCAGGCCTGGCGCGCGCAGCGCCCCGGCCCAGGCGCTGGGACGCCCACCGCCCTGCGCTAGGTGCTGGGCGCCGCTAGCCGACCACGGGAGCGCTCCTCGTGCTGGGCGGTGAGCATCTGGGCAGCGGCAACCATCAAAGCCGTAAGACCGAGAGGCGTGAATAGGAGGAGCGCGGGACCAGCGGGGGCGAACGTGGCCACCGTCATCATGGCTAGCGCAATGACCACACATAGGCGGCCCTTGGCCGCATGGCTCATCATCGAGCAGGCCCTGCGTGCAGGCTGGGTTGCTCGGCGACCGGTCTGCGCCCTGCCTGGCGGGGATGTCGGCGGTGACTGCGGCCAGTTCCGCATAGGTCCGCGACGCGAATGCCTGGCCTACCCGCGCATCAAACTCGTCTTTGGTAACCCGACCATGCACAAACGCGGCCTTGAGCATGTCGATCGCGTGCTCGCGGTCAGCATGGGACGCCCTGAGGTGGCCACGGCCCGCCGCGGCTACCGCCTTCTGGTCTTCCGGCTCTGCTGGCACCGGCGCCACCCCCACCACCACGGTGCAGCGAAGCCTAGCGCGGCGGCGCTGTGGTGGCCAGCCACGCAGCCGCAACGACCATCAATCCAGTTCCTGGTTCGGTGGTCATCGCTACCCGCTCGATGCGAACTGCTGGTGCCGGCGGCTGGCCCGCGTCCCTGGGACCGTGCTAGCCCTACCCCAGATTTGGGTGTCCGCCCGGTGTATCTCCTGCCTGGGCCCGGCGAGTATTGAGAGGCAGGTGACCGGGATGGCCGGACACCGCAGGTTATAGGAGGAATCCCGATGAATGCACAAGATGACAACACCGCTCCGTCGCGCACCGGCATGCGACGCATAATCCCGCGTTTTGAGTTCCGTCGCCTCCATGCCATGGCGCGCGTGCGCATTGGCGCTGGTACCGTCCTGGCCGGCCTTGGCGTCATTACGCTCGTGGGAGGTTCCTTCACGCCGAAGGCGATCGCCTGGGCAGCGTTCTTCCTGGTGCTGGCGGCGCTGCAGTTCTCGGTCGGCTACTGGTACCTGGCTATCGTCCGCTCCGCAGCTCCCCGGACCTGAGGCTGGTCTGTTCGCACTGGTCTGGCGGTGCTAGACGAGCGGGCAGGCGCTTGCTGGCACAGAAGCTTCCGCCCTTCGGCTGGGGTTCCGGTTGCTGATCTTCCTCGGTCTTCTCGCAGGCGCCAAGATCCGCGGGAGTAGACCGCCGGGTCTAGGCTGGTGCAAGCCATCGCGAAGCGACGTCTTGGCGGGCGGCCTAGACTCAGCGGCCGCGAGCGGGCCAATCGGGAGCGAGAAGATGGCTGCGCTACAGGTCACAGGAGGCATCCGGATGCGCGCATCGGATGACTATGTCCCTCCCCAGCGGTCCGTTCTCGAAAGAATTCTGATCAGGTCATGGGAGTACCGCCGCCTGCGCTTCTTGGCGGGCGTGCGCATTGCCGCTGGTGTTGTCTGGCCTCGGCCTCGGCTTCATTACGCTCGTGGGAGGTTCCTTCACGCCGAAGGCGGTCGTCTGGGCAGCGTTCTTCCTGGTGCTGGCGGCGCTGCAGTTCTCGGTCGGCTACTGGTACCTGGCTATCGACCACCGCCCGTTTGCGCGGCGGGTTCGTGAGCTGGAGCGGTCCCGGGCCCACTTGGTGGACGACTCGGCCGCGAGGCTGCGCCAGATCGAGCGGGACCTGCACGACGGCGCGCAGGCGCAGATGGTCGCCGTCGCCATGAAGCTGGGGCTGGCCACCAAGAAGCTCCGCGGCATGATCGACGGGACCGGGCAGACCGACCTGGAGCGGGTCCTGGAGCTGGTCGTCGCCGCCCACCGCGGCGCCAAGGAGGCCATCACCGAACTGCGTGACCTGGCCCGCGGCATCCACCCCCCGGTCCTCGACCAGGGCCTGGGCATCGCGCTCACCACCCTCGCCGCGCGCAGCGACGTGCCCGTCGAGCTGGTCATCGACCTGCCCGAGCGCCCGTCGGCCGCGATCGAGACCATCGCCTACTTCTGCGCGGCCGAGCTGCTCACCAACGTGGCCAAGCACAGCGGCGCCCGGCATGCCACGCTGGAAGTGGCCCACGTGCCCGGGCTGCTGCGGGTGCGGGTCAGCGACGACGGCTGCGGCGGCGCCCGCGTCGAGGAGCGCGGCGGCCTGGCCGGGCTGGCCGAGCGGGTCAGGACCGTGGACGGCAGGCTGCAGGTCGCCAGCCCGCCCGGGGGGCCCACCGTGGTCACCGTAGAGCTGCCGTCCCACGCCTGACCGGACCGGAGCCCTCGATGCGGATTGTGATCGCCGAAGACTCGGCCGTAATGCGAGCGGGCCTGGCCGAGATCCTGGCCGACAGTGACCACGAGGTGGTCGCCGCGGTCGGCAACGCCGACGGACCTGCTAGCCGCGGTGGACGAGCACCGCCCAGACGCCGCCGTGGTGGACGTGCGGATGCCGCCCGGCTACACCGACGAGGGCCTGCGCGCCGCGATCGCCATCCGCCGCGACCACCCCAAGACCGGGGTGCTGGTGTTCTCCCAGTACATCGAGACCCGGTACACGGCTGACCTGCTCGGCGCGGCGTCCGGCGGCGGCGCCGCAGGCGTCGGGTACCTGCTCAAGGACCGGGTCGCCGACGTCGAGGAGTTCGTCGAAGCGCTGAGCCGGGTGGCCGCCGGGGGCACCGCCCTCGACCCGGAGGTCGTCACGCAACTTCTGCGCGCCAGCCGCCGCACCGACGGGCTCGGCACGCTCACCGCCAGGGAACGCGACGTGCTCGCGCTGATGGCCGAGGGCCGCTCCAACGCCGCGATCGCCGGGATCCTGGTGGTTTCCGAGAAGTCCGTCGAAAAACACGTCGGGAACATCTTCAGCAAACTCGGCCTGCCCCCCTCAGACGCCGACCACCGCCGGGTGCTCGCCGTCCTCCGCTACCTGGAGTCCTGACCGGTTCGCTGGGCGGGCGGAGCATGAGAGGGTCCGGGCTTTCCGTCCTCTCCGTCTGACGAGAACCGAACTCGCACTATCAGCTTGGGAATCCGGCCGATCCCCGCCGCTACGGCCGCTGACCAGCCAGGACCCGGGCATGGCCAGTGCCCGTGACTGACCCTGGTTTACCAGGGCTAATTGCACGGGCCACGCCCAGGTATAACGATCAAGGAAACTTGAGTATGGCCTGATTAGCGGCCAGCCTCACTCCAGGTCAGCCGACCCGCGGAACTGACTGCTGAGCCAGTGCCCGCCCGGGCTTCGGCGGCTGGGCTAGGTTCGGTCGGGCGAGGGTGTCGTCCAGTGCCCGCGGCTAGCTCCGCGTAAGGGTGACTGTGCTCCATATCACGCTGGAAACGGCTCCAAGGCCTCTAACGCCAGAACGTCCGGAGGTGTATGTGTGCAATGAGGGAAGGGAGGTCGTGATGGCCCTTCATCCGCACAGGCCGCACACGCACCACGTTGTCCGCCATCTTTTGGAGCGGTGGCACCGCTGGTCGCCGTACGCATAGCCGCCGTCGATGCGCCAGGACAGGCGAGAGCCTATGAAACTCGACCCGGAAACTTGGCGCGCAGTATGAGTGCCCCGGTAACCTCTTGGGCCGGGGCACTCGCATGTCCCATTGGGTGCCGGGCTCCCCTGTCCCGCTTCAGGTGTGGTCTAGCCGCGCACGCTTGGGAAGCGCAGCGGTTATAGCTGCCAGGTGCGCTGACCAGGCATCCCTGGCGGTCCCGAGTGACCCTGGTTGCCCCCTCGTCACCCTGGCCCACAGGCCCGCTGATGGCCCGACGTACTCACCGCCACGCCAGTAGGCCCCTTGCGAACAGTTCGTTCTCGGCCATGATGGGTGAATCCTTTCCGGGTCCGACCGCCACCGAAGCAAGGCTACGGCTGGCGTGTCCGGCGGGGCTGTGTCCGGGTGATCCACCGGGGAGCGGATGTCGTGGTCCGCTAGGATCGGTCACCGGCATGGGCATGGACGCGCGGCGCAGTGCCCGGCCGGTGATGGCCCGGTATTGAGGAGCCAGCAGATATGACCCGCAGGTGTGACGTGGCCATTGTTGGCGGGGGTATTGGTGGCCTTACGCTCGCGGCCGGCCTCTTGCCGCAGTCGATCTCTGTGGAAATTTTTGAGCAGGACGCCGAACTTCGGGAAATCGGGGCTGGGGTCGCGATTGCCGGTAATGCGACTCGTTTGCTACAAGGTCTTGGTATCGATCTGACGCAGGCCGCAAATATTCCGCCCGCCCTTGAATTTCGCCGCTGGCAGGATGGGAGCCTCCTGTGGTCCCATCCGATCGGGGAGTGGTACCGGCAGGAGATGGGAGCGCCGTACCTCGAACTCCACCGCGGGACTCTGCGGCGTCTGCTGGCAGCAGCCGTGCCGCCGGAGTGTATTCGGCTAGGTCACCGGCTGGTCGGCCTCTCCGACGAGCCCACTGGCGTCCGCTTGCACTTTGAGAACGGTGAGGACGTCGTCAGCACCGTCGTCGCGGGTGTTGACGGCGTACATTCCACTGCGCGGCGGTATGTCTGCGGAGACGTAGCCCCGGTCCATTCCGGTGAGATCGGGTTCCGCGGCGTCATCCCGACCGAGAAATCGCAGGACCTGCCGAATCCCACATCCCTCCATATTTGGTGCGGACCCGGGACACATGCCGTCTACTACGGGCTCGACCGGGGGAGCTGGTGAACCTGCTCGCCGTGTACAAGCCACACCGCCTCCCTGCCTGGACAAGGTCTTCAACTCGCGTGCCGGCGACCAGAGCCCAGGCCCTGAGCATCTTTGCGGAATACTCCTGGGATCGCCGAATCCTCGACCTGGTGCGGAACATCGAAGGGGACATGAGTTTCTGGGCCCTGGTTGAGCTGCCGCGCCTGCCCCGGTGGAGTCGCGGCCGGGTGATACTTCTCGGCGATGCCGCACACGCTCCCCTTCCCCATCAGGGCCAAGGCGCGGGCCTGGCGATCGAAGATGCTTACGCCCTGGGCGCGCTTCTGACCAGCGGCGGATTGAAGGATTGCGGCCGGGCTTTTGAGGCCTTCGAAAAGCTTCGCAGGCGGCGGGCTTGGATGGTCCAGGCCTATTCACGTGCCGCCGGACGAGCCTACAAAATGGTTGGCGATGCGGCAGCAAGACGAGACGAAAGCTGGCCGTCGCTGCCGCAGCGAATTGGCTGGATTCACAGATACCGGGAAGAAGAAATGGTGCCTATGCCGTCGCGTAACGGCGCGTAGCGCCCGTGCCTTCGGGGGTGGCTCCCGGGTCCTGCACTGGCGTCACTGGCTATGTGCGGGTGCGGGGCAAGCTCACCACCGGGCTGGCCTGCTGGGCCTGCCGTGCCCGTCGGAGAAGTCGTAGCAACCGGTCGTGGGGGGGAAATCCGCCACCGGCTGGGCATGGCCCGGTGCCCGGCGTCGCGGCTGATGACTCTGGCTGAGATCGGCACCCGCGGGCGCTCAGTACCGCGGTCGGCTCCGAGCACAGGCCACACTCGGGATACCGGCGCTGACCTGCAAGACCGTAGCTGAAGCGGGTGACGAGAATCGAACTAGCACTATCAGCGTGGGAATCCCACCGATCCATGCTGTTAGGACCGCTGGGCAGCCACGACCGGGCGCCGTGAGTACCCGTGGCTGACCCCTCGTTACCGTGGCTAATTGCACGCTAGTTGCACGGCGATCTGGTACGGCCCGGAGCAATCGTGACAGCTCAGCTTGCCCGGGCCGTGAGCTGTGAGACGCGCTGGGGACTGATGCCGAGCAGGGCGGCGACATCGCGGACTGACAGTCCCCGGGCCACCAGCTCGGCCGACGGCCCGGCCGGTGCGGCTGGCAGCAGCGGCTGCGAGTTCGTCGGCCTCGCGTCGTAGCTGGCGAACCTCTCTGCGCGGTGACGTCGAGGCTGGCATCGCCGGTGTGGTACTCGTAGTCCGGCACGAGAACGGGCATCGCCTCATCGGGCAGGTCGGCAGCCAGGACCACCACCTCTCGCACCGCCTGGTCCAGCGTTGACAGGCTGCGAGCGTAGGTGTGGGCACCTTCCAGGGAAGGTATGTCCGCGAGCCAGTGGCCGTCTTCACGGGTGACGACTACGCGATACGTATCGCCGCTCCTCGCAGCCATCCCTTTCCTAATGCCGTCTTCCAACAGTGTTCGGTGCCAGCAGCGTCCTCGCGCCTACGCCGCGGAACCCACTGAACCCCGACGCACGCTCAGCTCTCCCAGAGACCCTCGTGACGGTCCCTGACTTTCAGTCTTTGATGCGGCTCTGCCTGGCGGTTCACGAAGACGGCCAGTCGCATACATCGGCCGACGCGGCAAGCGCAATGTGCGCAGGGCCCTCTATGGTCCGTCCGGCGGGCGCCCGCGCCTTCTCAGCCCGCGCGCGGCGGAAAGGATCGGTTGCTGCAGGCGATCGAGCGCAGATCGCCGCTGGTGGTTCGGCTGCGGCCTGCCCAGCCCGCGCCGCGGCTTCTCGCAACAAAGTATCGCGGGCCGGGGCGGGCCGGGGCGCGGCGCGGGCTAGCAGTCCCCCGAGACGGCGGCCGGGCCACGTGCAGGCCTGGGTATTGCGGGTCAAGGCACCTCTGCCCCGCCTTCCATGGGCGGGCTGCGGCTCGGTCCAGCGCTCGGGCGAGAACCGAGCAGCATCGTTTTGATGATCGAGGTGTGATCGAACACGGCGTGGTGACACCGCGCGGTCGATCGACGGCGAGACGATGATCGCTGGCACGCGAACGCCGAACGGCCGAACGTCGCGGGATCGTCGTCGGCGGCCTCCGGCGGCGGGACGTGATCGAGAAGCCGCCGTGTTCGTCGTAGACGATGACCAGCAGCGAACTCTTCCACTGCGGACTGGCCGCCAGCGCGTCGTAGATGGCCAGCACCAGGTCCTGGCCGTCCTCGACGTCGGCCATGGGGTGGTCGTCGTCGACGGGGAAGCCGAGCGGGTTGAAGTTGGTGAACGCGGGGTCGATCCACGACACCGACGGCAGCGTGCCGGCTGCGGCGTCCTCGAGGAAACTGGGGATCTTCGGGTTGCAGGTGATGTAAGAATGGGCTTCCACGGCAGGCCGGGCTTGGAGAAGAGCCGAACCGCTGATGGTGCCCGAGCCGGTAGTGCACGTCCGCGAGACGTAGCGTCCCGGGGTCGAAGGAAGATCAGCGCCAGGAGATGTGGTGGGCGTCCAGGTGACGGGCGAAGGAGGGCTGGGGGTACAGCGGCGGCACATGCAGGCCGGTCACCCGGCTGCCAGCGGCCGCCCCGCACAGCGCAACAGGCGGTCGGGCAGCGTGGAGCCGGGCACTAAGGTGAACAAGCGGCGCAGACCGCTAACTCTCTGCTCAGGTGGCCGTAGACCGGCACCTCGGCAGCCGTCGTAGAGCCGATCACGCAGCCCGGGTCACCGTCGGCGGTTCCTTTCCCGGCGAGGGGGGCGTCCGCGCTGGCGACGAAGCCGGACATGTCCCCGCCAGCGACTGCTTGTCGATCGCGCCGCGGAATGGTCGGGATCCATCCTCAGGGCTGTCGCGCAGGTGGTGCACGGGGTAACTGCGCCCCTGGTAGTCGTTGGCCAGGCCCGGGCGCAGGCCATCGATCTCCGGGCGCCCGCCGCCGAGGGACAGGTACCCCAGCACGTGATCGAAGGACCGGTTCTCCAGCATCACGACCACAACATGGTCGACCTTCGCCAGGTTGGCAGCACCGGCTAGATCGCTCTGGTGAACTTCCACCGCTCCTCCGTCGCTGGCTAGGCGGGGGAAAGAGAACCGATGAGCGGCCCCGCTCCGCCCTTATGCTGGCAGATCTAAAAAAGGCCGGTCTGCCAGCCGTGCATTTCCACGGCACGCGCCCCGGCCGGCCGCCGACCCCACAGTTACGCCACCGGTTTTGCCAAGCAACGGCGACCTTGTTAGCTGGGCCGATCGGCTCTGAGTGGTCCAGTTGGCAGGTGTGCTCTTGGCAGTGGTGCGTGACCATCCGTTTCAGCTGTTCAGGATGCGGGCCTTCTGCTGCTCGAATTCGGCTTGGGTCAGCACGCCCGCCGAGAGCAGCTCACCGAGCTCCTTCAGCTGGGCCAGCCGGTCAGCCATGCTCGCTGCGGGGGCCGGGGCTGGCGGATGACGGTGACGGTGACGGCGCATAAGGCTGTTCTGCATGTGCCGGGGCCGCGTACTGCGGTGGTGGCGGTGCTGGCGCCGAAGCCGCGTCCGCGTTGCCCTGGGCGGCCCACCGCTGCTGCTGGCGGCGCTGAATGCGGCCGTGCACGGAACTGGCCACCGCGACGGTGGCAGCGGTCTTCAACAGGCCCACGATGGTCTCCTCGTTTGTGGCCTCATGGCCGGGGTCGGTCAGGAACGCCGCCGGGTCAGGACAGCTCGGTTGCGTCAAGGGCGGCGACGATGTCATCGGGGGACAGCCCACCGCTGGCGATCAGCCGCGCGCCGTCGCGCCGCCAGGCGTCGACCAGGCCCAGAGCCCACCGGTTCTCATAGATCACCACCACGGCGACGCTGCCCGGCTGCATCGCCGCCGCGATCTCGGTCACGTCGGAGTCGTCGAGCAGGCCCGAGGAGGCCCCGGCCCATGCGCTCAGGTCGACACCGCCCGGTACGGCGAATTCCCAGGCGTCGATCTTCTTGCTCTTGCTGTCCGTGTCCTTGGTGATGAACTCCATGTCCAAGATGTCCACGACGCCGTCGTTGGCCAGGGAAAGCAGCCGCTCGAAGCCCGCGGCGGTGAGCTGGCCGCCCGGGAACTCGATCGCCAGGAAATCTACTGGCCCCAGAACGTCCTCTGAACCCGGCTGGGATGCCGCCGTCATGCCCCACCCCCTGGCTGGATGCCTGTGCGGGTGCCGGACGGATCCAGCAGTCCAGCACCCGGCCAGCAACTCACGCGGGGGCAGGCCTGGTCAAGGGCCCTTGGTCCCGTGCCGTGCATGGCGGACGCCTGAACCGGCAGGACAAACATCCCTACTCGCAATTGCAGACCGAGGTGGAGCAGGCGCAAGCCAGCGCCGAGCAGAAGGCCGACGAGATCAAGGCGCAGGCGGCGCGGGGCCGGGACGAGGCCACCACCGGCTGGCAGGCAATGAAGGACAAGTGGCAATCCCACGTCGCCGATCTTCATGGCAAAGCCGCCGGCAAGAAAGCCGAAGTGGACCGGCGCTGACATCCCGATCCAGTCTCGCCAGAGCTTGACGATCCCAGAAACCTTATGCACCTTCGCGTTGAGATGACAACTGGTCGCCCCTCAAGGAGCGGGCGATAACGCGCGGTCAGTAAGCTCCCGCTGGGCGTCAGACGTGCAGCGAAAACCCCGGTGTCGATGACAGCCGGGACCCCGGATGCCAGAAGTCATGCGTCGAGCACGGCAGCGTGAAGAGGCAGTCCTCATCCTCAGTGAGGTCATCCTTGAGAACCTCCTCGTCGGGAGGCAGTGAGCGTGCAGCAGCGAGCACGTCGTTCCTGCTTCGCTCCCGACTCGGCCCCCGAGAGTCCGGGCTTCGTGCTTCTGGCTCCGTCATCGCCCCCACCTCCGTCCTGCTTCTCGCGTGCCCGCGGCTGGTGAAATGGCTCATGCCGTGCGCGCACTGGACGCTTAATAGCACGCTAATGGCACGGAAGATCAACAACCGCCCAGCAGAGGGAAGGGGCCAAGCTCGAGACACGGGCGCTAACCTCGAAGAACGTACCTGGAGCGGGTGACGAGAATCGAACTCGCACTATCAGCTTGGGAAGCTGACGTTCTACCATTGAACTACACCCGCAGCCGCCTGCCCGGCCGCTCGGGCCACGCTGGCGTCGTCTCGACATAGTACCGGAAGCCACGCTCGCCAGGCGCCACGGCGAGCTCTTCGCGTAGGTTGCCAGGGTGCTGCTCTCTGATCGAGATATCCGGGCCGAGATCGAGTCTGGCCGTGTCAAGCTCGACCCGTACGCGCCGGAGCTGATCCAGCCGTCCAGCATCGACGTCCGGCTGGACCGGTACTTCCGCGTCTTCGAGAATCACCGGTACCCGCACATCGACCCGGCCGTCGAGCAACCCGACCTGACCCGGCTGGTGGAGACGACCGGCTCGGAGCCCTTCGTGCTGCATCCGGGCGAGTTCGTGCTGGCGTCCACTTTCGAGGTGGTGTCGCTGCCCGACGACGTGGCCGGCCGGCTGGAGGGCAAGAGCTCGCTGGGACGCCTCGGGCTGCTCACCCACTCCACCGCAGGCTGGATCGACCCGGGGTTCTCCGGGCACGTGACGCTGGAGCTGTCCAACGTGGCGACACTGCCGATCAAGCTGTGGCCAGGCATGAAGATCGGCCAGCTCTGCCTGTTCCGGACCAGCTCGCCCGCCGAGCACCCGTACGGCTCCAAGGTCTACGGCTCGCGCTACCAGGACCAGCGCGGCCCGACGCCGTCCCGCTCGTACCTGAACTTCTACCGGGCGGACGTCTAGCCGGAAACGTCCGCTGATCAAGAAATCCCGGGGCCCAGGGCCACCCGCTCCCGGGGGCCCGGCGCCAGCGGGGCGCCCAGACCCTAGGCACGGACGCGGGAGCAGGCAGCCCTCGGTGTGCCGTTAAGACTGGTCTTCGCGCAGCCAGCCGAGCAGCAACTCGTTCAGCCGGTCCGGGGCATCGAGCGGGACCCAGTGGCTCGCCCCGTCGATCTCCTCATACCGCCACGGGCCCTGCACCAGGTCACCCGAGGCGCGCATCCGCGCGCCGTCCAGGTAGTGGTCGCCGGTGGACCAGACGCCGAGAGTGGGCGCGGTGACCGGGGGCAGCGCGGGCGGCGGCCCAGGCGGGCGCGGCGCCAGGTTGGCCCGGTACCAGTTCAGCGAGGCGGTCAGGGCACCGGGCCGGGACAGGTCGGCGAGGGCCCGCTCCTGATCCCCGTTCCCCCGGCTCAGGGCCCGCAGCAGCGCCCAGTCATCGGCCCGCAGCGATTCCTCGGCCACCCCCTCGAACTGGAAGAACAGCTGGTACCAGCCCATCTCCCGCTGCCGGATGGTGAGCGGCGCGAGCAGGTGCGGAACAGAGATCGCCACCAGCCGGCGGACCCGGTCCGGGGCGAGCATGGCGGTGAGCCACGCCACCGCCGCGCCCCAGTCATGCCCCACCACGTGCGCGGACTCGATGCCGAACGCGTCCATCAGCCCGGTCACGTCCGCCACCGCGTGGGGCAGCGCGTAGGCGGCCACGTCGGCCGGGCGGTCCGAGCGGCCGAAGCCGCGCATGTCCGGGACGATGACCCGGAACCCGGCGGCCACCAGGGCGGGGACCTGATGCCGCCACAGCTCGCCGGAATCGGGCCAGCCGTGGATGAGCAGCACCGGGTCCCCGGCGCCGTGCTCCGCCACGTGCAGCGACACGCCATTGACGTCGATCCTCTGGCCGCTGGCGCTCAATCCGGTCTCTCCCGGGCAGCCGCCCTTTCGGACGTCGGACGCCAGGGGCACTGACGGCGCGCGGACCGGCGTCCCGGCTTCCCGCAGTGCCAGGCGGAGTGCATCGCACTCCGCCTCCAGTTCGATGACCCGCTGCTCCAGCTGCAGGATGCGGCGGATGGCGGGCAGCGTCATGCCCTCGTCGGCCAGCCGGACCACGTACTGCACCACGGTGATCTCGTTCCGGGTGTAGCGGCGCTGGTTACCACCGGACCGGGACGGCTGGACCACGCCGAACTCGTCGAGCCGCCGCAGGAACGCCTGCTGGATCTCGAGCATGGCGGAGACCTGCCCCACGGTGAACAGGGGCAGGTTCTCGTCATCCAGGGGCAGCGACGGCATGGCTCCCCATGATTATCCGCCCCCTCACCGGGCCGGGCCCGGACAGGCTAGCCGTCCGGGCCCGTGGACGTGTCCTCGGTGCGGGTGGACGGCCGGTCACCGCCGCCCACCCGGGCCAGGTCATCGTCAGGCGCTGAGCCCCTTCGGGGCCTCCGTCTGGATCTCGACCTTGCGCGGCTTCGCGGCCTCGGCGAACGGGACCTTGACGGTCAGCACGCCCGCGTCGTACCCGGCCTCGATCGCCTCGGCGTCGATCGTGTCGCCGAGCTCGATCCGGCGGGCGTAGCGGCCGGTGAAGCGCTCGCGGACGAAGTGCTTCTCGCCCTCCGCCAGCTCCTCGGTCCGCTGGGCGGCCACGGTGAGCACGCCGCGGTCCACGGTCACCTCGATGCTGGCCGGGTCAATCCCGGGCAGGTCGAACCGCAGGACCAGGCCATCCTCGCCGCGGACGGCGTCCATCGGCATGGCCGGCCGCGCGCCTGCGCGCAGCGCCGGGCCCCAGGCCGGGCCGAACGCCCGCTCGATGATCCGGTCGAAATCCCTGGTGAAGGGGTCAAAGGTGGTCAGCAACATGAAGCTCGCCTCCAGGTGATAACGAGGATCCCTTATGGATCCAGGTTACTACGTCTCTCACCTAGAGAAAACATCTAACTTCAGTTGAATATTCCTTCCGGCTGGCCCGTCCTCCTCGCGCTGTGCCTCAGCCGAGCCGCTCGATGATCGTCGCGTTGGCCTGCCCGCCGCCCTCGCACATCGTCTGCAGCCCGTAGCGGCCGCCGCTGCGCTCGAGCTCGTGCAGCAGCTTGGTGGCGATGATGGCGCCGCTGGCGCCTAGCGCATGCCCGAGGGCGATCGCCCCGCCGTTCGGGTTGGCCCGCTCCAGCGGCGCCCCGGTCTCCGCCGACCAGGCCAGCAGCACCGGCGCGAATGCCTCGTTGACCTCGAACAGGTCGATGTCCGTGACGCTCAGGCCGGCCCGGGCCAGCACCTGCTCGGTGGCGGGCATCACCCCGGTCAGCATGTACACCGGGTCGGCGCCGGCCACGGCCAGCGCGGCGACCCGGGCCCGCGGGGTGAGCCCGTGCCGCTCGATGGCCGCCTCCGACGCGATGAGCAGCGCCGCCGCGCCGTCGGACATCTGCGACGCGGTGGCGGCGGTGAGCTCCCAGCCCTCGCGCAGCGGCTTGAGCTGCGCCATCTTCTCCAGCGTGGTGTCCCGGCGCGGGCCCTCGTCCGTGGTCACCCCGGCGACGGGGGCGATCTCACGCTCGAACCGCCCCTCGTCGATGGCCCGCACGGCCCGCCGGTGGCTCTCCAGCGCGAACTCCTCTAGCTGGCGGCGGGTCAGGCCCCACTTCTCGCAGATCAGCTGGGCGCCACGGAACTGGGAGATCTCCTGCTTGCCGTACCGCTCCGCCCAGCCCTGACCGAACGGCAGCGGCATGCCCGCCTCCATGGCCAGCGTCACGGTCGAGCCCATCGGCACCATGCTCATGCTCTCCACGCCCGCCGCGACCACCAGGTCCTGGGTGCCGGACAGCACGCCCTGCGCGGCGAAGTGCACCGCCTGCTGCGAGGACCCGCACTGCCGGTCGATGGTGACCCCGGGCACGCTCTCCGGCAGCCCGGCGGACAGCCACGCCTGGCGGGCGATGTCCATGGTCTGCGGCCCGATCTGGGACACGCAGCCCATGATCACGTCGTCCACGGCGGCCGGGTCCACGCCGGTCCGCCGGACCAGCTCACCCAGCACGTGCGCGGCCAGGTCCACCGGGTGCACGCCGGACAGGCCGCCCTTGCGCTTGCCCACCGGAGTCCGGACCGCCCCGACGATGTAAGCCTCCGCCACGATGCTCCTCCAGCATGTCCGCGCGGCCGCCATCCGCCTCCCCGGCGCTCCGGCCGCGTCCTGCCACGAGATTACCTCCCGGTAGCCCGGCGTCTACCTGGCCTGTTGTTGATCGCAGAAACCGCACGGCACGCGCCGCAGTCGCTACTATCCGTGATTACTGATTACTCACCGCATTCAAGGGCGCCGGGGATGCCCGGCGCCCGCTGGGCAGAACCGGGGGCACGCAGCAGCCATGGATTCCACCGACAACCTCGCTGGCCTGGTCAGCATCGGCCAGCTGGCCAAGGCGGCCGGGGTGAGCAGCCGCACCATCCGCTATTACGAGGAACTTGGCATCCTGCCGGAGCCCCGCCGGACCAGCGGCGGCACCCGGAAGTACCCGCGGGAGTACTGCGGGTACATCGAGACCGCGCTGGCCCTCAAGGACCTGGGCTTCCGGCTGGAAGAGGTGAAGCCGCTGGCCCGCCTGGCGCTGGGCGACGCGGTGGGCCCCGGGCAGCGGGCCCTCGCCGCGCAGCTGGTGGAGGACCGGATCCAGGCGCTCGACAAGCAGGCCGCCGTGCTGCGCAAGCTCCGCGACTGCGTGCAGGACCCGGACGCGCCCGCGCCGGTCCCGCTCGGGCTGGCCGTATCCTCGTAGCAAGCGGCCGTCCCGTGGCCCGGGACGCCCCCGCCTGCGACCCCCCGGAGGCCGGATGACGACTGGGCTGATCCTGCTGGTGTTCATCGCCGTCCTGGTGACCTTCTTCGCGGTCCGGCCCATCCGGCGCCGGATGGGGCTGGGCACGACCCACCGCACCTGGGCCGTCAGCATCACCGTGGTGGCCCTGACCATCCTGCTGATCTGGGTGTACAAGGCGCAGAACTGACGGCTGGGCGCGGTCAGCCCAGCGGGCCGCTGCGCAGCGGCATCTCGAACCAGACGGCCTTGCCGTCCCGGGTCGGGCGGGAGCCCCACCGCGTCGCGAGCTGGTCGACCAGGTAGAGCCCCCGGCCGCCCTCGTCGGTCTCCGCGGCCGTGCGGATGCGGGGCAGCCGCAGGTCACTGTCGAGCACCTCGACCCAGACCGACGCCGCGCCGCGCCGCAGCCGCAGGATGAACGTCTTGGCCGGGGTGCCGCCGCCCTCCTCGCTGAACGGCCCGGGCGCCCACCCGGCCACCAGCCCCGGGGTGCCCTGCGGCGCGGCGCCGGCCACCTCGAGGGCGAGCGCGGGGCGCGGGGCGCGGGCGGGAGCGCTGTGCAGGACGGCGTTGGTGACCACCTCGGACACCAGCAGGCAGGTCAGCTCGACCTGCTCCCGGTCCATCCCCCAGGATCCGAAGGTCGCCTCGGCCAGCCGGCGGGCCTCGGACACCATGATCGCTTCCGCCGGGAAGGTGCTCTCCCAGGAGGCCAGGTCCACGGGGGAGGTGCGGATCGCGACGATGGCCATGTCGTCGTCGATGTCCCCGGGCACCGCCTCCTGCGCCGCCTGCGCGATCAGCTCCACGTCGCCGTGCGCCACCCGGCGCACGGCCTGGTGCAGCATGAGCCGCGCGTCGTCCTCGGAGTAGTGGCCCAGGCCGTCCGGGCGGTGCCGCCGGTCGGTGAGCCCGTCGGTGTAGAGCACGAGGGCCGACCCGGCCGGCAGGTACCGGGTCTCCTCGCGGTAGGTCGGCAGCGCCGGGACGCCCCGGCCGCGCACCCCGAGCAGCACCCCCTTGTGCTCCATCTCCAGCTCGCCCACCTCGCCGCCGGAGATCAGCAGCGGGGCGTCGTGGCCGGCGTTGGCGAAAGTCAGCGTGCGCGACCAGGGGTCATACACCAGGTAGGTGCAGCTGACCGTGGGCGGGTCCAGCGGCTCGGCGCCGTCCTCGGGCGCCTTGGCCGGCCCCAGCGTGCGGCACCAGTCGTCGAGCTTGCGCAGGATCTCCTCGGGCGACTTGTCGTCCTGGGCGAACGCGCGCAGCGCGGCCCGGAGCTGGCCCATGACGGCCGCGGCCCGCGCGCCGCGGCCCTCGACGTCACCGATGACGATGCCCACCCGCCCGGCCGACAGCGGGATGATGTCGTACCAGTCCCCGCCCACCTGGGTCTGGATCCCCTGGCCATGCGTCTCCAGGGGCTTGGCCGGGATGTACCGGCAGGCCACCTCCAGGCCGTCCAGCCTGGGCATCTGCTGCGGCAGCAGGCTGGTCTGGAACGCCAGCGCGGTGCGCCGCTCCTCCTCGAACAGCAGCGCGTTGTCGATCGCGATGGCGACCCGGCTGGCCACCGCGCCGAGGAAGTCCCGGTCGTCCGCGTCGTAGTACTTCTCCTCGCGCGGGGTCAGCCGGGACAGCGCCAGGCTCATCACGCCGAGCGCCTGCCCGCGGGCGACCAGCGGGGCCGCCACGACCGAGGCCAGCCCCACCTCCTCGGCGGCCGCCAGGCTGCGCCGGGCTGGGCGCCCGGGGCGGCTGCACGTCGGCCAGGTTCTCCACCAGGACCGTGTCCTGCCGGGACATCGCCTCCCGGCAGAAGTGGCCCTCGGGGTAGGACACCGGATCGCCGACCCGGGCCCAGCTGCCGGGCGGCGGCGTCCAGCCCGCGGCGTGGAACTGGGACCGCCGGATCAGCTTGTCCCCCTGGACCAGGTCGATGATGCAGTGGTCGGCGAACTGCGGGACCAGTGACTCGGCGACGTGCCGGAGCGTCATGCTGAGCTCCAGCGAGCCGGACAACTGGTCGCCGACCCGCTCCAGGAGCGCGATCCGGTCCCGCTCCCGGCGGCTGCTGCGCCGGGTGGCCTCCCGCGCGATGATGACGATCCCGTCGACGGACCCCGACGGGTGCCGCAGCGGCATCGCCTGGGCCCGCACGAACACCCGGGACGCGTCGGCACGGATGACCGCGAAGGTGCCGTCCCCGGCGCTGCCGCGGAGCACCTGCCGGGCCAGCTCGGCCACCTTCCCGGCGTCACCGCCGGTGAAGCCGAGGGTGAGGATGGGCTGGCCGAGCAGTTTCGCCGCGTCGGCCGGGAAGCCGAACAGCGCGACCGCGAACGGGTTGGCGTACAGCAGGCTGCCCTGCCGGTCGGTCACCACCACCGCCGCGCCCATCTGCCCCAGGATGGCGCCCGCCGGCAGGTGGCTCTCGTAACCCATGGTGGCCTGCTCAGTCACCGGCCGCACCCCCTCCGGGCGCTGGCCGGCCCGGCACAGGGATCACCGGGGCCGGGGCAGCCGCCCTCAGCGCCGGGAAACGAAGACATGGGCGGCAACAAGGCGGGGCAGCTCCGCCGTGACACTGCCGACCCTGTCGTCACTGGTCACCCGTACACCGTCGTCGCTTGACGCGAGCGTGACCTCGCGTCCGGGTTGTATCCCGATCCGCTTGAGTTTAAGCATGAGCGCGGGATCGCTTTGGACTTGTTCGCTGATCCTGCGCACGGTGACCGGCGCCGCAAGCCCGTCCGCGACGACGGTCATGGCCTCGTCGCGCTCCTGGCCGGCGGCCAGCGCGCGCAGCCGGGCGTCGTCCGGGATCCCGAGCTCGTCCAGGCCGGGGATGAGGTTGCCGTGCGGGCAGCTGACCGGGTAGCCGAGCAGTTCCACCAGGCGGCGCTCCACGTTCTCGGAGATGACGTGCTCCCAGCGGCACGCCTCCACGTGGACCTCTTCCCAGGGCAGCCCGATGACGCCGACCAGCAGGCACTCGGCCAGCCGGTGCTTGCGCATCACGCGCATGGCCAGGGTGCGGCCCGCGTCGGTGAGCATCAGCTGCCGGTCACCCTCCACGGTGACCAGCCCGGCCCGCTCCATCCGGGCCACGGTCTGGCTGACCGTCGGCCCGCTCTGGGACAGCCGCTCGGCGATCCGCGCGCGGAGCGGGACGATGCCCTCCTCCTCCAGTTCGAAGATGGTCCGGAGGTACATCTCCGTGGTGTCGATGAGCCCGTGCACCGTGTCCAGGCCTCCCTCCTCACCTGATGCTATGCGCCCGCGGCCCGCTTGCGGGGCAGCGCTTTCACAGGCTCCGGGGACAGCCGCTCGATCACCCAGGCCTGGCCGTCACGCCGGTAGCGGAGCCGGTCGTGCAGCCGGTTCGGCCGGCCCTGCCAGAACTCGACGACCTCCGGGCGGACCCGGTACCCGCCCCAGAAGTCGGGCATCGGCACCTCGGTCCCGTCCGGCCACCGCTGCTCCAGCTCGCGGACCCGGTCGTCCAGCGGGCCACGGCCGGGCAGCACGGCGGACTGCCGGCTGGCCCACGCCCCGACCTGGGAGCCGTGCGGCCGGGAGTGGAAATACGGCTCGCTCTCGGCGGCCGACATCGCCTCCGCGCGGCCCTCCACGATCACCTGCCGCTGCAGCGGGTGCCACGGGAACAGCAGGCAGGCCCGCGGCTGCGCGGCGAGGTGACGGCCCTTGGCCGAGGTCCGGTTGGTGTAGAAGACGAACCCGGCCGGCCCGTAGTCCTTGAGCAGCACGGTGCGGGCGCGCGGCTGCCCGTCCGGGGACACGGTGGCCAGCACCATGGCGGTCGGCTCGGCCAGCCGTGCCGCGACGACCGCGTCCATCCATGCGGCGAACAGGGCGAGCGGGTCGGCCGGGACGGTGGCCTCGTCCAGCGGCGGGTGCTCCGGCGGGGTGGGATGAGAGATCGGTTCCACGGGAATGATCCTCACATGCCAGCGGCCGCGCCGGGGGCCGCCGGCCCGGCCGGGGCGCGGCGTGCCGGCGCCCCGCGCCCGGGAACAGCGTGGCGTGCGTCACGCTGGAACGCATAGCGGAATATGGTTCGGAGAAGGTTGACTTAATCCGGGTTGACAACGGGTGCCGCGACGGCGGCGCCACCGCGGGTTCGTGCCATCACCCCGGCACGAACCCAGATAGCTCCCGAGGACATGGAGGTCCGGCAGATGTCCGATTTCGTTCCTGGACTGGAAGGCGTCATCGCCTTCGAGACCTCCATCGCGGAGCCGGACCGGGAAGGCGGCTCACTCCGGTACCGGGGCGTCGACATCGAGGAACTCGTGGGTCACGTGTCCTTCGGGCACGTGTGGGGCCTCCTGGTGGACAACAAGTTCGCGCCCGGGCTGCCGCCCGCCGAGCCGTACCCGATCCCGGTGCACTCCGGTGACATCCGGGTGGACGTGCAGAGCGCGCTGGCCATGCTGGCGCCCGCCTGGGGCATGCACCAGCTGCTGGACATCTCCGACGAGCAGGCCCGTGACGACCTCGCCCGGGCCTCGGTCATGGCGCTGTCCTTCGTCGCGCAGTCGGCCCGCGGGCCGGGCCTGCCGCCGGTCCCCCAGTACCGGGTGGACGAGGCGCGCAGCATCGTCGAGCGGTTCATGATCCGCTGGCGCGGCGAGCCGGACCCGCGGCACGTCAAGGCGGTCGACGCCTACTGGACCTCCGCGGCCGAGCACGGGATGAACGCGTCAACGTTCACCGCCCGGGTGATCGCCTCGACCGGGGCGGACGTGGCCGCGGCGCTGTCCGGCGCGGTCGGCGCCATGTCCGGGCCGCTGCACGGCGGCGCCCCGGCCCGGGTGCTGAACATGATCGAGGAAGTGGAGCGGACCGGCGACGCGGTCAAGTACGTGAAGGCGGCGCTGGACCGCGGTGACCGGCTGATGGGCTTCGGGCACCGGGTGTACCGGGCCGAGGACCCGCGGGCGCGGGTGCTCCGCCGGACCGCCCGGGAGCTGGGCGCGCCGCGCTATGAGGTCGCCGTGGCCCTGGAGGAGGCGGCCCTGAACGAGCTGCACGCCCGCCGGCCGGACCGGGTGCTGGCCACCAACGTGGAGTTCTGGGCGGCCATCACGCTCGACTTCGCCGAGGTCCCGGCGCACATGTTCACCTCCATGTTCACCTGCGCGCGGACCGCGGGCTGGGCGGCGCACATCCTGGAGCAGAAGCAGACCGGCAGGCTGGTCCGGCCGAGCGCCCGGTACGTGGGCCCGAAGTCCCGTCCGGTCAGCGACGTTCCCGGCGCCGACCAGGTACTCGACGAGGTCTAGCTCTGTTACCCGGGCGACCCCCGGACCCGCGCGACCGCCGACTCGGCGGAGCCGCCTGCGGCGGGTCCCGCCTCGCGCGGATGTCGCGTCCGGGTAACCCCTAGGGTGGGGTCCGTGACCGACATCGTCCTCCCTGCTGAGCTCAAGCCCGCCGACGGGCGGTTCGGCTGCGGCCCGTCCCGGGTGCGGCCGGAGCAACTGGCCGCGCTGGCCGCCTCGGGCGACCGCTACCTGGGCACGTCGCACCGGCAGGCCCCGGTCCGGTCGCTGGTGCAGCGCGCCCGGGAGGGCCTGGCCGCGCTGTTCGCCGTGCCCGACGGCTACCAGGTGGTCCTGGGCAACGGGGGCACCACCGCGTTCTGGGAGATCGCCGCGTTCGGCCTGATCCGGCAGAAGTCACAGCACCTGGCGTTCGGCGAGTTCTCGGCGAAGTTCGCCCAGGCCGCCACGGCCGCCCCGTGGCTGGATGACCCCACGGTGATCGCGTCGCCGCCCGGGACCCATCCGGTGCCCAGCGGCGAGACCGGGGTGGACACCTACGCGCTGACCCACAACGAGACCTCCACCGGGGTGGCCATGCCGGTCCGGCGGGTGCCGGGCGCGGATCCCGGGGCGCTGGTCATCGTGGACGCGACCAGCGCCGCGGGCGGCCTGCCGGTCGACGTCGCCGACTGTGACGTGTACTACTTCGCGCCGCAGAAGTGCCTCGGCTCCGACGGCGGCCTCTGGCTGGCGCTGATGTCCCCGGCGGCACTGGACCGGGCGGCCGCGATCGCGGCCAGCGGCCGCTACATTCCCGAGTTCTTCTCGCTGCCGGTGGCCATCGACAACTCGGCCAAGCAGCAGACCTACAACACCCCCGCGGTGGCCACCCTGTTCCTGCTGGCCGAGCAGGTCGAGTGGCTGCTGGCCCAGGGCGGCCTGAGCTGGGCCACCAGCCGCACGGCCGACTCCGCCGCGCGGCTGTACACGTGGGCGGAGAAGGCACCGTACGCGGTCCCGTTCGTCACCGACCCCGCCCAGCGGTCCCAGGTGGTCGGGACCATCGACTTCACCGGCGGGGTGGACGCGGCCGCGGTGGCCGCCGCCCTGCGGTCCAACGGGATCGTGGACACCGAGCCCTACCGCAAGCTGGGCCGCAACCAGCTGCGGATCGGCATGTTCCCCTCGGTTGACCCGGCGGACGTGGAGGCGCTGACCGCCTGCATCGACTACGTGATCGAGCGGCTCTAAGCCGCCGCGCCCGGCCGCGGGCTGCGGGCCCGGGCGGCGTCAGCGGAGGGCGGCGCCGATGATGGCCCCGGCCACCAGGATGACCAGCACGAGGGGCAGCAGCCACCGGTTAGCTCGGATCACAGCAGGCAGCCTATCTCCGGCCGCCCTCACTGGTCCCCCGGGCCGGCCGCCGGCACCCGCAGCGGCCAGCTGCCGAGCGTCTCGTACCGGGGCCGTTCCTGCGGGCGGCCGCCGGGCAGGTAGCTGCGGATCAGGTGGATCTGGCCGGCGTCCCAGGGCGGCCCGGCGTAGCCGGCCAGGCCGGCCACCAGATCCCGGGCGTCCACCGGGTCCCGGCACCGGGCCAGCGTCAGGTGCGGCCGGTACCGGCGGTTCTCCTCGACGCCCGGCGCCCCGGCCCGCCGCGCCCCGGCGGCCACCGAGGCGGCCAGCGTGCCCAGCGCCGCCTGCTCGCCCCGCACGCCGGTCCAGAACACCCGGGCCCGGGGCGGGGCCGGGAACGCCCCGGACCCGCCGAGCGACAGCGACATCAGCGGGTGCCGGGCCGCGGCCCGCTCCAGCCGGGGCACCAGGCGGGAGGTGGCACCGTCCGGCATCTCGCCCAGGAAGGCCAGCGTGAGGTGCCAGGCCTCGCGGCCCGTCCAGCGCAGCGCGGGCCAGGCGGCCCGGAGCGGGGCGACCGCGCCATCCAGGTCGGCCGCGACCGCCTCCGGGACGCCCACCGCCACGAACAGCCGCATAGCTCATTGGTAGCACCCGATCGGCGCGGGACCCCGGGCAGTGCGCGCCAGCACAGCTCAGGCGACCAGGCGGGCCAGTTCGCGGGGGCGGACCGCCTGGCGGACGGTCACGCCGCGGCGGTGGGCCAGCAGCAGGCCGACGACCGCGGCGGCCAGCGCGGAGATGACCCCGCCGGCCACCAGGCTCATCCGGGGACCGAACTGCTCGGCCACCCAGCCGACCAGCGGCGAGCCCAGCGGCGCGCCGCCCAGGAAGACCAGCATGTACAGGCCCATGACGCGGCCGCGCATGTCCTCCGCGCTGCCCAGCTGGACCGCCGAGTTGGCCGCCGTGTTCAGCGTCAGCAGGAGCAGCCCGGTCGGCACCAGCAACGCCAGGAACAGCCAGAACGACGGCATCAGGGCGGTGACCACCTCCAGCACGCCGAAGCCGAACGCGGCGGCCACCAGCAGCCGCAGCCCGGGCTTGCTGCGCCGCGCGGCGAGCAGCGCCCCGGCCAGCGCGCCCGCGGCGAAGACCGCCGAGGCGACACCGAACGCGGTGGCGCCGGTGTGGAACACCTGCCGGGACATCAGCGCGTTCGTCACCTGGAAGTTCATCCCGAAGGTGGCGACGAAGAAGATCAGCACCATCGGCATCAGCAGGGCCGGCCGGTTCCGCACGTAGCGCAGCCCCTCGCGGAGCTGGCCACTGGCCCGCCGGACCGGCCGCGCCGGGTACAGCTCACCTGGCCGCATCAGCTTCAGCGCGACGAGTACCGCGCCGTAGGACGCCGCGTTGACGAAGAACGCCACCGGGGTGCCCACCGCGCCGATCACCAGCCCGGCGGCGGCCGGGCCCGCGATCCGGGCCAGGTTGAAGATGGCGCTGTTCAGCGCGATGGCGTTCGGCATGTCGGCCCGGCCGACCATCTCGGTGACGAACGCCTGGCGGGTCGGGTTGTCCACCACCGTGGCCAGGCCCAGCCCGAAGGCGAGCGCGAACACCTGCCAGATCCGCACCGCGCCGGTGACCGCGAGCAGCCCCAGGGTGAACGCGAGCAGGCCCATGACGGTCTGGGTCAGCATCAGGATGCGCCGCTTGGGGTACCGGTCCGCGATGGCCCCGCCCCACAGGCTGAACAGCAGCATGGGCAGGAACTGCAGCCCGGTCGCGATCCCCAGCGCGGTGCCGCTGCCGTGGGTGAGCTGGAGGACCAGCCAGTCCTGCGCCACCCGCTGCATCCAGGTGCCGCTGTTCGAGATCACCTGCCCGGTCGCGAACAGCCGGTAATTGCGGGTTCGCAGGGAGCGGAAGGTCCGCAGCCGGGACCGGCCGGTCAGGCCTGGCTGAGCTTCTCCAGGATCGGGGCGGCCGCCCGCAGCGTGGCCCGCTCCTGCGGGGTCAGCTCGGTCAGCCGCTTCGCCAGCCAGGCGTCCCGGCGGCGCCTGGCCCGGGCCACCAGGTCCCGGCCCTGCGGCGTCACCGTCAGCACCACCTGGCGCCGGTCGGACGCGTGGGCTTCCCGGGTAACCAGCTGCCAGGCTTCCAGCGCGGCGATGACGCGGGTCATCGAGGGCGGCTGTACCCGCTCGTGGCCGGCCAGCTCGCCCGGGCTCATCGGGCCGTGCCGCTCCAGCGTCGCCAGCGCGGCGAACTGGGTATCCGAGAGCACCGGCTCCGCCAGCCCGCTGGCGGTCCGCTCGACCCGCAGCCGGCGGGCCAGGCGGCTGACGGAGATCCGTAGCGTGGTGGCCAGGCCCGCGTCCGACCTGGTCTGCGAGGATGTCATTATCATTAGCCTGAGTCATTACTTTTGCTAACGGTATGCGGGTCTGCGGCATTCCGTCAAACCGTTAGCAGGGCGAACGGGTCAGCCCCCGGGCGGGGCGTGCGTCCAGTACACCATGCGAACCCCGGTTAGCCTGATCAAGTGAGCAGGAAACTTCGCCCCGCCCCGCCCCCGCTCGAAGCCAGCGACCGGCTGGTGACCGCCGTCCTCACCGGCGCCTGGGCGGTCGCCCTGATCGTCATGGCGGCGCTGCGGCCCAGCCTGCCGGCCGCCGACCGCTGGTGGCTCTGGCCCTGCGTGGCCGGCCTGGCCATGGGCCTGTTCGCGCTGTGGTACGTGCCCCGGCTGAAGCGGTCCCGGGCCCGCGCGGCGGCCCGCCGCGCGGCGGCCCGCCGGCCAGGGGAGGCGGCGGGACAGCCGGACAGCCGGGCGGGCTAGTTGTGGTCGAGGGGCTCGAACACGGTCTCCTCGACCGAGACACCCGGCATGTCGACCAGGTCGTAGCCGAGTTCGTCGATAACCGGGCGGAGCGACTGCTCGGCCGTCGACGGGAACACCGCCTCGGAGTGCGCCCCGCAGCCGTGGTCCACCGACACCACGCGGCCATCGTCGGGCGCGTACTCGTTCGCGCACGCGCCAAACACCCGGCCCAGCGGGCCGCCCAGCCGGACGAAGAAGCCGCATCCCGCGCACAGCCCGGGAGCCGCGTTGGCCAGGGGCGACTTCGGCCCGTGCTCACTGGTGTACCAGCGGAGGGCGGCGTCGTCGCGCCCGGCGGCGGACATCACCCGGGCCCGGACCGGCACGGTGCCGGCCGGGCCGTCGCCGGTCACGCCGCCGGCCGGGGGGGCCTCCGTGCCTGGGTCGGCCCCGGTGGTCACGGCCACGGTGCCATCAGCAGCGCCGGTCTCCGGGGCGCCGGTCTCCGGCGGCGCCAGCATCCAGTGGCGGCCCGGCGTCGCCGGGCGCGGCGTCGCCGGCATCTCCGACATCTCCCCGTGCGGCATCAGGACCCGGCTCGGCGGGGCCTGCGGCCGCCATGCCCGCCCGGACGGGAACCAGGTCCTCCGGCTCGGCGCCGGGCAGCGCCCAGGCCGTCTCGCCCCAGTCGGCCAGGCCGTCGTCGCCTTCCAGCGCCACGGCGGGGACAAGCCGGGGGTCGTCCGGGGGCGCGGGCAGCAGGTCGCCGACACCCAGGTCGCCGGGCAGCAGCCGTTCCCGCCACGGCACCCAGTCGGGCGCCAGGATCGCCTCCGGCCCGGGGATCAGCAGGCTCTCGCTGACGGTGACATTCTTGGCGCGGGACGCACGGGCCACGGTGACCGCCCAGCACCAGCCCCGGTAGGCCGGGTCGAGGCAGCGGAACGTATGCGTGACCACCCGGTCGCCGTCCGCCGTGACCGACAGGTGATCCCCGACCATGGCCGCGCCGCCCAGGTCCTCGGCCGCGCGCCGCGCCAGCTCGACAGCCTGCGCGCAGGCCTCGTCGGGCTCCTTCGTCCTCCCGCGCAGTGGGCTCACGATGAGCAATTGTCCCCCATCCTGGAAGTGCCGTGCACCGGGGCGCGGCGCACCCGGCTCCGCCGCGCCGCCTGCCTGCGGCGCTGCACCGTCGCCGGCACCCCGAGAAGGCAGAATACTGGGAACATGGGAGTGTCCGGTGCTGGGCCGCACGCGCGGCGGGCGGCCCGCGGCCTCGGTGCCGGGCTGAGCTCGGCCGGCCGGGCCGGCGCCTCCGCCGCCCGTGGCACGGGACGGGGCATCCGGCGGATGACGCAGGCCTCCGGGGCTTCCCGCACCGGCCTGGACCGGCTCATCGAGCTGACCGCGGCCGGCGCGGCCGCGGATGCGTTCGTGGCGGTGGCCCTGGCCGGCACGCTGTTCTTCAGCACCTCGGTGGACCAGGCCCGGGGCCGGATCGCGCTCACCCTGCTCATCACGATGGCCCCGTTCGCCGTGCTGGCCCCGTTCATCGGGCCGATGCTGGACCGGGTCCGGGACGGCCGCCGGTACATCATGGTCGGCACCCTGCTGGCCCGTGGCCTGCTCTGCTGGGGCATGGCCGGCGCGGCCATGCACAATGACACGCTGACCCTGCTCCCGGCGGCGTTCGGGGTGCTGGTGCTGCAGAAGGCTTACGGGGTGACCCGGAGCGCGGTGACCCCGCGCCTGCTCCCGGCCAGGATCACGCTGGTGTCGGCGAACGCGCGGATCTCACTCGCGGCGCTGATCGCCTCGACCCTGGGCGCGGCCGCCGCGGCCGGGCTGTCGTTCATCGCCGGCGGGGGATCCACCGGCGCGGGCTGGGTACTCCGGGCTGGCACCCTGCTGTACCTGGCCGCGATCGCGCTCGGCATCCGGCTGCCGGACCGCGTTGACCAGCGCGGGCCGCACCCGGCAGAGCACGGCCCGGATCCGGCTGCGGGGAGCCCCGCGGCGGGGGCACCGGCCGCACCCGGCCCGGCCGGCACCCGGCCGCTGCCACGCCAGGCACCCCGGCAGGCCCGCTGGGCGGCCACCTTGCGGAGCGTCGGCCCGGTCGTCGGCGAGGCCATGCGCGGCAACGCGGCGCTCCGTGCCTTCTCCGGCTACATGATCTTCTTCCTGGCCTTCCTGCTGCGTATCGTGCATTTCCCGGGCGTCAGCGACAAGGTGGCCCTGGCCGAGATGATCGTGGCCGCCGGGGCCGGCGGGTTCATCGGCACCGCCGTCGGCGCGGCGCTGCGGGCCCGTGCGCCCTACATCATCATGTTCACGATGCTGTCGGTCGCCACGGTGATCACCGCGGTGTGCGCGGCCTACTTCGGCCTGTGGGCGGCGCTCGTCGTGGCCCTGGTCGCCGCGTTCGGGCAGGTGCTGGCCAAGCTGGCGCTGGACTCCATCGTGCAGCGCGAGATCAGCGAGGAGATCAGGTCCTCGGTGCTGGCCGCCTCGGAGACCATCCACCAGCTCGCCTGGGTGGCGGGCGGGCTGGCCGGGCTGGCCATGTCCTTCACCTCGAGCGGGGTGGCCGGGCTGGCGGTAGCCGCGGGCGGGCTGGCCGCCACCACCGCGTACCTGGTAGCCAGCCGTCGCCGGCGCGTCCTGGCCGCCCGCCGGCTGGCGCCCCAGCCGGCCCGGTGAGCCCGCGCCCGGTGAGCCCGCGCCCGGTGAGCCGCCGCCCGCGGAGCCGCTGAGCCGCGGGCCCGCTAGCCGGCCCGGGTCCCGCGCCGGGGCCGCGGGTCAGGCTTCGACGTCGTCGGCGACCGCCCGGAGCACGGCGGCGATCTTCTTCCCGTCGCGCGCGTCAGGATGCCGTCCCCGCCGGTACGCCGCGGACACCCCGTCCAGCAGCTTGATCAGGTCTTCGACGATGACGACCATCTCGTCCGGGCTCTTCCTGGCCACCTTGGCCACCGTGGGCGGCGGGTCGAGCAGCCGGACCTGGAGTGCCTGCACCCCGCGCCGCCCCTCGGCGACGCCGAACTCCACCCGCTGCCCGGGCCGCAGCGCGGTGCTGCCCGCCGGCAGGGCGGTGGAATGCACGAACACCTCACCGCCGTCATCGCGGGTAAGAAAGCCGAACCCTTTGTCGGCGTCGTACCATTTGACCTTGCCAGTGGGCACGGACCAGACCTCACGCGGGTAGAACGGGTGGGTAAGCGCACAGGAAATGCCACCCTAGGTTATCGGCTCATGATGCCGGTGGCAGCCCCGGGAACCACAGAACGCTACGGGCACCGGGGCCTCATACCCGGCCGCATCGCCGGTAATCCTGAAATTGCCGTATTTGCGGCCCCCCGTGCGCCCGCCCGGACGGCGGGGCCGCGGCCTCGGTCAGCGGGGCCGCTGCCACGGCGGGGTCTTCCGGGCGCGCGGGCCGCGCCGCAGCCGCCAGACGAGGTATCCGGCGCACAGCAGGCAGCCCACCCGCAGCAGCAGGCCGAACTGATGCAGCGCGTGCCCGACCACCTCGAAATAGCTGCCGTTCCCGGTAGCGCCCAGGATCAGCAGGCAGGCCACCGCGAACAGCGGCGGCCCGAGCAGGGCGAGCCGCTTGTCCCGGGTGTCCCAGCGCCGGGACCGAAGCGCGATCAGGCCGCCGATCAGCCACAACGGGAACGGGAAGATCAGCGCCGCCGACGCCGATGACCAGCACGCACACGGTCTCCAGCGGATGCTTGCGGGCCAGGGCGGCCGCCTCGGCCAGCGGGGCCGGCATGGGCGGGCGCCCGGCCAGCCGGCCGTCCGGCTCCTCCTCGGCCAGCCCCATGCCGGGGACGATCGACAGTGGCTCGGTGGGGTCGGCCTGGACATTCCGGGCGCCCGCCCCTGGTGGCCCCATGTCCGCATCGGCCCCGGCACTCCCGGGCCCGGCTTCCGGCCCGGCAGCCGTCACCGCGCCCGGCCGCTCGCGTCCCGGCTCTCCCGGGGCGCCCGGGGGGCCCGGGGGCATTAACCCATCCGGGCGCGCCGGCCCGTTCGAGGCCGGGGGCTGGGCCGGGGCCGGGGGCCGGGGCTGGGCCGGGGCCGGGGGCGCGGGTCCCGGCCCCGTTCGAGGGAGCGGTCCTGGCTCCGGGAGGGGTCCTGGCTCCGGGAGCGGTCCTGACTCCGGGAGCGGCCCCGGCCGGAAGGCGCCGTCCCGGCGGAAGGCGCCGTCCCGGCGGAACGCGCCGTCCCGGGCGGCGGCGCGGCAGCCGCTGCGGGCGGGCCGGCCGGGGCCTGGTCCGGCGGGGGCGCGGCGGCGTCGCCAGGGGCTTCCGGGATGGCCGCCCGGCCCCGGGACGGCCACGGCCGCGGCTTCCACGGCGGGCCGTCACCGGACCGGGGGCGGGGCGGCTGCGGCGGCGGCCGGGTACCGCGCCTGGAGTCCTTGGCCGGTTTCCACAGGGCCGGCGGCTTGGCCCCCGCGCGCCGCTGAGCGCTGTACAGCCGCTCCCGTTCCTGCTTGGCCAGGTCCTCAGGGTCCCCGAGCGCGGTCAGCGCGGCGGCCACGGCGTCGGCGTCGGCGGAGCCGAGCGGGCCCACCCGGGCCTCGATGGCCGCCCTGGTGCGCCCGACGAACAGCAACCGGTCGCCCTTGGGCAGCAGGCGCTGCGCCGCGCTCGACACCTGGCCGAGATAGTCGCGGATCATCTGCTGCGCGGACGGCGGAGCGGGGCGGCGCCTCATGCCTCGTAATCTCCCGGAACCCGGCCATTGTGGAGCCTGGCACCTTATCAGTACCCATGCCCGGCCATTTCATCTGGATCTGCGTGAAGTAAGGCCGGGGGCACCGCATGCGAAAGGGCGGCCCCGGTACCCCGGGACCGCCCTCTCGGACTCGCCGTGACCGGGGGCCTGAGCCCCCGCCGCGGTCAGAAGTCCATGTCGCCGCCGCCTGGCGCAGCCGGCGCCTTCTCCTTCTCCGGCTTCTCGGCCACGACTGCCTCGGTGGTGAGGAACAGCGCCGCAATGGAGGCCGCGTTCTGCAGCGCAGAACGGGTCACCTTAGCCGGGTCGATGATGCCGGACTTGAACATGTTGACGTACTCGCCGGTCGCGGCATTCAGCCCCTGGCCGGCAGGCAGCGTCTTCACCTTCTCGACCACGACGCCGCCCTCGAGGCCGGCGTTGACCGCGATCTGCTTGAGCGGCTCCTCGACGGCCCGGCGCACGATGGCCGCGCCGGTCGCCTCGTCACCGGTGAGCTCGAGCTTCTTGAAGGCGGTGGTCCCCGCGTGCAGCAGGGCCACGCCGCCGCCGGGCACGACGCCCTCTTCGACGGCCGCCTTCGCGTTACGCACCGCGTCCTCGATGCGGTGCTTGCGCTCCTTCAGCTCGACCTCGGTGGCCGCGCCCGCCTTGATGACGGCGACGCCGCCAGCCAGCTTGGCCAGCCGCTCCTGCAGCTTCTCCCGGTCGTAGTCGGAGTCGGTGTTCTCGATCTCGGCGCGGATCTGGTTGACCCGGCCGGAGATCTGCTCGGGGTCGCCAGCGCCGTCCACGATGGTCGTCTCGTCCTTGGTCACGACGACCTTGCGGGCCCGCCCGAGCAGGTCCAGGTCGGCGTTCTCCAGCTTGAGGCCGACTTCCTCACTGATCACCTGGGCGCCGGTGAGGATGGCGATGTCACCGAGCATGGCCTTGCGCCGGTCACCGAAACCGGGGGCCTTCACCGCGACGGACTTGAACAGGCCGCGGATCTTGTTGACCACCAGGGTCGCGAGGGCCTCGCCCTCCACGTCCTCGGCGATGATGACCAGCGGCTTGCCCGACTGCACGACCTTGTCGAGCAGCGGGAGCAGGTCCTTGTTCGCCGACACCTTGGTGTTGGTCACCAGGATGTACGGGTCGTCCAGGACCCCTTCCATCCGCTCCGGGTCGGTCACGAAGTAGGGCGAGATGTAGCCCTTGTCGAAGCGCATGCCCTCGGTGAGCTCAAGCTCGAGGCCGAAGGTGTTGCTCTCCTCGACGGTGATGACGCCTTCCTTGCCGACCTTGTCCATCGCCTCGGCGATCATCTCGCCGATCGCGGGGTCGCCCGCCGAGATGGAGGCGGTCGAAGCGATCTGCTCCTTGGTCTCCACGTCCTTGGCCAGCTTGGACAGCTCCTCGCTGACCCGCTCGACAGCGGCCTCGATGCCCCGCTTGAGGGACATCGGGTTGGCGCCCGCGGCGACGTTACGCAGGCCCTCACGGACCAGCGCCTGCGCCAGCACCGTCGCCGTGGTGGTGCCGTCACCGGCCACGTCGTCGGTCTTCTTCGCGACTTCCTTGACCAGCTCCGCGCCGATCTTCTCCCACGGGTCCTCGAGCTCGATCTCCTTGGCGATGGACACGCCATCGTTGGTGATCGTGGGGGCACCCCACTTCTTCTCGAGCACCACGTTCCGGCCCTTCGGGCCGAGGGTTACCTTGACGGCGTCGGCGAGCTGGTTCATACCGCGCTCGAGGCCGCGCCTCGCGTCCTCATCGAACGCGATCATCTTGGCTGCCATAGGCTCCAGTCCTCCCGGGACTTGGTGGCTTGAGTGTGCGAACCGGGCCGACGCCCGCGACGGCCGGCCCCCCGGCGGGCAGTCCCTTCCTGCCGCCGGCGAGGCCTCATCGCCCCGATTCCCGCCGCGCTAATTGTCACTCTCACTGGGAGAGTGCCAACGCCTTGTTTAGCACTCTCGACGTGAGAGTGCAAGCCGGATGGCCGCCACCGGGCCGGGACCCCGGTTCCTGGGCGGCGCGGGACTCCGTCCGCGCAGCGGCGGGGCCGCCCCGGCCGCCCCGGCCGGGGGCGGCGGGCGCGGCGGGCCGGGGACCCGCGCATCACCCGGACCTGGGCCGGCATTCGGGGCCAGCGCAGAATGCACGTTTCATCCGGGCGGCCGCCGTGCGGTCAGCGCCCGGTCACGGACGCCGCGGCGGGCGGTATCTGGGCCGTGCGCCCGGATGCGCCGTTCGCCAACGGCAGAACGTCGCCGGGTCCCCCCGGTCCCGGCCATGGCCCCCCGCGCGGCGGGGGCAGCGGGGCCGCCGGGGGGAAGAGATCCTGATGGCCCGGCACCGGTACTCCGGGTGCCGGGCCATCAGCCGAACAGGATGAGCAGAGCTCACACGGCCCGGACGGCCTCCGCCTGCGGGCCTCGGTCACTCTGCGTGATCTCGAATTCGACCCGCTGCCCCTCTTCGAGGCTGCGGTAGCCATCCATCTGGATGGCGGAGAAGTGCACGAACACGTCCCTGCCACCGTCGACCGCGATGAAGCCGTAGCCCTTGTCCGCGTTGAACCACTTGACGGTGCCCTGAGCCATTACCCAACAACTCCCTAACTCCGCTCGGGCCTCGGGTCCCACCCTTGCCTCCGCAGAACCCGTCGATCGCGGCGGGTTAGGCGTGTGCAAGACAGGCTTGCCAAACTCGCCGACCGACAGCGACCGGATCCGACCTTACCTCGTGTGTCGAACCTCCGGGACGCGTTACTCGCCGAATGCGGGAGCACGAGTTTCCGGAGGCACGGCCGCGCACGACAGGTGGCGCCAATCCCGGGCGAAAGGGCTCAGCCACCCGCCACGGCCGGGATCACCGACACGTGGGCACCGGCCGGGACCGGCGTGTCGAGGCCCTGGGCGAACCGCACGTCCTCCTCGCCGACGTAGACGTTGACGAACCGGCGCAGCTGGCCGGTGTCGTCCACGATCCGGCCGGCGATGCCCGGATAGGAGGCGTCCAGCCCGGCGATGACCTCGCGCAGGGTGCCCGAGTCGGCGGACACCTCGGCCGCCCCGCCGGTATAGGTGCGCAGGATGGTGGGAATGCGAACGGACACGCTCATCTCAGGCCTGCCTCTCCAGGAAATGCAGCACCTCGGCCGTCACCGTGCCGGGTGGTCTTATCGTGCCGGACCGCCGGGCGCGCTCACGGCGAGGGCGGGCAGGCCTGGCCAGCCCCGGCCTCGAAGGCCAGGAAAGCCTCCAGCGTGGGCCGGATGGGCGGAGCCGACGGCGCGGCGCCGGCCACCGCGTCCAGCGTCTTGAGGCCGTCCCCGGAGTTGATGATGACCGTCTCGGCCTCCGGATCCAGCTGCCCCGCGGCGAGCAGGCTGCGCAGCACGCCCAGGGTGACCCCGCCGGCCGTCTCGCCGAAGATGCCCTCGGTGGCGGCGAGCAGCCGCATCGCGGACACCACCGCGTCGTCGTCCACGTCAGCCACCACGCCGCCGGTGCGGCGGACCACGTCCAGCACGTAAGGCCCGTCGGCCGGGTTGCCGATGGCCAGCGACTTGGCGATGGTGGCCGGGCGGACCGGCTGCACGACGTCATGCCCGCTGCGGAAGGCGGCGGCCACCGGTGAGCACCCGGTGGCCTGCGCGCCGAACACCCGGTACGGCGTGTCCTCCACCAGGCCGAGCTCGATCAGCTCGCGGAACGCCTTGTCGATCTTCACCAGCTGGGCACCGGAGGCGACCGGGATCACGATCTGCGCGGGCAGCCGCCAGCCGAGCTGCTCGGCGATCTCGTACCCGATGGTCTTGGAACCCTCGGCGTAGTAAGGACGGACGTTGACGTTCACGAAGGCCCAGTCCTCGCGCTCGTCCGCGAGCTCGGAGGCCAGCCGGTTGACGTCGTCGTAGCTGCCCAGCACCGGCACGAGCGTGCCGCCATAGACGCCGGTGGCCAGGATCTTCTGCGGCTCCAGGTCGGACGGGATGAGCACCACCGAGCGGATCCCGGCCCGGGCCGCGGCGGCGGCCACGGCATTGGCCAGGTTCCCGGTGGACGGGCAGGCGAGGACCTTGAAGCCCAGCTCGACGGCGGCGGCCAGGGCCACCGCCACCACCCGGTCCTTGAACGAGTGGGTCGGGTTGGCCCGCTCGTCCTTCACCCACAGCGCGCGCATGCCGAGCTCGCGGCCGAGCTGGTCAGCCCGGACCAGCCGGGTCCAGCCGGGCTCGGTGTTAGGCGTGGCGGCCACGTCCTGGGGCACCGGCAGCAGGCTGGCATAGCGCCAGATGCTGGCCGGGCCGGCCTCGATCGCCGCCCGGGTCAGCTGCGGGTAGTCGTAGCGGACCTCGAGCGGCCCGAAACATTCCGCGCAGGCGTGCGTCGAGCCGAGCGGGTAGGTCTGGCCGCATTCGCGGCAGCCGAGGCTGCTGGCGTACCCGAAGCGGGACGGAGCGGAAGAACTGGTCGGTGCGGGCGGCGGTGTGCTCACGTGGCGAGGCCTTTCTCCTCATCTGCCCCATCGGCCGGATGGCCGCGGGCCGGACTTGGCACCTGTCACGGGAATGGCCTCGCGGGCACACCTCACCGTGATGGTTGCCGGGGCTTCACCGGGCCGTATCCCTCCACCCCTCTGGATGAGCGTTATGAAGTTGTACCTAATACTCTAACCGATGGGCCGCGGGTGCCCCCGCCCGCTTCCGGCTAGCCTCACTCCATGACCGCGCATCAGCGGGTGCTCATCGCGTCGAACCGGGGACCGGTCTCGTTCAGCCTCGGCGAAGACGGCTCCCTGGTGGCCAGCCGCGGGGGCGGCGGCCTGGTCTCCGGGCTGTCCTCGGTGGGCGGCCAGGCCGACGTGCTGTGGGTGTGCGCCGCGCTCAGCGATGCCGACCGGGCCGCGGCGCGCAGTGCCCCGAACGGCCGGATCGACGCCGGCCCGGCCGCTGGCCTGCTCGGCGGCGGCCCAGCCGGGAGCGGCGGGGCGGCCGGCGGCGGGACCGCCGCCGGGGCCGCGGCCAGCGTCCGGTCCGCCGTGCTGATGCTGGACATCCCGCCGGTCACCTTCCAGCGCGCGTACAACTCGGTGGCCAACTCGACGTTGTGGTTCGTGCACCACATGCTGTACGACACGCCTAACCAGCCGGTCTTCGGGCACACGTTCCGCCGGGAGTGGGAGTCGTTCCGCGGCTACAACGCGGCGTTCGCGGCGGCGCTGGCCAAGGGCGCCGAGGAGGGCGGCGGGGATCCCGCCGTCCCGGTCCGGGCCATGATCCAGGACTACCACCTGCCGCTGGTCCCGCGGATGCTCGCCGACCAGGGCACCGGCGTCCGGATCGCGCACTTCTCGCACACTCCCTGGGCGCCGCCGGATTACTACCGGCTGCTCCCCGACGAGGTAGGCCGCGAGGTACTCGACGGCATGCTCGGCGCGGATCATGCCGGGTTCCTGTGCCGGCGCTGGGCCGAGGCGTTCCTGGCCTGCTGCGCGGAATTCCTCGGCGCCGAGGTGGACCCGCAGCGGCGGTTCGTCCGGCACCGCGGCCACGTCACCACGATCGGCGTGCACCCGCTGGGGGTGGACGCCGCGGAACTGCGGGACCGGGCCGCGGCCACCGACGTGCAGGCTCACGTGACGGCACTGGGCGAGGCGACCCGCGGCCGGCAGCTGATCGTCCGCATCGACCGGACCGAGTTGTCCAAGAACATCGTGCGCGGCCTGGCCGCCTACCGTGAGCTGCTGGTCAGGCACCCGGAGTGGCGGGGGCGGGTGACCCACCTGGCCTTCGCCTACCCGTCCCGTCATGACCTGCCGGAATACCGCGAGTACACCGCGCGGGTGCAGCGGCTGGCGGCCGAGATCGTGGACGAGTTCGGGACCGATGACTGGGATCCGCTGATCCTGGCGGTCAACGACGACTACCCGCGGTCCCTGGCCGCCTACCAGCTGGCCGACGTGCTGCTGGTGAACCCCATCCGGGACGGGATGAACCTGGTCGCCAAGGAGGGTCCCATCCTGGCCGAACGGGGCTGCGTGCTGGTCCTGTCCACCGAGGCCGGCGCGGCCGCGGAACTCGGCCCGGACGCGCTGCTGGTCAACCCGTTCGACGTCACGCAGACGGCGGAGGCGCTGCACGAAGCGCTGCTCATGCCTGATTCCGAACGGCACCGGCGGCGCGATGCCCTGGCCGCGGCCGGCGCCGCGCTCCCGCCCACCGCCTGGCTGCACGCCCAGCTCGACGCGCTGGACCGGCCCGCGGAGCTGCCGCCATCCGGCCGGCCGTCGCTGCGGTCCCGGCTGTCCGGCCGCCTCCCCCGGCGGATCACCAGCTAGTGCCGTCCTGCCGGTCGGGGCCGGCCGTGCGCATCCGGTGCCGCCTGGCCCGCTGCCGCCGTAGCCGGGTCACCAGGGCAGGGTCGAACACGAGAGCCTCCGGGCGGTCGATGAGCTCGTTCAGCAGCTGGTAGTAGCTGGTCGCGGTCATCCCCAGCACCTCACGGATCTCCTGTTCCTTCGCCCCCGGAGACCGCCACCAGTTCCGCTCGAAGGCAAGGACCCGCGTCTCGCGTTCGGACAGCGCCGTCATCTGCCCTCCCATGCCTGTCAGAAGCCTCATCCTAGGTCCGCTCTATGCGCGGTGCCCATGCCTGCGTAGGCTCTGCCATCGTGGCTTCCTTCGACTGCATAACGTTCCTTACTGACTACGGCCTGGAGGACGGGTTCGTCGCGGCCTGCCATGGCGTGGCGGCCCGGATCGCCCCCGGGATCAGGCTGATCGACATCACTCACCTGGTGCCGCCGGGTGACGTCCGCCGCGGGGCCGCGGTGCTCGCGCAGACGGTGCCGTACCTGCCACCGGGGGTCCATGTCGCGGTGGTGGACCCGGGCGTGGGCACGGCCCGGCGCGGCATTGCGGTGGCGGCCGGTCATTGCGTCCTGGTCGGCCCGGACAACGGGCTGCTGTCCTGGGCCGTGGCCGCCCTGGGCGGGCCGACGGCCGCCTGCCAGCTGACCAACGGCGAGCTGTGGCTGCACCCGGTGTCGCCGACGTTCCACGGCCGGGACATCTTCACCCCGGTGGCGGCGCACCTGGCGGCCGGCGCCGAGCTGGCCTCGGTCGGCACGCCGCTCGACCCGGCGGAACTGGTGACCCTGCCCGCGCCGACCAGCCGGGTGCATGACGGCGAGGCGGAAGGCGAGGTGATGTCGGTGGACCGGTTCGGCAACGTGCAGCTGTCCATCGCCGCGTCGGACGCCGACCGGCTCGGGCTGGGCTTCGGCTCACCCGTGGTGGTGCGCTGCGGGCGGCGCCAGCTGACCGTGCCGTACCTGGAGACGTTCGCCGCGGTGGCACCCGGGGAGATCGTCGCCTTCACCGACAGCGCCGGGCTGATCTCGCTGGCGGTCAACGGCGGGGACGCCGCCGAGCAACTCGGGCTGCCCCCGGGGGCCCACGTCCGGCTGTCCGCGGCCACCCCGGCCTGAGCCGGCCGCCTTGCGGATGGCCCGGCTGGGCCATCCGCAACGCTCCCCCCTCCCGAACCGGGCCGAACGTGGCACAATGCCCGAGGGCTCAACGGGAGGGTTGGCACTATGGCGCAGCGGCTCCGTGGCCGGGCGACGTCGGCTGTCGCCGCGGGACTGGCGGCAGCCTGCCTCGCGATGGCGGCCGGGCCGGCCTTCGCGGACACGGTCCGTAACCAGGAGTGGTGGCTCAGCTCCCTGCACGTGACGAATGCCTGGCTGTCCAGCCGTGGCAGCGGGGTGACCGTGGCGGTCCTGAACACCGGGGTGGACCCGGGCCAGCCCGACCTGGCCGGCTCAGTGACCACCGGCCGGGACTTCACCGGCTCTGGCCGGTCGCCGGGCGGCCAGTTCTGGGGGGCGAACGGCACCGCCGTGGCCAGCCTGATCGCGGGTCACGGGCACGGCCCGCAGCATGCGGACGGCATCATCGGCGTGGCCCCGCTAGCCAAGATCCTCTCCATCCGGGTCACCCTGGAGGCGGGCGACCCGCTGCTGGCCAACCCGGCGACGGTGGCGGCGCTGCCCCGGGCCATCGCCCGCGGGATCGGCGCGGCGGTACGCCAGGGTGCCCAGGTGATCGACCTGCCCCTGGACCCGGCCACGCTGGCCGGCGGGAACACCGCCGGCGGCAGCCCGCTGGAGCGCAGCGCGGTGGAGGCCGCACTGCGCAAGGGGGTGGTCCTGGTCGCGCCGGCCGGCGACAACGGCGCCGGGACGGACGCCGCGAACTACCCGGCCGCCTACCCCGGGGTCATCTCGGTCGGCGCGTTCAACCGCAGCTTCACCAAGGCGGCGTTCAGCAGCCACCAGCCGTACGTGACGCTGACCGGCCCCGGGGGACGGCGTCATCTCGGCCAGCGGGACGGCCGGCTACGCCAAGCTGGCCAGCACCACCGCCGCCAGCGCGGTGGTGGCGGGCATCGCGGCCCTCATCAGGGCGCAGTTCCCCGCGCTCAGCCCGGCCCAGGTGGAGCAGGCCCTGACCAGCGGCACCGTGTTCCATCCCGCGGCCGCCCAGCGGGCGGGCTCCGGCGCGGGGACGGCGGACGCCGACGCCGCCCTGGTCGCCGCGGCCCGGATCTACGCCACGATGACGGCGGACCAGGCGACGGCGAGCCCGGTGACGCCCACTCCCCCGGCCGCGCCGAAGGTGGCGGTGCACACCACCAGCCTGTGGACCGCGCTGCGCTACCCGGTGCTGGGCATCGCGGCGATCCTGCTGATCGCGGTGGTGGCCCTGATCTCGGTGCGCGTCCGGCAGCGCCGGGAACTGGACGCCCAGCTGGCACCGTTGCGGGCGGCGGCCCAGGCGACCCGGGCCGCCCGGGCGGACGGCCTGCCCGGCCCGGCGGATGCCCCGCTGCCGCCGGGAGTCCGTCGCGCGCCCTTCGATGACCCGGCCTTCGTGCCGCCCTCGTTCGCCGACCAGGCGTTCAGCCCGTCAACGCTGGGCGCCCCGGGCCTCAGCAGCCCCGCCCTGAGCGGCCCGGTACTGCGCAACCCGGTGTTCGGTGACCCGGGGGAGAATGGCTCGGCCTACAGCCGGCCGGCCCCGGGCCCCTCGGCGCTGGAGGATCCGGCCTTCGGCGCGGCCGACGGCCCCCGCCCCCGCCCCCGCCGGTGCCCGCAGTCCGGCGCCGCCACCGCAGCGGCCTTCGGCCGGGACCCGGCCGGGCCGGGGCCGTTCGGCAACGCCGCGGCCGACGGTCCCCGCCGCGGGGCGAGGCCCCGCCGCCCGGGTCACCGTTCGGCCGGCCCGCCCCCGGCGACCAGCCCGGACCGCCGCTGCGCACGCTGGGCTCGGCCCACCGGCTGAATACCGTCCGGGCCCCCAGGACCTCCGGGCACCCGCCGTGGGGGCCCGCCGAGAAGCCGGAAGGCGAGCTGCCCTGGATGGATGCCCCGGCGCGGCCGCCGGTCGGGCGGATGGTGCCGCCCCGGCGGTCCTTCCCGGCCGGAGGCGAGGCCGGGCCGCCGGCGCCCTCCCGGTGACGCCGGCGGCGGCCCGGCCCGGCAGGCGGAGGCCGGCCGGGGCCAGGTCCCGGACCTCGAGCCGCCCTTCCCGGAAACGGCGGGCGGCCCGCCAGGCAACCTGTTCGGCCCGGTCGACGAGCCGGAACCGGCCCCGCGGCGGGTGTACGCGTGGAACCCCTCGGACACCACGGAGGCACTGCCCCGCATCCGGCCGGACGACGCCCAGCCGAACTAGAGGTTTGGCCCGCGAACTAGGGGTTTGGCCCGCGAAGACGCGGGGGTTCCGGGGGGTCGCCCCCGGGCTAGCTCAGCCGCCGTTCATCTCGGCCTTGCGGACCGAGGCGTAGACCGGGACGTACTCCTGCCCGGAGAGCTCGCCGATGGCCCGGACCACGTCGTCGGTCACCGCTCGGCGGGCCCTGCCCGGCGAGCGCTCATCCTGGTAGGCCTCGAAGCTCAGCGGCTTGCCGATCCGGATCGACACCTGGTGCATCCGGGGCACCGTATGCCCGGGCGGCAGGATCCGGTCGGTACCGATCATGGCGACCGGGATGACCGGCAGCCCCGAGTTCAGCGCCAGCCAGCCGACCCCGGTACGGCCGCGGTACAGCCGCCCGTCCGGGGACCGGGTGCCTTCCGGGTAGATGCCGAACAGCTCCCCGCTGCGCAGCAGGGCCAGCGCGGCGTCCAGCATGTCCTGGGCCGCCCGGGAACTGGCCCGGTCCACCGACAGCTGCTTGGTGGCCCGCATGTACGCGCCGGTGAGCCGCTGGGTGAAGCCGGTGCCGGTGAAGTACTCCGACTTGGCCGCGAAGGTGAGCGGCCGGTCGAGCATCAGCGGCAGGAAAATCGAGTCCACGATGGACAGGTGGTTGGACGCCAGGATGGCGCCCCCAGCAGGCGGGATGTGCTCCAGGCCGGTGATCTTCGGTCGCCACAGCAGGTGCAGCAGCGGACCGGCCACGATCCTGGAAAACTGGTATTGCACCCACGTACTCCCGACTCGATCCGCGATGGCTGCTCAAAGATAACCGGGTTCGGGAGTACCCGACGAGCCACGGGCCGCCGTCTCCCCGTCCGCGCCCGGCGCGGCCTGGTCCCGTTCCGGCGGGTGGCCCGGGCGCACCAGGCGTGGCCGTGTCCCGGGCCGCGGGCGCGGCCGGGACCGCGGCCAGGATGGCCACCAGCAGCGGCAGGATGAGCGGCAGGCCCGCGGCAGGCACGGTGACCCCGGAATCGGTGGCCAGCCAGCCGAGCAGGCCGACGAGCCAGATCGCCGCCAGCAGCGGCCGCAGCAGCGGCAATTGCTCATACCCGCGCACCAGCCGCCGGGCCCGGAACCGGCCCGGCCAGCCGATGACGGCGGCGGCCACGGCGACCACGACCGGGATGACCAGGCTGCCCGCGTTCACTGTGAGCGACCCCACATTGGCGCGGAGCTTGCGGTGCACGATCGCGGTAGCGCCGCCGTGCAGGACCTGGCCGACGAACGCGCCGATGTCCGAGTGACCGGGGAGGAGGTAACCGGCCACCGCGAGGGCCGCGGCCACGACGGCTCCGCTGGCCACCATGAGCACCCCCCGCCCGGCGGTGATCCGCACTCCCGCGGCCACCGCGATCAGCAGCAGGAAACCCGGCACCATGGCGATCGTCCCGCCGACCTTGGCGCCGAAGCCGGGCCAGCCCGCAGCGATGACCGCGACCACCGCGACGGCGCTGATCCCGGCCACCGCGGTACGCCGGGAGCCACGGCGCAGGCGCGCGGACCCGAGCCAGCCGCACAGCAGCAGGCCGGACGCGGCATAGACCAGCACGGCATTGTTGCCGAGGCCGTAGAACCGGCCGGCGACCAGGGCGGACAGCCCGAAAGGGGTGCCCAGTTGCAGGTGCGAGCCGGTCATCAGGTCGATGGCGATGACCGCGAAGGTCACCGCGCCGACGAATCCGGGCGGGCCGAGCGGATCACGCCGCCACGGGCCGGCGCACGCCACGGCCGCGATCACCGCCGCCCACGCCACGGCCAGCCCGTACAGCACCAGCGCCGGGTGCGGTGCCACCGGCCAGGGCGCCAGGCTGGCCAGGAAACTGCCCGCTGGCACCGACCCGAGGAACACCCCAGCCGCCCCGGCGAATGCGCGGGGGGTTCCGGGGGGTCGCCCCCCGGGCCAGCCGGTGCTATTTGCTGGCGAGGCGGGGCTCGCCGCAGGCGTGTCCCCTCCGAGCCAGCGATGCGCGGGGGGTTCCGGGGGGTCGCCCCCCCGGGCCAGCCGCCGAGCCAGCGCGATCAGCCCGAGCAGCAGCCCGCCGGCCAGCCCGAACACCGTGAAGAACCACGGCATGGTGGCCCGGTACACCTGGGCGGCGGTGTCCTGGCCGGCCAGACCCGGCAATGGCCGCGGCCAGGCTGGGACGGCCGGTGCGCCCGAGCCGGGCGCCGACGGCGGTGCCGGGTACGGGCCGCCCCAGCCAGCCCGCGATCGTCGGGGTCAGGTCGGTGAGCACGGCCAGCCCGGGCTGCCGGGTTGAACGGGGAGGTCAGCAGGCCGGCCCGGTATCCCGGCCCGGTGATCACGATCGGGTGGAGATGCGGCACGGCCCCGTCGGCCGGCGCGGTCACCACGAGCCGGGTACCGGGCGGCAGCGCCGCGCTGATCCGGCCGATGTCCCGGTCGTCGCCAGCGACGGCCGCGCGCCGCTGCGCGCCGCCCGCGGGCAGCGATCCCAGGTCGATGACGGTGAGCGGGCACCGGGCCAGCACGGCGCGGGTCACCCCGGCCGTCCCGGCCAGGTAGGACGTCACCCGGCCCGCCGGGCTGGCCAGGGCGAGCGCGGCGCCCGGGCCGGCTGCGGTGGCGCACCCCCGCGGGCCCGCGGCGGCACGGAGCAGCCCCCAGGACGGGTTCTCGCTGAGCCCGGCGTTGGCGGAGATGATCGACGGCACCTGCGCGATCCGGGCCGGAGACCCGCCTGCGTGGCCAGCGGCCGTGGCGGCGTGGCTGACCGCGGGCAGCGACGGGCAGGCTCCGCCGGGCGGCCGCGGGGCGGCCGCCCGGTTGGCGGCGTTCAGCGTGAGCCACCCGTCGGCCGGGCAGGTGAGCGGATAGACCCCGGTGACCGAGAGGGAGCCGTCCGAGCCCTGGCGGGCCAGCCGCCACAGCGCCGGCATGCGGGCCGCCGTCACGTCGGTCCACAGCAGCCCGGGCACCCCGATGAGCACGACATGCCGGGCGGCCGGGACGGCCCCGGCGCGGCCCCGGGGCGGTGCCGTAGCCAGCGACGCGACCAGCGGCCGGCCCCGGCCGGACGCGGCCGTCACGGCGGCGGCGGAGGCGTGATGCCCGGGGAACGGGGCGACGCCATCGCGGGGGCGGCCCAGGTGCCCGGCAGCACAGCACCCGCCAGGGCCAGCAGCACGCAGCCCATGGCCAGCACAGTGGCCGCCAGCACAGTGACCCCACGTGGCCGCCAGCACGGTGGCGGCCCGTGTGATGGCGGCCCGGGCCGCGCGGGCGGGGGGCACGGTCGGATGCACGTGATCAACGGTAGCCACCGGCTCCGGCCGCGGCGGGCGGCACTCCGTACCCCGCGCGGTCCGGCACGATCACCGACCACATGAATGTGACCGCCGTGCACACCGGTGTGTCCAGATCTTTCAACCATGCAGCGGCCGAGGCGCGGGATGCGGAGCGGCCAGGCGCTCGCTGCGAGAACTGGGCTGGGTGATGGAGGTCAAGCTACGGGCTGGCCCGTTCTTGCTGCTGGCTGGCCCGTTCTTGCTGCTGGCTGGCCCGTTCTTGCTGCTGGCTGGCCCGTTCGTCTACTGGCTGGCCGTTCTTGCCAGGGCTCGGCGGACGAGCCGGCTAGCGCGCCACGCGGTAGCGGAGGTAGAGGACTCCCGAGCTGAAGGTGCGGGTCTCGACGAGGTCGAGATCCACCCGGCGCTCGCGCTGCGGAAAGAACGGAATGCCACCGCCAACCAGCACCGGGTAGACCCTGGCCCGGTACTCGTCGATCAGGCCCAGCGCGGCCGCCTCGGCGGCCAGAGCCGCGCCGCCGATCGCGATGTCGCCCTCCGCCGGCTCGGCTCGCAACCGCTCGATCTCCTCCGCCAGGCCGCCGGAGACCAGGCGGGCATGGCCCTGCACCGCCGGCAGCGTGGTGGAGAACACCACCTTGGGGAGCGGCTTCCAGAGCGCGGCCCACTCGAGCATGGAGTCGTCGAGCGATGGATCCTGGTCGGCGGTTTCCCAGTACAGCATCGTCTCGTACAGCCCTCGTCCCAGCAGGTGGACGCCGACCTCTCGTATCTCGTCGGTGACGAAGCGGAAGACCTCCTCGTCGGGCGCCGTCCAGTCGAAGCCGCCGTCCGGCCCGACGATGTAGCCGTCAAGTGAGACGCCCATCGAATAGGTCACGCTGCGCATCAGACGTCCTCCTCGGTAACGGGTGCGACAGTACGACCGCCGGACGCCGCAGGACTCATCGCGGCTCGCGGGACAGGGCAACGTTGCCGGTTACGGCACTAGCAGTTACGACCCTAGTTGGCGCAGATGTTCTGGGTGGCGGTCCGGGAGGTGATGCTGGGGGACGGTGTCGGGGTGGCGGACTGGGGCGTGCTCACGGCCTGGGCCGTCGTCCCGTAGTTGCTGCCCAGCACCAGGGTGAGCCCGGTGCCGGTGCCGGACACCTGCCTGATGCCCGCGCCAGGCACCTTGGCCTCCAGCAGCCTGGCCTGGGCCAGGCTGCCCGTGTGGTACTGGATGATCGTCTCGGTCACGTCCTGGGTGGTGCCCTGGGTGGCACTGGCCACCTTGAACCCCTTCTGCTGCAGCACGCCGGCCACGGTGTTCTGCAGTCCGTACTGCGCGGTTCCGTTCTGCACCGTGACCGAGACGGTGGTCGGCGAGATCGCGGGCGCGGTGGGCGGCCGCAGCGAGCCGGTGTCGACCGGGACGTCATTGCGGAAGTCCTGGAAGATCTGGCTGTCCTCAGGCTGGGTCCAGAGCACGTTCGCGGTGTCGGTCGGCACGACCTCCTGCCGCGGGTAGGTCGGCAGGGTGAAGAACGTGACCTGGCTGGCCGGCATGCTGCGCACGCTCATGGCCAGGTCATACAGGCCGTGGATGCCGCCCATCTGGCTGTCGATGGTCACCGACTTGGTCGCCGCGTCCAGGAACCGGTAGATCGCCACCGGGTCGAGCATCTTGCTCTTCACCTTGGTGATCAGCGAGGACAGGAAGGCCTGCTGGCGGCCGATCCGCTCCAGGTCGCTGCCATCGCCGAGGGTGTACCGGGCGCGGACGTAGGCCAGCGCCTCCCAGCCGCCAAGCAGATGATGCCCGGCCGGCAGGTACAGGCCCGGACTTGGGATCGTTGATCGGCGTGGTGTTGCACTCCTCCACACCGCCGACCGCATTGACCATCTGCCGGAAGCCGCCGAAGTTGATCGACACGAAATGGTCGATGTGGATGCCGGTGTCCTGCTCCAGGGTCTTCTCGGTGCAGGCGATCCCCAGGTCGACGTGGTTGCCGTACAGGTTCCCGAGCGCGAACGCTTCGTTGATCTTGAACGTGGTCGGCGAGGACATCTGGCCGTTGCCCATCTTGCAGGCCGGGATGTTCACCCACGAGTCCCGCGGGATCGACATCACGTCCGCCCATTTCCGGTCCGCCGCGATGTGCAGGATCATCAGCGTGTCCGACTGGGCGGTGGTGAAGCCCTGGCCGAAGCCGCGGCCCTGGCCGACCCGGGTGTCCGAGCCGATGATCATGATGTTCTCGGCCTGCGGGTGCAGGTCCACCGGCTGGTTGCCCAGTTCGCCGGTGATGTCCACCTGGTGCAGGTTGCCGTTCAGGTGCCGGTAGACCGCGTAGGCGCCGCCGAGGGCGACCAGCAGCACGACGGCGACGCCGCCGGCCGTCCAGGCCAGGATCTTCTTCGTCCGGCCGGGGTGCGCCCGGCGGCCACCTGGAGTGGCGGGGATCCCCGGCGGCCCGTCCCGGGCGCCCCGGCTCCCGGGCGTCGCCCCCGGCCGCGCCCGGGCGTCTCCCGGCGGCCGCAGGTGGCTCCCCGGCGGCAGCGGGCGTGTCCCCGGCGGCGCGCGGCCGCCGCAACTCTGCCCCGGTGCTGGCAACCCCCGGTTGCTGTCCCCGGCGCCGGCATCTCTCCGGGCGCACCGCTGGCCGGCGTGGCGTCACCCGCGGGCGTGCTCCCGGCGGGCGGCTTCGGCCCATCCTCAGGGCCAGGCTCGTCCATGTCGGCGGGCCCCATTCGTCTCACCCCATACCCACATCCGGCGGGGGGCTCGTGCGACGTCCATTCGCCCAGACGACCATCGCGGAGCGTTACATCCCGGAACGCAAACCATCTCACCCGGCGCAACGTGCTAACCCGGCAGATAGTTTCCCCGGCCCTGTACCTACCCACTTCCGGGCAAATAGTCCTCCTGGGCAAGATAACTCTATGTAACTTCACCCGGGCTGCGGCGGCGACTGGTCCGGCCTCGTACCCGCCGGGACTACCCGGCGGCACCGGTGCGGCCGGGGCTGGCCGTTCACAAAGCCGGTCGCCCGCGGCGGCCGCGCCGCCGGCGGTGGCGGCGCAATCCGCGATGCCGTGCCCGAGGGAGTTGGGGTTAGGGCACTACGCGGCGCCCTCGCCCGCGCATCAGCCGCCGCCCCGGCGGTGTCGTCCGGCCGTCAACCCGGCCGTCATTTCGACATTGCCGCGTCCGGAGCCGGGGATTGGCCCGTGCCGACGGGCCGCGGTCCAGTCCTGGTCGGCGCGGTCAGATAGCACCCGGCCACGATCCAGGACAGGCCGAATGACCATACAGAAACAACCTCCCCAGCGTAGAGCCTGGTCAGCCCGCCTATGTCTACGCCTGCGAATGCCCACGCTCCCGCCATCAGGATGAGCAGCCCGCATAGGCCGTGGATCAGGAAGAGGAGCGGGTTCCGGAACATGCTCTGCCTGGCTTCCCCCCGGACGCCGGGCTGGGCAACTACCTCGTTGGCCGCGAAAAGGAAACTCATGATGGCCAGCGAGAGAATAAAGGCGATAGCGAACCCAGCATGGATCTGCGCTGTCGTGTGCTCGCCAAGCTGCTGCTCTACGGGGGAGCATCCAGGCGGTTCTGGGTGGCTGCCGCAGAGCGGGGCGCCGCGCGGAGGCCAGGCCGCGAGGTGGGGAAGAACACCACGCCGAGTACTGCGATACCGCCAGCCAGGCTCACCCAGAAGTCCCAGGTTCTGGGCTCGCCCGCCATGTAGGTCACCAGCATGAAGCCGATGACGCACAGGCCAGCGACGAAGACATCTTGCATGGACGTGTGGTAATACGCGCTGAGCGACCCTCGGACATGAATTCCTTCCTTGAGGAAGAAGGCCTCCCCGATGATGAAGACAACGGGCAGCAGGACACCAAGGAATCCGATGGTCAGGCGGATGACCTGATAGGAGCGCGTATAAGCCGCATCCATTTTCTCGGGTGGATATCTACGGCGAGCGCTCATCTCCGCGAGGTAATCAAGGATCCTGCGTACTACTGCCTTCATCGCTCACCTCCAGGTTTTCGGGGCGCGGCCAGGCCATGCCTCTTCACCTGTCACAGAGGCGGCTGAGACCGGCCTGATACATCCCGTCGTATCTGGCGTTGCCTGCCTGCCTCCGAACGTTCAGAGGGCCGCAGGCCGGCAGCAAGTGAAACCACGCACCTCCTGCCGCTGCGGCGACCCAGGCGCAAGGAGGGCGTAATGCCAGCACCACGTGGCTACCGGTCAGTCCCCGGAAGTGAACGACCCCGGGTGAGCGGGTCGGAACTGCTCGGCCCCGTTGACGAAGGCGAGACCGTCGGGTTCACCATCCTGCTCCGGCAGCGTCCGGGCAGTCCCGAGCTTCACCCGGCCGAGCATTGGCAGCAGACGCCTCCGGGACAGCGCAGCTTCCTGTCAGCCGAGGAGTTCTCCCGCACCTACGGGGCGCAGGACGAGGATGTCCAGGCCGTCACCCGGTTCCTCGAAACCAGCGAGCTGCGCGCGGTCGAGGCCGACCCCGGACGGCGCCGGGTTGTCGGCGAGGGACCGGCAGCGCGCGTCAACGCCGCCTTCGGCATCACGCTGAACCGGTACCGGGCGCCGCGCCTGTTTGCCGACCGGCCGGTCCCCGGACGTGAGCAGACCGGACCACAGCGAGAAGCCGGCGAGGACCAGGTCTACCGGGGATTCGAGGACCCGGTGCACGTACCGTCGGCGCTTTCCGGGGTGATTACGGCGGTCATCGGCCTGGACACGAGGCGGCTGGGCGGTCCGGCGGGTACCGGGACGGGTGACCCGCCCGGGGCCAATTCCCTTTCCCCGGCCACGATCGCGCAGCTGTATGACTTCCCCGCTACCGGAGCGGCGGGCCAGACGATCGGCCTGTTCGCGGCGGCCGACCAGGGCGCCGCTTACGCGCCGGCCGACATCACGCAGTTCATCAACAGCCTGCCCGGCTCCCAGACCCAGCCGAACCTCGTCCCCATCGGGTTGACGGTCAACGGCACGACCTACGGCAACAATCCCGCGCTGATCACCGGCGGGCTGGCCTGCCCGGCGGCCTACGAGACGACACAGGACGTCGAGACCTCCGCCGCCATTGGCCAGGGCGCGAACATCAACGTCTACTTCACCGAGAACACGGAGGCGGGATGGGAGGCATTCCTCTCGCGCGCGATCTTCCCGGCGGCCGGCGACAACCCTCCGTCGGTGCTGTCCGCCAGCTGGGTTCTCCGGCTGAGCGATGACCAGGCCACGATCGGCAATCCCGCCAGCAGCGGCAGCATGGCCCAGGTGCTGTCCGGCTACCTCCAGGCCGCCGCGATGCGCGGGATCACCGTGCTCATCGCGCTCGGCGACTGGGGGGCGGCCAACCAGGTGCACGACACGCTCTGCCACGTCTCGTTCCCGAACTCCGATCCCTGGCTCACCGCGTGCGGCGGCACGATCATCGGGAACGTCAGTACCACGCCCCCGGCCACGTTCGAGGAACTCGCCTGGAGCGACGCCAACACGGCCAGCCCGTTTGACCTTGCCCCCTACACGACGACGGGCGGCGGCGTGAGCGACACCTTCCCGGTGCCGGCCTACCAGGCCGCCGCCGGCGTCCTGCCGATCTCGAAGAATGACGGCAACGCCCGCCGGGGCGTTCCCGACGTGGCCGGGATGGTCGCGCTCACCGGCCTCATCCTGAACGGCGCCGGCTTCGCGTTCACCGGGACCAGCTGCGTCGCGCCGCTGTACGCGGGCCTGGTGGCCGAGATCAACGCGTTCCTCGGGCACAGCGTGGGCTTCCTCAACCCCACGCTGTACGAGTACGGCCCAGAGATCTGCAACGACGTCCGCTCCGGGAACAACGACTCCGGCTACACGCCGGACTCCCCGTTCTACACGGCCGGCCCGGGCTGGGACGCCTGCACCGGCTGGGGCAGCATCGACGGACGGCGGCTGCTGTCCGCCGTCGCGCCGGCCGCGGTCATCGAGACCGCCATCGTCAGCGGCGGCGATTTCGGCCCCGCCTGCGTGGGCTCGCCCGCGGACACCACGCTGACGATCGACAACACCGGCTTCAGCACGCTGCTGATCAGCAACATCGTCTCCTCGGCCACCGAGTTCGAGGTTCCCTCGGTCACCTCCTACCCGCTCGCCGTCAGCCCCGGAGCGGCCATCGACGTGGTCATCCGGTTCAAGCCGACGAGCATCGGCACCGCGACCGCCACGCTGACGATCCTGAGCAATGACCTTTTCAGTCCGCACACGATCACGGTGACCGGCACCGCCCCGGCCCCACGGCTGGTCCTCGCGATGGCCGGCACCGGCGACTTCGGCCGCGCGTGCGTCGGCTCCTTCGCCGATGAGCCCCTGATCCTGAGCAACAGCGGCCATTGCCCGTTGTCCGTCACCGCCATCACCTCGTCCCTGGGGGAGTTCCTGCCGCCGACCACCCTGTCGTACCCGGTCCGCATCGCACCGGGAGCGGCGATCCCGGTGCCCATCCGCTTCGCGCCAAGCGTGCCCGGCCCGGCGAGCGCCACGCTCACCGTCAACAGCGACGATCCGGCCGGCCCGCTGGCCATCGACGTGTCCGGCACGGCGCCCTCCGGAAAGCTGGCTATCACCGGGTCGGCCTGCTTCGGCGAGGTCGACTGCGGATCCGCCGAGAAGACCATCAGCGTCTGCAACGTCGGCGAGTGCCCGCTGCACGTCACCAGCGTGGCGTTCAAGCGGCCACGTCGGCACTTCAAGCTGATCGGCAATCCCTTCCCGGCGACCCTGGTGTCGGGCTCGTGCCTCGGCGTCCTGATCCAGTACGAGGCGAGCTGCGACCCCGAGTGCTGTGAGCTCGTCATCACGAGCGATGACCCCGTGGATCCGGTGCGCACGCTGGACGTGGTGGCGTTCACGCGGTGCCGTCCACCGTGCAGCTGTCCCCCGGCCCCGGCGTGCGGCTGCGAGCCACGCCTGTGCGGCTGCGGCCGCGGGGCTGCGGTCACCCGCGGGCCGGCGGCGGGCGGGGGTGCCCGCTGATCGCACCGGGGCCCGGGCCTCTCGCGGGGCCCGGGGACCGGCCGGGCCGGCCGCGCCGCGGCCTGACGCAGCCGGACGGCGTTACCAGGCTGTGATGTCAGGGGCGTATCTGCGCGGTATTGCCCAGCTCCGTTTAGGCAGTGGCGGCTGGTCCGGCCCGCTGGACTTTGAGATTCCGCCGCCACATTATGAGAGGGCATGAGGCAGGGAGCTGCTCATGAAGTGGTACCTGGATCGAATCCACAACCATCGCCCAAACGGTCACGACGACGAGGGTGCCCCAGGTATGGAGGCGGTGCCCGCCGCCATACTGCAGCGGCACGGCGCTCGGGTATTTTCCCCGGTCGATGCCGCCGTGGTGCTGGGCTGGCGAACCCCGCGATCCACGGTGTACCGGGCCAGGACGCTACTGGTTCCGCCCGGCCTGCTCACGGCCGAGCCGCTGGACGCCATCAATGACGTACTCGCCGGGGTCGGCCTGCACGTGCCCGGGTCCGGCAAGGGGAACCCGCCGACCGCGCCGCGGGACATGCCGGGGCTGCCCCGTACGGTGGTCCTGGAGGCCGCCCCCCCGCGGGACAGCCGAGCGTCCGGTCCCGTGGTGGTCGATGCCTGGGTGGCCCTGCAGGCGTCCGCGCATCCGCCACCGACGAGGAACATCGCGGGCTTCGACCGGGAGGCTGTCCGTCAGATCGCCCTGGAACACCTGCTCGTCGGCTCGGCCATCACCGGGAGTCCGGCCAGCGACGGCGGTGGCGTTACCGGGAACCCGGCCAGCGACGGCGGCGGGGTCACCGGCCCCGCCCCCCGACTCGTACCTGTACGGGCGCTCGGACGGGGCAACGGCGGTCGAGGTGTCGCCGACGCCGCCGGCCGCCCGGCGGGATTCTGCGCATCGGAGTACGGCCGCAGGCCCATGGTCGCGGTGCTGGATACCGGGGTCCGCGAGCATCCGTGGCTGGATGTGGCGGCCGACGGGCGCGCCCGGCGGGTACGCCACCACGGCCGCAGGCT